>NZ_LNNH01000023.1:0-83857 GCF_001542915.1 Peribacillus simplex | reverse complement strand
AAGAGCCCAAATCTCGTAACCTTTGGTCAAAATTTCAAAGGAATTTCAAAAGGGGTTCGGAATTTTTTAATTCCGAACCCCTTTTGTCTACAAACTGAGAAGGTGCCTTCATTGGCACCTTCTTTTTTTATGGTTAGATGGGCAGGCTTGCAATCACGCTGTTGTAAAGCTTCAAGCCGGCAAAGGAGACGATGGAAATCAAGGCCGTCCAAACGAAGATCGGAAAGAAAACCAGTCCGACCAACCTCGCCAAATTCAGGTTCGGGCTCAATTTATTGACGAAATAAATCAAGGCCACGATATTCGTTGCGATGAAGATCACTCCTAGCCCAATGATGTATTGAACACTGAACAAGGAACACGCAGCGCCAATGACATATATGACCGAGCCCCTTCTTACACTGTTCAAGGCTTTCCCTTCCGAATCCTTGGAAAAGAATAACAAAGATAGCTCCATTACAGTGTCAGAGATCAATTTCAAGGCGGCAAAAACCATGAAAAATAGGAGAAGCAATACGATCAGCAGCGCCAGCTTTATGCCCGTTTCAGAAAAAAACTCCAGCATCCCTTGGTAGATGCCCAAATTCCCGAATAACTTGAGCATTTGCATTTCCCCATAAATGGAAAAGGATAGGCTGAATAATAGGATTGATATGATCGGAAAGTAGCTTAGTAAATAGGTGTTTTTCATGTTTTCTCCATCCATGCTTCTTTTATCCTATATTATGCAAGATAAACCACGATTTCACAATGGATACTATACGAATTCCCCGCAAATAAACGTTTGAAATAAATATTTTCAGAGCGGTGGAGGCTCCTTTTCTACCTATATATAAATCTTCATTTTAGTGGACCTTCCTAGTTCCTAAAGCCATGCAAACCCCCAAAAATTGCGTTATACTTTTAATCGTGACATGTAATTAATAAAAAAAAATGGCATCAGCAACGAAGATTTGCTGGCGTCTAGTATTGCGTAAATAAAAGCATAATAAGACGAAAGACTTCGTAAAAAGGGGGGGAAGTTTATGTCATTGCTTCATCTGGCGGTATTATCACCGTTTTTATTAGCTCTTATTGTTCCACTCTTATACAAACTATTTCGACACATACATACAGGATGGTTTGTACTCATATTACCCATTCTCCTTTTCACCTATTTTTCAAGGTTCATCCCCTTGACCAAACAGGGCGATGTCATGACGGAAAGGGCTGCATGGATCCCTTCTCTCGGTATCCATGTCGATTTCTATGTTGATGGACTAGGGCTTCTGTTCGCCTTGCTCATTACCGGAATAGGTTCACTCGTCGTTCTTTACTCCGTTTTCTATTTATCGAAGGAGAAGGAAAGGCTGAATCAGTTTTACGTCTTTCTTTTGCTCTTCATGGGGGCGATGCTCGGTGTGGTCCTTTCGGATAACCTGATTGTCCTTTATACATTTTGGGAATTCACCAGTCTCTCCTCGTTTTTATTGATTGGATATTGGAATGAACGGGAGCGTTCACGTTACGGGGCACAGAAATCCCTGCTGATTACCGTCCTTGGAGGACTAAGCCTGCTTGGGGGGATCATTCTCCTTTCCATCATGGGCAACACCTTCAGCATACGTGAATTGATAGCACAAAGTGGGCAGCTGATGGATCACTCGCTCTTCACTCCGGCACTATTGCTCGTCCTGCTTGGGGCATTCACTAAATCGGCCCAATTTCCCTTCCATATCTGGCTTCCTGATGCGATGGAGGCTCCGACGCCCGTCAGTGCCTATCTTCATTCGGCAACGATGGTCAAGGCCGGGATTTATTTAGTGGCCCGATTAAGCCCTGTTTTTGCAGAATCCGGGTTATGGCTCTGGCTCGTTTCGATTACCGGATTGATCACCCTTTTCTGGGGCTCGTTCTCGGCAATCAAGCAGACCGATTTAAAAGGCATCCTCGCCTTTTCCACCATCAGTCAGCTCGGATTGATCATGTCGTTGCTGGGTCTGGGCGCGGCAGCACTCCATTATGATTCAATGGGGGGAAATATTTACTTGGCAGCCACGGTTGCAGCTGTATACCATTTGATTAATCACGCGACCTTCAAGGGCAGCCTTTTCATGGTTGCAGGCATCATTGACCATGAAACCGGGACCCGTGATATCAAAAAGCTTGGCGGATTGATGCAGGTGATGCCGATCACCTTCACCGTCGCCATCATCGGCGCCTTTTCAATGGCAGGCCTTCCGCCATTCAACGGTTTCTTAAGTAAGGAAATGTTCTTGGCCAGCATGGTGAATGTATTGGAGCTGGATATCTTCAATATGGACACATGGGGAGTTCTGTTCCCTGTTATAGCCTGGATTGCGAGTGTGTTCACTTTTATCTATAGCATGATTGTCGTGCTCAAACCCTTTACAGGCAACCTTCAGGCAAACCTATTGGATAGGAAGCCACACGAGGCACCGATCGGGATGCTGGTTTCTCCCATCATCCTTGCCTTGCTGGTCATCGTTTTCGGCATTTTCCCAAACTTGCTTGCTACTTCGATCATCAAGCCTGCAGTAGCTGGCATACAGCCTAGCTTGGCAACCGAAGATTTCCATGTCCATATTGCTTTCTGGCATGGGTTCACACCTGAAGTATGGATGACGATCGGCATCATCGCATTGGGAATTCTTTTATACAAAACGCTTCCGAAGTGGCAGAGGATCACTCAGGTGGTTCCTGAACGTATATCCTTGAATTCTTTGTATGATAACGGATTAAAGGGCCTTGAACGTTCGTCCTCCTCCGTGATGAAATTATTAATGACAGGTTCATTGCGGACCTATCTGCTATCCATATTCCTATTTTTCATTCTTTCATTGGGCTTTACGATTTATTGGAAGGATGCCTTTACATTGGATACAGGACATTTTGCCCCGATCGGTTTTTACGAGCTGCTAATAGCTGGCGTCATCGTCGTCGCGGCGATTGCGATTTTGTTTGCCAAGTCACGTTTAACCTCGATCATCATCTTGGGAGCAGTCGGTTATGCGATTTCCCTGTTTTTCGTCTTGCTGCGGGCTCCGGATTTAGCACTGACCCAGCTAGTCATTGAAACGATATCCGTATCGCTGTTCTTGCTTTGCTTCTTCCACCTGCCATTGATGGCCAGCAGAAAGGAAGAACGGATGACATTCAGGTTGAATAACGCCTTGATATCCATTGGTGTAGGCGTCATCGTGACGTTGATCGCCTTATCGGCACACAGCAATAAACTATTTGATTCCATCTCAAGCTATTACCTTGAAAACGCGTATAAAGAGGCCGGCGGGAAAAACGTCGTAAATGTCATTCTCGTCGACTTCCGCGGACTTGATACGATGTTTGAAATCACGGTCCTTTCCATCGCCGCGCTCGGGATCTTCGCGATGATCAAATTGCGTCTGACAAGGGGGAAAGCTAAATCATGAAGCAAAACGACCTGATTCTTCAAACGGTTACGAAGGTCGCCGCCTTCGTCATCCTCCTTTTTGCGGTGGCCATCTTCCTGGGCGGTCATTATTCGCCAGGCGGCGGGTTTGTCGGAGGCTTGATGACTTCGGCTGCCATTGTGCTGCTGCTGCTCGCCTTCGATTTAAAGACCGTCACCGCGATCCTGCCGATCGATTATAAGTTGATGATCGGTGCAGGCTTGCTCATTTCAAGCCTGACGGTTGCAGGCGGGCTGTTGTTCGGCGTACCGCTCATGACCCATGCCTACCGTTATGTCGATTTGCCCCTCCTTGGGCATATCTCACTTCATACCGCCGTGCTTTTTGATCTCGGTGTTTATCTTGTGGTTGTTGGTGTCACGATGACCATTATTCAAACGATAGGGGAGAGTGAATAATGGAACTATTAATGGCCATTGTCATTGGAATTTTATTCATGTGCGCGACGTACTTAATGCTTTCAAAAAGCATGATCAGAATCATAATCGGTACCGGGCTGCTCAGTCACGGCGCCCATCTGTTGATTTTGACGATGGGCGGTCTAAAAGCCGGCTCCGTCCCGTTACTGAGTGAAGAAGCTGCTGTCTATGCCGATCCGCTTCCGCAAGCACTCATCTTAACGGCAATCGTCATCAGTTTCGGTGTGACGTCCTTCCTGCTGGTACTGGCTTACCGTTCCTATCAGGAGCTCGGAACGGATGATATGGAAGAAATGAGAGGTACAAAAACGAATGAGTAACTTAACCTTCCTGCCTGTTTTATGGCCGCTTTTCACAGGCATCTTTCTCATTTTCATTGCAAAAAAAATCAAGCTCCAACGATGGGTTTCACTTTTTTCGTCACTTATTGGCATCGTAATATCCAGCTTTCTTGTATTCTCGGTACATTCCCAGGGTATCTTGACCTTGGGTGTCGGCAGCTGGGAGGCGCCTTTCGGGATCGTGATTGTCGCAGACATGCTTGCCTCACTGCTTGTCCTGACTACGAATATCATCGGGCTGGCCATCTTGCTTTATTCGTTCCACTCGATAGGGGAGGAACGTGAAGCACACTATTATTATCCCGTTTTTCAATTTTTATTGATTGGCGTGAATGGGGCCTTCCTTACGGGGGACCTTTTCAATCTATTTGTCTTCTTCGAAGTGATGCTGATGGCTTCTTATGTGCTGCTGGTACTCGGCGGGACGAAAATCCAGCTGAGGGAATCGTTGAAGTATATCATTGTCAACGTGCTCTCCTCGTCCTTTTTCGTCATCATGGTCGCGTATCTCTACTCTGTACTGGGCACATTGAATATGGCGCAGATCAGCCAAAGGATAGCAGAGGTCAATCAGCCTGCGATCCTCTCGGTGATAGCCATCGGTTTCTTGATCGTTTTCGGCTTGAAAGGCGCCATTTTCCCGCTCTTCCAGTGGCTGCCTGGGTCTTATCATGCTCCGCCGATTCCCGTGATGGCACTATTCGGAGCCTTGCTCACCAAGGTCGGGATATACTCGATTTCCCGCACCTATACGCTGATGTTTTATCATGATCAAGGCTTCACCCATACCTTCCTGGCGTGGCTTGCCATCTTGACCATCCTCATCGGCGTCATCGGGGCGCTCGCCTATTGGGATGTAAAGAAAATCATCATTTACAACATCATCATCGCTGTCGGTGTCATCGTTTTCGGCATCTCCGTGATGAACGAACAGGCATTATCAGGCTCGATTTTATATATCATCCATGACATGCTGATCAAGGCTGCACTCTTCCTGCTGATCGGCATCATGATCAAACTCACCGGCTCGGCTGATTTAAGGAAAATGGGGGGCTTGATCAAGCAGTACCCCGCCCTTGCCTGGACCTTTTTCGTAGCTGCCATATCCTTGGCTGGGATCCCGCCATTCAGCGGCTTTGCCGGCAAGCTTCTTATTCTCCTGGGAGCAGGAAAATCAGGCGACTACCTTGGAATGGCCATTGTCCTGCTATCAAGCTTGATGGTCCTGTATTCCGTGATGAAAATCTTCATCTACGGCTTCTGGGGAACACCGAGGGCTGATTATCGCCCGGCAGCCGTTCCGGTTAATAAGATGCTTATTCCGGCCGTAATCCTCGTTGCCATTTCCGTCTTATACGGAGTTGGAACGGAAGCGATATACCCTTTCATTTCTCAAGCAGTCGAAACATTATTGAATCCGGATATTTATATCAAAGCGGTTTTAAAGGAGTAGTGCCTGATGTCATTCCAAATTTTACTGAATCTGGTCCTTGCGGTTACTTGGATGTTTTTAAAAAATGAGTTTGATGGGAGCACCTTTATCATCGGATATGCATTGGGGCTTTGCATCATGTTCGTCTTCCGCCATTTTTTCAAGGACCGCTTCTACCTGAACCGGGTGAACGCCGTCATCCGCTTGCTGCTCATATTCGCAAGGGAACTCGTCTCTTCCAACATTAGCGTCCTCAAGGTCGTTTTAAAGCCGAAGCTGGATATGCGGCCTGGCATATTCGCCTTCGAAACCGTGCTGACGAAGGATTGGGAAATAACGATCCTCGCGAATTTAATTACCCTGACACCAGGGACGCTAGTCGTCGAAGTTTCGGAGGATAATCGGATTCTTTATATCCATGCGATGGATATTGCCGACAAGGCTGAGGCTGTGGACAGTATTAAACATACATTCGAAAAGGCGATCATGGAGGTGAGCAAATCATGTTCGATTTAGTGCTGAAAATAGCCTTGCTCGGTGCATCCCTTTCCATGGCTGGATTCCTCTACCGTTTAATCATAGGGCCATCCGTACCGGATCGGGTCATCGCACTCGATGCAATGGGAATCAATCTGATCGCAATCGTGGCGCTTGCCTCCATTGTCATGGACACTAGCGCCTATCTGGAAGCCATTCTGCTGCTCGGAGTCCTCTCCTTCATCGGAACGGTCGCTTTTGCCAAATTCCTCGAGAAAGGAGAGATCATTGAAGATGACCGTAATCGTTGAAATCCTTTCCGGCCTATTCCTTTTAATGGGTGTCTTCCTCTTTCTAGTATCCGCTTTCGGCATCATCCGCTTGCCTGATGTCTATACAAGGAATCACGCTGCTTCAAAAAGCTCGACGCTTGGAATCATGTTCATCCTGATTGGCACGTTGTTATACTTTTATCATCAACATGGCCATGTCGATTTCCGGATCGTGCTCGCCATCATCTTTATCTTCATGACCAGTCCCGTCGCTGGACATTTGATCAACCGCTCCGCTTACCATACAGGTGTTAAAATGTGGGATCAAAGTGTCCAGGACGATTTGAAGAAGAACCGGTGATTTCCTTATCAAGTGAAGAAAGGCTGCCCTGGGTACAGGAGCAGCCTTTCTGGTTTTTATAATTGAAACGCAAGCTTAATCCATTAAAAACACTTGATCGCCCAATCTGATTTCACCTGTCCGCAAGACGGAAGCATAGACGCCAAAATGATTGTTCCTTTCCTTGACGACGGTTTTTAACAGGGAAGGATCTTTATGGGAATCTCCAGGGTCGACCGTTATGATCATGCAGCGTTCGCAATGCCTTTTGATTTCCAGTACGACGTCATTGCCAATGATAATCCGCTTTCCGAACCAACTTTCTTCCAGAAAGGGCGTTTTGTTCACTAAAGACAGCACTACATTATGCCTGAACCTTCTGCCATCCACTTCATTTCCCCAAAGCTTCGTCAATTCAGCTATGGAAGCATCACTCACAAGCAATATATTTTCTTCCTCGATGGCCCCGAACGGAATATGCGAAGGAGGATACACAACGGCTTCTGCCTCCCGCCTCAGCAACAGGTCCATTTCCTCCAGGAAGGCTTTCTCCCCCCATGTCAGTATGTTTCCGTCCGGTGCCTTCACTTTCAATTCAGGATAAGCCTTCAACGTTTCCTCACCTGAAAAGAAAGCTTGATAGCGAACCATTTCAGGAACCTGGGTTATCGTGATGAATTTCCCCTGCTTGTCCTTAAAGGCATGACTGCGATCTCCATATAACCCATAATCCATCACCTTCGTTGCCTGTACCTGTTCACCAGCGAATGATTTAACCGGATGCCGGGTGATTTCTTGTATAGAGCCAACAAGCATAAAAAAACTCCTTTGCAACCATTTGTATACCATTCAATCAGCCGCCCGGGGATCAGCCCGGAGCGTTCACCATGCTAAGCTGTTTTTTCTCCGTCACTTTGGTAAGTCAATGATGGCTAACGTACAGCGGGAAATACAGATAAGATGATCCTCTTCGTCCCGGATCTTCACGTCCCATACCATCGTAGTCCTCCCGCGATGGATGATATTCCCTTCCGCGGTAACAAACCCAGAGCGAACTCCCCTTACATGATTGGCATTGATTTCAAGTCCGACCACAGCCTGTTTCGTCTGATCCACAAGCTGCATTCCCCCGGCACTTGCAACGGATTCGGCAAGTGCAACAGATGCTCCCCCGTGCAATAAACCATAAGGCTGCCTCGTTCGTTCATCCACCGGCATCGTGGCTATGATTTTCCCATCCCCGTATTCTTTCATTTCGATTCCAAGCGTGCCTATCAACGAGTTATCCATATTGATTTCCATTCCAATCCCCCCACCTTTTTATTTCCTTCAGGTAAATCATAACATTTAGAGACAAAAAAATGAATCACGGTTCATAATACGGCATCTAAAAAGGATGACCCGAATCGATCAAGTCATCCTCATCCGTTCATTTGGAGATCAGTTCCTTTAATTCGGACCAGCTTGCAAGTCTCGGTATATCCAATTCCCTGTTATAGGAATTGTCGATTGCATACACCTTCGTTGGAATATCCAATAAGGTTTCGAGGACAGCCGGTTTATCATCGAAATAATAATCAAGCTCAAGCTGATTGATCGTATCGATTTTTTCATGATCCTTCATGCCGCAGAAAAAATGGTCATCCTTAACCGGAAAGCCGTTTTCGATCATCCATTTTTTCGTCCGTTCACCATGCTCCGTCTTTCTGGCAGTGATGTAATAAATCTCATGCCCTGCCAATTCAAGCTCCTGGAGCGTTTCCACTGCGCCCTCGAAAGCGGGACACGATGAATAATACACTTCCTCGACAAGACTATTCCACATCTTGCCGCCCGCCTCTTTATCAAGCCCGAATGCTTCATGGATTTCTATCGTCTTTAACGCTTTGAATACCGCCAGTTCCACGTTTTTATTCAGCTTTTCATTATAAAGATGGAACGCGAATTCCCTCAAATTAATCAGGGTATCATCAATATCGAACCCAAATTTCATATCATTCACTCCTATTCAAACATAAGCGGCAAACTGTGATGCGAAGGATATCTCCTTGTCCACTTGAATGGCTTGCAATCTTTCAATTTCGGACTTTCTTTCCGGCTCGGCGGCTTTTAGCCCAAGGAATTCAGCATCCTCATGCAAGATGCATTCCCGGATAAGATCGGCCAATAAATCGGCATCTTTCATGGCGCAATTCAGCCCGAAAGCGCCTGTAGGCGTCATCGTATGGGCCGCGTCGCCCATTAAAGCAACTCCATCCTTCGTCCACGTTTCGCAATAGCTGCTGTGAACGTCCAATAATATGAAGTCCTGCCAGGAGCGGATATTTTCCCGCGCACTTTCGATCAATTCAGGAAAGGCCATCAGCAATTTTTCGATGAAGGGCTCAAAAGGCTGTTTTCGCAGCTGGGGAAAGGAGTCGTGCTCTATATTCCAGCCAATTTGGATCGCCCCTCCCGTTTGAGTGAAGAGGGCGACTTGGGAGTCATTGACCAGTGCCATCTTGATTGAGGGCTGCCATCCCTTAGGAGCCGGGATTTTTGCCCACAACAGATCGTAGCCATGATTTTTAATCACGGCTTTAATCCCCGCTTTTTTCCGGACCGTGGAAAACCTGCCGTCCGCCCCGATGATCAATGGACTTTCGACGATCATGTCCTTTCCCTCTTTTCGGACCTTGACACCCGTAAACCGGCCCCGGTCATTCTGAATCAAGTCCGTAACCCGGCTATTTAGCATCAATCGAAAGGTGTCCAGCTTTTTCGCTTCATCCAATATCGCTGAAAGCAAATGATTTTGAGGTACATGTATCCCAACATGATCTACCGGCCATTCAGGAAAAATCCGTTTAAATAAGCGGCCACCTTGCCAATATTCGATTCGGTCCATCCTTAGCAAGCCGAGCCTTTCCACAGTCTCGAATAAACCATGCTTTTTAAGGATGTCCTCTCCTTCCTCGTTCAGGAACTCCCCCCTGAACTCCCTTGACACGTCAGAATGCCTTTCAAGCAGGACGACCGATATGCCCCGCTTGGCCAAAAGATAGGCTAACAGTGCTCCTCCAGGACCAGACCCCACTATGCATACATCAGTTTTAACCACCATCATTCTTCACCTGTTGTCCATTATAATTTCGGATAAGCGGTGATGCGGATGTCTTCTCCAAACATGTCCACACTAGAGAAGGCTACATCCAGCGCTTCATCCATCGTATCTATATTCACTCCCGTAAACGGCGTCAGCGAGTTTCTCCCACCCAATAGTTTAGGAGCAACGTAAATCAAGAATTTATCGATGAGCCCTGCCCTTAGGAAAGAGGCATTGACTTCACTTCCGCCCTCTAGCAAAACATCCGTAATGCCCTTTTTATACAATTCTTCCATCAGCGCGCCCAAATCAAGACCGCCCTCATTTTTTTTGACAAAAATGAATTCGATCCCTTTTTCGCTCAGAAAGGCGATTTTTTCCTTAGGTGCATGTTCCTGCGTTACGATTATCGTTTTGGCTTCCGAGGCGTCAACAACATTAGCATCCAAAGGAACACGAAGTTCACTGTCCAAAATGATCCGGATCGGATTTTTGCCTCCGCCTTCGGGAAGTCTGGTCGTCAATGATGGATCATCGGCCAGTACAGTCCCGATTCCGACGAGGATGGCATCCACCTCATTACGCAGCACATGTACGGAATGACGGGATTCTTCTCCAGTTATCCATTTCGAATGCCCTGTATGTGTCGCAAGTTTTCCATCGAGCGTCATCGCAAGCTTCGAGATGATGAATGGACGATTCTTCGTCATATTGTGGATAAATCGTTCATTCAGTCTTTGCGCTTCTTTTTCCAAAACGCCAACTTCCACTTCAATGCCTGCATCCTTCAGGATCGCTATCCCTCTTCCTGCAACTTCCGGGTTTGGATCTTGCGTAGCCACGACAACCCGATGGACGCCCGATTCCTTGACTAAATTTGCACAAGGAGGAGTCTTTCCATAATGGGAGCACGGCTCTAGCGTTACGTATAGGGTTGCACCTTCTGCATACTCACCAGCCATTTTGAACGCATGGACTTCTGCATGCGGCTCACCCGCCTTCCGATGGATTCCTGTACCGGCAATCACGCCGTCCTTGACGATGACTGCCCCGACCACTGGATTCGGATTCGTCTTTCCTTTGGCACTGGCTGCTAGATCTAGTGCCAACTTCATGTAATATTGATCATCATTCATACGTTAAGCTCTCCTTATACGATAAAAGTTGGCTTCTGCAGGGGAATATGTCCAGACTTCTTAACCTTTGTGTCCAAATAGAAGCTATTATCTTCCGTTAGCCCGCCCCAAAGCGGTATATGATCCTTTGCCGCGAGACCATGCTTCATCAGGGCATCCAGTTTCTTCGGGTTATTCGTAATTAATGTCACCGGATTCTCGCGCAATTCCCGTAATACGCGGATTGCCCCTTCGTAGGAACGTGTATCGTCTTCAAACCCTAATGCCTGGTTCGCCTCGACCGTGTCATAGCCTTCCTGCTGCAGCAAATAAGCAAGGGACTTGGAGAATAGGCCGATTCCTCTTCCTTCATGGTCAGCAAGGTAAAAAATCGCGCCGCAGCCATGCTCGGCAATCATCTTCATCGATTGGTGGAGCTGATAGCCGCAATCACATCGTTTACTGCCAAAAATATCACCTGTATGGCAGATGCTATGCATCCGGACGAGTGCATTTTCGGACTCTTTGAAATCACCATATACCAATACGGAGGACTGTTGTCCAAAAGCCAGGTTTGCATCCGAAAGCGATTCAAGCACCGCTTCCTTGTCATGATTCGCTCCATCCAGCTCAAGCCATGTATACCATTGGAAAACGGCGGAGAAATCGCCTTGTTCCACAGGGAGCTTAACGGGCCCCACTAAGCATATATCCGCTTTTCCAGGGGTTTTCAGGATCGTCATTTTATCTATTAGAATGCTTTTTGTTTGCTCGTTTATTTTCATGATAACATCACCTATTTTTTAATTTATAGTGTGCATACTCCTTACTTTAGGTAAGTAAGTATATTACTATCCACTATACCTGTCAATGAAGCGGTTTACAAATAATAGTGTGTCTTTCGCTAAAATTCCCTGGATTGGGTTTCAGGAAAGGGCTGTCGTCGAGCCGCTATCATATCGCAAGGCGTTCTTACATAGTTTAACGTATAAAGAAAACAGGTCTAAAGAAAGCCTGAAGGAAAGGAAGGAATCTTAATGGAAAATCACCCTTATTTCCCCTTCGGCCTGCATCCCCCTCATATGTATGACGGGCTGGCTGGAAGCATCCGTCCCTACTCGGCGACCAATCCCGATTTGTTGGTTAAATCGGCAAAGGCCTCGCAGTCCTTATTGATCGATGTGCAAAAAGTCATGAACACTTTAGCGACATCCAAGCCTTTCGCAAACGGATTGATGACCGCTGCCCAATCATCGAAAAAAAGCCTCGTGACGGAAATGATCCGGAAGATCGGCATTAAAAACGAACCTGATATCATGTATAACCCAGATGGGATCCGTTTTGATTTCCATCCGAAAGCCGGGGAGGTTAATTGCCATATCATCATCAGTCTAAAATGGAGGGATATATGACAAAAAACCGAAGCCTATGCTTGGCTTCGGTTTTTTTTGTTCATTTCGCTTCAAAGGTTTCAACCAATAAGGCAAGCGTCCGAGCCATGACACCCGTCGCTCCTGCGGTGCATAATGCCGAGCTGCTGGAGGTTGTCGATGTCCCGGCAATATCCAGGTGGACCCACGGGGTCGCTTCAGCAAATTCACCGATGAAAGCCCCGCCCATGATGGCATGCCCGGCCCCGCCAGGTGAATTGTTCAAATCTGCTATCTTACTATTGCGTACGCGCTCCTTGTCCTTTTCGGTAATGGGCAGCCGCCACATAGGCTCGCCGGCCTCCTCGGAAGCTTTTTGGACTTGCTCGTAGAATTCAACGTCATTGGTCATGGCACCAGTCATATCCATGCCCAGCGCCGTTATGACACCGCCCGTTAACGTCGCTACGTCAATCAGGTATTCTGCACCATGATGTTTAGCGTAGGTCATGGCATCTGCCAAGACGAGCCGTCCTTCAGCATCGGTATTCAATACCTCGATCGTTTTTCCGCTCATGGCAGTGATCACATCATCCGGCTTGAAGGCTTCGCCGCTGATCATATTATCAGTGGAAGGAATGACGGCAACTACATTTTGGTCCGGCCCCAATTCACCGATAATTTCCATTGCCCCCAATACGGCTGCAGCCCCCCCCATATCCGTCTTCATTCCGACGATGCCTGCCTTCGTTTTCAAGGAATATCCGCCAGTATCGAATGTGATGCCTTTACCTACCAAACCTATAGCATCTTTCCATTCCTCTTTTCCTTGATACTTCAACACGATCATTTTCGGTGGTTCGACCGAGCCCTGATTGACGGCAAGGAGGGCACCCATTCCCAACTTGAGCATATCTTCCTTCTCAAGAATCTCCACTTCAAAGCCATAACGTTCACCCAAAGCGGCTGAATAGTCAGCCAAATCCGTGGAAGTCAGCAAATTCCCAGGTGTATTGACCAATGTCCTCGCCGAGTTGGTGGCCCTGCCGAAAATTCTGCCTACATGAAGCGCCGCCCCTATCTCGCCACTATCGGCATCACTATAAACCGTAATTGCTTCAATGCTTTTTTCGACCTGGTTCGATTTTTGCTTGTAGCCTTCAAACTTATAGGAAGCAAGTTCGAACGCCTCGGAGCATGCATGCGCAGCGTCCAGGGCATCCAGGTTTTCAGTCGTGAATGTATCCAAGGCGATCGACAGCGTCGTCAGCTTGGATTCCGCAATCGTTTTACGCGCTTTCCCCAATGCTTCGCGGAGCGTTTCGAAAGTAAGCTCTTTTTCCTTCCCCAGACCTACAAATACCAATCGCTTTACACCTAACTTGCCTAATGTATGTATTTTAACCACTGATTTTTTCTTGGATGAGATCTCTCCAGCTTTCACTAACTCTGTTAGCTGGCCGCCCAATTGCTCATCGGCTTCCTCCCCTATGCCTGTGAATTTGATCGGTCTGTCAAACACACCCAGGACCAAGCATTCGTCGATCAAATCTATATTCAAGGAATCTTTAACTGTGAACATATGCCATCTCCTCCATTCGATTACCTTCATTATAACGAAATCTTCCAAAGTTTTCGATAAAGGCATTTGAAATTAATATTATCAAGGATATTGTTTAGAAAAGGTGACTTTAGAGTAATAGTATAAGAAAGATCATATTTTATCCTTATCCAGCAGGGAATCGACAGGATTTGATGGAACTACTTAATAAACGCCGGATAAGTTCGCTCATGCAAAAGCAGGATTTCTTACTTATCCTT
This sequence comes from Peribacillus simplex, assembly GCF_001542915.1. Lineage (GTDB taxonomy): Bacteria > Bacillota > Bacilli > Bacillales > DSM-1321 > Peribacillus > Peribacillus simplex_B. The sequence continues at coordinate 69,733 of NZ_LNNH01000023.1, read as the reverse complement.
ATATGGTTTCAACGTTACTCATAATCGGAAAGAAGGCTGATACTTTTGGATTTTTTTCTCAACTTCCCTTTGATTGCAGCATTGATTGCCATTTTCTTTGCTCAATTCATCAAAGTGCCCATCCATTTCATCGCTTTTCGTAAAGTGAACTGGTCACTTCTTAACTCGACGGGCGGGATGCCCAGCTCCCACTCGGCAGCCGTGTCAGCTCTCACCGTTGCCGTAGGGATTGAAACTGGCATGGATTCACCTGTATTCGCGGTTGCCGCAATCTTTGCCGTCATCACGATGTTCGATGCAACAGGCGTAAGGAGGCAGGCAGGGGAACAGGCTGCCGTCTTGAACCGCCTCGTTACCGATTTCAATACATTTGTCGAGCAAGCGAAAAATTGGCAAAAAAAAGAGGAGAAGCAAAAACAACAACAATTAAAGGAACTGTTGGGCCATAAGCCGATCGAGGTATTTTTCGGAGCCTTGACCGGTGTATTCATTGCACTTGTGCTTCACTTTTTCATTTTTCAAGGGTAGGTGATACAGTTGAAAATAATCTCGCTATGCCCCAGCAATACGGAACTATGCACCTATCTAGGAATCGAGGATCAGCTGATCGCCATCGACGACTACTCGGATTGGCCTGAATCCATTCAGCACCTCCCTAAAGTCGGGCCGGATTTATCGATCGATATCGATCAAGTGGAAGCATTGAAACCTGATTTGATATTGGCTTCATTAAGTGTACCCGGCATGGAAAAAAATATTGAAGCATTAAAAAAGCGGAACCTTCCCCATATCATCTTCAATCCGCAATCGCTTGAAGATATCGCCCAGGATTTGCTTACCTTGGGGGAGGCGACGGACCTTAAGAACGAAGCAGAGAAGCAGGCTTCCAAATTCAGGGCCACGATCCTCCGCTATCAAGACGTGGCTGATACAATCGAAACGAAGCCTTCCCTTTATTGGGAGTGGTGGCCAAACCCCTTATTCAGCCCAGGCGGAGTCAATTGGTTATCCGAAATCAGCCGTCTGGCCGGAGGATATAATCTTTTTGAAGAAGTGAACATGGCCAGCATCCAAGTCACTTCCGAAGAGGTCACCGAAAAGGATCCCGACCACATTTGCTTAGCCTGGGTCGGGGTTCCTTTACGCAAAGTGAACCCGGGGCTTGTCAAAAAGCGAAATGGTTGGAGCGATATGAAAGCAGTTCGCCATCATAATATCCATATCATGGAAGAACCATTATTTTGCCGTCCATCCCCTCGTTTATTGGAAGGATTGTCAAAATTGGCAAGGACCCTGCATCCAACGACTACAATCACATAAAGGATTGACATGAAAAGGCTGCCCCTCGGGGCAGCCTTACGCTTTGGGCAAACTCGCTGAAAATGGAATTCGCCCATCTGAATGATTAAAAGGCAAAGGATGATACATGCTCGTTCAACGCCCGTTCGTTCATTTTATGCTTGAATACCTGCCTGATCTTGGTTTCATTCAACTTACTTAACTGTTCCTCGGACAACGCGCCGCTCCCTTTTTGCACAACATATACCTCAAGGGTTTTCTTACCCCAATTATCATACACATCCTGCACCGTTTCATAATAGAGGTCAAGGTGATTCCCTTTGATTGCGCCCCCCTTGTCGGCTACCACTCCATAACCATAGCCAGGAATCCATAGGATGGTTCCGAGCGGGAAGACGGCTAAATCCGCGGCAATCGTCGAAAACATATCCCGCTTCACCTTCACTCCTGAATAGGTTATGCCGTAGGAAGGGCTTTTCGGATATTTTCCGGTTGATTCATATCCGGCCGTGTACCCTGTCGCGAGCACTTCATGCTTAGGATACTTCAAAAGCTCGATGCCTTCCTCTATCGTCGCCGGTCCATTGCTCCTGGAAGCGGATGCAACTAGTGTTGCCACCTGATCCCCCCTATGGATGGTTTTGTATTCGAGCCCAAGCAATCGATGTTGTCTCATCGTCTCTTCGAATGGGTCAACCTCAGTTGTAGCGCCAAAAACATGATTTAAGGTAGAGTCGATGGCCAAGATAAACAATATGATAATAGCAACCCTCAAAAATAATGCCTTACAGACCTTCATATGTATTCATTCCACTCCTCTCACAAGGATATTTGTTCCCTTTCCAGAGAGAAAGTATTCATAAACAGGCAAAACAACCTTTTTCCCAAACAAAAAGGACCGTCCACGAAGACGATCCACCTTGATCAAAACATCTGATATCCTTTTTTTCTTAACGTTTTAATAACCAAACCAGCTAAAACGGCACCAAGCAGCCCGCTTGATAAAATAATGATATCTGCCGAATGCAAGGATGTAAGGTTCGACCCAAGGCTTGAAAAGGACATTCCCGGATTTCGGAAATATTCGATCAGCTTCGTTTCATTGACAATGACGATGAAGACGATGGGAAATAAAATGACCATGATCCATGATGAACGAAAAAGCATATTGAGCAAAAAGCCAATCCCAAAAAATAATATGAAAAATAAGAGTATTGAGATAATTAAAACAGGCAATGGCATGTTATTCTTGACCCCCTTAAAAGCGACACCTTTAGTTTACTGAAAAAATAATTGCCGCGTCAACGACTTAATGCCAAATAATGTCGAATAAAATATATTTACCCAATTCACATGAATAATTTATACGATGTATAACCGAATTGATCACCTGGGTTCAATCCATCAAGCATCGTCTGCATTCTTTCCTTCTTAAAAGCTAACAGCTGCTCCAATAATAAAGATTGCTTCCCCTCTTGCATCAATGAATCAGGATCATAAAACTTAGCTTCATATAATTCATCCAATTGGGCGGTGACCTCAAAGCTGAGCGGTTTAAGTAAAAACACCAACATATTATCACTGATCTCCCCTTTGATGACTCCGCTTCTGACACCTACCATGCCTTCGATTTCCGCATGGATGCCCGTTTCCTCGAACACTTCCCTTACAACAGCCTCGTCAACGGTTTCATCATGTTTGACAAAACCTGCAGGCAGCGACCATTGCCCTTTCAACCCGCCATACCTTTTGTTCACCACGAGCCATTCTCCCTTATCGGATATCACAAGGCCAGACACTGCCAGCCAAACATTTTTGCACCGTTCCACCAAGCTCCACTTCCCCTATAATCATTTTAACCAATCACTCGATGCTGATGGCCGAACCATTTCCCGCTTATGATCTTCGACTCAAGCTTCATGCCCCGATCAGCGATGGATGCCATTAAAAAGCCATTCAGAGAATCTCCCCAAATGGCTTCAGTTAATATGTCCCTAAAAAATCAAAGGATGTTGAACTTGCCTTTTTTTGCGACCAGGGAAGGCCCGCCGATCAGTAGCAATGCCCGGTTATCGACCATCTTCTTCAAGAAGGATGCGGTCTTTCCCGTCACCTTCTTACCGAATACGACGCCAATTGCATTGTCATCACCTAATGAACATACCGTTCCTTTGTTTTCGAAGGCGAACGTTTCAAGGTCACTTTCATTACGGACCAGCTTAGTCAGGTTCTTCGCAATGACCTCTCCCTGCTGCATGGCGATTTGGGCGGTAGGTGGGTAGGGACGGTTGATTTCTTCATTGATGATCAGGGCGCAATCACCCACGATGAAGATATCGTCATGCCCTGGTGCCCGCATGTCAAGGTTCACTTTAATACGGCCGCGCATAGCCTCGAAGCCGGAAGCCTCGATCACGGAGTTCCCTCGTACACCAGCAGCCCAGACCACGGTGCCCGCTTTGATTTCTTCCACTTCATCTTCGCCTTTTGAAACGATGATGCCTTCAGGCGTCGCCCCCTTGATGGGAGTCCCGATCTTGAATTCAACACCCTTTTTCTCAAGATACGAAACGGCATAGTCCACCAATTCCGGATCGAAACCAGGAAGGACGGCTGGTGCGGCCTCCACACAGTACATGCGGACCTTCTGGAAATCAATGTCGTATTCCTTGCAGAGATCCGGCACCCGGTTCGCCAGTTCCCCAAGGAATTCGATACCGGTAAATCCGGCTCCCCCGACAACGATGGTCAAGCGGTCCTCATTCTTCTCTGCCTCAGAGCTGTAGGTAGCGAATTGCAACGAAATATGATCACGGATTTCGCGTGCAGTGTTCACGTTGGAGATGGAGAAAGCATATTCCTTCAACCCTTGGATTCCGAATGTTTCCGATTCAGGTCCAAGCCCGATCACTAGGTAATCATAAGCGAGTTCGCCATTTTCAAGAACGACTTTTTTATCGTCCGTCTTCACTTCCAAAACGGAATCCTGGATGAATTTAACTTTGCTGCCGTTAATGACACTTTTAATCGGGTAGCGGACACGATCATGATGAAGAGTCCCGGCAGATGCTTCATGCAGCCATGTAGTTTCATAGTGGTAATCATTTTTGTTGACTAATACGATTTCTGCTTCATTTTGCCCCAGTGCCTTCTGCAAGCGCGTAACGGTCATCAACCCACCATAACCTGCACCTAAAACAACGATAGTTGGCTTTTTCAAAAGAATTCGTCCACCTTTACGATATTTTCTTGTGGTGCTTTCCATAACTAACATCTATTTTCTATATTATTAATCTCCATTATAAAAAGCACGCTTATACATATGTGACGCATTTCACGTAACCCTTCAAACTTGTAATAAATGAATCATAAGTAAATATTAGTCTTTTTCAATAATTTTTTCAAGTGAAAAACCGGATTCCTCAAGACCATATTCCCCTTGAAGCGAGCCCATTTTAATAGGCTTAGCCGCGAGTATTTCCAGACGCTAACAACGAGAACGAGGCTGCTGTTGCCATACGCCGAAATAATAGTCGAAACTTTCTAACTCTTTTCTCGTTTTTTCAAAGTTCATCTATGGTAAAATAAGAGAATATATTTCAGCAAACCTAGTATATCGGAGGGATAACGTTGGAAGTTAACGAAAAGGTTTATGATATCACCATCATTGGCGGAGGTCCGGTTGGATTATTCACCGCATTTTACGGCGGCATGAGGCAGGCATCGGTAAAAATCATCGAAAGCCTCCCACAATTAGGCGGGCAATTATCTGCCCTTTATCCTGAAAAGTACATTTATGATATCGCTGGTTTCCCTAAAGTGCGCGCACAGGAGCTAGTGAATAACCTGAAAGAACAAATGGCAAAGTTCGAACAGACCGTTGTCCTCGAGCAAGCCGTGCAAGACGTGGAAAAACAAGCCGACGGGGTCTTCAAGTTAACGACCGATAAAGAAATCCATTATTCCAAAACCATCATCATCACAGCTGGCAATGGTGCATTCCAACCCCGCCGCATCGAAATTGATGAGGCAAAAGAATATGAAAGCAGCAACCTTCATTATTTCATCGACGATCTCAATCATTTCGCAGGCAAAAAGGTCGCCGTTTTCGGAGGCGGGGATTCCGCAGTGGATTGGGCCCTCATGCTGGAGCCCATTGCCGAAAAGGTGAGCATCATTCATAGAAGAGATAAATTCCGTGCCCACGAACATAGTGTGGAAACCCTTAAAAATTCCAAGGTCGAAGTACTCACCCCTTACATACCGGCAGATTTGATTGGAACGGAAGGACGGATCCATACAGTCGCCATCAAGGACCCAAAGGGTGAAGATACAGAAACGCTGGATGTAGATGCAGTCATCGTCAATTACGGATTCGTATCCTCCCTCGGCCCCATCAAAAACTGGGGGCTCGAAATCCAGAGGAACAGCATCTTGGTCAATACCAAAATGGAAACGAATATTCCCGGAATATACGCTGCCGGCGATATCGCAACCTATGACGGCAAAGTTAAATTGATCGCGAGCGGCTTCGGCGAGGCGCCCACTGCCGTCAATCACGCCAAACAATATATCGACCCAAAAGCAAAGGTCCAGCCCATGCACAGCTCCTCGATGTTTTGATAAGCGCAATACAGCAAAAAAGGTTCCGGAATGGTCTCCCTTCCGGAACCTTTTTTATTGGCTGGAGAAAATCGCTTCGGAAGTATTCGTCCAAAGTGAAATGAGTCCGAACTCCATTTTCTCCAAGAACACTATCTTTGGTTTGAAACGCAAAGTGGAATGCAACGGAAGGCGGCGACACTCCTGCGGGAAATGCGCGTCTACGTGAGACACCGCAGGCTGAAAGCCGAGGAGGCTCAAGGACCGCCCGCGGAAAGGGAGTGCCTGCAGTGAAATGCAACGTCCGAAATACTCCACCACAACACTGCGGGCAATCAAAATACAAACTTTGGTTTCACACCAAGTGGAATGCAACGGAAGGCAGCGACACTCCTGCGGGAAATACGCGTCTACGTGAGACACCGCAGGCTGAAAGCCGAGGAGGCTCAAGGACCGCCCGCGGAAAGGGAGTGCCTGCAGTGAAATGCAACGTCCGAAATACTCCACCACAACACGGCGGGCAATCAGGAAGCTTTAGCTTTCCTCCTAAATCCCGCATGTTATCCCCAATTACGGCCTTGTGGATAACATTCTTTCCGTTAGTTGTCCACAAGTGCTTAACCTCAAACTATAAAGGGTAAAGAATAAAAGAAGATCAGAAAGGAGCATGCACATATATGAATATTTTAATTGCAGGAGCTAACGGGACGACCGGAAGGATGATCATTGAAGAATTATCAAAAAATCCGGAAATGAATGTTTACGGAATGATCCGGAAAGAAGAACAGGCTCAAACGATAAAAGAACTCGGCGGCCATCCCATCCTTGCCGATTTAGAGGAAAATGTGGATAAAGCAGTGGATAACATGGAAGCGATCATCTTCGCGGCAGGTTCCGGACCAAAAACGGGGCCAGACAAAACGACGGCTGTGGATAAGCTGGGTGCGATTAAACTGGTCGATGCCGCCAAGAAGAAAGGAATCGATCGCTTTATCATGCTGAGCTCCGTCGGATCTGATACTCCGGAGCAAGCGCAAGGCGGGATGCGCCATTATCTTGAAGCAAAACACGATGCCGATGAACATTTAAAAGCAAGCGGACTGACATACACAATTGTCCGCCCAGTTGCCTTGACCAATGACCAAGCTTTAGGCAAAATCTTTGCAGAACAAAAAGTGGACCATACCAATAAATCGATTCCAAGAGCTGATGTCGCCTCCGTTCTGGCACAGGCGGTCACAAAGGAAAGCACGTTCAATAAAACATTCGAAATTTTAAGCGGTGACTTGCCAATCAAGGAAGCTCTGACCGATATTTAAGGCCAAAATCAAGCACGAATAGTGATCAACAGTGGACAAATCGAAATTGTCCACTGTTGATTTCATTAAAAAAGCTCCAATCGTTTTCAGCCCGAGTATTTTTTCGTCCTTTCTCGCAGTTTTTCCGACCTTTCAATCACTTTTTCCGTCCGTTGCGTAGGTATTCCGGCCTTCCCCTCACTTTTCCGTCCGTTTGCGTAGTTTTTCGGCCTTCCCCTCACTTTTCCGACCATTTGCGCAGTTTTTCCGGCCTTCCCTTCCCTTTTTCCGTCCGTTTGCGCAGTTTTTCCGACCTTCCCTTCCCTTTTTCCGTCCGTTTGCGCAGTTTTTCCGACCTTCCGCGCAGTTTTTCGGCCTTCCCCTCACTTTTCCGACCTTCCGACCACTTTTTCCGACCTTCCCCTCATTTTTTTCGGCCTTTCGGTATGAGAACGTTCCGAAACTCCTTTCACTCAAAACGAAGGAGGGCACTTGTTAAAGTGCCCTCCTGTTCTGAACTATTAAGGTTTCTTAGCAATTCTCCGGCGTTCCGGCGTTTTTGGCCGTTTTGAAGGAAGATCCGCATCCGCATGACGCAATCGCATTCGGGTTTTCGATCGTGAATCCTCCGCCCATCATCGTCTGTTTATAATCAATGACTGTTCCTTTCAATATATCAGCGTCCCCATTATCCACAAGGATCTTAATTTCAAACTGTTCAAGTTGGGCATCTTTTTCTCCTGCCTCTTCCTCAAAACCCATCCCATAGGATAATCCACTGCAGCCTCCGCCTTTAACGGCCACCCTTAAAAAGGAACCTTCTTCACCATTTTGTTTCATCATTTCTTTTATCTGAAAAGCGGCAGCTTCCGTTATATTAACAACTTCACTCACAATAAATCCCTCCTTCTTATGTTATGTGAGATAGACATTTCTCCTTATAGTATATACCAAAGAATTTCCTGCGCTCAATCTTCCAGCTTGAAAAAATTCGGCATGACCACATCCATTTTACCAACATGACGACTAATATAGTTTATAATAGGCATAAAGAATCAAGCATTTGGACTCATTAAAACTTGATGCAAGGAGGGATGCTCCATCCAACATATACAGCCTCTATACGACAAAAGCATGGAATGTCTGCTGTGCAAACAAAAATCAACCACCAAAAAGGTTCGGTCACGTTTTGCCAAAGTAACTAAGTACGACACGGACTTTTGTCCCGTTTACACTGATTCATCCATTAATGCACTTTATTATACCATTTTTGTTTGCCCTCACTGCGGATTTTCCTATTCCGAGGATTTTTCCCGATACTTCCCTCCCGCCACCAAGGAGGTCATTGAGGAAAAAGTCAGTTCAAGGTGGGTCCCGCAACATTTCAGCAATGAACGATCGATCAAGGACGCAATCAATACATACAAGCTGGCGAGTTATTGCGGTGCACTAAAAAAGGAAAAACACATTATCCTGGCAGGCATCCATTTACGAATTGCCTGGCTATACCGGATTACCCAAAACTCGAAACAAGAGGAAAGATTTTTGAAATTCGCACTTACGGAATATGAAGCCTCCTATTCGACAGGGGATTTCATTGGTACCCGGGCCTCAGAAGCCAAGATCTTATATCTTGCCGGCGACATCTCAAAAAGAATAGGAAATGACATGGCAGCGATAAAGTATTTTTCATTAGTATTCGAAAGACAAAAAAATGCCCGGGAAACCTCTCTCATCCAAATGGCCAGAGACCGGTTTCAGGAAATCAAGCACGAACAAGGAAACCGTACAATCGCCGCATCAGTCAATCGCTAGGCTGTAGTTATTGGATGCTAATTTTCGTGCTAATGCAGAGCGGAAGGGGAAACTCCACATAAGACCACGCAGGCGCCATAAAGCCGAGGGCGGTCCGCCTTTGGAAAAGGGAATGCCTGCTATAAGTCCAATTCCCTAAAAACTGCGGCGAGCAATCGGCTTCCTCCTACATTTAAAACGCTAAAAAACTGCAGACAAACTCCATTATCCATCAAGAGTTTGTCTGCAGCCTGTCCGGCTGTTCCATTGATGCGTCCTGTTTTCAGATTTCGAATTCATCAATGAACTTATATATATTTTCAACTAATTCATCCGTTGTGTCACCAGTAACCACTTCGCCGTTCACAAGAGCGTATAAGTTACTGGAGCATTTCCCACAATAACCCAGGCATCCGTACTCGATGATATCCAAATTCGGATCCCGTTCCAATCTTTCCAGAGCCTCTTGCGCGCCACTGGCCAGATTGCTTACACAAAATTCAATGATCGGATACATTGCTTCACCTCACCGTTACTAACAATCCATCTTATTACTTTTCCCATTTACAGTCAATATTTACGCATAAAAAAGCAGCCGATTTCAAGATATCGGTTGTGATTTCCTTATATATTCGTTATACTTTTGTCGGGGTATGTAAAAAGAAAATGATTAAAAATTTTTTATTCTTACTACTAATGGGGTATATATATTCAGTAAAAATTTCAAAGGTTCATTTGGGAGAATCCTAGAGTGGAATAGTTGTTTTCTACAAGTGGAACGATTATCAAATTTTTCAAAGAGATCTTATAAAGGGGAAAATCATATGAAGAATTTAGTCATACTTGGTGGTGGGTATGGTGGTATGCGTATGCTGCAAAGATTGCTGCCTAATCAGCTTCCTGAAAATGTAAGCATCACGCTTATCGACCGCAATCCTTACCACTGCTTAAAAACGGAATATTACGCTTTAGCAGCAGGCACCATTCCTGATCAGCACATCCGTGTTGCATTTCCTGAACATCCTCGCTTGAAGAACGTATACGGAGAAGTACTTTCCATCGATATGGAAAACAAACAAGTCATAATAGAAAATCAAGAACCTGTCGTTTATGATGATTTAGTCATTGGCCTTGGCTGTGAAGATAAATACCACGATATTCCTGGTGCAGACACACATACGTATAGTATCCAAACGATTGATAAATCACGCCGCACATATTCAGCTTTGAATAATTTAGGTGCTGGTGCAACCGTGTCCATCGTGGGCGGCGGACTCAGCGGTGTCGAGCTGGCCAGTGAATTGATCGAAAGTCGTTCGGATCTGAACGTTAAGCTATTCGACCGCGGACCGCATATTCTTTCAGCTTTCCCAGAAAGATTAAGCACGTTTGTCGAATCTTGGTTTGATAAACATACAATCGAAATCGTTCATCATTCTAATATCACCAAAGTTGAACCAAACCTGCTTTATAATGGCGACGAAGCTGTCCAAAGTGACGTCATCGTCTGGACTGCTGGAATTCAGCCAAGCAAGATCATCCGTGATATGGATATTGAAAAGGATCGTCAAGGTAGAGCCGTCCTTACTCCTCAGCATTTCCTTCCAACTAATGATAGCATCTTTGTCGTCGGCGACTGTGCAAGCCTGCCGCATGCACCAAGTGCTCAATTAGCGGAGTCCCAAGCTGAGCAAATCGTCCAAGTCCTTGTGAAGAAATGGGCAAATGAACCGCTTCCTGAAAGTTTCCCTGCCATGAAGCTAAAAGGGACATTAGGTTCTCTTGGGAAAAAACAAGGGTTCGGCCTTGTAGCGAATCGCCCGATCACCGGAAGAGTGGCGCGCCTCATGAAATCAGGCATCCTCTGGATGTATAAATATCATAACGGTTAATCTTATCAAAAACTGGCCCAAGAGCTGCGTACAGCTCGCCTCATGGGTCAGTTTTTTCATTGCTTCCATTATATATCACAATTGCACCTTATATCCATATTTCTCCATCGCTTCCACCACTTTTTTTAGACGTACATTTCCTTCCGCGATGATTTCATCTTCGATGAGGACAAGCGGATAGAATAAATCTTCTTCGATCATTTTTGCGGCAAAGCTCTTTTGTTTCAGCTCTTCAGGAGGATTATACAGATCGATATAGGAGATCTTAAAGTCTTGGTCTGGAAACTTCCTCGTTAAAGCGGCTTCAAGCCATTCACATGTATCTTTTGAAGAGGGCAGATTGACACAGCTCGCACAAATTTGCTCCGCACCATACACCTCTATTTCAATGTCTTTCTTTACCATACTCTTCCTCCTTCTTTCCAGTATATTTGCTGCATCTTGATTACATTATAAGAACATTCACCTTTTTCCATCGTACATATATAATATAGATTATATTTCCGCAAAGTTACAGTTGGATTTTTTACTACCTTCGCATTATAATATGATTAGGAAAGGAGTCGATTGCAATGTCTAACCAAACAATGGAAGTCCAAGTTCAAGATGTTCTAGATAAGCTTCGTCCGTTTCTTCTTCGCGATGGCGGTGACTGTGAACTAGTCGACGTAGAAGATGGAATTGTAAAATTACGATTACTGGGAGCCTGCGGAAGCTGTCCAAGTTCGACCATTACGCTAAAAGCGGGGATTGAACGTGCCCTTCTTGAAGAAGTTCCAGGTGTAGTGGAAGTTGAACAGGTATTCTAATATCCCTTTAAATAACATGCCACGTATGGATTGAAGAATCCAATTAAATTCATGCAGACAGGCACTTTGCCTGGACTGTTATAGAAAAATAAAGCTGACTCGGCTTATGCCTTATCAATGGATTGATACGGCTCGACACGGGTCAGCTTTTTTTTGTCACATCATTCAATCGCTTACGGTTACAAAAATTCCAATCCTTTTTTTTCCTGTTCCGAGAGGATTGCCGTATGACTGCCATCATTATCGATTTCCAACTCTTTCACGACATATTCCGGGAACTCCAGCTTCAATGCCGTGAGCACTGCTGCTGAATTTTCTTTGGAAGTTAAGCTTAAAACGGTCGGTCCTGCACCGCTTAGTGCTGTCCCAAATCCGCCTTCCTGAAGAACAACCTCTTCGATATGGGCTAGATGAGGAACCAACTCTGCTCTATAGGGCTGATGGAAACGATCGCTTTGCATCATTTCGCCAACAAGCTTCCAATCCTTCGTCATGACGCCGGCAAGGAACACATTGGCAGCCGCACTTCCGGCTATCGCATCTTTATAAGGCAGAGATGCGGGAAGGACATTTCTAGAATCCTCAGTCAGCAATTCGAAATCGGGAATGACAGCAATTACCTTGACTCCCTCAATTGGAAACGAAACGACATCCGTCTTTTGCTGTGTATGCAGGCCGACAACCAAGCCGCCATATACGGATGCTCCGGCATTATCGGGATGCCCTTCAAAAAGGGAGGCATGTCGATTCTTTTCATCATCGGTCAATTGGAGTTCACCTACGATGTTTGCCAATTCGATGCCGGCCACAATGGCAGAGGCACTGCTCCCCAGACCTCTTGCCAATGGGATTTCGCTGGAGACGAAAAGCCGGCATGGAGATAGCTCCTTCCCATATGCGGCAGCCGTTTTCTTGGCAATTTGAATGATATAATTTCGTTCGTCCCTTGGAAAAACAGACATCTCTTCTGAAAGCGGGATGATTTCCCAATGATCTGATGAAGATCCGTGTATTTCCAAGTAAAGCCCCAGCGCCAGACCGATGGAATCGAATCCCGGTCCCAAGTTGGCCGTACTTGCCGGTACACGGATCAAGAACATCTCTGATTCTGCGCTCATGCCTGCTTCACACCTTGCAAATGCTCTAAAATGACTTCTTCATCCATTGGCAGCAACGTCGGTTGAATCGTGCTTGTATCGACTGCCACATTCGGATCCTTCAGCCCATTCCCTGTCAGTACCGCAACGATTTTACTTCCTTTTTTGATTTCACCGCTTTTTAACTGTTTATAGATCCCAGCGATGGAAGCGCACGACGCCGGTTCTGCAAAGACACCTTCTTTTTTGGCCAGGAAATGATAGGCTTCGAGAATTTCATCGTCCGTCACCTCATCGATTTTACCTTTGGATTCTTCTGCAGCTTCGACCGCAAAGTCCCAGCTTGCAGGATTACCGATTCTAATCGCCGTTGCAATCGTTTCGGGGTTCTCGATGATGCTATCCCTGACAATCGCAGCTGCTCCTTCCGCTTCGAAGCCCCTCATTTCAGGAAGGCCCGTTTGTTTCGCTTCATTATACTCCTTAAAGCCTTTCCAGTACGCCGTTATATTCCCTGCATTTCCGACTGGAAGCGCCAATATATCCGGCGCTGAGCCAAGCGCGTCACAAATTTCAAAGGCTGCCGTCTTCTGCCCTTCGATCCGGAACGGGTTGACCGAATTCACAAGCGTTATCGGTGAGCTCTCACTAAGCGAACGGACGATTTTCAAAGCGTGGTCGAAGTTTCCTTCAATCGAGATGATTTCCGCTCCGTACATAACGGCTTGGGCAAGCTTGCCCATGGCTATTTTCCCCTCGGGGATGACCACGATGCAGCGAAGGTTGGCGCGGGCGGCATAGGCGGCTGCAGCGGCTGACGTATTGCCAGTCGAGGCGCAGATGATCGTATCGCTGCCAGCCTCGATGGCTTTGGCGACAGCCATCACCATTCCGCGGTCCTTAAACGAACCCGTGGGATTCGCTCCTTCATATTTGACATGCAGGTCGATGCCCCACTCTTCGGATAAGCGATCCAGTCTTATTAAAGGCGTATTGCCTTCCAAAAGGGATAGTGCGGGTGTGTTTTCATTAACAGGTAAAAAATCCTTATACGTGCTTATCAGTCCTTGCCAGCTCATTTACTGTCCTCTCCTTCAACTCTATATGTGCTTTTCACTTCACGTACCATATTGTAGTCATGCAGTTTCTGTTTTATTTGCTCAAATGCGGCCAAAGTGGCCGTATGCGTCACCAATACGATTTCAGAGGATTCCTTTTCATCAAGCGGCAATTGAAGGATTTTGTCGAACCCCACCCCATGCTCTGCGAATAAATTCGTAATTCTGGCTAATACGCCCACTTCATCCTGGACATGTAATCGAAGGAAGAACTTCGCGAAAATCTCCGTGGCATCTTTTAATTGCTTCGGGTACTGTGGTGAAACGGCACTGCGCCCATTCACCCCAAGCCTCATATTCTTGATGACCGTCACCATATCCGAGACGACGGCAGTGGCAGTCGGGAGACTCCCCGCTCCTGGTCCGTAAAACATCGTTTCCCCTACAGCCTCGCCATACACATAGACTGCATTATATTCGTTGTTTACCGAGGCCAATGGGTGTGCTTCCGGAAGCAGTGCCGGTTGGACGCTCACTTCCACCCTTTCCCCAGCCCTTGAGGCTACACCGATCAATTTCATTGTATATCCAAGCTTTTTGCTATATTTCAAATCCTCTTCGGATATCTCGGTGATTCCCTGTACCTCCACATCATTCAAGCCGATGTTCATCGAGAATCCGAGTGTGGATAGTATCGCCATTTTACGGGCTGCATCCAGTCCCCCTACATCAGCTGTCGGATCGGCTTCGGCAAATCCGAGCTCCTGGGCTTCCTTCAATACGTCATCATAAGCTCTGCCTTCTTTGCTCATTTTCGTTAAGATGAAGTTCGTCGTTCCATTGACGATCCCCATCATTTTCGTGATCCGGTCCGAAGATAACCCATCTACAAGTCCTCGTAAAATCGGGATTCCCCCGGCAACGCTTGCTTCATAGAATAAATCACATTGATTTTCAGTGGCCAATTCCAGCAGTTCCGGTCCGTATAAGGCCATTAAGTCCTTATTGGCCGTGACGATATGCTTTTTATTTTTTATCGCTTTTGTCAGATAACCGCGTGTTTCCTCAATTCCACCCATAACCTCGATCACGACATCGATTTCGGGATTGGAAAGGATATCCTCGGGATTTTCCGTTAGCATGCCTTTATCAATCTCGACAAGCCGCTCCTTGGTCGTATCTTTGACTAGTATCTTCTTGATGGATATGGAACAGCCCACTTGATGCATCAGCTTGTCCTGATGGCTTTCAATGATTTGCACGACTCCTGATCCGACTGTACCTAACCCCAATAAACCGATCGAGATGACTTTCATATTTGGCTCCCCCTTAGAAACTGTTTATCTACAGAAAACATTTGTATTTGTATAGTAGACATTATAAGTTCAATTCTCATAATTATCAATAGTTAGAAAAAAAGCATTGCCGAACTTTTAGGATTCAACCCTTGATGCAGTAAGCACGGATGTGGTGAATATTTTTAACGGAAAACCCTTTCCCCCATTGCTACTTAACGGGTTTCAATGATTCCTCCGTACCCATGATGATGTGTGGCTTTTGCGCGGGGTCCAGCCATTTCAGCAAATCGAGGACGTTCTTTTCCGCAGTTGCCACGCAGCCAGCAGTCGGCTTCGTTTCCCCTCGCCAAACATGAAGGAAGATTGCACTGCCTTTTCCTTTCACGATGGGATTCGTATTATAATTGATGACCGCCCCATACTTATAAAGTTCATGATTCATCTTTTCAAAGGACTTCCACTTTTGATCAGGGTCCCCCTTATAGGTCTTCCACTTGTTATAATCCTGGGATGATTGATCATCAATCCAATAGTCGTATTTCGTCGTTTTCCTATAGTCCATTTTTAGGCCGTCCGGCTTCGTTTCGCTTCCGAACGCCGTCCCGAATGAGTAGATTCCTACCGGGGATTTCCCATCTCCCTCCTTCTTGCTCTTCGTGAAGCCTTTTTTCCCGATGACGCCCTTCATCTTATTCAAGGTCCGTCGCCACTCGCCGTCTTTCTTTTCATATGGCTGGATCGAAACCCTCACATCACCCATCGATTTAGCCGTCACGGATACAACCTGGTTGACGCCTTTTCTCGTTTCGATCTTCTTCAGCAGGGATTTTTCACCGGTGCTGAAAACCTCCCTTGCATGCTTCATGCTAATATAGGCGGTCTTTTTCGCGTGACAAACTTTATACCAGCTTCCGCTTCTGCCACTGACCGATAATTCATCATTTTTCTTGTACGTTTTTAAGGTTTTACTTGAAGCGGAAGCCTTTTCTTTCACATCAGCAGCCGTCTTCATGACGATTTTGAATCGTGGCGCTTCACAGCCCGTTTTCGTTTCAGCCTGCGCAGGCAAGGTCACTTGAAGGCCCAACAGAAGTAAAAGGCCTGCCATCATCACTTTTTTCATCGACTCTTCCTTTCCCATCTTGGTTGAATTCGCGGATAAAATCAAACTATTCAAAAAAATCTTGTTATCATCATAACATAGTCAATCTGGATGAATCATATTTCTTTCCAGTTTTCAGCTAAATCCAATCAATTTTAGGCAAATCATATTGTTTGGCCGGAACTTCGGCCAAATCATAAAAGTGTTTAAGGAAGGATTCATATTGCTGGGATGATTTCGTGATTTGTGCGATTTTATCTTCCAGCTCATTCGATCTTGCTTCCGTTGTCTTGGAGAAATATTCTTCTACCGTTTCGAAATAATGAATCGGAAATAGCATTCTCGAATATAACAATCGTGCCGAAAAACTAGAGAACGGTTCAATGGTTTGATATTCGTGAAAAAAGCGGCCGATGCCGCGCTGGTGCGTATGCACATTCGTAAAGTAGTGTTCCCTCACCCATTCTGCCACATCCCTCGTACCGTGATCGAATACCCAATCAAACGGATTTTTCACCCATTTATTACTTTTCCAAGTATCGTGCAAAAAACGTTCGTAACAAACCGTGCCGCTATCGACAATTTGCGGCGTATCATCAATTTCCGTGTCGACCAAATATTGAATCGCATTTTCCCCTAGCACCATATAATAGGGAAAGGTTTCTATAAATAATTTTTCAAACTGGTTATCGGGATGGGCTGTCAGCTTATCCCTCCAAATCCGTTCCAGTTGATCGATCCTTTTCTCCCAGAGCTCTTTCCATTTACCGATTCTCGAGCAGGCGGAAATCGTTTCATTAATCCCTCTCCCACGCTGATGAAATCTTGCCAGTCGTCTTCCTGGGTTGAAATTTTTCGGACCATCCAACGCCTGGTTGCCAAGAAGGATGAATAATTGTTCATCGGCTTCTGAAACATAACTGCCATGATTGGCCAAGACGAACGCCGAAACGTGACGATCGCCTTGGGAAATCATATGTTGTGACATTTTATGGCGTTCGACCAATTCCTCCTGCTCCATATTCTCTATTGGAACGATGCTGTAAAACATGTTCCCTGACCGAAAACTCGGAAACCGGCTATTAGCCTCTTCCCGCTCCACTTGGATTCCGTAATTATTGAAAATGATTTCTTCTATCATGGAATGGCCCCCTTCATTGAATGGATATAATAGAAATAGTGGACATCATATACTTATATATATATGTGGAATAACCCGTTTTCTGAATGATTATCGAAACCTTTTGGAAAAACGAAGCACTTCCTGGATTCACACTAGAACTTATCCCTAATACTATAGAGAAATGGGTGATGACATGGCTAATATCGAACAATCAATGTCTGAAAAAACAGCTCGCAGATGGCTAAGTGAACGAGGAGTTAAATTGGAGGATATCGCGGAGCTTGTCATGTATTTACAATCTAGCTATCATGAAAATCTCCAAATGTCCGATTGCCTTCACAATGTCGAACGGGTCCTTTCAAAACGAGAGGTCCAGAATGCCATCCTGACCGGCATCCAGCTGGATATACTGGCTGAGAAAAAATTACTTGAGGAACCTTTACAGAGCATCATTGAAATAGATGAAGGGCTATATGGAGTCGACGAGATATTGGCCTTATCGATCGTCAATGTTTACGGATCGATCGGCTTTACCAATTATGGTTTCATCGATAAACAAAAACCGGGTATCCTAAAATATTTAAATGATAAAAGCACAGGCAAGGTCAACACCTTTTTAGATGATATCGTCGGGGCCATCGCCGCTGCCGCTTCGAGCCGGCTTGCCCATCGAACCAAGAATGTAGAATGATCAGGCAACAAGGACAAAAAAAACCAGGGCTGCCAAGGGCAGACCTGGTTTTTTTCATTCAAAGTGCCAGAGGTCGAGGGTGTTGACCACATAGGTTGGCTGCTGCTCATATTCCTTCAGGCGTTCTGCATTCGTAACGCCAGTATGGACAAGCAAGGTATCGATGCCAGCATTGATGCCGGCCATGATATCCGTATCATAATTATCTCCGACCATGATCGTATCTTCTTTAGGTACCCCTAAAACTTGAAGCGCTTGCTCGACGATGACCGATTCAGGCTTACCGATGAAAATCGGCTGTACCTGGGTCGAAACGGAAACAACGGATGTCAACGCACCATTCCCGGGTAAGAGGCCTTGTTCGGTAGGAATGGCGATATCCCCATTGGTCGAGATGAAGACAGCGCCATTCCGGACTGCCAGGCAGGCCTTTGAGAGCTTCTCATAGTTGACGCCGCGGTCGATGCCCATCACGAGGAAGTCCGGGTTGTCATCGACCAGCTCCATTCCTTTTTCCTTGATGGCCTCGATGATCCCTTCTTCACCCACCACATACACGGAAGCGTCTTTTTTTTGTTGGGCTATGTAATTCGCAGTCGCCATGCTTGTCGTGAAAACTTGATCATCTTCCGTTGCAATCCCGATGCTCCTCAATTTATCAGCAACCTGTGCCGGGGTCCGGGACGAGTTGTTCGTTACGAATAGGTAAGGGATCTCCCTTTTCCTTAGGTCATTGATGAACCCGGCCGCCTCCGCAATTTGTTCGGTCCCGCGATACATCGTGCCATCTAAGTCAATTAAATATCCTTTATACGCCTTCATTTCGTTCGCCTTCCTAACACTGCTAGTTTTTAAAAGCTGATACAGGTCCCAATTCATTCGTTAAATAGTCCCTCACTGAATCAGGGAATGACTTGAATGCCTCGATGTTTTCCTTGAATACGGAATGCAGTTCTAGGTGATCGACTTCGATGAAATCCTGCACCAGCATTTTCCTTAATGGCAGCGCTTTTTTAAATTGCAGCGCTTTATCCTCCGAAATGACTTTTTCATCATGGAGGATATCGATAATATCATCATAGCTGCCTGGGTCGCGCATGATGAAACCATCGATTATCGCATTTCCTGCATCAAGCACCGAATCGATGGAAGTATGTACCAGCCTTTCTGCGATAAGCTCCGAATGGTCTCCATTCCGATTATCCAGCCCTTCAAAAAGTCCAAGCTGCTTTTCAAGAAAAACCAATATTTGTTCAATCTTTTGACGGTCTACAAAGTACATTTTTTCCAGATCCTTTCTGATCTAAGGTGATATGGGGATCATTGCTATAATTGATTGGCAAGCCTGATCATATTCCTATGCCAAACCAGCCTCATTACTTGATGATACCATAGCTTCTCCCACACTCTCAATTCCTTCAGCCCCATTCCCTTCAACGTATGGCGGATGAGTGCTCTTTTGATGGATGGACCACTGGATAATGCGCATGATGTACCTTTGTATTCTTAACATAAATCCCTTGAACCATGCTGGTGATCCCGCCTTGTCCCACGCAAGGCAGCAGGAAACCCAATCTGAAAATGACTGTTCCCCTATTAAAGTCGCTTTGTTATGATGTAACTACAAATAAATAACAAGGGGATGATACTATTGGAAGATCGTTTTTATTTATACAACGATGTCGTTGATTCAAAAACCCGGTTCATCAGTTTCATGGGAGAGGAATCAAGGTACGATTTGGCGATCACGACAACCGATCGGTTTTATGGAAAAAAACTCGTGCTGAATATGCAGAGTAACCGTTTCGCCATCATTGGACCGGATGATTTAGAAGAGGAAGGCTACCTTGAGCATGCCTTTCAGCTGTCAGAAGCGGAGGCGGAAGAACTAAGTCACTTTTTAATGGAAATTGTCTAAAAAGCTGAAGTTTTCTTCCCGAAGGGGAAACCTACTGAATGTACGATTACTTGAGGGGGGATTACTTTGGACAAAGAAGAGTACCATGACTTCTCCAATGTCGAAAAGCAGCGGGATTATCTGATTCCTGAAGAATTTCCCGAAGGACCTTTTGGATCACCCATAGCAAAAGATGAACCAGTCGAGAATAAAAACACACCATGGCAGGAAGGGCAACGGTACCAAAGTGCCTTCAATTATGAAAACAAATCACTGCATGAAGATCTGCCACGAAAATACCCTGGTGCTCATCCGACACATGATGATCCTGAAAAAGATGAACAGCCGCCCTATAAAGGGTACGGAAGCTCATGACTTGGAAGGCCAGAGCATTTCTGGCCTTTTTTATTTCTTGATTTTCTTCGCGACGAAATACGGGCAGCCAAAATTACAGTATTCATATAAATATTCACTAAGTGTGCTGATTTTCGTGTCAAAGGTCGCTTTCTGATTCGTATCATCAAAAAAGCCCCGCAGCCTTAATTGACCATAGCCCCAGTCCCCCACAATATAATCATACTTCGTTAAAATCTCACTGTACCTGGCTTTAAAGGCTTCTTCGTTATAGCCTTCCCTTTCATCCTCGATTATTTCATAGGTCAGGTTATTGATGGTAATCATTGCTTTCACCTCTCATTCATACATTCTTTCTTTAAATTATAACTGATTCCCCATCAATTACTAAGCGAAAAATAGAGAAATATGTCCATCCTAAGGTTACGGGGGTGTTATTGATGAAAAAGACAATCATGACGTTAGGTTTAAGCTCGATCATTGCACTGACGGGATGCTCCGATAAACAAGAGCAGGGACTCGGTGCAAAGAACCATGCAGGCAACCCGACAAATGTAAATAATCCCACTCAGTACTATGACGAGGATTATCGGAACCATGATAATAAAAGCGATGATTTTGGCTTTACCCGGACAAATAAGACGACCATTAATGGGCGCAATGTTTCCAACAAAACCGCTTCCATTGATCGTGAACAACTTTCTGATGTCATTTCCAAGCTCAGTGTACAGATTCCGAATGTCAATGATGTATCCACCCTTGTGACCGATGAGGAGGTACTCGTCGTTTATGATACGGATACCAAGGATAGAACGGATACCGCCGACCAAGTGAAGCGCACTGCCATGTCCGTCGTCCCTCGTTATTATCATGTATATGTTAGTGATGATCCCACCCTTGCCCAAAATGTCGAGAATTTCGCTACCTTGAAATCAGGCAGCAGAGGCATTGACTATACGATTGAACAGACCATCAAAAGCATGCTCAAGTCACCACAAGGATACAAGATGAGTGACGTGGAAAATGAAAACGGGGAAATGATCAACGATAAAAGAGATCATCATGATAACATCAAGCAAAAGATGGACAATCTCTAATCGGCAATAAAATGAAAGGACCGAAAATATTTCGGTCCTTTCGTTCATTCTATTTCAATAGTTCTTCGCCTTTGCTTTGCTTATGTTTTGCCGCTGCATTGACCTGTTCATCCGCATGATAGGAAGAACGGACAAGCGGACCGGATTCGCAGTGGCTGAAGCCTTTTTCCAAAGCGCGGTCTTTTAATTCAGAAAACTCCTCGGGCGTGTAGTATTTAAGAACCTTTAAATGCTTTTTGGTCGGCTGCAGATACTGGCCGATCGTCATGATATCGACGTTATTCGCCCTTAGGTCATCCATCGTTTCAAGGATTTCCTCCCGAGTTTCGCCTAGACCGACCATCAAGCTGGATTTCGTCGGGATTTCCGGATACAGCTCCTTGGCCCTTCTTAACAGCTCCAATGAACGCTCGTATTTCGCCTGCGCCCGCACACGGTCAGATAAGCTTCTGACGGTCTCTATATTATGGTTGAGGATGTCTGGCTTGGCATCCATCAAAATTTTGATGTTTTCATGCACCCCGCCCATATCAGATGGCAATACCTCAATGGAAGTGAATGGATTTTTACGGCGGATGGCACGAACCGTTTCAGCAAACACCTCGGCGCCTCCATCCTTTAAATCATCACGGGCGACAGCCGTAATGACCACATGTTTTAAATTCATTAACACAACGGAATCAGCTACGCGCTCAGGTTCAGCCCAGTCCAGTTCATTGGGACGTCCGGTTGTAACCGCACAGAAACGGCAAGCCCTTGTACATATTTCCCCTAAGATCATGAAGGTCGCCGTTCTTCTTACTGCCCAGCATTCGTGGATATTCGGGCATTTCGCTTCCTCACATACCGTATGGAGATTTTTCTCTCGCATCATATTTTTCAAACCAAGGTAATTTTCATTAGTATTAAGCTTTATTTTTAACCAATCTGGTTTTCGAAGAATTTCTTTATTTGTAGAAGACACGGAAATGTCACTCCATTCTATAGAAATTAACACACCCTACTTTAACAATAAAAATACATTTATACAAGTTATAGTTGGATTCCCATTATTTATTTTTCATGTTTGAAGCTAAATCAGCAAAACTATAAAAGATGAACGGACTGATGTTTTTATAAATACGGATAGTGTCATGAAAGGAGCTGCCCCGTTGAAAAGATTATTCTTCCTTACCCTTGCTTGTTTGTTCATTTTGAAAGGTCCAAGCCAAGTGGCTAATGCTGCTGTCGATATCCCTGAAGCATATGCAGGGAGGATGGAGCTATATAAAAATATGGAGGCGACACTCCAGATTCCATGGTATTATCTCGCTGGAGCCGATCAATATGAACATAGCATACGGCTTGCACGGCCGGATCTGGAGCCGGCGAAAGGGTTGATTGGCCTCAATATCGAGCCTTCAAAATGGAGAGGCATCCTTAACCCGAACTTAAATGATGTAAACCCGCTCACGATCACCTTTTTTGATGGTTTGGGCGTGGATGGAAATGGTGATGGCAAGGCGGATATCATGAATGATACGGACCGTTTATATGCGTTTTCCAAGCACCTCCGGAATTATGGCACCGATGAAGATAATATCAGGATCGCCCTTTGGGATTATTATAAACGGGACAAAGCCGTCAGCATCATCATGGGCAATGCAGAAATCTACAAGAAATATGGCCGACTGGATTTACAGGAAAAAGCCTTCCCGGTCCCTGTTCGGACTCATTATACGTATTTGAATACATGGGGGAGCGCTCGCGGCTGGGGAGGCAGGAGGATCCACGAGGGCACTGACATCTTTGCTGATTATAGCCTGCCGGTTCGGTCGACCAGTTATGGAATCATTGAAATGAAAGGCTGGAACAAATTCGGCGGTTGGCGGATAGGGATACGGGATTTAAATAATACGTATCATTATTTTGCCCATTTAAGCGGGTTTACCGAAGGGCTGAAGGTTGGGCATATTGTCGAGCCAGGACAAGTCATCGGAGGAGTGGGCAGTACAGGTTATGGCCCTCCAGGAACATCAGGTAAATTCCCTCCGCATCTCCATTATGGAATGTACAAAGATAACGGCCGCACGGAATGGAGCTTTGACCCTTACCCATACTTAAAAATGTGGGAAAGGAAAGATTTAGCCAAAAAGCAAAACTAAGCAGCGAGGAATTTTGCGCTGCTTTTTTTCGATTTCAACATATTCCCCTGAAGCTGACGCATAGGTATTAGTAAAGGGGGCTAAAGCGTGTTCCGAAAAAGATTTCGCCCAATGAAATTCCGAAAAAAGGGGCCTCTCCCCACCCGTAAAGTTTTTCTTTATTCCTTCATCCTTTTCATCCTATCAAGCATCATGACACTTTGGTACGTCGATAAAACCATCGAACCTGTAATCATGAATGTCGCCGAAAATGAAATCAAACGGATTGCCACGGAAACGATCCATGAATCGGTCGATGAGAATATCTCCAAGATTGATATGAAGGAAATCATCACCAACAATAAGGGGACTGAGGGTACCAGTTCTTCCTATAGCTTCAATCCAGTCATATACAGTGAGTTGCGCGCCAACATCACGAAAGACATTCAAAGGAAGCTTGGCATCAAACAGGGAAACCCTTTTAAAACGGGTTCAGCTAAAATAAATGACGAACAATATAAAAGCGTGGTCTATTATATACCTTTAGGCGTCGTTACCGGAAATAACCTCCTCTCCAACTATGGACCTGAAATTCCAGTGAAAATGTCAGTGATCGGCAATGTTGAATCGGACCTAAGAACAAAACTGACGAACGCGGGCATTAATAATGTCTATTATGAATTGATCGTGGATTTTGATGTCAACATCCAAATCGTCATCCCTTCTTTCACCAAAGAGACCAAAGGTAAGCCAGGAAGTGACAGTCGGCAGCTTATTGATCGAAGGCGATGTACCAAGTTATTTCAGTAATGGCAACGGGGCGGTCGCGCCAGCCATCATGAAGGAAAACAAGCAATGAAAAAACGAGCCTGCCCTAAAGTAAAATGTAAGCCTATAGAGTAGCCAATTTGAAGAACCCGCCTCATTGGATGCAAAGCTCAAACTCGCGAGTAACGGTACCTTAGACCGTTCAAATCCACTGCAGGTGAATCGCGGTCCGCCCTCTGCTTTCAGCCTGCGAGGTCTCACGTAGACGCGCATGTCCCGCAGGAGTAGTCTCGGACCTTCCATTTCACTGCACCTAAAAAAATGCCGTCTGCAAAATGCAGGCAGCATGTCTTACTTACCAAAGGGTATATTTTATAGGGTTAGGCTGGTTCTTGTATATTCAAGCATTTCATGATCAGCAAATGCAGGTTCTTATTCATGTCCACCTCATAGGGTTCTTTGATCTGTTCCCCATTTTCCTCAAGGATCCTTATCAGGGGCCGGTCCCCTATTCCTTCATTTTGAGCGCAAACGACCCCTTTTCTCCCATCATTCAATTCTACCGATAGGCCGTTCGGGTAGATGGCGACAGCTCTGCGGAAAGCTTCAATGATCGTATTATCGAACTTTTTGCCGACTCCGGCATAAAGGACCTCCAACCCCTCATGAGGCAGCATCGCTTTACGGTAAACCCGATTGGAAGTTACGGCATCAAACACGTCCGCAACGGCAATGATCTTACAGAAATAGTGGATTTCGTCCCCTTTTATCCCGCGTGGATATCCAGAGCCATCCAACCTTTCATGGTGCTGGTAGGCACAATTGGCAACGATAAGCGAAACCGTATGAATATTCTTAATTAGATGGAATCCGTAATCGGCATGCTTCTGGATTTGTTCAAATTCCTGTTCCGTCAGCTTACCGGGCTTACGAAGGATATCCAAGGGGACAAGCATTTTACCGACATCATGCAAGATCGCTCCCAAACCGAGTATCTCCAAGTTCTTTTCATTTATATTCAATTCCATCCCAATCGCCAGCGTATATAAGGTCACATTAAAGGAATGAGTAAAGATATAATCATCGTATGTATAAACATCCGCCAGTAACGTCATTAATTCTTTATTGCTTTTCAGCTCTTTCATGATGCTGCGGACTATTTGGGTGAACTTGACGCTAGCCTGCTCAATCGTGAAAGATGCATCGAGGTTGATTTTATCCTTCATATCCTGGAACGTGGTTTCAATCGTATTAATGGCTTCTCTCCTAAGCTTCCCGGAAACTGGTGGCATTGGAATAATGTCATCCGTCCTTGGATCTTGAATGTAGACAAAGGGAATATTCAAGGAAACCAGTCGATCGATCATTTTCTGTGTTAATGTCAAACCCTCGCACAATAGGATATGGCCCCGCTCATTATGGATGTTTTTTCCGAGCCTGGCTCCAGGGCTTAAAGACTTTGTAATAGCTAGCCTCATACTTGTACTCCATTTCCCCATTCAAGATTTGGTATCGAACCGTTTCTTTCCTTTATAAGGATTATCGGAAAATATTTTCATAAATGAATCCGTTTAAAAATATTTATTGATAAATATCCGAAAAACTTGGTGAAATAAAATAAAGGCCCCCTTCTGGATAAAAGAAAGCCCGCCTTTTTAGATCATTTTGATTAATGCTTCTTTACCGATCATTCCGGGATAGATGCCCATAGCCTCCGCTTCCCACGTTACCGATTCAAGCGGTGCATCCAAAAGCTCTTCAATCGACTTTACACCGGTGGCCCTGCCTGCTAGGATTTTACGATCACTTAATTTTTCATTTAACAGCCCCACATCCAACGCACCGCACATTATATACCCTTTTTCGGAAGCCACAGCAAGCAAGTTCGTTTTGGGAAGCCGGACAGAAATGGCTAAGAAGGTATGACTATCAAGTATTATTGGTATCATGTTAATCAAAATGGTTTCGCCCCTTTCTTCCTCATACAATATGAAAAAAAGGGCGAAACCGTGATTTGGCATTAGGCTTCTCTATATATTTTTTTCAGCTTCCACGCGAGGATATCCCTTAGGAATTCAGGCAACAGATACTCCTTGCGATTGGAGCGCTGGATACTCGGAAAGAAATGCCCGAATGTGAACATATCCGGTATGGCCAATTTATAGGATGCATCTGGCCGCAGCTTCTCTCCATCTATCAGGATCGTCTTGACGATCCCGTTCTCGATTTCATCGAATTCAATTCGCTCATAATGCATGACTCCCATGATTTTCCCGCGAAAACCAAAGCCTTTCACCTGAAGATCAGGCCATTCCTCATCCCTGGATTGCATGAGTATTTCTTTTAATTCATTCCCATTGACTTCAACGATACAAGGATTGATGGGATGCGGACAGATCCGGTGAATATCCCCTTTGGTTACTGGACCCTTTAGCAATCCATCAAGCAGCAGACCGGCATTCAAAAAGGTACAATCAGCCTTACTCCATTCCCTAAGCGCCTCACCGAGGATTTTCGTGAGGGGGCTCACTCTGAACCAATCATTTTCCAGCGCTTCCGGCAGGTCCACCACGACCTCGTCCAGCGTTTCCCCGCCTGCCAAGTACATGGCTTCAACCCAAGAACGTTCATCCTCCAATTCCAAGAAATCATTGGTGTCATAAAGAATCGCTTTCTTCTTGGAAATTCGTTTATCCTGATCAATGGTCATTTCGACCTGCCCTACGTAAAACCCATATTTTCCTGCACCGCATAGGAGCACATCATTGACCAGTTTCCCTTGATGAAGGATATGATGAGTATGCGCGCCAAGGATGACATCAATCTGCGGAAAGTCCGCTGCCATCCTTTCATCGTCATGGATGCCCAAGTGTGAAAGGATGATGATGACATCCGCCTTGGCCTTAATCTCTTCAAGCTGTTCTTTTAATTCCTCGAATGGTTCAGTCAGTTCCCAGTCCATCGCGGAGTAGAACTTTTGAAAAAAGGCAGTCAAACCAATCAGTGCAATCCTCGTGCCTTTCGCCGTTGTATGTATCCAATAGGGCAGCGCCCATTCCGGCCTCTGATGATTCCGGTAATAGATGTTCGCTGCCAAGACCTTGAACCTTGCATGATCGTATAAGGAATCCAACCCTTCATGAGGCAAAGTGATTCCTTCATTATTGCCGATGGTCACATATTGGTAGCCCGCTTCATTGAGCAATTCAATATTCCCCTTACCTAAGGTGCCTTCAGTATAAGGATGCCAGCGGTCCACATGATCACCTATATCGAATATGATCGCTTCTTCACCCGTTTCTTGATGAAGTTCCCTTCTTTCCTTAAGAAACTTCTCGATACGAGGCCAATTCTCAAAATGACTATGAAGATCATTAGTGTGATATAAATGAATGATTTCCGACATCATTTCCTTCCTCCTCGCTTATCCGGTAATCCCTTGGTAAATAAGACGTAAACCAATGATTATCAGAACTATTTTCAACATATTTTCCAATGACGCGCTCTTTAGCCGCGTATTGATCCATGCCCCCCATTTCGCTCCGAACCACGCTCCCGGTATCAGGGCTAAAGCATAGGGCCAATTGATATTCCCAAGTGAAATATGGGTGATCGAATTCGTGATGGACGATAGAAATACCATGAACATGGAAGTTGCCACCGCCATATGCGGCGGGAAGAAGAAAAGCAGCATCATCACGGGAACCATCAATGCACCACCGCCTATTCCAAATAATCCTGAGCAAAATCCAACGACAAATGAAATCAATACCGCTGCCAACGGATGGTATCCATATGTAAACGCCTGTCCACTTTCCATTTTATGTGTTTTAACGATTTTTCCTTTTCCGGGCTTGAAAACCATCGGCTTCAAGCGGTCCTTCACCAATAAAACAATGGCCATGAATACCATGAACATTCCAAAATATAAGGAGAAGGCTTCGATATTCAGGCTTTTATTTACATAGGCCCCAATTATGCCGCCAGGGGCGCTGCCAATGAAGAAAATCAAGCCTGCCTTATAATCGACCACCTTATGCTTTACATAGGCTAAAGTGGAGGATAAACCGGTGAAAATCATGATCACGGTAGAAACGCCTACCGCCACTTGTGGTGTCAATTCATCGATCATATGCGTCGATGTACCAAAATACAAAAGGGAAGGCACAATGATGATGCCGCCTCCCAGACCGACAAGAGAGCCGATTGTTCCCGCTATCAAACCAATACTTATCAATATCAACCAAACCATGTCCAAATCCGCCTTTACCTTGTTGTCAGTCAAGCGCTCCTTAGCTAGCTTGTCTATCATCTTCATTAATTATATATCGCCGCTTAAAACAAACCAAGCTGCTTAGGAGCAAGCCCCTCATATTCGATGTCAAGCAGCTCGATCAATTGCTTGGCATTATCGGAGGCGTCTCCGCCTGAGTTATTATTGAAAAGGACATATAAATCCTTGCACTGATCTTCCAACTTCCTGATATTCGCCACCCATTCAGTCAATTCACGATGATTATAACGGTATAAATACCTGACCTCCCGCCAATTGTCCCCCGCATGCTTCTTCTGCCAACCATGCAGGTTTCGGCCATGGAAGCGTATCAAGGTTTTATCGCGATCCGTGGCCTGGAGGACGATAGGAACCGAGCCCTCCCCAGCCTGCGGTTCATCACATATCGTATGAATCCAGCCTTCCTTTTCGAGGAATTCCAAGGTTTGCTGGATCATGCCCGGTCTGTACCAGCTTTGATTCCGGAACTCTATAGCCACTGGCGTGTCGCCCATCTCAAGCTTGCACCACCGTAAATAATCGACATTCTCCCGCTTACAGTCAAACCATGGTGGAAATTGAAACAGGACCATCGCGAGCTTACCTGCCGTATCATAAGCCTCAAGGGAATCACGAAAGGCTTTGAACATATCCTTTTTACTTTCAAATGGAATTTCCCCGCGCTGATGTCCTGTCATCCCCTGATAAGCTTTAACGACAAATTGAAAGGAGGCAGGCGTCTCGGCTACCCACTTTTCACTGTTCCGCTTTGGCTGAACCGCATAAAACGAAGCATCCACCTCCACAACAGGAAAATGGGCCCCGTACTCCTTCAGTTTATCACGCTGGGACACACCGCCCTCATACAAACGATCATGATCGCCCCAGCCAGTCACACCCACATAAATCATCTGTACCATCCCTTCCCTTTACACAGGCTTCGCTTACTATATTTTTACCCTGAGAAGGCGCATTTAATCTTGGTGTAACGCCAACCTCATCCCACTTAAAAAAGAAAGAACCTGCCAGTCTCCCCGGCAGGCTTTCGTATGAATGGATATGCTCTATCGCCTTACAGGCATCCGATCATTCTCCGTTGGAGCCTTCCATTTCGAACTTGATCGATTGAAGCTGACAACCTTTTAAGTCCTTATTTTTTAGTCTAATGATAATACTCTTTTCAAATCGCATCAAGTTTTATGAATCAAGGTCCGGATTGCACCATTCCATCAAAAATCATAACAAATAAAAAGGAGACGAACTATAAAGTCCGTCTCCTCACTAAAGGTAATCTGAACCGCCACAAAATAGCACGTTTCAAGATCGTTGTATTTAATTTACCCGATGGAGCCTTCCATTTCGAACTTGATCAGACGGTTCATTTCAACCGCATATTCCATTGGAAGTTCTTTTGTAAATGGCTCGATGAAGCCCATTACGATCATTTCCGTTGCTTCTTGCTCAGAGATTCCGCGGCTCATCAGGTAGAACAATTGCTCTTCCGATACTTTGGATACCTTCGCTTCATGCTCAAGGGAGATGTTATCGTTCAGGATTTCATTGTAAGGGATTGTATCAGATGTAGACTGATTATCCATGATGAGCGTATCACATTCAATATTCGAACGAGCTCCGTCCGCTTTACGTCCGAAGTGGACAATACCACGGTAGGTTACTTTTCCGCCTTGTTTGGATATTGATTTGGAAACGATCGTTGATGATGTATTAGGCGCAAGATGCGTCATTTTTGCTCCTGCATCTTGGTGCTGCCCTTTACCAGCGATGGCAATCGATAATGTCATTCCGCGAGCGCCTTCACCTTTTAGGATGACAGCAGGGTATTTCATTGTCAATTTGGAGCCAATGTTGCCATCGATCCATTCCATTGTAGCATTGGCATCACATACCGCACGTTTCGTAACCAGGTTGAACACATTGTTTGCCCAGTTTTGAATCGTTGTGTAACGGCAGTAAGCATCTTTTTTAATGACGATTTCAACGACCGCACTGTGAAGGGAGTTCGTCGTATAGACAGGTGCTGTACAACCTTCCACATAGTGAACGGATGCGCCTTCATCCACGATGATCAGTGTACGTTCGAATTGACCCATGTTTTCAGAGTTAATCCGGAAGTACGCTTGAAGCGGAGTATCCACTTTAACGCCTTTTGGTACATAGATGAAAGATCCGCCAGACCAAACAGCCGAGTTCAATGCCGCGAACTTATTGTCAGTCGGAGGAATCGTTTTGCCGAAATGTTCACGGAAGATATCTTCGTTTTCACGAAGTGCTGAATCGGTATCTTTAAATACGATACCCATATCCTCCAATTCCACTTTCATGCTGTGGTAAACCACTTCGGATTCATATTGGGCGGATACCCCTGCAAGATATTTCTGTTCCGCTTCAGGGATTCCCAATTTATCAAAAGTCTGCTTGATTTCATCAGGAACTTCATCCCATGATTTTTCTGATTTCTCTGATGGCTTCACATAGTATGTGATCTCATCAAAGTTCAGGCTATTCAAATCTCCGCCCCACTGAGGCATAGGCATGTTATAGAAGTGCTTCAATGATTTCAAGCGGAAATCAAGCATCCATTGCGGTTCATCCTTCATTCGCGAGATTTCTTTCACGATATCTTCTGTAAGACCACGCTTTGAACGGAAGATGGAAATATCTTTATCCGCAAAGCCATATTTATAATCGCCAATATCAGGCATTTTCTTTGCCATAGCTCGTATTCCTCCATTTCAAATGGCTGAATTACAACAGCTCATTTTCCAATTAATTATTCCTTCAATCCCTTTTCCATGGCCTTCCAAGCTAAAGTGGCACACTTGATTCTGGCAGGGAATTTAGAAACACCCTGAAGGGCTTCAATGTCCCCAAGGTCTATCTCATCATCGTATTCTTTTCCTTGTATCATTAAAGAAAAAGTGTCGGACATGGCCAAAGCCGTATCTATATCTTTGCCCTTAATGGCTTGTGTCATCATGGAAGCTGAACTCATGGATATGGAACAGCCGTCACCGTCGAATTTAACATCGCTGACTTTTCCATCTTCGATCTTCATCGTTAAACGGATCCGATCGCCGCAAGTTGGATTGTTCATATCGATTGTCATGCTTCCATCTTCAAGCATACCCTTATTACGTGGTTTCTTATAGTGATCCATGATGACCTGACGGTAAAGTGTATCTAAGTTTTCAAAAGACATTGCTGAAATACTCCTTCGTTTTAACAAGCCCGGATACAAGCTTATCAATATCTTCTTCCGTGTTATAGAGATAGAAGCTAGCCCTTGCTGTCGATGACACGTCGAGCCATTTCATTAATGGCTGTGCACAATGATGACCGGCCCGGACAGCTATTCCATCTGCATCAAGAACGGTGGCGACGTCATGTGGATGTACGTCAGCAATATTGAAGGTCACTACCCCCGCACGCTTTTCTGCATCCTTTGGACCGTAAATGGTCAAGCCTTCAACTGCAGACATTTTCTCGATCGCATATGCCGCCAGCTTGTGTTCATGACGTTCTATATGATCCAAGCCGATTTCTTCCAAGAAATCGATGGCAGCCCCGAGACCGATGGCACCGGCAATGATAGGAGTACCGCCTTCGAATTTCCACGGGAGTTCTTTCCATGTAGACTCATGAAGCCCTACAAAATCGATCATCTCTCCGCCGAATTCGACCGGCTCCATTTTTTCAAGAAGATCTTTTTTACCATATAATACGCCGATGCCCGTCGGTCCGACCATTTTATGGCCTGAGAAGGCGAAGAAATCACAATCCAAATCGCGGACATCCACTTTTAAGTGAGGTGTGCTTTGTGCCCCGTCGACGACCATGATTGCACCGTGTTCATGGGCAATTTTCGCGATTTCCTTCACAGGGTTGATCACGCCAAGTACATTCGAAACCTGCATGATGGAAACGATTTTCGTTGCATCGGTAATTGTGGCCCTTGCATCATCAATGGAAATCGTACCATCCTCTTGAAGCGGAAGGTACTTCAGTACGGCACCTTTTTCTTTTGCAAGCTGCTGCCACGGGATGATATTACTATGATGCTCCATGTAAGAGATGACGATTTCGTCACCCTCCCTTACATTGGCTCCACCGTAACTTCTTGCTACCGTATTTAAAGAAGTCGTCGTACCTCTCGTGAAGATGATTTCTTCAGTAGAAGAAGCGTTAATGAATTTACGCACCTTTTCACGTGCACCTTCATACGCATCCGTAGCTTTTGTTCCTAGTGTATGCACTCCGCGGTGAACATTCGAGTTGTAGCCGCGGTAATATTGCTCAATCGCTTCAATCACTGCAGCCGGTTTTTGAGAGGTTGCAGCACTATCCAAATAAACTAATGGCTGACCGTTGACTTCTTGATCTAATATTGGAAAAAGCTTACGAATTTCGTATGGGTTCATTACTGTACTTTCCTTTCAATGACCGCGACTAATTGCTTTTTAACTCCCTCAATTGGAAGCTGGTTGACAACAGGGGCCAAGAATCCGTGAATGACAAGCCGTTCGGCTTCTTTCTTCGTAATCCCACGGCTCATTAGATAATACAGTTGA
This sequence comes from Peribacillus simplex, assembly GCF_001542915.1. Taxonomy (GTDB): domain Bacteria; phylum Bacillota; class Bacilli; order Bacillales; family DSM-1321; genus Peribacillus; species Peribacillus simplex_B. Next base: position 36,569 of record NZ_LNNH01000023.1, on the reverse strand, counting down.
AGCGGATCAACACGGCCGACAGAAGCGGCGTGACCAGCCGTTACGTCATCCTCATCAATCAATAGGATCGGATTGGCATCGCCACGTGCTTTATCACTCAGCATAAGCACGCGTGATTCTTGTTCGGCATTGGCTTTAGTAGCACCATACTCTATTTTCCCGATTCCATTGAAGATCGTGGAGGCACTGTCCTTCACAACACCATGCTTAAGGATATGTCCCTCGGAACGCTTGCCATAATGGATGATGGCAGTCGTGAAGTTTTGCTTTTGCTCCCCGCGGCCGACTACAACGGATTTAGTATCCCCATGTGAGCCATCGCCCATCAGGTACGTTATATTATCCGATATCGTATTACCGTCATTCATGAGACCAAGGGCAAATTCGATATGAGCATCACGTGCTGCCACACCACGGCGGTTAACATAGGTCGTAAAGCCCTTTGATAACGTATCGACCGCTCCGTATTCCACCTTCGCATTTGCATTGGCAAATACTTCGGTTACGATATTGGCGATTCCTTCATTAGATTCAACAGTCGAGAAATAGTTCTCTACATATGTCACCGAGCTATTATCTTCCGCTACGATCAATACATGGTTGAAAAGTGTAGCATCCGGATCATCCAGCAGGAATACCGATTGGATCGGTTCCTTGATTTCCACATTTTTCGGAACATAAAGGAATGCTCCCCCATTGACTAATGCAGCATGCAGCGCCGTTAGACGATGCTCATCTACTTTGACGCCGTCCTTCATGAAATATTTTTGCACGAGGTCAGAATGATCACGAGCCGCCGTGAAAATATCCGTGAAAATGACGCCTTGTTCCTTCACGCTGGCAGATAGGTTGATATGTGCCGGCGTGTTGTTGCGTTGAATGTATAAGTTTCCATTTTCTTCAATGATGGACTTGATTTCTTCCGGAAGCTCTTCCAAAGAAGCAAAAGCTTCACTTTGAACCGCATGAGTCTTGAAGGAAGTAAAGTTCCATTTGTCGATTTTCGTTTTATCCGGCTTTGGCATCGGCAGCTTTTCCAATTCCGAAAAAGCTTGAATCCGAAGCTCCGAAAGCCAGGCTGGCTCATTATTTTTAGCTGAATAAGAGCTGATATCCTCTTGTTCAAACGGTAATTTCGTTTCTGTAGTCATTGCAAATCCTCCTACTTACGCTTCTTCGCCAACAGTTTCGTCTTCGATGCCCAATTCTTGTTTAATCCAATCATAACCTTCCGCTTCCAAGCGGGCAGCTAGCTCTGGACCACCTGATTTCACGACGCGTCCTTGCATCATGACATGGACAAAATCAGGAGTGATGTAATTTAATAGACGTTGGTAATGAGTGATGATCAAGCAGCCAAAGTCTTCCCCACGCATTTCGTTGATCCCTTTTGAAACGACTTTAAGTGCATCGATATCAAGCCCTGAGTCAATCTCATCCAAAATGGCGATTTTAGGCTGAATCATCATTAATTGAAGAATTTCATTGCGTTTTTTCTCTCCGCCGGAGAATCCTTCGTTTAAATAACGTTGAGCCATATCTTCATCCATTTCAAGGAATTCCATTTTTTGATCCATTTGACGGATGAATTTCATCAATGAAATTTCGTCGCCTTCTTCACGGCGAGCGTTGATGGAAGAACGTAAGAAGTCAGCATTGGTAACCCCGCTGATTTCACTTGGATATTGCATGGCAAGGAATAGCCCGACACGAGCACGCTCGTCGACTTCCATTTCCAAAACATCTTCACCATCAAATGTGATGCTTCCGCTTGTTACTTCATATTTTGGGTGACCCATGATTGCTGATGATAAAGTGGATTTACCAGTTCCGTTAGGTCCCATGATTGCATGGATTTCCCCACCCTTAACTTCAAGGTTTACCCCTTTTAAAATCTCTTTGCCCTCAATTGATACGTGAAGATCTTTAACCGTTAATGTAGAAGCTGACATAATAATACCTCCGTGAACTAATTCCTATTTTATTACCAGAAAGTAAAATTTACTTTCTCAACTATAATTATCGTAAAAAACATTCTCACTTTATTCTCATTCCAATTTTATAACAAATCCAATTTGGAATCAACTAATATAGAGAGGGTTTCCACTTCTTGCATGGTGAAAACCTGTCCTATTGACAGGATACTAACAGTTATAGCCCATTTCCAGCAAAATAAGACTTATTTTATCCTTTGTTAAAATTATCTTATTATTCGGGAAATCTTCGTCCTTACTAATATATGAACGGAAGGTTACGATTGTAAGGCATGATCGCTCCGCTTCGAAAAAGAAAAAAATCGGGCTGTCAGGCATTATGTAAGTTACCAAATAAGGAATACCCTTATTTTCTGGACCACTTACCATTTTACCTCTACAGACCGATCTTTTAAAGAGTTCTTTTTATATGCTTAGCCGTGAATTTTGCGTTGTAGGTCCAGGACCATTTTGTTGCACTTTTCATGTTCCCTATCTCGTTCTTTCTCAACCTCGATACGGAGGTCTAAGTTTCTACTGTACTCACTGTAGCCAATCCCATGTGAAGACTGCATCGCCTTTTCCATTTCGCTTGTTACATTCAAATCTAGAGTATTGATAGTGAACCATCCTTTCAAATTTGTGAATCAATTTATTGCCTTCATTATTCCTTTACCCTTCACTTTCATCATTAAACATGAAAAGTAAATAGTTTTGGAGGAGTTGTACATCAAATTCGATGCAAAAACCAAACTCACGAATAAATGGTCCTAATTCACGAATAAAACGGCTAAATTCACGAGTAAAAGCCCGAAACTCACGAATAAATTCAACAATTATACGAAGAACCCGGTCAGAATTGAAGAGTAAAAGCACGAAATTGACGAGAAACGGCCTCAAATTCGATGCAAAGTCTAAATTCGCGAGTAAAACTTTGCCTAATCAAAAAAGGTTCCGGAATGAAATCATTCGGGAACCTTTTTGTTGAATTATTTATCCGCTGGTACAACTGCACCTTTGTATTCTTTAAGGATGAAATCTTTAATTTCTTTGGAATGCAATACTTCCACTAACGTCTTGATCGCTTTTTTATTTTCATCGCCTTTGTTTACAGCAATGACATTCACATATGGTGATTCGGAATCTTCAATCGCAATCGAATCCTTCAATGGATTCAAGCCTGCATCGATTGCATAGTTGGAGTTGATCAAAACCGCATCGCCTTCGCCGCTTTCATAGATTTTCGGAAGTAATGCCGCTTCGTATTCAGCATCGAATTTAAGGTTTTTCTTATTTTCGATGATATCTTTCGTTGTAGCTGTCGTTTTATCAACGCCCTCTTTCAACTTGATGAGGCCATTCTTTTCCAACATGGATAAAGCACGCCCATGGTCAGCGACGGAGCTGCTTAAAATGATCGTTGCTCCTTCAGGAAGTTTATCGATGCTTTTGTATTTTTGTGAATATAAACCGATAGGCTCGATATGAATACCGCCCGCATTGACGAAATCATAGCCATTTTCTTTAATTGCCGACTCTAAGAAAGGTAAGTGCTGAAAATAGTTCGCATCCAATTCTTTATCGTTCAGCGCCTTATTCGGTAAAACATAGTCCTGGAATGTTTTGATTTCCAAGTCGATGCCTTTTTCTTTAAGGATCGGTTTGGCTTTTTCAAGGATTTCGGCATGCGGAATATTGGATGCCCCTACGACCAATTTCTCGGTCTCGCTGCCGCTTTTTTTATCCTTATCACTTCCGCAAGCTGCCAAAGCAATCGATAACACTAAGATTAACGCAAATCCTAAAAATTTCTTCATCCTCTTCATCTCCCTTTATCTTTTGTCCAATTTGGATGTAATCACATCTCCGATAATTTGAATTACGAAGACGATAATTAGAATAACGATTGTCGCTACGAGCGTAACGTCATTTTGACTTCTTTGGTAGCCTTCCAAATAGGCCAGGTTACCAAGCCCGCCTGCACCGATGACCCCAGCCATTGCGGTATAGCCGACTAATGCAATCGATGTTACCGTGATCCCTGAAACGAGGGCGGGCATCGACTCTGGAAGAAGGACCTTCCAGATGATGGTGCTCGTTTTGGCCCCCATCGATTTAGCGGCTTCGATCACACCTTTATCGATTTCACGGAGACCGATTTCCACCATCCGTGCATAAAACGGGGCTGCTCCGATAATGAGTGCCGGCAGTGCCGCATTCTCGCCAATCATGGAACCGACTAGCGCTTTGGTGAAAGGAATGAGCAGTACGATCAAAATAATGAATGGAATCGAACGGAAAATATTAACGAGAGCACTGATGATCCCGTTAGCGGCCCGGTTTTGCCACATATTGCCCTTCCCTGTCAAGAACAGGACCAACCCCAATAGTATCCCGATAAAGAAGGTTGCCACTACAGAGATGCTTGTCATATACAGTGTTTCTTTTGTTGCCTCAATCATTTTTTCCCAATCCACATTCGGCAATAATTCTTCAAGCATGAGTGATCACCTCCACGCCTACCTGCTGTGCTTTAACGAATTCGATTGCGCGGAGCATTTCATCCTCTGTGCCATCAAGGTGAATGAACAATGTTCCATATGAGCCGCTTCTTGTTTGGGATATTTTACCTTGAACGATGTTGACATCCAACTCGAAGTTGCGTACGAGCTTGGTTATCAACGGGCTTTCGGCATGGTCACCGACGAAAGTCAACTGAATCACTTTACCTGCAGGATAGCGTTCGAACAAATGGTCCATCGTTTCTTTCGTTTCTTCTGGTTCCGTCACCTGCTGCACGAAACGCTTCGTCATCTCTTCCCGCGGGTCCCTGAACACATCGAGGACTGGACCTTGCTCAACGACCTGCCCGTTTTCCATCACGGCCACACGATGACAGATTTTACGGATTACATGCATTTCATGTGTGATCAAGACGATCGTTAATCCCAGTCGCTGATTGATATCCACGAGCAATTCAAGGATGGAGTCAGTGGTCTGTGGGTCCAAAGCGGAAGTCGCTTCATCACACAATAGAACTTTCGGATCATTGGCAAGGGCCCTTGCGATTCCGACCCTTTGCTTTTGTCCGCCGCTTAGCTGCGAGGGATACGCCTTTTCCCTGCCTTCAAGTCCGACCAGTTTGATCAATTCATTGACTCGCTTCATCCGTTCCGATTTTGAAACCCCTGCAATTTCCAACGGGAAGGAAATATTATCCTGAACGGTTCTGGACCATAATAAATTGAAATGCTGGAATATCATGCTGATTTCCTGGCGGGCCTTACGAAGGTTAGCCCCTTTAATTTTGGAAATTTCCTTATCCGCTACGACAACCGTCCCCTCGCTCGGTGCCTCCAAGCCATTGAGCATTCTTATCAGCGTACTTTTCCCTGCCCCACTGTATCCAATGATGCCGAAAATCTCGCCTTTATTTATGTCAACGTTCACGTTATTTACAGCCTTGATCGTCCCGCCGTTTCCTTTTCCTGTTCGAAACAGCTTACTGACGTTGGTCAATGTAATCATTCATGCTCACCTCTTTTATCCAATAAAACCTATGAACTTAGTTGATTTATCTACATTATCCAGCTTTTAATCTTTTACCAAGCTTGCACATGCTTATGGTTTCCTAAATTTTAAAAATAAAAAAACCTTTCTGCATGAGCAGAAAGGCAGGTAAAAAAGCTGGCCTTCCCCTCATCTTCCAAAGTGTTTACACTTTGTGTGAATTGGCACCTTTCCAAGGAAAAACCTCCTTGTCGGTTGCCGGGCTTCATCGGGCACATCCCTCCACCTCTCTTGATAAGAGCTAATATATAGAATATTTGTACATCATTACGTTCATTAGTATGGAGAAATTCTATCACAGATAAAAAAGGAGTGCAATGTATATTATTTCTAACACAAAAAAGTTTAGGACTACTTTCTTAAATCGATTGGGATGTCACCGAAACGATATCCGTCGCTTTCTGTATTGCCTGCTCCAAATCTTCTATCAAGTCATCTACATTTTCTATTCCGATGGATAGACGGACTTGATCGGCGCTCACTCCGGATTTTGCCAAGCCTGCATCATTCAGCTGTTGATGGGTGGTGCTGGCGGGGTGGATGATTAAACTCTTCGCATCTCCCACATTCGCCACATGTGACCATAACTCCACCGAATTGATGAGCCTGGCCCCTGCTTCACGGTCTCCTTGAATCCCAAAGGTCACCACGGCTCCCGCACCCTTAGGCAGGTATTTATCCGCAAGCGCTTTATCTGGATGATCCTCATTGGCCGGATAGGATACCCATTTCACGGCAGGGTGGTTTTTCAAGTATTGTATGACGGTCTTGGTGTTAGCAAGATGCTCTTTCATCCTTACATGAAGCGTTTCAAGACCAAGCGTAAATTGGAAAGCACTTTGGGCGCTTAACGCAGGTCCTAAATCGCGGAGCAATTGCACCCGGGCTTTGGTAATGAAGGCCGCAGGGCCCACTGCATCGGCATAAACCAAGCCATCGTAGCTTGGGTCAGGCTCCGTGAAACCGGGGAAGTTCGGCGAGTTCCAGTTGAAATTGCCTCCATCCACGATGACACCGCCTAAAGTCGTTCCATTACCCAAAAGCCACTTCGTTGCGGAATGGATGACGATATCCGCTCCAAAATCGATCGGTCTGCAAAGATACGGAGTAGCGAAGGTGTTATCGATGATCAATGGGATGTGGGCTTCGTGTGCGATCTTTGCCACCGCTTCAATATCGAGGACCCGCAAACTTGGATTTCCAATCGTTTCTGCAAATATGGCCTTTGTTCTTGGCGTAATTGCCCTTTTAAAATTCTCAGGATCATCAGGAGAAACGAATTTCACCTTAATTCCGTATTTAGGAAGGGTGTTTTCGAAAAGGTTATATGTTCCCCCATACAAGGTGGAGGCCGAAACGATTTCATCCCCTGCACCGGCAATATTGAGGATTGACAGTGAAATGGCAGCCATTCCGCTTGCAGTGGCCAATCCGCCGATTCCGCCTTCCAATAATGCCATTCTCTCCTCAAAAACGCTGACAGTTGGATTATGGAGACGTGTATATATATATCCCGTTTCCTTTAGACCAAATAAATTGGCTGCATGATCGGTATCTTTGAACAAGTATGCATTGCTTTGATAAATCGGAACGGCACGTGCTCCAGTCTCATCTGCTTGCAGGCCACCATGAACACTCAATGTTTCGAAACGCAATTTTTTATCTGACATACGCCTTCTCCTCTTCCTATATGGATTTCATTGAAAATATAAGCGGCCTTGGGAACGGTTCTTCACTTAAACAAAAAAAACCACTTCCACAAGAAGAGGCTTTCATACACACCTCATCTTCCAGAGTCAACACTCTGCTGGAATTAGCACCGTATATATGTATACCGGTTGCCGGGCTTCGTCGGGCCAGTCCCTCCGCCACTCTTGATAAGAACTATTAAATTTTGACCTTTACATGCAACAGTTTTCCACATTCAAAATATAGCATTTTACCATTATCCAGTCAATCAATTGTTAGAATATTCTTTGTTTTTTTATTCTGCCTCTCTACCTAGTTGCTATAAAGCCAAAAACCCAATCCGGTTTCCGTTTGGGTTTCTCAGCTGATTTCCTTAAGCAATCCATACAGATACGGAACGGATTGAAAGGCATATATCTTTTTGTACAGTTGTCCTTCCTTGAACAGCAATAAACAGGGCACACTTTCGATTTCATATGTTTCGGCCATCCCTTGGACATAGTTCATATTCATTTTGCCTGCCATCATTTCCGGGAATAATTGCAAAGATATCGTCAGCATTTTCGACGCCACCTGACACGTGCCACATAAAGGCGTGTATAAATATAGGCAAAAGGTTTCCCCGCTTTCAATAGCAACCCGGCATTCTTCCTCATTCCATTCCTGCATCACTAAGTCGTTCACCCTTTAACTTAAAAATTTCATTTTAACATTCATGTTGGCAGCCAGAAGTACAGTTGCAATATGATGTTCCGGTGAGCTTTCCACTTCTTTGTACATTTTATGAATGTACAGGTGGTTCGCCTCCGGCATTTCCCTTCGAAATTGCTTGCGCAGTTTTTCTCCCGATTCATCTGCATCAAAAAGGAGATACACATCCCGGTCCATCAATTCCTCCACCAATTCATCCAGTTTAGTGATGGAAATGGTTCCATTCGTACATCTTATTTCCACATCTTCATTTAAAACGGAGGCAACCTTTTTTCTGTCGGAACTGCCCTCTACAATGATCACCTTATCGAAATCGCCGCATTCCATGTCATCACTCCATTTCACGAATTATGTGGACAACCGCCAAGCACGAAAGGAAAAAGAGAGCAGACCCTCTTCAGGGCCCCCTCTCCTTCGTTTTACCCGTTGATCAAGCTTTCATATTCTTCCGCGCTCATAAGTCCTTCAACATCACTGCTGTTCGTTGGTTCAACGACGATCATCCATGCTTTTTCAAAAGGAGATTCATTCACATATTCAGGGTTGTCACTTAACTCATCGTTCACTTCGACAACCTTGCCGCTGATCGGAGCATACAGCTCAGAAACGGTCTTTACCGATTCAACGCTTCCGAATGGCTCGTTGGCTTTAAGCTCGTCTCCAACTTCAGGAAGCTCGACGAAAACGATGTCCCCTAGCTCTGATTGGGCAAAAGCCGTTATCCCGATACGCACAGTACCATCTTCCGTTTTGACCCATTCATGTTCTTTCGTGTAACGAAGTTCTTTTGGTGTTGTTGTCATTATTAATTCCCTCCATATGTATAGCTTATTTTTCTATTACATTATAAGGTAGAAATATTATTTAAGTAAGGAATTAACCAAATTTTTGTATAATTTTAGTTCCATACCTGTTCGAATTGCTCTTCTTTGAAACCTACTGTCACTTTCGTACCATCCGTAACAATCGGCCTTTTCAGAAGCATCCCATCAGTCGCCAATATATCAAGCATTTCGGCTTCGGTAGCTTCCTTAAGCTTATCCTTCAAGCCCAGCTCGCGATATTTTTGTCCGCTAGTATTGAAAAACTTCTTCAACTCCAACCCGCTCGTTTTATACAATTGTTCGATTTCGGTTCGGGAAGGCGGATTTTCCGCTATATGGATCGCTTCATATTGCAGTTCATGATGATCCAGCCACTTCTTCGCATTGCGGCATGTGCCGCATTTTGGGTACCAGTATAATATTAAGCCCATCGTTTCACCACCTATCAATAGAATACCCGTTTTCACCAAGCAATACAACGAAATGCACCGGATTTGAACAAAGGAAATAAAGGGAATGCCCATTGCGGACATTCCCTTCATTGAACCATTTCATTGCTTATAGCGCGTATTTTTCCGTTTCGATTACCTTGACGGACGCTTCACGTTTTTTCGCAATGACATTGATTGGGGTATGTCTTGTCAACTTGCGAAGCGAAGAAAGCATGATGCGTAAAGTATCACCCGTTTCTACGGCAATCAAGGTTTCCTTTGCATGCTGTTCAAGTTCATTGAATGCTTCTTGAACGAAAATTTCAGTGTAAAGCACCTTTTGTTTGTTCTTCTCCAAACCAGTAGCCGCAATCGCTTTTTCCGTACGTAATACGACCGATTCCGCAGCATACGCAAGCGATACGATGTCCGCAATGTTGGAAAGGATTTCTTGCTCTTGATCAAGTTTTTTGCCGAACTTTTGCGCAGCGAGGCCAGCTGCCAAAATACCGATTTTCTTGGCGTTTCTAACAAGCATTTTTTCTTGTGCCAAAGGCTCGTCGCCAGGCTCTTCCGGCATCATCATCATTAATTCTTCCTGCAATCCTTGAGCCTTTTGAAGAAGCGGCAACTCCCCTTTAAGAGCCTTCTTCAGGAATGTCCCCGGAACAAGCAGGCGATTGATTTCATTCGTACCTTCAAAAATCCGGTTAATGCGGGAATCACGATACGCTTTTTCAATTTCGTATTCCTGCATGAAACCATAACCGCCATGTAGCTGTACGCCTTCGTCCGTTACGTAATCCAATACTTCGGAAGCGAAGAATTTATTCAATGAACACTCGATCGCATATTCTGCAACCGCAGCCGCCATTGATTTGCCATCTTTCACTTGTTCGTCCGTCAGCTTGCTTTGCCTTTGTTCGTAAAGACCGACAGTACGGTATACCGAGCTTTCCGCTGCATATATTTTTGCAGCCATCGTTGCAAGCTTCTCCTTAGTCAAATTAAAATCGGAAATTTTCGTTTTGAACTGTTGGCGTTGATTCGTATAAGCTGCTGTAATTTCAAGAGCGCGTTTAGATCCGCCGACAGCACCCACACCTAATTTATAACGGCCGATATTCAAGATATTGAAGGCGATGACGTGTCCTTTACCGGCTACACCCAAAAGATTTTCAACCGGCACCTGAACATCTTCAAGGATTAAAGTACGGGTAGAAGAGCTTTTGATGCCCATTTTCTTCTCTTCCGCACCAGTGGATACACCATTATATTCACGCTCGACAATGAAGGCAGAGAATTGTTCGCCATCGATTTTGGCGTATACAACGAAGACATCTGCAAAGCCTGCATTAGTGATCCATTGTTTTTCTCCATTTAAAATATAGTGTGTGCCTTCGGCATTCAATTTCGCTGTCGTTTTCGCTCCTAGAGCATCAGATCCAGAGCTTGGCTCCGTTAAAGCATAAGCCGCGATTTTCTCACCAGTTGCCAATAAAGGGAGATATTTTTTCTTTTGGTCTTCATTACCGAATAATACGATTGGCAATGAGCCGATCCCTACATGTGCACCATGCGTAATGCCGAAGCCGCCTGAAAGAGCCATTTTTTCCGTTATTAACGCAGAGCTGATTTTATCAAGTCCCAACCCGCTATATTCCTCAGGAACATCAGCACCCAATAAACCAATTTCACCTGCATCTTTCAGTAATTTTACCGAACGGTCGAATTCGTGGTTTTCTATATGTTCAACTTGCGGCAAAATTTCATTCAAAACGAAATCTTCCGTAGTTTTGGCGATCATTTTATGTTCATCTGTATAATCTTCCGGTGTGAATACTTGATCATACGTAATATCTTCTACTAAAAAGGCTCCACCTTTAATGAGGTTTTCTGTTGTTTGATTGGACATATTATTTCCTCCTAAATGAATAATGATCATTGAATCCGCCGGAAGCAGCTGAAGGCTTCCGGGAGGATGGAATTATGCTAATAATTCAAAGACTCCAGCAGCACCCATACCGCCGCCGATACACATTGTCACGACTCCGAATTGCTGGTTTCTCCGCTTCATTTCATGTAAAAGGCTCAATGTCAATTTGGCTCCCGAACAGCCAAGCGGATGTCCTAAGGCAATCGCTCCGCCATTCACATTGACAATCTCTTCATTCAATCCGAGCTCACGAATGATCTGGATCGATTGAGAAGCGAAGGCTTCATTCAATTCAAACAAACCAATATCGGATAGTTCAAGACCTGCTAGTTTCAAAGCTTTCGGAATGGCAGCGATCGGACCGATCCCCATAATCTCTGGCGGTACACCAGCCACTGCAAAGGAACGGAACTTTCCAATCGGCTTCATTCCCAATGAAGATGCCTTCTCCCCATCCATGACCATGACCGCGGCAGCTCCATCACTCGTTTGCGATGAATTCCCTGCCGTGACGGATCCGGTAACGGAGAATGCTGGTCTCAGTTTTTTTAATACGTCCGTCGTCGTTCCTGCACGCACGCCTTCATCTTGTGCAAATGTGAATGACTGTTCCTTCAATTTAAGATCTGGCCCAACCGAGCGAAGGGTTACATCAACCGGTACGATTTCGTCGTTAAATTTCCCTTCGGCAATGGCCTTGGCCGCCCTTTGGTGGCTTCTTACGGCAAAGGCATCTTGATCGTCACGGGAGATGCCATATTTTTTTGCAACAGCCTCAGCCGTGTGGCCCATCCCCATATAATATTCAGGGGCGGTTTCCGCAAGCTGCGCATTCGGACGTGTCACATGTCCCATCATCGGTACAAGGCTCATCGACTCTGCACCGCCGGCAATGACCGTATCGCTTTGGCCGAGCATGATTCTCTCCGCTCCATACGCAATGCTTTGAAGCCCGCTTGAGCAATAACGATTGATGGTTATGGCCGGTACTGTGTAAGGCAATCCTGCCAATGCGCCGATGTTGCGCGCCATGTTCAGTCCTTGTTCCGCCTCGGGCATCGCACAGCCGATAATCAGATCATCAATGTTCCCTTCATAATTCCCTGCACGTTTTAACGTTTCCTTTACAACCAATGCTCCTAGGTCATCTGGACGAACATTAGCAAGAGAACCTTTCTTCGCTCTTCCTACCGGAGTCCTTGCTCCAGCAACTATTACCGCTTCTTTCATGAGGATCCCCCTAACTCATTTTTAAGCTATCAATCCATTAAGCTTCTTTTTTGTTTTCACCATCTATTCCAGCCAAACATCAGTTGCGAAGTGGTTTTCCTTTAACGAGCATGTGCTGCATCCTTGCTTGGGATTTCGGAGTCGATATCAGTTTCAGGAACGCTTGTTTCTCAAGGTTCAAGATATACTGTTCATCCACTTCCGTACCATATGGAAGTTTGCCCCCGGAGAGGACGTATGCAAGCTCTTTCGCTATCACAAGATCATGTTCGGATAAGAATCCGGAAAGGCGCATCGATTCCGCCCCCAATAGAAGTGCGGCATATCCCGTTTCGCCCACGACAGGAATCTTCGTCCGGACTGGAGCGGTATACCCTTGTTCATGCATGGAAAGTACTGCCTGCTTCGCATCATACAGCTGATGGTCCGCATTCACGCTGATTCCATCAGTGGAATTGAGGAAATTATTCCCGCGTGCCTCCTCGGCGGATGTCGAAACTTTTGCCATCGCGACCGTTTCAAAAACTTGGTTGGCGACTTTCTGCAAGTCAAAGTCGACGCCCTTTGGCATATTCTTCAACGTTTTCACGTAAAGCTCCTTCGTTCCGCCACCGCCTGGGATCAACCCGACACCAGCTTCGACAAGGCCCATATAGGTTTCTGTCGTCGCCTGGATGCGTGCAGCAGGAAGCGATACTTCGGCACCGCCGCCAAGAGTCATATTGAACGGAGCCACCACTACAGGAACGGCACTGTACTTAATTTTCAGCATGGCCTTTTGGAATTGGCTGATGACCATATCCAGTTCGAAAATATTGTCATCCTGCGCTTCCATCAGCATCATCGCAATATTGGCACCTACGCAGAAGTTTTTGCCTTGATTTCCGATTACCAAGCCTTTGAAATTCGCTTCCGCTTCATCGACTGCCGCATTGATCATTTGCATGATATCAAGACCGATTGCATTATTCGGAGATGTGAATTCCAGCAGAGCAACCCCATCGCCGATATCGATCAAGCTTGCACCGCTGTTTTTCTTGATGACGCCCTTTTGCTTCTTGATCGCTTTAAGATTGATCACTTTAGGGTTTTCGACAAGCTCTTTATATTCACCATTATCATAGTAATGATTGACGCCATTTTCCTCTTTATAGAATGAAGTGATTCCTTTGGCGAGCATTTCCTTCACCCATTGAGGGACCATGACACCCTCGGATTCCATCCTTGCCACAGATTTCTCTACACCGATGGCATCCCAAGTTTCAAAAGGACCCGTGGACCATCCGAAGCCCCATTTCATCGCTTGATCGATTGCCACGATATCATCGGCGATGTCGCCAAGCAGTTGGGCAGAGTACACAAGCACCGGATTCAGCACGTTCCACAGCAATTGGCCGGTTCGGTCATCACTATAAACAAGCGCTTTCATTTTGTTTGCCAAGCCCTTGGCCTGTTTAGCACTTTCAATGGAAGGCGTTTTTAGTTTCTTTCGTGCTTCATACTCAAGAGTCTCGGGATTCAATTCAAGGATCTCCTTGCCTTTTTTCAAGAAGAAGCCTTGGCCTGACTTGCTTCCAAGCCATCCCTTCTCTAGCATTTCTTTCATGAAAGCAGGAATGCTGAAAACTTCTTTTTCTTCCCCGTCCACTTGGTCATAAACGTTTTTCGCAACATGGGCGAAAGTATCCAAGCCAACTACATCGAGTGTACGGAAAGTCGCGCTAGTGGCCCTTCCGATCAGCGGGCCGGTTACGGAATCGACTTCACCAACACTGTAGCCGCCTTTTTGCATTTCCCGGAGAGTGACCAACAAGCCGTAGGTGCCAATCCGGTTTGCGATGAAGTTTGGTGTATCCTTGGCTTCGACGACCCCTTTTCCGAGTACATCCTCGCCAAATTGTTTCATATATTCAAGCACTTCTGGAGAAGTTGCTTTAGTAGGTATGATTTCCAGCAATTTTAGGTAGCGCGGCGGATTGAAGAAGTGTGTTCCCAGGAAATGCTTTTGGAAATCCTCTGAACGGCCTTCCTTCATCGCCTCGATTGAAATTCCGGATGTATTCGACGAAATAATGCTTCCAGGCTTACGATGCTCATCAACTTGGGCAAAGACACTTTTCTTCACTTCCAGCTTCTCGACGACCACTTCGATGACCCAATCGACATCCTTTAAACGGCTAATATCATCTTCCAGGTTTCCCGCCTCGATCAACGCAAGATTTCCCTTTGCCGATAGCGGTGCCGGCTTTTGTTTTAAAAGCTTAGTAATCGCAGTTTGACTGATGCGGTTACGTACTTGTTTATGTTCTAATGTTAGTCCCTTTTTCTTTTCATCCTCTGTAAGTTCGCGAGGTACAATATCCAATAATAAAGTCGGAATGCCGATGTTAGCAAGGTGTGCAGCAATCCCTGATCCCATAACTCCTGACCCTAGAACAGCAGCCTTTCGTATTTGTCGAACCAAGTTCATATCCCCCTTACGCAATGTATTGAATGAATGCTCATTCATTTTTAATCCAAAAAAATTTTGAATATTTTTTCTTATTACTAATATAGAATATATTTGGAAATTCCGCAATGATTAAACAGGAAAAAAATATTTTTTTATCCATCTTCCTTTGGTTATTTCTTCACTGTTCAGCAGAAAATAATGAGCAGGAGGTGACCTATAAAATGAAACGTAAAAATAATCCTTCCAAAGCGGCTGTTAGTGCAGCAAGCGTAAAAGGCAGTGCCGGCCCTGGCGGCGAACGTCAGCATGGGATCAACAAAGTGAACAGCCAGAACAATCAGTTCAAAAAATAAACGTCCTTCACGGGAGCCGGCCCACATCCGGGGCGGCTCCCAATTGCTATCTCCTGAATAACCCCTTTAAAACGAAAACCATATTCGCCGGTCTCTCCGCAAGACGGCGCATGAAATATCCATACCAATCCGTTCCATATGGAACATAAACCCTTACCTTGTATCCTTCTTCGACGAGCTCAAGCTGCTTTTCATTACGGATGCCATACAACATTTGAAATTCAAATGAATCACTCGCGATTCCGTGAGTCTTTACCAGTTCCTTCGTATAATCAATGATCTTATCGTCATGTGTGGCAACCGCTGTGTAATTTCCATTCAATACATGCTGCTTGATGATTTTCTTGAAATTTTCATCGACAGCTTTTTTCTCGGCAAACGCCACTTCCCTAGATTCTTTATAAGCTCCCTTAACAAGCCTTAGATTCGGATGATAGGCATTCAGCTCGGCAATATCCTTTTCCGTCCGATATAAATAAGCCTGTATGACAGTCCCTAATTCATTATATTCAGCCTTTAAGCTTTTGAATACATCCAAAGTCGGCTGACAGCGCGGAAAATCTTCCATATCTAGAGTGACGAAAACATGATTGTCCTTGGCTTCTTCCAAAATCCTCCTCATATTATCCATGACCACTCGTTTTGACACATCCAAGCCCATCGAGGTCAACTTCAAAGAAAGCTGTGAATCCAAGTTCTCTCTGCCAATCATGCGAATGGCTTCAATACACTGATCTGCCATCTGCCTTGCCTCTTGTTCGTCCTCGATGAATTCCCCTAAATAATCGATGGTTACAGCAAGCCCCTTCCGGTTTAAATCGGCAATGACAGCCATGGCCATTTCCAATGACTCCCCAGCAACGAAACGAGATGCCCCAAACCGCAGTCCATATTTCTTGGCTGCCCTCGTCATGCTTTTATTCTTGGACAAAAACAAGAAAAGTCTCTTCAACATTCGCTCCATCTGCATTCCCCTCCAAATGATTTTTCGGAAAATCGATGCACAAGATCATTTTACCATTTAATTCAATTTCCAAATATTCAGAAGCGAGAATAAAAAGTTTCCCCCGGGGAAAATTAAAGGCGTTTAATGAACACTCAAAGGAGGCAGGATGAATGGAACAGCAAAATACTTTTAACAGCCAACAGCAGTCCACAGGCTATATGAAGCAGCCGCCGGAAATGGTATCGGTAAAAGACAGCTTATACCTGAGCGATATGCTTTCATGGAATCTCAATGCGATCAAAAAAGCTCATTTCTTTGCCACACAATGCAAAGATCCTCAAATCATCGACGCATTAAATCGCTGTGGACTCATGCATCAGCGTCATTACGATACGATTTTGAACCATCTGGACCCAAACCAAACTCAAAGTCAACAACAATTCCAATAAAGGAGGGTTCTTGATGCCCAATCAAAACAAAGTCCAAAACCCAGAAACTCCCGTGGCAAAAACCCCGCAAATGAACGACAGGGACTTTATAAATGATATGCTCACTACCGAGAAATACTTCTGTAACTCCTTATCTGTTTCCTTGCATGAAATGAGCAACCAAATGTTATTCCAAGACATTTTCTCCATTTCGAAAGAAAACCAGGAAATGCAACGGGAACTCTATAACATCATGTTCGAAAAAGGCTGGTACGGCTTAGAAAAAGCGCAGCCTGACAGCTTAAGCCAATCCTATCAGCAATTTTCAGGATACAAAAGCCAATTCCCATACGGCTCGAACATTCAATAAAGATCACTGCAGGAGCTGGCTTTCAGCTCCTTTTTCCTTTCTGCAAACAAAGCCGGCCCGCAATAATGCACGAGGAAAACGCCGCATTTTTTCGGTAAACTCTGAATTTGCGAGTAAACTCCTCGATTTCGCGAATAAAACCACTAATCTCGCGAATAAACACTCCAAATTCGCGAATAAACTCCCCATTTTCGTAAGAAAAACCGCCAAACCCGCGAGTAAGCACGCCATCTTCGCCAGGTTTCCCCCCTTTTTCGGCCAGAACGCTTGATTTCCTTGAGAAAATGCCGCATTTTTTCGGTAAACCCTGAATTTGCGAGTAAACTCCTCGATTTCGCGAATAAAACCACTAAACTCACGAATAAACACTCCAAATTCGCGAATAAACTTCCCATTTTCGCGAGTAAAACCGCCAAACTCGCGAGTAAACTCCCCTTCTTCGCGAGGTTTCCCTCCTTTTTCGGCCAGAACGCTTGATTTTCTTGAGAAAACGCCGCATTTTTTCGGTAAGCTCTGAATTTGCGAGTAAACTCCTCGATTTCGCGAATAAAACCACTAAATTCACGAATAAACACTCCAAATTCGCGAGTAAAACCGCCATTTTCGCATATAAGCTCCCCATTTTCGCGAATAAAACCGCCAAACCCGCGAGTAAACTCTCCATTTTCGTCCAGAAGAAGACGCTCTAAAATATAGGCAACACCCACACTAACCCAGATACGCCCCAAAACCTTTTTGCGAAGTTTTTCTTCTGTTCAAAAAAAAACACCCCTTATAAAGGGGTGCATCACAAGATGGTCCGTTTTTTCTTTAAATATCGGTTGAGAACATGTACTTCTTATAGTGATACCGGATGCTGAATATCAAGCCCATGGCCATCATATTACCCATTAGCGAGCTTCCTCCGTAGCTGATGAATGGAAGCGGGATGCCGGTAATCGGTAAAAGGCCGACCGTCATGCCGATATTTTGAAAGACGTGGAACGTCAGCATGCTTATGACTCCAACACAGAGATATGTATAGAAGTTATTTTTCGTATCCATCCCCGTCTTGGTGATGTGATATATCAATAGGAAGAACAAGGAGATTATGATACTTGAGCCGATGAAGCCAAATTCTTCACCGATGATACTGAAAATGAAATCGGAATGACTCTCGGGCAGATACACTTCCCTTGAGCCGATGCCTTTTCCAGTTGTCTGGCCTGAGCCGATGGCCAATAAGGACTTGGTTAAGTGATACCCTTCCGCGCTCGCATAGTTGTATGGGTCGAGCCAGGAATAGATCCGGCCAAACTGATAGGTTTTTACCCCTAGGTATTTTTCCAGGATCTCCGGCTTCCAAAGGACAAAGTAGAGGATGGTCGAAGCGACGACGATCCCGCCTGAAATGATTGGCAGCAGGATTTTCCAGGATATCCCTGATATGAAAATCATGCCGATCATGATGGACAGGATGACAAGTCCAGTGCCCAAATCCGGCTGTTGCATGATTAACATGAGCGGGGCACCGGTGACAATGCCAATCTTGATGAGCAGCCAAAAGTCCGTTTGAATGGTTTTCAGCGTGTTTTTTAGATGATGGTTCGAGATGACATTCGCCAAGGCTAAAATCAGGAAAACCTTCATGAATTCCGAGGGCTGAATCGAGCCGATTCCTGGAATGACGAACCAGCTTCTTGCACCATTTATATTAGGTACGATGGTGGTTGGCATAAGGATCAGCAAAAACAGCAAAAACAATCCGAAGCCGTAGGCATACCAGGATATCTTTTTTAACTGATCTGAATCAAGCGTGATAAAACCCAAAACGATTCCAATTCCTACTATATACCAAAAAATTTGTTTAATTAAAAAGTTTTCCGCGTACTGTCCAGTCGTTTGGGCACTGTAGATCGCTAAGCAGCTTCCAACGCATAATAACAGCAATATCGTGACTAAAGAAAAATCTATTCGTGATGAAAATTTATTTTGTTCTTCCATACTTAACTCTCCCTTAAAAAGGCTCCTGCGATACATCTTCAAATACACTTATTCATTATACTTTAAACAAATAAAATCACAACTATATCGAAGAATAGTTTACGGGCCAATCCGCATGAAGCCTTTCAGACAGGAAAATTAAGCATGAATTCCCTTCGATTTCCTTCGTTTCAGGAGTCTGCTCACCAATCCATGGCTAGGGGAAAAGAGAAAGGCCAATCCGAATAAGGAAGCGGCTGCGCCCACCATACATCCGGATATCGAGGCATCCAAAATGGTAGCTGAGTAGTAACCGATGACGGAGCTTAACACGCCGATCACGATACTGACTTTGATCATCCCGCTTAAACGCTCTGACAATAAATATGCCGTCGCAGCGGGAATGATGAGCATTCCAACCACTAAAATCGAACCTACACTATCAAAAGAAGCTACGGTAGTCATAGAAATGAGGCTCATCAATAAATAATGAAACAGCAGAACCGGAATCCCCATGGCGGCGGCAAGTGCAGGATCGAAGGATACAAGCTTGAATTGTTTGAAGAAAACGAAAATCAAGATGAGGTTCAGGGTAAAGCAGCTTCCCACAATCCAAACGGCTTTCGGCCCAGCCTCCATTCCGCCAATTGTCATCGTGTTCCACGGAGTATAGGCGATTTCCCCATACAGGACGTGCTCAAGGTCAAAATCTATTTGTTGTGTATACAAGCTCACCAGTACGATTCCCGCTGCGAAGAGTGAAGTGAAGACGATGCCGATCGCCGCGTCGGATTGAACGCCGGAAGATTGGAAAAGCTGGATCAAGAATACTGTAAGCAAACCTAGCGCCGCTGCCCCGATCAGCATCGGAATGGAGTCACGGGTCCCGGTTATCAAAAAGGCCAATACGATTCCCGGTAACACGGAATGACTGATGGCATCACCTATCAAAGTCATTTTCCTCACGATTAAAAAACAACCTAGAACACTGCAGGAGCTCGCCACCAATGCTCCAACTAAGATAATCCAAAAATCATTCATGATGTATGTCTCCCTTTCCTTCTATCCTGTTCGAGGGAATAATTCTTTTTCAAGGATACCCTTCTCCATACAGATGAAAGCACTCCACGTTTAGGTGCAAAAAGCATGGAAAAGAAAAACCATGCGGTCGCCGATAAGACGATCAACGGGCCTGTCGGCAAATTATTGACGGACGTGCTGATAAGCGTGCCTGACACACCGCTCAGCATTCCGAATATTCCGGACAGGATGACCATGATATGCAGGCGCTCGGTCCAATATCTGGCGGAAACTGCAGGTGTGATCAGTAAGGATGCCATCAATACGACACCGACGGCTTGGATGCCGATCACGACAGCTGCCACAATCAGCATCATGATGAAATAATCAAGGAAAACGACCGGTAATCCCATTCCTTTGGCAAACCCTGGGTCAAAGGATAGTAATTTGAATTCTTTAAAAAACAACGTACAAGTGACAATTAGTATAAAGGAAACCGTCATCATCATATATACATCGGACATGACCATCGAGGCCGTCTGCCCGAACAGGAACGTATCCAGCCCGCTCTGGTTTCCATACTCGCTCTGCTGGATTTGCGTGAGCATGACGATCCCAAAGCCAAAGAAGGAGGATAACACGATTCCCAAAGCCGCATCCTGCTTAATCTTACTGTACCTCGTGAGTACACTTATCAAAAAAACAGCCACTAAACCTGCCAATGCCGCACCAATAAGAAAGAAGGAAGTCGATTTCACCCCAGTCAGCAGAAAAGCGACGCAGATGCCGGGCAACGCTGCATGCGCCAGCGTGTCTCCAAGCAAAGACTGCTTTCTGAGATATGCAAAGCTTCCGATGACCCCACTGCTTAACCCGAGGAACATCGTGCCAAGTAAAATCCATCTCGTATTTGGATCAGTGATGATATCCAGTACATTCATCGTGAACACCTCATTTCAATAACAAGCCGGACTTTGCATCTGGCAATATCGCTAAGCGGCCTCCATAGGTTTCCTGCAAATATTCGGGAATGAACACTTCTCCAGTCGGGCCAATTTTCATCAATCTTTTATTCAATAGCATCGTCCAGTCGAAATATTCCTTGACTGTCGATAGATCATGGTGCACGACTAGAACCGTTTTTCCTTTTTCCTTCAATTCCATCAGCAATTGGATGATTGCTTTCTCGGTTGCTGCATCGACCCCCACGAACGGTTCATCCATAAAGTAGATATCCGCTTCCTGGGCCAACGCACGAGCCAGGAAAATCCGCTGCTGCTGTCCGCCCGAGAGCTGGCTGATCTGACGGTTGGCATATTCGGCCATCCCCACCTTATCGAGGCATTCCATCGCCTTTTGCCGTTCAGCCTTTCCAGGACGCTTCAGCCAGCCAAGGTGGCCATATCTCCCCATCATCACGACATCGAGCGCATTGGTCGGAAAATCCCAATCCACTGATTCCCGCTGCGGTACATAGCCGATGCTCTTTCTCATCGACTTATACGTAGAGCCCTTGATTGTGATGTCTCCGGATAATTTCGGAACCAATTCGAGTATCCCCTTGATCAAAGTCGATTTCCCTGCTCCGTTAGGGCCGATGATACCGATTAAATTCCCTTCCGGCACCTCGAATGAGACATCCTCCACAACCGGTTTTTTATGATAAGCGATCGTTAAATTCTCAACCTTCAAAGCCGCTTGCTCCATTTTTTCTCCCCCTTATTTCAAAGCATGGACGATCGTGTCTGTATTATGACGGACCATTCCTATATAGGTTCCTTCCTCCGTACCTTTTTCACCCATCGCATCCGAGAATAATTCACCGCCGATTTTCACGCTATGGCCCTGCTTGGCAGCTCCTTGAATGACAGCCTCTATCGCCTTCCTCGGAACGCTGGACTCTATGAAAATCGCTTTTATTTCGTTCTTCACCAGGTAATTCCGCATATCCGTCACATCTTTTGATCCATATTCCGACAATGTGTTGATTCCCTGAAGCCCCCTTACGTCCAAACCATATGACTGCCCGTAGTAACCGAAGGCATCATGCGCTGTAACAAGCACCCGTTGGTCTTCCGGAATTTTATTTATTTCGTCCTGAACGTACCGATCCAGCTCCTCCAACTGCGAAACATATTTTTCATAATGCGAGAGATAGTCCGCTTCATGATCTGGGTCATTGGCAATCAATTCCTTCTTCACCGCCCCTGCAGCAACGATCCATAACTTTACATCAAACCAAACATGGGGATCATGTTCCGTTGCACTTACTTTACGAAGCTGGTTTTCCTTAAAATCCTCCGTTACGGCGATCGTCGGTTTATTCTTGCCCATCATTTCAAAAATATCGGTCATCTTCCCCTCCAGATGGACTCCGTTATAAAAAATCATATCGGCCGAATCCAGAGTCTTCACATCACCTTGAGTCGCCTTATATAGATGGGGATCGACACCTGGTCCCATTAAACTAGTGACCTCAACATGTTTGCCGCCGATATTCTCAGCCAAGTCCCCAATCATTCCTGTTGTGGCGACGACCTTCAACTTGCCATTGCCTTTATCCTGTTTGGCCGTGTCATTGCCGCATCCTGTTAAGATCAGCACTGCAGCAAGCACCCCTCCGATCGTTTTTAGAAACCTCATCCAAATACCCTCCCTTTTTTATCATTCTAAAAGTTTTTACCTAATGCAAATTTTAATGTAAATTTTTTTATATTGTCCTATATACTAAAAAGTTTCCTTCACACAACTTATTTTATACTATACACAAATATTCGAAAAGAGTGCAACTTTTTTACTTTCCAATGATTTTCCCCAACACAAATACTGCTCGGAATGCTTCATTCCCAGCAGTAAAGATGGTGTTTTTACGAAACGATGGAGACAGGGTTATATAACGGGGCGTGAAAGGTGAATATAAAGCAGAGGACTTTTTTCAAAACCGATTATCCGAGGTGCGCTGTGCATTTGAAGATCATCATTTTTCCGGTTTCAAGGATATTGCCAAGTACGCCAATCCCAATTCGATTCCGCAAAGCGCGATCAGGGTGATTAATGTTTGAATCATTTCGATTTCCTCCTCCCTCAAGACCTAAATCAATCTTAAAGGATGAAACCCATATCATAACAACCCCCCATGCCAAAATATATCCAGCGGAAACAACTGCAATCTTGCCCTGAAATGGGTTTCATAAGGTACAATATCATAAAAGAAAAACGGTGATCCCATGACAAATATAAAAGAAATTGCCCAATTTGCCGGTGTATCCGTCTCAACGGTATCTCGTGTATTGAATAATCATCCGTATGTTAGCCCAGATAAAAGAGAAAGTGTCTTACAAGCGATTGAACGATTGAATTATACGCGAAATATCAATGCCATTCATCTTTCAAAGGGGAAAACGAACCTTTTGGGCATCATTCTCCCCTTCACCAATCATCCGTATTACGGGGCTATCGTGAATGGAATCACGAAGCAGGCGAATGCAATCGGATACCATATCGTCATCTTTCAAACCCATTATGAAAGAGAGAAGGAAATTCAAGCCTTGAATATGCTGCAAATGAAGCAACTTGATGGTATTATCGTCTGCTCCCGGATTTCGGAAATGAAAGTCCTCCTAAGTTATCAAAAATACGGACCGATTATCTTATGCGAAGATACGGCTCAGGCTGAATTGTCATCCATCAGCATCGACCATTATGCAGCCTTTTCCTGTGCACTTGAATACGTGATCGCTAAAGGATATACGAAGATCGGCTACAGTCTCGGCCGTAAGAAAAGCAGGAACAGTTATCTTCGGACAAAGGCCTTCAACGACATCATGACCAAGCACCAGCTTATGAACAATCAAGAGTGGCTATTCGAGGGCAGTTACCATATCAAGGACGGGGTCCAGCTGTTCCAGCACTGGAGTTCGCTGCCAAACAAGCCGGAGGCCATCATCATCACGAATGATGACACGGCGGCCGGATTCATCCTTACCGCCAATAAATCCGGCATAAGGGTGCCTGAAGATGTAGCCATCCTCGGCTTCAATAATGATAGCCTCAGTGAGATGCTCGATATCTCGACCATTTCCTTACCCCTGGAATGGATCGGAAAAATGGCGGTGGAGCTATTCGAGAATCCCGGTATCATTAAACATGTGAAATTGGACTACGCCCTTATTAAAAGAAAGACCGTGTAATGTCGGCAGTAGGGAGCTGATTGTGCCCACCTAGGAAAAAATAACCACTAAAATTAACCATTGCTATATCTTTGAGATTATTTTATAATTTCAATATAGTAAAGTTTACTCAAGCACTAGCAATCTATCAACGATTGCATGAGTAAAAATCGTACGACGTTTTCTATTAAAGAGACGCAACGATTCATCATAATTGAATACTTCCTCATTTACCGATGAGTTAGAGGCTGCAGCTTACAAGAGTATAACGGACGAGATTCAGGAAAATTGAAGACTCCGTTAAAAAGGGTAAGTTGCCGAAGTTAGGGTATATTCCATGTATATTCTCGCTGGCGGTGTTGCCGAACAGGAACATCACTGTCACGTTTTTTAAAAGCGTGGGGAGCTATCTTCGGAAGGATAAACGGGTTTATTATAAACAGCCGTCGATCTTTTTCGACTGCTGTTTTTTGTTTTTTCCGTATCCTTCCAATAAAAAAGGAGTGTAACATCAATTGTCAAATTCTCAGCCAACATCAAGCCCCACTGAATTGAAAAGGAGCCTGAAAGCGCGACACTTAATGATGATTTCATTAGGTGGCACGATTGGAACAGGTTTATTCTTAGCAAGCGGCGGCGCCATCCATTCGGCCGGTCCCGGCGGTGCCCTTGTGGCATATGCAGTCATCGGCATCATGGTTTATTACTTAATGACAAGTCTTGCAGAAATGGCAGCATACATGCCAGTGGCCGGTTCGTTCCGTGTCTATGCATCCAAATTCGTCGATCCTTCCTTCGGTTTTGCAATCGGTTGGAACTATTGGTATAACTGGGCAATCACCATTGCTGCCGAATTGGCAGCCGTTGTCCTGATCATGAAGTTCTGGTTTCCTGATACGCCTTCGTTTATCTGGAGTGCCATTGCCCTTATCATGATGTTCCTTATCAACTACATGTCCGTTAAAGGTTTTGGCGAAGCCGAATTCTGGTTTGCCATGATCAAAGTCGTAACAGTGATCATCTTTCTGATCACAGGTGTTCTGATCATTCTTGGAATCATGGGCGGCAAGGACCCCATCGGTTTCTCCAACTTCACGATGGGCGAGGGGCCCTTTAATGGAGGCTTTTTCACGATTTTAGGCGTTTTCATGGCTGCCGGTTTTTCATTCCAGGGAACGGAATTGCTTGGAGTGACGGCAGGAGAAAGCGAAGATCCGGAAAAAAACATTCCCAAAGCGATCAGATCCGTTTTCTGGCGGATTATCTTATTCTACATCCTTGCCATTTTCGTCATTGGCATGATCATTCCGTTTACGGATTCACGTCTGCTTAGTGAAGATGTTGCCGTCAGTCCTTTCACGCTAGTCTTCGAGCGTGCCGGTCTTGCCTTTGCAGCCTCCATCATGAACGCGATCATCTTATCATCCGTACTTTCTGCCGGTAACTCTGGCATGTATGCCTCAACCCGTATGCTCTGGGACTTGGCACGTGACGGGAAAGCGCCGAAATTCCTTGGCAAGCTGGATAAACGGGGAGTTCCGGTCAATGCACTTATCGTCACTGCTTTAGTTGGTTGCCTTGCATTCCTTGCTTCATTTTTCGGGGATGGCGTCGTATATATCTGGTTATTGAATGCTTCCGGAATGGCCGGCTTCGTTACATGGGTAGGGATCGCGATTGCCCACTATCGGTTCCGCAAAGCATATTCAGCCCAAGGGCTTGACTTGAATGCATTGCCGTATAGGGCCAAAGGATTCCCATTCGGTCCCATCTTTGCACTTGTTCTATGCATCATCATTATCATTGGACAAGGCTACCAAGCCTTCACAAGCGACGGGATCGACTGGAATTCCATGTTCGTATCCTACATCGGCTTGTTTTTATTCTTCGCCCTATGGTTGGGTTATAAATGGAAGCATAAAACGAAAGTCATTCCCCTTGAGGAATGCGATCTTAAAACGAAATGATCCATATAAAGGACCCGGTCTCCGCCATTTAGGGGGAAGCCGGGTCCTTTTCTCATTTCATTGGTCGATTCCGCTTCCCTCCAGCGATTTAAATCGCCCATGCGATACGCTTGATACACCACTGCGTTTTTCCACCATGTTTTATCCAACGCTTCCTCCGTTCCTTAAACGCATCGACACACCCCATCCAGCAATACCTTATTAAAAGGGGGAACTTCCGGATATTCTTCGTTCATTCCGAGATTCCCGTTTGAATCATTTCGATATTCAAATCCACTTCGATCGGAATATGAGGGTACACCTCTTCCCAATGTTTACGATTGAAATTCCTCGTTTTACTTTTAGCATGATCACCAAGTGCCAGCGGATCTATATTATACCTTTGAAACATGGTCACCATCTCATTCAGTTTCTTACCGAGGATACGTTCCGCTTTGGCTTCTATCTTGTTCACGTCGACGGGTTTGTTCAAGTCGAAGCCTTGAACCTCCAGCAGATTTGCTTTCAATTCCACTTCAATCCTGGCCTTCGGGTTCCGATTGGCATTCGTGATGCGATAACGGACACGTGATTCCACATTATCGATAGTTGTATAATCATTTTCCTTCCATTTAATTTCATAACTCCCCAATTTAAAATTTTCACTAAGGATCTTGAATAAAAAACCGTCCTCATAAGGAATGTATTTGCCAATATATTGATCCCTTTTAAACAGGGCGATCCCTTTCACGATTATTTGGTCGTCCGCCTTTTCCAATAAGGGCATGACCGGATCGATGCCGTTACCATGACTTGCATATAAATACTTATGTAAATCTACATCAGTCAAATTCGTCCTCATATTCTGTTCGATCAACTCTTTTACTTGAACGCCTGGAGTCCTGACCATTTTCGGCTCCATCCTTACGACATCCTCCGCTTTGCCATCGACGATCGCCAAAAACAGGTCCCTTCCCACCATCGGGTCACGCCGATATGTATCCACATAATCATTCAGCCCTCTTCTAGCCAATTCATCACCGTACAGGATGACTGTCAGTCTCCCGCCGACGATGGGAAATGGCGTTTTGGCATTTTCTTGCTGCCGAGTGGCGTTTATATCATGGGAAATCGCTTCATATACCTCTTTCCCTAGATCCGCTTCCTCTCCTGGCTGGGGCACACTGACAACGACTGTACCTTTGATTTTATCCTCACCAGCATCGTCATAGCCGACGATTTCAGCGATTAAAATATCCTCCAATATTTGCTTTTCCACTCCGCACGCCGACAGTATGATGCAGCATGATGCAATCAAGAGCAATTTGAAGTTCATGGTTTATGGCCCCTTACTTTATAAACGATCGTCTGTGATAAGAATAAAAGCGGAAGATACACATAAATGATATAAAATCCTATACGTGAACTGATCGTGTTGAACAAGTCGATCTTATGACGGTTATCCAAGAAAAGGCAGGCAACTAAAATGACGAGCAAAAACATAACCAACAACTTCCTCTGCCTAACCCCGAATGCCCTTTTTGCCGTCCTGCTTGCTGCCCAGATTCCTAGACAAATATTCGGCAGCACCATGAACAGCCATAGAGAAACGCCGATGTATTCAAACCTCTCAATGAACGGAAGGTCGGCGATTTTCCATAAGGTCAAGGTTGCCCAAATGACATCCTTCAGCTGATCCCGATGATAGTAGGCAATGGAAACGATAAAGGAGTTTAGATATACCGCCATGGTGAACAGCACCCCTAAATGCGCCCACTTTTGCGAATGGTCACGCTTTTTGATGAATGGATAATAAATCAGGAGTAATTCAAACCCAAGATAATTCAACGTCATATTCTTGCAGGCCTTCATGATTTCCAAAAAGGAATGATCAAAAACGGGACCCAAATTTTCAATATGGGCGTGTTTTAACGGAAAATAGTTCAAAAGGATTAAGGGCGAAGTGATTACGAGTCCGATCAAACATAAACCAGTAATGACCCTGAACCCTCCCACAACAAAGCTATACACGAGTATCAGGATGATGCTTAAAAGCATGAGGATATTCACCCCTGGGAACATCCAAACCTGAATCACCTCCAAATACGTCCTGACAATGATGATGGTAATGGCGGTAAAGTAGAGGATGAAAATAATATTGAAGGCATTTCCTGCCCACTTCCCAAACAAATCGTGATGGATGGCAACCAAATCTAGCGTTTGTGTACCTCTGCCCAGCATCTTATAGCACATCCAAACCAGGATATTGATGGTCAATCCTGAAATGATGATCGAAATCCATGCGTCCTGGCCAGCCTCTTTCGCGATGAACCGTTCGAATCCCAAAACCCCTACGCCAATCTGCATGCCTGGCATAAGGAAGAAAACAAAAAATGTTGATATCAGCTTCGTTTCATTTGGTTTGATTTCCATACCCTCTCACCGCTTTCCGGACCTTATTCATCAATATCCCTCTGTGAACTTTTGGATTCAACCTTCTTCCTTATCCTGACTCGATCTTCCGTTCGCAGAAATTGCGGGCGTTTTTTCTGCTTTGAAAAAGGCAGGCGAATTAAACTATCTTTAAAGTCATGAAATCGCATCGGGTAAAGCGGCTCTAAATAGGGGCTGCCAAGCGAAGTCAATTTCAACAAATGGCTTAAAATGAAGGCACTGCATAAAACCAGGCCGAACAGTCCATATAACTGGGCTGCAAGCAGGAAAGGGAAGCGGATGAGGCGAATCGTATTGCTGATTTGATAAATCGGTACCGTAAAGGATGCAAGGGCCGCCAAAGCAACGAGCATCAACAAGACGTTACTGACAAATCCTGCTTCCACAGCAGCTGTGCCAATGACGATACCGCCGACAATGCCGATCGTCGAACCGACCTTTGCAGGAAGCCTGACCGCCGCTTCCCTGAGAAGCTCGATCGTTCCTTCAAGTACGATCGCCTCCAAGATCGGAGGAAATGGAATCACTCCCCTTGACGATATTAAAATCGGCAAAAGATCAGTTGGTATCACCTGATAATGATAGGTGATGACGGCAACATACAGGGACGATGAAAAAATGGAAAAAAGAACGGCAAATAGGCGGATCAAACGAAAGGAAGTGCCGAGGTTCCAAATTTGCAAGTAATCTTCGAATGACGAAAAAAACGAAATGATCGTATTGGGACCGACCAATGCATGAGGCGACCCATCAAGCATGATCCCTATTTTCCCTTCCGATAATACGGTGGCGAGATGATCCGGCCGCTCCGTATCTATCAGCTGCGGAAACATGGAATTCCGATTATCCGTGATCATCTGGCTCACAAACGAAATGTCGACGATCGTGTCATAATCTATATCAGCGATTCTTTGCATCACCGTTTCTACAATCTGTTGATTAACGATGCCGTCCATATAGAGCACAACTAACTTTGTTTGCGAGATGCTCCCCACCCGAAATTCCCTGGAGCGCAGTTCGGGAGAGGGTAATCGATTACGAATCAGATTCAAATTCGTATCGAGCGATTCAACAAAGGCTTCCTTCGGTCCAGCCACCGTATACTCAGACTCGGGTATCGAGGTTTGCCTCTTCACACTTTGAACGCAAGGAATGAGCAAACACGAATCATCAGCCTTTCTTGATTGAATCATGACTGATCCTGCCATGACCATTCGTTGGATGATGACGATATCCGAGGTCACTTTCATATTTTCCATTGGAATGTCGCTTTTTAATTGCTGAAGACTCTTCATTGGCTGATTATTGATAACAGCCAGTATATGTTCATGCAGCTTTTGATCACTGACCAGTGAATCGAAAAAAGAAATCGTATAGCCATCCTCATCGGGGAATTGGAAGGTTAGAAAATCATTGGATGCTTCAAATAGCTTACGCAATCGCTGAAAATCCTTGGGTGTTTCCTGAAAAGCGGCTACCTCATTTTCTTTTTTGACCTTAAAAAATCTCACACTCCCACCCCCTAATTACAGATCCTCCAGTTTTCTGTTAGTGTAACCACTCTCTCTAAAGTTACTCAAAGCTGCCTAAAAAAGGAAAAGGCCTCCCGGATTTCATGCCTTTTTAAAAGCATGAAATCACGGATAGGCCCTTGCACTCGATTTACTTACCTTGAACTTGGAAAAATGCGGGTTACAAGCTCACGGAATTCATCAGCGAATCCTGCAACAGGTTTTCCATTTTGTATGTCATTCGCATACCCATCCATCCTTTGAACAAAGTCAGGATTCGTCGATACATATACTTTATCCACCGATGAATCGGCTCCTCTTACTGCATCTGCCACTTTATTCTTCAAGTCCTTCGAGATATCTTTAGCTCCACTATTGTCATTGAGTACAGCTCCTACATATGCATGATGATCCGTCACAATGACCCTGGCGCTCTTTATTTCCTTTAGAGCCTCGACACGGTTGGAGATATCATCGGAAACCCTCATATCGCTTACGTCATTAGCATTATTTTGCATGTTATTAACATTTTGCCTCGTGTCACTAACATTCATTGGATTTTCATAATTATTTTGGTTCGTGCGATTCAGACCAAGATTCTCACTTGCTCCTTCTTTAGTATTGGAATTACAGCCTGTTATCACCAATGCCACCATCGCACTTGATATTATCGCTTTATAATTCATCCTTACACCCCTCTCTAATGGTTTAACGTTACTATTTGCATGGAGGAGGTGAATTATTCGAAAAAATCGATATCATCAAGTGCGATACATTCGTACGGCGTTAAAATTTGACCGTTTCATTGCACTGCAGGCACTTAGCCTTCGATATCCCCTTAAATGGGAACACAAAAAAATACCGTCTGCAAAATACAGACAGTATCTCCTTTAAGTTGCTTTTCCCAGGCTTTCCTTCCACTCTTGAAAGTGCTAACGGATTACCCATCACTTCTTTTTCTGATGCTCAGCTTATCGCCTTTTATCGTATACCAAATATTCTTGAATGGTTCTGGTGATTGTTTGGCTGCATCCACCGTATATTGGACAGCCTCTTTTTTATATTGAACATCTTCAGTGATCTCCTTCTGTGTCATGGAGAGCTGATCGGTTTCGGATTTGATCTGATCCGTTTTTGCCTGGATGCGCGTTACCGTTTCATTCACATTCTCGATTGTCGGCTTGGAATCCTTGAATGTTTTGAAAGCAAAAAAAGCTAAATAAATAAGAGCTCCGATAAAGAGGGCAAGACTGATGTAGACAATGACCACCTAAATTCCTCCTTCATGTTTTATCTTTACTATACCCTTAATCATAGGCGGAAAACGAATCCCCATGTATTTTCTTCTATGCCTGGTCATATTATTAAAAGAAAAAGGAGGAATGAACATGAATCAGATGCCGCTACTAAAAGCCTGCTTCAAGGCTGGGATGCACTTCATCAGGCATATCACCATACAACAGGCTGCCGTTATAGCAGGAATCATTTTTTTGATCATTCATCCAGAAATCTTCAGCCCGATTTGGATCACACTCGCAGCCTCCGTCCTTGTATTGATCTTGCTTTGACGCGCTCGACAAACCTCTGGCAGGAAAACTCCACTCCACTGGCTGCCGTCAGTAACATAACGACCTTCAGCCAGTTAAAAGCTTAGGAGCCAATGGATATCCACGCAAAAAAAGGTTAATCAAACGATTGATTAAACAAAGATTAGCCCTGCACAGTAGTACCTTTCTCCCCAACCATTTCCCCATTCGTACTCTCATCTAGATGGAAAGCACCCCGTCATTTGAAGGTTAAGGAGCTTTAATATTCGCCTCATCTAAAAGAAAAAACGTTCCTATTATTGACCCATTACCGACGTGGGTAAGAAACATTCCATTTTGTCCCAAAGTCCTCTTCCTAATTCCACTTGAAATGCTGATAAACTAATAAAATGGAAAATTATAAAAATTGTGTATAATGAAGCTATATCAAGCATTTTCAAGGAGGAGTCTTATTCATGGATGCGCTAATTCAACAGTTCAGGGATTTACCCACTACGGCCATTTCGGATGCGATGGGGGGCATGAGTAATCTGGATTCGGCTATCAAACCGTTGGATGGGGATTATCGTTTTGCTGGACGGGCTTTGACGGTACAGGTGCCTGTAGGTGATAATTCAGCAGTCTTAAAAGCGATCGCTGAGGCAAGGCCTGGAGATATAATCGTGGTAGATAGTAAAGGCGATACATACCGGGCGATAGCGGGAGATTTTGTCGTCGGCATGATGCAGACGATGGAAATCGGTGCGCTCGTAGTCGACGGGGTCATTCGTGATCTTAAGGCGATCAAAGACCTGAAATTCCCTGTGTTCTGCAAAGGGAGCACCATTGCCTCAAGTGGCAAGGCAGGCGTTGGAGAAACGAATGTCCCCATTTCCTGTGGCGGAGTTGCCGTATTCCCGGGGGACATCATCGTCGGGGACGCAGATGGGGTCGTGGTCATTCCTCAAGCAAGGGGAGAAGAAATCCTGGTACACGCAAAAGATAAAATCAAAAAGGATGAGGAACGGGCCGAAAAGTACGCAGGAAAGCCTGCAGAAATTAGAAAATATATCGCCTTGATGACCAATAAAGCATGATCGCAAACAAAAAAAAAACAGGCAGGAAGCCATGGCTTCCTGCCTGTTTCGTTTGTTTTGCTTTATTTGCCTGTTTCGGCTTCCTTTGAACCATCTTCTTCATACGTATAATCATAATCAGTAGGGTCTATTGGTTTAAAGCCATTCGGCGTGTAGAAACGGAGTAAGTCCCCGTTCACGACTTGGTCGGATAAATTGAGCATCGTTTCAGCTCTCTTTTTATAATTGAGGATGTCATCATTTTCCTCGACCAATTCGCCTGTTTTCGTATCGTAGTATTTCCCTTTAATGGAGGTGACATCTGGTGTTACAAAATCACCATTCCTGAAAGGCACTACTTCATTATGATCTTTTGACAATAAATCCGAACCGAATTGTACATAGTCCTTGGATTCAACACCTAACAGATGCAATAAGGTCGGAAGGAGGTCAATCTGTCCTCCGTACTGATGCATTTCCCCACCTTTAACACCCGGTGCATGAATCAATAATGGTACACGTTGCAATTGGGCATTTTCAAATGCGCCAACATCCTTGCCAAGCACTTTTGACATGGCTTCTTTATGGTTTTCGGAAATACCATAATGATCACCATACATAACGATTACCGAGTTGTCATATAGACCTGATTTTTTCAGATAATCGAAGAACTCCCTTAATGCTTCATCGGCATAGCGTGCTGTTTGGAAGTAATTATCGACCGAAGCATCGCCGGTCGTTTGTTTACCGATTGTTGCTTTTTCCTGATCCATCGCATATGGGAAGTGATGAGATACAGTTATGAATTTTGTATAGAAAGGCTGTTTAAGCGTTTCTAACATCGGAATCGATTCTTTGAAGAACGGTTTATCCATCAAACCATAACTAAGCACTTCTTCTTTGTTTTCCATATTATAATGGTTAGCATCGAAAAACTGATTGAAGCCTAGGGACTTATACATCTTATCCCGGTTCCAGAAGGATTTATAATTACCATGGAAAACGGCAGAGGTATACCCTTTTTGCCCTAAAATCGCTGGTGCAGCTTGATACGTGTTTTGCGATCTGTTTGTGAATGCTGCCCCCTGCGGTAAACCGAATAGGGAATTTTCAAGCATGAATTCGGCATCTGCTGTTTTACCCTGGCCCACTTGATGGAAGAAGTTATCAAAATACATGAAATCTGAATTATCATGTGCAAGTGAGTTTAAGAATGGCGTTACTTCTTCTCCATTCAATTTATAATCGATCATGAAATTCTGCATGGATTCCAAATGCAAGTAAATGACGTTCTTGCCTTCAGCTTTTCCGAAATACTTAGGATTCGGTTCAGCGCTTGTTGCCTTCGTATAGTTGACCACTTCTGCGATATCCGTACTATTTGCAGTTGCCCGCTGCGCATACGTTTTTGTATTTTGAACAGCATCGTAAACCGTATAGTTGAACATTCCCAAGTACTTGACGATATAGTTGCGGTCGAAAGTCCTTGATAGCAATTGCGGACGATCCTTTTCGGCAAGTCCCAAATTAATCGCAAAGATCGCAAGTCCCGCCAAGTAAACCAATCCAATCGTACGGCGTTTTACTCTGAATTCTTCTATTTTAAAGTTTCTGAATCGGTACAACACGATCAACAGGACCGTATCAAGGAAATAAAATACATCATGTCCTTTAAATAATTCCAGAATACTCGGCCCTAAATCCCCGGCATTCTGCACTTGTGTCAAAGTCGGCAATGTGATGAAATCGGTAAATGAACGGTAATAAACGATATTGAAGAACAACCATAAAGACATCAATAAGTTCAGCCTGATAATCCATTTAAACGACTTTTTGCCTTTCGCCAATAGTGCCAAGCCAAAGAATAAAATGGCTGAACTAATCGGGTTTATGAACAGCAGGAACTGCTGGAGGCCGTTCTCAAGGCCTAAGTTAAATTCGACTCGATATCCAATATAAGTTTTTATCCAAAACAATACTACTGCAATAAAGAAAAAGCCTAGTATGTTATTTGCAAATAAATGCCGGCTTTTTTTAAGAAAATTATTCATGCTTTCACCTCTATTAATCTAGTGGTTTATTTATATAAACTTTTGCATAAGGATTAGACGGAAAATCGCAGAACTTATGATAGCATTCTTTCGCTCGGATAGTCAAGATTATGACAAACCACTTTTTGTCACTCATTTGCTTATCCTCATGTAACACTTCTTTAGCTTATGAACAAGCCTTCGAAAAAATAACAGGATCCGTCTTGAATGTTCAACACAACTATAACAAATATATAAGATTCCCTGATCTTATTCCAATAAATATAACCGTAACTTTTTCAGGGACGATGGATGACTTTCACAATTTACGTTCACTTCCTTCAGGCTTTTACCATTATAAACGACTCTTAATAAAAAAACCAGTACATTACAAAATATGTAAAGATATAAATCTTCGTTTCTTTTGCATGCAATTGGATTGTCCGCGCTTTCTTTCCAGATATTTCGACAAGTAAAAATTCGCTTGGCCATTCAGCGGCACCTGGTTTTCCATTTCTTTACAACTGTTACTCCCCCTTATATTCGTATATGTCAGCGCTCTTCACAACTTCCATAATATAACAAAATAATAACGGCATGTTTTTTTCCCCCTGCCTCCTTTTTTCGACATCATTCCAGGATAAATCCAATTATCCTATTTACTTTTCATTACTTTTTAACACACCGAAAATGTCACGAAAATTTCACGAAGGAATTTTTCAATCCATCCCAGGGTTGAATTTCCAAACGGATTGTCAATAAGCGTTTGCGATGGAACATATTACGTACAGACATCGATCCTTTCGGCTGTTTCCATTATAATAGGAAGAAACTATTTTTTTGCGGCTAATTTGGACGATTTTTAGCCCATTGGCACCCAGTCCATATCGACTGCCGGATACGTACCTTACACCCATGCCCGGCCCTTTTTATAATCCCCTTTTACATTTTCAATGATTCCTGATTCTCTTCGTTGTTAAATATATCTATTTTCTTTCAAATTTATTATAAAAACCAAAAAACCTGCCCTCAACCGAGGACAGGCCAGTTTGTAGACAAAAGGGGTTCGGAATTAAAAAATTCCGAACCCCTTTTGAAATTCCTTTGAAATTTTGATCAAAGGTTACGAGATTTGGGCTCTTCGAGCCACTATGTTAAGCCATTTTAGGACCTTGCCATGTCCAAGTGGCCATCTTCTTTACATTCATGGCAGCGAAAGTAAGCATCGCCTGCATCGACAATTTTTTAAGTCCCCTTAAAGTAGTCCAACGCATACCATGCTTTTCTTTTGCATCTGCGAATACACGCTCAATCGTTTCTTTGCGTTTCGCATATATAGGTTTTACCTCTTGATGATGACGCAGATGATCTGCTTCTTCCACATATGCTTGCCAGATATGCCGTGTCACTACTTTTTGATGGTCTTTGCTTTCCGTACACCGTGATAAAAATGAGCATGTTGCACAAATTTGTTTGGGCGATTTGTATTCGCGATAGCCCTCTTTATTTGTTGTTGAGTACTTTAAAGTTTCTCCCGAAGGGCAAGGTAACAATCAAAGTGTTCATCGTAAACATAGTCATGTTTGCGAAAGAATCCTTCTTTTGTACGAGGACGTGTATAGGGTAAAGGCAGGTGTGATTTCTTTGTTAAATAGGTAGCTTGTAATCGCTGGTGTTTTATAAGCTGCATCTGCGGCAACTGCTTCTGGTTTTCCAACTTTCTCAATCACTTGCTCAACAAGTGGCTCCAAAATCTGACTGTCATGTGTATTACCAGGTGTTACAATCGTTCCCAATACAAACCGTTGCCGTCTGCGGCCGCATGGAATGAATAGGCAAACTGTTTTGTTCGTTCATCTTTCAGTAGCCACTCTCAGGATCCGTAGTACTTTCTTTAATTGCTTTGGTTTCTTCCTTATCAAATTTATCTGGTGGAAAAGGCTTCTTTCCATGGTTTTCACG
>NZ_LNNH01000022.1 GCF_001542915.1 Peribacillus simplex | reverse complement strand
CGGAAAGCGAGTGCCTGGAGTGGAAATCAACGTCTAAATTGTACAGGCCATAAAAATAGACAAACTCGATTTTCATCGAGTTTGTCTACAGTCTGAGACCACAATAAGTGGTCTCTCTTTTATTTGTTCAAAAATCAACATTTATCTAGCCCGAACTTAATCGGGGAAGGATTTTTTTTTGCCTTACGCAAGAATGTTTGTTCGTATATAATGATTAAAAAGGAGATTTTTGTTGGAGGAGGTCAAGATGTAGATTTTCCGCAAAATGGTCCTACTAGCTCGGGTGGTATTGTACGGGCTACTGTCGATTCATTTACTTTGTCTGCAATTGGTATTTATCAGGTCTTTTTTCAGGTAAGTGTGAGCGAACCGGGCCAACTGATTTTAACCCTCAATGGTATTGATCTACCCTATACGGTAGTCGGTCGAGCCACCGGTACTTCTCAAATAGTAGGAGTGGCTCTAGTTCATACTTCAGTCATTAATTCAATACTGACTGTAAGAAATCCTGCTGGCAATTCCCCGGCACTGACCATCACTCCTCTTGCTGGAGGAACAAGACCTGTTTCAGCACACCTTGTCATTACACGACTTCAATAGATTGGGAGGAAAGGGGAGTAACCTGATTTATTTAGGAAATATTTTTTAGTTTAGTAGTTGAAGTGAAAAAGACCATTCTGCAACTAACTTATCGGTTGGGTAAATTGTAAAGGATGCACAAAAAAAGACCCAAATAATGAACTGCACCCCAATTGTTAGACAATATCTAACAATTGGAGGTGCAGTTTTTTTGACTAAATATACGATGGATGAAAAATTACATGCAGTTTTAGAGTACTTGGAAGGGAAAAAATCCTATAAATCCATTGCACAAGAAAGAAATGTAGGTTTATCCCCTCTGAAAGGATGGGTCGCTCGCTATCTTGAACATGGGATGGAAGGACTTGCTTCATCCTATACAAATTACACTCTGCCCTTTAAACTAGAGGTACTTACATATATGAACGAAAATAGGGCATCGATCAGCGAGACCGCTGTACACTATAACCTTCCTTCCGATTCTATACTTTGGAATTGGGCAAATCAGTTGAAGGAAGGAGGTATAGACGCCCTTAAACCAAAGAAAAAGGGGCGTCTATCCATGAAAAAAGAAACCAAGAAAACATCGCCAGCTAAAGGCTCTCAAGAAGCACTTCTTGCAGAATTAGAATACTTACGTGCAGAGAATGCCTATCTAAAAAAGTTGAATGCCTTAGTTCAAGAAAAGGAAGCCCTACAAAGAAAGAAAAAGCGACAGTAGTCCATGAACTAAGGAAACAATTTAATTTACATCTACTTCTATCCATTTCTAACATGGCACGGAGTACATACTATTATTGGGTAAACGCCTTCGGGCGTGAGGATAAATACACAGAAATTAAATCCCTTATCGAAGAGATTTTCCATACGCATAAAGGACGTTATGGGTATCGACGCATCACCCTAGAATTACGTAACCGAGGTGCTCACATCAATCATAAAACAGTTCTCCGATTGATGAATGAACTAGGATTGAAGTCTTTGGTTCGCATGAAGAAATACCGTTCTTACAAAGGGAAAATCGGTAAGATTGCACCCAACATTTTAGCACGTGATTTTAAGGCGGAAAAGTCCAATGAAAAGTGGGTAACAGACGTCACAGAATTCCATCTAGCTGGGGAGAAACTATATTTATCGGCCATTCTTGATCTGTTTAATGGAGAAATCATCGCCTTTAATATGGAATCTCGGCCTGTTTATCCACTCGTTTCTAAAATGCTGGATAAAGCTTTTGACCGCTTGGAATCGAAAGATTCACCCATTCTTCATTCAGATCAGGGCTGGCATTACCAAATGAAACAATACTCTCATAAATTGAAAAGACATAACATTACACAAATCATGTCCCGTAAGGGAAATTGTCTCGATAATGCGGTCATTGAAAACTTCTTTGGCCTATTAAAATCCGAGTTACTCTATCTTCAAGAATTTGAAAGCATGGTGCATTTCAAACAAGAGCTAGAAGAATATATCCATTACTACAATCATCAACGAATCAAGGTAAAATTAAAGGGGATGAGCCCAGTAGATTACCGGGTTCATGCCCTCAAGGCTGGCTAATTAAATAACGTGTCTAACTTTTTGGGTTCACTTCAATAAAGTGGTCTTTTTTTTGTGTGAAAACAACATTAATGATTATTTATATGTAAATTCTAACATGAATTTTTTTATTCACAGGATTCATCTGCTTTTTTTATCTCACCTTTATCCAGTATAATCCTCCCGTTTCAGTTTCGATGTAAAATGCAAATCCTTCCATACAGGTCTAACTTTCCTTAACTAATTCCGTAATGTCATTTTACTCGTTATAAAGAATAAATCCTAAGGTGAATCCTCAAACTCTATAGAAAGGAAAAAGTACTTGTGAGGTGATTAGAAGTGTGGTATACACGTACATAACCAAGTCCTTACTCGTTTTGAGTAGGACCTATTTTTTCTTGAAGCTCTGTAAATGTGATGTTGAATTTCTTGATAAACTAAAGAGGCAGGTTGCTTTAAGGCAGATTACAAATAAAGTCGTTTAAGAAGGCACTTGACAGCTACTATTGAAAAATTATACCTTAATTTTAGTCACTACATATATAGTTACTAAAATTAAGGTTCAGGAGGTGAGGTCTGGAATGAATAAAACCTTAGATAAATATCAACAGAATGCAAAAACAAAAATAGGAAGCAGTATATATCTATATGCTTCTATAGTTGCCGTGCTTTTATGGAGTACGTCGTTTGTTGCTACCAAAATAGCATATACTTCTTTTACACCACTTACACTAGGTGCAGCTCGTTTTGTTATTGCTGCTGTTATTTTAGGTATAATTCTTTTATGTAAAAAAGATAAAACAAAGCCACCTATTAAAGATATAGGGTTAATGTCTGTTAGTGGGGTTTTAGGTACTACTATTTACTTTGGTTTGGAAAACATAGGAGTTGAAATAACTACAGCATCTAATGCTGCTATTATTGTAGCATCTTATCCTGCTATAACAGCGCTAATAGAGTTTCTTTTTTATAGAATAAAAATCCCTTGGATAAAGGGCCTTGGAATAGCAATAGCCATGTTTGGTGTTTTCCAAATATCGTACAACCCTCAAAGTCAAGAAGGCGAACAACAACTAATTGGGAATATCATATTAATTGTTGCAGGTTTTGTTTTTGCTTTTTATAACTTTACAACCCGTAAAGTCGTAAAAAAATATTCCATGATTACTATTTCTTTTTATCAAACTGTAGCAGGAGCGATTACTTTTATTCCACTAGCTTTTATAGAGAAATCTAGTTGGAAGATACCAAGTATGGAATCCTTTCTAATGTTGCTATATTTAGGGATATTCTGTTCGGTTATAGCATTTTTATTATATAACTATGGATTACGCAAATTATCTTCTAGTTCTGCCGTTACCTTAATGAACCTCGTGCCTATTTTTGGTGTGCTATTTTCAGTAATCATTCTTCATGAAGTTGTGCGAATAAGTCAAGTTATTGGTGGAATAATTGTAATACTAGGTGTGGTTTTAAGTGTCAGAGAAACAAATCAAAGTCAGACTGGGAGCAATAGAAATTGAATTTCAAAAAGAAAATAGTTGTTATTCTTCTATAATCTACCTGCCTGGCCATGTTACCATCAAAATAATGCAGCCCAGAATGGTTCATTTACTAATAGTTTGTGAAATATTGCCTTTAAACTAAGGGTGCGTTAGTTCCATAAGGCAGATCAACAATAAGCTTTAACAAAGCATTTGTTTTAAAACTTAGACTTAACCTTCTTAACTATCTCAGGAATAGCAACTACTTCGCTATAAATCACCTGATCAATTAGACATACCGCATAACTGCTTTTATTTTTACTGGAGGTTACCAAATTCACCTTTTATTAAGGGTATGACTTTTAATCTATTAGTTCTAATTAAGCGGAATCGTGTGGTAAGCCTAGGGAGTTACATTGCTAACAAAGTTTTTTTAGACGTCTATCAAATGATAGGTGTTTTAATGTACCGTTTTCCATTATTTAAAAGAATCTAACGTGTAAACTTCTGGTTGGTTACGCGATCAGGTATTTATTTAGGGTGGTCGGTGAGGTAAAAGAATTCAAGGATCGGGTACAATAAGTTATTAGATGAAAAATGGCTGAGTTATGAATGCTATTACGTAGGTGGGAAGTTTGAGTTATAATACGTTATTATAGGATAGTAAGAGAGCTTCTTGATTGAAATACAAAAAAAGGATGGGTGAATAAGAATGGCAATAGTTGATGTAACGGTTATTCCTGTCGATACACAAACTCCAAGTGTGAGCAGTTATGTGGCAGATATACAAAGAGTATTAAAGCAATATGAAAATAAGGGAGAAATTCGATTTCAACTGACTCCCATGAATACGATCATTGAAGGCGACCTGCCAAAGTTATTTGAAGTGATTCAAGCGATGCACGAAGTACCTTTTGAAAAAGGACTTGCTAGAGTTTGTACGAATATCCGAATCGATGACCGTCGTGATAAAGAACGCAAGATGGAAGACAAAGTAAAGAGAGTGGAGGGCATGCTTGAGGAATAAAAGCTGCTGTAAGTATTGGGGATAACAGTTACAGGTTATGAACAAAGCACTTAGGATAAGGCTTTAAAGGACTAAAGGAACTGGGAACTGAAAGAAAGAGTCTCAAACCTCTCCTGTTAGCATTTTACATAAAAAAGCGGTGGAAGTTTAATCCCTAAACTTCCACCGCTTATTTCGTTTTTTTGAATGTCTACCATGTTGATATTCCTTGAACCTTGCGGGAAGAACCGTCCTTAATTGCTGTTGCGGTTAGTGTACCCTTATATAAATATATTCCATTTCCAGTGTAAACCATAATATTACTCCATTTGAAAATTAGATAGAAATGTTATCAACCTTGTTCCTATATCAAATGAAGTCTCCATACCGCCTTGATTTTCTAAACCTATAAACGTTCTCCGAATAGTTCTATTTCTTCATTTGGGTGAAAGAGAGTAAATCCTTTTGAACAAAACACGAACCTTCTATTTACCTCGAACCCTGCTTTATTTAGTATTTCAAGTGTTGCATGGGAATCCGTTCCTGCGTACCCGCAACTACATCCGGAGAGGTGAAGTTCATTCCCCTTTTTGTCAATAAGGATGAGACCGCTATCGATTTCTTTTGACATTTTTGCTATTTTAAAACGGTCAAATTGATCGTTAACTGCCTCGAACAACGAAATGCTTTTATTGTTTACGCCACGGTCTTCACCGTGATTTTTTATGACTAAAACCTCTCGCTCATATGATTTCTTGTATAGATGGTACTTTTGGTAAGTGATGTTTTTCATTTTACATATAATGGGCGTAATATGCTGTTTTCCATTTGTAGATCGATTAAACATTGCACCACTCCTAAACAGTTATTTCAATTAGTTTATTAGGAGAAAAAGAGAATAGTACAAAGAATTTATCGGATATAAATGTAAACCAGTAAAGCTAGGTATAGTGAATGGTTGTAAGATTGGATCGCCTGCACTAATTCGGACAGAAACATGAATAAGTCATTCTGCTTTATAGATGTAAGTCGGAAATCCATATCTTCGGTTTTAAGCGAAAAGTGCTAGAATTGTTCGATTTATTTATAAAATGTATGGTGAATATATTGGTGCCATATAAAAAGCGGGTAGCTAAAAGCTTGATCACTCGGTTGATATTCAGAAATTTCAAAAAAATATATTGACTTATATCAACTATGTCATTTACATTATATGTATATCAAGTCTACCAATTAATAGAAATGAGGTGAACGGTCAATTAAAGGTTCTACCATGCGTTTCGCTTGTCATTGAAAGCGCTTCATAAGTAATCGTTTTCGGGATTTTTTATACAGATAGAGGATGGGAGAGGTACTCATGAAAGTGAAAAAGTATAAAAAGGTGGCAGCTTATTCATTACTTGCAAGCTCTCTTTTGTTAAGTTCAGCGTGTTCGAATGAAAGCGCTTCCTCGGATGGTAAGGGTGAAAGCAAAGATGAAATTAGTATTACATACCGTTCTGGAGGAGGCACCAATAAAGGTTTGACTGATTGGCTGGAGAAGGAAGTCATTCCGGAATTCAAAAAAGATCATCCGGGTTCAACCATTAAGCTTGCTCCCTTAAATGTTTCAGAGGGGGATTATTTCGCCAAGATTGCCCTGATGCTGAAATCGAAAAATACCGCACCAGACCTTGTTGCGGAAGATACGTTCATGGTTAATTCTGATGCAAGTGCTGGGTATCTGGAGTCGCTTGATGATAAGGTGAAGGCTTGGGATGACTGGGGGAACTTCACGGAAAATGTGAAGAAGGGTGTCATCGCGCAAGATGGCAAAGTGTATGGAGTACCTTATAACACGGATTCGCGGGGAATTTGGTATAACAAAGATCTATTCGAAAAGGCAGGCCTGCCTGTCCCGTGGGAACCGGAAAGCTGGGAGGATATTCTTCAAGCTGCCAAAACAATTAAAAAAAAATCACCCTCTGATGTCATTCCAATTTGGATGAATTCCGGAAAAGCTACAGGGGAAGCGACATCGATGCAAACTTTTGAAATGCTCCTTTATGGTACGAAAACACCTCTATATGATTTAGACGAAAAGAAATGGATCGTGAAAAGCGAAGGACTTGTTGATTCGTTCAAGTTCATTGATACCGTGTACGAAGAAAAGCTCGGCCCAAATCTTTCACAGGTGTTAAATGGACAGGGAGGCAGTATCGCCTATCAACAATTAATGCCGAAAGGTAAGCTCGCCATGGGGATTGACGGATTTTGGCAATCGGGTACATGGGGAGAAAACGGTGCTGCTCCTTGGGCAGAAGCGGTTGATACTTTAGGGTTCGCGCCAATGCCAACAGAAAATGGTGATGGTGCAGGCACTGTTACGATGTCTGGAGGTTGGGCCTTCTCCATTCCGAAAAATTCAGGCAGTAAGGATTTGGCATGGGAATTCATTAAATTCGCATCCAGCAAAGAAAAGAATCTCTCACTACAATTAAAAGACCGCAATTTAACCCCGCGAGATGATGTAGCACAAGATCCGGATTATCAAAAGATCCCGATGTTCGATGAAGCAACCGCACTGTTAAAAAATGCTCAGTTTCGTCCTGCTGTCGATAAGTACCCAAATGTCTCAACCCAAATTCAATCTCTTGTTGAGGATGTCGTAACGAACAAGCTTACTCCAGAACAGGCAGCAGCTCAGTATCAAAAAAATGTAACGGGCATTGTAGGTAAAGAAAACGTGATGGAAAAATAAAGAAAATCATGGGTTCCTCCCTGTCCAAGCAGGGAGGAACCATGATTTATATGTACAGGAATGGGGTGTGGAATGAATACTAATCCGGTTGAGTCACATGGAATTCGAATCAAGGAGGAACGGAAAAAAGATTATACATTATTACGTTCCATTCTGTTTTTACTGCCAACATGGATCATATTGCTTATCTTTTTTGTCGGCCCTATTTTA
This sequence comes from Peribacillus simplex, assembly GCF_001542915.1. Classification (GTDB taxonomy): domain Bacteria; phylum Bacillota; class Bacilli; order Bacillales; family DSM-1321; genus Peribacillus; species Peribacillus simplex_B. The sequence goes on along the minus strand of NZ_LNNH01000022.1, from coordinate 11,237 downwards.
TTAACGTTCTACTTTGCTTTCACGAATCTCTCGTTAACCGGAACGGAAGCGCAAAGCCTGGAGTTCACTGGATTCCAAAATTTTCTCACGATGTTCCAGGATCCGAATTTTCGTATCAGCATGGTAAACACGATCGTATTCCTTTTATTCTCAGCCGTAATCGGCCAGCAGGTTCTTGGGTTTATCCTGGCTCTGCTAATGAAGGAGAAGAACACTTCCTTTAGGAGGATCATCGGCATCATCGTCATAGCCGGCTGGGTTACTCCAGAAATTGTCGTTGCATTTTGCTGGGTGGCTTTTTTAAGTGATAACGGAACGTTAAATATGATTCTGGGGAATATGGGGATGAAACCTGTGACCTGGTTGTATAGCTTCCCGATGATCAGTGTAATCATCGCAAATATCTGGCATGGAACAGCATTTTCGATGCTGGTATACCAGGCTGCATTGGACGATGTTCCAAAAAGCGTGGAAGAAGCAGCCGTTATAGATGGTGCGTCACGTTTCCAAATGTTACGGAAAATTGTCCTGCCCATGATGAAAGGGTCCATCGTCACCAATATGATCCTCGTCACCTTACAAACATTGGGCGTCTTCACGTTGATATTTGCCATGACAGGCGGAGGTCCGGGAGCATCGACGCAGACCCTTCCGATATTCATGTATAACCAGGCATTTGTTAACTATCAACTTGGATACGGAACAGCCATTTCCCTCATATTACTTTTGATAGGGATTATTTCAAGCACGATTTATATCAGGTATATGAAGGTCGAAATATAGGGGGTGAGTTGAGTGAATCGTTTCAAACTCGAGAAAATCGTTCCATATGTCATTTTAACTTTGATAGGGATATTGTTTCTATTACCCCTTTTGTGGGTGTTGGTAGCTTCTGTTGATCCAAATGCGCAACAGGCCTTAAAGACCCCGGATAGCCTGACAACATCGAATTTTACAACCATATTAAAAGATGGTGCCATTCTTCGTTCCTTTGCGATTGGATTATTCCTTTCTTTAGGTCAGGCAGTGCTTGTGGTCTTGTTTGCAGGGCTGGCAGCCTATCCGCTTTCCCGGTATGCTTTGAAATTCAAAAAACCGTTCATGTATACCATCTTATTCATGACATCTTTGCCAATCACAGCTGTAATGGTCCCTGTCTACCAACTATTCGTCTATATCGATTTGCAGGATTCGCTCATCGGAACTGTCTTGTTCCTGACGGCTTCCGGTTTGCCGTATGCGATCTGGATGATGAAGAACTTCATGGATGCCGTCCCGCTTGAATTGGAGGAATCGGCTTGGATTGACGGGGCATCCGTATGGGCAGGGTTACGGAGGGTCGTGGCCCCATTAATGATTCCTGGCATATGCACGATTGCCATTTTTACGTTTTCAGGAAGCTGGGGTAACTTTTTCGTACCTTACATCTTGATCCAGACTCCGGAAAAATTTCCTGCCTCGGTAACGATATTCCAGTTTTTCGGCAATTACGGTATGGTTGAATATGGGAAACTTGCAGCTTTTTCATTGATCTATACAATGCCCGCTGTCGTCCTTTACATCTTTTCACAGCGTTTTATGTCCCAAGGCTTCAGCCTTGGCGGTGCAACGAAAGGTTAAAAATCTCGAGGGAAAAGGAGTGTTTCATTGAATGTTTTGGAATATAGAGAAGTTAGAAAAGCGGATACAGGAATTACAGCCGTATCGATATCAGGCTGTCAAGCCAGTCGTGTCGTTTGAAGCACAGATTGACGAAGAGGGAGCGATTGCACAGGGGCCACCTGAAGGAGGCTCATGGGAAACAATGAATGTACGGGATAGATGGGAAGGACGTGACAAATACATATGGCTTAAGGCAGCTGTACCCATTCCATCCAACTGGGACAAACAAAGAATTGTCGGTGTGTTTGATTTTGGAAATACCGGAGGCGGTGGCAATTCCGGGTTTGAGTCGCTTTTGTACTTGAACGGCCAACCGTATCAAGGGGTTGATATGAACCATCAGGAAGTGTTTTTGGATGGGGAACTTGCCGGAAGCACCGTCGACTTTTGTTTCAGGCTCTGGTCCGGACTTGAAGGCGGAGGGGTGCAGACGATCCAGGAGCATCAGTTGAAGGTCGCTTATGTTGCGTGTCTGGACGAACGCGCCGACGATTTATACTATACCGCAAGAGCAGCATTGGATACGATAAAATATCTTGAAGAAAACCAGCCTGAAAGACAAACTCTATTGAAGGGTTTGGACAGGGCGTTCCTGCTGATCGACTGGTCAAATCCCGGTTCAGGAAGCTTTTATGACTCGGTTTATCAAGCGCAAGCCGTCTTAAATGCGGAAATTGAAAAGATCCCAAAAAATTATCCCGTTACCGTCACTTCCATCGGCCATACCCACATTGATGTCGCATGGCTTTGGCGCCTAAAGCATACTCGTGAGAAAGCGGCAAGGTCATTTTCAACTGTGTTGCGTTTAATGGAACAATACCCAGATTACACCTTTTTGCAGACACAGCCGCAATTATATGAATATATTAAAAATGATTACCCGCAAATCTATGAGCAAATCGAAAAAAGGGTCCAGGAAGGGCGTTGGGAAACGGAAGGTGGAATGTGGCTGGAAGCGGATTGCAACCTGACAAGTGGTGAATCGCTTGTCCGCCAGCTGCTACTCGGGACAAAATTCTTTCAAGAGAATTTTGGGAAGGAATGTGAATATCTATGGCTGCCGGATGTCTTCGGATACAGCTGGGCACTGCCGCAAATATTGGTTAAATCAGGAATCAAGACCTTCATGACCACTAAAATCAGTTGGAGCCAGTTCAATAAAATGCCTCATGACACCTTCAAGTGGCGGGGAATCGACGGAACGGAAATTTTAACCCATTTCGTCACGACCCCGGAAGACGAATACTGGTTCTACACCTATAACGGCCGCCTCACTCCGCGCACGGTGAAAGGGATTTGGGAGGCTTATCGGGATAAAGCCGTCAATCAGGAATTATTGCTTTCCTATGGATACGGGGACGGCGGCGGCGGTGTTAATCGGGAGATGCTTGAGATGCGCAGGCGCTTGGATAAAATGCCAGGTTTGCCGGCAGTGAAAACGGGAAGGGCCGATGAGTTTTTCTATCGCCTTCATGAGACGATAGATAATACGGATCAGTATGTCCATACATGGGACGGAGAGCTGTACCTGGAATACCACCGTGGAACGTATACGAGCCAAGCTTATAATAAAAGGATGAACCGCAAGATGGAATTGCTCCTACGGGAAACGGAATGGCTTCACTCCTTGAACAGTGTGCTTGAAGGAACATGGTCTTCTTATCCGTCAGAAGATCTGGAGGAAAGCTGGAAGATCGTGCTGCGCAATCAGTTCCATGACATCATCCCTGGATCTTCCATCCGGGAAGTCTATGAAGATAGTAAACTGGAATATGCAGAGGCACATCAATTGGCGGCTAATGCCTGGAACCATGCTTCCCGTTCGCTGGCAAAAGGGAGTGATCAGCAATTATTTACCATTTTCAATTCCTCTTCATGGATCCGAAATGATATCATTACTATTAAGACCGATTTTCATGCAGAAGGTGTCTGGACCGATGAGACAGGTGAAATTCTCGATTCCCAAAACACAGCAGATGGTGAATGGCTCGTAAACGTTGAAAAAGTGCCTTCACTAGGCAAGAGCACGATCCGTTACGAGAAAGCGGAAAATATATCGAAATCGGCATTTGATGTGTCGACTAATCACATTTCGACTCCTTACTATGAGATAAGCTGGAATGAAAATGGGCAGCTAACGAGAGTTTTTGATCGAAAGCACCAGCGAGATGTTTTAGCACCGAATTCTCTTGCGAATGTACTCCAGGTATTTGAGGACAAGCCCATGCAGTATGACGCCTGGGATATCGATATTTTTTACCAAGAAAAGATGAAAGAGGTAAGCAATTTAATAGGAAGCCAAGTAGTCGAAAACGGACCCATACGTTGCGTAATCGAGTTTGAATGGGGTTTTGGAAAGTCAACGATTACACAAAAGATGATAACGTATGCCAAGAACCCGCGCATCGATTTTAAAACGAACATCGACTGGCGTGAAAAGGATCAGTTGTTAAAAACAGCATTCCCTGTAGACATCCGTGCTACGGAGGCTACTTATGACATCCAGTATGGAAATGTCAAGCGGCCCACTCATTGGAACACAAGTTGGGATTACGCTCGGTTCGAAACTGTCGCACATCAGTGGGCTGACCTATCGGAAAGTGGCTATGGCATAAGCATCCTGAATGATTGCAAATACGGACATGACATTAAGGACAATGTGATGAGGCTGACCTTGTTAAAATCGGCCACATACCCAGATACCGAAGCTGATCAGGGAGAGCATCTATTCACCTATTCGTTGCTACCGCATAAAGGGAGCTGGTATGAAGGGGGAACGGTCCAGGAAGCGTGGGCACTGAATAACCCGCTCTCATACATGGAGGGACAATCCCAAAAATTGTCCATGTTTTCGCTTAATGCTGAGAATGTAATGATCGATGCCGTGAAAAAAGGGGAAAATATTGATGAAGTAGTTATCCGCCTGCATGAGTTTGCAGGAGCAAGAGGAGTTGTGGAGGTAAGAAGTGAATTAGATATCATTTCATGGCAGGAATGCAACCTAATGGAAAAAAGTATAGAGGATAAGCGGGAAGATCAGACACTGGCCTTTGACATTAAACCGTATGAGATTAAGACATTCGTAGTCCAACTGAAAAGTTAACCACATGCCAATTAGGGGATTTTCCCCTTATTGGCTATGAATATATCGTTTGGGGTGGTTACAATAACAGCTTTATATGAGAAAGTATATCAATCATTGAAGAAAGATATCAAAGAGGGGAAATATAAGCCGGGCGATCGCATCCCTTCCGAGAAAGAACTCTCGGACATCTTCGAGATCAGCCGGATTACAAGCAAGAGGGCCTTGGGCAAATTGGTAGAGGATGGGGTTGTCTACCGCACACAAGGGAAGGGTACTTTCGTTTCTGAAGCGGGCAGTAATAAAACCAATTTGGCTCACGTTCGAAAACCCTTGTTCGGTCTCATCATGACAACCTTTGATGACAGCCATAGTTTTAGGCTCATTTCAGGCATAGAATCAGCTTCGGATGAGAAATGCATGGTCATTTTAAAACAGACCTTCGGCTCGGCTGAAAAAGAGGAAAATATAATCAAGGAGTTGCTTGATTTCGGCGTTGATGGACTGATCATCTATCCTGCCCAGGCTGAGCACTACAGTTCGGAAATCCTCAAAATGGTCGTGGACCAATTTCCGCTCGTCCTAATCGACCGTTCGTTCAAAGGGGTTGCCGCAACTGCCATATCGACTGATAACGTACAGGCTGCCAAACTCGGCATGGAACATCTTTTTGATTTAGGTCATGAACACATCGGTGTCTTATCTCCAACAACAATCGCGACGACGACGATTGAAGATCGATTCGCTGGGATCGTCCAGGCCTTTTCTGAACGGAATGTTCGGGTTAATCGTGAATTATGGTTTACCGAAATAAAGAGTACACTTCCCACCCCTGAAGCAACCTGTGAACAAGACATTGAATTGATCAAAACCTACCTTAAGGCACATACCGATATCACTGCCCTGTTTACGATCGAATATAACATTGCGAAGCTTGCACAAAAAGCTATTGAACAAATGGGCCTTCGCATACCTGAAGATATCTCGATCCTATGCTTCGATGAGCCGGAAAATAATTGGGACAGTTTGACTTTCACACACCTGCAACAGAAAGCAAAAACGATTGGTGAAACGGCGGTCAGAAGGTTATTGGAAATGATAAACGGGGACTGTTCCATTGAAAAGGTGGAATTCCCGGCATGTTTGGTCAAAGGGAATTCCACATGTCAGTCAGTGAAGAAACATCCACTGTCCAAATGATGGAGGGTTCTTTTATTCAGTCCCAATTGCTGGATCATTGTTCGCCATTGCAGTTTAGTGAAAAGGTCGTCAAATAATAAATGATTCCTGCAAGGATTCAGGCTGGATGATAAGTGCACGAATTGTTCATGATCATGAAAGAAAAATCTTGGTTAACCATACAAAGCACTTAGCACTCATACACTCCGTCAGCTGAACGACGGGGGGATTTTGCTTAAAGTATTTCAACCCATAGAGGAGGCATAATCATGGTTTATGTAGCAGATCAAAGCAGGTACGAAACGATGAAGTACAATAGAAGCGGACAGTCAGGCCTAAAGCTTCCAGCCATTTCGTTGGGGTTATGGCATAATTTTGGAGGGGTGGATATTGAGGAGAATGGCCGCGCCATGCTGAGGAGGGCATTTGATTTAGGGATTACCCACTTCGACCTTGCCAATAATTATGGACCTCCTGCAGGCTCGGCAGAAGATTTGTTCGGCCGGATATTAAAACAGGATTTTGCCCCATACAGAGATGAAATGATCATTTCCACGAAAGCGGGTTATCATATGTGGCCCGGCCCATATGGGGATTGGGGCTCCAAAAAATATTTGGTTTCAAGTCTCGACCAGAGCTTGAAACGCCTGGGACTTGATTATGTGGATATATTCTATTCACACCGTCCTGATCCAAACACACCACTTGAAGAGACGATGGGGGCTCTTGACCTTGTCGTCCGGCAGGGAAAAGCGTTATATGTAGGCATTTCCAATTATACTGCTGAACAAACGGCACAAGCGGTAGAAATCTTAAATGATCTAGGTACGCCTCTCCTCATTCATCAACCAAAATACTCCATGTTCAACCGGTGGATTGAAGATGGATTACAAAATGTTTTGCAGGAAAATGGGGTGGGATCCATAGCGTTCTGTCCATTAGCCCAAGGTCTGCTTACGAATAAATATCTTTCAGGTGTTCCGGTTGATTCAAGGGCAAGTAAGTCAACGGGAGCATTAAAGGAAAATGAAGTCACGCAAGAAGCGGTGAACCGTGTACGGAAATTGAAGGAAATCGCAGATGAGCGAGGCCAATCTTTGCCTCAATTGGCCCTGGCCTGGGTACTTCGTGAAGGAAGAGTCACCTCTGCCCTGATCGGGGCAAGTAAAGTGAGCCAAATAGAAGAGAATGTCAAGGCGTTGAATCATCTTACATTCACAGATGATGAGTTAGCCAGAATTGAACAAATCCTTAACTTGAATATTGATTTGTACAATCCTATTGGAAAAGAATGAGTTTCAATGGCAGAAGAAGGGTATTGTCCAAATCTGGGAGAATCGAAACTAGGCTTCGAGGGGTACAGTGAATGGGCAACATGAAAAAAGCGCCGCTCGTTTTATATGGATGGTTAAGTATTCAGCTACACAAATTTTAAAAAAAGATAGTGTTTTGGCATGCTAAAGTAAGTGTCAATACAGAAAGCGTACAGAAACTTTGTAAGGTGAATAAGCAAAAAAGCGCGCCCAATAAATGTGAAACATTCACTGGGCGCGCTTTTTATTCTTGGCATCCTTACAGCAGAAATCCCCAATTATCAGGCTTGCAATACTTCAAATTAGAAGGCAGCTTTTAATACTGTAAAAACTTTAAAGCGTGTAGATATATGAGTTGTTCCATATACAAGGTGATTTCTCTACCTTTCTATAAGCGAAATTTTAAACTTATATAAATGAAAACGAAAATTAAAACTATCTGAAAGGGATGAAAATGTGGCGAAGAATAAAAAGAGAACGAAAGCCATGCAGATCGTTACAACGGCTGCTTTGTTGGGCAGTGGAAAATGGGGATGTTCCTATTCGAAGCATTACCAGGGCATTAAGGATTGAACGTCTTTCAGAATCACGTTTATCGCAGGAGAAACATTGAATTTTTGGAACTGGTATATGGAGGATTATATATATAATAATATCCATTCGTTCCTAATAAGTGGTGAAATAGCGTTTGATAGATTTTGCTTTACAATCCATAGGTGTGAAAACTTGTGTGTAGGATCGTTAAGAAAGGTTCATTAAATTCCTCACAAACTGTTCAATCAGAATGTGAGGAATTAAGGACCATATGAACGGAAAGGAGTTTTTGAGATTAGGATACTGAGGTGACTAGAAAGACTACCTATACTATTTAAAATAAATCGATAGTATATGCATCTATTTTTATGGGGTCATTTAATAGTTCCAATGGTTTTGTTTTCATTCCAAGTGCTTGACAGGCTTGGGGAATTAACTCAAGGATTTCATCATTAGCCATTTCATAATTAAACGTTGATTTTAATGAATGCTCCAATTCTATCGTACTGACTTTATTGAACTTTTCACCAACAATGATCATATCGTACTTTTTCATGACTTCTATCCAGGATTCTTTTGAATCGATTGTTAAAGCCGATTGTCTCAGTTCAATTAAAACCTCGATTAGTTTCTGTCGTTTGGCCATCATAACACCTCCTGATTGATAAGGTATATTATACCAAAACTCAACCTAAAAATCGGTATGAACATCCAAATAAGAATTTTTTCGCAAGGTTATGATGCTTATGTTGTGGATTGAAATCAATACAATTAAGGTGCAGTCAAGTTAATTAACTTTGTTATTTCCTGCGATTATCAAGAATTTATCGGAGAATCTCTTATTTAGAAGATATTATTCTCAATAGATGAAAAGGTAAGAAGAGGAGCGGATGGGGGAGGGAATAATGAAGTGCAAAAAAGACCACAAGGTGATCTCTTCGCCTAATTTTATTGGTTTTTCTCTTTATTAAAATCTAATATCCCTTTATTTAATTCGATATTATTTTTTACACTTTCTGAATTGTTTTCGTAATTAAACTTTTCTTTCTGAATGGAATTCGGATTGTCAGGACTTGGGGACATCCTTTCTAAAGCATCAGCAATTCTCGTAAGCTGTTCCAAAATTTTATCATTGGTCATACCCAGTTCCACCTTTTTCCTTTAATTATATATCAATCACATCATTAATTATACCCTACCCTTTAAATGGGAAATTGTCATAAAAGTTTCTTCCTTCAAAAAGCATCCCTCTTTTGGCGTAAATCTTCAATAAAAAACCCCTCTCAGTTTGTAGGGTGAAAAATGTGTCATTATGTAGCATTTGCAAGTGTCAATTTAGACAGCTTCATTAATCCGTTCCTGAAAATTTCGGATGCATTCAAGTAGTTGTTCTTATTCGTTAAGAATATTATTAAAAACAATATTTATTTATTGTAAATCGATAAATTTTGTATTAAAATCAATTTGACAATAAATTAGTGAGGTGTTTTTCATGAATCGAGTGTCAACACTCTTTTTGAAGATAGCTGTTTTTCTTATTGGGTTGCCGGTTCTTGCTTTGTGCATCTTTGTGGTTCCTGTAATAGCGAAGTTTGCCGTAGAATTATTTCCAAACATTCCTTATTTGAATGATCTTGTTTTTATTTATATGTATGTAACGGCGATCCCTTTTTATGGAGCCTTATATCAAGCGTTTAAGCTGTTAAGCTATATCGACAAGAACAAGGCATTCTCGGAATTATCAGTGGTGGCTTTAAAAAATATAAAATATTGTGCGATGGCAATCAGTATTTTGTATGTGATAGGTCTGCCATTTTTTTATTTCATGGCGGAGCTGGACGATGCTCCAGGTATCATAATAATTGGGTTGGTCATTATTTTTGCATCTATGGTGATTGCGGTCTTTGCTGCTGTACTTCAAAGGCTGTTAAAAAATGCCATTGAAATAAAATCAGAAAATGATTTAACGGTCTGAGGTGAATAACATGGCAATTATAATCAATATTGATGTGATGCTGGCTAAAAGGAAAATGAGCGTAACGGAACTTTCGGAGAGGGTCGGGATAACGATGGCTAACCTGTCAATCTTGAAAAACGGAAAGGCAAAGGCGATTCGATTATCAACCTTAGAGGCAATTTGCAAGGCTTTGGAATGTCAACCAGGAGATATTTTGGAATACCGAAATGAGGAAGAGATACAGTGAAGAAAAGGGGAGGTACTCATGCATGTAACCATAAAAAAAGCGGAGTCACGAATCATGGCAGCATCTAAACAGGTCGTTCGTTTCGGTTGGGAACAGGCCCTATCATGTTTATTTCCGGCCGTCATCTTTGCCTCCTTGGCTTTAACTAAATTCCTGCCGCTTCCCTTTTTGCCCCGGTATGACTGGCTGCTCATCATCTGCCTTCTCATGCAGTGGCTAATGGTGCGTTCCGGGCTTGAAACACGTGATGAACTAAAGGTCATCACGATGTTCCACCTTATTGGTCTGGCACTGGAGCTTTTCAAGGTACATATGGGCTCCTGGTCCTATCCAGAGGAAGGATATTTCAAAATCTTTGGTGTCCCTTTATATAGCGGTTTCATGTACGCAAGTGTAGCGAGTTATCTTTGCCAGGCCTGGAGAAGGCTGAAGGTTGAATTGGTAAAGTGGCCGCCGTTTTTGGTGGTTGTGCCTCTTGCGGCAGCAATTTATTTGAATTTCTTCGTTCACCATTTTTGGATGGACGTCCGTTGGTGGCTGTCTGGGCTTGTCATCATCGTCTTTTGGCAATCATGGGTCATGTATGAAATTAATGGTACCCGTTATCGTATGCCACTCGCGCTTTCTTTTGTGCTCATCGGATTTTTTATCTGGATAGCCGAAAATATCGCAACATTCTTTGAAGCGTGGGAATACCCCAACCAAACCGATGCGTGGAGTCTCGTTCATCTCGGCAAGGTGAGTTCTTGGCTTTTATTAGTGATTGTCAGTTTTCTTATAGTAGCGACGTTAAAGCAGGTTAAAGGAAAAACTGCCACTTCCACCAATGGCAGTTCCTTTTATAACGGTTAACCTCCCATTCGTACAAAAAGCAAGGCTGATGGAAGGTTATCGAGGTCTTATTAGCCAGTTGATTGATATCAAAGTAGATGAGCACCCATTAATCGGGTGCTCATTTCAGTTTGTAGACAAAAGGGGTTCGGAATTAAAAAATTCCGAACCCCTTTTGAAATTCCTTTGAAATTTTGATCAAAGGTTACGAGATTTGGGCTCTTCGAGCCACTATGTTAAGCCGTTTTAGGACCTTGCCATGTCCAAGTGGCCATCTTCTTTACATTCATGGCAGCGAAAGTAAGCATCGCCTGCATCGACAATTTTTTAAATCCCCTTAAAGTAGTCCAACGCATACCATGCTTTTCTTTTGCATCTGCGAATACACGCTCAATCGTTTCTTTGCGTTTCGCATATATAGGTTTTACCTCT
>NZ_LNNH01000021.1 GCF_001542915.1 Peribacillus simplex | reverse complement strand
ATCGAAACAGCTTGCTCGGAAATCGAACCGCCGGCAAGACGGTGCAATTCAGTGATGATTTGGTGGGTTGGAAATTGGTTCACCACGGTAACCTGCACTTCATCCTTGTTGTAATATTCACGTACGGACAACGCAGATAGTAAACCAGCGTATCCGGCACCTAAGATGACGATTTGTTTTGACATAGTAAATCCCCCGTTCTTACTGTTTGTATGTGTTAGACATTATTTTTGGTTTTTACGTTCTGAAGAGACTTCCAGGAACGCTTGCGCGAAACGGAAAAGCTTTTGTGCCTCCGGGTCTTTCATCATTTTTAACAAGCCAAAAAGACCGATCACATCATGATTTGCTTCTGCGCGATCCTTCGCTTCGATTGCGGTAGCCGCAAGACCTTTCACGGAACCGACCACAGGTGTTGCGATTTCCGAGATCGCACTGACGGTATCGTTTTTCAGGACATCATCCGTTGCCACCGATTGAGCGAAATCATAAGACTTTGTTAAAATATTCACTAATTCAGTCAGCTTTGGAAGCTGATCGACTAAAGTATTGAGGGATGCCTGAACCTCAGGCTTTAAAAGCTGATCTAGGATATCCAATTTTTCTTGGTTTGCAGAAATACTAAGTGCATCATGTTCAGGTATTGATTTTGACATTACATCTACCATATCTAATTCCCCTTTAATCTAAATTTAATTTTATTTATATTTTTCCGCCGATACTACTAATCATACGACTCTGATCTGTTAATTTCAAATGAATTTTACTTGATATGACTATAATTTTAGCTTGTTAATGAAGAGTGATCGGAAGGTAATGGGAGGTACCTACCATTCTGGGGTAATTTTGCAGCACTTCTTATTACCATGCCTTTATAAAGAGATTTCTTAGGATATATACAAATATAATAGAAGGAAGTATCAAGCAAAACGTAATATTTATTATATTCATAGAGTGGGGCCGTTACATATTTCCTTTTTCATAAGTCTGCTTGTTGCATTCACATTTTTACAAACCCTCCCCGGATTTTATCCTCGTCAGGATAGCTGTCTTTTTTTCATGCAACATGGACTTATTGATGAAAAGGTCGTCCTTTTCCCTTTTTATGGATAAGCATGGCCAGGAAATGAAAAAAATATCTGAAAATACAGAAAAAAATGGTAAAATTATGTTAGTATATTTAAAAAAGTGGTATGTTTAAGATTCTAATGAATAATTTATTCTTCAAGGAACTTCATCGGTAAAAGAACGTTTAATTCTCCAGTTAAGACGGGAACGATGTTCAATAGGCTTCGATGAAAATGGATTCGGGAATGGGATTGTCGGGTTGGAAGTTGCGACTATATAATGAAATGGAGTTGGTAGAATGGTGAATATTACTGGATATGGAAAAGCGACACAAGAGGCAGTGGATGGTTTTCAGGAATTTGTCGGATTTGAAATTCCTGCAGATTATAAACAATTCCTCCTTAAGTATAATGGCGGCATATCTGAGGTGCAAAACAGCAAGTTTTATGTAGATACATTGGATACCCTCGTTTGCTTGAATGTTCTCTACGGATTAGATCTTGAGGATAAAGGGCTGGATTTACGGAAATGGCACGAAGAGAATAAAGATGATTTACATAAAAATTGCATCATCATTGGTAATGATACGTGTGCCGGCAAGATCTTGCTGATAAATAACGAAGAGGAAAAGGGAATATACTTCTGGGATCAAGGTTGGTATTCGGATCCTTCAAGCCAGGATGAAAATATTTATAAAATTGCCGAGAGTTTTCAATCCTTTATCGAAGGATTGAAAATCCCGGAAGAAATCTAAATTATAATGAACCCCTTGATTGGCTTAGACCTTTCAAGGTTTTTTATTGGAATTTACAAGCTAAGTGAAAGAAGTGGGAAACGGGATTGCGAAAGAAAACGATGTCTATGGTTTTTGAAAGGGAATATGTGACATTTTAAATAAGGATTTCTTTATTTTCTGTTAAATGGAAACTTCTTTCGTGCTCATTAAAGGCCGCGTGATATCGGTCCAAATGACCTATTGCTATTTTATGAATATTTTATTGCGAATTGGTGTTGCAATCGAGAAGAAAAACGTTAATTTTGATGGGATGTAAAGAGAAAATATTGAAATATTTCCATCTAAAGGGTAAAATTATATATTTGAAAAGAAAAATATATAATTAATTTTCTTCTTTTTTTCCTTTTTAAAATAAATATATAGTAAAATTATATTCGTTTGGAAATAACATATTTTAATGGAAATAATTAATATAGACATTCCGCTTAGATTAGCATGTAAAAAAGTTAAAGAACCAAAAAAGATGTGGGTATTTTGTTAGTTATTTCAAAACTTATAGTTTTATTTACCTGCTGTTGAAGTGAGACGTGGATATTTCTCTATATGTTTGTTCCTGTATATAGTAAACTCAGAATAGGTTCGTTAACTTTTAACTGCTAGAGACGAGGTACGTTTAAATCTATGAAAAATAAAAAGTTAAGGGCATTTTTTTATTTGACCATCCTATTATTAATCGCTTTCATTCTTCTGAATATGTTTTCTACTTATTTAAGCATTAAAAATTCTGTTCAAAAATCAGTTGCAAATCAAAACTTGGTAGCTGCCAGATCCATTGCCGACTCCATGGATGTAGAGGCCTATGAGCGATTTCTCGATAACCAAGTAAAGAGCCGGGAATATAAGGATATTAAAGCGTACTTAGAAGATGCAAGAGAAAAAATCGGGGCTTTGTATGTTTACACCATCATGGTCGATAATCCGAAAGTGTCAAAAGCTATGATTACAGGATTTTCTAAAGATCATAAAGGGGATTTTCCCATAGGCGGAGTGTGTACCGTCCCTCCAAAGCAGGTCAGACAGGCCTATCAAGGCAAAAGCTTCATTACCGGGATACTGGATGATCCGGAGTATGGCGATTATTTGACTGTGGGAGTGCCAATCAAAAATAAAGCTGGCTCCATCATAGGGTTTTTAGGGATCGATGTAAGTGCCGAGAATATAAACTCCATTAATGGAAAGGTATTAAGAAGCAGTATTGCCATCCTCGTTTATAATGGAGGCTTTGTTATCATGCTGCTGGTTACCTTTTTTGTCGTTCAAAAGTGGTATCAAAAAGAACTGACGCGTGAAGTCGGGGATACGGAGGATACGTATCAATCGGAATTTCAATCGCTCATAGCTTCAGTTCGTTCATTAAGGCATGACTTTTCCAATCATATTCAGGTTATACATGGTCTCCTTAAATTGAAGGAGAATGATAAAGCCCTCGATTATTTAACAGGTCTATCAAAAGAGGTTCATTCCCTCGAATCGATGAAGCTGGATGTAAGTCATCCGGGCCTGTCTGTACTGTTGGAGACAAAAAAACTCTCGGCCCAAAATTATAACATCGATATTAAAATCGATGTTTCACCTAACTCGTTTAACAGGGTGAAAACGATCGATTTGATTAAATTATTGTCAAATGTCATCGATAATGCGATTGAAGCAACGGTTGAATTGCCAGAGAATGAGCGCCGAATGAACATTGCCTGCATAGCTGATGAGGAAAAGTATACCTTTAGGATCACGAACACCGGGCCTATGATAGCGCCCTTCGATCAGGAAAATATATTCATTAGCGGATTTTCAACCAAAAAGCCCCAAAAGGGCAAGGTTCGCGGTCAAGGTTTATTCATCGTAAAAGACTTGGTGAACAGATATGATGGAGAGATCCTGGTGCAATCGAATGAGAAGGAAACTTCCGTATTGATGATGATACCAGTGAATGGGAGACCAATCTGAATGGATTAAGAAGGCAGGTCTGTGCACCATGCCGAAAAAGGATGATTGCTGATGTAGCGGAATCATCCTTTTTTGTGTCTTCATTCAAAGAATCCCCCTAGATTCCGCTTAAACTCCAGCTATATGGAAGGGCTCCATTTTACTAATGCCTCTTGAACAGATTTCACAGGAAGGAGGAATGAATAAAACAATGGGAAATGGACAGAATGGGTAGATGTTTAGCTGCTTTCAACGAGATTATGTTAAGATAGGGAAAAAATCATATAAGGCAGTGAGAATGTGAAACAACAAAAAGGAAAGCTTCTCGTTATCATTGGACCGACTGCTGTTGGCAAGACAAAAATGAGCATTGAGATGGCAAAGTTATTTAATGGTGAAATTATCAGCGGCGATTCCATGCAGGTATATAAAGGCATGGACATAGGAACTGCAAAGATCAAGATGGAGGAAATGGAAGGCGTTCCTCATTATTTACTTGATATCAAGGAGCCGGATGAACCTTTTAGTGCCGCAGAGTTTCAGGAGCGTGCAAATGCTTGCATCGAGGATATCCATGGCAGGGGGAAGCTCCCTATTATCGTTGGCGGAACAGGATTATACATACAATCGGTGATTTATGATTATCAGTTTTCAGAAGCCCCGTCCGACCTAGAATATCGAGAAGGTTTGGAAAAACAAATAAGAGAGTCAGGAATCGATCCGGTTTTTGACCAATTACGGAAGGTTGATCCTGAGAGTGCGAAGCGGATTCACCCTAATAATGTAAGGCGTGTAATCAGGGCACTTGAGATTTTTCATTGCACAGGTAAAACGATGAGCGAGCAGCTCGATGATCAGCCGACGGAATTGAAATATGAAACGTGCATCATCGGCTTGACGATGGAACGTGAAAAATTATATCAGCGTATCGATCAACGAGTTGATGGAATGGTAGATGAAGGGCTGATTCATGAGGTTCAGTCGTTTTATGATCAAGGTTTGAAGGATTGCCAATCCATTCAGGCCATAGGCTATAAAGAAATATATGATTATTTTGATGGAAGGGCTTCAGTGGATGAGGCGGTCGAGACTTTAAAGCAAAATTCCCGTCGATATGCAAAAAGGCAATTGACTTGGTTCAGGAATAAGATGGATGTCATCTGGTTTAATATGACCGATCTAGAGGGATTTCCGAAAAAAATACATGAAATATCTGGATTTATAGCAGGAAAGCTTTTCAACGAAGGCGAATACATAAATTTAGAGAGAAAAGAGGAGGACTAATACATGAAACAATCAGTAAATATCCAGGATCAATTTCTTAACCAATTACGAAAAGACGGCACCTATGTAACGGTATTTTTATTGAATGGGTTCCAGATCAGGGGGCAAGTTAAAGGGTTTGATAATTTTACGGTATTATTTGAATCGGAAGGCAAGCAGCAATTGGTCTATAAACATGCCATTTCTACATTCGCTCCACAACGTAATGTTCAAATTGATTACGAAGTGAAGGAATAGTCATATATATAAGGATGTGAAAAACAGGTTTCGCTAATGGCGGCCTGTTTTTTTTGTATGCACTGCTCGTTTTTTCAAATAATCGATAATGTTACGTACGTGTTTTGAATATATATCTAGGGACGATTATTTTCCGGGAAACCGCAGGAATTGACAATTCCCCGTTTAAACGGGCGAATTGGAAGGAAGTTTGTCGGAATATAGTTTCAATGGAAGAATTCAGTCGTGATCATGCACCGTTGAAAAGGAAAGCTGGCATTTTACCCTGGCATTTTCTGAATTCACGAAAAGAAATAAGGGAATTTCCCGACGGGGGAAAGTTTCGGCTTATGTTACATAAGCATTCCCATCATAAATCGGAAATAGAATGCAATCGTGGAGTCAAGGGTCCAAGATGGAGAGGTGAATGCATTGGAACAACCGATCCGTATGAAAAATAACGGGCAAATCAATATCGTGTTTAATGCGGAAAATAGAAAAACGCTACAAAAGGATCTGCCGATAAAAGAAATTTTGGTACAGGAAATACCTCACCAGCATGCAGCCCTGAGGGAAATCGAAGAGGAGCTGAAATCGCTGGTCGGGATGGAAGAAATGAAACGGATGATCAAAGAAATATATGCGTGGATCTATATCAACAAACAGCGCGAGGCTAAAGGAATGAAGACTGGCCGTCAAGCATTGCATATGATGTTCAAAGGAAATCCCGGAACGGGAAAAACAACGGTTGCGCGTTTAATCGGGAAGTTGTTTCAAAAAATGAATGTACTCTCAAAAGGGCATTTAATCGAAGCGGAGAGGGCGGATTTAGTTGGAGAGTATATCGGTCATACTGCCCAAAAAACGAGGGATTTAATAAAGAAAGCGATTGGCGGGATCTTATTCATCGATGAGGCATATTCCTTGGGAAGGGGCGGCGAAAAGGACTTTGGGAAAGAGGCCATTGATACCCTTGTCAAACATATGGAGGATCGCCAGCACGAATTCATTTTGATTCTTGCCGGGTATTCACGGGAAATGGATTATTTCCTCAGCCTTAACCCCGGCCTTCATTCCAGGTTTCCGCTCGTAGTTGATTTTCCGGATTATACGATCGATCAATTGATGGAAATAGCCGACCGGATGCTGCAGGAGCGTGAATATATCATGAATCGTGAGGCTGAAAGGAAATTAAAGGAACACTTGATCATCTTGCGATCATATCGCAGCTCTATTTCATTTTCTAACGGCCGCTATATACGCAACGTGATTGAAAAGTCGATCAGGGCACAGGCGATGCGGCTTTTGCTGGAGGATTCCTTCGAAAGAACGGATTTACTGACCCTTACCGGCCAAGACTTGATTTTTGAAGATGATGAGAAAGAATGAATCACATAGAAAAGCCCGCGGAAATGGCGGGCTTTTCAAATTTATGTTTTCGGCACCCATTTTTTATTGGGAAGGTGCCAATTGTAGGTGTAGGATAGGACGCGTAAAATGGTAATGATCGCAAAGAGCGTATATAGCTGCCATGCCTGGGACAAAACACCGCTTCCTAATGCCATGCCTGCAATGATGGCCCACACTACGTAAATTTCTTTTCTGAAGACCAATGGTTTCCGGCCGGCCAACACATCACGGACAATACCGCCGCCGCATCCGGTTAATGCCGCTGATACAATGATGGCGCTAATTGGATGGTTTAATTCTACCGCATACATCGCCCCTTGGATGGCGAAGGCTGAAAGTCCAATGGCATCACTGAAGTTCCCCCATCTGTCCCAATGTTTCGATAGGATGGTAGGAAAAACAAAAACGATGGTAATGGATAGTAAAGCGATGATGAAATAGAAGCTTTGGTCCCATAAGGTTGAAACGGGGACGCCTATCAGCAGGTTCCTGATTGCACCTCCGCCAAACGCGGTTATGATTCCTAAAATGTACACTCCTAAAATATCATACTCTTCTTCCATGGCGATGATGGTGCCGCTAATGGCAAAAGCAATCGTACCTATGAAACTTAATACTTCCCATGTCATTTGCATGTTCCCTCTATGTCTTTTCTATTTTGATGGTAAAGTCAAATTTGATTTTAGCATGTTATCGAAATTTTTAAAACGGGTAAAGCTTTGTTTTCCGTAAAGTTTTATCTGTTCATTTTTTTTGTTATGATAAACTGAAATCTTAATATAGGTGGTGGGCGTTTTTGGAAGAAATGATGAAGGAAAAGGCCGTGTTGATAGGGTGTCAGACAACGGAGGAAAATGAACGTTTCGAATATTCACTTGATGAATTGGCCTCGTTGGCGAAGACGGCGAATGGCGAGGTGCTGATGACCATCACCCAAAAAAGGACAAGCATCGATCCGGCTACATATATAGGAAAAGGAAAAGTGGAGGAGCTTCGGAACCTTGAAGAAGAGCTGGAGCCGGATTTATTCATCTTCAACGATGAATTATCCCCGAGTCAGATCCGAAACCTTTCCAAACAGCTAGAAGCAAGAATCATTGACCGGACACAGCTTATCCTCGATATATTTGCGCAACGCGCACGTTCCAGGGAAGGGAAGCTTCAAGTTGAATTGGCTCAGCTCCAATACCTATTACCGCGTTTGGTTGGACAGGGGACGGCATTGTCCAGGCTTGGAGGCGGAATTGGCACGAGGGGCCCGGGAGAAACGAAACTGGAAAGCGATCGTCGCCATATCCGCGGGAAAATTGATGAAATCAAGCAACAATTAAGTGGAATAGTGAAGCATCGTGAACGCTATCGCGACAGAAGAAAAAGGAACAAGGCTTTTCAAATCGCCCTTGTCGGTTATACGAATGCGGGTAAATCGACATTGTTCAACCGCCTGACGGAGGCGGATTCCTTCGAGGAAAACCAGCTGTTCGCGACTCTTGATCCCATGACGAGAAAGGCGATCCTGCCAAGCGGCTTCACCGTGCTCTTGACGGATACGGTCGGCTTTATCCAGGATTTGCCGACCTCCCTAATCGCAGCATTCCGCTCGACGCTGGAAGAATTGAAAGAAGCGGATTTATTGCTGCATGTGGTCGATTCCTCAAGTTCAGATTATTTTAACCATCAGAAAACGGTGCAGGATTTGCTAAATGACTTAGAAGTCCCTTCCATTCCACAGCTAACATTGTATAATAAGAAAGACAGGACCCACGCCGATTTTGTAAGAACGTCCAGCCACCCTTCATTATTGGTCAGTGCCTATGAACAATCGGATTTGAATCAAATCATGGAAGAAATTGAAAAGTACGTGATTGAGGAAATGGTTCCTTATTATGTTTTTCTCCCTTCGAGTGAGGGTAAACTATTATCACAGCTGAAAAATGAAACCATCTTGCGCACTCTCTCCTTTAATGAAGACTCGGAAAGATATGAATGCAAAGGTTTTTGTCTAGCTGATCATCCATTGACAGGGCAGCTAGAGAAATATTCGTTATAAAGGGGAATTTTGATGTATCAGCAGTTAACGAACGGAGAAATGTTGCAAAACATTGCCAAAGAAGTGGAAGCAATGATTTCTCCATTACATAAGCAAGTGGACGAACGAATTGAAGAAAATCAATTTCGTGTATTGCAAAGTTACCAAGCACATAAAGTGAGTGATTCCCATTTCATCCCTACGACGGGTTATGGCTACGATGATATAGGGCGCGATACGTTGGAATTGATTTATGCCGAAGTGTTTGGGGCGGAAGCAGGATTGGTGCGTTCCCAAATCATTTCTGGCACACATGCCATTTCCACTGCCCTTTTCGGCATCCTGCGCCCAGGCGATGAGTTATTATACATAACCGGAAAGCCATATGACACGTTGGAAGAGATTGTCGGCATTAGGGGAACCGGTATCGGTTCATTGCGGGATTTTCAAATAAGCTACAACTCCGTTCCGTTGGCGAAATCTGGAAGCGTTGATTTCGAGGCTGTCAAACAAGCCATTCAACCGCATACGAAGATGATCGGCATTCAACGTTCGAAGGGATATGCGACACGCCCATCCTTTACGATTGCTGAAATCAAGGAAATGATTTCGTTCGTAAAAGAGATCAATCCGGAAATCGTTGTATTCGTTGACAATTGCTACGGTGAATTTGTGGAAACGCAGGAACCATGTCATGTCGGAGCGGATTTGATGGCAGGGTCACTGATCAAGAACCCAGGTGGCGGGATAGTGAAGACCGGTGGCTACATTGTAGGTAAAAAAGATTTGGTTGAAGCTTGCTCCTACCGATTGACGTCTCCGGGAATAGGAGCCGAAGCAGGTGCATCGCTTTATAGCCTGCAGGAGATGTACCAAGGGTTCTTCCTTGCGCCGCATGTCGTTGGACAAGCTGTTAAAGGGGCGATTTTCACATCTGCATTGTTGGGGAAAATCGGGATGAACACTTATCCGAAATGGGATGCAAAGCGCACCGATTTGATTCAATCAGTCCAATTCGATGATCGTGATAAGATGGTCGCCTTTTGTCAGGCAATCCAATATGCCTCACCGATCAATTCCCATGTGACGCCATATCCTGCCTATATGCCGGGCTATGAAGACGATGTCATCATGGCTGCAGGGACCTTCATCCAAGGTGCCAGCATCGAGCTTACCGCGGATGGGCCGACAAGGGCTCCATATGTAGCCTATGTCCAGGGCGGATTGACGTATGCCCATGTGAAGATCGCTGTATTGACTGCAGTGAATGTGCTGATGGACAAAAAACTGATCCAATTATAAATAGAGATATGCGCTTAACAGGAATCCAAGTGATTGGATTCCTGCAAAAATCAATAGTCATAATATTTGTTCAGTTTTGGAAAGCCACTTTTTGTTTAAAACATGTCATGAAATGTAACATCATCTTGACAAGTTTAATAACATAATATAAGATGAGATTAAGATAAGCTAAAGGAGGATGCTAAGAATGAGCGGCAACAACATTCGGCGTTCGATGCCTCTTTTTTCCATCGGAATCGTCATGCAGCTAACTGAGTTGTCTGCACGCCAAATTCGGTATTACGAAGAGCATCAATTAATTACTCCTATGAGAACAGATGGAAATCGTCGGGTTTTTTCTTTGAATGACATCGATCGACTGCTTGAGATTAAGGATTTAATCGAACAAGGAGTCAATCTGGCCGGCATCAAAAAGATTTTCACTGTAAAGGAACAGAATTTACCCAAGACACAAGATTTAGAACAAGCGGAAAAAATAAGACATGACCTTAGTGACGAGGAGCTTCGCAAGCTTCTGCGTGCCGAGCTCTTACAAGGAAGCAAGCACCGAACGTCTCTTCGGCAAGGGGATATGTCCCGTTTTTTCCAATAATAAATATGATTATGAATGATTATTAGGGGGAATAAAAATTGGCAAAGTTCACACGTGAAGACATCACTCGTTTAGCGAAAGAAGAAAATGTTAAGTACATTCGTTTACAGTTTACTGACATTTTAGGGACAATTAAAAATGTTGAAATCCCGGTCAGTCAATTGGAAAAAGCGCTTGATAATAAAATGATGTTTGACGGATCATCCATTGAAGGATTTGTACGTATCGAAGAATCCGATATGTATCTATATCCTGATTTAAATACATGGGTCATCTTCCCTTGGACTTCCGAAAAAGGCAAAGTGGCACGCTTGATTTGTGACATTTACAATACCGATGGAACACCTTTCGATGGGGATCCCCGTGCAAACTTAAAACGTGTTCTTGCTGAAGCTAGAGAAATGGGCTTCACGGATTTCAATCTAGGGCCGGAACCGGAATTCTTCTTATTCAAACTGGACGCAAACGGAGAGCCTACTCTAGAATTGAATGATAAAGGCGGATACTTTGACCTTGCACCTACGGACTTAGGGGAAAACTGCCGTCGTGATATCGTTCTTGAGCTTGAAGAAATGGGATTTGAAATTGAAGCATCCCACCATGAAGTAGCTCCAGGACAACATGAAATCGATTTTAAATATGCCGATGCCATTTCAGCTTGTGATAACATACAAACATTCAAACTTGTTGTTAAAACGATTGCCCGCAAACATGGCTTGCACGCCACATTCATGCCGAAACCATTATTCGGTGTTAATGGATCTGGAATGCACTGTAACGTTTCCCTATTCAAAGGCAACGAAAACGCATTCTATGATAAATCAGGCAAATTGGAACTAAGCAAAACAGCTGAGCAATTTATCGCAGGGATCATCAAGCATGCTCCAAGCTTCACAGCGGTAACGAACCCAACTGTTAACTCATACAAACGTCTAGTACCTGGCTACGAAGCGCCTTGCTATGTTGCATGGTCCGCTAAAAACCGCAGCCCGTTAATCCGTATCCCGGCTTCACGTGGAGTGAGCACGCGCGTAGAGGTACGCAGTGTCGACCCAGCAGCAAACCCATACTTGGCACTTGCCGTCCTGCTAAAAGCTGGTCTTGACGGAATCAAGAACGACCTGACTCCTCCAGCTCCGGTTGACCGCAATATCTATGTCATGAACAAAGAAGAGCGTGAAGAAGTAGGCATCGTTGACCTTCCGGCCACTTTATATGCTGCATTGGAAACATTGAAAGCCGATCCAG
Organism: Peribacillus simplex; assembly: GCF_001542915.1. Classification (GTDB taxonomy): domain Bacteria; phylum Bacillota; class Bacilli; order Bacillales; family DSM-1321; genus Peribacillus; species Peribacillus simplex_B. The sequence goes on along the minus strand of NZ_LNNH01000021.1, from coordinate 4,073 downwards.
TCATCAAAGATGCGTTAGGCGAACACCTGCTTGAACACTTCATCGAAGCAAAAGAAATCGAATGGGATATGTTCCGCACGCAAGTCCACCCATGGGAACGCGAACAATATATGTCCATGTATTAATAGCTTTAAACCCTTGGCGCCTCTGGTGTTGAGGGTTTTTTTTGTGGGGTAAAAAAGCAACGAAAAGTAGTGAGAGGGGTTTCACCCCTTTTTTTACCCACAATTCATTGTAAAATGTCTTTTGTGTAGTTTTCGTCTTTGATCCGGGCATGCGGCGGATGATCAACCTGAATGATGCAGTTGTGGGTCAAAAATTGCGGGTGAAGTGAATACCAAATAATTTTACGATTATATTATCTATAATCTCTCAATCAAGATCTCGGCATATCAGCTGGCAATTTTATAAAAAGTTATCAACAATATGTTGTGTCCTTCTTTCATGGTCTAATAAAAAGATAAAAAAACCCCTTTTTCTCCAATGAATCTTTGGGAAAAGGGGTTTATCTACACTCTGCACGGCACATTAAATGGTATGCCGTCTATATGTTATTTTTTTTGCTTGCTTTTCCAGACACTAAAAAGTAGCGTTCCCCAAATAATACAGCCTAATAAACCAAGAGTTCTGTGCCATAAAGGGTAACCTGAGTCGTTTTCGGATATCATTCCACCAATAAAATAAATTAAACTAAGGATAAGTAATATAGCTAGCCAAATTTGCTGTTTTTTACTCATAATACACATCACTTTTTACTAGATTTAAAAAACTATTAAAACAAAAGCTTTAGAGATATATGTAGCAACCGTCTTATTAAAATGACCTTTTTTAACGAGAAAACTTGTCAACGCATCTTCAATAGTACCACCAGAGCTTACAGCAAAGTCTAAAAATTTATTAATAGATTCCCAATGAAGAACAGCTAACTGTGTTCCAGTCATTGATTCTATTTTTCCTATCATTTTATTCCAGCCGGTTTTACCAACTTTACTCATTGTTGCTTTAATCGCTTTTGCTCCAGCTTTAGCAGTTAAAGTCACCTTTCCATAAGGAACTATTACAATAACATCATTTGATTCTTTATTCAATATCTCTTCTGCAACACTTGGATCTATAAATTCAGATTTTGTTTCATTTACTGCAATTTCCAAAATTCTATAGAATTCATCTTCATCGTAATTCATAAAGAATTCTTCCATCGATTGAATTTCTTCATCAGTAAAAAGAACATCATCATTTTCTTGTACTTTTACAATTGAACTAGCAAAAGCGCTTTCTATTGGTACAATCACAGTGCTCAATAATAACACTCCACTGAGAATTCCAGAAGTTGCTTTAATTCCTAATCTTTTCATAAATCCATCTCCTGAATATTATTTCAATAAATTATGGTTTATATTTCCTTAAAAGGAAATAAATATATAGTTTTCATAATTATCTAGATTTTAATTTCTGGTAGAGAAAAAAAGCGAAATATAGCGTGTGTCAACGGTACCGTTGCCTTATGGAGGATAAGTAGTTGATGGACTTAGTCTTAGCATTGAACAAACTACACTAAAGGCCCCTACTTGTATTAAGTAGGGGTTAGCTCTGTTAAAGGTGTTGTTGATTTTCTTAATGAACTAACGGGTGCGTTCGTATTATAAGGTTAGCCAGTTTTTACTGGTTGACCTTTTTTAATAGAATCTATTATATCAGTAGCCACCCCTACTTGTAGAAACATGTTTGAGGCTGGTTGGGACGCAGATCTCGTATAACAAGCGAAGCTATGACACTACATGGAGAGGACAAAGGGTACTGGTTAGTAAGTAGAGGAGGAAAAAACAATGAATCCAGTTGTTGGTCTGGATGTGGCAAAAGGAGAGAGCCAAGTTCAGGCATTTTTAGATCAATCTAAACCGTATGGAAATAGCTTTTCGATGAAGCATATCAAAGAGGAGTTAGATCATTTTATAGATTTTTTAAAGGAGGTTGAAGAAGTGACAGGGCAGATGCCTATGGTCATTTTAGAATCTACAGGGCACTATCATACTCCTGCTATTCAATACTTGGAGGAACAAGGGATTCTATATATCTTACTAAATCCGATTATCTCTTATCAGGCAAAGAAAACCAGTTTACGGAAGGTAAAAACAGACGCTATCGATGCGTATCAGTTGTGTGTGCTGTATTACAAAGAGGATTTAGAACCTCATAAGATTAGAGGAATTCAGTGAGTAGACCTTCGGAATTTGTCCAGACAACAGGAAATCGTAACGAATATGTATGTGGAAGCTAAACTTCAGTTTCACACTATTTTAGATCAACTGTTTCCTGAATACCGAAAGGTTTTTGGCGATTTATTTTCAAAGGTTTCATTAATGATGCTAAAGGAATATCCCACTTCAGAGGCGGTATTAGCAGCCGGAGAAAGTAAACTAGCAGAGAGTGTTATAGAGTTCTGTCCTAGCCGATCGGGTCAATGGGCATGGGAAAAAGCAAAAAAAATAATGGACTCCGCGTCTCGAAATCCATTTCAAATAAACGTGTATCAAAGTCACGTAATCAATCTTCGTATGTATATTGAGTTGCTTTTTCATTACCAGGGACACCTCTCTGAGTTGGAAGATCGTATAGTGGCCCTGGCAAATGAACTGGAAGAATATAAGATCATCCAATCGATTCCCGGTATCGGAGAAAAAATCGCAGCCACGATTATCTCTGAAATTGGTGAAATCGATCGGTTTAATCACCCGAAAAAACTAGTTGCCTTCGCTGGAGTAGATCCAAGTGTTCACTCATCGGGTAAGTTTACGGCAACCATTAATCGTATTACTAAAAGAGGTTCGAGCAGACTACGTCATTCTCTGTATCTTGCCGTACTATGTGGCATAAGAAGTTCAAGGAACAAAAAGCTTAAAGCCTTCTATGATAAGAAAAAATCAGAAGGAAAACCGGCCAAAGTAGCGATCGTTGCCTGTATGAATAAGTTGCTTCATTGGATTTACGCTTTATTAAAGAGAAAAGAAGCATTCCTAGATTTAGCCTGATTAACGATTTTGTGAAACAGATCCTTCCAAAAGGGTTTTGGAGGGTTATTTGTCATGAACAAAAATAGTATATCATAAGGGAAATGAAAATTTTAGAGAAAAATATTGACTTCCTATTAGCTGGTTTAGTTCCATAGGGCGTAAAGGAAGACCACAATAAGTGGTTTCAGTTTGTAGACAAAAGGGGTTCGGAATTAAAAAATTCCGAACCCCTTTTGAAATTCCTTTGAAATTTTGACCAAAGGTTACGAGATTTGGGCTCTTCGAGCCACTATGTTAAGCCGTTTTAGGACCTTGCCATGTCCAAGTGGCCATCTTCTTTACATTCATGGCAGCGAAAGTAAGCATCGCCTGCATCGACAATTTTTTAAGTCCCCTTAAAGTAGTCCAACGCATACCATGCTTTTCTTTTGCATCTGCGAATCACGCTCAATCGTTTCTTTGCGTTTCGCATATATAGGTTTTACCTCTTGATGATGACGCAGATGATCTGCTTCTTCCACATATGCTTGCCAGATATGCCGTGTCACTACTTTTTGATGGCCTTTGCTTTCCGTACACCGTGATAAAAATGAGCATGTTGCACAAATTTGTTTTGGCGATTTGTACTCGCGATAGCCCTCTTTATTTGTTGTTGAGTACTTTAAAGTTTCTCCCGAAGGGCAAAGGTAACAATCAAAGTGTTCATCGTAAACATAGTCATGTTTGCGAAAGAATCCTTCTTTTGTACGAGGACGTGTATAGGGTAAAGGCAGGTGTGATTTCTTTGTTAAATAGGTAGCTTGTAATCGCTGGTGTTTTATAAGCTGCATCTGCGGCAACTGCTTCTGGTTTTCCAACTTTCTCAATCACTTGCTCAACAAGTGGCTCCAAAATATGACTGTCATGTGTATTACCAGGTGTTACAATCGTTCCCAATACAAAACCGTTGCCGTCTGCGGCCACATGGAATGAATAGGCAAACTGTTTTGTTCGTTCATCTTTCACATAGTAGCCACTCTCAGGATCCGTAGTACTTTCTTTAATTGCTTTGGTTTCTTCCTT
>NZ_LNNH01000020.1 GCF_001542915.1 Peribacillus simplex | reverse complement strand
ACCAAAGCAATTAAAGAAAGTACTACGGATCCTGAGAGTGGCTACTATGTGAAAGATGAACGAACAAAACAGTTTGCCTATTCATTCCATGCGGCCGCAGGCGGCAACGGTTTTGTATTGGGAACGATTGTAACACCTGGTAATACACATGATGACAGTCATATTTTGGAGCCACTTGTTGAGCAAGTGATTGAGAAAGTTGGAAAACCAGAAGCAGTTGCCGCAGATGCAGCTTATAAAACACCAACGATTACAAGCTACCTATTTAACAAAGAAATCACACCTGCTTTACCCTATACACATCTTCGTACAAAAGAAGGATTCTTTCGCAAACATGACTATGTTTACGATGAACACTTTGATTGTTACCTTTGCCCTTCGGGAGAAACTTTAAAGTACTCAACAACAAATAAAGAGGGCTATCGCGAGTACAAATCGCCAAAACAAATTTGTGCAACATGCTCATTTTTATCACGGTGTACGGAAAGCAAAGACCATCAAAAAGTAGTGACACGGCATATCTGGCAAGCATATGTGGAAGAAGCAGATCATCTGCGTCATCATCAAGAGGTAAAACCTATATATGCGAAACGCAAAGAAACGATTGAGCGTGTATTCGCAGATGCAAAAGAAAAGCATGGTATGCGTTGGACTACTTTAAGGGGACTTAAAAAATTGTCGATGCAGGCGATGCTTACTTTCGCTGCCATGAATGTAAAGAAGATGGCCACTTGGACATGGCAAGGTCCTAAAACGGCTTAACATAGTGGCTCGAAGAGCCCAAATCTCGTAACCTTTGGTCAAAATTTCAAAGGAATTTCAAAAGGGGTTCGGAATTTTTTAATTCCGAACCCCTTTTGTCTACAAACTGAGGCACCAAACTTCCTTTAGGGGAGGTTTGGTGCCTTTTCGCTTTACATTTCAGCTTCCACTTCCAAGGATGATTCTTGGCTGAATTGCTGCTTATCAAGGTCTCCCGTGATTTTACTTGTCAGGATACCTGAAGTCATGCTGCCGCTGACATTCACGGCCGTTCTTCCCATATCGATCAATGGCTCGACGGAAATCAACAGACCCGCCAAGGCGATTGGCAAGTTCATGGCCGATAAGACGAGGATGGCAGCGAAGGTTGCTCCTCCGCCTACTCCGGCAACTCCGAACGAGCTAATCGCTACAATCGCGATCAACATGGCAATGAAGGATGGCGTAAGCGGGTTGATGCCCACTGTTGGTGCGATCATGACCGCTAACATGGCCGGATAGATGCCGGCACAGCCGTTTTGCCCGATCGACAAGCCGAATGAGCCGGCAAAGTTGGCGATACCTTCGGAAACCCCTAGCTGTTTCTGTGTTTGGATGTTCAATGGCAGAGCACCTGCACTCGTTCTTGACGTGAAGGCAAATGACAATACAGGGAAGGCTTTCCTCATATATACCATTGGATTCAGCCCTGCAAGCGTGAGCAATAATAAATGGATGAGGAACATGACAATCAGGGCCGCATAAGAAGCTCCGACGAATTTCCCTAATTTCAGGATCGCGTCCAAATCACTTGTCGCTACCGTCTTCGTCATGATCGCCAAGATGCCGTATGGTGTCAAACGCAGGATCAGCGTTACGACGCGCATGGTGATGCTATGCAATGTATCTACTATTTTCGCGAAAAATTCAGCATGTTCCGGCTGCTTTCTTTTGACCCCTAAATAGGCCATACCAAGGAATGCAGCAAAAATCACGACGGAAATTGTTGATGTCGGACGAGCTCCTGTTAAATCGAGGAACGGATTTGCCGGGATCAACTCAAGGATTTGCTGTGGCATCGTTTTATCCTGAATGGTTCCGTATGTCTCGGATATTTGATCTCCGCGGCTTAACTCTGCTTCGCCTTGCTCGATTTGCACGGCCTCCAAGTTGAAGACAGTTGCCGAAGTGATTCCGACCGCTGCGGCAATCGCAGTGGTTCCAAGCAGGATTCCGATGATTAGCACACTGATCTTACCGATATTGCTCGTAAGCTTCAATCGTGTAAATGCGGACAAGATCGAGATGAAAACAAGCGGCATGACGATCATTTGCAGGAACTTTACATAGCCGGAGCCTACAATGTTAAACCAATCGACCGATTTAACGATTGCGTCTGACTGCGGTTCATAGAAATACTGTAAAAGAAGGCCGAACACAATACCTAATCCAAGGCCGGTAAAGACCCTTTTCGTGAAAGAGATGTGTTTCTTATTCATGTAGAATAAAACGCCTAAAAGAATGAGCATTATGGCAAGATTTAAAAACACGTAACCTATCATATATATTCCCCCTAATTCCGATTAACCTAATACGAATAATGAATATGATACAGCATCCCTTGCTTTTTTACCAGAAGAAAATTATATATTTTTGACTTTTCAAGTAATTCATGAATGGATCCCCATCCAGAGAAAGCTGGACAAGCTAGGGTGTAAATCTTCCATTATATAGTTCTCAGGAAGGATAAGCCGTTGGTTTTCTTGAATGATATAAAAGGCCCCATATGCTGCTTAGTGTTTTTTAGAAAGGGTGAAGGAATGATGGAGATATACATTGACAGGCTGAATGAAGAGGATGCAAATGAATTATATGCATTTGAGTGCAAGAATCGAGCGTTTTTCGAGCAAACGATTTCAAGCCGGGGGGATGATTATTATCACTTTGGTACGTTTATGATCCGGCATATGGAATTATTAAAAGAACAAGAGGATGCGATCTCCTCATGTTATTTAATTAAGGAAGACTCAGGAACGATCGTCGGCAGGATTAATCTTGTGGATATCGACACAATTAAAGGTACGGCTCAAGTCGGTTATCGAATCGGTGAAGCGTTTACGAAAAAGGGGGTGGCAAACGAGGCTTTACAGCTTTTGGTTAAGCTGGCACCGGAAATGAAGGTGACTCAGCTACATGCCAAAACGACAAACGTCAATATTGGCTCCCAAAAGGTATTGGCGAAGAATGGCTTTGAACGAATCTCCGTTAGTGAGGAAATCAGTGCGGATACCAGTGAAAAGCTAACACTCTACCATTTTAAAAGGAACCTATAATTCATTTTTAGCCGTTTAATGGACAGCCCACATGGACAAAAAAAGTTTTAGGAGATGCAATAATGAAAGAAATGATAGAATATTCAGAGTACCCAAGAACGAAGCAGTCGATTGCGGCGGATTTTCGAAAGCTGGGAGTGAAGCGGGGGATGACGATACTCGTCCATTCCTCCTTATCCTCGATAGGGTGGGTGAATGGGGGGGCGGTTGCGGTCATTCAAGCCTTGATGGAAGTTGTTACGGAAGAAGGAACCATCGTTATGCCTTCTCAATCCGTCGAACTATCCGACCCTGCAAGATGGGGAAATCCCCCTGTTCCACAATCCTGGTGGAAGGTTATTAAAGAAAGCATGCCTGCCTATGACCCTCGATATACCCCTGTTACTAGAGGATTGGGGCAAATCGCAGAATTGTTCAGGTCTTTCCCAGGAGTGGAAAGAAGTGAGCATCCGAACTATTCCTTTACAGCCTGGGGAAGGGATAAAGATAAAATCCTTTATCCGCACCCTTTGGAATTTGGGCTAGGTGAACGATCTCCATTAGGGAAGCTGTATGATCGTGAATCCTATGTTTTGCAATTAGGGGCCCAATTCGACAGTACGACGTGCTTCCACCTTGCTGAATATCGGATAGAATATAAAAAAGTGATAAGCTTGGGCGCTCCCGTGTTAGTGGAAGGGGAACGGGTTTGGAAGGAATATCAAGAACTTGAATTCAGGGAAGAGCTTTTTACGGAGGTTGGCGAATTTTACAAAAGAGAGTATGAAGTGAAAGAGGGATATGTGGGTTCAGCATGTTGCCGCCTTTTTTCCATCAAAGAGTCGGTGGATTATGCGGAGAAATGGTTCAATGAGTTTGATTCCAATCGGAATGCTGTGCGGGAAATCCAAGCGAGAAAGGATGGTATATTATGATAGAAGGTTTATATGAAGCGCATTTACCAGTCGAAGATTTGGAAGTTTCCATTCATTTTTATAAGAAAATAGGTTTGAAGCTTGCTTGGAGGGATGAAGAGACGGCCTTCTTTTGGATAGAGGAGAACAAAAGCTGGGTCGGTCTTTGGGAGGGAAAAGAATACAAAACCCCTTATCATCCCTCATTAAAGCATATCGCCTTTCGGGTAACTTATGAAAATATGAAACAGGCAATGGCTTGGCTCCAATCCTTGCAAATAGAAGTGGTACCTTTTGGAGGAAGGACATCCATCGAACCTTTTGTCCGTCCGCAACAAGGGAATGCTTCTGTCTACTTTCAAGATCCGGATGGCAATAGCTTGGAATTGATGTGTCCGGTTGAAGTCCCTGATGCGTATAAGCAGATGACCGACAAGCTTTCATTGGAAGAATGGGAGGAACTATTGCTCAGGTGATGGGATTCTTACATACAGGAAAAAAAGGAGAAATTTAGTATACGAGTATGAGCAATCAATACGGAAAGGCTGAAAGGCATAAAAGTGGACGTTAAACATTTTAAAGTGAACTTATTAACTCAAATGACCTTACTCATCATCTTCGTTGTTTTTATCAGTACCTTGCTTGTGAGCATTCTATTCTCTTCATTGCTGGAAGATATCGTTGAAAACTATGTGGGCAAGCAAGCAATGACCGTGGCCCAATTAGCGGCTCAAAACCCAAAGATCATCCAGGGATTCACGGAGGATCATCCATCGGATGTGATCCAGCCCGAATCGGAAAGGATCCGTCATACTACAGGTGCCGATTATGTAACCATTGCGAACCATAAGGGACTTCGCTACTCCCATCCAAATCCAGAATATATCGGGCAGCCTACGGCAACCAGTAATGATGCAGTATTCAATGAACACAAATCAATCATCTATCAAGGAAATGGAATTTCGGGACCGGCAATTAAGGCGAAGACACCTATCCTGAATGATAAAGGGGAGATCATCGGTGTTTCATCTGTAGGTTTTTTAGTGGAGAATGTGCAAAATCAACTATCCAATTATAAAATGAAAATCTTTCAATTGTCGCTGATCCCAATCCTGGCAGGAATCGTATGGGCCATAGTCATAGCTCGACGCTTAAAAAAACTTATATTAGGTTTAGAACCGGAGGAAATTTCTTTTTTGTATCAAGAAAGGGAAGCGGCACTTGATGCCATCCGGAATGCCACCATTACGATCAATATTGGAAAACAGGTTACTTCCATGAATAAAAGGGCACGTGAATTGTTCCCTGATCATCAGCTTATGGTGGGAAAGCGGATTGTGGATGGTCATTTAGCAAAACTCATCAAAAGTGTATTCAGCACAAAAGAGGGGAAGTTCAATCGCAAGGTACTTTTAGGGCAACAGCTGTATATTGTGGATTTGTCACCGATCTTAAATCATAATAACGTCAGGGGGGTCGTGTTAACAATAAGAACGGTATCCGAAATTGAACAATTAACGGAAGAATTTTCGGAAATCAAGGCCTTTTCAGAAAATATGCGGGCACAAAACCATGAGTTCTTAAACAAATTGAATACCATTTATGGATTGCTTAGCTTAAAACAGTATGATCGGGCATTGAACATCATCTCTTCTGAAGTGAGGGAGAGGCAGGATATCATATCGTTTCTTATGTCATCGGTTAAAGATCCTTTAATTGCAGCCTGTTTACTTGGGAAGAAAAACCGTTCAAAGGAATTGCAGGTTATGCTGGAAATAGATGAGGAAAGCAATTTAAACAGCACATTAAAGCCCGAGGATGCCCATCACTTGGTTTCCATTATTGGTAATGTAATTGATAATGCGATGGAGGCAGCCTGGCAACGGAATAAAAACAAGGGGAAGGTCAAAGTTTCATTTACGGATTTAGGGAATGAAATTATATTTGATATTGAGGATAACGGCCTTGGCATCCCGCAAGGAATGGAAGATATTATTTTTACAAATGGATATACGACGAAGACGGGGGAAAATCATGGAATCGGTTTGGCCATTGTAAAAAATTCCATTGACCTTTTAAGCAGTCAAATTTATATTGACCGCAGTAACTTGGGCGGAGCGAGATTTACGATTGCCTTACCGAAGGATACAAAAGCATGAATGGAGGCGCCTGCATGTCCAAAGGACCGATTACAGTTGTCATTGTGGAAGATGACGAAAATGCAGTGAACATATATAAACATTTCACCAATCAACTAGATCAATTCACTGTCATTGCCACCGCCAGTACAGGCAAGCAGGCATTAAACATATTGGATGTTGCCCAACCGGACTTGATTTTATTGGACATCTTTTTACCGGATATGAATGGAATTGAGCTTCTCCGGGAAATCAGGAGCGAGTACCGGGGGATTGACGTAATCCTGATCACCGCCGCGAATGATACCGAAACAGTCAGCGAGGCGATCAGGGGCGGGGCTTTTGGTTATCTTATAAAACCGATCATTATCGATAAGCTGCTTGCAACGCTCAATCAATACGAGCAGACGAGAAAGCAGCTGGAGAATAATAACTTGGTAAATCAAGAGAAAGTGGATACTCTTTTTCGGACCCCAAGTCATTCACCTACAGCCAATGATGTTCAAATGAATACTCTTCCCAAGGGAATTGACAAGCATACTTTGAAAATGGTCAGAAATAAGATTCAAAACGTCAATGGCCCTTTAAATGCTGATGAACTAGGTCAACTCGTTGGCATCAGTTATTCCACCATGCGTAGGTACTTGGAGTATCTGGTTTCCTGCAATGAAATGGAAGTCGAAGTATTGTATGGAGGTGTGGGACGGCCTGAGAGAAAATATAAGCTAAAAAACCGCTAATGAAGGAACTCGCTTTCCTCCTTAGCGGTTTTTCATTTTCAGGCGTGAAAAAAATGATTAAAACTCCATTTATGAAAAAAACTCTAATTATTTCCTTTATATGTGAAGAATGCGTAATGGATGATAGTCTCTAAAGAAAGCGCTATCACGTTTGACTATCGAAGGGAGTTTGAAGATGTTAACCATTTTAGGATTTTCCATGATTGCCGTATTCATGTATTTAATTATGTCGAAGCGACTATCTGCACTAGTGGCGATAATGCTCGTGCCAATCATATTTGGAGTGATTGGAGGATTTTTGACTGAACTGGGACCGATGATGCAGGATGGTGTTGAAGGGATCGCTTCAACAGCCATCATGATTTTATTCGCCATATTATATTTTGGAATAATGATAGACTCTGGTTTGTTTGATCCCCTTATTTCTAAAATATTGAAAATAGTAAAAGGGGATCCCTTGAAAATAGTATTGGGAACATCCATTCTCTCCATGACCGTCGCCTTGGATGGGGATGGGACCACTACCTACATCATTACTGTTTCGGCACTATTGCCCCTTTATAAACGCCTGGGAATGAACAAATTGATTTTAGCCACCGTAGCCATGTTATCCATGGGTGTAATGAACATGACACCGTGGGGGGGAGCCTCTGCCATGGCCATGGCTTCTTTGAATCTTGACGCATCTGAATTATTCTTGCCAATGATTCCTGTCATGGGCTTTGGCCTCATTTGGGTTCTTATTGCAGCCTTTATATTGGGTAAAATGGAACGAAAGAGATTGGGCGTAATAGAGATCGAGCATAATCACACGAAAGCTAATTCCGAGATAGCTGCAACAACCGTTTCCCGTGATTATCGCCGCCCGAAATTGGTCTGGTTCAATTTCATTTTAACGGTCGTGCTGATGGCATCATTAATCATTGATTTCATGTCTTTGACCATTTTATTCATGGTTGCGTTCGCCATTGCGTTAGTGGTCAATTATCCTGATTTGAAAGATCAGCAGGATCGAATCGCCGTCCACTCGAAAAATGCATTGGCCGTCGTGTCAATTGTCATCGCAGCCGGGATTTTTACCGGTATCATGTCCGGAACGAAAATGATCGATGCAATGGCCATTACTTTGGTCTCGCTGATCCCAGAACCGTTGGGGCCGTTTTTACCGGTCATAGTAGCATATGCCAGTGCCCCATTCACGTTCTTTATGTCGAATAATGCATTCTATTTTGGTGTGCTGCCCATTATCGCACAAGCCGCTGATGCTTATGGGATCAGCGCGGCGGAAATAGGGCGTGCTTCCTTGATCGGTCAGCCGATACACGTACTGAGTCCTTTGGTGGCGGCAGCACATTTGCTGATCGGTTTGGTTGGAACGGACTTCAGGGATATCCAGCGGTTCGCGATAAAGTGGGCATTGGGGACTGTCACTGTCATGACCATAGCTGCGATAATCATCGGAGTCATTTAGTGAAAAGGGAATGTAGCCGTATCTTACGGCCAAAGGTACTGATAATGGGAGGGTTTCTTAATGTGGATCATCACACTCTATAAAAGCAGAGGTATCGTCATGTATGAATTTGAAACGGAACAAGCCGCACGGGAGGTTTATTGTAACATTGAAGGGGATAGGATTCTATCAGAGGTTATTTACTTTAATGATCCAGGTGTAGCATAAAAGATTGGGTAAGAAGCATAATGATCGATGAATGGTCGTTGCAAAAGTGCGGGTCAAACACAAACCAAACAGCAAATTCACACCCCGAAATAAGCTAAGGCTTTATTGGGGTTTTCCCATTTTTTACGACGGTGTTACTAATGATTTTCGCGGTTGCCCCGGCCAAGGTTCATGACTGTATCCAATCTCGCATCATGTAAAGATTGCTGGGGCAGGAGGGGATCTAAACAATTCACGCCGGCTGTTAACTGATGATCACCAAGTTCAGGCAAGGAGATATTTATGGCTTCACCGGGGCGAAAAGGACCTTTTGAATAGTGCCGATTTGATGGTGGCCGCCCAAACATGCATCGATTCCAAAATATAGGGATCAGTAAGTGGTATTTTTTTTCGTTCAAAGTATTTTTCAAATTAAGGGCGTGGACAGGTTCTGATAGTGTTCCAAAGACATGATAAGGGACTTGTTTTTCCTTTAACATCGTTCCTACTAAAGGTCCGAATGAATCTCCTGTGGAACGATCTGAACCAATACATAAAAAGACCATCTCTTGAGGGTGCGACTGATTGATTCCTGCGATTCGAGAAGACATCTCAGGCACTTCTGCTTCTCCATCCCTTTCCAATATGTATGGGGTGCAATCGTGTATTTCTTCTTTTGGCTTCCTTTTTTTCCTTCCGTTAAAAGGATACATGCCCGCACCCCTTTCCCCATTTACTAAAGAACCGTGACATCTTGATCAAGATTATATATTCCCCCAAAAAGATCCAGGGTAAAGGATAAAGCGATCAGTTATGGAAAAGCACGGCCAGAATTAAACATTCTTGCCCTTGAATGCCGAACTTTGCTCGCTGCTTTTGTGAGTAGGAAGAAAAAGCTTCCTTTTCCCATTTGACCCTCACGTTGCGTAATACTTTAAAGTAAAAGATACGAAAGGAGGTAAGACACAGTGGCAATGAAAGTGAAAGAACTTGCTGATTTAGTGGGCATCAGTGTGCGGACCTTGCATTATTATGATGAAATCGGGTTATTATCGCCAGAGGAAACAACCGATTCCGGTTATCGGCTATATTCCGATGAAAATTTGGAGATGCTGCAGCAAATCCTGTTTTTCAGGGAACTTGACATGCCTTTGAAGGAAATCAAACAAATGATAAGCAGCGCCTCGTTTAATAAGCAGGAAGCGTTGAGACAGCATCAAAAAATGCTTATAGAGAAGCGCAGTCAGCTGGATAAATTGATCCATACGGTAGATAAGACGATCAAGCATATGAAAGGGGAAATCCAAATGACGGATAAAGAAAAATTTGAAGGGTTCGACTTCAGTCATAATCCATATGAACAGGAAGCCCGCAAGCAATGGGGCGATGAAGCTGTCGATGAATCGAATGCAAGAGTGGCGGGGCTGTCCAAAGATGCCCAAAAAGCCGTTTCGGACATATATACAAAACTTGCGTCCATCCGGGCGGCCTCTCCTCAGTCAGAAGAGGCACAGGCAGCTATTAAGGAATGGTATGACTGCTTGAACCATAACTTCGGCAAATATTCCCTTGACGCTTTCAAAGGATTAGGGCAAATGTACGTCGATGACCAACGCTTCACGAAAAATATCGACCAATATGGTGATGGCTTAGCCCAGTTCATGTGTGAGGCGATGGCACATTTTGCCGACGTTAATCAAAAGTAGGGGTTCCTTGACCAGAAGACGAAAAAGCGGCGGAAGTCCACAAGCTTCCGCCGCTTTTTTGTACAGTCCATTATATTCTTGTATCTGGGATGATTTGTGTCGATGCTTCGAATAGGTCTTCCCGTTTTCCTGTTAAAGGCGGATAAATGACCGCTTGATTGATATTCATTTTTATTTTTTTCGCTTCTTCCCCTTGATATTGCGGAATGCGGTCCCAGCCATTCGTAAATAGGGCACCCCATGGACCTAAATCAAGGCAAGTGACATATTGTTCCTGCTTGTAGGGGATCCCCTCGATGCCGAGTAAGTCGCAGACAACGTTATGGCCAGCGACTTTTCCTTGAGGCATGGCATGCTGGCAGGTCATCAAGGCTGCATGATTTTCATCCGTCATTGCAAGAGCTGTATCTCCGGCGGTGAAGACGGAAGACATTCCTTTCACTTTCAAATTTGCATCGACTGGCATGCGTCCCAATTCATCCTTCTCTACAGGGAAATCTGCCGCCAACGGACTTGCCTTAACACCTGCTGACCAAATGGCCGTTAATGCCGGAATCCGTCCGCCTGATTGTAAAGTCACTCCTTCTGAATCTATCGAACTCACTGTTTCATTTACATAGATTTCAATATTCATATCGCGTAAAGCTTCTTCAACGATTGGGCGTGAATGTTCCCCCATGTCAGGTGCTACGGAAGATGTTCTTTGCACGAGGATAACTCTTACATCCGCTTCTTTATTTTCCTGCTTAGCCACTTTTTTCAGGCGGGCCGTCATTTCCGAGGCAATCTCAATTCCTGTAAAACCAGCACCCACAACCACCGCGGTATATTTGCCTTCAACTTTATCCGAGTCAACCAACCCATTGATATGATCATCAAGTTTGAGCGCCTCCTGATATGTATCCGTGGAAAAAGCATAATCACGTAATCCAGCGAGATCAGGAAGCACCAATTGACTGCCGGCCGCAAAGACCAAACGGTCATATGCAAGATCCATCTGCTCGTCTTTTTGATGGACAGACACTTTTTGTCCTTTGGTATCGATTTTACCGACTTCTCCTTCAATGAAGCGAACTCCAACCGGATCCAGGACCTGGCTTAAAGGGATTCTCAAATTTTGTGGATTCTGTTCGTAAAAGCGCGGACGGACGCCAAAATAAGGATCCCGGTTTATTAAAACCACTTCCACTTCCGTACGTTCCATTTGTCGTTCGTGCAATTGTCGTGCTGCACTAATTGCACTCCATACACCTGCAAAGCCTCCACCAATAATCACGATTCGTTTCATCAAAAATTCCTCCTTTTAATTATATATATAATAGATAATTGTTATCTGTAATTAGGGGTAAAAAAATGTGAGGAGCGTAGCATTGGAACGAAGGTTCCGCTGCTACCATTATCGCCGGTTCAATGCTTCCCGAAACCAGTTGACTCCCTCTTCGTGTTGGCCCTTCTGTTTGGATAGTATCGTTTCATTCAACCAGGCAATCGTTTTACTCTTGAGATGATCGCGCATCAATTCCTCAGCTTCGAGCATGACTACATTGATTGTACAAGGTGCACAGTTCTTGGGATCAGTTTCCTTTCCTTCAAGCAAGATACACTTTTGCCTTATTTCTGCACATTGGAAAAAAGGCTGGGTTCCCTCGATGGCTGCGATAACCTCCCAAAAATTAATCTTGCTCGGTTGTTTCGCTAATTCATAGCCGCCTTTAACACCGGGCATGGAACGAACGATACCTGCCTTTTTCAATTTTGTGAAAATCTTCGAAAGGTATGTTTCGGAAACGCCTTGAAATGTTGCAAATTCCTTAACTCCAATCGTTGTCCCCGAAGGAGTGTCAACAAAGTAAGTCAGGCAATGAAGCGCATATTCCACTCCTATACTGAATTGCAAAAAAAACAACCTCCTAATTACAGATACGGTTTATCTATAAATGAATGTACTTGATTTTGTGATTCCTGTCAAATGAAAAAGGGGATCAAAGAAATGATCCCTTTTCCACTTTGTCATCCTTTTTTTAGCAAATGAACGATTTCCTGCGCTTTTTCCAACTCCACGCCCTCAATGAGACCGTTGTTTTTCCGCACAGCCGTACCGAAATGATAGTAATCGGTATTCAATTCGGAAGATATCGAAAGGATGTTATCCTTATTCAGCCCGCTTCCGACCAATATCGCCATGTTGCCAGAGACGCTTTTCATCCGCTGAATCGTCTGCATGCGACTTGGGAGATCGCCGTGTCCTCCGGAGGTCAAAATCGTTGTAATTTCAGGATACCGAGCTAACATTTCCGCTGATCGGACGGGGTCTGGCGTATCATCGATGGCTCGGTGAAACGTGATCTCCAAGCCGGCACATTCCGCTATCAGCTCCTCAAGGTATGTTTGATTGATTTCATTTCCTTCATTTAAAACACCCAGTACGACTCCATTCGCTCCGAGGGAACGAATGATCCGGATATCATTTTTCATGATTTCCAGGTCTCTTTCTGAATAAGAAAATGATTGGCTATGCGGCCTTACCATCACGTTGACTGGAATGTTTACAGCACGGACGGCAGCTTCAACCAAGGCGTGACTCGGAGTTACGCCTCCCTCCGTTAAAGAACTGACCAGCTCGATGCGATCTGCCCCCGCTTTTTCGATTAAAATAACGTCTTCAATGGTAGTGGCAATGAATTCTATGTACATGGATTGGATTTTCCTTTCCTGGCTCGCTTTATGTATAAGATAATTAAAACCATTAAAAATCGTAATGTCAATCGGCCCAAAATTTATTCATGAAATATGAAACGAAATGAACATTCAAACGTATAAAAACAGAACAAATGAAAGGGAAAGACGGATGCAACGCATAGTCATTAACGGACTATCATCATGACGGAGGTTATTTAATTGAATAAAGAAGGTAAGGAAGTAACGAAATCAAGGTTTTATAAATTAGGAATGGGCTTCTTGATCATTTCCCTGCTCACCTGGATCATTCCGGTAATCGCACCTTTTACCCCATTATCGGCTGCGGCCAAGGCAGGAGTCATAACCGGGGCTATCGTATTCGCGGAAGTCATGTTTTGGGCAGGGGCGCTATTGGTCGGCAAAGAAGTGGCTGCTAAATATAAAAGTTATCTAAACCCGAAAAATTGGCGAAAAGAAAAAGGGTGAATACGGAGTGTAGGGAAGAGTGAACGATGGAACGTATTCAAAGCGGTTGGAAAGGAGTAACCATTGGATGGCTGATTGAAAGGTCTCTGAGAGGTGGGAATGTTTGAAAAAAGAGGGGGGACTCCCCTCGAATACGGCAACCAGTGATATCAAGTTTCTAGTAATAACAATCTAGCGATTTCCATTCTTTGTTGTAATAATCTCTATTTATATTGAATCATGTCCTCTTCCAAATCAATCAAATCCCTCTTTGCCAATCCATAATCTGCATCATAGCCTTTATAGAAGAGCCCTCTTTTATTAGGTTCTGGAAGTGAAAACCACAAAATGGTGGCAATTAGAAATAAAACTGGTGAAAACCACATTGCTATGGATAAACTGGAATGCTCACTGATTAACACCACCATGAAGGGACCCATCAGTGCTATGATTTTGCCTCCAAAAAATAGAGAGGCACCCATACTTCTGAGCCGTTCAGGGAATAATTCAGTAAATAAGCTTCCCCATGCAATTTGGCTCGCATTTGCTAAATTAAAGAGAGAGCCTACCAGAGATAATAGGGTGATATTGGAAGGAACCAAAAAATATAGTGAGATGGATACGGGTACTAATAGAAAGCCAAAGGCATTAAAAATACGACCCAATCGGTCTGATAGATAACCCCATATTAGTCCACTGACTGTACCTATTGTAGCGCCAGATGCTAAAATGACTCCAATATTAGTAGCATCAAATCCTCGAACCTCCCTTAGGTATACGGTAAGGAAGCCGCCAAAAAACTGTATTCCCAGAAAATTAAAGGCTGAAATTAAAGCACATGTAATTGTTAAACGCCTGTATTTTCCACTGAACATCTCGGTCCATGTCCCTTTTTGTATCTCGGAAATGTCTGGCTCCCGTTTATCATTATTACCATACGGGGTATATTTGTTCTCATCCGGAACGAAGAAAAACATAAAAATAGCAATCACTACTGGAGGGAAAGCACCTAACCATAAGATTTTTTCCCAACCTGTTTCCGACAGATAGGCACCGTATGCGCCCATCACTACCCCAGAAAAAGCAAAGAGGCTCTCTGCAATAGCATATACTCTTCCTCTTAAAGAAGATTTGAAAAGTCCCACCATTGAAGATACAGCTATGGTGTAATAGCCCCCCAAGGAGACCCCGATTAAAAATCGCATAAGGCACCAAATAGGATAATTAATAATGGACATATTAATGATGGTACAAATACCGCTAATGGCAGTGACGATGATCAAAGTAGTTTTTTTTCCAGCCCTTTGTGAAAACCATGCACTGAAAACAGCACCAATAAAACAACCTAACGATTGAAATGTGTAAAAAAGAGAAGACTGCTTTAATGATATCCCATAGTTTTCGACCAGGAAGGGCTTCACATAGTCAACCACGGTGAAATTATAACAGTAGAAAAAATATCCCAGTAAGATAAGGAAATATCCTAGCAATCTCTTTGAGAGGTTCAACTGGCTCATATGCCTTCTATTTTTAAAATCTACTGAATTCATCTTTTTCCTCCTTAGTATCATTACAATATAGAGAATGAAAATTAGCTTAAGGTTCATTTATACATAATGGATTGGATTGAGTTAAAGGCTTAGGTTGCAAAATAATTAGAAAAGATAAACCTATAAAAGATAACCAAATAGATTATAAAAATAGAACAGAATAACTATTGCAGTATTCTGGAAAAAAGGCTATTTAAAAGCATCAGCGTGTTATTCGGAGCTTGTAACGCGCTGATGCTAAAGAAAATCAGTAAGTATGATCTGATGAAAGTTCACCATAATAGGGATTGGATCATATGCAATATTTAATTAAGCCGTACAAACCTGTTTGATCCATTCCCCGCTGTACATGGTATTTTCATATAGGATTCGCCATTTACCTTCAATGAATCTTACTGTAGACATACTTAGACCCAATGATTTCTTGTTTTCAAGCGATTTCCCGGTTGGTGCCCCGAACTTACTGTAGCCTAAGTTCGTACCATCAAGATAGAAATGTCGCCATAATTTATAGCCGCCATGGCCATCCGGAACCGCAAACGCATCCGTAAATGTTAATTCAAGATCTGGAAAGGCAGCTAGCAACTCTGTGGTATCTTGAACAACCGCCCCTGCCCCGACAAGTTTATGGCCGTTCTCCCTAATAACAGAAACATCATTCGCATAGATATCATAAATGCTTCCCAACCACTTATAATTATATATAAGCAAGGTATACTGTTTAAAATACTCCACAATGCTCTCTTCATCCGTGATCGTCATATTGTTTATTTTGGCTTCAATCGCTTTCATTTCATCATATAGTTGATCTGATTTATACATTTTTTTAGTCTCCTTTATTCTTTTCTATTTATCCCTTTACAAGTATTTCTTCCTTCACTTCTAATTCACCGTTAGGAGCCTGATTTTCTTCTGGCAATGGATGCTCTTGAATTTTCTCAATCGAGCTTGACCTGATTCCTTTTAATATACGATCCATTGTTTCAGTACTTCGAGTGCCCCATTCTTCCACCACTCTCCATCTTCCATTCACGTTTTTTATTAAACATTCACATAAATCTACACATTCATGTGGAGGAAGAGAAGTTCCATTTCCTCGGCCATATTTGCTTATTCCGGTGTTCGTACCTGCAAAATGCACAGCTTGCCCAAATCTAAAACCTTCTTCTGGATTTCCTACCCCATGAATCCCATAGAACTTAAACTCCATATCCGGGAAAGCGGCGAGACATGCAAGTGTATCTTGGACAACTTGGTCAATTCCGATAAGGTCATTTCCTCCTTCACGATGAATGATCATGTCGTCATAATAAAAGTCGTAAATCCTTCCAACCTGTTTATACTTCCAAATTAGATGAGTATATGCTTCAAACAACTCACATACTTGTTCAGCGGTCTCGAACTTACAATTATCCACGATATATTCCAATCTTTTTCTTTCATTTACTATTTTGTCGACGTTCATACCCTTACCTCCAAGTAATGAAATTTTTTATTTAAACACATATTTACTTTTCTCTATGCGATCAAATACATCAATGCCGATTTGTAACAGAAAATCAACCATATCGATAAACACCCAGTTTTCGACGAGAAGATTGTCCTCTCTCCGGTAAAAGTCCATTACACGCATGGTAATCTTTTTATTGGTAGCCGGCAGACCAAGCCAACCATCTCCCGTATGAGTTGCGTAAATGCTGGGCCATCCGACAAAAGAGCAAAATTTCCCTTCTGCGTAACGTGTAATATGGTTTCCACCTAAATAATCCGGAATCCCTTCGCAGAAAGGGCCTTGGTGATAATCCATGAATCCTTTCAAACCCCGGGTGGTACCTGTACCGCCGGGACCATACCACATGAAGTCTTTGTGAAAATAGAGTTCCATTCCCATGTCATCTTTGCCTTTTTCGCGATAGTCATCCCGCAGTCCTTTGTAAATCATATCTTCCACCAGATTTAGTGTACGGGAAGACTCGGCTTCATCACATTCACTCAATAAAATTCCATCATGGCTAGCTGGTCCTGGATTGACAATCTCAGCACCCAAGGATGAGATGAACTTAAAGCCGGCCTGCCTCATTAAATCCAATAAATCAACAATAATACGTGTTTCCACTATTTTTCCGTCTTTCATTTTATGGAACTCCCCAAACCGTAACCAAACCGCTCCTTTAGTCGCTGGAATGTTGAGATAATCCTCTTCGAAAGTCCCTACAAAGTGGCCCGATGTGGAGACCCATTCACCCTCGGCTTCACTAAAGGAGCCAGAGAGCAGCAGAAAATCATTTTTCTCTAAATCCGGAAAAGATTTCAAAAGTGGTTTATAGAAACTCTCACTAATACTTTCTAACCCGTTTAGTTGGTTAATTGGATGTGGGCCATACCAAACCGCATCTTCATGAAAATACGTACTTAGAAGTTCATCGATGTTATCAACATTGGCTTGATGAAAGGATTTTGAAAAATTGTGTATGTTCCTTTTGTTTTTATTTCTTTCTTGAGTAAGGGGGATCATCTTAATCACTCCAATTTTTTATTTTTATTAAGGTAGAACTGTATATTGATTTACACTGCACTGAATGTTTGAATACGCATTCAATTTAGTGTAAATAAATAAAGAACCCAGAATTCTTCTAGAATTTGATATTGGAAAAATTAATAGCTTGCTATTCAAGTTGTATTTTAAGTTTAAAGTTTGAATTTTGTCAATAAAAATAATTTTCTGATTTTTTTGTTCTTTTAGTGTAGACACTTCGTAAATAATTTATTATGATGTTGCTTATAAACTCTGATAATAAAGGGTTAAGATTGAATTGCACTGTCCTTTTTAGGAATACATATGTCTTTTAGGAGAAACGGCATTTTAGTTTTCCAGGATTGTGGCAATACGATTTAATTGAAACGCTTTCACAGGCCATTGGGCTAAAGGCTGGAAGCAAGAGAGGAGTTTTCACGGTTGGGGAAGGGAGTGTGAAGCAAAAAAATCACTGTTTTGAGTATTTGCAAGATGGCTAGTGTTGCTCATTTTGCTTTCAAGGCAATAAGGCGATTCTAAGCTAATCTAAAGAATGGGGGACAAAGTATGATTTATTGAAAAACCCTATATGTTGGAGTGAATTTTGAATACGTATTCAAAACAAAATTTCGTTGATTCAGATCTCGCCTTCAGTGGCCGATGGCGATATGTTCCTAAGCTACTCAACCTTCAATGAAACATCTCTTCTTTAGACGAGTGGTAGTCTAATTTTCCTTCTTGATACGAATAATTCCTTTAATGCGGGACCCTTCCCCTAATTGATAGGGGGAAATTACAAAATATTACAAAGGTTGAACGCTGATACGCCATATTTGGATGAATCTCTTATTGGTAAAGAGTGCTTTATATTTTTTCGATTACCTCACAAATTAAAAGGGGAATAGGCATGAAAATATTGAATAGAGATAATTTTAGTTTTGCCGGCATGCAAAGTTTTTATTGGGCAGGTTTCTGTATCCTCTTTGCTTATTTGACTCCCTATATGTATAGTCTCGGTTATAGCAACACACAAGTAGGGGTTTTGGCCGCTTCAATTTCAGTTGCAAGTATTATCGGCCAGCCAGTATGCGGCTATATGTGTGACCGGCTCCGGACAGTCAAGCATGTCATGGTTTTCTGTTTAGCTTTAAGTGCAGTCTTAACAGTCTTGTTTTTATTTGTCGGGAAGTCATTTGGGATGCTTTTAATTCTTAGTACCATCATTTCTTTTATATTTCAGGCATTATATCCATTAATAGATAGTTGGACAGTTACTGCCCGTTTGAAAAATTCAACTATTAACTATGGGTTAACGAGAGGAATTGGTTCGCTTGGATATGCGTTTACCGCAGCGGTAGCAGGGATCATATTTGATCATTATGGTTACAAATGGATGTTTTATTTATTCATTCTAACTGCATGTATTACGATTCTATGTGCTCTTTTCCCTCAAGACATTAAGCCAACTAGTAAAGATGATGATGAACAGGGCCAACTGAAAATGAAAGATCTTAAACAACTTTTGCTTAATAAGGAGTATTTTGGATTTGTATTAATCATGACTATCCTTTATATCGCCTATAAAGCAAATTCTACATTTTTGCCTGCACTTATGACAAAAGTTGGAGGGACAAATGCAGATCTTGGTCTCGCTTGGTCCATTTTAGGTTTAAGTGAAGTGCCATTTATTCTAATTTCGGGCTTACTGCTTAAGAAATTTAAAGATACGAGTATCATATTTATTGCCATGATCTTTTTTATTCTTAGGGTGGGGCTGCCTATATTTGCAACCAATCCGACACAATTAATCTGGATGACTGCCCTCCAAGGCCTTTCCTATGGCTTATTTCTACCGGCTTCTGTTTACTATATTTCTAGAATTGTACCTAAGCATTTAACTAATTCCGCCCAAACCTTTGCAGTTGCATTGTATTCGGGGCTTGGAATTGCAATTGCAGGAATATTAGGAGGATGGATTGCAGATTCATTTGGCATCTATTCCGTTTATAAAATCGGGGGGATCGTGGTGATTATCATGACACTCACTTACAGGATCATGCTAAATCTATTGAAGAAGAAAGGGGAATTACATGAAGTGAGACCGACAAACGTCGGTTTGGGTGATGCGGACCTAAAACAACATTTATAATTTCATTACTTAACACACCGATAATGAACGTTTAAATATAATCAAAGGAGCGAGTAAAGTGAAGGATATTTTAACGATTCCAAGACCGGAATACCCAAGACCACAGTTGGTGCGCCCTGATTGGGTTAATTTAAATGGAGAGTGGGCTTTTGAAATTGATCATGGAAAGAGCGGAAAAGAGCGAAATTGGTTCAACGCTAACCAGAAATTCACACATAAAATCAATGTCCCCTTTTGCCCAGAAAGTAGGTTGTCTGGAATTGAGTATACAGACTTTATGGCAGCGGTTTGGTATAAGCGGAGCTTCACTATACCTTCTTCATGGAATGATAAACGCATACTTTTACACTTTGGTGCAGTGGATTATGACACAGAGGTATGGGTCAATGGTCAGTCAGTTGGTACCCATCGTGGTGGATACACTCCATTCTCGTTTGATATTACAACGTATATCCAGTCAGGCACTAATATTGTTACTGTTTGTGCAGAAGACGATGTTCGTTCCGGATTACAGCCACGGGGGAAGCAGTGTGATTCTTATAATTCCTGGGGATGTGACTATACAAGAACCACAGGAATTTGGCAAACAGTCTGGGTGGAATGTGTACCACGAGCAGGATACATTTCTTCCGTGAAAATATCACCAGATCTTGCGAACGAATGTGTACACGTAGAAGCGAAAATAAATGGCGAAAGCAATAGATCATGGAGCTTTACTTCCGCAGTTGCCTACGAACAAAAACAAGTAGGCAGTCAGCAGGCTGTGGTTTCAGGACAAAGAGCAAGGGTAACCATTCCAATTTCTGATATTCATGCATGGGAACCAGGGAACGCTCATTTATATGACTTACATTTAACATTACTTTACGATGACCAAAAAGTAGATGAAGTGCAAAGTTACTTTGGCTTGCGGAGTGTTGCCTTGGATGGCATGGCATTTAAGATCAATGATAAATCCGTCTTTCAACGATTGGTGCTTGATCAAGGTTTTTATCCGGATGGGATTTATACGGCTCCGACCGACGAGGATTTAAGAAATGACATTGAGCTTTCCATGAAGCTGGGATTCAATGGAGCGCGCCTACATGAAAAAGTGTTTGAACCTCGTTTTCTATACTGGGCTGACAAACTGGGATATTTGGTATGGGGTGAGTATGCTAACTGGCTTTTTGACATAACAACAGCTACGGGATTAGAGAGGGTTCTGCCAGAATGGATGGAGGCAATGGAGAGAGATATAAATCACCCTTCTATTATTGGATGGTGCCCGTTTAACGAAACATGGGATAAGAACGGAACAAAGCAAAATGACGAGGTAGTTCGCATTGTTTATAATGTTACGAAACAATTGGACCCAACACGCCCCGTTATTGATGCAAGTGGGTTCTATCATGTCAGCACAGATATTTTCGATGTTCATGACTATGATCAAAACCCTGAAACATTTAAGAAACGGTACGAACCAATGAGGGAAGGAGGGAATGTTCATGTACCTTTTCCCGATCGTCAAAGATATGAAGGTCAGCCTTACTTCGTCAGTGAATTTGGCGGAATCTGGTGGGATCCGCTTGCTAAGAATGAGAAGTCGTGGGGTTATGGGGAACGCCCAAGTACAGAAGAAGAATTTTTCACTCGTTATGAAGGCTTAGTATCGGTTCTGCTTGATAACCCGAATATTTTTGGATTTTGTTATACGCAGCTATATGATGTAGAACAGGAAACAAATGGCCTTTATACGTACGATAGAAAGATAAAGTTTGAGCAGTCGGTAATTCAAAATATTAATAGCCGTGCGGCAGCCATTGAGAGCCCTCTCATGAAACCATCGAAGCCTGCCGTAAAGTCTTGATGATTTATAACTCTCAGCAGAATTGGATGGAGAAGCAGATTTTATGGGGAAGATCATTATTTGAATTTTCGATGAGATGATTGTATTTTAATTGCTTGTTTAAGCTTATGGCCATTTTTAACAAAATCCCGTTCTATTGATATGGTCAGGTTTAGGATATTCCTTTCTTTGTACAAGAAAATGAGCCTGTGGATTTATACGCTTAGGAAGGGAAAGGAATGGGATAAGAATAATGAAAGGAAAAATAATGGAAAGGAAACTATTGACATTAAAAATGAATATCGATCCTACGAATATTTGTTGGCAATATGAACGAGGTTAATAGACTATATTGGACAGATTACAATGAATGGTTTTGTCAGTGATCACTTCGATATTGTAAAGACTGGATCCTCATAATCACTCATGGTATATGGGAAGGGAGATTCATAGGTCGTATATATGACACCTATAACAATGGAAGCATTGTGTCGAGTGGGGACAAAAATGTCACAGATGATGTGGTAGCAAATACATGTGCAGCGCATTTTGCATTTCCTGACAGAAAGATAGTACCGGAGCTGCTATATGGTCAGGTAATGTCTAGAGGGTTTCTTACATCACATCGGTCGATCTCCAATCCGAAGGATACTGGAAAAAGCAGTTTGGGACCTGCTACGGGAAAAAAGGTATTTTTTTAGGGGAATTGCTGACTGCTTCAGGATAAGCGAGCATGGGAGGGGAAATCAACCCCACCGCATTACTTGGTGAAGAGAAACAAATTATGTGAAACAGCCTGGTTTTTAAATGTATTAAAAGGATGAACTGGATGAAAGCATCAGTAAGCTGATCAAGCAAATCTTCAGCGGCTGATCGACGCCAAATGGAGCCCCGCCAAAACTTTTTAGGTTTTGGCGGGGCTTTTTCTTATTGGATTTAAGTACAATGGCCTGTCCGATACCATTCGAAGTGATGGCCTAATGGCTTGTTTTCTCCGGTATATTTCCTTTTGGTCGCCTTTTTGCACTGAATTCCTCATAGGGATATATACTTTGTCTGGTAAGTGAAATCGAGAAAAACCCGATACATACTGGACTGCAAGGGAGGCAGGCCAGCATCCGTCATCTCATTTCCTTAATTAGGGAATTTATCACTTGTAAAAATATGACAAAATCGTAAGATGAACAGTGTGTAAATTTTGTAAAGGAGATGAGTGAAACTATGAAAAAGATGGTTTTATGTTTTTCATTAGTAGCCGCTTTCTTAGTCGCTTTCGGCACTCTGGATTCAATTTCCGGCAGGGCGTCAGCAGAAACCCACAACTATGATGGAAAAAGTCCTTATTATAATGATTGTGCCGATAGTGCCGTGACCAAAAAGTCTGTGAAGATCAATGCGAATGGCGCTACTGCCGATTTGGAGCTGAAATTCAGTAACACCTGCAAAACCGCTTGGGCGAAGATCACGCTCAGCAGGCCGGCTAAAGCGGATGGTGAAGCGACTGCATTGGTTGTCCGCAGCACCGATAATAAGCAATATAGCTGTGCTTCTCCCGGAGGAAATGGTGAGATCAACAAAGGGCAAACGACCTGCTATACCCCCATGGTATATGATTTAGACCCGCGAAAAGCGAAAGCGGTCGGTTATTGGCCGTATACAGCGGGGGAAACAGGCTGGTATTAATGATTTTTGATTCGCGGAAAGGATGAAGGAATTGAATAAAATGAGAACGATCGGGTTATCGCTATTGATGACCGTATCACTATTCATGCTGGATTTCTTGGTCATCGGTAATGATCAAGCATTGGCTGAAACCCATAGTTATGATGGCAAAAGCCCTAACTATAATGGTTGTGCAAATTCGGCGGTAACGAAGGATAAAGTATGGATCGATTCCGTTTCATACGTAGAATTGAAATTCAGCACAACTTGTAAAACGGCCTGGGCGAAAGTGACTGTCACCCGTCCAGCCGTCTATAATCATGAAGCGGATGCCAGAATCGTCCGCAGCACGGATGGGAAGGCCTACACGTGCGAAAGCGCAGAAGGCAATGGCGTGGTGAATAAGGGTCAGACATCTTGTTATACACCAATGGTCTATGGCCTGGACCCAAGAAAAGCCCAGGCCCAAGGGATACACGCGATCCCTAATAGCGATGCGTATAATAAAGCGGTGACCATCTGGTTTTAGGGGCAGCAAACGGCATGAAAGCATCCGAATGATCGGATGCTCAGTTTGTAGACAAAAGGGGTTCGGAATTAAAAAATTCCGAACCCCTTTTGAAATTCCTTTGAAATTTTGATCAAAGGTTACGAGATTTGGGCTCTTCGAGCCACTATGTTAAGCCATTTTAGGACCTTGCCATGTCCAAGTGGCCATCTTCTTTACATTCATGGCAGCGAAAGTAAGCATCGCCTGCATCGACAATTTTTTAAGTCCCCTTAAAGTAGTCCAACGCATACCATGCTTTTCTTTTGCATCTGCGAATACACGCTCAATCGTCTCTTTGCGTTTCGCATATATAGGTTTTACCTCTTGATGATGACGCAGATGATCTGCTTCTTCCACATATGCTTGCCAGATATGCCGTGTCACTACTTTTTGATGGTCTTTGCTTTCCGTACACCGTGATAAAAATGAGCATGTTGCACAAATTTGTTTGGGCGATTTGTACTCGCGATAGCCCTCTTTATTTGTTGTTGAGTACTTTAAAGTTTCTCCCGAAGGGCAAAGGTAACCGTAAACATAGTCATGTTTGCGAAAGAATCCTTCTTTTGTACGAGGACGTGTATAGGGTAAAGGCAGGTGTGATTTCTTTGTTAAATAGGTAGCTTGTAATCGCTGGTGTTTTATAAGCTGCATCTGCGGCAACTGCTTCTGGTTTTCCAACTTTCTCAATCACTTGCTCAACAAGTGGCTCCAAAATATGACTGTCATGTGTATTACCAGGTGTTACAATCGTTCCCAATACAAAACCGTTGCCGTCTGCGGCCGCATGGAATGAATAGGCAAACTGTTTTGTTCGTTCATCTTTCACATAGTAGCCACTCTCAGGATCCGTAGTACTTTCTTTAATTGCTTTGGTTTCTTCCTTATCAAATTTATCTGGTGGAAAAGGCTTCTTTCCGTGGTTTTCACGATCTTGATTGATTTCTTCTTGAAGACGTCCTTGATACGCTCGTGTTTCTTTACGAACGATTTTCTTTTCAAATTTCCGTTTATTCGCACTGGCTTTCACATGTGTGGAATCCACGAAAACGTGTTCTACACTTATTAACTTTTTATTAGCAGCTGTCATTAAAATGCGACAGAAAATCTGTTCAAACAGGTCTGTATCTTTAAAGCGTCGCTCA
>NZ_LNNH01000019.1 GCF_001542915.1 Peribacillus simplex | reverse complement strand
AAGAGCCCAAATCTCGTAACCTTTGGTCAAAATTTCAAAGGAATTTCAAAAGGGGTTCGGAATTTTTTAATTCCGAACCCCTTTTGTCTACAAACTGAAACGGCCTAAACCATTGATTGGGCCGTTCTTTTTTACGTTTCTTCTTAATAAACTTTGTCACCGTTAAAGATCGAATTCTTAACGACTACATAATCAACATTGCGTATGGCTTCCAGCTTGTTGCCGCCAGCATAAGAAATCGAAGACTGAAGATCTTGTTCCATTTCTTTCAGTGTATCTTCCAAAGATCCTTTGTGCTCGACAAACATTTTTTTGCCTTCTACGTTTTTCTTTTCACCTTTTTGGAATTCGGAAGCCGAACCAAAATATTCTTTAAAGGCCTTGCCATCTTTCTCGATCGTTTCCCCTGGAGATTCTTCATGTCCAGCGAATAATGAGCCGATCATGACCATGGAAGCTCCGAATCTAACTGATTTGGCAATATCCCCGTTCGTGCGGATGCCGCCGTCGGCGATGATCGGTTTGCTTGCCGCTTTTGCACACCAGCGAAGCGCAGCCAATTGCCAGCCTCCAGTTCCGAATCCAGTTTTGATTTTCGTGATGCATACCTTCCCTGGACCGATGCCCACCTTTGTCGCGTCGGCACCGGCATGTTCCAACTCCCTTACTGCTTCCGGCGTTCCCACATTCCCTGCAATGACAAAGCTTTCAGGTAAGTGTTTTTTAATATGTTGAATCATTTTGATCACGGCATTGGAGTGTCCGTGTGCAATATCGATCGTAATGAATTCGGGTACGATGTTGTCTGCCGCCAATTGCTCGATGAATCCATATTCTTCATCTTTAACGCCGACACTGATGGATGCGATCAATTCGCGTGCATGCATATCTTGAATGAATGTTACACGTTTTTCAGGTTCGAAGCGATGCATGACATAAAAGTAACCGTTTTCAGCCAGGTACGTGGCAATCTTTTCATCAATGATCGTTTGCATATTGGCTGGTACGACAGGTAACTTGAATGTATGCTTGCCCAAGGTAACGGATGTATCACACTCAGAACGGCTGTTTACTACACATTTTGCAGGAATTAATTGAATATCTTCATAATCAAATACGTTTTCCATGGTATGCACCTCTATATACGAATATTTTTATTGTTTAATATTAAAATTGTTCGCCCAATAGGTAATGTACATCATTTTTGGCAGTAAGTCAAAATTTTTAATGGTTTCCCTTTGATTTAATTTTCCAATGGAGGGGATGATCCGTGTTGCCGAACATGA
The DNA here is from genome assembly GCF_001542915.1 of Peribacillus simplex. GTDB lineage: Bacteria > Bacillota > Bacilli > Bacillales > DSM-1321 > Peribacillus > Peribacillus simplex_B. The sequence continues at coordinate 182,704 of NZ_LNNH01000019.1, read as the reverse complement.
AAAAACCAGGCCACCATTAGAGCTGGGGGCCTGGCTTCATAGTGATTGAATCTTTTTTTAAAGGAGGGGGTGCTTAATCTCTTGTATCTGTTTCGTATGCCTTTGTTCATGAAGGGACAATAATTCGATCCATTGATCGAGAGAGAGGTCCCCGAATAGGGGATGCTTGGCTTTCTTTTTACTTAAACTCGTATCTTCATCCATTTCATAAAGAACTTGAAATAACCGATCCCTGGATTCAGCCAGTAAATCCATGATGTTCGTTAACTGAAACGGATTGGAAGAAGGTGAAAGGCTGGCAGGGGAAGCGAATTTTTTTGTTCGATCGGATACCAAGTATATGTTTTTTTGAATGATATTGGTGAAGTCCCTTTCCCGGATGCCATTGGCGATCACATCTGTAAATACTTGCTCCGTCAGATACAGATGATGGCATATCTGGGCGATGCTCCATACGCCGGGTGCCGGACGATGGTGCAGCGCTTTTTCATCCAAGTCCGAAATTTCCCCGATTAATTGGTTTCTTGATTCGAATAATAAATCATACTCGATAAAATTCATGAGAACCCCCTTTTGTGACACCCCTGGATAAGCGTCACCGGCTTTTTGTTATAGTTGATTCGAGGCTATAGAAAAAAGGTTGGGTGGATCATTCACGATGAAAAAATCGATACTTATACGTCCGCGAACCGATAATGAAATGCGGTAAACCAATCTTGTAATGGATTCATGATCATCGAGAAATTTCTATGGGTGTTACCATTTGAGTAAGGATGCAGTTTCAGGATTTGAAAAACGTCTATCATGCTTGAGGAAGGCATACAGTTGTGAAGCCAGATTTACTTCGGGTTACGTTGAATACCCTTTCATTCCTATGCAGAAATCTTAGCCTTATGATTGTAATGAGAGCATTTGAGGGAAAAAATAAGGAACGGTATATTATTTGTAGTTTATCATAAAAATAGTGTTTTGTTTCACTTCATTCAACAGATTGTGTGATTCCTAAAATGGCCCACAACGACTGCTCGTTTCATTTCTTGTCATGTCAAACGAAGCGAGGGCATATAATAGACCGAAATAAAGGTTAAATCGTAACAATTATGATTTGTGAGGTGTGAATATGCTTTTGAAACGATACACAGGCAACTTCCTGTTAGTGATTCTCTTGTTTTTGATGCTAGCATTCTTTTTTCTAGGCGATGTGTTTATTCCAAAAGCAATCGATTTTTCCGGATATCCGCTGCTGCATTCCGTGCTTGTCGTATTTTTGGGGTTGTTTTTAGAATCGATTCCATTCCTTTTCCTCGGTGCCATTGCCTCTTCTTTCATCCAGTTGTTCATCAGTGAAGAAATCATCCAGCGAATGATCCCAAAAAGCGCATTGTTAGCCATTTTTGCTGCGATAGCGGCGGCTCTGGTCATTCCGGTGTGCGAATGTGCGATCATCCCGGTCGTAAGGAGATTGATTCAAAAGGGCGTTCCGGTCCATGCTGGCGTTGTCCTGCTTGTAACCGCCCCGATATTGAATGTCATCGTTTTCGGCTCGACCTATTATGCGTTCCAAAATGATCCTTCCATTTTATACGGGAGAATCATACTCTGTGTCCTGACGGCCTTTATCGTCGGATCATTCATTTATATCTTCAGCAGGAAAGATGTGGTGAAGGAGGAGAAGCCGCAAGCAGCCCACGAGCATGTACACGATTTTCCGCCGAGTAAATGGACAAGCTTCATCGAACATACTTCACAGGAATTTTTCATGGTAGGAAGATACTTCATCATGGGAGCCTTGTTTGCCAGTGTATTCCAAGTGCTCATGGATCGGACCATCTTGGCAGGTATCGGACAGGCCCCGATTAAAGGCACGGCGCTGATGATGGGGATTGCCTTCGTTCTCTCACTCTGCTCATCCGCAGATGCCTTCGTTGCCGCATCCTTTTCCCATAGTTTCCTGCCTGGCTCCATCCTCGGTTTCCTTGTCTTCGGTCCGATGCTTGATTTGAAAAATGTCCTGATCATGATGTCGTGTTTTAAACGGAGCTTCGTCTTCACATATGTTTTGCTTGTTTTCGCCGTCGTCTTCAGCCTTTGCCTCATCGCAGGTGCATGGATCAGTAAGGGAGGGCTTTGATGAAAGCTTTTTTCATCCAAAAACTTGAAGGGTTGCTGCTGCTGGGATTGGGTTTGATGATTTTTAAATTGTATGTGTCGGGTCATTTGACGAAATTGATTGCACCGAAGATGGTTCCCTATGCATTGGCGGCGCTTCTTGCTTTTTTTGTGGTCAGCCTTCTTCGGCTGAAAAAACAAAAACAGGTCCGAAATCATTGTGATTGCCATTCGCACGGAGAATCCTCTTCGTCCGTTTTGGTCTTGAAATATAGCTTGTTTTTCATCCCGATTCTTCTCGGCTTTATCTTGACGGATTTCACATTAAGCGGGGAAGTGCTGGCAAAAAGGGGGATGGCCCAGCAGCAAACGCAGAAGAAAAGCTCGAATGATGCAGGAAAGCATGTGAATCAGGAGAAAATTACGGTCACGGATGAAAATTATTTTGAAGTGCTTGATGATCTTCTCAACAACCTCGATACGATTGAAGGGAAAGAAATTGAGCTTTCGGGGTTTGTATATCGCGAAAATAGTTTTACTAAAAAACAAGTGGCGATATCCCGCCTCGCCATGTCCTGCTGTGTGGTCGATGCGACGTTGTATGGATATATGGTCAACGGACATGTGAGCGGAATGAAGACGAATGATTGGTACACCATTACAGGTACATTAAAAAAAGGAAGCTACAAAGGGGAATCCGTGCCAGTGATCAATTTAAAGGATGCGGAGAAAATAAAGGCCCCGAAAGAAGTCTATTTATATGAGAATGTGCAAATCATTCAATAGCTAAAAAACCCGGCAAAAAGTTACTTGTACCGGGTTTTCCTTATGCCAATGGTTATTTTGCTTGAACGAAGACTCCTTTTTCATGTGAGAAGGCCTTGAAGCCGTATATGCCATGATATGATCCGATCCCGCTCGTATTCACACCGCCGAATGGGAGATTGTAATCGGTGAAATGAACGACTACGTCATTGACGGAAGCGTTACCGGAAGTCGTGTGAGTCAGGACTTCATCGATGACCTCCTGATTAGAGCTGAAAACATATAAAGCCAAAGGCTTGTCGCTTTCATTAATGGAATCGATGACTTCATCCAGCTCTTCATAGGTCAGCAACGGGAGGATCGGGGCGAAGATTTCCTCTTGCATGATTTTCATATCATGAGTGACATTCTTTAACACAGTCGGTGATATCGTGCGGTCGCTTAGGTCGAACTGGCCGCCAAAGACGACTTCGGCGCCTTGTTCGATCGCATCATCAAATAGGGCTTTGACCCGGTTGAAATTCCGCTCATTGACGATTTGCGTGAATTTATTCCTGTCGGCCGTTCCATCCTCCATAAGGAATCCAGCTTGTACGATAGCTTGCAAATGGTTAGTGAATTCCGCTTGCCTGTCTTCCTTGATGAATAGATAATCAGGCGCCACACAAGTTTGGCCTGCATTGACGAATTTACCGACGGCAATTTTTTTCGCGGCATCCAGCAAATCATACCCTTCATCAATAATGGTCGGGCTTTTTCCGCCAAGCTCAAGTGTTACCGATGATAAATGCTTCGCGGCTGCAGTCATGACGATTTTGCCGACATTCGTGCTGCCTGTAAAGAAGATATGGTCAAATGGCTGCTCAAGAAGCTCCGTCGCTACATCCACATCGCCCTCGAAGATTGCCACTTCCGATTCATCGAAGGCCTCGCGGATGATTTTGGTGGCGATATTGCTCGTTTTCATCGTGAAATCGGAAAGCTTGATGATGGCACAGTTACCGGCGGCGATCGCTGCAGCAAGCGGGGCCATCGTAAGCATGAAGGGGTAATTCCAAGGTCCAAGCACTAAACATGTCCCTTTTGATTCATACATTAAATACCCTTTCGCATCAGGATTCAAGGAAGAGCCCACCTCTTTAGGTGCCATCCATTCATCAAGATTATTTATATTATCTTGGATCGATTTGATCGTTCCGAGAATTTCGGCTCTCTTAACCTCATGGTGGGGCTTGCGCACATCTTGGCGCACGGCCTCGATGATCTCTTCCTCATGGGCGACAACCACCTCCAAAAACCGGTTCAATTTCGCTTTTCTTTGTTCAGCGGTCGTTGAACGCATCACTTTTTGGTGTTTCTTTTGCAATTGGAATACTCGATTTATCTCATTTTTCGTTTCAATATCCATGTCGTTTTGTGTCCCCCTTAAAGTGAAATTTGCTTTATTCATCTCTCGAAATTATTATAGGTTTTAAGATGACCTAAATAAAGACAGAGACAAGGGAAGTGTACGTTATCGTATAAATGCCTAGAAACTGTACAATTTTTCAACATGCCAGGAGGTCCTTGTGTGTCAGATGATCATGAAATTATTGCAAATGAACCAATACCTTCAAAAATAAAGGAGGCATTGCTGAGCCTTCTTATGGAAAAGGACATCCGCCGTATCACCAGCAAGGAAATAGCCGCTCTGGCAAACGTCAGCAGGGGTGCCTTGTACTTCTACTATGAAGATAAGTACGATATTTTCGAGGAAATAGTTGAAGAGCAAAAGGACGGGTTACAGATGGCCATTTTCAATTCCCTGAAGGACTTGGACCATATCAACCTGCGAGAAATGAATTTGAAGGTCCTTCCTGCATTATCATATGTGGCGATGCATACTCCATTCTTTTTAACCATGATGGACCGGAATAAAATGCCTTATGTCAATTTCCATGCGTTTTTCTTCGAAGTATTCAATAGGGAAGTCTTGCTGACCCCGATGAAGGAAAACGTTTCGGAGACCTTAAAGGACATGTATGTGCATTATCGGGCCCTCTATACCTATGCCATCATCCTTTTCTGGTTTAAAGAAGGGATGAAACCTTCTCCAGAGAAGATCAGCCGGCAATATTGGGATCTGGTCAGCCAAAAAAGATATTACTGGATTTTCGGTGTTCCCGTTTTGCCGGATGTGGAGGAAGACCGCATCGATCGGCGTGTAATCAGGACGAGACAAGCGCTGCAGGAAGCGATGATCCAATTGATCATCGAAAAAAAAGACTATTCAGCCGTGACGATATCCGATATCACACGCAGAAGCGATATGCGCCGTGCAACTTTCTATGACCATTATTCCGGCAAAGAGGACCTGCTAAAAGCGATCACCCATCATTTCTGTACGGATATCATCGCGATCTTGACGCTTGAAGGGAGTAGGGAGAAAGTGACGATAAAACAATCGGAAGCCATTCTCGTTCGATTGTTCGCTTACCTGTCGGAACATACTTCCATCGTCCATTTCATGAGTGGAAATTACGGGATTCCCGATCCCATCCCTGAAATTCTCAATACCTTAAGCCAGTTTTATTTGAAGCAGAGTTTAGACATCCTTGCAGGTAAGCACATGTATGCGTACTATGTATCCGGGCTATTGGTGGGCCTTATCTTATACAGGCTTCAAGAGGGAAAAGAATACACCCCGCAGTTCCTGGCCCAGGAGTTCATCCAGTTCCTTGATCTGAAGAAATATAAAATCAATCTGCTTTGATGGAAAGCCCGTGCTTCACCGATGAAGGACGTTTTCGTTCCCCGGGAAAAATCGTCAATATGATGATTCCGCATAGAAGCAATGCGATCCCGATCCATGATAGGGAAGCCATGCTTTCACCGACAAGGAATACGCCTAGAAGGGCGGCTGTCAGCGGTTCAGCGAGTGACAGGGAAACGGCTGTCGAAGAAGGGACGGAGATGAGTCCTTTGTTGAAAAATAAATAAGCCACCGCTGTAGCAAGAAGGCCAAGGTGAAGGCTGACGGCCAGCCCGTTTGGCGTGGCGATCCAGCTGATATCCAATATGAATAAAGCGGGTGCCAATAAAAGGGCGCTAAAGCCGAAGATCACAGCGGCAGTCGCTTCCGGAGGTTGTTGCTTCAAGATCCTTTTACTGACCAGTGTGTATACCGTAAAGGAAGCTCCAGCCCCCATTGCAAGCAATGCGCCGACTGGGTCGATTGTAACCGACCCATGATTGGAAAAGAGCAGGAAGCATCCTGCAATCGATAAACCGGTGGCGGCCCACCAGCTTGCGGCTGGCCGTTTTTTACTAAACGACCACTCAAGGAGTCCGGCGATGATGGGCGCGCTGCTTAGTGTCATGATGGTACCGATGGCGATTCCGGTCAGGCTGACGGCCATGAAGAAGAGCGGCTGGTAGCAGGCCATACCCAAAGTCGCCAGGAAAGTTTCTTTGATAGGCCAATTACTACGTGTCCACTTTTTTTGCCAACTTGCCATCAGGCATAAAGCTGCACCTCCGACTGCCAAACGGACGGCCCCGATTGCAATGGGGTTGGCAGCGGCTGGGGCGAATGATTGGGCAGTGCCGGTCGTCCCCCACAGCATGGCACCGAGTATGACGAGTAACATGGGGTATTTATCCTTCATGGAAGCGCTCCTTCTTAAAGATTTACTATTCAGACTATAGGAATGCGCCGGTTAAGTCAAAGGGTTCATTTGTTCTAAGGGAACGATACATAGTATAATGGACTGAATATAGATTGGATTGTAAGGGGGATTGAGAATGTCTTCAGGTAATCGGAATAATCAAATTGGACCGCCGCGCTTCGCCATCGCCGTCCACTCCCTGGTTTGGCTCGCACAAAGCGAAAAGCTCCTGACAAGTTCGGCAATTGCCTCAAAGGTTAAATCACATGCCACGTTTTTAAGGAGGGTGATGGCACAGCTTGCAGCTGAGGGCATCGTCGAAACGAAGGAAGGCCGTGATGGGGGATATAGCTTGAAGGTGCCAGCATCACAGCTAACTTTGGCGGATGTGTATCAAGCGGTCCGGCCGGAATGCTTGGTTTGTATGGAAACGAGCGAATGCGGTGAAATCGGGAAGCAGCTGGATGATGCCTTGGAGGAAATCATGAATGAAGCGGAAAAGGAAACCCTGCGTCTATTGAAGGGTTATACTTTAGAAGATTTCATGAAAAAAGTCGACTTCGAACATTTTGAAAAAGAGTGTCTAGGGTAATATCCTTGCAAGAGGATACCCTTGATTATATAATGTGCTTAATATGATTGCATTTAATAGAGGAGGTATTTACATGAAGGTGGAAATTTGGTCGGATTATCAATGTCCGTTCTGTTATATAGGGAAACGTCGATTCGAAGAGGCTTTGAAGCAATTTGAAAATAAAGAGCAGGTGGAGGTGGAATTTCGCAGCTTTGAGCTGAATCCTGACGCAGAACGGGACATCAATATGACCCAACAGGAAATGCTTATGAAAAAATATGGCATGTCGCAAGCGGACGTGGCAGCAAGCAGCCAAAACCTGACGCAACAGGCAAAGGAATTGGGGCTCGATTATCATTTGGACAACATCGTCTTGACGAATTCGTTCGATGCTCACCGCCTGATGTACCTTGCCCAATCAAAAGGTAAAGAGAATGAAATGAACGAGCGCCTGTTTAAAGCATACTTTACGGAAGGTAAGCATATTGGCGATCATGCTGAACTGGTCAAGCTGGCACAAGAAGCCGGCCTTGATAAGTCTGAAGCTGAAGCCGTTCTCGCCGGGACGGCATTCACGGCTGAAGTAAGGGGCGATGAGCAGGAAGGAAGCCAGCTTGGAATAACCGGTGTTCCCTTCTTTGTGATCAACCGCAAATATGGCATATCCGGAGCTCAGCCAATCGAAGCTTTCCTTGATACACTGAAAAAAGTGTGGGCGGAGGAAAACCCGCTTCAAATGGTCAATGATCCCGCAACTGGTGAAGCATGTGCGGATGGCTCCTGTAGCGTGCCGGAAAAATAATCCGGCCAGGAAGGACGTACATGTATAAAAGGCTGCATCCAAGATGAATGAATCATCTTGGATGCAGCCTTTTTTCAAAGCCGTGAGTTTTTACTCGTTTGTTTTAAAAGATTAGCGACAATATGAATGTCCAAATGCATACGAAGGCTAATAACCCAAAGCTGTATTTCAATGTCATTTTCGTTAAGGCGGATTCTTGTCCGGTTTGGCCGACTGCTGCCGTAGCGATTGCGATTGATTGTGGGGAAACGAGCTTTGCCATGACGCCCCCGGCCGTGTTTGCGGAAACCAATAATGATGGGTTTGTCCCGATGATATGACCTGCAGTGGACTGTATCGGAGCAAATAACGTATTGTTATTCACTACAGACCCAGTCATGAACACGCCAATCCAGCCTAATAGCGGTGATAAGAGCGGGAAGATATGCCCTGTTGTCGCAACCGCTTCGCCTAAAACGATGGTTAATCCACCATATGACATCAATTTGGCTATCCCGATGATTGCACAGATCATGATGATTGGAATCCGAAACTCTGAAACCGTTTTTTTCAGGAGGGAAAGACCTTCCCTGACATTAATGGCTTTTGTCGTTGCGATGGTCGTCAGCGCAGCCAATAAGATTGCCGTTCCCGTAGCACCGATTAAATCAATGCCGATCGCAATCGATGACCCCGGAATCGTAAATTTCAGAACAGCCGATTCAAAGACGCCTCCTTGAGAAAACAATCCTTTAAATGCAGGTAAGCTCCAAATCAAGACAAATGCCGTTAATAAATAGAATGGAGACCATGCCTTGATAACATCACTCTTAGTATGCTTTTCAACCTGATACTCTTTGCCGTTGAGTAAAAATATGTGTGTAGGCTGCCACTTATTTAGGAATAGCGCCAACACACCCATTGTTAATAGTGATGGAATAATGTCAGCTAACTCTGGGCCTATAAAAACGGTCATGATTGCCTGGGATACAGTATAAGTAATCGATGTCACTAATATGGCCGGCAATACTTGTTTGATCCCTTTCATCCCATCCATCAACCATATTAATAAAAACGGAATGGTAAAGTTAATGAGTGGCAGTGTTAACGCGGTCATCACGGACACATTCATCGAGGTCACATGTTCCAGGCCGAATGTATCAATGATGCCAACGGGTATCCCGATTGCCCCAAATGCTCCTGACGCACCATTTGCTATCAGACAGAGCATCGCTGCCTGTAAAGGCTTGAATCCCAATGACACTAATAGGACGGCACAGATGGCGATTGGTACACCAAAACCTGCTGCCCCTTCAAGAAAGGCGTTGAAGCAAAAACCAATCAGTAAAAGCTGAAGGCGCTGGTCTTGTGAAATCCCTGCAATGCTGCCGCGTAACACCTCGAACTTGCCGGATTTAACGGAGATTTTATATAACCAGACCGCCATCACGATGATATAACCAATCGGCCATATTCCTTGGAACGTACCTTGAACCACACTTCCGATGGCTTCTCCCAAAGGTAGCTTAAAGAGGAAGAGGACAATAAGAAAGGTAACGAATAGGTTTAAAAGGGCTGCATGAATTCCCTTCATTTTAAAGATGGTCAAGCATAATAGAAATAAAAGGATCGGTATAGCTGCAACCAATGCTGAAAGGGCAAGATTATTAAAGGGGTTGTATGTTTCTGCTAACATATTGACAGCTCCCTGTGTAAGAAATTCTGGTTAGAGAAAGTAACTACTCCCAAAATTGGGCTTGAATATCTTGAAGCGTATGAACTGAACGGGCAAACTGTTCCGTTTCGCTCTCGTTAAGGGTAAGCTCGACAATGCTTTTTGCACCTGTGCGATTAATGACAGTAGGGGTGCCGATATAAACATTGCTATGGCCATATTCGCCTTCCAACAATGACCCCACTGGCAAGACGACATTTTCATTCTTTAAAATCGCTTTTGTGATTCTGGCCAATCCCATTGCGATTCCGTAATACGTAGCACCTTTAGACTCAATGATCTGGTAGGCAGCATCACGGACACTGACGGCAATCTCTTTTTTTCTTGCCTCCGTTAATTTTGGTGCGATCGGCAAACCGGAGAAATTGGCAGAGCTCCAAACCGGGAGTTGTGAATCACCATGTTCACCAATGATATAGGCATGGATACTTGTAGGTGCGGTATTGAATTCTTGCCCTAATAAAGAGCGGAATCTTGCAGAATCCAATATAGTCCCTGACCCAATCACTTTTTCTTTCGGTAAACCGGAAAATTTCCAAGTCGCATATGCCAAAATGTCCACTGGATTCGTTGCGACCAAGAAAATGCCATTAAATCCAGCTTTCATGATGCTGCCGACGATCGCTTCAAAAATGTTCATATTTTTCTTTACAAGATCTAACCTGGTTTCTCCGGGCTTTTGTGCTGCCCCAGCACATATTACGACGATTGCTGCATCCGAACAGTCCTTGTATGATCCGGATTTTATATTCATGGCACTAGGCGCATACACAAGACCATGATCTAAGTCCATAACATCGCCTTTCGCTTTTTCTTGATTCAAATCGACAAGCACCAACTCATCGCATATTCCTTGATTCATCAATGCGTAGGCATAACTTGATCCAACTGCGCCAGTACCAACCAAAACGACTTTCGTTCCTTTTGTAGAATTCATAATGAATACCTCCAATTTCTCCGAATGTAAATTACTTTTGATATAAATAATTCCCTACTCGAATTTCATTGCAGTATTATTCTGTCCCCCGTTTCCCAGGGGAATTCTTTAGAAAGGTTGCCTGATCATCCCCCCATTAAATTTGTGAACAAATTCACATATTGTTGCAAAAAAATGGCAAGCTTGCCTGTTTTCACGTTTGGGTTCTTGTTGTAAGTAATTACTTTGTGAAGTATTTCACAATGTTATTGTACTACATAGCACGACAACATTGCAACAAACAAAAGAAATAGTTAATTTGTTTTTTATATGAATGTAGCAGCATTTGCAATGGTTGCCGGATCGGCACTGACCAAAGAGAAGGCCGTTTAAAAAGGAGATGATCGATGGCACAAAGAATATAGTGTAAAGAAGGGATATTCCAAACGTTTGAAACTGGAAAAGGAGCTGGGAAGTATGAAGTATATCATCATTGGAACGCTGATTTTGGTCGTAGCATGTGTGGTAATGGCCAAACTGATTACCTATAAATATTGGACTTGTATTTATACCGCATTCGGCCATGATAATTATTTTAAGGTAATCGCAAAATTGGAAAGGGAAGGGGTGGGCTTCAAAACGAAAACGCCTCTCCAGCTAGGTTCCACGGACTTTCAAAATCGCAACAAAATGACTCAATACGATGTTTTTGTGAAAAAAGGAGATGAGCAGGCTGCCCAGAGGGCCATTCACAGCGCGTGATCTGCGTGACAGGCTATTTGCTTTGGCAAAACGGTGAATTCCAGTTGGAAGGAAATCAATGATGAAAAAACAATTGCTTAATATGATGGAAAGAAAAGAACTGGTGGAACTATACTCGGATCCTAATGACTTAAGAAAATTCGATGTGGTCAGAATCTTAAAAGTGTCGGATGCATTTTTAGTGGCAGCCAATATGGCATCCAACGGAATGTATGATGGCTATCGCCTGCTTTATGTCGATAACATCCACCAAATGAATATCCAGACGAAATATATTAAGAAAATCAAGAAACTATATCAGGCCAAAAAACAAAGTCATCTCGATTTCGTTGATGAAAATGATGATTTGCTTTTGAGTTTTCTCGACTTTGCCCATAAACATAACTTCATGGTTTCGGTTGACCTCCTTAATGTTCCCGGGGAGGTGCAAGGCTTCATAAAACACCTGGAAGCTGATATATTTGTCATTTCAATGGTGGACGATATGGGGGAACTGGATGGGGAAGCATTCATTAGGTTTGGTGCCATACACGGCATGTCATGTGATGGTCAAGATGTATCAGACTTAATGCGGATATATTCGGGAATTGGAAAATGAATGAAATCTGGCGCCGCCCTGGAAGAGGTCAAGGATTTTCAGGTGTCATTCGTTTTCTATGGTGCAAAAGACTGAAAATTTGTATAATGGGTGAGGTGGACCAGCACAATCAAAAATGGATTGACATATAGGAGGAACAAACATGAGTAAGCTTGATGGCAGGACCATTGCTTTATTGGGGGCAAGGAAAACGGAAGAGCTCAGCAAGATCGTGCATAATCTTGGGGGAGTCCCGCTTGTTCGTCCGGCACAAGGGACGGTATTCCTTGATGATTCCCATTTGGAAGAGGATGTCACCCGTTTGATGGCAGGGGAGTTCGATTGGATCATCCTTACGACGGGAGTGGGTACGGAGCTTTTATATAAAACGGCATTGAAGCTGGAAGCGGGGGAGCGTTTCATAGCAGCTTTACGGTCAATGAAAATCGCGGCCAGGGGCTATAAAACGGTGAATATGCTGAAGAAGCTTGGCCTCAAGCCGTTGATCCGTGATGATGATGGAAGTACGGCAGGACTCGTCCGCAACCTGGAGGGACATCTGTCCGGCGCTGTAAAGGTTGCCCTGCAGCTTCATGGCGATCCGGCTCCGCTCTTGATGAACTGGCTGGATGAACAAAGCGTGGAACATAAAGAAATCCTTCCCTATGAACATATAGCGCCTGAAATAGAAACTATGCAGCAGTTAGCAGGAGAAATCCTTGATGGCACCATCGATTCCGTCGTGTTCACGAGTGCACCGCAGCCTCGCAATTTAATGAAATTTGTCCGTGAACAAGGTCTGGAGGATCAAATAATTGAACAATTCAAATCGAAGGTCGTTGCACTTGCAGTCGGAAAGGTAACGGCGCAAGTGGTAATCGATGAAGGAATCGAGCGGGTCATTTATCCTGAGGATCAACGGATGGGCAGTGCAATGGTGGAACTGGTGAAATTTTATCACGGGGTTGCAAGCAGATAGGGGTGAGGGCGCAATGACCATTGGCAAGGTTTATTTTGTGGGCGCAGGCCCGGGTGATGCGGGATTGATTACCGTAAAAGGCCAAAGGGCGATTGAAAAAGCAGATGTCATTATATATGATAGACTGCTGAATCCTAAAATATTGGAAGCCGCCTCGCTCGATTGCGAATTGATTTATTGCGGGAAGACACCTTATTCGAATGGCATCAATCAATCGGACATCAATGCCCTGCTTGTGTCAAAGGCCCTTGATGGATTGATGGTCATTCGTCTGAAAGGCGGGGACCCTGCCGTTTTTGGAAGAGTGGGTGAGGAAGCGGAGTCGTTGCAAGCTAACGGGATCTCCTTTGAAATCATTCCGGGCGTTACGTCTGGGATCGCCTCCTCCATCTATGCGGGCGTCCCCGTGACACACCGAAATCATGGGCGCTCCTTTGCCATGGTGACGGGCCATGGAGAAGGATTGCAAGATATAGGTTGGAAGGGGCTCGTCGATGGGATAGATACGATTGCCTTTTATATGGGGGTGGCCAACCTTACGGATATTTGCAAAAACTTGATCGGCCATGGAAAGCCCGGAAACACGCCGGTACTTGTGATTCAATGGGGTACATATGGACGACAGGTAACCGCCGAGGGGACATTGGACGATATAGTGGAAAGGGTAAGGGAAAAGTCGCTTCTCAATCCAGCGATCACCTTGGTCGGCGATGTCATTACACTTAGGGGAAACCTGCAATGGTTCGAGAACAAACCACTATACGGCCAACAATTTTTAGTGGCCAGGACTGGCACGGCAAAGAGTCATTTGGCGGAAGAGTTGCAGGAACTTGGCGGCGATGTCATCGAGTTCCCGAAATGGATGGCGAATGGTGTGAAAATGGAAGAAAGCCAGTTGCTCTCTTTTCTTTCGTATGAACGAATTCTCTTCACTTCGCCAGAAAGCATCCACGGATTCTTGGATTCTCTCACAGAACATGCCATTGATTTTCGGCGGATATCATCTGAACTTTATGTTGTATCGAGGAAATCGAAGCAGGTTCTGCAACAGCGCGGATTGGTGGCAAAGCTCCAAACCGAGATGGAGGATACGGGAAGGCTGTTGGTTATTGGAGATAGCGATAAGAACCGAATCGATTCGGATTATGGGGAAGCGGATTATGTCCAATCGATCGAGAAATTTGTCGATGAGAGATTCTTTGAAATACTGCCGAGAATGCTAGCCGAAAAAGCTGTCGATACGGTGCTTTTTTCGAACCGGCATTCAGTTGATATGCTGATGGAATACACTAGCAAGGCAAATGTGGATATTGAAGCGCTGTTAAGGCGTGCTTCGATTGGCGTCATCGGCAAAAGCACCGGCAAAAGAATCCAAGACTATGGATTTTCCGTACATATGATGCCAGAAGAACCTTCTGTGGAAGGATTGGTGGCTCTGATTAAAACCTTTCCCTGCTTATATTGAACATCAACATTTCCAGGGTACTTCTCATTCGATGTTACATTCCCCTTTCCCCATCGCCCCTGGCGGCTGAGGATATCAAGCAAACCGCTGGCAGTTTATGTGGTTGTTTGAATAAAAGTCTTTTAATCCGCGACAAAATGGGTATTATATATGAGTAACTTTCTTGGGGAGGCGAACGAATTGAAACGTACATGGGAATACGCGTTAAGTATCATTGGCGTCAGCATCGCTGCGATCTTTTTGATTGTAACGATTATTGCAGCCGTTTATATCAACAGTGTTGATTTGAAAGGACTGGTGGACTATTCATTAATGACCGATTCGGAGTTTTCGGCATCCGAGATCGATATGTCCATCAAGTTATTCATGGGTCTGCTGTGGGCGGGGATCATCTCATTGATCATTGCATTGGCAGGCGGCTTGAGTTCTATCTTTCTATTAAAAGGCGGCAAAGCGAAGCCAGCCGGAATTATATGGATCATTACGGGGATAGTGACCGTTTTTCAAATATGGCCGGTTATTTTCTTCATCGTGCCGGGAATCATGTGTCTCGTCAGGAAGCCAATTGATACGGTGGAAGTGATCGTCTGATCGAACATGATACATAGCTTTGTGATGTGGAGAAGGAGCTGACCCGGAGATGGGTCAGCTTCTTTTTTTATTCAAGGCATTAGGATTGGGAATTACAGATTAATTTTCCTTTCATATCCGTTTTTCCCTCAAATTACTAATCTGTCATGTTACTATTATAGTAATTCTAATAGATTGGAGTTCGATCAATGAAGATCCCATTAATGAAGGTTGGAATTTTGTCCTGTTTAACATTCAGCTTGTTCAATGGACAAGCTTTCGCAGAGTCTGAATGGACCGATGTTTGTTCACCGCTAGGTCAAATCCAACCGAATAAAAATCCTTCTTACGGACAAATCAACTGCTTGCTGACGAATGCAGCAATTAAGGCTGAGATCCCCCCAGAAGTGGTGAAAGCGGTGGCCACGCAGGAAAATGGCGATTGGAGGCAATTCAATGACGCTGGCAAGCCGATCAAATCCAGTGATGGCGGCATTGGCTTGATGCAGCTTACCAATAAAAGCGGGTATGACCAGAAAAAGCTGGAAAATGATATCGTCTACAACATCGAGGCCGGTGTAGAGGTATTGAGCGGCATGTATGCAAGAAAAGATCTGCCGAAAATCAAAGGGGCAGGACGCCGTGTCATTGAAAACTGGTATTTTCCAGTCATGGCCTACAATGGAACGAAGCCAGTGAATAGCCCCCTTTACCAGGAAAACGGGAAAAGGAATACGGGTGCCTATCAAGAGGAAGTATTTGCCGAGCTGGAAAAACAAAGCTACTTGTCCGGTATAAAATTGGCAAGCTATCCATTCAGCACAACAGACTTTGAGTATGATCGAGGGAGTACGGCCAATATCATCTTTAAGAAGCCGGAATACACGCTGACCGGGCAAACGCATGACTCCGTCTATTGGTTCAAGGCAGGGGACAAAGCGGTCACCACTTCGAGTGTGAAAATAAGGGAAAAGGCCAGCACCTCTTCTGGGTTTACGACGGTGCCGAAGGATACATGGCTGATCATAACCGGCGATCTTGTCTATGAGGAGTCGGCGGCGAATAAGTTTGTCTGGTTCCCCGTACAAACGGAAGATAAAAAAATCAAGGGATACCTTTCTTCGGCTTATATCTCCAATAAGCCATCAATTCCTGTCATGGATGCAAACGCACCCGTAATTTCAGGGGCAACGAACTTAGCGGTTCCATACAACTCGAAGTTCGATGCCAAGTCCAGCGTAAAAGCCAAGGATGATAAAGATGGAGATCTGACCAGCGCCATCCGGGTCGAGGGCAAGGTGGATACAAAGAAGGTGGGTACTTATAATTTGACCTATACGGTTACTGACAAGGCAGGGAATGTTGCCAAGGTCATAAGGAAGATAACCGTTTATGATCAAGTTAAGCCAGTCATCTCAGGTGCAGGAAGTAAAACGATCGGTTTGGATGCTTCATTTGATCCGAAATCAAACGTGAGTGCCAAGGATAATGCGGATGGCAGCTTGACAAGTAAAATAAAAGTGACCGGTACGGTGAACACGAAGAAAAAGGGAAGCTATACATTGAAGTATACGGTCACCGATTCTTCAAAAAACACGGCGACGATCACCAGAAAGATCACGATAGATAGCACGAAGCCTATCATCTCGGGAGCCACCAATAAAACGATTGCCTATAAGTCCACATTCAATTTTAAATCAGGCGTAACCGCAAAAGATAATCTCGATGGCGACTTGACTGGGAAAATCAAGGTAACGGGTAAGGTGAATACGAAGAAAAAAGGAACGTATACATTAACGTATACCATTACAGACAAATCGGCTAATACAGCGACGATCACCAGAAAGATCACGATAGATAGCACGAAGCCTATCATCTCCGGAGCGGCCAATAAAACGATTGCCTACAAGTCCACATTCAATTCTAAATCAGGCGTATCGGGTAAAGATAACTTGGATGGAAACGTGACGAATAAAATCAAAATAACAGGGTCCGTGAATACGAACAAAAAGGGCACCTATACCTTGACGTATACAGTGACGGATAAATCTCAGAACAAGGCAGTGACAAAAAGGAAAATCCTGGTTAAATGATGCTAAAAAAGGATTCCGTGAAACGGGAATCCTTTTTTTAAATGATATGTGCCGATTTGTTCGGAATGGAGTGAATGTAGAGAAAAATGCTATAATTGTTAAAAGATGTATAAATTACAGGGGGGACGTTTATGGGTGATGAGCAGGGGCATGTGAATTGGATGGATCAAATTTTTCGGGATTATGAAAAAGATGGCGGTCTGAAGAATAACCCTGGTTTTGGGAAGCCGCTTCCGGAGTCGGCGCTTTCGGGAAATATGTATGACAACTTCCTGTCAAAGGCGAAAGATGCCGGTTTCCTTCCGCTGTGGATAAAATGGCAAAAGGAAATTCGCGAAGAGCTATCCGAAATCGTCCGGTTGCGAAAAACGAATGTCGAGAACAGGCCATTAACCAGTCAAATTGAACGAATCAATGAGAAAGTCCGTACCTACAATGCGATATGCCCGCCCAAAATGCAACGGCGGGAAATAGAATGGGAAACCATCGAAAGCCAGTTTGAAAAATGGAAATGATGGATTATGGGAAAAAAGCGGGTATTTGTATGACGTGATCATGAAAGGATTATGATATAATGGCATGAATAAAAAACAGAGAGAGGGACTTCGATTGGAAAATAGAAAAGAAGTTTTTTCATGGATAAAAGCGATCGGGATTGCAGTCATTCTAGCTTTTTTAATTCGGACGTATATATTTGCACCGATTGTCGTAGACGGCGAGTCGATGATGCCGACCCTGCAAGATCATGAGCGAATCGTTCTTACCAAGTTTGGAACGAACATCGATAGCATCGATCGATTTGATATTGTCGTTTTTCATGCTACGGTAGATAAAGATTATATTAAAAGGGTTATTGGTCTTCCAGGTGACCACATTGAATATAAAGATGATACGCTTTATATTAATGGAAAAGCTTATGAAGAACCCTATTTGGACGAATATAAGGAACAAATGGCAGGAGGAATGCCGCTGACTGAATCCTTTAAGCTTGAGGATATTACAGGCGGGATGACGGTACCTGATAATCAGTTGTTCCTGATGGGGGACAATCGCCAAAACAGTTTGGATAGCCGGGAAATCGGTACGATATCCGTCGATGAAATTGTCGGTAAAGCCAATCTGGTGTACTGGCCGATCAAGGAAATAAAAATCGTGAACTAAAACGGGCGGGCTCGGTCATCGAGTCCGCTTTAGCTTTGGCGCAATCATTCCTTTAGCCAGGTCTTTCAACAAAAATCGTGCTTAATCTTCTTTTTTTTTCTTTTTTTAGGAAAAACAACTCATATGGGGGAATTTAGGTTATCCTATTATATAGAAGCAATTACGTAACAAGAACGGATCGGACAATGGATTATATTTTAAAGGGGTACTATAGATGGAAATGGTAAAAGAACTGATATCAAACTATGGATATTTTGCGATATATGGACTGCTGGCACTTGGCATCATTGGTTTGCCGGTACCTGATGAGTTCATGATGACTTTTGTCGGCTATTTATCATCCATTTCCGTTTTGAATGTTCAAGGGGCATTCCTCGTAAGTTTCCTTGGCTCGATCTCCGGGATGCTTGTGAGTTATTTCATTGGGAAAAAGGTGGGCAAACCTTTTCTGAGAAAGCATGGTAAATGGATCAAAATGACTCCGCCAAGGTTGGAAAAGCTGGAGGCATGGTTCAATAGATATGGTCCATGGACCATTATCATTGCTTATTTCATCCCGGGTGTCCGCCACTTCGCAAGTTACCTTTCCGGAATGAATGGAATGGGGAAACGAAAATACTTCTTATTTGCCGGTGCAGGGGCATTTAGCTGGTGTTTGGTATTTACGGCTTTTGGCTATTTCATTGGTGTGTTAACCTGACTCTCCCATCCGTTAGATTGTCCAATTGAATATATGGAAAAACCCGCTTCCGGATTTCGGAAACGGGATTTTTTTTCTTTATTGAGCCGAATATCCGCCATCGATAACAAGCTCCGCACCTGTTACGTATGAAGCTTCATCGGATGCCAGGTAAAGCACGGCATTTGCAATATCGGCAGGTTGACCGAGACGTTGGAGCGGAGTCGCTTGGATCATCTGGTTCACAAGCTCTTTGGACTCTTCCAACTTGTGCGTCATAGGTGTTTCGATGATGCCAGGGAATACGGCGTTAACACGGACACCCATGCGGCCATATTGGGTAGCGGCAGCTTTGGATATGGCACGGACCGCGCCTTTGGAAGCTGAGTATGAGTTTAAGCCCATTCCGATTTGTGCCGTGAAGGAAGAAATATTCACAACCGCCCCTTTACCTTCTTTAACCATGTAAGGAATGACATGCTTCATTCCAAGGAATGGACCAAACCCATTGATGCCCATCATTAGCTGCCAATCGGCCAAAGTCGTATCGTTAATTCCTTTTTCGGAGGAGATACCGGCATTATTAATCAAAATGTCGACCTTCCCAAATTCAGCAATGACATCTTCCATCATGGTTTTCCAGCTATCGTCTGAAGATACATCAAGCACCATTCCATGGACGTTTTCCAATTCATTCACTACTGCCACAGCTTTTTCATTGATATCGGCAGCGATGACTTGTGCTCCCTCTTTTGTGAATAAATTGACCATTTCTCTCCCCATGCCAGATGCTCCGCCAGTAATAATGGCTACTTTATTCGTTAATCTTCCCATCATGATCACTCCCAATCGTTTTGTATGATGAATATAGGTTAATGGCTAGTTTGATAGATAATCAGCGAGCAGTACTATATAAATGTACTTGGAAAGGGGACCTATCCAAAGAGGCTCCCCTTCCAGCTTTTTAAAAAAGAATGGCTCACATCATATTGAAAGCGTTCATGTACCAATTGTGTGTTTCCACTCACTAGAATAGCTTGACCGGTCTATTAGGTGTTAGCGCCCATGAGCTTGCAGAGATCATCTTCCTGGTACATTCAGCAAAGCCTCGCTTCATGTTTAATTCTAGTGGTTAAAATTAAATTCTGCAATCATTTTGTACTTGGGATACAAAAAAATATAACGATGTTCCATTTTTGAAGTCGCATCCTTGCCGGACGACACTGCCGCTCTAACGATTGTGCCCCGCTTTTAATAACGATTTCCTTTTCTTGTTTTAATGATCCGATTAGCTGATTGGGCATCATGCCGGGTAGTTTGACTGGAGTGTTGGACAGGGAATACGAAGAAAAGGGTCCAGCACTTGGCGGAACAGGTAGGAAAAGTGATAAAATGAATAATATATATAAAAGAGGAGTTGTCGAATGTGACTGAAATGAATTGGCGAGAAGAAGTTGAAAAAAGGAAAATGGATCTACTGCTGGACACTCAAAATTTGCTGAAAATAAAAAGTGTTCTGGATGAAGAAAACAAGACAGAGGATGCACCATTTGGTCAAGGGGTGAAGGAAGCGCTTGACTTCATGCTTCAATTGGGTGAAAAAGACGGTTTTACCGTGAAGAATGTCGATAATGTCGCCGGACATATTGAAATGGGTGAAGGCGAAGAGTTAATCGGGATTTTGTGTCATGTTGACGTTGTACCGGAGGGAGATGGGTGGAGTTCGGATCCGTTTGGCGCGGAGCTCCGCAATGGCCGCATTTATGCTCGCGGTGCAATCGATGATAAAGGGCCGACGATGGCTGCCTATCATGCAATGAAGCTGGTGAGGGAGCTTGGACAGCCATTGAACAAACGTGTGAGGATGATCATCGGGACAGATGAGGAATCGAACTGGCGCTGCGTGGATCGTTATTTTGAAGTGGAGGAAATGCCATCGATGGGCTTTGCGCCAGATGCGGACTTCCCGATCATCAGTGCCGAAAAAGGTATTTGGGACTTATCCGTCATCCATCCTGTTGATGCAGGAAATGGCACGAGCTCTGAAGTGAATGTCATCGAATTCTCTTCAGGACGAAGGACGAACATGGTACCTGATTTTGCAACGGCGATTGTCGAGGCTGCCAATCCTGCTGAAGTGGTGGCAAACTATCAGGCTTATATGCAAAAATACTCGTTGAAGGGTCAAGCAGTTCCGCAAAAAAATCAAGTGCTCCTTGAATTGAACGGCGTGTCTGCACACGCGATGGAGCCGAACAATGGAATCAATGCAGGTTTGCATTTAGCTGCCTTTTTAGCGGACCTTTCGCTTGATCCGCATGCGAAATCCTACTTCACATTCATCAAGGGTCGTTTGTTTGAAGATTCCCGCGGAAATAATCTTGGGTTGGCCTATGCGGATGAGGAAACGGGTGATTTGACGATCAATGCCGGCGTTTTCAATTATTCAAAGCAAGCCGACAGCTCGATTGGCTTCAGCGTGCGCTACCCGGTGACATTCGAATGGGAACAGCAAAAGGCGGCATTGGAGGAAAGGCTGGCTGCATATAATTTAAATGTGAAGACCAATTCGCATTCAACGCCACATTATGTCAATAGCGACAGTTTTTTGATCAAGACGCTGCAGCAGGTTTATGAAGCGGAGACCGGTGATAAAGCTGAACTGCTTTCGATAGGCGGCGGTACATACGCCCGCTCGCTTAAGGAAGGCGTTGCATTTGGACCGCTATTCCCTGGCAGCGAGGATATTGCGCATCAGAAAGATGAATATATTGACATTGAAGATATGCTTAAGGCTACGTCCATTTATGCACGTGCCATTCATGAATTGGCAAAATAAGAGGTCAAAGAGGGAGAAAACATGGGAAAAATCATTTTTAACGGCGAAATAAAAAACAGGGCCGATGTTTCGGTTGATATCGAGGACAGGGGATATCAATTCGGTGATGGCGTCTACGAAGTCATCCGGGTTTATAATGGTGAGTTATTCGCGGGAGACATGCATCTGAATCGTTTGATGGACAGCGCAAGATTGATTCAGATGAAAGTTCCATTCACCGTAGCGGAAATTGAAACCCGCGTGAAAGAGCTTATCTCTGAAGATCAATTGCAGGACGGAATCATCTATATGCAGCTCACAAGGGGTGTAAGTCCGCGGACACATGCTTTTCCAAGTTCGGACGTCGAACCGGTATTTGTTGCCTATACGAAGGAAATGCCTTATACAGGAAAGATGAAATCAGGGGTAAAGGGCATCACGACGGACGATATTCGTTGGCTGCGCTGTAATATCAAAAGCTTAAATCTGCTTGGTAATATAATGGCTAAGCAAATGGCGGCGGAAGCTGGCTGTGACGAAGCGATCCAGCATCGTGACGGTCTGGTCACGGAGGGAAGCTCGTCCAATGTTTCAATCGTCGTCAACGGCACGCTGAGAACGCATCCCGCTTCCAACTTGATCTTGAACGGGATTACCCGCCAGGTGATGCTCAAGCTGTGCGCCGATCATGGCATTCCCTACGTGGAAGAAGCTTTCACGATCGAGGATATGATGGCAGCGGAGGAAGTCCTCTATACGAGCACAAGCGTCGAAGTGACACCGATCATTAACATCGATGGCCAGACGATCGCAACCGGTGCGCCCGGTCCGGTAACCAAAAGATTGCAACAGCTTTTCTCCGCGGAAATCGAAAGGCAATGCGGTTCAATTAACTGATTGTGGATCCCCCCTTTGCCGCACTGGCAAAGGGGTTTTTAGTCTTTCGCCCCCTCTCGGCCCCCCTTCTATAAGCCGCTTGAATCCATTAAAAAAATTTTCAGTTTGTCCCTTTTGACATTTTCAAGATCCAGGAATATACTTGCTAATAACCTAAAAAGTTTACTTGTAGCAACATTTTGAGTTGCATATAAAAAGGAGTTGAATAGACATGTCTGGTGCATTACATCAGTCTTCTTCCCGCGGATTCAAAAATCTGCTTCCATATTTGGGCCCAGCGTTCATTGCAGCTGTCGCCTATATCGATCCAGGGAATTATGCAACCAATATTACAGCTGGTTCAAAATATGGCTATACCTTATTGTGGGTTATCTTCGCATCGAACTTGATGGCTGTGCTCATTCAAACGCTGTCAGCCAAACTGGGGATAGCCACCGGTAAAAACCTTCCTGAGTTATGCAGGGAGAAATTTTCGAAAAAAACATCAATTTTACTATGGATACAGGCCGAAGCCGTCATCATGGCCACGGACTTAGCTGAGTTCATAGGTGCTGCACTTGGAATCTATTTGCTCTTCGACCTCCCGCTCATCACCTCGGCCCTCCTTGCAGCCATTGGTTCCTTCGCCATCTTGGAATTTCAGCGCAGAGGTTATCGGACATTCGAAGCGTTGATCACGGTCATGATCTTTGTTGTAGTGCTAGCTTTCGGAGCTCAGGTTTTTTATGCACATCCTGATACATCGGCCATCGCTCTAGGGCTATTCACTCCAAAATTCGAAGGAGTGGACAGCATTTTACTATCGGCAGGAATGCTCGGAGCGACCGTCATGCCGCATGCGATTTACCTTCATTCCTCTTTAACACAAAAAAGGATAGTCGGTAAAAATGACTTGGAGAGAAAAAGGATATTTCGTTTTGAACAAATTGATATAGTCATCGCCATGTTGATTGCAGGCGGAATCAATGCCGCCATGGTCATCGTTTCAGCCGCCCTATTTCATAAGAGTGGGATATTAGTAGAGGATTTGGATGTAGCCTATCAACAATTCGGGGCGATGCTTGGACCATCCGTCGCGATGTTTTTTGGAATCGGCTTACTGTTCGCCGGATTATCCAGCTCTTCCGTCGGTGTCATGACAGGTGATGTCGTCATGCAGGGATTCATAAAAAGACATATACCAATCTATTTGCGGAGGGTCATCACGACCTTACCGCCCCTAGTCATCATCATATGGGGAGTGAACCCATCCAAAGCACTGGTCATGAGTCAGGTCGTACTCTCATTTGGTATCGCCTTCGCATTGGTGCCATTGATCATGTTTACAAGCAATAAAAAAATCATGGGTAATCTGGTCAACCACAAAATCACCTCCAGTATTGCCTGGCTTATTGCAGTCCTCATTATTGGGCTGAACCTGTTCCTGCTTTATGAAACGTTGTTTACCTAACAAAGAATGTGACGGAAAAGGACCTCTTGGGGTCCTTTTTTTGATTTCTCAATTATATCTTCGATAATCCGCCCGAAAGCGCCCAGAATCCATCCGGAATCCAGAATAATCCGTCTCCTCTAAAAGCCCGTTTTCGGACTGAGTTTTCCTTCTTTTTCTTGCTGGCCGGAATATGATGAAAGCAAGTGCAAGGAGAGTATATGACATGGGAATTATGGTAAAATTAGAGGAAGATCAGGAAGGAATGTCAGTGACCATGAATACTCATTTTTTCTTTGCTTTAGTTTTACCTGACGATATTAAGGCTTATTTACATGCTGTGACGGAACGACTGAATTCAGGGTTTCCATTTAAGAAATGGCTGCATCCTGCCGATTATCATATTACGATGGCGTTTTTGGGCAGTGCTGACGATTCAATGAAAAAGGATGCTATAAGGCGAGTGGAGGGCGTGCTTGCGAAAGAGGCCTCATTCGGGCTTACGCTAGCTGAAATAGGCGCTTTCGGCAAGGAAGACAGTCCCAGGATCCTTTGGACGGGTGTGGAGCAGCAGGAAAGGCTTTTTTCAATGCAGGAGAAAATTTATCATTCATGTGTGGAGGCTGGTATTCAGCTTGATAAAAAGCCATTTAAGCCCCATATAACGCTAGCAAGAAAATTCGAGGGAAAAGATCCCTTTTCTTTGGAAAGCGTCCGGCAGGTGGCGAATGTAAATGATGAGCATTTCCAGGCAGTCCAGGTTGCGCTCTATCAAACACATATCGGGGAATCGCCTTCATATGAAAAGGTTTTGACGATACATCTTCAATAATAGAGAGAGAGGTGGCCGAATGGCACAGCTCATAAAGATGCAAGATTATATTTCCCGGTATGAGCAGGATATTTACCGATATCCAACACAATATGCACGATTGAAAAAACAGCAATGGGAAAAATTGAAGGCTGCTTATCAAGCAGGTGAACTGGATCAATTGTATGGCGATCATAACGTAGAGGAGGAACAGGCGATACTGGACCTAGCCCAGGACGAATCCAAGAGCTTAATGAAAAAAGTGAAGGGCTTGTTCCACCGGACGGATAAGCAGGATACAGAGGCAGAAGAGCCGGTGCTGCCGAATCGGATCGACGACCCCAATATTTTTTCATTAAGGTTTCCCTTCCGTCCAGCCAGTTTGGATGAATTAAAGCAGAATTATTTAAATCAGTTGCTTCGTTTTCAAATGAAATGGGGAAGTTCGACGCTGCGTGAAAAATCATTTGTGGACCGATCATTCTTTTTGGATGAAAGGCTCCGCTTTTTCCTGCAGCGTTTTCCCGATACGTTTCTTGTTTTATACAAGCCTATCTTTCTATTAAAAAACGCGCCTGTTGAAGTCGATGTCATCTTATTGACCCCAGTCGACGCGTGGTGCATCACTTTCGTCGAGGCGGAAGAGGATGCAGCATTCATCGGCTCGAGCGATCGGTTCTGGATCCGCAGGCATCATAAGCACCCTGACAAAAAAGTGCTGAACCCGTTATTGAGTGCAAATCGGATGGGAAACATCGTCTCCCAATTATTTTCACTTTATGAGGTGAACGTCCCGATCAAAAAGGCGATCCTATCGCGGAATGGTTATATTGATTTTCCCGAAGCTCCTTATGATATGACGGTATTGGATAAACGGACCTTCCAGGAATGGTTTGAACGGATGCGGACCACTTCATCGCCCATTAAGGCACAGCAATTGAAAGCTGCGCAGGCATTGCTGGAATATTGTCAAACGACATCGAGCATGCGACCGGAATGGGAAGCCGACCATCACCAACAAGAGGCGAATGAGCATGCCGAACCTTAATGAAACCCTTTATTTCATCGTCAACCCGAGGGCTGGAAATGAAACAAGCATGAAGGTTTGGAAGAAAGTGGAGAAGGTGCTGAAATCCAATGCCGTTCACCATGAAGTGTTTTTTACGGCAGAAAAAGGGCATGCATCCCGATTGACGGCGGAAATTTTATCAGGTACGGACCGGGATACCAGGATCATTGCGGTAGGGGGGGATGGCACGATAAATGAAATGCTCAAAGGCGCCCTTCCCTTTCCACATGCCATCCTTGGATCCCTTGCCGCGGGCTCAGGCAATGATTATGTACGGGGCATCCAAAAAACGAAGGGTGTCGCTCAAGCCCTTCGGTTATTTCAGGATAACGCACACAAAGCCATTGATATCGGTCAGTACGAGACGGATGGCATGGACGGATATTTTATGAACAGCCTGGGGATGGGGATTGATGCTGAAATTTCCGCTGAAGCTGACCGTTCTCGCCTGAAAAAATGGTTTAATCTCGTCAAGGCGGGTAAATTGATTTATCTCATCCTTTTTCTGAAACAATTATTCACCTATAAGCCTGGCAGTATGGAACTGGTCGTTGATGGGGAAATCCATATGTTGAAAAAGGTGTGGTTCATTGTCATTGCGAACCAGCCATACTTCGGCGGGGGGATGAAAATTTCACCGCAATCAAAGCTTCATGATGGCAGGTTGAATATTATCGCGGTTCACGATATTGCCCTGCTGAAATTATTGGCCGTTTTCATCACCGTTTTATGGGGCGGGCATCTAAAGATAAAAAACGTCGATTCTTTTTCTGGTAAAATGATAAAAATGAAAAATCATGGGTCAGCAAAAATCCAGTCGGATGGAGAAATAGTTGGAAAGGATCAAGTGGCTGCTGCGGTTTTGACAGATAAAATCCGCGTCATGATCAAGGATTGACTCCCATGCAAAATATGAAATGATTTATTTGTTTTTGTTTTATGAGTATAATCGTTTTATAGTACTTGACGAAGAAACCTTTTTTCAACTAAAATTTAATTTATGGCTATTGTTAAATTGCTCAATAGCTATTTTTTTATTTCTCTAGAATGAGGATGTTTTTAATTGCGGGTATCATCCCGATGCACGTATATATGCAGCTTCGCCAGCAGGCGGGTTTTTTATTAAACATGGACTCAAAGTAGTGGTAATACATACACTAGGTAACGTACCCACATTTGTATGATTAAGCGAGGAAATCGAAGGTGAACCAGTTGGAACATTTATTAGGTCAGGAGTGGGATATATCCCCTGCTGGAGGAGCTACAGGAGAAGCCTTTATAGCCGAGAAAGATGGGCAGAAGCTCTTCCTCAAACGTAATTCATCGCCATTTTTAGCTGTTCTTTCAGCTGAGGGCATTGTTCCGAAATTAATGTGGACAAAACGCCTGGAGAATGGGGATGTCATTACTGCCCAGCATTGGATGGAAGGCAGGGAGCTATCTCAGCAGGAAATGGACAATATAAGAGTCGCAAAGCTGCTTCAAAAAATTCATCAATCCGATCCTTTGTTAAGCATGCTCAAAAGGCTTGGGAAATCCCCTTTACGACCTGAAAGTATACTTACAGACATAGAAATCGGATTATCTTCCGATGTTACGGATATTCCGATCATCAAGCAGGCCATTCATTTTTTACAGGATAATCTTCTGTTGATCGAATGTGACGAAGAAGTCGTTTGTCATTGTGATGTGAACCATAATAATTGGCTCATGACCGAAACGGACGGTTTGTTCCTCATTGATTGGGATGGTGCTGTCATTGGCGATCCGGCCATTGACCTTGGCATCCTCCTGTATTCCTATATCCCTAGGGAGGAATGGAATCAATGGCTTGCCCGTTACGGCAAAAAGCTTGATGCAGGACTGGAGATGAGGATGAAATGGCACACGGTTTCACAACTTGTGCTTTCCATCCAATGGCATCATCGTAGAAATCGGTACGAGGAAAGAAATGATTTACTGCAAAAGCTAGAAGCCTTATTATTGGTTGGCTAATCAGAACTGATCGATATCATCCACCCACTGGGACAGGTCGTTCTGGTGGGTCGTAATATGTGCATCTAAATCGGCGGCACCGATGCCCCCCTGGCTGTAGTCGTAAATCTCCGTCAGTATCGTTTTCACATTGCTATCGATATCCATGTTGACCATCAAGGATTTGACGAGCCTTTCCACCTGCTCGCATTCAGAAACGGACCCGCAGCAGTCTGATTGATGGTTGGTCAATATATCCTTTAATAGTGACATTTGGTGTTCATGGGAAAGCGGCATATAATACCTCTCCTTTCTTGAATATGGATCTAAGGGGTTTCCAGGCGGATTTTGCGCCTGCCCTTCACTTATTTATGGTGTGTTTTGCGGAAAGTTTTATACATGAAAACTACAGAGACTGCCGGCTGATGGCCGGCAGTTTTTTGATTTGTTCAATGGGTGGATGCAGGGCATTCCTGAAAAAATCAACTTGCAGGAATCCATCCACTCGTGTTATGGTTTGAACGATTATATTATAAATAGGGGTGTCATCATGCGTTTAAGAAATAAACCTTGGGCTGAAGACCGTTTGAATGATTTTCCACAATATGTAATTCAGCAGCCAGTGAGCCATAAAGGTAAATGGCATGAAGTTTTCGGAAATGATAATCCGTTATATATTGAAGTGGGTACGGGGAAAGGCCGTTTCATCACCGAAATGGCAAAGGCCCATCCTGAAGTGAATTTCATTGGAATAGAAGTATATAGAAGCGTCATTGTCGCTGCACTGGACCTGCTGATTGAAGCGGAAGTGCCGAATTTAAAGCTGTTGAATGTTGATGCAGCAAACTTAGGGGATTATTTTGCAAAAGGTGACGTGGATCGCGTTTACCTGAACTTCTCCGATCCATGGCCGAAATCACGTCATGCGAAACGACGGTTAACGTATAAAACCTTCCTTGAGGTGTATGAAGGCATCCTGCCTGACAACGGCGAGATCCACTTCAAGACCGATAACCAAGGGTTATTCGAATCCTCCTTGAAGAGTATTTCCGAATACGGCATGCTGTTGAAATATGTAAGCCTGGACCTGCATAATAGCAGCTTTGAAGGGAATATCATGACGGAATACGAAGAAAAGTTCTCAAGTAAAGGAAATCGGATCTACCGCTTGGAAGCTATGTTCCAATAAGAGCCATCAACAGGTAACCAGATGCACAGCATCTGGTTTTTTGTTCTGGTCATGTGATTGCCTTGGCAAGTGCAAGCAGGCTGTCAGGGTCTTGCTGACTGGTAGGAGGGGATGGTGCAGTTCATTTACTCATCCGGGATGATCGTTATCCATTTCCAGATAATGAAGCGGGTGTTAAACTAACAGAAGAGGAGGGGTAAAATGGAAACTTTGCAAATAGGGGAAATCAAACTAACATGGTTGAATGGCGGCGTGACTCATTTGGATGGCGGAGCGATGTTCGGTGTCGTACCAAAGCCGCTCTGGTCCAAGAAGTACCCGGTTAACGATAATAATCAAATCGAATTACGTACAGATCCGATCTTAGTACAGGCCAATGGCTTGAACATGCTTATCGATTCCGGGATTGGCAATGGAAAGATGAATGACAAGCTAAAGCGGAATTTTGGGGTGACGGAGGAATCCGCTCTCATAGCGGATCTTGAAAGACTGGGCATTGGTACAAATGATATCGATTACATTTTGATGACCCACTTACATTTCGATCATGCCTGCGGTTTGACGAAACGTGAAGGTGACGCCTGGGTGCCTGTTTTCGGGCGTGCAGAAATCATTACGACCCAAACGGAATGGAATGAAATGCAAAACCCGAATATTCGGTCAAAAAGTACATATTGGGCTGAAAATTGGGAGGCGATCTCGTCTCTTGTACGCCCATTCGAAGGAGAGAAAGATATAACCGGCGGCATTAAAATGATTCACACTGGCGGTCATAGTGATGGACATGCAATCATCATCATCAAAGATGGAGCGGACAGTCTGATCCATATGGCCGATATCATGCCGACGCATGCCCATGCCAATGTCCTCTGGGTGCTCGCCTATGACGATTATCCAATGACATCCATCGAGGCAAAGGAAAAGTGGATGAAAGACGGACTGGAAAATGGGGCTTGGTACAGTTTTTACCATGATGCCTATTATCGGGCGCTCAAATGGGATAAATCGGGTAAAGAGATAATAGCGGAATTGAAACGGAACCGCTAAGCACGCACGGCAAAAGGGGGACGTCATTTTGACAGCCCCCCCCTTTTGCCGTTAATCATGTTGTGCATTGAGCTCCAGAATCGTTCCTGTCGCTGCATCTGCGACAAATTCGAATTGCTCCCGCAAGCCCTCTGTGTTTCTGGTGATCCCGCCTTTATATACTAAATAGTCCAACTCATTCTTCGTGTAGGTTTCCGGTTTCATCAAAATCCAGGAACCATATATATTTCCATCCTTTTTGACGGTTTCCTTCACGTGGGCCAGCACTTTATCCGGAGAAGTCCTGGTTGATTGTTCCAATATTTGCTTTGTCGCATAACCAGCCGCAAATCCGGCCGCAGTACCTAGTAAAAACGTTTTCCAGTTCATGATTTCTCCTCCATTGCTTTATTTCCATCACTCTATCCAGTATACAGAAGAACGCTTTATTTGACTAATAATTTGAAATTTTACCCATTAACTGATAAATTAGAACTTTGAAGTGAAACATGAAACTAAGTTCTGTAAAATAGTAAGAAATAATACATACGTTAGGGGTAGGAAAATGAATCATGAGACTTTAGAACTTTTTAAAACATTGACGGAATTACCAGGTGCCTCGGGAAATGAACATGCAGTTCGGAGTTTCATGAAGACTGAACTGGAAAAGTATTCGGATGAAATCGTACAAGATCGCCTAGGCGGAATCTTTGGTGTGAAAAAAGGGAATGAAGAAGGACCGACTGTACTTGTTGCCGGCCATATGGATGAAGTGGGCTTCATGGTCACTTCCGTAACGGAAAATGGCATGATCAGGTTCCAGCCACTAGGAGGCTGGTGGAGCCAGGTGCTATTGGCCCAACGGGTCGAAATCATTACCGATAACGGTCCGGTCATAGGGGTCATCGGTTCGATCCCGCCTCATTTGTTGGAAGAATCGCAACGCTCAAAACCGATGGATATTAAAAATATGCTGATTGATATCGGTGCGGACGATAAGGAAGATGTGAAGAGAATCGGCATTAAACCTGGACAGCAGATTGTGCCCATTTGTCCATTCACACCGATGGCCAATGAGAAAAAAATCCTAGCAAAAGCATGGGATAATCGTTATGGCTGCGGACTGGCAATCGAGCTATTAAAAGATTTACAGGGTGAAACATTGCCGAATGTTTTATATTCAGGTGCGACGGTCCAGGAGGAAGTAGGATTACGGGGGGCACAAACAGCCGCCTTCATGATCAAGCCAGATCTGTTCTTCGCCTTGGATGCAAGCCCTGCAAACGATATGTCAGGCAGTAAAAGTGAATTTGGGCAGCTGGGGAAAGGGGCATTGCTCCGCATTTTAGACCGAACGATGGTTACGCATCGCGGCATGAGGGAATTCATCCTGGATACGGCCGAGTCGAATGATATTCCTTATCAATATTTCGTTTCCCCAGGCGGCACGGACGCCGGCAAGGTCCATATTGCCAATGAGGGGATTCCAAGCGGCGTGATTGGCATTTGTTCCCGCTATATTCACACACATGCATCGATCATCCATATTGATGATTATGCGGCTGCACGTGAATTGATTGGGAAGCTGGTTCGTTCTTGTGATAAAACGACTTTCGAGACATTGAAAAATAACGGTTGATAGAGAAAGCTGATATGGAAAAGGATGGCTGTCATCGCCCCTTTTCCGGCAGCTTTTTTTTACATGGAAGGGAATTAGCAATCATGAAAATAGCAGTGGGCAGTAAAAATCCAGCGAAAATACAAGCGGTGCTTGACGTGTATGAATCGGCTGAAATCATCTCGCTTCAAGTGGAAACCGGGGTTTCGGAACAGCCGTTTTCAGATGAAGAAACGTTGGAAGGAGCCAGGACGCGGGCCCGGAATTGCTTGATTCACAGTGATGCCGATATCGGAATCGGCCTGGAAGGCGGTGTCGTGAAAATGAAGCAAGGACTGTTTCTTTGCAATTGGGGTGCGATGGCCACGAGAGACGGCTCCGTTTTTGTTGCAGGCGGGGCAAGGGTTCCGCTGCCTGATATCGTCGCCGGGAAGCTGATGCACGGCGAAGAATTGGGACCGGTCATGGACACTTTCACAAAGCAAACGAATATTAGCAAGAAGGAAGGCGCAATCGGCGTATTTACCAATGAGCGAATCACAAGAAGCGATATGTTCCTCCATATCATGAGGATGTTAGCCGGTCAACATGAATATAAGCTGAAAAACTAAAGCGAAGCTTATGTTTTCTTGTCCCGACGGAATGGAGCGGAAAAAAAGGATACTGCCGCAACAGAGCAGGATTTGACAGGATTATGTTGAGCGGGCCTGATAGTATGGATGATAAGGAGTGAGTGTAATGGGATGGGTTGAATCGATCCAGACGGCAATCGATTATATCGAGGAGCACTTATTGGATGACCTGACGATCGAGAGCATAGCCAGACAAGCGAATGCCTCCGCTTTTCATTTTCAACGGACGTTCACCATTTTAACGGATAGCACTGTCGGTGATTATGTCAGGCGTCGCAGGCTGACCTTGGCGGCCCAGGAAATTTCCTGTTCAAATGAAAAGGTCATAGATTTAGCCTGTAAATATGGGTATGACACTCCCGAGGCATTCTCGAAAGCTTTTCGAAGGCAGCACGGTGTATCACCGAGTGAAGCGCGAAAGTATATGGGAAAGCTGAAATTCTTCGAACGCCTGGTGATCCAGGTTACTTTGAAAGGAGCAAAACCGATGAAATACAAAATCCTTGAAAGAGATTCCTTTGAATTGATTGGAATCAAGCAAGAATTTTCCTTGGTGAATGAAGGAAATTTAATCGGGATTCCGAAGCTGTGGGAGCAAGTGAATGCTGACGGAACAAGTGACAGGTTAGCGAAGTTGAACAATGGGGAAATCGTTGGGTTGCTAGGGGTATGTGTCGATAAAAGGGCAGAGGAAAAAAACGAAACGATGGATTACTGGATAGCTGCCGAATATGCCGGCAAAGTGCCTGAACCGTTTTTGCCCCTTACGATACCTGCTTCCAAGTGGGTTGCTTTTGAAGTTCACGGACCGATGCCTGATGCAATCCAAACGGCGTGGAAGCAAATATTTTCCGAATGGTTCCCTACCAGTGGTTATGAACATGCGGGATTGCCGGAATTGGAAGTATACTCGAATGATGACGCTTCAAGCCCGGATTATTACTCCGAGATTTGGATACCGATTAAAAAAAGGTAAGCTTAACAAGGGAATTTTTCATTTTTCGCTTGCAGGGGGCCTTCCCTGCAAGCATTTTTTTGGGGGTAACCAGGGCTACCGTCCGTATCTCGATTCACTTCCCTTCTTCAAAAACATAAGAAAGCACCTTCATGGCTTGGTTCACGGATTCGACTGTGACACTAGCCTTTTCTGATAATTCCTTTAAGGCATGATGATGGGATTCCGGGCGGATCAAAATAAGCGGCTTACCGAGGGAAACGGCAGTGCTTGCATCCATGGCAGTATTCCACTGTTTATATTTCTCGCCAAACAAGGCGACGACAAGATCGGCTTTCTTCAGTAAAAGGCCTGTCCGTAAATTATTGATCTGCGAAGCGGCTGCATCCTTGAGGATCGGGTTTGGTTGTTCTCCCAGAATATCTTCACCAATATTATCGGAACGATCATGATTTTCCATCGGGCCGACAAACTCTATCGGAAGCTTCAAGGCCTCAGCTTTATCCTTCACTTCATTTCTCCAATTTGAATGGATTTCCCCTGCAAGATATACGGTTAATTTCATATTTTTTCCTCCTCGATGCATAGAATGCCTTCATTGTATCATGATTTTTGCAAATGGATGAATTTCGGATATTAGGATAATAGTATCTATAAGAGCAAAGAGACGGCTGGAGGGAATGGCGATGTCTTTATCGAAAAAATATGTAGTGATGTTCGTGTTGATGAGCGGCTTCATTGTTGCGTGCTCCGGTATCGAGAGGCAAACCGAAAAGGCTGTGAGAGCAGCGGAAATCGCTTTTCGTGACGATGACAAACAGCCCAATGCGGAAGCGGGTCTTATCCAGGTCCATCTGCCAAAGGGCTTCAAGGTGGAAGAGGCGCATGATAACAATTTGATTGTGAAGCAGGCCGGCAAGGCTTATCTATTATTTGTCAATCCTAATGAAAAAGAGGACAGCTCCGTATTATTTTTGGCGATAAAAAAACAAGCGGGTCAATATTTGGTCCTCCACTCCTTTCAAAATGAAGATAAATTCGGCTTTGTCTCGATTAAAGAGTCAGCGAAAGAAAAGTATGAGCTTGCGGTTGGGATCGGCGGAGTCAAGCTGACGACCGAAACGGATAAGGACCGGCTAAAAACCGATGCCAAGCAAATGATGGAGATCGTATCATCCGTGCCGCAGCGATAGAAAACGTGCACTCGTTGAACCGATCCGTATTAATGGTTGATTACTGGAGATTCTGGTATGATGAATGTAGTGAAGTGTCATTATGAAGGAGGCTCATTCAAATGGAAAATTTACAAACTATAGAGCAATATGATGCATTGAAGAATGAAGGGAAACATATATTCCTGTTTTCAGCAGCATGGTGCGTAGATTGCCGTGTAATCGAACCGATCATGCCGGAGATTGAAAAGAAATTTCCTGATTTCACTTTCATTCATGTGGACCGTGATGAATTCATCGATGTCTGTGCAGCGAATGACGTATTCGGGATACCGAGTTTCATCGCTTATGATAATGGTGAAGAGCTTGGCAGGTACGTGAGCAAGGATCGCAAAACTCAAGAACAAATCGTGGAGTTCATTCAAACATTATAAGCAAATTTCCCTTCTCGCAGGGGATTTTTTCAATGAAGAGGAGGGTCAAACATGAAAATGGACAGCACGAAGCTGAAAAATATTTTGCAGGAACGTTTGAAAGGTGATAACCGAACATTCAAATTCGATAGCAAGCAAGATACGTTAAGGGTTGAAAATGTGAAGACAGGGAAGGGCATCGCCATACAATTGGCCCCGGTTGTTGCCAATTTTGAAAACGTGCAGGAAAAGGCCATAGATGAAGTCACTTATTACGTCGAAGAGGCCTTGAATGTAATGGGAGAAGTACATAGCATGCAAGGCAAGGAGAAATCCATTTTTCCGGTCATCCGTTCGACCTCCTTTCCCATGGAATCGGAAGAAGGAAATCCTTTTCTATTCGATGAGCATACAGCCGAAACCCGGGTTTTTTATGCACTCGATTTAGGGAAAACATACCGTCTCATCGATGAAAAGATGATTCAACGGGAAAATTGGCAGGGTGATAGAATCCGGGAAATCGCTTCTTTCAATGTTCGTTCGCTTTCCGTTGATTTGAAGTCTGATATCGTCGCGGGCAATACCTTCTACTTTTTGAACACGAATGATGGATATGATGCAAGCAGGATCCTGAATGAATCTTGGCTTAGGGAAATGAAGGAAAAGATCGAGGGAACGATGGCTGTGGCCATTCCGCACCAGGATGTCATCATCATCGCCGACGTGAAGAATGATACGGGATACGATATTCTTGCACAAATGGCGATGAGCTTCTTTGCCAGCGGCCATGTACCGATAACGGCCTTATCATTTCTTTACGAGGAAAATGAATTGGAGCCCATTTTCATTTTGGGTAAAAACAAAAAGCGTGAACAGTAAAGCGCTGCAAAAAACAGGATCGTGCTGGCAGCGGTCCTGTTTTTTATTTGGGAGCTTAGTTTACTAGAGTCGGAAGCGACAAACGGGTAGCGTTACTCGTTATTTTTTTCGTGTATAGTGATATAATTGGATTATTCAGAAAAATACCTCGTGTGCATCCAAGTGCACGGAATCAAACCGCTAAAGGCAGCGAAAAGCAGGGCGCGCACTTTCGGATGAGCTGCTGCATGAATGTACGAGTAACCGCGCGCAAATTTGACTTAGCATAAGGGCAACGGGCGAAGGAGTGAGAGTCTTTTAATGCTTTCCTTTCGCCAAAATTTCATGAAATGAAGGGGGAAACAATCATGAAAAACCAATTAATGGACATGCTGGAAGCACGCAAAGAGGAAATGGTTCAGATTCGCCGCCATTTACACGAGAATCCGGAGCTATCCTTTAAAGAAGAGAAAACGGCGCAATATATCATCGATTATTATAATGGGAAGGATGTGGAGGTTCAAACGAATGCAGGAAATGGATTCGGGGTCATCGTAACGATCGAAGGAGCTAACCCGGGAAAAACGATAGGACTCCGTGCCGATTTCGATGCATTGCCTATTACAGAAGAAACGGAAGTTCCGTTCCGTTCAAAAAATGAAGGGGTCATGCATGCCTGCGGGCACGATGGACATACGGCCTATTTATTGGTTCTGGCAGACTGTCTTATCCAGCTGAAGGATTCGTTGAGCGGTACCATCAAAATCATCCATCAGCATGCAGAAGAGACTCCTCCTGGTGGAGCAAAGAGCATCATGGAATCTGGAATCCTCGATAATCTGGACGCCGTGTTTGGAATCCATTTATTCCCCTCGCATCCTGCAGGGGTCGTTGGTTATCACGGGGGCTATGCGATGGCAGGCAGGACATATTTCAAACTGGCGGTAAAGGGTATGGGCGGACATGGCTCATCCCCGCATCTGGCCAATGATGCCATCGTTGCAGGTGCCCATTTCGTCACGGCTGTTCAAACCGTGATCAGCCGGCGCTTGGATCCTTTTGAAATGGGAGTGGTCACAATCGGATCTTTCGATGGAAAAGGAAGCTTCAATGTCATCAAGGATCGGATAGAGATCGAAGGCGATGTCCGATATATGACAGAGGAGGTCCGGCAGCTGATCGATAAAGAAGTCCACAGGATCGTTAAAGGAATAGAAATGGAGTTCGATGTACAGTGCGAGCTTTCATATATTCCTGATTATCCTCCGTTATATAATGATCCTGAACTGACTTTGTTCGTGAAAAATAGCCTCGAAAGCATGGATGATACAGAAATCAGGAGCGTCCTGGAATTTCCGATGTTTTCAGGTTCCGAAGATTTTTCCTATTATGCAGAAAAGATCCCGGGTTGCTTCTTTTACATTGGCTGTAAACCGAAAGGAGTGGAGAAGGCATACTTCAATCACCATCCTAAATTCGATATCGATGAGGATGCACTTTTGATTGCTGCCAAATCGATGGCACAGGTTATATGTCATTATTATGAATGGGAATGGCCAAAATAACTGCTCTAACCCACACAACACCGTTCGGTTTAAACGAACGGAGTTGTGTGGGTTTTTAGTATATATATGGATGGCATGGCCGGTTTGCCAGGCTGCATCAAAACTTAATCTCTTTGTAAACGCGATTTAACAGCGGTGTTTTATTTAAATAGTAGACTAGGGGCTTAAGTTAACTTAAGGAAGTTAGGTTTAAACTCCGCTTGTAATGGGTTTAATAGGATAGGAGCTAGGTGAAATATGCAGCGGCCGTTACGAATCGGATAGAAAAAGCAGAAACTAAAACCGATTTAGCTTAAATTTTCTCGATATTTTTAAAATAACTGGTAGAATTAGTTACATAACTACAGACGTAGAAAGAGTGATAGGTTTGAAATGGCTAAATAAAATGAAAAAATGGTTCCAAGCAGAGGAAATTATCGAAATCGAAGAAATTATTATAGATGAACCACTTGATGAAGAAACATTAAGGAATATGGATTTTTCGAAGCTTCCTAAGGCAAAGAAGGAAGAAATAAAAGTGTACAACCAAACAGTGGAAAAGATGTCGGAAAAAATATCCCAGACGGTAGATCCGGATACGAAAATCCTGTTTCAATATCCAAAAGGGCAATTCAAGTTTCCGCTCATTCCTGACCAGGAGCAAAACAAAAGGAATTCCCGGGAAAGAATAAAGGATAAACGCGAACCGAAGCAGGCGGAAAGGACGAAAGAACCGAGAAAGCAAGCCAGGGATCCCGAACCAAAGAGAAGAAGCTTCGATCGCGAGCCGAAGCCAAAAATGAGAAACCTGGATCGGGAGCAACATACAAAAATCGTCCCGTCGAATACACCATTCCGCCCAACGGAAATACCTTCACCCATTTATGGCTTCCGTCGCCCGGAAAAAAAGATGGTGGCTTCAGAGGAAATCGTTGAATACGAATTGGAAACCAAGCTGCCTGTTCTTGAAAAAAAAGAACTTGTTAAAGAAATTCCAGTGTTCACGCCTGATCCCTCCAAGGAGGTTGCCGCTGAGGAAAGGACGGAAGAACCTGCCGTACTTATCCCAGAACAGACCCATGAAAAAGTGGAAGCATCGGAGGTACCGGCTTTCTTTCGGAAGCATGCTGTCGAGACACAGCCTGCAGAAACGGAGAGTGAGCCTGTGCTGGAAAAAATCGCGGCTGTAGAGGATGAGGTGGATTTTGGACGGGAAGTTGCCGCATCCATCATGGAGCAGTCTGAGGAGGCAAAGCCCGAAGCCTTGGCAAATCCTCGTGAAAGCGATCCAGCGGAAATGATTTCGGAAGGGCAGCCTAAACGACCGAAAAAGCATATTCCGTTTAATGTTATGATGCTCAAGCAAGATCGAAAAAAAAACGAATTCATCCATAAATTGAAACCGGAAAAAAAAAGCCTTGATTCCGAAAGGGGAGTCCTCCCATACAAGCAGGAACCTCTTCGTGGTGAGGAGGAAGATCAAGCAGCACCAGATATACCTGAAATGAAGCCGGAGGATGGTCAAGCTGCATCCAGTGCGTCCGAATCGTTCATCACTGAAGCTTCAAAAATGGATTCTTCCGGAACGTTTGCCGCCCCGGAAGAATCCGTTGAGGACGATATCGATTCGAGTCCAGTCCATGATGGGGCCGTCGGACAGGTTCCCGTTTCAGAAAATGACAAGGAAGAAGCAGTGTTATCAAAGGCCGGAGCAGAAGCCGGGCAAAGCGAAACCGAGGATTTTTTTGGTGCAGTGGAAGTCGATGATAACCCATACTATGTGTTTCCAAGCATAGGGCTGCTGACACCTCCGACTTATGCCGTGCATGATGATGAGTGGCTCGATGAACAGACTTCATTACTGGATGAGACGCTGAAAAACTTCAATGTCCGTGCCAAGGTAGTCAATGTCACCCAAGGGCCGGCAGTAACGCGTTTCGAGGTGCATCCTGAACCGGGGGTCAAGGTGAATAAGGTGACGAACTTGATGGATGACATCAAGTTAAGCCTTGCCGCCCAGGATATGAGGATGGAAGCGCCGATTCCAGGTAAACATACAATTGGGATCGAGATTCCGAACAGGAAAAGCAAGCCTGTATTTTTACGTGAGGTGTTGGAGAGCGCTGAATTCCAGGAGCATGGATCACCGCTTGCTGTGGCCCTGGGTCTCGATATATCGGGTCAGCCGATCATCACAGATCTTAGAAAGATGCCGCACGGATTGATCGCCGGCCAAACGGGATCGGGGAAAAGTGTCTGCATCAATACGATGCTGGTCAGCCTGCTGTATAAGGCGACGCCACAGGAGCTGAAATTGCTGTTGATCGACCCGAAAATGGTCGAGCTGGCACCTTATAATCGAATCCCTCATTTGGTCAGTCCGGTCATTACCGATGTGAAGGCAGCCACGGCCGCACTTAAATGGGCGGTTGAGGAGATGGAACGACGTTATGAATTGTTTGTGCATGCAGGCGTCCGTGACATCAGCCGCTTCAATGACCAAGCGGAGAAAGCCGGACAATATGCAAATAAGCTGCCTTATATCCTGGTGATCATCGATGAGCTTGCAGATCTGATGATGATGTCCCCGGCCGATGTGGAGGAAGCGATTTGCCGGATCGCCCAAAAGGCCCGCGCCTGTGGGATACACTTGATTGTAGCTACACAGCGGCCTTCAGTCGATGTC
Organism: Peribacillus simplex; assembly: GCF_001542915.1. Taxonomy (GTDB): domain Bacteria; phylum Bacillota; class Bacilli; order Bacillales; family DSM-1321; genus Peribacillus; species Peribacillus simplex_B. The sequence goes on along the minus strand of NZ_LNNH01000019.1, from coordinate 142,800 downwards.
ATTACCGGATTGATCAAGGCAAATATCCCGACAAGGATCGCTTTTTCCGTTTCTTCACAAGTCGATTCCCGCACGATCATCGATAGCGGCGGAGCGGAAAAATTGCTTGGAAGAGGAGATATGCTATTTGCTGAAAATGGCTCTTCAAAAACGGTTAGACTGCAAGGGACCTTTGTCAGCGATGAGGAAATCGATGAGGTAGTCAATCACGTTAAACTCGAGCAACAACCGAAATACCTATTCGAGCAGGAAGATTTGCTGAAAGTGGCAGAGGTCACGGAGGAAGCGGATGAACTGTTTTTCGAGGCATGTGAATTTGTCGTGAATCAACAGGCTGCATCGGCATCGAGTGTGCAGAGGCGCTTCCGTGTAGGGTACAACCGAGCTGCGCGTTTAATAGAAATGATGGAGCAGCAAGGGGTCGTGTCTGAATCCAGGGGCTCCAGACCGAGGGATGTATTGATCACGGAGGAAGAACTGGAATTTTTACATGTTAATTAAGAGAACCGATTAAAAGGAAATTGTATATAATGTGAAGGGATGAAAACCCTTGAATGACGAAAAAACCAATGATTTGATAAATTGGCATCTGCCTGACATGGATGAATGGGCAAATAAGTGATATAATAGTTTTTTGTTGAGTAATGATTGATGAAAACCTATGTGGAAATTGCGTTTCTAACAAGTCTCGTAATGAAAAAAACAAATAAAAGATGACGTCATATACTGTCGTACAGGTAGACGATTGGTGGAGGTTCGCTTTATGACTGCTTACCATTTTGTGGGAATTAAAGGGTCGGGTATGAGTGCTCTTGCACAAATACTGCATGATATGCATATTGAAGTGCAAGGTTCCGACTATGAAAAAGAATTTTTTACACAATTGGCATTAGAAAAAGCTGGGATTAAAATCCTTCCTTTCAATGAGGAAAATATACAACCTGGAATGACCATCATTGCAGGCAATGCATTCCCGGATACTCATCCGGAAATCGTGAAGGCAAAGGAACTTGATTTGCCGATCATCCGTTATCACCGCTTCCTTGGTGATTTCATGAAAAATTATATTAGCGTGGCTGTAACGGGAGCGCACGGTAAAACATCGACGACCGGCTTGCTGGCCCATGTCATGGGCGGGGTTAAACCGACCTCCTTCCTGATTGGGGATGGGACGGGGAAAGGGATCGTGAATTCTGACTACTTCGTATTCGAAGCATGTGAATATCGCCGTCATTTCCTTTCCTATTATCCTGATTATGCAATCATGACCAATATTGATTTTGATCATCCTGATTATTACGCCAATGTCGAAGACGTGTTTGAGGCTTTCCAAACGATGGCCCTTCAAGTCAACAAAGGCATTATTGCGTGCGGCGATGATGAGCATTTACCACATATTCAGGCGAAAGTACCGGTTATTTTTTACGGATTTGCAGAAGGGAACGATTTTCAAGCGAAAAATGTTTCCGTCACTCCGGATGGCACGACCTTCGATGTGCATGTAAGAAACAATTACTATGATACATTCACGATTCCTACCTTTGGAAAGCATAATGTATTGAATGCACTTGGTGTCATTGCACTTTGTAAATATGAAAACTTGGATACGGAAGCCGTGAAAGCCCAATTGCGGACTTTTGGCGGAGTTAAACGCCGGTTCTCCGAAAAGGAAATCGGAAGTCAGATCATCATTGATGATTATGCGCATCATCCGACTGAAATCTCGGCAACTGTCGACTCAGCACGTCAAAAATATCCAGAGCGTGAAGTTGTAGCTGTTTTTCAGCCGCATACTTTCTCAAGAACGCAGGCATTCCTGGATGAATTTGCCGACAGCTTGAATTTGGCCGACAAAGTATACTTATGTGAAATTTTTGGATCTGCTCGCGAACATCAAGGGAAATTATCGATTGAAGACCTTCAAGGTAAAATTCCCGGTGCCGAGCTAATCACGGAGAACACCACTTCCATTTTGCAAAATCATGATAACAGTGTCGTGTTATTCATGGGCGCTGGGGACATCCAAAAGTTCCAGGCAGCCTACGAGCACTCACTGCAGGTAAAATAAAAAAACGATCGATCCCAGAGCTGGGGTCGATCGTTTTTTTTTTGATTGCAATCATGCCGTTTATTTTAAATTTTCTGGATTCAAATCTTCCAGTTCAGGCAAGACGAAGCGGCCGTCCTTACGTATCAAGACATCATCGAAGTGGATTTCCCCCCCGCCGTATTCCGGGCGTTGAATATTGACCAAGTCCCAGTGGATGTCCGAGTGGTTGCCATTAAAGGCATCATCATAGCATTGCCCAGGAGTGAAATGAAAACTTCCATCAATTTTTTCATCAAAGAGGATATCTTGCATCGGGTGTAGAATATAAGGATTTACACCAATTGCAAACTCACCGACATATCTAGCACCCTCATCTGTGTCAAAAATTTTGTTGATGCGGTTTGTATCATTCGCCATCGCTTCAACGATTTTTCCATCTTTGAAGGTCAATTTCACGTTTTCAAAGGTAAAACCCTGATACGGTGATGGAGTATTATACGAAATCACTCCATTGATGGAATCCTTCACGGGAGCGGTATATACTTCACCGTCAGGAATGTTCAGCTCACCTGCACATTTGATGGCCTTGATGTCTTTGATGGAGAAGGTTAGGTCCGTTCCGGGCCCGGTTATGCGGACCTTATCCGTCTTATCCATCAATTCGACAAGGCTGTCCATGGCTGCGCTCATCTTGCCATAGTCGAGGTTACAGACTTCGAAATAAAAATCTTCGAAAGCTTCTGTACTCATCTTGGCTAATTGGGCCATGGAGTTTGTCGGGTAGCGAAGCACGACCCATTTTGTTTGTGGCACGCGGATATTCCTATGTACTTTGCCGACGGTTTGTCCATGGATCGCCATCTTCTCTGGAGGGACGTCGGATTGTTCATTGATATTATCCCCGGCGCGAAGCCCGATATAAGCATCCATCTGGCTCATTACGTTCGCTTCAAACTCACCCATCATCTTGTACTGTTCTTCTTTGGCACCCATCAGCAAGGCACGATCCACTTGATGATCCTTCAACAGGACGAATGGGTAACCACCTGCTTCATAGGCTTCATTCACAAGGGCATTAACAAGTTCACGCTGCAATCCAAAGTTTTCGATCAAGATCTTTTCACCTTTTTGAAGCTTCACGGAATAATTGATCAAGTTTTTGGCCAATGTTTCAATTCTGGGATCTTTCATAAAAATACCTCCATTGTTTAAATTCGACTTATCTTACTATCATACCCGATTTCCGGCCAGAAGTGCGACACATTGATTTCGAAGAAGGAACTGGATCTGGACAACAATATTTCCAGATTAGGGTACGATAGGGTATATTGAAAAAATAAATACGTTTATAATGAGCGGGAAGGGGTAATTAATAACTAACAGTTAAATAAGTCGATTTTTTCGGAGGTGTTCCAATGGAGATTATTTTATACGTAAGTGCTGCTGTTGCAGCGATCGCTTTCTTGGTCCTAGTTATTTTCCTAACGAAGGTACTGACATCACTTCAAACCACCCTGGACAGTGTGGCCCGGACGCTGACAGGGCTCGAGAGCCAAATGCAGGGCATAACGCTCGAAACTACTCAGCTATTACATAAAACGAATACGTTGGCTGAAGATCTGCAACATAAGTCAGAAAATCTGAACTCAGTGGTTGATGCCGTGAAGGATGTAGGTACATCCATCTCCAGCTTCAATTCTTCAGTCCAAAAGGTTTCCAATAAAGTTCAGGCTGAGATTGATAATAATCAGGAAAGAATTTCACAAATTGTCCAGTGGAGTAACGTAGCTTTAGAGATTCGGGACAAATGGAAGGCTAGAAGCAAGCAGGCCGCCCCGACTCCAGCCGAGAGAGCGGAGTTGGAACGGATAGCACTGGAAACAGATGACCTGCCTAAAAAAAGGTTTTTACGTTCTAGATCATAAAATCTAGTTAATGAAAAATAAACTGAAAATTGAGAGGGGAATGTATTATGACTCAAAAAGAATATCCGACAAAGGACTATCAAAAAACATATGAGGACGAACGCGACTCGATCAATTCAAAGGACTTTATGATTGGCGCCTTGATCGGCGGGATGATCGGTGCGGCTACAGCATTGTTCATGGCTCCGAAAACAGGTAAGGAATTAAGGAATGATTTCAACGAACAAGCTAAAAACATTTCTGAGAAGACCGAAAAATTAAGGCAAACGGCAATGGAAAAAGGTACGGTTCTTGCAGATACTGCAAAAGAAAAAACAAGTTCCGTAACGGAAATCGTTTCAAATAAATCATCCGACATCGTCAATAAGGTGAAAAGCTTGAAACCTGTCAAAGAAAACGGTGACGCAGCTGATGATACGACAAATTCAAGCAATAAGGATATTGATGTAACGGGAGCAACAGATTCCAAGATCGTATCCGTCGAAACCAATTTTGCGGACAAAAAGGATGCTGAAAACCAACCTGCCGATCCTACAAGCGGCAACAAAAACACGGCCAAATTAAAACTTGATGAAGCGAAAAAGGCGTTTGATGAAACGGAAAATAAATTAAAGAAATAATCGCCAAGTCGCTTAAGCTTGGATGAAGAAGCAATGCGGTACGAAGAATAAGGCGATGAAGCGCTGAAATGGCTTCATCGCCTTTTTGATGGTAACATTCAAATCGTGAATGAAAGGAGACTGTATGATGACAACATCCAAAATCGAAACGGAAGAACAATTCAATGAGCTTTTAAAGGAGGATACGTTCCTGCTGTTCAAGCATAGCCTAACATGTCCTGTGAGTGCCGAGGCGCATGAACAATACGGGAAGTTCATTGCCGGGAATGAACAGCTTAAAACGGCCTATTTAGCCGTTCAGGAAGCTCGCCCGCTCTCCAATTATGTGGCGGAAACTTTCGATATCAAACATCAATCCCCCCAGGCCATCCTTTTTAAAAATGGAAAGCCGGTCTGGAATGAATCTCATTGGCGGATTACATATGATTCATTGGGCAAGGCCGTAGCCGAATGATGGATAATGACCGGAGCCTTTTTTTCGAGATCCTTTGAAAGGGCATTGAAAAAGGCTAGGTATCTAGAAGGAGATGTTGTCTGTATTTTGTACAGGCGGCATCTTTTTTTTTGGCTCCGCTATCCTTTAAAAGGTTCCATTAGCATCCTTTTTGGACTTCCCGGACCGCCCGCTGGATAAGCGAGTGTCCGTAGTGGAACGGAATGATCATGATTAGGTCACTTCCTCCGTCGTGTTCTTTTGTTATAAACAAAGTCCCCTACAGGATAGACTTTTTTCAAAGGGTCTATTCTAAAGGGGACATTCGATTTTGTAATGCAGTCGATCATACGGTGGCCGGCCAATGGATTTTCAAACGGTCTCCAGGGTAAATCGTTTCATGAAAGGTCGTTTCTTGTTCGTTTTTGATAAGAGTGAAGCGATTATTGCCCTGGGCCGGGATATGGATATCGATATGGCGGAATATATCCTGAAAAATGAATGGCTCCGGCTTTTGTTGAATCAAGGTCAGTGAGTCTCCAGCAAAAATCTTATCATCGTCCTCCATTATGACTCCGTCTCGCCGGAACTCGGCCAGTTTCCGGGATAGGACGATTTTTTCATCCTCGAAGAAAACCGGTATGGAGCAGGACGGCTGGATCTTCAATTCGTTACATATTTCCCCTAATGCAGGGGGATCGATCGGTTTGATGACGATTTCATCGCCTTCATCGAACGAGTAGGCTGGCTTCGTTTCGAGACCATTTTTTGTGATCCTGCCGGTCAATGTGCGAATTTGAGTGTCTTGTCCATTCAGCTGAATCGAAAATGGTTCAAGATAGGTCAGCAGTTCCGGAAGTTGGATCGCTTTAAGCAATCCTTGAATCGTTTCCTCCATGCGGCAGACGATTTGGTCATGGTCCTCGACAAGTTCATCTCCTGATACGGCTGCGCCATTCCTGAGGATGACAGCTGGAATGGTATGCTTGACTCCATTCACCGTAACCGTTTTGCTCATTTGGCCATCAAGCAAATCACGTATTACCGTATGGGGAGGGGCGCCGTCAGTTCCTTTGGTCGTCGTGATGATATCCTCATTCCTCACTTCCGTGTCCAAGGAGGCTTCCTTGCCATTTAGTGTGATTCGTGATTTCTCCCCTTGCTGTCCCGGAAGCGTGATCTGGTGTCCGTTGATATGGACGATTTTGGCCATTCCCGGCTTTCCATATAGGGAACTCACCCGGATTCCGGCTGTAAGCAGGCAATCCCCGACGTTTGTCCGTTCCATATCGAATAGACGGATGGGGCGGCCATCAACGGTAACGCTTATATATTGAATCGGGTTTTGATCTGCCGCTATGGCAATGCCGATGGGAGTCACCAATTCGGGTCCCATCTGGATCAAATCCGAAATGTCTAGATTCTGGATGGCATCGATGCCCCGGATGGCCACCCTGTTCTCGGGCAGGTTCAGATTTTGGGCCAAAAGGCGAGGCAACTCGGGTGTTTGGCTGCCTCCACCGACAAGCATCACTGCCTTAGGTGCTTTTGAGTTATTCAAGGAAAGGATTTCCGAGCTGATGCTCTCGGCCAGACGATCGAGTGCAGGATGGATCTGATCAATGATTTCCGTTGTGGATAACTCATTGGCAAAGCCGAGAATATCGGTAACCTTTATTTGTTCATGATTCGTCAAATCCCGCTTTGCCTGTTCGGCCTGAGGGAAATCAAGGAGGAGGTGGTCGCTGATCGCTTCGGTTATTTCATCACCGGCGATCGGCACCATCCCATAGGCAATGACGGTCCCTGAATCCGTCAGGGCTATATCGGATGTTCCTGCGCCAATATCGACCAAAGCGACGTTCAAGCGCCGCATCGATGCCGGAATGAGCACATTGATGGCTGCAATCGGCTCGAGAGTAAGGGCCTGCATTTCCAGATCCGCTCTTTTTAAGGCTGCCAGCAACGATTCCACAACAACCTTTGGTAGGAAGGTTGCGATGATTTCAACGGATGCCTCATCACCGCTCTGATCAAGCAGGCTGCCTAATTCCTGCCCATCAAGATGGTAGTATAAAACGGAATATCCTACACAATAATAGGTTGATTGGGAATGTTTTTGCTTGGCTACGATGGTCTGCGCTTCCTGAACGGCACTGAATTCAAGGTGGAGGACATCCTCCCGCGTCATCAGGGGCTTCCCGCCGATCTTGATCGTCATCTTCGCCCGTTCGGTTTTTAATGCCCTTCCTGCGGCAGCTACGGATACCTTTTTTAACGGACCATGCTTTTCTTCCAATTGGCCCTTTATTTGGGAAATGACTTTGGAGACGGCCAGAACATCGTGAATCTGGCCATCAAGCATCGCTCTCTCGGAATGCTCCCAAGATAAAATGTCGACTATTTTATAGCATTCCTGTTCTTTTTCCAATATAATTCCTACTACGGATCGTGTTCCAATATCTAACGCAAACAGTTTTTCCTGCATGGGTAACACCTACTTTTATATATTTATAACTTTAATGCTTAAAAGCGTTTAACTAATAAAGAAAAAGTTAGTGACATTTGGAGATGCATGCTTTATAATTGAGTTAATTATACATGAAATATTCTAAAATTTTCATTGATAAAATAATCGGTTCGCTCTATCGGAGATTCAGAAGGGATTTTCGGGTATGGCCGCTGAGCCGATTTTCATTTTAAAAAACGAAGGGATGGATTTGTAATGAGCAACAAAGAGCTTGATGGTCTTCGTAATCAACTGGATGATGTGAACCTTCAGTTATTACATCTTATTAATCAACGTGCTGAACTTGTACAGGAAATTGGTCGCGTCAAAGAAAAACAAGGTGTAAACCGTTACGATCCGGTCCGCGAAAGAACAATGCTTGACCTTATCGAAGCGAACCACCAAGGACCGCTTGATCTTGGTTCGATTAAACATATTTTCAAGGAAATCTTCAAATTGGGCTTGGAGCTGCAAAAAGACGATCAGAAGAAGACGCTTCTTGTATCTAGAAAGCAAAAGCCTGAAGACACGATCATCGACATCAAGGGCGAATTGGTCGGTAATGGGATTCCTAGCTTCGTCTTCGGACCTTGTGCCGTTGAATCTTATGAACAAACGGCAGCAGTGGCTGAAGTCATTAAAGCTAAAGGGTTGAAATTAATGCGCGGCGGTGCATTTAAGCCACGTACATCTCCATATGATTTCCAAGGACTTGGCTTGGAGGGCTTGCAAATACTTAAACGTGTTGCAGATGAATACGGCTTGGCCGTCATCAGTGAAATCGTAAGTGCCAATGATATTGAAGCGGCGATCGATCATATTGACGTCATCCAAATCGGAGCACGTAACATGCAAAACTTCGACTTGTTAAAAGCGGCTGGTGCCGTTAATAAACCAGTGCTGTTAAAACGTGGACTGGCTGCAACGATCGAGGAGTTCATTCATGCGGCGGAATACATCATGTCACAGGGCAACGGCAACATCATCCTTTGTGAGCGCGGTATCCGTACTTACGAGAAAGCAACAAGAAATACACTGGATATCTCTGCGGTGCCGATCTTAAAACAAGAAACGCACTTACCGGTCATGGTTGATGTGACGCATTCAACTGGACGGCGCGATCTATTGCTTCCAACGGCTAAAGCGGCACTTGCCATCGGTGCTGACGGTGTAATGGCGGAAGTGCATCCGGATCCGTCCGTTGCATTATCTGACTCTGCACAGCAAATGGACTTCAAGCAATTTGATGAATTTTACGAAGAAATTAAACGTTTGAACTGGGTAACTGTATAAGCTAAAATAGTCATTAAATGATTTACTTACGGCCCTTACCACCTTGGCAAGGGCTTTTTTTAATGGTAAAATACTTGTTTTTGCAGAAAAAACACGGAAATAAGCACTATTGGATTGCAGGAAAGATTCGTCTATCGTATGATAAATAACAAGAATGAGAACTGTTCGGAAGATTGGTCATACATAAAGTGATATCTATGTGAACTTTTATACTTGCAAAGAGTATTGAATCTTTGGCTGAGAAGAGAGTGGGATTGCATTTTTCTTAGGCAGATCGTTCCTAATATAATCTTCCTTATAGAGGAAAAACGTATAAAAGATTTTTTTTCGAAATAATTCGGGTCTTTTATGGGAAAAATGAAAGAAATGGAGGAATGGATGAATGAATAATATAACCATTTATGATGTGGCGCGTGAAGCGAATGTTTCCATGGCCACCGTTTCCCGCGTAGTTAACGGGAATCCAAATGTAAAGCCGGCTACAAGGAAGAAAGTATCGGATGTGATTGAGAGGCTAGGGTACCGTCCCAATGCAGTGGCAAGGGGTCTTGCCAGCAAGAAGACGACGACCGTGGGTGTCATCATACCGGACATCTCCAGCATCTTTTTTGCCGAATTGGCAAGAGGGATAGAAGACATAGCGACAATGTATAAATACAATATCATTTTAAGCAGTTCCGATGAGAATATAGATAAGGAATTCCATTTGTTGAATACGATGCTTGGAAAACAAGTGGACGGCATCGTATTCATGGGCGGTAACATAACCGATGAACATGTCAAGGAGTTTACGAATTCCCCGGTTCCTATCGTTCTGGCTGGATCAGTCGATGAAAGCGGGCAAGTGCCATCCGTTAATATTGATTATGAGGCGGCAGCATTCGACGCAGTGACATTTTTTGCCCAAAAAGGCCATAAGAATATCGCTTTTGTAAGCGGAAACCTTTCAGCGTTGATTGATGAAAAGAAATTGGCGGGTTATAAGCGAGGGCTGAAGGAAGCAGGGCTTACCTTTGATGAACGTTATGTTGTCGAAGGCGATTATACATATGATTCGGGCATCGAGTCTTTTGAAAAGTTCCTGGAGTCCGGGGAGAAACCGACGGCGTTCATCGTTGGTGCTGATGAAATGGCGCTTGGGATCGTACATGCCGCCCAGGATAAAGGGTACAATGTGCCGGAAGACTTCGAAGTGATCAGCTTTGACAATACTAGATTGACCTTGATGGTTCGTCCGCAAATCACGACCATCGTTCAACCCCTATATGATATCGGTGCGGTTGCGATGAGGCTATTGACAAAGTTGATGAATAAGGAGCAAGTGGAGGAAGGTCATGAAAAAGTGATCCTGCCCCATCGGATCGAGGCACGTCAATCAACGAAATAAGCTTAAGAGAGTGCCCTAGAGGGCGCTCTTTTTTTATTCGACCAAACATTGCCCACAGTTTGGGAAGAGGTACTTTATTTTTTCATTCCACTGCAGTCGCTCCCGTGAGTGGAATTCATGTATGCAACTTTGTTCATTTTTTCACAGCGTATAGTAAGCAAGGGGCAGGAAAAGGTCGTTAATGGTCTCATTTTTTATTTTGCGCAAAGCTCAAAAAGGGGTTCGGGATGTTACCTGCCGAACCCCTTTCGTTAGCTATGTTCATTGCTTGTCGATGTTTGTCTGGATGACCGGATAGGGTAGAGCGCCTTTTCAAGCGTAAGTGCATTCTTTTCGGTGATTTCAGGCTTCCTCGGGATGGGCTCGTACATATCCTCCATGTCATCCCATTCCCGAGGGAGTGGAACGGGGGACTCTGGCTGCCAGCTGTCAAGCCATTCTTTTGAAAGAGGACCGGATAGGTCGTTATCGGTCATTTCAAGCCATACTCTCGACCAAGCCCTCGGGACGACACGCCATATATCATAGCCGCCGCCCCCGACTGCAATCCAGCGCCCGTTGCAATATTCATGGGCCAGTTCATGGGCAAGCTTTGGTATCTCCCGGTAAATCTTCATTGTTGCGGATAAATGGGTGAGCGGATCGTAATAATGGGAGTCGGCTCCGTTCTGGGTTAAAATGATATCCGGTTTGAAAAATTCAATGACCTCTCGAAAGGCGGCTCGATAGCACTCCAGCCAGGAGTCATCCTCCGTGAAGGCATCGACAGGGATGTTGAAAGAGAAGCCGTAGCCTTTACCTTGGCCCCTTTCGTTTATCGTCCCCGTGCCGGGAAATAAGTAGCGTCCCGTTTCATGGATGGAAAGCGTGCATACATCCGGATCATCGTAAAAGGACCATTGGACCCCATCGCCGTGATGGGCATCCGTATCGACATACAGGACACGTGCCCCATATTTCTTTTGTAAGTATTTGATTGCGACCGAACTATCATTATAAATGCAAAACCCCGAGGCTTTGCCACGAAAGCCGTGGTGCAAGCCCCCGCCAAGATTGAGTGCGTGCAGCGACTTACCGGTCATGACGGCATCCACGGCCGTCAAAGTGCCGCCTACAAGCAAGGCGCTCGCTTCATGCATGTTGGGGAAGATGGGGGTGTCCTCCGTCCCCAGACCGTAATTCAAGGCCTTTTCGCTGGGCAGCTTTCCCTCCCCGGCCAATTTGACGGCGTTTACATAATGCCGGTCATGAACTAGCTCCAACTCTTCATCCGTGGCCATTCTTGGCTTGATAATTTGATCATCACGAATGGCATGGTGTTTTTTCAGCAAATCAAGCGTAAGGGTAAGCCGCTTTTGATTGAATGGGTGCTCATCATTGAATTTGTAGGCAAGAAGTTCCTCCGAGTAGACGAAAAGGGATGTATCATTCATGGGAAGTCCCCGGTAAACTCGGCCACAAGACGGTATAGCCTTCTTGTTTCAAATCCTCCACCACCATAAATGGATTCATCGTCTGGACACGGATGACCAAAATCTTATAATCGGTGCCGTCTTTTTCCGGATAAACAAGGGTACTCAGGATATTGGAGTTGCGCCGTTTGAAAATGTGGGCAATATCGTGAAGGGTTCCTGCCTTGTCCGGGATCTTGATTTCGATTTGTGAGCCCGGCTGATTGACACCCGTCAATTCAACGAATGACTGAAGCAAGTCAGAACCGGTTATGATGCCCACCAATTTCCTCTCTTTGACGATCGGGAGGCAGCTGATGTTGCTTTCACAAAATACAGCCCCGATTTCTTCCACGAAATCGAGCGGGTGCCCTGTGATTAGATCCGTTTTCATGATGCTTGATAATGGCTTTTGTAAATCATTTTTGTATTCTGCGGTGTTGAATATCGAAGGGGCAGCATCTCGTATATCACGGTCACTGACTAATCCGACAAGTTGAAAGCTTTCATCGACAATGGGAATGTGGCGAATTCGTTTTTCCTTGATGATCACGACAGCGCTTTGGATTGTATCCGCTGGAGTGAGGGTGATTATGTCCTCATTCATTATTTTTTCAACAATCATGTTCCTTCCTCCTCCATTTCACCTCTTTAATACATGAACCGATTCATAAAACGCAGCTGGTCGAATTTCTCGATGGATTCCGGCGGCACCCTCTTGCCAATGCGGGCCATCAAGCAGTTCGCTGGGTGGGAACTGATTTCCGGATCATCCGTTGCAAAGTAAACCAGGCCCCCGGCGCTCATCATTTTTTCCATGATCTTGCGGTACTCCCAAATATTAAGGCCAGTGCCTTTTAAGTCCCAGTGCCAATAGTATTCAGTCGTGATGATGATGAAGTCTTCCACCGAATCGTCTTCCATCGAAAGGCGGATCAAGTTCTTTCCGACGGAGGCACCCCGGTATTCAGGGATGACCTCGATTGCCCCTAGCTCAATCAGGTCCTTCATCTCGATTTCCGACCATCGTTCCAACGGATCCGGATATAAATAGGTTACATAACCAACGATGGTTTCTTGTTTACGTGCGATGAAGATCCTGCCTTCAGGCAAGTCTGCAATCTCTATTAACGCTTTATGCTGCAAAGCAGGCGGACGAAAGGCGACCAAGTCTTCATGAAACTCATAAGCCGACATCCGTTCCCCATCCAATGGCCCCTCGATGATGAGGGTTCCATTTAATGTCTGCAGTTCCTTGGCATAAAAGGTCTTGTTATATTCCATTCTTTCACCATCCTTGTAAAATAGTACTCTTATACTCTTCGTTTGCGAAGGATAAGGCGTGCTGCTTGAAAACCGAGCAAATGGAAGTATACCTTAAATTATACATAGCTTAATTCAGAAAGTTCAAGGCGAATATCAATCTTTTGTCACAGCACATTTTCCTGTTAGCATCATTATACCTGTCTTCCCGATAACAATATAGTGCAGGCGAATTCGATGCTTTATCAACCATTCATTTTCCCTATTATGGAAACGGTTAGTATTTTAAAAATTGAGATAATTATTCCTTTATACTATAATGAGCATATAGAGCCGAAAAAAGGGGGAGTTTGTCGTATGAATGTGAAAGCGTTGCCAGTAGTGGAAGGTAAGTTCAATCTAAAGAATTACGATGAAACATACAAGGGGTTTGACTGGTCCGAGGCGGAAAAGGAATTCTCCTGGTCCGAAACCGGTAAGGTGAATCTGGCATATGAAGCCATTGACCGCCATGCCGAAACATACAGAAAAAACAAAATAGCCCTTTATTATAAAGACGATAAAAGAAAGGAAAAATATACATTCAAGGAAATGAAGGATTATACGAACCAAGCGGCCAATGTGTTCAAGGACATTGCCCATGTCGAAAAAGGAGATCGTGTCTTCATCTTCATGCCACGCTCCCCGGAGCTTTACTTTGCCTTGCTGGGTGCGATCAAAACGGGAGCGGTGGTCGGACCGTTGTTCGAGGCCTTCATGGAAGGCGCGGTAAGGGACCGTCTCGAAGATAGTGAAGCAAGTGTCCTCGTTACGACCCCGGAACTTCTGCCGCGCGTCCCGGTCGATGAATTGCCCCATTTGAAACATATTTTCCTAGTGGGCGAAAATATAAAAGAAGAGGGAAAGTATCATCACTTCAATAAAAAGCTAAAAGAAGCCGACACCAAATTCGACATTGAATGGGTGGATCGGAATGACGGATTGATCTTGCACTATACATCCGGTTCCACAGGGAAGCCTAAAGGCGTGCTTCACGTTCATAATGCGATGGTCCAGCATTACCAAACGGCAAGATGGGTCCTGGATCTGCAGGAGGAGGATGTGTATTGGTGCACAGCCGATCCTGGATGGGTGACAGGGACGTCTTACGGCATTTTCGGACCATGGCTTACAGGAACCTCGAATGTCATTGTAGGCGGGCGATTCAAGCCTGAATCCTGGTACAAAACCTTGCAGGATTTTGGTGTCACGGTTTGGTACAGTGCACCGACTGCCTTCAGGATGCTGATGGGGGCAGGTGACGAAATCGTTAAACGTTTCGATTTGAGTTCCCTCCGCCATATCCTGAGTGTAGGCGAGCCATTGAATCCTGAGGTGGTCCGCTGGGGAATGAAGGTTTTCAATCATCGCATCCATGATACTTGGTGGATGACGGAGACGGGAGCACAGGTCATCTGCAATTATCCTTGCCTGGAAATCAAGCCGGGCTCGATGGGAAAACCGATACCTGGCGTGAAAGCGGCGATAGTGGATGATCAAGGCAATGAACTTCCGCCGCACCGCATGGGGAACCTGGCCATTAAGAAAGGCTGGCCTTCCATGATGAAGACTGTCTGGAATAATCAAGCAAAATATGAATCTTACTTCATGCCTGGCGATTGGTATGTTTCCGGGGATTCCGCTTATATGGATGAAGAGGGGTATTTCTGGTTCCAAGGCCGGGTCGATGATGTCATCATGACGGCAGGGGAACGAGTGGGGCCGTTCGAGGTGGAAAGCAAGCTGGTCGAGCATCCGGCCGTAGCTGAAGCGGGGGTCATCGGGAAGCCCGATCCAGTCCGCGGGGAAATCATCAAAGCGTTTATCGCCCTTCGTGACGGATACGATGCAAACGATGCCTTGATTGAGGAAATCCGCCAATTTGTAAAAAACGGTCTTGCAGCGCATGCCGCGCCGCGTGAGATTGAATTCAGGGACAAGCTTCCAAAAACGAGAAGCGGTAAAATCATGCGCCGCGTCTTAAAAGCCTGGGAACTGGATTTGCCAACTGGCGATCTATCATCGATGGAGGATTGATTGCAAATAACATGTAAAAAGGCATCCATGTTCAGCGCATGGATGCCTTTTATGTCGTCTGATAGGAAAAAACAGGCTGGCGGTTTGATCCCGCCAGCCTGTTTTACGAAAAGAATCATTCTTCCTCTTCTTCCGCGTTGTTGGTTTCTTTGTCTTTATCATTGACCGTGTCTTTATTCTTGTCGGTCTTTGTATCCTCTTTATCTGCATCATCTTCGTCTTGATCCTGATCCTGATCTTTGTTTTTATCTTGTTCTTGCTGTGTATCAGAATCTTTGGCCTTATCTTGACCTGATGTGCGAGTTTCTTCTTTTGCTTCCGTTTTTTTATCTTCGTTTGCGATGTTATCTTTTTTGCGATCGTCTTTATTTTTGGTCGAATCTTCTTTGCTTGCCTTTTTAGCGCCGCTTTCGACATGTTGCGATGGAGACGATTCTTTCCCGACTATGTCAACGGCCGTTACGTAATAGGAGCCGCCTGAGCCGACTTTATAAACAAGCTCTGCACCAGCATTGATGCTCGCCACTTTTTTCCCGTCCTTATAGACACGATAGCCGACGACATCCCCTTCAGGATGAAGCCCCCAAGTGATCTTATCGCTGCTCATGGAGATGGAAAGGGGGGCGGGCGCTTTGCCATTATCATTCAATTTCGCTTTCGTAGCGACGACTTCCCCCTTTTCCTCGCCGCCAGGAATGATGGCGCCCGGATCGATCACATACTGCAAACCGATATCTGCAAACGAATCTGGGTTGAGCATGAACCCGCCGCTCGTGAATTCGCCAGGTGTTTGCGGAAGGGCGGCGTAGCGCTTGCTTCCGACTGAAACATATTGTCCGTCTATGAAACTATTATCCGCCTTGGATGGTGCGTACTTGGCGATGAATAAATCCGACTTGACCAGTCCGGCCTTTTGGCACGAACTTGAAGGCAGCAGTCCGGAAACGCCGCAGAAGGAACGGCTGACGATTCCGCCAGGCATTTGGAACCGTTTATCGGGATCGATGAGTTTCGGTTCGGCTTTGTAGGCCGCGTTGATCAGATCGGCCCAATAATATATATTCCGTTTATTGTATTCAAGTCCGTTATAGTTGCCTTGCAAGGATTTTGGCTTGTCATAACCGAGCCATGTCCCAAACGATACATTCGGATTGGTGGCTACGAACCAAGCGTCCCAATAATTTTGTGAAGTACCGGTTTTACCGGCCCAATCGCTTGAGAAGGCCAGGCGGTTCCTGACCGACGCCGCCGTCCCGCTGTTTACGACATCACGCATCATGTCAAGCGTCAGGTAAGCGGCTTGTGGGGAAAAAACATCCACTGGTTTCACTTTATGCTGATAGATGACCTTGCCATCCTTCGAAACGATTTTATCGATCATATAAGCATCGATGAATTCCCCTGAATTGGCAAAGGTGCCAAACGCATTGACGTTTTCTTCGACGGTTACACCCCTGTCCATGGCACCCAATGACATGGACAGGTTGGAGTAATCGCCTTTCGTCACGGTGGAGAAGCCCATTTTCTCCAAATACGAAGCAGGTCTCAGGTTGATTATCTTTTTGTAAAAGAGCGCTGCCGGGATATTGTAGGACTTCTTCAGGGCCTCGCGGGCAGTCGATACGCCCGTATAGCTGCCGCCGCCATAGTTCCCTGGACTCCAAGCTCCAATGGAAATCGGCACGTTGGCCGATACGCTTCCAGGTGAGATCTTGCCTAGCTCGATCCCTGGGCCATATACAAGCAATGGCTTCATCGTTGAACCGTTTGAGCGCAATGATGCGGTCGCATGGTTCGTCTGTTCCCGCTTGAAATCACGGCCGCCAACGAAACTGATGATTTTCCCTGTTTTATTCTCGATCAGGATCGCTCCGGCCTCCACGGGCTGGCTCACGGTTTTCGTTTCCTTCGTATCCGGGTCGACGACCTGCGTCGGTTTATCGTATCCGAAGTTCGGATAGTTTTTCGTTACTTCCTGCATTTTGTCATAAATCTTTTTGTTGACGGTGGTATAAATTTTATAGCCATTTTGTCGAAGCTTACGATCGGCAAGGGCTACATATTGCGCTTTTAGATCATCATCCTCTAAATCCTTTTCTTCATATCCATCTTCTTTTGCTAGATTGACAGAGAGGATTTCAATGGAGCGTTTTTCAATTTCATAGGTGAGCCATGGATACTTCTCCGATGGCATCTCCGATTTTCCGATAAAGTCTTTGGTTATGTCGTAGGCTTTTGCTTTATCATACTCGTCCTTTGTTATGTATCCGTTACTGTACATCCGTTTTAAAACGGTTTTCATCCTGTTGATGCCAGGCTGTTGATTATCTTTCAATTTCCCTTGCTGCGTATATGGTGTGTAACCGAATGGACTTTGCGGCAATCCGGCGATAAACGCGGATTGGGGCAGTGTCAGGTCTTTGGCCTCCACGCCAAAAATACCTTCAGCAGCCGACTCGACACCAGCAATGTTCCGACCGGAAGAGTTTCTTCCCAAAGTGGAGACGTTTAGGTACGTTTCCAAAATCTCTTTTTTTTCAAAGAATTTCTCTACCCGGAGTGCAAGCAGGATTTCTTTTGCCTTCCGATCAAACGACACTTCGTTTGTCAGCACCTGGTTTTTGATGAGCTGCTGCGTTAATGTGCTTCCTCCCGATTGGACGGATGCATTGGAGAATTCCTGGTAAATGGCACGCAGGATCGCCTTCGGGACAACCCCGTCATGCTCGTAAAAATATTCATCTTCTGTCGCGATGACCGCATTTTGAAGATACTTGGAAACTTTATCGATTGACACTTCTTCACGCTCGAGATCGCTCTTAAGCTTGCCCAAATACACCTCATTGGCAAAGTATACTTCAGAGGTCTCTTCATAATTGTAGATGTCTTTTTTAAGATCTTCTTTTGAGCGTACCGGCTCATCTTTGACGAGGGCAGCGAAATAGCCGGCTCCAACGCCGCCGGCGAATGAGAATCCTAGAATCCCGACAATAATGAGGATCAGCGTTAAATTCCAAAAGACCTGGTAGGTGACCCGTGCATTTTTTTGTGTCTTTTCATTTCGGAAAAAACGGGTCAGCTGCTTCCATGCCGTCCGTAATCTATCTTTTTGATTATTATTCATCGTATCATACCCCCTGAAATCACATATATTATAGCATATAACAAGTAGGCGAAAGGTCATCTTTCTTATTTTTCTAGAATCTGTAAGGGTAATGTTGACAAGCAATCTTATGTATGATAAAAGTTTATTAACAACAATAAAAGAATGAATTGATCGCGATGATAGGACCCAGTAGTCAGACTATCCCTGTTTTAGAGAGCCGGTGGTTAGTGGAAATCGGTACAAATGGTTTGATGAATTACTTCCTGGAGCATTTGCTGTGAAATGATAGTAGCAGGGAACGGTTGACGACCGTTATTCGTTTTAGAGCGGAGGGCATAGTATGTCCTCAAGTTGGGTGGTACCGCGAATTTATTCGTCCCTTCATATTTATGAAGGGGCGTTTTTGTGTGCTTTTTGCGGAGGCTTTCTATAGATGGAGGAGGAATATTACATGGAATTGCTTAAAGACCTCGAATGGAGAGGGATTATTTATCAACAAACGGACGAAAAGGGCTTTAAAGACCTATTAGAAAAAGAGAAAATTTCTTTATACTGCGGTGTAGATCCGACTGCCGATAGTATGCACATCGGACATCTGCTGCCATTCTTGACATTGCGCCGTTTCCAGCAGCACGGCCATCGTCCTCTTGTGCTAGTTGGCGGGGCGACTGGACTTATCGGTGATCCGAGTGGTAAAAAGGAGGAACGCCAGCTGCAAACGCTGGAAAAAGTTCTTTATAATGCCGACTGCATAAAAGGGCAGCTATCGCATATCTTTGAATTCGACGGCGAAAATGGTGCCGTCATGGTCAATAACTATGACTGGTTGGGTAAAATCGATCTCGTCACCTTCTTGCGTGATTATGGGAAATACATTGGCATTAACTACATTTTGGCAAAGGATACAGTTGCTTCGCGCCTGGACACGGGGATTTCCTTTACTGAATTCACGTATACGCTTTTACAAGGAATTGATTTCGGGCATTTATACAGCAATTACAACTGTAAATTACAAATTGGCGGAAGTGACCAATGGGGCAATATTACGACAGGACTTGAAGTGATTCGGAAATCGAATGATGAGGAAGCAAAAGCATACGGTATGACGATTCCGCTCGTAACGAAAGCGGATGGTACGAAATTCGGTAAAACGGAAGGCGGAGCGATCTGGCTTGATCCGGAAAAGACAACCCCGTACGAGTTTTACCAGTTCTGGATCAATACAGCTGATGCCGATGTCGTGAAATACTTGAAATTCTTCACATTCCTATCTCGTGAAACGATTGAAGAGCTAGAGCAATCCGTACAGTCTGAACCGCATCTTCGCAAAGCGCAAAAAACGTTGGGCGAAGAGATGACCCGTTTGATTCATGGTCAGGAAGCCCTTGATCAAGCAATCAAAATCTCTGCTGCGCTATTCAGCGGTGAGGTGAAAAATTTGACTGCAGCGGAAATCAAGCTGGGCTTTAAAGATGTCCCTAGCTTTGAACGTGAAACCAAGGAAGATATCGGTCTGGTCGAGTTGATCGTCGAAGCGAAAATCTCCCCATCGAAGCGCCAAGCCCGTGAAGATATCCAAAACGGTGCCATCTCCATCAATGGAGAAAAAGTGACCGATCTGCAGTATGTCGTGACGGAAGCTGCCAAGATCGAGGGAGAGTTCATTCTCGTTCGCCGCGGCAAGAAGAAATATACATTAGTCAAATAAGTGTAGGGAAGCCCGGCTGAGTGACAGCCGGGCTTTACTGCGCATGTGCAGAACGGGTGATTGGAGCGGAAATCAACCACGCCGCATAACTTATAGCAACAAACTATGCGAAAAAACAGCCTATCTAAAAAACGTCCTCCATATCAAGAGAACGAAAATTCAGGAGAACAAGAAAAAAAACCTAGAAACATTGAAATCAATGTTTCTAGGTTTTTTAAAGTTAACAAAGTATTAACGAGAGTAGAACTCAACGATAAGCGCTTCGTTAATTTCAGCAGGCAATTCAGAACGTTCTGGTAAACGAGTGAAAGTACCTTCCAATTTCTCAGCATCGAAAGTAAGGAAATCAGGTACGAAGTTAGTTGCTTCAACTGATTCTTTGATGATTGAGAAGTTGCGTGATTTTTCACGAACTGCGATTGTTTGTCCAAGGGACACTTTGTAAGATGGGATGTCTACGCGACGTCCGTCTACAATGATGTGACCGTGGTTAACAAGTTGACGTGCTTGACGACGTGTACGAGCTAAACCAAGACGGTAAACTAGGTTGTCAAGACGTGATTCAAGAAGAACCATGAAGTTTTCACCATGAACACCTTTGATTTTGCCAGCACGGTCGAACATTGAACGGAATTGACGTTCAGTGATTCCGTACATGTGACGAAGTTTTTGTTTCTCTTGTAGTTGCATTCCGTATTCAGAAATTTTTCTACGTTGGTTAGGACCATGTTGTCCTGGAGCATAAGGGCGTTTTTCTAATTCTTTACCAGTACCTGTTAGGGAAATTCCTAAACGACGGGATAGTTTCCAGCTTGGGCCAGTATAACGAGCCATAGGATGACTCCTCCTTTAAATGTTTTTATTTTGGTAAAATAAAAACCGTGTGAATGGACGATCATGACCATTTTGTTTTCATGTACCTTCGCCCTAGCAGCAGAGAGTTACGAGATACACCTCTGTAAAGGAGGAACAAAATGAGAACATAAAAGCTGTCACATAGGCTGCAATATTTTACACAAGGAGTATTGTATAATATTCTGCTCGATGAGTCAAGGGTATAGGCGATTAATTAAAGAAGCGGGAAAGTGAACCGAAGAAGATGGAAAGACAAAATATTTAAAAAATACTATTATTAGGGAGGAATTTTTCATAGTGAGCGTTATAATGAAGTAATGAGTATAAAACATAATTACATGGGTGGTTTTCCCTTTTCATTGGGACCCCTAATTATATGTTATTTGCATGGTCTGATCCCGGTTTCTTTGCATCGATTCAACTTTCGGATATGATGAAATCTCAGGTTCTCTTAAAAAAATAGGCTGTAATATAGGGATGATAAAGATGAAGAATAAAACAGCTCAGATATTAAATCAATTAAGGATGCTCTTCTTTCAACATATGCAAAATAGAAAGGGTGAACTTCATGACGCGACGTTTTTGGAGACCTTTTTATTGGATACAAAAGAATTGCTGGAGATGGAAGAGGTCACGTTCTTTAAATTCGATGAGTGGAAGCAGCAATTCTATAAAGAAGCCTCGACTGGAAGCCTTCACGACTATATCATGGAAGCCCCTGTTCAGGAGTATATTCAATTATTATGGAGAGAACAAGTTGGTGATGGGGATGGAATGGTCCGCATGCAAGCGGGAGCCCTGGATATTCATGTCGTCATCCCCCTTTGGGATAACGGGAAGGTGATCGGCGTGACGGCATTTAAAGAACGGGAAGCCAGCGCCCTTTCCAGCCTGACGTTGGAGGAAGGCTCCATCTTTGCTAATGAATTCACGATCATCTTGAAAACCGCTTTATCCATTTCAAAGATATCGGACGATGAAAGGCGGTATAAACAACTTTTCAAGGTTACTGAAAAGTTCCATTCTTCCATGAGCAGGGATGCGGTACTGGGGGAGATCATCGCTACTTTACATACCGTGTATCCGACATTCGAGTATTTCCTGTTACTTTCGCATGATCATGACGGCCATGAAAACTTGCCGATCAAGGAACTCGAATATGATAGTGATAATGTGGCTGCTTTGCAAGCCTATGTATCGGGCAATATGGAATTCGAAGATCAGCCTTCCGAAAATCAATCCATTCTATATGCGCCATTAAAGGGGAAACAGGGAGTCTATGGAGTGCTTCAGGTCATTGCTCCTAAAACCCTCACTTTCCCGAAGCAGGAAATCGAGTTTATCTCATTGCTTGCCAATACGGCCGGGAGCGCCTTGGAGAACGCCCAGCTGTATCAACAATCCAAACGGCTTGTTGCGGACCTGCAGCTAATAAATGAGATATCCCGCCATTTGAATTCCAATCTGCGCCTGGATGAAACGATGGAATATATGAAGCGGCAGATCATCACATCCTTTCATGCGGAACAAGTTGGCTTTTTGACGCTTGATTTGGATGACGCGGGGGCAATCCTCTCTGGCAGCTCGGATTTCTTTGATTCAGAGGGAGCGGGCCTTTATGTCTCATTCCTGATCGATAGGCTCGGGAGTGAGAAGGAATCGCTTTTCATCGGTGATCTAAGGGTACATCGCCCGGAAGCAGAGATACGGTATCGTTCCCTGATGGCCGTACCGATGATGAAAGGGGATGAAGTCAAGGGCTTCGCCGTCATCCTCCATACGGAGGCCTATTTCTTTTCGTTCGAAATGTTCAAGTTGCTGCAATCCCTCATCCATCACTCCAGCATGGCGATGGCCAATTCGATTCTGCGGGAAGAACTTGAAAAAATGGTCATTACCGATCATCTGACACAGCTGTATTCCAGGGGATTCCTTGATGAAAAAATGTCTAGATCGCTTGAAAAGGATGAAGGGGGAGCATTCATCATGATCGATATCGATAACTTCAAAAGGATAAATGATACATACGGTCATCAGGTTGGCGATGAAATTCTGATCCAAGTGGCGAACCTTCTCCAGCATAATATTCGTGATCATGATATAGGGGCAAGGTGGGGCGGGGAAGAGCTTGCTATCTACTTGCCATGTGAATCTTTGGAAACGGGCATTCGAATTGCGGAACGGCTGAAGGATAAAGTGAGGGATATTTCCAATCCGGGTGTAACGATCTCGGCAGGCGTGTCCCATTGGGGGAAAGGGCGTCCTGATAGTGTGAAGGAAATCGTCAAAAGGGCCGATGAAGCGTTATATAGCGCGAAGAATTCTGGCAAGGACCGGGTGCATGTGCATGGAGTCCTGCTATGAAAAAGGGAGCAGCTTGCATGAGCCGCTCCCTTTCTTTCATGTTATAAATGCTTGGAAAGGATCTCAGCGAACTTCTCGAGTCCCTGCTGATCGATTTCGTCAAATCTGTTCGTGATCGGGCTGTCGATATCGAGCACACCGATCAAATTGCCTTCCTGCATGAGAGGTATGACAATTTCAGATCGCGATGCTGCATCACAGGCAATATGTCCAGGGAATTGATGGACGTCCTCGATGCGCAAGGTTTTTGCAGTGGCCGCGGATGTCCCGCATACGCCCCTGCCCATTGGGATGCGGACACATGCCGGAAGCCCTTGGAATGGTCCTAAGATCAATTGGTCTTCTTCGTATAGATAGAAGCCGACCCAATTGACTTCATCTAGAAACTGATTCAGTAAAGCCGCCGCATTGCTTAAATTGGCAATCCGGTTCGTTTCATCTTCAACTAAGGCGTAAAGTTGTTTTTGGACCAGTTCATAGTTTTTTTCTTTTTTTCCTTGATACATTTCGACATTAAACAAAAGCGTTCACCTGTCTTCCGCATATTTTTACAGCACATTCTAGCCATGTTGCTTGATTGTTGGGAAATTGTCGAGAACTAACTAAAGGATTCAGCCTCATTCGTGCAGAAATTAGTCCACAAGACTTGTCTCAAAGAAAGCGAGGGATTGCCTGAATGAATCGCCAAACGCCAACGAAACAAGCCATTGTCGAAGCTGCCCTGCATTTATTTCATTTGAAAGGTTACCATGCGACTTCAATCCGGGATATTGCCAATAAAGCGAAAGTGAACGCTGCAAATATTGCCTACTATTTCAAAAATAAGCAGGGGCTGCTGGAATTCTGTTTCACTTCCTATTTAGAAGACTATATCCTGGTCCTTGAGACGAACATGACCCTTCTCGACCTTAAAGGACCGCAGCAGTGCTTGCTGAATCTCGTGAAGGGCATACTCGCCTTCCAGAGGGAAAACTTCCTGGCTGCACGGTTCATCTATGGGGAATCATCACTCGATTCCAATTTAAACCGGGAAATTCATTCGACTTATTTTACAAAAGAAAAGTCTTATTTTCAATATATTTTGGAACAGGGAATCAAGAACCGGAGCTTCCACTCGGTCTCGATCCCGATGTATTTGCTGCAGCTGAAGGGCCTGCTTACGGCCCCTGTCCTGCATACCCATTATGCGATGGATGTGCTTCATGTGTTTCCGCAGGAAGCCTATTACACGAATATTTATGCGAATGAAGTGGGACGGTTCCTTCAGGATACCCTTTTCATTGCAAAGGACCTCGAGCCACAGTTGGCGGGGCGGGCCTGAAGTTACCCATTGAACTCGGGAATCAATGCCTGGTAGCCCTGCCCCAAATCTTGGACCTGATGGGCATCGGAACCATAAACGAGCGGAATGCCGAGAGCCATGGCGCGTCTGGCAAACCGTTCCGGCGGATACGGTTCGCCGCATAGCGGTTTAACAAGCCCGGCGCCATTATAATCCAATTGGTAGTTTTCTTTCTTGATCAAATCCAGCACCCTGTATACATGCTCGTCAAAATTCAATGCGGATGGATAGCGCTGCTGGAATTTATGGACCAGGGTGATATGTCCGATCCGTTTCGGCTTATATATGCCTAAATCAGCTTCGATCGATTTTTCTAATGTATCATAGTATTTGGCATATAGCGCTTCGACGGATCCTAGTGTTTTAGCGATCTGACCAAACTCATCTGCACTGAAATCGATGCAGTGCCAATTCTCGTGATTCTTGATGAAGTGGACGGAAAGTATGCTATCGTCCAGGAACTCCCCGGTTTCATCGAGGAATTCCTTTGTTGCTTTCTCATGGCCTTCGATAAAGTCGACTTCCAGTCCGATTTTGATCAAGATTTTGTCTTTATGGCGTTCCTTCAACACGCGGAGCTCCTGAAGGTAATCGAGGAGCAGGGCGGCGTCCATGCCACTGTCTTTTTCAGGTGTCGGGTCATGGAAATCCCTAGGTAAGGGTGCGTGCTCCGTAAATGTGATTTCATTTAATCCCAGCTCGATTCCCCGCGTAATATATTCATTGAAAGTATCCGTAGAGCCGTGAGGGCAAAACGGAGTATGCACGTGACTATCAGCTTTCAAGGCCATTCCCTCCCAAAAAACAGGTATTTGTAGCAATTTTCTACAAAAAAATCATTTTTCTCATCAAAAATTATTGCTAACATGGTATCATAAAAGCATTAAATTTAACATTTTAAAAATTGATATATAATAGAGCAAGACTGTAAGGACTAGAACAGGGGGCCTAGCATGGAGTACATACTTGGGGTAATTGTATTAATTTTGATTTTCATCATTTGGGGTTATTTTTTCAAAAAGAGATATTTTAAAGAAATCGATCGACTGGAAACCTGGAAAATAAGCATCATGCACCGCCCCGTGCTGGAAGAGCTTTCTAAAGTCAAACAATTGAACATGACTGGTGAAACGGAGGAGATGTTCGAAAACTGGCGTATCGAATGGGACGCGATCATTACGGACCATATGCCCAAAGTCGAAGAGCTTTTATTCGATGCAGAGGAGTTTGTCGATAAGTACCGGTTCAGCCGTTCGAAAGAGGTACAGCACAAAATTACCGTCATGCTGAATGAAATTGAAGAAATGATTAAAAAGATCTTATATGAATTGAATGAACTCGTAGGCAGTGAAGAGAAGAATCGCTTGGAAATCGAGGATATTAAAGAATCCTACCGCCAACTGAAGAAATCATTGCTAGCACATAGACACAATTATGGGAAAGCGGCGGATAAGCTGGAAGGCTCCCTTGATGAAGTATTGCAGGTCCTGCAAAAGTATGAAGAAGAAACGGAAAACGGGAACTACTTGAATGCGAGGGAACTTGTTCTTTCGATAAAGGATAAACTTTCGGTCCTGGCCGTCAAAATGGAGATGCTTCCAAAGTTATTGGTTGACAGCCAATCCGAGCTGCACGCCCAAATCAATGAATTAAAGGATGGGTATGAGGAGATGTCGGGACAGGGTTACCTGTTGAGCCATATCCATTTTCAGCAGGAAATATCAAGGCTTGAGGAGGAACTGGCGCTTTATAAAACGCAATTGGAAAATGCCGAAACGGAAACGGTCGAAAAAGGAATCAAAGATATGCATGAAAGCATCGATGTACTGTATGACCTTCTGGAAAAAGAGGTGCTCTCCAAACAGTATATCCTGAAAAATGATGAAGTCCTCAGGAAAACGATAAGTGACCTTGAATATGAAAATGATAAACTTAAAGTCGAAACGATACATGTCCAGCACACCTATCATCTGACTGAAAATGAGCTCGATGCACAGCGGAAAATGGAAAAGCAGATTGCCCAAATTTCGAAACGCCATCAATTGCTTGTTTTGAAGATGGAGGATAATGTGATGGCAAGCTCTTTAATCAGTGAAGAGATGCAGGGGCTTTCAGCACAGCTGAAAGAACTACAGGAGAACCAGAAAGACTTTACCGTTAAATTACAGGCGTTGCGGAAAGATGAAATGGACGCGAGGGATTCATTGGCTGAACTGAAGCGCAAACTGGTCGATACGGGCCGTTTAATTTCCAAAAGCAATATCCCTGGGCTGCCTGAAGAATATAAAGCGGTGCTCCAGGATGCCAAGGAAAGCATCGAGGACGTTCAAAATAAACTGGAAGAAAAGCCTCTTGATATGGCCGCTGTGTATATTTATTTAGAAAAAGCGGTTCAACAGGTGCATAAGGTCTACGAAAAGGCACATGAATTGATCGAGCATATGTATTTGGCCGAAAAGGTAATTCAATTCGGAAACCGTTATCGTAGCAGTCATGATACGGTTGCCGACAGCCTTAGGGAAGCAGAGGCGAAATTCCGCAGCTATGAATATCAAGCTGCATTGGAAACGGCAGCCACGGCGATTGAAAAGGTCGACCCCGGCAGCTTACGGAAAATTGGGGCGAATATCGAAGAAGTCCTATCTTAAAACCCGCCATGGCGGGTTTTTTTATTTGGGACACGATTGGCTATGGCTATGGCAGATTATCCACTTATTGCGTGTTCTTTCAAACCAGGACCATTGATTTACATTCTCTTTCAAATTCAATTATGTTAATATTAGTAGTTGCAACAGCAACGAATAAAATTATATGTAAAAGAATGACCATCATAGATACAAAACATGGAAGGTGAACCCATGATTTATTTTGACAATAGTGCAACAACCAAACCATATCCGGAAGTGATCGAATCATTCATGAAGATATCTTCTGATTATTTCGGCAATCCATCCTCGCTGCACGGGCTTGGGGTCCAAGCCGAAAAACTTCTGGCGGCAGCACGAAGGCAGGTTGCTGATTTATTGAAGGTAAAAGGCTCGGAAATATATTTCACTTCCGGGGGGACCGAAGGGAATAATCTCGCCATTAAAGGTGCAGCCCAATCTCAGATGAAACGGGGCAAACACATCATCACGACGGCGATTGAGCATCCATCTGTCGAAGATGCGTGTCAATCATTGACGAAATTGGGCTTTGAAATCACGATTCTACCTGTTAACGAATACGGGCAGATTGAAATGACTGACCTTAAAGGTGCATTGAGGGACGATACCATATTGGTTTCCGTCATGCATGTCAATAATGAGGTGGGCTCGATACAGCCGATTGCTGAAATAGGGAATTGGCTTAGGCAGTACCCTCAGGTGCTTTTTCATGTCGATAATGTACAGGGAGCAGGCAAGGTTCCTTTATCATTACGCGAAGCCCATGTTGATTTATGCACCTTTTCCGGTCACAAAATCCACGGCTTGAAGGGGACCGGCTTCCTTTACGTTCGTGACGGCGTTCGGATAGACCCGCTGTTTCACGGGGGCAACCAAGAAACGCAAATCAGGAGCGGCACCGAAAATGTCGCGGGGATTGTCGCCCTTTCCAAAGCTTTTCGTATTAGTATGAACAATCAATTGCTGTATCATGATAAGCTTGAAAAAATTAAAAACTACTTATACAAAGGGTTATCGGACATGGAAGGGGTGCTCGTCAACAGCCCTTCGGAGGGCGCGCCCCATATATTGAATTTTTCCGTACCGCTGCTTAAATCAGAGGTATTGCTGCACGCTCTCGAATCGGATGGAATCTTTGTTTCGACGACGAGTGCCTGTTCTTCGAAAAAAAGGACGGTTAGCAAAACGGTGGATGCGATGTTCCATGACCCAGCTCGTTCCGAGAGCGTCCTCCGTATCAGCACTACTTATGGAAATGAGCTGGATGAAGCCAAGCAAGTTCTGGCGGCGATACAGAAAATTGTCGCTAATTTAGAAAAAATAATGAGGGTTGCGAAATGAAATTTGATCATATAATTATCCGCTATGGAGAAATCTCCACGAAAAAAAGAAACCGTAAAGGCTTTGTAGATAAAATGAAGGCACATATCCGCTGGAGTTTAAAGGATATCGAAGGTGTTGTGCTTACGGCAAACCGAGAGCGGATGTACGTCCTTCTGAACGGGGTGGACCATAAGCCTGTCATCGAACGGTTAAAAGGCATTTTTGGCATCCAGTCTTTAAGTCCAGCGATAAAAATCGAGCGTGACCTGGAAGTGATGAAAACGGCAGCGCTGTATTACCTTAATCA
This sequence comes from Peribacillus simplex, assembly GCF_001542915.1. Classification (GTDB taxonomy): domain Bacteria; phylum Bacillota; class Bacilli; order Bacillales; family DSM-1321; genus Peribacillus; species Peribacillus simplex_B. The sequence goes on along the minus strand of NZ_LNNH01000019.1, from coordinate 114,122 downwards.
AACTTCTGAAGAGGTCAGCACATTCAAAATCACGACGAAACGTGCCGACAAGGATTTCCCCTATAACACCGATGAGATTAACAGGGCGCTTGGCGGGCATTTGCTTCGAAATACGGAAGATGTCAAAGTGGATGTGAAGAATCCAGATTTGAACTTGCTGGTTGAAGTGAGACGTGAGGCTGTATATATGACGGGTGAAATCATCCAAGGCGCCGGAGGGCTTCCCTTCGGTTCAAGCGGGAAGGCGATGCTGATGCTTTCAGGCGGCATCGATAGCCCTGTTGCCGGATTCCTTTCAATGAAACGCGGGTTGGATGTTGAAGCGATCCATTTTTACAGTCCCCCTTTCACAAGTGAACGGTCCAAGCAAAAGGTGATTGACCTGGCTGGGAAGCTTGCTGAAATAAATGGAAGCATGAAAGTGCATATTGTGCCATTCACGGAAATTCAATTACTGATTCAAAAACAGATTCCGGAAAACTACTCGATGACGACAACTCGCCGCTTGATGATGCGGGTCGCCGATAAAATCCGTGAAAAAGAGGAAGCCATGGCACTTATCACCGGCGAAAGCCTTGGCCAGGTGGCGAGCCAGACGATGAGCAGCATGTTCGCCATCAATGAAGTGACGAATACACCGATTTTGCGTCCGCTTATCACGATGGATAAAACCGAGATCATCAAAATTGCCAGGGAGCTCGATACGTTTGAAATATCCAATCTCCCCTATGAAGATTGCTGTACAGTATTCACGCCGGCAAGTCCAAAAACGAAACCGAAACGTGAAAAGGTCAATTACTATGAAAGCTTCGTTGACTTCGACTCCTTGATTGAAAAAGCGGTCTCCGAAACCGAAATCTTGACCATCAAACCGGGGCAGACATTCGATAATAAAGAAGCCATGGAAGACTTATTTTAATATCCTGTAATTACCAATAAAATAGTGCGAATGAAGCCATGTGTTTTAACACACTCTATAATCACAAGGAGGTGAAAAACACATGGCAAACAACAACAGCTCAAACGAATTATTGGTACCTGGAGTGGAACAAGCTCTAGAACAAATGAAATATGAAATCGCTTCTGAATTCGGCGTACAACTTGGTGCAGACACAACTGCTCGCGCTAACGGATCAGTAGGTGGAGAAATTACAAAACGCCTTGTTCAAATGGCTGAACAACAATTAGGCGGAGGGTACAAAAGATAATTTCATAAAAATGGCTACAGAGAGCGGGTTCTGAACCCGCTCTCTTCTGTTTGTCTCCAATTCGTGCGCTGCCGAAAAAAGCGAGAGGTAGGCCGAATAAATGGCGTGAATGGACGAAAAAGCGGGAGGTAAGCCGAATTAAAGTTATGAACGGCCGAAAAAAGTGAGTGTTAGGCAGATACAGGATAAAGAGAACGGGTATCGAACCTGATCTCTTTTTTATTTGTAAAAATACATGGATATGTAGGAGCAGTATCTTGTATAATGAGTAGGTACTAAGAGTTCATAATTGGAGGGGAAGAAAATGAAACGTGAAGATTTATTAGCTCCGGAACAGTACAACTTAGTGAGTGAGATGGAACGTTTTGCAAAAAAACCAGAAAAAGTTGCTGTTCTTTGGGAGAACGAAGCCGGAGAGAAAAAACAACTTACATATGAAAAATTAATTAAACGTGCAAATAGAATCGGAAATGCCTTCAAGAAGGAAGGGCTGGGAAAAGGAGATACCGTCCTGATCATCATTCCTCGCTTGGTAGAGGCTTACCAGGTGTATTTAGCCGCATTGAAAATAGGCATGATCGTCATCCCTTGCTCGGAGATGCTGCGTGCAAAGGACTTGGAGTATCGGATTGGCCACGGTGATGTCAAAGGGATAATCAGTTATCATGAATATACTTCTGAACTGAATGAGGTCGATGGTGCGGCTGGCCTTCTGAAATTCTCAATCGGAAAGCCGGTGGAAAGTTGGCTGGATTTGGATGAGCTTGCCGCTGCCGGATCGGATCAGCTGGAAATGGTTGCGACGAAGAGTGAGGATATGGCCTTCTTATCTTACACTTCCGGAACGACAGGAAATCCTAAAGGGGTCGTCCATACACATGGCTGGGCTTATGCCCATCTGAAAACATCAGCTGCAAACTGGCTCGGAATCAGTGAAGGGGATGTCGTTTGGGCCACGGCCGGTCCAGGTTGGCAAAAGTGGATTTGGAGTCCTTTCCTGGCGGTTCTGGGTACGGGAGCGACAGGTCTGGCCTATCATGGGAAATTCGAGGCGAAGAAATACCTTCAGCTGCTACAGGATTACAAGGTGAATGCGTTATGCTGCACACCGACCGAGTACCGTCTGATGGCCAAGGTGGATAATCTTGATGATTATGATCTTTCACACCTTCATAGCGCAGTATCGGCTGGTGAGCCCCTCAACCAAAAAGTATTCGAGGTCTTCAAAAATCATTTTCATATTGAAGTCCGGGATGGATATGGACAAACCGAAAATACCTTGTTGGTGGGTGTTACAAAAGGGATGGAGATCAAGCTGGGCTCGATGGGCAAACCGACTCCGGGAAACCATGTGGAAATCATTGATGATTCCGGCAACCCTTGTTCTCCGGGCGTAGTCGGGGACATTGCCGTGCATGTCGATACACCTGCACTCTTTAAAGAATATTTTAAAGATCCCGAGCGTACCTCGAAGCAATTTCGTGGTGACTATTATATTACCGGCGATCAGGCGAAAAAGGATGAAGAAGGTTATTTCTGGTTTGAAGGGCGTGCCGATGATATCATCATCAGCTCTGGATATACCATCGGGCCATTTGAAGTGGAAGATGCACTTGTCAAGCATCCGTATGTGAAAGAGTGTGCCGTTGTAGCCAGTCCTGATGAAATAAGGGGTCATGTGGTCAAGGCGTATGTCGTCTTGATGGATGATATCGACCCGCTTGGCGAGGACCTGGTCAAAACACTCCAAACACATGTAAAAGAATCGACGGCCCCATATAAATATCCAAGGAAAATCGAGTTTCTTGATGAGCTTCCGAAAACGACCTCCGGTAAAATCAAACGGGTTGATTTACGGAAAAGGGAAGAAGGAATCCTGAATAACTAATTGTGAGCATTGGTCAGCCATCCGGCTGACTTTTTTTCTATGGACGGGATGGCATGGAATCTTACCTATGGGAATCTGTGGAATGAGATGGTACACTTACTGCATATCCGTAAGAAACATTTAATAAGGAGTGTAAAGCCGGTATGGGAACGTTATGGTTCAATGGGTCCATTTATACGATGATTAAAGAAGGAGATCGGGTGGAAGCTCTTTTCAGTGAAAAGGGCGTGATAGTCGACACGGGCAGTCTTGCTTATATAAGACAGGCGTATGCCGGCAATATTTCCAGGGAAATCGACTTAAAAGGACAAACGATGCTTCCGGGGTTGGTGGACAGCCACCTTCATTTGGTCGGGCATGGCGAGCGCCTGCTTCGTCTAGACCTTTCCTTGATGGAAGCCCGGGATGCCATTCTGAGCGCCCTCAAGGAAAAGTGCGCCGGCACACCCGCAGGAAAGTGGATTGTCGCTGAAGGATGGAATGAAAATGAATGGACTGATCCTGACTTGATTTTACGGGATGAGCTTGATGCGATATCGACGGAGCATCCCATCGTCTTGAAAAGGATCTGCCGCCATGCCTTGGTGGTCAATTCCAGTGCCCTCTTGGCGGCGGATATCAAGGAGGAGGCAGAAGAACCGGCAGGCGGTGTGATATGCCGATATCCCGATGGGCGATTAAATGGTCTATTCAAGGAAAGCCAGGCACAGAACCTGATTTTGGACAGCCTTCCCGGCATTGACCAGGACTATATCGAAGCTGCGCTTTCAGAGGCGATACAAGATGCGCATAAGCTTGGACTGACGGGAGGCCATACGGAGGACCTCCATTATTACAATGGCTTCGTGCCGACTTACGAGGCGTTTAAATCGGTCATCGAGGACAAGGGGATGGCCTTTCGAGCCAATTTGCTCGTACATCATGAGGCCCTTGAAGATATGCTGGCAGCAGGAGGCCGTTATCAAGAGGGAACGCAATATATCAAGTTCGATAGCATGAAAATATTCACCGATGGCTCCTTAGGGGGGCATACAGCCTTGCTGAGCGAGCCGTATGCAGATCAAAGCGGTACGAATGGTGTAGCGATATTCACGGAAGCAGAGCTTCGCCATTGGGTGCAAAAAGCAAGGCAGGCAGACATGCCGATCGCGGCCCATGCCATTGGCGATCTCGCGTTTGAATATGTATTGAATGCCATTGAAGCTCTGCCTCCGAAAGACGGACTGCATGATCGGCTCATCCATGCCCAGATCGTCCGGCCGGAGCTGCTGGAGCGGGCAGTCAAACTGCCGGTGATCTTTGATATCCAGCCCGGTTTCGTACCGTCCGATTTTCCTTGGGTGGAAGAAAAGGTTCCGGCAAAGCTATTGGCATCCTCATACGCCTGGAAAACCTATTTGAATATGGGTATCACTTGTGCGGGCGGTTCAGATGCACCGATCGAGCCATTGAATCCAATCCTGGGGATCCATGCTGCTGTCACGAGAGCGAAAATCGATGGTGATGACGCGGGGTATGGCTTGGCTGAAAGGCTTACCGTTTTTGAGGCATTTTCTCTATATACGAAAGGGAGTGCCGCGGCAATAGGCCAGGAAAAGCGGCGCGGTATGATCTTCAAAGGGTATGATGCCGACTTTACCGTATTTGATTTGGATGTCTTTGCAGTGAAGCCTGATGATCTCCTAACAGCTCAAGCGGTCATGACGGTCATTGATGACAGGATCATGTATGATGAAAATAACAGTTGCAAAACGAGTCATCGGAATGCAGAATAGGTAGATGGTTTTAAAAGATCAAGGAATGAATGGAAAGAAGGCAGGTTATGAAAGTGAATGAACAAAAAGAAGGGGCGATCTATGCCGCTCTTTCTTATATGATGTGGGGAATTGTTCCGGTGTACTGGAAATTCCTCCAGGGGGTCGGTGCAACAGAGATACTGGCGCAAAGGGTATTATGGTCTTTCGTCTTCATGCTGGTATTATTGATGTTCATGAAAAAATGGCAAGCGTTTCTTGACTATGTCAAGAATATAGTTCGTAACCCTAAACTCTTTATAGCTTTACTTACAGCGTCACTGCTCGTTACAGCTAACTGGGGAGTATTCATCTGGGCCGTTAACTCCGGCCGGATTCTCGACACCAGCCTTGGCTATTATATCAATCCGCTAGTCAGCGTCCTCTTGGGCGTGATCGTCTTAAAGGAAAAATTGAGCGGAGCGCAAATCATGTCGTTCGCGCTTGCCGGAATCGGTGTTTTGATCCTTGGGATTCATTTTGGCACCATTCCCTGGGTCTCCCTTGTCTTGGCGATGACCTTTGGATTGTATGGATTGGCGAAAAAAATGATCAAGGCCGAATCGGCGATCGGGCTGACGCTAGAAACGATGATGGTGACGCCCCTCGCCCTTGGTTACCTGATATACTTATCGGCCCAGGCAGACATGAAATTCTTTACAGCGGGGAGCACAGGCTTGCTGTTGGTTGGCGGCGGGATCGTCACGGCGCTACCTCTTTTATATTTTGCAAAAGGAGCAGAAAAGATCCCGCTTTCGATGCTTGGCATTTTTCAATATATCGCTCCGACCTTATCTTTACTGATCGGTGTATTCGTCTATCATGAAAGTTTTACGAAAGCACATCTTTTAGCCTTTTTGTTCATATGGTCAGCTTTGGCCGTTTATACGCTCTCCATCACGAAATGGGGGCAGGCAAGCGCCCGCAGGTTCAAAGGCAAGAGGAATATGGGTGCATGAATGAAAAAGATGCTTGGCGGAGCTTTTCCTCCAAGCATTTTTTTATGCAGGGCCATGCATCAGGATAGGTGAAACGTCGAACCTATTTCAGCAACGATCAAATCAGGGAGGCTCTCGAGTCGGGGGACCTGTTCTTTGCGGATGGGATAGGGTTGGACTGTGTCAAAATAATAGGAACTGTCAAGGCTAACGATATGGTCTGTCAGGTAGGCCGATATGGTTGCATTCGATTTTCTATTATCGTTTAACTCATCAATGATTCCTTTAGAATTGGTAATGCCGATCCCGTGGCCAAAAAAGAGATTTTTCCCTAATAATATCGCATTTTCCCCTTGCCATTCAGGCGTTTTTTCATCATGTTCCGGGTTTTTGAAATACACGCAGTCCCCTGGTAAATAATCGGTGCCGCGGTGAACGAGCAGGATCATATTCGTTGGGGGATGCCAGTCATATAGCACGAGGTCTGAAAAAAGATAGTCAAACTTCCGCGGGCCGATTACATCCATGATCCCCATTAAGAACGTGACGACTATTGCTGTCCCGCATTCGAAAGCATATAGCGTTCCATTTTGGAAAATATCTGCAATGGCAACATGGGGGGGAATTCCTGGCTGGAGGGTGAAGGTGCCATCCTTTGCGAGGTGCCAATATCGTTGATTTGTTTCCGATTCATCGAGTGTAGCAAATTCTGCACCGCTTTTATCTAATGAAATGGCTGCCTCCATGACTCGAAGCCTCAATTGAATGTCGAAATTAAGTTCCTCCAAGTTCCGGTATTCAAAAACGGTCGCATATCCCGCCAACAATTGTAGCAGTTCCAGCGCCTTGGCAGATGGTATTCCTGGCTGGAGTTGACTGATATCTAACCATTTGTGATTAATCTTGATCATGATCATATCCACCTTTTGCTTATGAGTTATGAATCTGGTACATGGAAATGTCTGCAGGTCATGGTCATTATATGATTATCCGGATGGAAGTGATTATGTGAAGGAGGAAAAGTGCCGGTAATGAAGCATGTTTCAGATGGCAGGTGTAGGGGATTTTTTAACGGAAGCAAATTAGTTTTCCCTTTTCGCGATGAATTGATATAATGATAGAGAAAAGTCCATATGTGCGAGAAATGTAGGGGAGCCAGTAATGCTGGCTGAGATTGCATCCTTTAGATGCTGACTCTTTGAACCTGATCTGGATGGTGCCAGCGGAGGGAACATATTATGACAGATTTTCCGTTTTGTATGTTAACGTCCGAATTCATCTTCGGGCGTTTTTTGTTTTATGATTGGCAAAATGCACCTGGCGCCCTTAATATACCTGCATGTGGATCTTATACGATGAGTAGGAGGATACCCGCTTGAATAAATTTTTGCCATTGCTGACTTCGTTGTTCCTTTTAGCTGGATGTGGCGCCGGCGGAACGAACGAAAAAGATGAAGCAACAAAAAAGGAAGATAATGAAGGATTGAAAAAAGTATCGGTCGTTCTCGATTGGACACCGAATACAAACCATACAGGATTGTATGTAGCCAAGGAAAAGGGGTATTTTAAAGAACAAGGATTGGATGTCGATATCATCATGCCAGGTGAAGCCGGTGCGGATAAGCTGGTGGCCTCCGGGAAATCCGAATTTGGCGTAAGCTACCAGGAAGGCATTACCCAGGCCCGCGTCCAAGGTGTGCCGATCGTTTCACTGGCTGCAGTCATCCAGCATAATACCTCTGGATTCGCATCTCCAGCGGATAAAAACATTAAATCCCCTAAGGATTTTGAAGGGAAGACATATGGTGGCTGGGGGTCACCGGTAGAAAAGGCCATCATGGATTCGCTCATGAAAAAAGAAAATGCGGATGTAAATAAAGTCGATATCGTCAATACAGGGGATGCTGATTTTTTCACTTCAGTTAAAAGGGATGTAGACTTCGCCTGGATTTATTATGGATGGACAGGTGTCGAGGCCGAGCTGAGAAATGAAAAGCTGAATATGATTTACTTGACCGATTACTCGGATAAGCTCGATTACTATACGCCTGTTCTGACAACGAACGAAAAGCTGATCAAAGAAGATCCAGAAACGGTTAAGGCATTCGTTCATGCAGCTTCTGAAGGGTATCAGTTTGCGATTGATGATCCCGATGCGGCAGCGGACATTTTAATGAAGGCCGCTCCGGACCTGGATGCCAAACTAGTGAGGAAGAGCCAGGCGTGGCTTGCGGATAAATATCAGGATGATGCTCCGCGCTGGGGTGAACAAAAGCTTGATATATGGAAGAATTACAGTGATTGGATGAGAGAAAATAAGCTTCTTGAAGGTGATTTTAAACCTGAAGAGGCGTTTACCAACGAATTTTTACCTAATTAGGAGGAAAAAAAATGGCCAGTTCTTTAATCAGTATACAAATTATTCCTAAAGGTGAGAATGTCATTCCTTTAGTCGATGAAGCAATCAAGATCATAGATGAATCAGGTGTCAAATACGAGGTTCACCCCCTGGAAACAACCATGGAGGGCGAGCTTTCCCAGCTATTTGCGGTGATAGAAAAAATGAATCAAAGAATGATTGAACTAGGTTCGCCGAATGTCATTTCCCAAGTCAAAATATTATATCAGCCGAGCGGGATCACGATGGATACGTTGACGGAGAAGTATCGGGCATGATCGGAAGAAGGATTTGGAAGAAGGGGGCTCCCTTCTTTCTTTTAGTATTGCTGCTGATCGCATGGGAGTCAGCGACAGCGATATTGAAAATCGAAAAATGGCTGCTTCCTGCTCCATCTGCCATTTTCATTGAAGGAATCGAGTCTTTTCATAATCTATTGGGACACCTATTATCAACGACCGAGCTTGCGATATCCGGTTTTTTAATTGGAAGCTGTATCGGCTTATTGATTGCTGCGGCCTTACATCTGTTTTCAGGTGTGAAAGATGCCGTCTATCCCTTGCTCATTTTGTCACAGAATATTCCCATCATCGTGCTGGCACCGCTTTTAGTGATCTGGTTTGGCTTTGGGATGCTGCCTAAGCTCATCGTCATTTCCCTTGTATGCTTTTTTCCGGTTGCCGTTGCCTCATTGGATGGCCTGCGCCAGACACCGTATGAACTCAAGCATTATTTTAAGATGATGGGAGCGGGAAACAGACAGTTGTTTTGGAAGCTCGAACTTCCCCACTCGATTCCGTCCATTTTCTCCGGCCTCAAAATCTCGGCGACCTATAGTGTAATGGGTGCAGTCATTTCGGAGTGGCTCGGGGCGAAATCCGGGATTGGCGTATATATGACACTCGCCTCCTCGGCGTTCAGGACCGATCGGGTGTTTGTAGCCATTTTCATCATTATGGGAATGAGCCTGCTCTTTTTTGGAATCATCACCCTACTGGAGAGGTACCTTGTTTCATGGAAGCGGAAGGAGGATGAAAAGCATGCATCTGGAAATTAAAGACGTTTCCTATTCCTTTGATGGTAAACAGAATATTTTAGAGAAGCTGAATGTTCATGTGGGGGAAGGGGAATTCGTCACGATCCTTGGACCATCCGGCAGTGGAAAAAGTACCTTGTTTCACTTGACCGGCGGCATTTTGAAGCCGGACCATGGCGACATTTTACTCGACGGAAAGAAAATAAATGGCTTAAAAGGCCATATAAGCTATATGCCCCAACAGCCCTCGCTATTACCTTGGAGAACGGTTATGGAAAATGTCCTGCTAGGAAGTGAACTTGCCGGGGTTAAAGACAAAAAAAGAGCCAAGGCCTTGTTGATCAAAGCAGGGTTGGGAGAGTATGAACAAGCATATCCGCACGAATTATCCGGCGGCATGAAGCAAAGGGCCGCATTTATCCGTAGCATCTTGAGCCCTCAGGATTTAATGTGCCTTGACGAACCCTTTTCCGCTTTGGATGAACTGACTAGGGTGCAGATGCAAAAATGGCTGATGTCATTTTGGGAGGAATATCGGCGGTCGGTGCTTTTCGTTACACATAGCATCGATGAAGCGGTGTTCCTTTCCGATAGGATATACGTGTTATCATCCAAACCGGCTTCTGTCATCAAGGAGGTTGTCGTTCCATTTCCAAGGCCAAGGAAGGAAGAACAGCTTCTCAGTGATGAATTCTTTCAGTTGAAACGGGAATTATATGCCGCACTGAAGCCAACCTTCACTACATAAGCCAAGGAGGGTATGAAGCATGAAAATCATCGACAGCCATATCCATTTTGATCAATATGATGGAAGGGGGCAGGAGCAAATACTCGCGGATATGGAAAAGGTGCAGGTGGAGTCACTGCTGACGGTTTCCATGGATTTGGAATCTTCCATCATAAATGACCAGCTATCACGCAAAGATTCACGAATTAAGCCAGCCTTCGGGTTTCATCCCGAACAGCCCCTTCCTAGTGAACAGGAAATGATGGAATTATTGAATTGGATGCAGGCACACCAGCACAATATGGTGGCTGTAGGGGAGATTGGGCTTCCCTTTTACTTAAGGCAGGAAAATCAAGCTATCGAGTTGGCAGGATACATAAAGATATTGGATAGGCTTCTTGCTTTTGCAAAAGAAATCGATAAACCGGTAATCCTTCATGCCGTATATGAGGATGCTCCCATCGTATGCGACCTATTGGAGAAGCACGATATCAGAAAGGCACATTTTCATTGGTTTAAAGGCGATGGCCAAACGATTGCTAGGATGATCCGAAATGGATACCGCATTTCCATCACCCCGGATGTTTGCTATGAAAGAGAAATAAGGGATTTAGTGTCTCTATATCCGCTTGAGCTGATGATGGTTGAAACGGATGGACCATGGGAGTTCGAAGGAGAATTCAAGGGGAAATCGACACATCCTGGCATGATCCATGAGGGTGTGCGTCACATCGCTTCGATCAAAGGCTTGCCGGTCGACCAAGTGTATGAAACCCTTTATCGAAACACCAAGGATTTTTATGAAATATAAAAAGGTGCCAGAGCTAATATCTGGCACCTTTTTATAGGTTTTTTAGAGAAAGGTCCTTTTTACCTTTTCCCAAAAAGAGTTATCCTTTAGCTTGACGGTTTTGATCACTTTGCCGCTTAAGCGGACCTTTACCCTTCCGACATGGCTGATGCTCAAGGCTTCATTATCAAGTCCGACGATCGGATAGCTTGGACCATTTTGTTCAAGTTGAACAGTCAAGGTTCTATCGCTGCTTAGTATAAATGAAGACCCGAGGGTCCGATAGGTATTATTATTGATGGAAGCGAGCTCGCTCACCTGAAAACAAGGGAGGAGCGGATCCACGACGGCGCCATTCACCGACTTATTGTAGGCGGTGCTTCCGGTAGGGGTCGCAATGATGATTCCATCCCCGCGGAAGGTTTCGAAATGAATTTGATCGATAAAAATATCCATGATGAACGTCTTCGTAATCGAAGTCCGGATACTCAGTTCATTGAGGGCATAAAAAGGAGGCTGTTCGTCCAATTGAATCTCGATCGTTGGATATTTACGAACCTCGATTTGCTCTCTTGTCATCGCATCAATCATTTTGTCTGTATCTTCTAGATGGAAATCGCAGTACATATTCAAATTTCCGGTAGTGGAAATGCCGGCATATAAACAATCGTCCCTGAAGCCGGTTTTACGTACCGCCTGTAAAAAGGTACCGTCATCACCAATGCTCACGATAATGTTAGCTTTTGTGAAATCTTGGACGACCTCATAGTCGTTCTGGTTGGCCAACTCTGCAAGATGTTCGACCTTGTTTTGCATTTCTGAACTTGATGCATGGAAAAAATAAATATTTCTTCGAGTGTTCATCATGATCCCCCTAATAATAATAGTAATGAAAGGGCTTTCTATATTCTCTATATTAGGAAGCGATGAAGCCAATATGGGCCTTCGTCCGTCCATTTTAGAGAATGGTGTGCTGCACTTATACATAGTAGTTTATCATGGAATGAAACATTTTAGTATGTTGGTGCACTTTTCATTAAAGATCATGAATTCGAGCACTTTACTCGTGAAGCCCTTTTCAACTGTCGCCATCTCTGCCTGAAAAGCAAAAAAAATTTCACGGAAGTGTCCAACAAGTTCCCGTTGGCATGAGTGGGGATGATAGGAATTTTATATAGAGGGGGAAGAAAAAAGGCGTGCAAAGGGCGGCTCCCATTTCCAATTAGAGGATTATTTGCTACAATTTTAACTATCTTAGATTATCATGGAATGAAACATTTTTGGATGCAATTCGTATGGTAAGAAGGATACATATCGTTAAGGGGGAACACAGATGAATGGAAAGCGTTGGGCCGCATTAGGAATTGCAGCCGTTTTATTTTTTGTCTCTATTCTGGTAGGGACGGCTACGACTTTTTTTACAGCTGATACGGAAAGTGTCATTAATGAATTATTCGCTTCCGAAAGCGAATTTTACGAAGAAATCATCGAAGGCGAAGACTACACGAATGTTATTGCCGTATTCGATGTAGAGGGGACGATTCAGGATACAGGAGAAGCATCCTTACTAAGTTCGGCAACATATAATCACCGAGCCTTCATGGATAAGCTGAAGATGGCAGAAGAAAATGATGATATCAAGGGAATTATCCTCCGGGTGAATTCACCTGGAGGCGGTGTCGTCGAAAGTGCAGAGATCTATGACAAGATCCTGGATATTAAAAAAGTGAAAAAACCTGTCTATGTTTCGATGGGGTCGATGGCCGCTTCGGGTGGCTATTATATTTCAGCCCCGGCCGATAAGATTTATGCAAGTCCGGAAACGATGACGGGCTCCCTCGGCGTCATCATGCATGGATATAATTATGAGAAGCTGGCCAAGAAATATGGCGTGGAGTTCGAAACGATCAAAAGCGGACCGCACAAGGACATTATGAGTCCGACCAGGGAAATGACGGACGAGGAACGAGATATACTGCAAAACATGATCAATAACTCGTATGATCAATTCGTGAAGGTCATTGCAGACGGACGGGGTATGTCCGAGCAGGAAGTAAGGAAGATTGCCGATGGCCGCATATATGATGGGCGTCAGGCGAAGGAAAACCATTTAATAGATGATTTCGGCCATTTGGATGATGTCATTGCCGCCATGAAAAAGGATATAGGTGAAAAAGATGCTCAAGTCATCCGTTACACGGATGAGGCAGGATTCGGCTCGTTATTCAGTATGGGAGCGCAAAAAATGTTGGGAAATGATGTGGAAACGGCAGTCTTGACAAAAATCCTTTCCTCTTCAAATTCTCCACGCTTAATGTATTTGTATGCGGAATAGGGGGGCTGAAGGATGACGGAACGAAATGAAATCAATGAACAAATCGCTTCACCCGATTTATTGGAGAATCAGCATGGACCCGTTCAGTCGGATTCATTACCAGCGGAGGTTCCCTTAGATAGGGAATTCAAAGCTGTCTGCTTTGCTGGTTTTTGGATGAGGTTTTGGGCGTATTTAGCGGACCTGCTTGTTATAGGAAGCTTGAATCGGATCTTGATTCATCCGATCTTCAAGTTTTATGAAGGGACAGATGATCTGTGGTTTTCCGCAGAGGGCTTCTTGACGGGAATCGTATTCTTCCTGTACTTTGTTTTGATGACCAAGTTCTTGAACCAAACCTTGGGCAAAATGATTTTTGGCCTGAAGGTCGTGGCATTGAAGGAAGAGGCAAAGGTCATTTCCTGGGGAACGGTATTATTTAGGGAACTGATCGGACGCTATATTTCAAAGGTGACCTGGATTGGCTATCTCTTGGCAGGACTGCTGCCGAAGAAACAGGCCTTGCATGATGTCTTTGCAGACACAAGTGTGGTCTTGGTAAGAAGATAAGTATTTCATGAACCTGCAAGAGCGTTATATTCGCTTTTGCAGGTTTATTTTTTTGGGGATATGCCGATACTGAAAGGCAAAAAGGGTGTGGATGCATGAAGTGGCTTTTGTTGATTGCAGGTTGCCTCATTTTACTGCTGCTTCTTCTTATGTTCACTAAAATAAAGGTGTACATTGACTTAGAGCATGTTCACAAAAATGACCAAATACAAATTAAATTATCAGCTTGGTTTGGACTTTTTCATTATACGTTCAAAGTGCCTGTCATTAAAAAGGATGAGGGGTCTGCAGCGATAACAGTAAAGAAAGAACAAGGAAGGAAGGAAGAAAGCAAAAAGGAAGAAACGAAAAAAATCACACCAGAAAATTTACGAGACGGATTTGCTGACCTCCGGACGATGATTGTGCATATAGTCGGCTTTCATCGAATCGTCCGGCAGTTCACACGAAAGGTCAAGGTTAAAAAATTCGTGTGGCACAGCAGGGTCGGAACTAAAAATGCCGCACATACCGGTATGCTGACGGGGGCATGCTGGGCGCTTAAGGGGTCCATCATCGGCTTATTGACCTCCTATTTGAATTTTCAAATCATGCCTTCCTATTCGGTTACGCCTGACTTTCAGCGATGGCAGGCCAATACGTTAATTTCCTGCATATTACAATTTAGAATCGGGCAGGCTATGTGGACTGGAATAAAACTGCTTCGTTATTGGAAAGGCAGGAAGGCGAATTTCAAGTCCAGGAATTTAGCGAGGCTATCAGGTGATTCCAATAAACAATCGTTCTAGAGGGAGGAATTTAGATGTCAGATCATCCGATCCAAGGATTAATGAAAGAAGCGATGGAAAATCTGAAAGAAATGGTCGATGTGAACACGATCATCGGCGATCCGGTTGAAACTCCGGATGGAAGTGTCATTTTAACCGTGTCAAAAGTGGGCTTCGGTTTTGCGGCAGGCGGCAGCGAATTCGTGATTGACGGCAATCATCAAGGACAGCAAGGTGAATCCAAACAGCCATTTGGCGGCGGTAGCGGTGGTGGTGTCTCGATAACGCCGATTGCTTTTTTGATCGTCGGTTCCCATGGCGTGAAGATGATTCATCTGGATGAAGGGACGCATCTTCTTGAAAAAATGATGGATTTGGCACCTCAGGTCGTCGATAAAATCCAGTCCATGCTGGCCAAGAAGGACAGTAATCAAAAGCAAGGGGCAAGTCAACCGCCAGCAACGAGATACCAGGAACCTAAACAAGACTTAGATTTCTAAAAGCGACTCGGCATCCGCCGAGTTTTCTTTTTGCAAGAATCGCCTTAGAACGATGGCATGCTTGAGTGAATGCCATGGACACTTCCACATTCCCAAATCAATTAATTGCAAAATTTCGGTAAAACAAATATGATTAGGCTTGTACATATAGCAGAAAAAGGAGGAATTTTTAATGGCTTCAGTTACATTTAAAAACAACCCGGTCACTTTGGTGGGACAGGAACTAAAAGTTGGGGACAAGGCTCCTGATTTTACTGTATTGGCCAATGATTTATCACCCGTTACATTAAGCGACTCCAAAGGTACTGTCCGCATTATCAGTGTGGTTCCTTCAGTGGATACAGGTGTATGTGATGCACAAACACGAAAATTCAATGAAGAAGCGGCAAAATTGGACAATGTGAAAGTATTGACGATCAGCAACGATCTTCCTTTCGCACAAAAACGCTGGTGCGCTGCGAGCGGATTGGATAATGTTCAAGTTCTTTCCGATCACCGTGACCTTTCCTTCGGTGAAGCGTATGGTGTGGTCATGCAAGAACTACGTCTTCTGGCACGCTCTGTATTCGTCGTGAACAGTTCTGATGAAATCACTTATGTGGAATATGTGAGCGAGGGTACGAACCATCCAAATTACGAAGGTGCAATCGAAGCGGCCAAAGCATCAAAATAAGCTGTGAATTCTAAAAGAACCGGGCGCAATGGGCCCGGTTCTTTTTTTATGTTGATTTTCTCTTGTTGATAAACAGCTTGTCGTTAAAGTGGACAACAGCCTTTCTAGGCCCTGATTTTCAATGTGGATGCAGTTAGCATAATCATCTTTGCGTGTTCTGTTATACGGTTTTTTAGGTTCAATATGCCGATTTAGTTAGTCTGAATTCTCACCATTCAGTGGTAAAACAATCTTACCATACCACTCTTGACCATTAGGTGTACCGATTTTTATATCAACTTCATTAGGCCAAGCCGGCATTTGCCTTGGGTAATGCCCACCTGCTTGTTGCCCTGCCCGATATCCATCTCTATACCCTTGTCGATACCCTTGGCGATATCCTTGCCGAAACCCTTGTTGAAACCCTTGTTGTTGCCTGTTGAATTCTTCTGCTGATTGTATATCATGTTGCTGATTTATCGGATTAACCGGCCCATGATAGTATTGATTTTGATTATCCATATAATCACCACCTCATGTATAGTACGCTGTTTGGGCATTCATGGAGCCTTTCCCAGTAATAAAAAATATGGGGCAATTTTTTGGATCTGTTAGTAAATGGAAATATAAAGCTTGTTTTCACTCAGGGCGGAATGAAACGGGTCCGTGAGCCGCCTCTGGATAAGCGAGCGCCTGCAGTGCAATGGAACGATCAAAGCCCCATTCAGGACAATCAAAATTCCTTCTTCGTGTACATTCGGGGCGGAAAGCAACGTAAGAATTACAACCAAGGATGATTGCTAGGGTCTCCGGCTTGTATCTCTTTGTTCTTACCTTTAAAATAGGGACAGAAGCAAACAGGAGGAATTAACAAGTGAAGTCTACCCCAGTCGAACAATTATTTAATGAATTCAATGAAACAGCCCAGATATTGCAAGGTGAATTATCATGTACGTACCTTGATGCCCTAGGTGAAACGGGCGAGAATTTCTTCCAAGGGAAAGTCCTGCAGGAGGAATTGAGTGAAGTATCGAAGAAAAGGTTAATGAAGCATTATGCCGACTTTTCACCTGAACAATATGAAAAGGAAGCCATTCGTAAAGCGTATCAGCTTGCTATATTAAAGGGCATGCAGCAGAGCGTGCAACCGAATCATCAAATGACCCCTGATGCAGTCGGCATGTTCGTCAGTTATTTAGTCGGTAAATTCACCAAGGATCAAAAAGAGCTGATCATGCTTGACCCCGCCGTTGGAACAGGGAATTTGTTATTTGCGATCTTGAATCAATTGCCTGATAAAAACATCGCTTCATATGGCGTCGAGATTGACGAAACGTTGATCAAGCTAGCGTATGCAGGTGCCAACCTGCAAGAACACCCGCTTGAATTCTTCAATCAGGACAGCTTGGAACCGCTTTTCATCGATCCTTCCGATGTCGTCGTCAGCGATTTGCCGATTGGTTACTACCCGAATGATATACGGGCGTCCGATTATGAGTTGAAGGCGGGAGAGGGACATTCATATGCCCACCATTTGTTTATCGAGCAGAGCGTTAAACATGTGAAGGATGGGGGACATCTTTTCTTCATCGTCCCGAATAACTTGTTCGTGTCGGAAGAAGCGCCGAAACTCAATGACTTCCTGAAAAAACATACCCATATCCAAGGAATGGTGCAACTGCCTCTTTCCATGTTTAAAAATGAAGCGGCAGCGAAAAGCATCCTGATCCTTCAAAAGAAAAAAGAAGGTATCGAAGCGCCGAAGAAGGCATTGCTCGTACAACTTCCGAAGCTTTCGGATTTCGAAGCGACAAGTTCTGTCATGCAGCAGATGGATGATTGGTTCAAATCGGAAAAATAATAAATGAAAGCTGATGCATTTCGCATTGGCTTTCATTTTTTTGTATATCCTGCGTTGGTTATTTTTTACCTCCCCTTTTTATTTGGTAGTATGCACCTGCCATGATAAGATTGTACTATATACTGCATTTTTCTTTTTAGGGAACCATAAGAAAATGTAGACTAGCTTAGAGTAAAGGAGCAGGAAGGATGTCAAAAATCATTGCAATAAATGCAGGCAGCTCTTCATTGAAATTTCAGCTTTTTGAGATGCCTGATGAACAAGTCATTACAAAAGGTCTCGTGGAAAGGATTGGCTTGAAAAACTCCACTTTTACTTTGAGTGTCGATGGCGAAAATGTTTCCGAAACGATCGATATACCCAATCATGAAGTGGCGGTAGGGATATTGCTGGAAAAGCTGATCCACCACCGCATCATTGACTCCTTTGAAGAAATAGATGGCGTTGGACATCGTGTGGTGCATGGCGGTGAGGTGTTCAGTGATTCGGTCCTGATCACCGAGGAAGTGATCAAGGAAATCGATCGGCTATCAGAGTTGGCACCACTCCATAACCCTGCCAATAGCACGGGAATCAAAGCCTTCAGGCAAATATTAGGTGATGTACCTGCTGTTGCGGTATTCGATACGGCCTTCCACCAGACGATGCCTGCAAGTTCATATATGTATAGCTTGCCCTTTGAATATTATGAAGACTATGGAATAAGGAAGTACGGGTTCCATGGGACTTCCCATAAATATGTTTCCCAACGGGCCGCAAAAATGATCGGCCGCCCGCTCGAACAGCTTCGCTTGATATCCTGCCATCTAGGGAACGGTGCCAGCATTACGGCCATAAAAGGCGGCAAGTCGATGGATACATCGATGGGCTTCACACCATTGGCAGGTGTGACAATGGGGACACGTTCAGGTAATATCGACCCTGCGCTGATTCCGTATATCATGGAAAAAACAGGTAAGACAGCTGATGAAGTGCTGGATGTCTTGAATCAGCAAAGCGGTATGTTGGCCCTTTCCGGTTTTTCCAGCGACCTGCGCGATATCCAAGTCGAAGCGGACAAAGGCAATGAAAGAGCCAAACTGGCCCTTGAAGTGTTTGCAGGCAGGATTCACAAATATATTGGTTCCTATTCAGCAAAAATGGGTGGAGTGGATGGCATCATTTTCACAGCCGGCATCGGTGAAAACAGTCAGGCCATTAGAGCACGGATCTTGGAGGGGCTTGAATTCATGGGTGTTTACTGGGATAGAGACCTTAATCGTACCTCTTCAGGTAAGGAAGCGTTCATCAATTCACCGTATTCACCAGTGAAAGTGATGGTCATCCCGACCAATGAAGAAATCATGATCGTCAGGGATACGATGAAGGTTGCTTTAAACGGCAAAGCCGAAAACATGCCTTCCTGATTTTCTGATAAGAGATTCCCTTGCCATTCTTTCCGGTAAGGGAATCTTTTTTTTCTCCTCGATGAATCAGAAGATATATTCACCCCGCTGTTTTCCCCCTGTACCACTCCCGTAAAAGGCGGGACGAACCATCCTCCCATTCTTGAAAAACCGTCGTATATGGTATACTTAAGGGAGAATCCACCAATTTTAGTACATAGGAGGCTTGATGCATGGAATTCACCAACCGGGAAATGAAAGTTTGGAATGAAATTAATGAATGGCAAGAAAATCTTTATCAATATGAGCCGACGGATCTTGCTGCATTGTATGATAAGTGGCTGGAGCAGGGGTTTTCACTGCTGCCTGAAAACGTTCAGCAACAGTTTTTTGATAAGCTTGATACATGGCTTTTTCATTTGCATGCCATGGTACAGAGCTCACAAATTCAAATAGATGCAAGGGAGCGGATTCTGGCATCGGCACGCGTTTTCAATGAGGAAATCGAAACGCTTGGTGACATGAATCTCTTATCGATGGACCAGTTGAATTACATAGCGAACCAGCATATTGCCAAGCATCGTTTATACTCCTTTGCACAAGGGGGGATAAGTGGATCAGGAGGCCTGCTTTTACTAGGGAGTGATCTACCGGCGATGACGGTCATCAATATCCGGACTGTGCAGCTGATCGCCATGTCCTATGGCTTCGAGGTGAATACTCCCTTCGAAATGATGGTCGCACTTAAGGTATTCAATGCAGGGGCGATGCCAAAGAGACTTCAGGGAATAGCATGGGAAGAATTGATCCATGAAATCCAAACTGCAGAAGATGATTATTTTTACTTGGGAATTGAAGAGCTGACAAATCCGACTTGGATGGAACAGCCATTAAAGCAGCTGTTGAAGGCGTTATCGATCACGGTTTTCCGCCAAAAACTGGTTCGGGGCATTCCGTTCATCAGCATCGCCATCGGGGCAGGAGCGAATTACCAAATGACCCGGAGTGTCAGTGAATTTGCCCAGAAGTTTTATCAATATCGTTATTTACTGGAGAAGAAGGCTGATGGATGATGAGCGTCAATATTCATAAAAAAGCGATTAAAGAGGCCATTCGCTGCATGGTGATAACCGTTAGCGATACGCGGAATGAAGAAACGGATAAAAGCGGCGCACTGATGATGGAATTATTGAAAGCGAATGGGCATGAAGTGACAAATTACGAAATTGTAAAAGATGAAAAAGATGTGATACAAGCAGCGGTTACAGCCGCATGTCGAAGCGGCAAGGTAGACGTCATCTTGACGAACGGCGGCACGGGAATCGCCAAAAGGGATGTAACGATCGAGGCGGTCAAAGAATTGATGTCCAAGGAAATTCCCGGTTTCGGCGAGCTTTTCCGTATGCTCAGCTATCAGGAGGACATCGGGTCGGCAGCGCTATTATCGAGGGCCGTTGCCGGAATCGTGCACGATAAAGCGGTTTTTTCGACACCTGGCTCATCAGGTGCGGTGCGGCTTGCGATGAATAAATTGATTCTTCCGGAATTGGGGCATGTCGTCGGTGAACTCAGGAAAGATTTATAAAAGTTTCCTATGAAATCTATTCCCTTTGTATAGGGAGCTTTAACAAAAACTAGGAAACTTGAAGGAGATGCGGTCTGTACTTTGCAGGCGGCATCTTTTTTAGATTTCACTTCCCTCTCCTGGCTTTTCACATCGCGCCTGAAGAGAGAGTGGAACGTTCTAAGTGCAAATCCTCCAAATCTGTGGGCAAACGGAATTCTATCTTCGTATGGATGCATGTCGGAAGTGAGTTGTCTGTACTATTTTATAAGTTCGATCCAAAGAGTGTTTTCTTATTATAAAAACAAAAGTACCCTACAGGATGGACTTTTTTAAAAGTGTCTATCCTGTAGGGTACTTCATTATCCTGTGACCTTTTTTGCATAGATAAGCCCCTAATTATGCATCTTCTCACTAACGCCTTGATTGGCACGGTACCAAAGCCATAAGTCATTGATGATGGATGCCAGGTCGGCAATTTCGGAATTGAGCTGGCAGGATGAGGCGAAATCACTCTCATCGGAGAGCTGGTTCTGCTTCCGGTTAATGGTTGTTTCCAGGTCCTTGATCCGGTCAGGGATGCTCCCCCGGATATTTTCCCAATGCACGAGTATTTGCTGCTGCTCGCCTTTCGTATATTCATCCCATTCCAGGTTCAAATCAGGAATGTCGATGCCGAGCCGTTCATCATAAGTAAATAACTCTTTCATATTCCCTCCACTTTTAAGTTTTTCATACTCTTAGTTTACTATATTCCACCGGATGCATCCAATGTATGATGGGCTTGATAATTGGAACGGAATTTTTAGCTAAATCTTCAAAATACCCCTTGTATTCCTTTTATAAAAATGATAAAGTACTAATCATAGAATGAATAAAAATAACAATGTATGAATTTTTATTCACACGAAAGGGACGATGAAAATGGCAAATCAAAAAGTTGTTTTAGCATATTCCGGAGGTTTGGATACTTCCGTTGCAATTAAATGGTTACAAGATCAAGGATATGAAGTGGTGGCATGCTGCTTGGATGTCGGTGAAGGCAAAGATCTCGACTTCATTAAGGAAAAAGCGATTACGGTTGGTGCCGTCAGTTCATATGTGATTGATGCAAAAGATGAATTTGCGGATGAATTCGCTTTAACGGCCCTTCAGGCACACACTTTGTATGAAGGGAAATATCCATTGGTGTCAGCTCTATCACGTCCGCTTATCGCGAAGAAATTAGTGGAAGTGGCTGAAGCGGAAAATGCAGTGGCTGTTGCGCACGGTTGTACGGGAAAAGGAAATGACCAAGTGCGTTTCGAAGTCTCCATTTCAGCTTTGAATCCTAATTTAGAAGTTCTTGCACCTGTCCGTGACTGGAAATGGTCTCGTGAAGAAGAAATCGAATATGCAGCGAAAAATGGAATTCCGGTACCGATCGGCTTGGCAAGCCCATTTTCGATCGATCAAAACCTTTGGGGAAGAAGCAACGAATGCGGAATCCTGGAGGATCCATGGGCAGCCCCTCCGGAAGAGGCTTATGATCTGACTGCAAGCCTTGAAAACACGCCGGATACGGCTGACATCATTGAAATTGGATTTGAACAAGGTGTGCCGGTCACGATGAATAACACACATTATAAATTGGCAGACTTGATCGTTGAGCTGAATGAAATCGCCGGCAAGCATGGAGTCGGTCGTATCGACCATGTGGAAAATAGATTAGTAGGAATCAAGTCCCGTGAAGTCTATGAAGCGCCTGGTGCGATGACATTGATTGCTGCCCATAAAGAGCTTGAGGACATTACGCTTGTAAAAGAGCTGGCTCACTTCAAACCTGTGATCGAAAAGAAAATGACGGAATTGATTTATGAAGGACTTTGGTTCTCGCCCCTTCAAAAAGCATTGGCCGCTTTCTTGAAAGAAACACAAGTGAACGTAACCGGAACGGTTCGCGTGAAACTATTCAAAGGTCACGCGATCGTTGAAGGCAGAAAATCGGAATACTCCCTCTATGATGAGAAATTGGCCACTTATACAAAGGCGGATGAATTCGATCATGATGCAGCAGTTGGATTCATTAAGCTATGGGGACTTCCAACGAAAGTGAACAGCATGGTCAATAAAAAGAAGGTGACGGTGTGAGCAGCAAGCTTTGGGGAGGAAGATTCACGAAATCTGCAGAGGAATGGGTAGACGAATTCGGAGCTTCCATTTCCTTTGATCAGGAGCTTGTCCTCGAAGACATTCAAGGAAGCCTAGCTCATGTCACGATGCTAAAGCAATGCGGCATCCTGCCTGAAGAAGATGCAGATCAGATTATTGCCGGGCTGAAAACCTTACAGGGAAAAGCGGCAAAGGGAGAATTGACTTTTAAGGTTGAGATGGAGGATATCCATCTTAACTTGGAAAGCATGCTGATAAGTGAAATCGGTCCAGTGGGCGGTAAGCTCCATACTGGCAGAAGCCGTAATGACCAGGTTGCCACAGATCTTCATTTATATATGCGGAATCAAACGGATGTGATTCTTCAACTCATCAATGATCTTCAGGAAGCGATTTTGGGACAGGCAAAGGAAAATGTCGAAACACTCATTCCCGGGTATACTCATTTGCAACGGGCACAGCCCATTTCATTTGCCCACCATTTAATGGCCTATTTTTGGATGCTCGAGCGTGATAAAGAGCGTTTTTCCGAAAGCTACAAAAGAATCAACATGTCACCATTGGGAGCTGGCGCATTGGCCGGGACGACATTCCCGATTGACCGTGCCCTCAGTGCAGAGCTCTTGGGGTTCGATGGAATATATGAAAATAGCCTTGATGCGGTAAGCGATCGTGACTTTGCCATTGAGTTCATGAGCAACAGTGCGACGATGATGATGCATTTATCGCGTTTCAGTGAAGAAATCATCCTTTGGTCAAGCCAGGAATTTCAATTCGTTGAATTGGACGATGCTTTTTCAACGGGAAGCAGCATCATGCCGCAGAAGAAGAACCCGGATATGGCTGAATTGATCCGTGGGAAAACCGGACGTGTTTATGGGAATTTAACGGGGTTATTGACCGTTTTGAAAGGACTCCCGCTTGCGTATAACAAGGATATGCAAGAAGATAAAGAAGGCGTTTTCGATACGGTTAAAACCATTGTAGGTTCACTCAAGATTTTTGCCGGCATGATTTCAACCATGAACGTGAAAAAGGACATCATGGAGAAAGCGACAAGGAATGATTTCTCGAATGCGACGGAATTGGCTGACTATCTAGCTGCAAAGGGAATGCCCTTCCGCAAGGCGCATGAGGTTGTCGGGAAACTGGTATTGCAGTGTGTGCAGAAGGGCTGTTATCTGGTCGACCTAAGCATCGGGCAATTCCAGGAAGCATCCGAGCTGTTCGACCATGATATATACGAGGCCTTAAATCCTTATGAAGCTGTCAAACGCCGTAATAGTGCGGGCGGTACTGGTTTTGCCCAAGTGCAGCTTGCCATTGAAAAAGCAGAGAAGCTGGTAAGGAAATAACAGCAAAAAAAAGCTCATTCACTGGAAATGTGAACGAGCTTTTTTGCTGATTATTTATCAGTATTCGTACGCACGACGATTACATCGCAGCTGGAATGGCGAACGATGCCCTCCGATACGCTGCCGATCAGGAAGCGTTCGACGGCATTAAGGCCCGTTGCACCGCAAACGATTAAATCAATTGAATGTTTTTTCGCTAAATCTTTCGGGATTTGTACCTTTGGTGACCCATATGCCACTTCAGTTTGGACGTGTACGATTCCGGATGCCACTGCTTCCATTTTGTACTTTTCCAATAGCTCATTGGCAAAGGCATCAGAACGTTCACGGAGGGTCATATCATAAGCTTCGATTGTAGGGAAATTCCTTGTATCAACGATGTGTGTCAGCACAAGCGTGGCGTCACTGAGTTTCGCCAAATAGATGGCCTTTTTTAATGCCCACTCCGCTTCTTCCGAACCATCCACCGCTACGAGAATATTTTTATAATCTATACTATTCATAGTGAATCTCCTCCTTCTATTTCATTCCTATTATACTATGGTTTACCTGTTGGATATTATTTCAATTATAACAAATTAGCGAATGTTTTAGCCAATGAGCGAAGAAACCGTAATCAGACACAATAAAAGAGATTGATTCCTTATATCTTTTATGTCTTTACGCTATTTGTTTATTTATGGTAATCTGATGAGCGGGAGGGGTGTTTTTTCCTTGAGACTTTCAAGAATGGTGAATCTGGCCTTTTATTTATATGTACTCGTGTTTATGCTAATCTATTTCATTGCGATCCTATACATTAATATCGCAAGGGTTTCTATCAGTGCCGCAAGCGTGGCTGCCTTGCTTCTTCCATTTGCAGCTTTGCTAGTGGTTCAGGGGATATCCTCGAAATATACCGATAGACATGAAAACAAAGAGTGGAAAACGATATTCAGAATCATAACAAGTGTCGGCTTTCTTCTTTTGCTTGCTTGTCTGGTCCTTTTGGGAGTGAACGAATCTAAATCCCGTTTCAGCACTGAAAGGTGGCTGAAGGATCATGAAGAAAGAACCGATATGGTCGATGATTTATTGAAGGAACATCGGCTCATCGGAAAGACGGAAAAAGAAGTGATCGCTCTTTTAGGTCCGCCGACAGATACCGAATATTTTTCAGCGGAAGATGCGATCGTTTATTATCTTGGAGCCGAAAGGGGCTTCATAAGGATAGATAGTGAGTGGCTGCTCCTTTGGTATGACGACAGTGATAAGGTCGTTAAGCATGAAGTATGGACCGATTAGTCATGAAATTGGATCGTGAATGAAAAGCAAAACCCCCATCTCGACTGAGATTGGGGGTTCCTGGGGTTGGTCACCCCATCACTTGATGATTTGCAAGCTCTTCGGATATTTGGTCAGGACTTCACAGCCTGTTTCGGTTATCAAAAGATCATCCTCGATCCTGACGCCAGCAACATTTGGAACATAGATACCCGGTTCGATTGTATAAACCATACCGGATTGAAGCTCGAGTGAATTCGTTTCGGTCAAGGACGGGTATTCATGGACGCTGATCCCAAGTCCGTGGCCAAGTCTGTGCGGGAAGAAATCGCCATATCCTTTTTCGCGGATGATGTTTCTGGCTATCAAGTCAACCGCCGAGCAGGCAACGCCTGGCTTACTGGCTGCTACGGCAGCTTCCTGAGCCATGCGGACCGTTTCATATATCTCTGCCTGTTTATCATTGACGTCACCGTAAGCGACGGTCCTGGTGATGTCAGAGCAGTATCCCTCATGAACGACGCCTAAGTCGAAGAGAACAAGGTCCCCGCGCTGAACTTTCGTATTTCCAGGTGTACCATGAGGCGAGGCACCATTTTTACCCGTCAGTACCATCGTGGAGAATGACATTTGGCTGACCCCGGCCTTTTTCAATTCGTATTCGATCGCTGCAAGGATTTCCATTTCCGTTTTACCTTCATGGATTTCGCTGACACCCACTTCAATCGCGAAGTCGGCCAGTCGGCAGGCTTCCCGGATTTTGACCATTTCATCATCCGACTTGATCATTCGCATCTTTTGCAGTTTTTCTTCTGCCGGAACGAGCTTTGGTGCTTTGAAGTGATGCTGGATGTGCTCGTAGCGTTCCACATTCATATGTTCTTTTTCAATCGCCATTTTATGGATGGTCAGTCCGCGGTCCGTCACGGCTTGCTTCACTTTTTCCCATGGGTTTTCAATATCGGTATATCCGATGATATCCCCAGCCCATCCAGCTTGTTTAGCATCGGGCACCTCCATTTGCGGACAGACGAGGAATGGGTCGGCATCTGCAAAAATGGCAAGTGCAAGCAGTCTTTCATGGGGATCACTAAAAAATCCGCTTAAATAGAAGATGCTCTCGGTGGATGTAAGAAAAGCGGCTTCCACCTCATTGGTCTGAAGCCAATTTTGTAATTCTGTCAAACGTTCATTCATGACGATACCTCCATTAATAAGATATAATTACCTTAGCAATATTTAAAAGCATAGTAAATGGGAAAGTCCCAAGAAATCTATTGAATCAAAATTATTGGGTATGGAAGGGAGCATCATAAATGAAAGTATCTTTTCATGGACATGCAGTTGTAAAAGTCGAAACGAATGGTAAAACGATATTATTCGACCCGTTCATCAACGGAAATGCACTAACCGATTTGAAGGTTGACGATGTCAAACCGGATGTGATCATCCTGACGCATGGACATAATGACCACGTAGGGGACACGGTTGAATTGGCGAAGAAACATGATGCACTCGTCATTGGCATTGCAGAGCTTGCCGGTTACTTTGGTGCACAAGGTGTCAGGACTCATGGAATGAGCATTGGCGGAGCTTTTGAGTTCGAATTTGGAAAAGTGAAGCTGACACCAGCCTTTCATGGTACGGGCTTCAATGCAGAAGATGGACAGATCATCTATTTAGGCATGCCAGCAGGTGTGTTACTGACGATAGAAGGAAAAACGATCTATCATGCCGGAGATACATCGGTATATTCCGATATGAAATTGATCGGGGAACGTCATCCGATTGACCTGGCCTTTTTGCCGATCGGCGACAATTACACCATGGGTCCGGAAGATGCGGCGCTGGCAGCGAAATTCCTTCAAGCCAAGCAAGTCGTGCCGATCCATTACAATACGTTCCCTGTCATCAAGCAGGATCCCAACCGATTCCTTGACCTGCTTGAAGAGGGAAATGGATTCATCATGGAACCCGGAGATGAAATAGAATTATAAAGAATGGAACGGTACATAATGCAGACAAACTTGAGCATGATTTGAGTTTGTCTGCATTTTTTTAGTTATGCCAGGGGGGGAATCAGTATTTAGACCGTTCCATTCCAATCTGTTATATCCACTATTTATTGCTCTCTTCATTTTAAAGGAAGATCGCCATATGTACATATAGACAAGTAAATCTCGTTCATGCAGGTCAGTCTTTTTTTCCTTCGCAGGCATAAAATGAATAGATGGCAAAAAAGGGGGGGATTGGATGAAGCAGAGGTTGTTGTTGTGTTTGCTTTTATGCGGAGTGATGCTCTATTATGCGGTGCCGCGGTTGTCGTTGGAAAGCGGCGGGCTGGAGGGCTTGTTTGCCGGATCTTGGCTGTTGTTCGCATTGCTGGCTGTGGCCGGGAACTTGACGGGCATTCTATATTCGCCTAAAAAGCACAAGCGGAAACGGGAGGTGGAATACAAAAGGCTGCGCCAATATTAGTAGTTGTTTGATAAACTGGGCTCTTTGACCTTATAATGGGGAATAGGAATACCGTGAAAAGGGTGAAGCGCTTGGCTACAAAGCATGAACAAATATTAAAGCATATCGATGGGCTTCCAGTTGGCGAGAAGATTTCCGTCCGCCAAATTGCGAAAGCATTGAATGTTAGTGAAGGAACGGCGTATCGGGCCATTAAAGAGGCGGAGAATCAGGGCTTTGTGAGCTCGATTGAGCGGGTAGGCACGATTCGTATCGAGAAAAAGAAAAAAGAGAATATTGAAAAGCTCACTTTTGCCGAAGTGGTTAATATTGTGGACGGACAAGTT
Organism: Peribacillus simplex; assembly: GCF_001542915.1. GTDB lineage: Bacteria > Bacillota > Bacilli > Bacillales > DSM-1321 > Peribacillus > Peribacillus simplex_B. The sequence goes on along the minus strand of NZ_LNNH01000019.1, from coordinate 86,158 downwards.
CTGGGCGGCAAAACGGGACTTCATAAAACCTTGAATAAATTCGTCATTGGGGCAATGAAGCTGGATGCGATGATGAGATATACAGGCGCAGGAAATCTGTTGATCGTCGGAAACCGTACACAGGCCCATGAGCATGCGCTAAAAGCGGGAGCGGCGGTGCTCATTACCGGAGGCTTCGATACGGAAGAGCCGGTTAAAAGGTTAGCTGATGAATTGGAAATGCCCGTCATTTCCACGAGCTATGATACCTTCACTGTCGCCACGATGATCAACCGGGCGATTTATGACCAGTTGATCAAAAAGGAAATCTTGCTTGTGGAGGATATCTTGACACCGGTTCAGGAGACGACTTTTTTGACGATCGGTGACAGGGTTCAGACATGGCACGAACTCAATCAGGAGTCAGGTCATAGCCGTTTCCCTGTTGTTGATGACAATATGAAGGTCCAAGGAATGGTCACTTCAAAAGATATCATCGGTCAGGAGGAGTTGACACTCATCGAAAAGGTGATGACGAAAAATCCGTTGACCGTCGGTGATAAAACGAGTGTGGCCTCTTCTGCGCATATGATGGTTTGGGAAGGGATCGAATTGATTCCGGTCGTGAATGACAGTCATATCCTCAAAGGAATCGTGAGCAGGCAGGATGTGCTGAAGGCGCTGCAAATGAGCCAAAGGCAGCCGCAGGTTGGCGAGACGATCGATGATACGATTACGAGTCAGCTTGTGATGACTTCGAACCGGGGGAAAGGTGAGGAAGTGTATAACTATGGCGTCACTCCGCAAATGACCAATTACCTTGGGACGATTTCGAGCGGGGTGTTCACGACATTGGTTACGGATTCAGCGAACCGGGCACTGAGAAGCTACAAGCGAGGTGACTTGGTTGTGGAGAATATGACGATTTATTTCATCAAGCCAGTCCAAATCGACAGTACGCTTGAAATTCGCCCGCGTGTTCTTGACGTAGGGCGTAAATTCGGAAAAGTGGATGTCGAGGTGTTTAACCAAGGTAAACTTGTCGGGAAGGCCATGTTAACGTGCCAATTGCTGGACAGATCTTGAAAAATGAATCAAAAAGGATAATCGAAGGTCGATTATCCTTTTTGATTTGCGGCTTCTTCAATCGCATATGGCAGGTAATATTTATACATTTTATAGCCTCCAAAAATGCTGAACAGGCCGACTGAGATGAAAACGGCGGCAATGATATAAGTGGTGGTCGTGTGGAACAGAAAAAGCTGGTTGATCCCAAAAAGGGCGACAAACGCCCCTAGGGCAATGGAAGACTTTCCGGAGATCCACTTTTTCTCCATCGGCATTTTGGTGCGTACCGATTTGATTTTATAAAACAGATAGATTCCCAGTGAAAGTACGATCAAGGTGACAAGGATAGGCATCGTTTGAAATTCCCCCAATTTAACATATGTACCTTTTTATTGTAGCGGGAAATTCGTTGGAATGCCACAGGAAACAAGATGAGTCTTCCTATTTCTCCAAATATTTGATTAAATGAAATATATCAACTTAAACTACTAATACATATGTTGGAGGGAGATTTATATGAAAGCTGAGATTTTGGCAGAAATAAAGCGTTATGATACGATCATTCTCCATCGTCATGTCCGTCCGGACCCGGATGCCTATGGTTCACAAGGGGGACTGGCGGAAATCCTGAAAGCATCTTTCCCTGAAAAACGGATATTCACTGTCGGTAAGGAAGAACCGTCATTGAATTATTTAAGAAGGCTTGATGTGATTTCGGATGAAACGTATCAAGGGGCTTTGGTGATCGTATGCGATACAGCAAATACGGACCGGATTTGTGATGCACGGTATAAAACGGGGGATAAGCTGATCAAGATCGATCATCATCCTAATGAAGATCCATATGGAGATATGCTGTGGGTCGATACAACAGCAAGTTCCACATGTGAAATGATTTATGATTTTTACCTGTTCGGCAAAGATCAAGGGTTGAAGATGGTTGACGAAGCGGCACGCCTTCTTTATGCAGGCATCGTTGGCGATACAGGACGCTTCCTGTTCCAGAGCACGACGGAAAAGACATTTGACCATGCCGGTGAATTGATCACCTATTCGTTTTCCCGCCCGCAGTTATATCAGGAGATGTACGATGTCAAGGAAAGCATCGTCCGCTTGAATGGTTATGTGCTGCAGCATTTTGAAATCCTGCCATATGGGACGGGGAAAATGATCATCACGAAAGATATCCTTGAAAAATTCGATGCTTCGGCATTGGAGGCTTCACAGCTCGTATCCGCGCTCGGCTCGATCAAAAATGTGAAATCATGGGTGTTTTTCATTGAAGAAGATCAAGAGATCAGAGTCCGTTTCCGTTCCAAAGGGCCGATCATCAATACGATCGCCCGGAAATACAACGGCGGCGGCCATCCGCTTGCTGCCGGGGCTTCGATCCATTCCTGGGATGAGGTCGATATGATCCTTGCCGATATGGAAGCGTTGAATAAAGCGGAATGAAAAAAAGGCAAAGGCCAAATCGAATGGGATTTGGCCTTTGCCTTTATGTTTTAGACACCAGTCAAGAAGTAGTCCTTTTGAGTTTGATCTCGATATTCATTTTCGTATAAAACATGATTTCGGAAACTTGAAGATGATACCGCTTTTTATTGATGGTCATGATTTTATTCTCGATGGATTTTTTCAATAACATCTTTCCGTTATATACACTCACGACATCCTTGGCAAGCAGCGAGGATAGATCGTCCTCTATCAAATCCTCCGCTTCCGCCACACTCAGATGATCGAGGCTATAATCCGTACCGTTCGTAATCTTCACTTCCACTTCCTGAATCGTTAAAATTTCTTCGTTTTGCTGATTCAATTTTTTATAATCTTGCTCCCAAATGGCGATTTTTCCATTCAAATCCTTGATTTCTTCCCGCTGCTCGTGAAGGGTCCGGATCTGCTTCTCCTGCTGGACCCCGTGCATATAAAAGAACATCACCCAGCTGAGCAATCCGCCAAGGGCAGCCCCGGCAAAAAAACGCTGCCAGGTGGGTGCCCGATGATAAGGGGGGATCCTCATGGGGAGATATGCTCCTGCGTGAACCAGTTGATGATCAGTGCTCCTGTCTGTGCACCGCCAAGCGCAGACAGAATCAATAGAACCTGTTTGACGATATCCTTCGTTTCCCCGTGAAAAATGCCGCGCTCAAAATTATAGACCATATCAAAAGTACCTCCGATCGCCGCGACGATGGCCCAAATCCGCAGGCTGTCCGATAATCGGAAAACAGCTGTCATCGGGGCCTGTCCCGTAAAAAAAGCGGCGAGGCCTCCGATTATCGAGCCGCCAAGCAGAACGCCAAGCGATATGAAAAAGCTGTTAAGAAAGGCAGGAACAAAGGCTTCATTCATGTATCATCATCCTTTTTGGCTTGATATTCTTCTATTCCAATTATATGGGGAGTGCAGGGGGAATATGATAGCCTGTGGAAATACGGTGCGAAATGGGATTGGAAATGAGAACATATTTTCTTTTTTTGAAATAAACACTATAATGAAAGAAACATGCCTTACAAAGGTGGGAGAAAAAAACGTGTATACTCATCTCCATATTCAGAGCGGATACAGCCTGCTGACAAGCACGGTGAAGATTACGGAACTTGTGGCCAAAGCGAAAGCGGATGGCTGTACAAGTCTTGCCTTGACCGATCGAAATGTCATGTACGGTTCAGTCTATTTTTATAAAGAATGCAAGAGACAGGGAATAAAGCCGATCATCGGGATTCTAGCGGATGTCCTGGATGAATGGGAAGCGGCGCATGGACTTCTGTTATTAGCAAAAAATCTACAAGGATACCAGAACCTGCTTAAGATAAGCAGTGCCATAAAAACGAAATCACCTTCGGGCATCCCGATGAATTGGCTTAAAGGCTACTCCAAGGGATTGATTGCGATCACGCCGGGGGCCGGAGGGGAAATAGAAACGCTGCTAAAGGAAGAAAGGCCGGAAGAAGCCCAACAGGCAGCCAGGAAGTTTCAGCAGATTTTTGGGGCGGATAACTTTTATGCATCGATACAGAGATTGTCGATTGCAAATGAAGAGGAAGGAAACGAAGCCATAAGTCTGCTTGCGAAAGAGTTAGGGATAAAGGTCGTAGCGACGAATCCAGTCTATTATTTGAACGAAAGCGATGCACTTGCCCAAGAAGTGTTGCTGGCGATCGGAAATGGGGACAAGCTCGCTGATGAAGCGCACACGGTGCTTGAATCCAAGCAATATTATTTGAAGAGCCGGAAACAGATGGCGGAGTTATTTCATGACAGGCCGGATGCACTCGAAAATACGCTCGTTATTGCCGGGCAATGCAACCTGGACATTCCGTTTCACCGGTCCCTGCTGCCTAAGTATCCTACCGAAGCCGGGATGACGGCAGAGGAAATGCTCGAAGCCGTTTGTTTCGATGGGTTGAAGAAGAGGCTGCCGGAGCCGCCCATTCAATATGAAGAGCGACTGCGATATGAATTGGATGTCATTACTAAGATGAAATTCAGCGATTACTTTTTAATCGTGTGGGACTTCATGAAATTTGCTAAGGATCAGCAAATCCTGACCGGACCTGGAAGGGGATCTGCCGCAGGGTCGATGGTCGCTTACGTGCTGTCGATAACGGATGTCGATCCAATCGAGCATTCCTTGCTGTTCGAGCGTTTCCTGAATCCGGAAAGGGTCTCGATGCCCGATATCGATATTGATTTCCCGGATAACCGCCGTGAAGAGGTGATTGCCTATGTCGCCAAGAAATACGGCGAATATCATGTAGCTCAAATCATTACGTTCGGTACATTGGCGGCCAAAGCCGCATTGAGGGACACGGGACGCGTTTTCGGATTGAATTCCAAGGAACAGGAAGCGGTCTCGAAAATGATTCCAAACCGCCTTGGCATAACGCTGCCTGAGGCTTTCAAGGAATCGAAGCGGCTGCGCGATTTCGTTAATGAGAGCAATCTGAATCAAAAGCTTTTTCAAACGGCGCTATTGCTTGAAGGATTGCCTCGCCACACTTCGACTCATGCTGCAGGTATCGTCATCAGCGACCAGGCTCTGACCGAGCATATCCCGATTTCCGGAGGGCATGAGGGCATCCATCTGACGCAGTATCCGATGGACCTTCTTGAAGAGCTTGGTCTCCTTAAAATGGACTTCCTGGGACTCCGCAACTTGACGCTCATCGATAATATTATAAAAAATATCCAAAAAGGAACCGGGAGAAAGCTCGACCTTTCCCAAATCCCCATGGATGATCCCGAAACCCTGGCGTTATTAGGGAGAGGCGAAACAACCGGAGTGTTTCAATTCGAATCGGATGGCATCAGGAAGGTTTTGGTCAAGCTGAAGCCGAACCGATTCGAGGATATCGTCGCGGTCAATGCCCTCTACCGTCCAGGTCCGATGGAAAACATTCCATTGTTCATCGAGCGAAAGCATGGTTTGGCGCCCATCGATTACTTGCACGAGGATTTGCGGGATATACTGGAGCCTACATATGGAGTCATTGTCTATCAAGAACAAATCATGCAAATTGCCTCACGCCTGGCCGGTTTTTCACTTGGGGAAGCAGACCTGCTCAGGAGGGCCGTTTCCAAGAAGAAAAAAGATGTACTGGATGAGGAGCGTCAGCATTTTGTCAGCGGGGCCTTGCAGCAAGGATATTCCGAAAAAACCGCGGATGAGATATACTCCTTGATCGTGCGGTTCGCCAATTATGGATTCAACCGCAGCCATGCGGTCGCATACAGTGTCATTGCCTATCAGCTGGGATACTTGAAAACCCACTACCCTGAATATTTCATGGCAGCTCTCATGACATCGGTAATCGGGAATGATGAAAAGGTCGCCCAATATATCCGAGAGGCAAAAAAGAAAGGGATTGCCGTCCTTGCTCCTTCAATTAACCGGAGCGGCTATCCGTTCATACCGGAAAAGGAAGGAATCCGTTTTAGCCTAGGAGCCATTAAAGGGATAGGGGGTACCGTCTTGAAGGAAATCTTTGCGGCAAGACGGCAAAAGAAATTCGAGGATTTATTCGACTTCTGTTTGCGAGTATCGGGTAAGATCGTCAATAGAAAGGTGCTCGAGGCCCTTGTGAATTCAGGTGCATTCGATGAATTCGGGGAAGACCGGGCTACATTGCTGGCAAGCCTGGACGTCGCGATAAGCCATACTGAATTGGTCAATCCGGACGATGATCTATTCGATATGTTTTCGGATGGCGAATTTTCCCTCAAGCCTAAGTACAATCATGTCGACCCCATCCCGATCGAAGACAAACTGGCATTGGAAAAAAACGCATTGGGACTTTACCTATCGAATCATCCCGTGACCGGCTACAGGGAGCTTTTCCAATACTTCGGCTGTTTGAGCATAGATGAAGCGACCAATAAGAAGGAATCGAAAATCTTGCTTGGCGCCTATATTACATCGGTAAAAACGATAAGGACGAAAAAGGGCGATGTGATGGCATTTTTGAGCGTAAGTGATGAAGAGGGGGATATCGAAGCGGTCGCTTTCCCGAATGTGTATAAACTCCATTCTGCGGAATTGAGCCACGGACAAGTCATCATGCTGCAAGGAACGCTGGAAGAGCGTGATGGAAAAAACCAGCTGCTGATCAAAAGTGTATACCCGCTCGAAAAAGTGAAGCAAATGAAGGAAGAAAAAAATGGAACGATCTTCCTGAAGGTTGAAGCTGACAAGCAAACGAATGACACGCTGCAAAAAATAAAAAAAATTTTACTGCAGCACGGCGGCGAAACGAAGGTCATGCTTTTTTACGAAAGGGAAAACCGCTATGTACAGCTATCTTATTGGGATTGGGTCAATCCTACCGACAGTTTGTTGCAGGCATTAATTGACATGGTCGGAAAAGGGAATGTGGTTTACAAGAAAGAATAACTGTTTTACAACTTTAATAGATATGTTATATTGAAAACAGGCCGCTGTGGTCTGACCACTAGATTTCAGCATATAATATCCGGGTTGCCCAATTCGTTTTAGGAGTGAAAATATGTCATTAAGAGAAGAAGCTTTACATATGCATCGCTTGAATCAAGGGAAATTAGAAACAGTTTCGAAAGTGCCTGTTAGGAATGCAGTGGATTTAAGCCTCGCTTACTCTCCTGGCGTTGCAGAACCTTGTAAAGAAATTTACGATAAGCCGGAAACCGTTTATGATTACACGATGAAAGGGAATACCGTCGCAGTGATTTCCGATGGGACGGCTGTGCTGGGGCTTGGGAACATAGGTCCGGAGGCCGCTTTACCAGTCATGGAAGGTAAAGCCGTTTTATTTAAAAGCTTTGCGGGAGTGGACTCTTTTCCAATTTGTTTAAAAACGACGGATGTGGATAAAATTGTAGAGACCGTTAAATTACTCGAGCCAACATTCGGAGGAGTCAATCTAGAGGACATCGCTGCACCGAATTGCTTTGAAATCGAAGAACGGCTCAAGAAAGAAATGAACATCCCTGTTTTTCATGATGATCAGCACGGTACAGCGATTGTAACTGTTGCCGGTCTTGTAAATGCATTACGTCTTGTCAATAAATCGATATCAGAAATAAAAGTGGTGGCGAATGGGGCTGGAGCTGCCGGCATCGCCATCATTAAATTGCTTTATAGCTATGGCGTTCGTGACATCATCATGTGTGATACGAAAGGTGCCATTTATGAGGGCCGTTCGACAGGCATGAATGATATCAAGGAACAAGTGGCCAAAGTGACCAATCGAAATAAGGTTTCAGGACCTTTGGAAGCGGTCATCCATGACGCTGATGTGTTTATTGGCGTTTCTGCCGCAGGTGCATTGACTAAAGAAATGGTTTCAACGATGAACCGGGATGCGATCATCTTTGCGATGGCCAATCCGGATCCGGAAATCATGCCTGAAGATGCGAAAGCTGCAGGTGCAAGAGTGGTAGGTACGGGTCGTTCGGATTTCCCGAATCAGGTTAATAACGTTCTTGCATTTCCGGGGATTTTCCGCGGAGCATTGGATGTACGTGCGACACATATCAATGAAAAGATGAAGGTGGCGGCTGTAAAGGCTATTGCCGGTTTAATACAAGAACATGAGCTGAATGAAGATTATGTGATTCCTGCTCCTTTTGATGAGAGGGTGGCTCCTGCCGTTGCCTCTGCTGTTGCGAAGGCAGCAATGGAAACGGGAGTGGCCAGAATTCATGTCGATCCTGAGGAAATTAAAGAAAAAACAAGGAAATTAGCGATCATTGGAAAAAGTGAGGAATAATTAATTTGAAGGATCGTACTTCTTCATCCAAAATTTATCTCGATGTCGTTGAGAGCCTTCGTAGAATGATTGAAGCGGACAGCCTCTTGCCAGGGGATAAAATCCCCTCGGAAAGGGAGCTGTCGGATCGTTTGAATGTCGGCCGTTCCTCAGTCCGTGAGGCATTGCGTGCCTTGGAGCTATTAGGATTGATAGAGACGAGGCGTGGTGAAGGGACGTTTATCAGGGATTTCCAGGAGCATAAGCTAGTCGAGCTTCTGGGAACCTTTTTTTTGCAAGACAAAAAGGTACAAGAAGATTTGGCTGAGACGAAACGGTTGATTGAAATCGACTGTTTGAGGATCGTCGCTTTCTTCACAACGGCCGAAGAAATCAAGCGGCTGGTGAGCTGGGTCAAAGCGGAGGAGTTCCGTGATGACGACTTCTTCTTAAGAATTGCGATATTGAACCGAAACCGATTACTGGAAAGAATCTGGCGCATTGTCAACAGCTATGCTAGAACATCAGAGATGGTGCTGGGTAATGTGGAAAAAGAAGATTATCTGTCACTTCTTACATATTTGCTCGAACGGGATGAAGAAAAAGCTATCGAAACGTATCTTATTAGAATCAGAAATATGTCGAAGGACGAGTGACACCTTTTTACACGATACTGATTTCATTTCTGATATAGTTTGTACCAAGTATCATAAAACAGATAATTGGTGGTAAAGGGAGGATTAAGCTTGCTTAAAGAGCTATTTGCGAAGTCTAAGAAGAAATATGCAACGGTTCCTTTAGATCGGGAGAAACAAGATGTACCAGAAGGAATTATGACTAAATGCCCCGGCTGTAAAAAAATCATGTATACAAAAGAATTATTGAAAAACAAGAAAGTCTGCCTCCGCTGCGGGTTCCATCATTCGATGTCTTCACATGAACGAATCGAATGTTTATTTGATGCCGGCAGTTTCAAGGAATTCGATAAAGAAATGATATCCGTCAATCCGCTTGGATTCCCGGACTACTTGGACAAATTGGAGAAGGATAAAAAGAAGGCCAAAATTAACGAGGCGGTCGTTACAGGAGTGGGGACCATCAATGGGTACCAAGTGTCGACAGCCATCATGGATTCCAATTTCCGGATGGGAAGCATGGGGTCGGTCGTTGGCGAAAAAATTACCCGTGCCATCGAACGCGCAGGTGAATTGAAGATCCCGTTCATCATATTTACAGCATCTGGCGGCGCCCGGATGCAGGAAGGCGTACTGAGCTTGATGCAGATGGCCAAGACAAGCGCTGCCCTCAAGATGTTCAGCAATGAAGGCGGCTTGATCGTATCGATGATGACCCACCCAACTACGGGCGGTGTTTCGGCAAGCTTCGCTTCACTTGGTGATATTAACCTAGCTGAACCGGGTGCCTTGATCGGTTTTGCCGGGCGCAGGATCATTGAACAGACGATCCATGAAGAACTTCCAGAAGACTTCCAAACGGCCGAGTTTCTGATGAAGCACGGTCAATTGGATGCGGTCGTTAAGCGTACTGAATTGAAAGAAACCTTGACGACGATCCTAAAAATCCATGCCCCGGGTGGTGAATGGTCATGATATATGAATTAGAGTTCGAGCGTCCCGTTACGGAACTGAGAAATAAAATTAAAGAGCTGAAGGCACTTACGAAAAATGCTGACGTGGATCTTACGGTTGAGATCGAAACCCTGGAAAAACGTTTGGAAAAGCTGGAAGCGGATATTTATGATCATTTAAAACCGTGGGATCGAGTGCAGATTGCCCGTCATCCGGCCCGCCCGACAACGCTTGATTACATCCCGTTATTATTCAATGACTTCATCGAGTTTCATGGTGACCGTTATTATGGGGACGATGAGGCGATTGTCGCTGGCATCGCCCAGTTCGATGGGCGGTCCGTGACCGTCATCGGTCATCAGCGCGGCAAGGATACGAAGGAGAATATCCGTCGTAACTTTGGCATGCCCCATCCAGAGGGCTATCGAAAAGCGCTGCGATTGATGAAACAGGCGGAAAAATTCAATCGGCCGATCATTTGCTTCATCGACACGAAGGGAGCATTCCCTGGGAAGGCTGCAGAAGAACGCGGTCAAAGCGAAGCCATTGCTAAAAACCTTTTTGAAATGGCCGGGCTGAAGGTGCCGGTCATCAGCATCGTCATCGGCGAAGGCGGAAGTGGCGGTGCCTTGGCACTTGGAGTTGGAGATCGGATTTTCATGCTTGAGAATTCAACATACTCGGTCATTTCTCCTGAAGGGGCTGCTGCGTTATTATGGAAGGATGCTTCCCAGGCTAAAAGAGCTGCTGAATCGATGCAGATTACGGCTCCTGACCTGAATCGCTTAGGGGTCATCGATGAAATCATCCCGGAAGTAAAAGGCGGCGCCCACCGGAATGCAAATGTTCAGGCAGAAGCCATAAAGGAAACCTTGAAACGTTCATTTAATGAGCTCCTCCCATTGAAAAGTGAAGATCTCATCAACCAACGTTACATGAAATTCAAGAAAATCGGTGAATATGAATTCGCAAAACAATCTGAGGGGAAACCTGAGGACGTAAAACAGCATTCATAAACATCTGTAAAGGAAAAAACGTGCTGCCTGGGGCAACACGTTTTTTCAGCCTTTCCTACGGAGTGGTACGTCGGTGGCCAACCCTAAAGCTATGATTGTATGAAGAATGTAAAGATTTGCGCCATATTACTTCAATTTCTGAACAGAATCGGTTAGTCTAATAACATCAAGTGACCATAAGTTGAAATAGTTACTGCTTATTGAAGCTTGAAAAAGGGTACAATGGTATATAAGGGCTTAAATTTGATTAGTGTTGTAGAGAGGTGACATTTATGAAAAGAATAGGTGTATTGACAAGCGGAGGAGATTCTCCAGGCATGAATGCGGCAGTCCGAGCGGTTGTCCGGAAAGCCATTTTTCATGAAATGGAGGTCTTCGGGATTTATCATGGCTATCAGGGGCTGATTAACGGGGATATAAGGCAGCTTGAACTTGGATCTGTCGGTGATATCATCCATCGCGGGGGTACGATGCTACATACAGCTCGCTGTCTCGATTTCAAGACAGAGGAGGGCCAGCTAAAAGGAATAGAACAATTGAATAAATTTGGGATCGAGGGCCTTGTCGTAATAGGCGGCGATGGTTCTTACATGGGAGCCAAGGCATTGACTGAAAGGGGCTTTCCTTGTATAGGGGTTCCAGGAACGATTGATAATGACATACCTGGGACAGACTTTACGATCGGCTTCGATACGGCTCTGAATACCGTCATTGATGCCATCGATAAAATCCGTGATACGGCGACTTCTCATGAACGCACTTATGTCGTTGAAGTAATGGGAAGAAATGCTGGGGATATCGCACTTTGGGCCGGACTGGCCGGAGGGGCGGAAACGATCCTTTGCCCGGAGTATGATTACGATATGGATGATTTGGTCGGGAAGTTGAATCGCGGGCATGAACGCGGCAAAAAACATAGTATCATCATCGTTGCGGAAGGTGTCGGGAGTGCTGTCGATGTTTCCAGGAAAATTGAGGAAAAGGCAGGAGTCGAAACACGCGTGACGGTTCTTGGCCATGTTCAGCGGGGCGGATCTCCTTCCGCAAACGACCGTGTCCTGGCAAGCAGACTCGGTGCCAGAGCCGTGGAATTGCTTTTGGAGGGCAAAGGGGGCCGGGCTGTCGGGATAGAACAGAATCGACTTGTCGACCATGGTATCATCGATGTCCTAGGTAAACAGCATACAATCGACAAGAAAATGTATGATTTATCGTCCGAGCTATCCATCTAGGCAATCAGTATCGTCCAATGAACAGATTGAAGAATTCCGTAAAAAAGTAGAGACACATTACACTACGCCCCTGTCTCCATAAGTTGGACAGGCGGCGAGTTTTCAAGGAGGAGCACACCATGCGAAAAACCAAGATTGTTTGTACGATCGGCCCCGCAAGTGAAAGCATCGAAAAGCTGGTTCAATTAATAGAAGCGGGGATGAATGTGGCTAGGCTTAACTTTTCTCATGGCAATCATGAAGAACATGCCGCCAGAATCAGCAACATAAGGGAAGCTAGCGAAAAATCAGGGAAACAGGTAGCGATCCTGCTGGACACAAAAGGACCTGAAATACGCACCAATAACATGGAGAACGATTCCATGGAGCTAGTAGCCGGTAACGAAGTCATCATTTCCATGACGGAAGTGCTTGGAACGCCAGAGAAATTTTCCATTACTTATGAAGGACTTCTTCATGATGTCCACACCGGATCGAAAATCCTGTTGGATGATGGATTGATCGGTCTTGAAGTATTGAAGATTGATGAAGCAAGAAAAGAAATCCATACAAAAATATTGAATAGCGGTACCCTGAAGAACAAAAAAGGTGTCAATGTGCCGGGTGTGTCGGTCAATCTGCCAGGCATCACGGAGAAAGACGAACAGGATATCTTGTTTGGGATAGGACAGGGTATCGATTTTGTCGCGGCATCATTTGTACGGAGAGCCTCCGACGTCCTTGAAGTCCGTGAATTACTGCAGCAAAATGGAGCGGAGCATATTCAAATCATCCCTAAAATCGAAAACCAGGAAGGCGTCGACCGTCTTGATGAAATCCTCGAAGTTTCAGATGGCTTGATGGTGGCTCGCGGAGACTTGGGTGTGGAAATTCCTGCTGAAGAAGTGCCGCTAGTCCAAAAGCAAATGATCAAAAAGTGCAACAACGCCGGAAAACCGGTCATTACGGCTACACAAATGCTTGATTCCATGCAGCGTAACCCAAGGCCGACACGGGCTGAAGCAAGTGACGTCGCCAACGCCATCTTTGATGGAACGGATGCCATCATGCTGTCAGGAGAAACAGCTGCGGGAACTTATCCTGTAGAAGCGGTGCAAACGATGCATAACATAGCATCACGTGCTGAATCAGCGCTTAATTATCGGGATATATTATCAATCAGAAGTAAAGTGAACCGTCATAATGTCACGGATGCCATCGGTCAGTCGGTTGCCCATACTGCACTTAATCTTAATGCCGGAGCGATCATCACGCCTACCGAAAGCGGTCATACGGCAAGGATGATTTCTAAATATCGCCCTAAAGCACCAATCATTGCGGTTACGTCCAATGACCATGTTTCTAGAAGCCTTGCGTTAGCTTGGGGAGTTTATCCGCAAATCGGACCGAAGGCGACAACTACGGATGAAATGCTTCAAACGGCGATCGATGAAAGCCTGCACTCAGGTTTAGTATCACATGGAGACTTAGTGGTCATAACTGCCGGCGTCCCTGTCGGTGAAACGGGTACGACTAACCTGATGAAGATTCATGTATTGGGAGAGGTTCTTTTGAAGGCGCAAGGAATCGGCAGGAAATCCGCAAAAGGCCAAGTGGTCATAGCGAAGAATGCCAAGGAAGCTTTGGAAAAAGTAACGGAAGGATCCGTATTGGTTACGATCGGTTCCGATCGGGATATGATGCCGGCCATTGAAAAATGTGCAGCATTGATTACCGAAGAAGGCGGATTGACAAGTCATGCCGCTGTCGTGGGCGTCACTCTGGGCATTCCTGTCATCGTGGGCGCTGAAGACGCGACCAAAGCCTTCAAGGATGGACAAAGAGTAACTGTCGATTCAGGCCGTGGCGTCATTTATGATGGACATGCCAACGTTTTATAGAATGAAATTTTTGGCTCATTCCAGCCGATGAGGTAAGATGGGTGTACCGTACCAGAAATGGGCTGTGCAGGAGGAAAGTAAATGAGATATTTTTTATTCTTTATCATTGCGATGCCGGTCGTTGAAATCATTGTCCTATTGCTGTCAGGAAAGGTGATTGGCTTTTGGCCTACGTTGTTCCTGATCATAGCCACTGGTTTAATCGGAGCCTATCTTGCTAAAAAGCAAGGGATGGAAACCTGGAGAAAGGCACAGGAACAGATCCGTTATGGAATGATGCCTGGAAATGAAATCATTGATGGGATCTGTATTTTTATCGGAGCTGCCCTGCTGCTGTCCCCAGGTCTCATCTCGGATATCATGGGATTGATCCTTGTGTTTCCGCCAACCCGGAATCTCCTCAAACCGATCGTTATCCGTTTTTTTATGAACAGGATGAACAAAGGAAAAGTCACCGTCATCCGGCATAAGTAATATAAGGCTGTTTAAGGGCTCACGCTTTTAAACAGCCTTTTTATTTTTGGGAAAGGAAATCAATGAAAGCATCCCGGAGTATCTCCAGGGATGTTTTTTTATTTCATGGGAGGAATCGCGCTCTGTTTTCACCGCTAAAGAATGACATGGAATGGCTGAATAGTGGGGAAACGCCTAGTGAAAACGTTGATAAAAGAGGCTTTTTTTACCTTGTTCTCATTTTTCTGAATTTTTTAGAAAAAACTGGTGACAAATTTATACAATGTGTTATATAATACAAACAGGAAATGAAACAACTGTATTATAACATAGGGGAATTGGAAAGGAAGTGGAGAGGCAACATGATTACGGAAGCAAAAGGCTTACAAATTACAGGCAACGTTAAGCCGGGATATGAACAAATACTTACAGCGGAAGCTCTACAATTCATTGAAAGGATCGAGCGGCATTTCGGTGAAAGAAGAAAGGAACTTCTAGAACGGCGCCTTAGCGTTCAAGAAGACTTGAATCAAGGCAAGCTCCCTGATTTCCTTGAAGAAACGAAGCATGTTCGCGAAAGTGATTGGACCATTGCCCCACTCCCGCACGACCTGCAAGACCGCAGGGTTGAAATTACCGGGCCAGTCGACCGTAAGATGATCATCAATGCGATGAATTCCGGTGCCAATGTTTTTATGGCCGACTTTGAAGACGCCAACTCACCCACTTGGGAAAATTGCCTGGATGGTCAGCTGAATTTGCGCGATGCAATCAGGGGTACGATTTCATTCGATAATCAAAATGGGAAAGTATATGAATTAAAGGGAAAAACAGCTGTACTGAAGGTAAGGCCCCGCGGCTGGCATTTAGAAGAAAAACATGTTCTTTTGGATGGACAGCCAATATCAGCAAGCATCTTTGACTTTGGCCTTTACTTCTACCATAACGCTAAAGCATTGATGGAAAAACAAAGCGGCCCATATTTCTACCTGCCCAAAATGGAAAGCCATCTGGAAGCAAGACTATGGAATGATATTTTCGTATATGCACAGAACGATTTGAGAATCCCGCAAGGAACCATCAAGGCTACGGTGTTGATTGAAACGATTCTTGCCGCATTTGAAATGGACGAAATTCTGTACGAGCTGAAAGAGCATTCGGCTGGCCTGAACTGTGGACGCTGGGATTATATCTTTAGTTTCCTGAAAAAATTCCGTCACTCGGATGATGTCATATTCCCTGATCGCCTTCAGGTCACGATGACTGTACCGAACATGAGGGCATATTCTTTATTGGCTATCAAAACATGCCACACTCGAAATGCTCCGGCTATCGGCGGAATGGCCGCACAAATCCCGGTGAAAAATGATCCGGTCAAGAATGACGAGGCTTTTGCGAAAGTCCGTGCCGATAAGGAGCGCGAGGCAAGGGACGGGCACGATGGAACCTGGGTGGCGCATCCAGGTATGGTAAGTACGGCGAAAGAAGTATTTGACCTGCTTGTACCGAAACCGAACCAAATTTACCGGAAACGTGAAGATGTCCATGTAACGGCGCAAGAGTTACTCGCAGTACCCGAAGGAACCATCACTGAAGCAGGATTGAGGACGAACATTAATGTAGGCATCCAATATATTGCCTCTTGGTTAAGCGGCAGAGGGGCAGCTCCGATTAATAACTTAATGGAAGATGCAGCGACGGCCGAAATTTCAAGAGCTCAAGTTTGGCAATGGATCCGCCATCCAAAAGGGATTCTCGATGATGGCAGGAACATAGACGAGGCATTATTCCACCAAATCAAAGCAGAGGAATTGGCGGCCATTAAAACGGAGGTAGGGGAAGAAACCTTCCAAACAGGAAAGTTCGCAGAAGCTACTAAACTATTTGAAGAATTGATTGTAGCTGATGAGTTTGCTGATTTCTTAACCAATCCGGCATACGAGCAATTATCTTAATTTTTAAAATACTCATATAAAACAGGGGGAAATGACAATGACGAATGAAAGAGTGCAACAATTACAACAAAGCTGGGAAAACGACTCACGGTGGACTGGGATCAAACGACCTTATACGGCTGAAGAAGTGATTAAATTAAGAGGTTCGATCGATATCGAACAAACATTGGCCCGTCGTGGTTCCGAAAAATTATGGAATCTTTTGAAAACGGAGGATTTCATCAATGCATTGGGAGCGTTGACTGGCAACCAGGCCATGCAACAGGTGAAGGCCGGTTTAAAAGCGATTTACCTTAGTGGCTGGCAAGTGGCAGCCGATGCTAACATTGCCGGGCAAATGTACCCGGATCAAAGTCTATATCCGGCCAACTCCGTGCCGCAAGTGGTTAAACGCATTAATCAGACCCTTCAGCGTGCAGATCAAATCAGCTTTGCTGAAGGGAAAAATGATATTGATTGGTTCGCTCCAATCGTGGCGGATGCTGAGGCTGGCTTTGGCGGCTCGCTTAATGTTTTTGAATTAATGAAAGGCATGATCGAAGCCGGAGCAGCTGGCGTTCACTTTGAAGACCAACTTTCCTCCGAGAAAAAATGCGGTCACTTAGGCGGCAAGGTTCTTCTTCCGACCCAAACGGCCGTGCGTAATTTGGTTTCCGCCCGTTTGGCAGCCGACGTAATGGGGACACCGACGATTTTGATTGCTCGTACGGATGCAGATGCTGCCGATTTGATTACCGATGATATCGATCCGGTGGATGCGCCTTTCATTACAGGTGAAAGGACTCCAGAAGGGTTCTACCGTACGAATGCAGGTCTGGACCAAGCCATTGCACGCGGTTTGGCATATGCACCGTATGCCGACCTGATCTGGTGCGAGACTTCGGAACCTAATCTGGCTGATGCCCGCCGTTTTGCGGAAGCGATCCATGCAGAGTTCCCGGGGAAACTGCTAGCTTACAATTGTTCACCATCATTCAACTGGAAAGCGAAATTAAGCGATGAAGAAATTGCTACCTACCAAGTCGAATTAGGTAAATTGGGTTACAAATTCCAATTCGTTACACTTGCAGGCTTCCACTCATTGAATCACAGCATGTTCAATCTTGCTCTAGGTTACAAAGAGCGCGGAATGGCTGCATACTCTGAACTGCAGCAGGCTGAGTTCGCCAGTGAAGCGGAAGGGTATACGGCAACACGTCATCAACGTGAAGTGGGAACGGGTTATTTCGATGAAGTGGCACAAGTCGTTTCAGGAGGAACCTCGTCCACGACGGCACTTGCCGGTTCTACTGAAGCAGAGCAATTCGAGACTTCGAAATAAGCTTGATATATAAAAAATCCGCCTCGATCCGAGGCGGATTTTTATATGATATCAGGAGAATGCTATCTATATATTGGTGATGTACTTATGTGGTCTTTTTTGTATCCGCGCCGATGATGAAGGTCCAAATGGCCTGGAAGACATGGGCCCGCTGAAGAGTATTGAAGATCACGAGTACGACAGGGCCAGCTATCAGTCCTAGGAACCCGATCAATTTGAAGCCGATGAACAGGGCGATGAGAGTGGCAAGCGGATCGAGTCCGATACTGGAAGAGAGGACCTTGGGCTCTATCAACTGACGTTGGACGACCACGATTATGTAAAGCACCGACAAACCGATTGCAAGACTCGTATTTCCGACGATGAACTCGAAAATGATCCATGGAATGAAGATCGTGCCCGTCCCTAAATAAGGAATGATATCGACCAAGCCGCAAATGAGGGCAATCGTAATCGAATAATTAACCCCTAAAATGAGAAACCCGATCAAAATCGTGACAGTCGTCAATGAGACAAGCGTGAATTGTGCACGGATGAAGCCGAATAAGGCCCGTTTCAAGTCCCTGAACAAACGCTTGGCACCTGAAAAAATCTTATCGGGCAGCACACTGCTGGTCATCCTGCCAAAGGTGTCCCAATCCTTGCTGATGAAGAAAGTGCCCAGCAGCGTAAAAAGGAGTGCTGTTGCAGTGGTTGGGAACCAGCCGATGATTGTGGGAATGTTCTTCAAGAACGCTTGAATGAACCCGCTTACTCCTGTAGTGATGGATTCGCCGATGTTTTGGATATTCTTGAGGACGGTATCCTGCTGGTCGACATCCAAATTATTGAACATCGCCGCGATTTGGTTGTATAAAGGGATGATGGTGGTGGCGATGTAGGACTCTACATAGTCCACGATCGTTTCGATATGTTCAGGGATGACTCCTGCAAGGTAATTGGTACCGGAGATGATTTCGGTTACCAGCAGAGTGATGAGCCCCGCAAATATCAGAAAAATGAGTAAGAGGGAAACGAATACGGCAAACCCCCGTGGTAACCTGCCTTTCTTTTCGAAGAAAGTGACAAGCGGATTCATCAAGAATGCGATTACCATGGCGATGATGAATGGATATGTATATTTGGACAAATAAAACAAGGCAATCCCACCTAAAATCACCCCGCCGATGACGAGCAAAGAACGAATGAAGCGATACATATAAACTGGATTCAAAGACATATCCTCCTTCAATCATAAAGTTTGTATTATAATTGTAACGAGAATGGAAATGAAAGGAAAGATTCTTTCGTCCTTCGATGTAACTATTTACACAAATTGTCCTCTCCTTTAACAAGGAAAGAAGGAAATTTGCTATGTTAAAATAATAAAATAATAAAAAGAATGGAGTCGAAGGCATAATGGTAAACGGACCTATCGCATTTTTAATATTGCTTGCAGCGATCGGCTGGTTCGGGAAAAATACATCGCTGATCATGGCTGCAGGTTTTCTGCTGATCATGAAAGTGGTTGGTCTTGACGCTAAGGTTTTCCCCTATCTCGAGGCGAAAGGAATCAATTTGGGGGTCACGATCATCACCATTTCCGTATTGATACCGATCGCGAATGGGGCAATCGGGTTCAAGGAGCTCGGAGATGCGGTTAAATCCCCGTATGCCTGGATCGCGCTTGCATCCGGAATAGCGGTTGCGCTTATAGCAAAAAATGGGATTACACTATTATCACATGATCCCCACATCACCACGGCCCTTGTTTTTGGGACGATTCTTGCGGTAGCCTTATTCAAGGGCGTTGCCGTTGGTCCGTTAATCGGGGCTGGCATTGCTTATTTATGCATGCAAATCTTCAATTTTTTCAAATGAAGAAGGAAGCGGATGAACAAAAACCTCGACCGTCATGGAAATGGAATTATTCTATTTAATGTTTCATTTATTCTGCTTTGTAACGGAATTCTCGAAAAAACGTTAGAGGCCTTCTTTGAAAATGCAAGAGAATATGTAGCTAATTCTTCTGATAAAATAATAATTTTTTCACATTTTAAGTGCTTTTCATTCCCAAAAAAGTGTTTATTGTTTATAATAATGTTGTAACTGCTCAGGATTATTAAAATTGGGATTCAGAATATCCATGATATTTTGAGGAATCTTAAAAAAGATGTAGTTATTGAGCAAGCGCTCACTAGGAATGGCTACAAGCATTAAATTTTTAGATCTTATCTTAAGGTTTAGCGTACATTTTACTATTGTGGGGTTTTATTTCTGTGAACGCTTCCAACATTAAGATGTATGTCTTCTGCTAAAAAATAGATGGTTGTATTCAATAGCTAATCTCTTGGAAGCGCTATATTTATACGCAATGAGCAAGGACATAGGGGAATATTCAGGAAAAGGAGAGATTTAGTATGACAGCAACAAAAGGTCTTGAAGGTGTGGTAGCAACAACTTCATCAGTAAGCTCCATCATCGATGATACATTAACGTATGTAGGTTATGACATCGACGATTTGGCTGTAAATGCATCATTCGAAGAAGTAATCTATCTATTATGGCACGGAGCTCTTCCGACCAAAAGCCAATTAGAAGAATTGACTAAACAACTTGCTGAAAATGCTGAAATTCCAGCTGAAGTGGTTAATCATTTCAAAACTTACCCAATTGATAAAGTGCACCCAATGGGAGCTCTTCGCACAGCCGTTTCCCTACTTGGTCTATATGATGAAGAGGCAGACGTAATGAGTGAAGAAGCTAACTATCGTAAAGCCATCCGCATCCAAGCTAAAATCCCTACATTGGTAACAACTTTCGCTCGTATCCGTCAAGGAAAAGAATCGATTGCACCGCGTACAGATTTAAGCTTTGCTGCTAACTTCTTATATATGTTAAGCGGCAATGAACCAACGGCAATCGAAGAAGAAGCATTCAACAAAGCGTTGGTCCTTCATGCTGACCATGAATTGAACGCTTCTACATTCACGGCACGTGTTTGTGTGGCTACATTATCCGATATCTATTCCGGTGTTACTTCTGCCCTTGGCGCTTTAAAAGGCCCACTTCACGGCGGAGCTAACGAACAAGTCATGAAAATGCTTACGGAAATCGGTTCCGTTGAAAATGTAGAGCCTTACATCAACGAAAAATTAGCCAATAAAGAAAAAATCATGGGCTTTGGCCACCGTGTATACCGTAAAGGCGATCCGCGTGCCAAGCACCTTAAGGAAATGTCCCAAAAATTGACGGAGCTTACTGGACAACCTCAATATTATGATATGTCCATTAAAATCAATGACATCGTAACGGGTCAAAAAAATCTTCCGCCAAACGTGGATTTCTATTCCGCTTCGGTATACCATAGTTTAGGTATCGAGCACGACCTATTTACACCAATCTTTGCTGTGAGCCGTGCTTCAGGCTGGATCGCTCATATCCTTGAGCAATATTCCAACAACCGTTTGATCCGTCCGCGTGCAGACTATGTTGGACCAGGTATGCAAAAATACGTACCGATTGAAAAACGCTAAGTAAAAGTTTTTCGAAACTTATTTTTATTTCAACGGATTTGTAGTAAATTAATAGATGTGAGTAAAATGGGTTAGTGGTGCTGCCTGCTTTAAAGGTGGACCATCTAACCTTTGAATTTGAATCGGAGGTAAGAGACATGACACAAAGCCAAAAAATCACAGTTACTAACGGTGCTCTTAACGTGCCAAACAACCCAATCGTTCCTTATATCGAGGGAGACGGAATCGGTCCTGATATCTGGGCAGCAGCTTCTCGCGTTTTGGACGCAGCAGTTGAAAAAGCCTACAATGGCGAAAAGAAAATCGAATGGAAAGAAGTTTTAGCTGGACAAAAAGCATTTGACCAAACAGGCGAATGGCTTCCGCAAGAAACTTTAGATGTCATTAACGAATATCTGATCGCGATTAAAGGACCTCTTACAACTCCAATCGGTGGCGGTATCCGTTCATTGAACGTTGCATTGCGTCAAGTATTGGACTTATTCGTATGTCTTCGCCCAGTACGTTACTTTGAAGGTGTACCTTCTCCAGTAAAACGTCCGGAAGACACTGATATGGTCATCTTCCGTGAAAACACTGAAGATATCTATGCAGGCATCGAGTATGCAAAAGGTTCTGATGAAGCGAAGAAATTAATCGATTTCCTACAAACTGAATTCGGTGTGACAAACATCCGTTTCCCAGAAACTTCTGGTATCGGGATCAAACCGATTTCCGAAGAAGGAACAAAACGTCTTGTTCGCTCTGCGCTTAACTATGCGATCAAAGAAGGCCGTAAATCATTAACGCTTGTTCATAAAGGCAACATCATGAAATTCACGGAAGGCGCATTCAAAACTTGGGGCTATGAAGTTGCTGAACAAGAATTCGCCGACAAAGTGTTCACATGGAACCAATATGACAAAATTAAAGACGCAGAAGGCACTGAAGCTGCTAACCAAGCACAATCTGCTGCTGAAGCTGAAGGCAAAATCATCGTTAAGGATTCCATTGCTGATATCTTCTTACAACAAATCCTGACTCGTCCTAAAGAGTTTGATGTTGTTGCAACAATGAACTTGAACGGAGATTACATCTCAGATGCATTGGCTGCACAAGTTGGCGGAATCGGTATCGCTCCAGGAGCAAACATCAACTACGAAACTGGACATGCCATCTTCGAAGCAACTCACGGAACGGCTCCGAAATATGCTGGCCTTGATAAAGTTAACCCATCTTCCGTTCTTCTTTCAGGCGTTCTTTTACTTGAACACCTTGGCTGGAACGAAGCTGCTAACAGCATCACGAAATCAGTTGAACAAACGATCGCTTCTAAAGTTGTTACATATGACTTTGCCCGCCTAATGGAAGGTGCAACAGAAGTTAAATGTTCCGAGTTCGCTGACGAGCTTATCAAAAACCTTAAATAATAATCTTTGCTTATGATGCTTTCCGGAAAAGTTCCTCTGCGGGTTCTTTTCCGGAAGGCTTATATGTGTACATGAGGACGTTGTAAGTATTCCGAAAATTTAGTCAATTCAAGGAGGAAATGATATGTCTAAGCGTAAAAAGATCACAGTGGTCGGTGCAGGCTTCACGGGTGCCACGGCAGCATTCCTGGCAGCCCAAAAAGAACTTGGCGATATCGTGTTAGTCGATATTCCGCAAGCTGAAGGCCCTACAAAGGGTAAAGCGCTTGATATGGCGGAAGCAGGTCCCGTCCTGGGCTTCGACGCTAACATCACCGGCACTTCCGATTATGCCGATTCAAAGGATTCCGACGTAGTCATCATCACTGCCGGTATTGCTCGTAAGCCAGGTATGAGCCGTGACGACTTAGTTCAAACCAACCAAAAAGTTATGATATCCGTAACCAAAGAAGTGGTTAAACATTCTCCGAATACAACCATCATCGTTTTGACCAACCCAGTGGATGCCATGACGTATACCGTTTATAAAGAATCAGGTTTCCCAAAGGAGCGTGTTATTGGGCAATCAGGTGTTCTTGATACAGCCCGATTCCGAACATTCGTAGCACAGGAATTGAACTTGTCCGTTAAGGACGTGACTGGTTTCGTACTTGGCGGACACGGGGATGATATGGTTCCCCTTGTACGTTATTCTTATGCTGGCGGTATTCCTTTGGAAACATTGATCCCCCAAGAACGTTTGGATGCAATCGTGGCACGCACCCGTACTGGCGGCGGGGAAATCGTGAACCTTCTTGGAAACGGCAGCGCCTATTATGCACCTGCTGCGTCCCTGGTGGAAATGGCTGAAGCGATCCTCAAAGACCAACGCCGTGTTCTTCCGTCAATCGCCTATCTTGAAGGTGAATACGGATTCGAAGGAATTTACCTCGGTGTGCCGGCTGTATTAGGTGCTAACGGCATTGAAAGAATCATTGAACTTGAATTGACTGACGACGAAAAAGCGGCGCTTTCCAAATCGGTTGACTCAGTTAAAGCAGTCATGCAAGTCCTTCAGTAAGGGAGACGTGTAGGTTCCCTTGATATCAAATGCCCGGACATGGGGGGTAGGCCAATGCCTATCTCCCCATATTCGGGCTGTTTTTTTACCCGACTGATTGGGGACAATGAAAAAGTGGAATCGGATCGATGATTTTTTTTATGTGTAAATTTCAGATAATATTCTTTATAATGGAATTGGATGAGTAGACTGAAGAATTTGGTCTATGGGGTAATACATATTGCAGGAGGATCTAATGTCAAAGAAAATTCTCGTAGTGGATGATGAACAATCAATCGTTACCTTACTTCAGTACAACCTAGAACAAGCAGGCTATTCGGTGATCACGGCTTTGGATGGAGAAGAAGGCCTTCAGGCTGCTGTGGATGTACGTCCCGATTTGGTCGTATTGGATTTGATGCTGCCGAAAATGGATGGGCTTGAGGTATGTAAACAGCTCCGCCAGCAGAAAATCAATATACCGATCCTGATGCTGACAGCCAAGGACGATGAATTTGACAAAGTACTGGGACTTGAACTTGGAGCTGATGATTACTTAACCAAGCCATTTAGTCCACGTGAGGTTGTGGCAAGAATTAAAGCCATACTAAGAAGGTCGCAGCTGCAATCCAATGGAAGTGAGGCAGGTCAGGATCAGGAAGATGGTCTCTTGGAGTTGGGGGAATTGAAAGTGTTTCCTGATCGATACGAAGCATTCTTTGATGAACAGCAATTGGAATTGACACCAAAGGAATTTGAATTACTATTATATTTGGCGAAGAATAAAGGAAGGGTATTAACGAGGGACCAGCTGCTCAGTGCAGTATGGAATTATGATTTTGCGGGGGATTCCCGGATCGTCGATGTGCATATTAGCCACCTTCGTGAAAAAATCGAGAAAGATACAAAAAAACCTTTATATATCAAAACGATCAGGGGCTTGGGCTATAAGCTTGAGGAGCCGAAAAAGGAATGACAACCTATCGTAAAAAGCTCCTGTTTACCCTCATCACGCTTGTGATGGTCGTCCTGATGGCCGTGGGCTTTTTATTGGGACATTTGTTCAAAAGCTATTATATTAAAACTTTTAATGAGCGTATACAGAATGAAACATTTTTCATATCTACATATATTCAAGAACATGGGGGGATCGACTCCTTTTTGGAAAAAGGGAAAACGGCAAAGCTGACGCCCCTCCTGGATTCGAACTTAACCATTCTCTCAACGAACGGGGAGATATTATACGATTCGACTTCATCCAATGAGATACTCAAGAACCACGCAAATGTCCTTCGTGAAATTACGTTGGAAAAAGGGCGTAAGCATGGGGAAGGGTATGAAGTGGTTGAAGGGGACTCGGACCTTCATTATTATTGGAAGACGATTGAAAAGGATGGCAAGATTGAAGGTTTTGTCGTACATAGCAACGAAATCGAAGCCATTCATCAGGTGAATAAGCAAATGTGGCAAATTTTGATCATTTGTTTAGGTGTGGCCTTGATCATCATTCTCATGCTTGCCAGTAAAATCACTTCTTATTATACCCGGCCGATCGAGGAAGCGACGATGGCAGCCATTGAATTGGCCAAAGGGAATTATGGGACTCGGACATTGGAACGGCATTCGGATGAAACGGGGATGCTGACGACGTCCTTGAACATATTGGCAAGGAACCTGCAAGAAACCGAGATAGCGAGGGAAATGAATCAGGATCGCTTGGAAACGCTTGTTGAAAATATCGGAAGCGGCGTCCTGCTTATAGACAGTAAGGGCTATACCACCGTAATCAACCGAGAATTCAAAAAAAGCTTCCGTGTGGATGCCGCTACGTTTTTGTTTCAGGAATATTATTCGGTCATTAAAGATCAGGAAGTCATCTCGATCATCGAAGAGATTTTCCGAACCGAAAAAACGATAAAACGCCAGGTGAAGATACCGCTTGCCATCGAGCGCAAGCACTTTGAAATATATGGGGCGCCTATCATCGGGAATCATGACGAATGGAAGGGGATCCTGCTCATTTTCCATGATATCACCGAATTGAAGCGGCTCGAGCAAATGCGCAAGGATTTCGTCGCCAACGTTTCCCATGAATTGAGGACTCCGATCACTTCCATCAAAGGCTTTTCGGAAACCTTATTGGATGGGGCCCTAAAAGACGAAAAAACCTTGAAGCACTTTTTATCGATCATCTTGAAAGAAAGCGACCGGCTGCAGGAACTCATTCAGGAGCTTTTGAATTTATCCAAGATGGAGCAGCAGGAATTCGTTCTGAAAGCAGGCGTCGTTGACATGACGAAAGTCCTTGGTGAAATACAGGAGATGCTTATAGGAAAGCTGAAGCAAAAAGAAGTAATGCTTCAGATCAATTCATCACAGAACCCGGTATTCGTTGAAGGGGAATCGGACAGGATCAAACAGGTGTTCATTAATTTGATAACGAATGCACTGACCTACACGCCAAATGGCGGAAGGGTATCCGTCAATGTCATTGAACATGAACAGACTGTGGACATCACCGTTCAAGATAATGGAATCGGAATCGACGAAAAGGAATTGCCGAGGATTTTTGAACGGTTTTACCGCATTGATAAGGCGAGGAGCCGTGATTCGGGCGGAACGGGAATTGGGCTGGCGATCGTCAAGCATATCATTGAAGTCCATAAAGGGAAAATCAAAGTGGAAAGCACACCTGGCGCGGGAACGACATTTACGGTTACGCTAAATAAAAGCTTAAAAGGAAAAATGTAATTCGCGGTAATTTACATAGCGTTTACAATTCCTTAAAATGGACTTCATAATGGCGGGGTACAATGATTGTACAACCCCTCATCCAAGGAGTTAAGCACGGACAGAGACAAAGCGTCTCTGTCTTTTATTTTGGGCATTTGCGACTGGAGTTATCTCACGGCAATTTAATTAGGCAAATATTTCATTTTCATGAAACTTTAGACCCTTCTTTGCGTAAATAAGATATAACGGCAAAGAAGGGGTGATACCTATCATTAGCTTAAAAAGGATCTATACGATCACAGGACTTGTTTTTCTTATTATAATTTTGGGGGTTGTTGCGATAACGACCTGGTACACGGTTGATGAGTCCGATCAAGCTGTCATCATGACGTTCGGTAAGGTGGAGGAGACGATCACGGAACCAGGTCTTCACGTTAAACTGCCTTGGCCGATCCAATCGGTTGAGAAGCTATCGAAAGAAACATTCAGCCTTAAGTTCGGATATAAGGAAGAGGACGGAGAAGTGAAGGACTACCCGAGTGAGACGAAAATGATTACGGGTGATGAAAACATCGTGCTGGCCGACCTGGTTGTTCAGTGGAAAATCACCGACCCTCCAAAATATCTATACAATGCAGATGATCCGGAAAAAATATTGTATGACACCACTTCCGCTGCATTAAGGAGCATCATCGGCAGCACGAAAATCGATGATGCACTCACTTCCGGGAAAGCGAAAATCGAAGCGGATGTACGGGAATTATTGACCCAGCTAATGGAGAAGTATGATGTTGGGATTTCCATTTCAGCAGTTAAGCTCCAGGATGTGGAGTTACCGAATGAAGAAGTGCGGAAAGCGTTTACGAATGTGACGGATGCCCGTGAAACGGCCAATACGAAAAGAAACGAAGCCGATAAATATGAAAATAAACGGATGAATGAAGCGGTAGGGGAAAAAGACGCCATCCTTTCGCAGGCCAATGGGGATAAAGCTGCCCGTACCGAGGCCGCTCGCGGGGATGTGGCGGTTTTTGAAAAACTATATAGTGAGTATAAAGGCAATAAGGGAATTACGAAGGACCGTCTTATTATTGAGACCCTAGAGGGAGTATTGCCGAATGCCGAGATTTATATCATGAATGATGATGGAAATACGATGAAATATTTACCGCTTCGTTCCCTTGAAAAAGAGGAAACGAAAAAAGCGCCGGCTCCTGAAGAGGATGCTGCCGATATGGAAGCGAAGAAGGAGAATCCATCGGAGGAAAAAGCGACAGCGGAAGGGGGCGCACAACGATGAGCGGGAAAATAATCGATTTCACTGAGCTGAAAAAAGGCGATTTTCATTGGAGGGGCTATTTCAGGATCGGCATCTTCCTCATTATCTTCATCGTCCTGCTGCTGATCGTCTTCACCAATGTCTATATCGTCAAAGAAGGGGAATATAAAGTCGTCCGTCAATTCGGTGAGGTTGTTAGGATCGATAAGACCCCGGGATTAAAGGCGAAAGTGCCATTCATCCAAAGTGTCATGACCTTGCCGAAGTACCAAATGAGTTCGGATGTATCCGAGGCGGAAATCAATACGAAAGATAAAAAACGGATGCTGATCGATAACTATGCAGTTTGGAGAATCGAAGACCCGAAGAAGCTGATTACAAATGCAAGGACGTTTGAAAATGCGGAAACGAAAATGGAGGAGTTCATCTATTCAGCCGTTCGTTCAGAGCTGGGCCAATTGAATTATGATGAAATCATCAATGATGAGAAGTCGTCCAGAGGAAGTTTAAATGACCGCATAACGGAAAAGGTCAACGAGCTGCTCCAAAATGACAATTATGGCATCAGCTTGACGGATGTCCGGATAAAAAGGACGGATTTGCCTGCTGAAAATGAAGCGTCCGTTTTCAAGAGAATGATTTCCGAACGTGAATCGAAAGCGCAAGAGTACCTTTCCAAAGGTGACGCGACGAAGAACCGGATCGTTGCGGATACGGATCGGAAGGTGAAGGAGTTGCTCTCGACTGCGGAGGCGAATGCCGAAGTGATCAGGGCAGAAGGAGAAGGGGAAGCAGCGAAAATCTATAATAAATCATTTTCCAAGGATCCGGAATTCTATAAACTATACCGGACTCTTGAATCCTACAAAAAGACGATTGGCGATCAAACGGTCATCGTTCTCCCGTCGGATTCCCCCTATGCAAGCTTGTTAATGGGAAATACAAAATAACCGCATAGCCGTCATTTTTCTTTCCGCTTCTACTCATGGTAGAATAGAGGGAGAAAATGAACGGCTTTTTTTGCGATATAAATAGAAGCTGAAAATACATAAACCTGTTGGTCTGGAGGTAGACGGATATGGATAAAAAATTAGTACTCATAGATGGAAACAGCATTGCTTACCGTGCATTTTTTGCGCTTCCGCTCCTGAATAATGATAAAGGGGTGCATACGAATTCCGTTTACGGATTCACGATGATGCTCAACCGCATACTCGCAGAGGAAAAACCAACGCACATACTGGTAGCCTTTGATGCGGGCAAGACGACATTCAGACATGCGACATTCAAGGAATATAAGGGCGGACGCCAAAAAACGCCCCCGGAATTGTCCGAGCAATTCCCCTTCATTCGCGAGCTGCTCGATTGTTTTCAAATAAAAAGGTATGAGCTGGAGAATTATGAGGCAGATGATATCATCGGTACACTGTCGTTACAAGCAGAAAAAGACGGCTTCGAGGTCAAGGTCATTTCCGGTGATAAGGATTTGACGCAACTATCCTCCCCTAGTACGACGGTTTCGATCACGAAAAAGGGAATTACTGAAATCGAGGAATATACACCAAAGCATATACACGAAAAATACGGACTATCCCCATTGCAGATCATAGATTTAAAGGGGCTGATGGGAGACGCTTCCGACAATATCCCCGGGATACCGGGCGTTGGCGAGAAAACCGCACTTAAGCTCTTGCATCAATTTGAAACGGTAGAAAACCTTCTTCAGTCGATTGAAGAGGTAAGCGGACAAAAATTGAAAGAGAAGATAGAAGAACATAAAGATCTGGCCCTTTTAAGCAAGGAGCTTGCCACGATAACGAGGGAAGCGCCGATTGAAGTTTCCCTGAACGAGACCGAGTACAGCGGGATCGATCAGGATCGGGTCATTTCATTTTATAAAGAGCTGGGCTTTTCGACCTTGCTCGATAAATTGGATGTTGCGGAAACTGTCCCGCTTGAGCAGGAAAAGATCGAGGTCAAGACGGCGGAAATGACGGAAGGCATGTATGCGGATGAAAGTGCTCTATATGTGGAAATTCTAGAGGATAATTATCATCGTGCCGACATCATCGGGATTGCCATCAGTAATGAGCTTGGTCATTTCTATTTCCATGGTGATAGTGCTTTGAACTCCGCGGCATTCAAATCCTGGGCCGAGGATGAAACGAAAAAGAAAACGGTTTTCGATGCGAAACGAACTGTCGTGGCACTCCGCCATCGGGGAGTCGAAATAAAGGGCATCGATTTTGATGTATTTTTGGCCTCTTACATCCTGGATCCTGCGGAGTCAGTGGATGAAGTGGCGGAAATCACGAAAACCCAAGGCGCGATCCGTCTTGAAACCGATGACGTGTTCTATGGAAAAGGCGCAAAACGCATGATTCCTGGTGAAGCTGAATTAAGCGAGCATATTGCCAGAAAATCGAAGGCGATCCTTTCTTTGAAAGGACCGATGATTGATAGGCTTCATGATTTTGAGCAATTTCATTTATTGACGGACCTTGAGCTGCCATTATCGATCATCCTGGCAAACATGGAATGGCAAGGCATAAAGGTGGATATTGGCCGTCTGAAAAATATGGGGCAGGAATTGGCTGGACGCTTAAGAACGATCGAAGCGAGGATTTTTGATTTGGCTGGCGAAGCTTTCAATATCAATTCACCTAAACAGCTTGGAGCCATCCTTTTTGAAAAATTGGAGCTCCCGGTCATGAAGAAAACGAAAACAGGCTACTCCACTTCCGCTGATGTGCTGGAAAAACTGGAGAGCAAGCATGATATCGTGAAGGAAATATTGCTGTACCGCCAGCTTGGGAAGCTTCAATCCACATATATCGAAGGCTTGCTTAAAGTGGTCAATGGCAAATCGGATAAGGTGCACACCCGTTTCAACCAAGCCTTGACCCAGACAGGCCGCTTAAGCTCGACAGATCCCAACCTGCAAAATATTCCGATCAGGCTGGAAGAAGGAAGGAAAATCAGGCAGGCTTTCATTCCTTCCGAGAAGGATTGGATCATTTTCGCGGCTGACTATTCGCAAATCGAATTACGCGTGCTGGCACACATCGCCAATGACAGCGGACTTGTGGAAGCATTCCAGGCTGGGATGGACATCCATACAAGAACGGCGATGGATGTCTTCCATGTATCGGCGGAGGAAGTCACATCGAACATGAGACGCCAAGCCAAAGCGGTCAACTTCGGAATTGTTTATGGAATAAGCGATTACGGGTTATCACAAAGCCTGGGCATTACGAGAAAAGAAGCTGGGGAGTTCATCGAGAAGTATTTAAGAAGCTTTCCGGGTGTACAGGAATATATGGAAGAAAGCATCCATGAAGCCCGCCAAAAAGGATATAGCACCACCCTCATGCAAAGAAGGCGCTATATACCTGAGATTACGAGCAGGAACTTCAACATCAGGAGCTTTGCGGAACGTACGGCGATGAACACGCCGATCCAGGGAAGTGCCGCGGATATCATCAAGCTTGCGATGATCAACATGAACAAGCGCCTGATCAAGGAGGGGCTCAAGACGAGGATGCTCCTACAGGTGCATGATGAATTGATTTTTGAAGCTCCGCCGGAGGAGCTCGAAATCCTGAAGGTGATCGTTCCAGAGGAAATGGAAAATGCCATCGGATTGAACGTGCCTCTTAAAGTGGATTATGCCTTCGGGCCAACATGGTTTGATGCCAAATAAGAAAAGATAGGTGATAGTAATGCCAGAACTTCCAGAAGTGGAAACAGTCAGAAGAACGTTAGAGCAGCTTGTCCTTGGAAAAGAAATCAAGGAAGTGTCCGTCTTCTGGCCAAAAATCATTAAAGCACCCGAGCCGATCGAACAGTTTCAGCATGCCTTAAAGGGACAGACGATTCATCAAATCGGCAGGCGGGGCAAATTCCTGATTTTCACCTTGGATGAATATTCGATGGTTTCGCATTTAAGGATGGAAGGCAAATACGGGGTGCATCAAAAGGAAGAACCTTATGATAAGCATACACATGTGATTTTCACGTTCACCGACGACAGTGAGCTTCGCTACCGCGATGTTCGTAAATTCGGCACGATGCACCTGTTTGCCAAAGGCGAGGAATTGGAGCGGTTGCCTTTGCTGCATTTGGGGCCTGAACCGTTATCCGAGGATTTCACCGTCGAGGGACTTCGGGCTAAATTGGCCAGGACGAACAGGAAAATCAAGCCTGTGCTCCTTGACCAAACGGTTGTCGTGGGAATCGGGAATATATATGTGGACGAGTCGTTATTCCGTTCCGGCATCCATCCGGAGAGGATAGCCTCCTCACTCTCCTTGGAAGAAATCGAAAAACTGCATGCTGAAATCATTGCCACACTTGGTGAAGCTGTCGAAAAGGGAGGAAGCACGATTCGTTCATATGTCAATTCCCAAGGGCAAATCGGCATGTTTCAGTTGGAATTGAATGTCTACGGGCGAAAGGGCGAGGACTGCAAAACATGCGGCACACCGCTTGAAAAGCTGGTTGTAGCAGGGCGCGGCACACATATTTGCCCACGATGCCAGCCGTTAATTTAGCTCATGCATTTCACACACATCGGATGGGCTCCTTCCATATACTAGGGTAGCAACGAGTAAGGAAGGAGTAATATTCCGATGTGGCTACAAATTATCTTTCTTGCATTTGCAGTTAGTATCGACGGTTTTGGTGTAGGCATGACATTTGGTATGCGGAAAATGAAAATCCCGCTTAAGTCAATAGCGGTCATCTCATTTTGTTCTGCTTTAAGTTTAGGCATAGCGATGGTCATCGGGCAATTCATCAGTCAGCTCATATCCATAGATGCGGCTGAAAAAACGGGGGGCATCATTCTCATTTTCCTTGGTGCCTGGATGGTATACCAATATTTCAAGCCTGATAAAGATCAGAAGGATGATAGATATCACGAAAAGATCATCTTCAATTTTGAAATTAAATCACTTGGGGTCGTCATCAATATTTTACAAAAACCCTTGAATGCCGATTTTGATAAATCAGGTACGATCACCGGTGTCGAAGCGCTCGTATTGGGGTTTGCGTTATCATTGGATGCATTCGGGGCTGGTGTCGGCGCGGCCATGATCGGGATTTCCCCCATCATCCTCGCCGCCTGCATCGCCGTCATGAGTTCAATCTTCATATGGAGCGGGATTCAAAGCGGAAAATTACTTTCAAATAATAAAGTGGTTCAGCATTTGACCTTTCTTCCGGGTGTGCTCTTGATATTAATCGGATTATTCAAGTTATGAAATAGGATGTGAGAGGGGGAGCTTATGGGACAAATCATCGGAATCACCGGGGGCATCGCCAGCGGGAAAAGCAGTGTCAGCCTCTACTTACAGGAGCTCGGTTTCACGATCATAGATGCAGATCTGGCTTCCCGTGCTGTCGTTGAGCCTGGTGAAGAAGCCTTTCATCAAGTGGTTCGTGCATTTGGTGAAGATATTTTATTGGCGGATGGGACCATCGATCGTGCCAAGTTAGGATCGATAATCTTTCATGATCAGGAAAAAAGACTGCTGTTGAATAGCATCGTGCATCCAGCGGTAAGGAAGTGGATGCGCCTCAAAACGGAAGAGGCGCTTGCTGCAGGCAAAGAAACGGTATTCATGGACATTCCGCTTTTATTCGAAAGTAAGCTGACCTACATGGTCGAAAAAACGCTTTTGATCTATGCGGATGAACGGGTTCAATTGGAGCGCTTGATGAACAGGAACGGTCTATCGGAGGCGGAGGCCCTGGCCCGAATCCATTCACAGATGCCTTTAGCTGATAAGAAAGCTCTAGCGGATGCGATCATTGATAATAATGGAGAACTGAGGGAAACGAAGAAGCAAGTCAGGGCCATACTCAACGAGTGGCATGTCATATAGTTGTCATTAAAGGAAGGAACCAGTAGGTTTCTTCCTTTTGTGTTGAAAAAACAGGATTAATCCGCATTTTTATTAGCACAATTAATCTTAATTATGTTATACTAATTACATAAGAGGGGTAATAAGTATAACATTAATATTTTTCAGGAGGGTCCGAACAATGAATTCAAGAATAGCGATTAACGGATTTGGGAGAATCGGGAGAATGGTTTTCCGAAAGGCCATATTAGATGAGAGTTTGGACATTATTGCAATCAATGCAAGCTATCCTGCTGAAACGTTAGCCCATTTACTAAAGTATGATACGATACATGGTAAATTCGACGGAATCATTGTAGCGGAGGATGATTCACTTGTTGTGAATGGCCGCCGGGTACAACTTATCAATAACCGCGATCCAAAGCAATTGCCTTGGAAAGAGATGAACATAGATATCGTAATCGAAGCTACAGGCAAATTCAATGAACGTTCCAAAGCGGCTCTTCATTTGGAGGCAGGGGCAAAACGGGTGATCTTATCTGCACCGGGGAAAAATGAAGACGTTACCATTGTCATGGGCGTCAATGAGGAAGTGCTCGAAATCGACAAGCATTTTATCATATCCAATGCATCCTGTACGACTAATTGTCTTGGGCCTGTTGCAAAAGTGCTTGATGAGAAATTCGGCATAAATAACGGTTTGATGACGACGATCCATTCTTATACAAATGATCAAAATAATATCGATAACCCGCATAAAGACTTAAGACGCGCCCGTGCCGCTGCGGAAAGCATCATTCCTACGACGACAGGAGCTGCAAAAGCCATCTCCCTCGTGCTGCCTCAATTAAAAGGCAAGCTTCACGGAATGGCCATCCGCGTACCTACACCTAACGTGTCCTTGGTCGACCTTGTTGTGGACTTAAACCAAGATGTCACCATCGATGACGTGAACCAAGCATTCATCGATGCCTCGGAAAATGAACTGAAAGGGATTTTGGAGTTCACGACGGAACCACTGGTTTCCTGTGACTTCAAAACCAATCCGCATTCCGCCATCATCGATGGGCTGACAACGATGATGATTGGCGATAGGAAAGTGAAGGTCCTAGCTTGGTATGACAATGAATGGGGTTACTCCAACCGCGTAGTCGACCTGGTGAAATTGGTGGCATCCGAATTGAAAAAAACAGCGGAAGTTGAATTATCCGTAAAATGATCCTGCTCGGATATTATCGTGTACCTTTTGTGAAGGACCTATAAAATGGGCTAAGCAACTTGAAGGAGGTGCTGTCTGCAATTTGCAGGCGGCATCTTTTTTTAGGTTCCGCTGTCTTTCGATCATGGATGGAACGATCGAGGTACAGTTACTCCCGAGTTTATTCCTTGCATTGAATTTGAACCGGAGTTTTCATTCAGAGTGGGGAGGGGGGGCGATACTCCTGCGGCTACATAGTCAAGGGGAGATGCCGAAAGCGTAAACGCCGAAGATAGGGAGCGCCTGCGGTGTAATGGGACGTTCTTAAGCGATAGGTAATAGAGGTTTTACTTAACGTTACGGTCCCCATTAGTACTCTCCATGATCGACTTTTTTTGCCCTTTTTTTTCAACAGTTTCATGGATTTCCTAGCAGCTATGAGCAACAGCAATAAACGGGAGTGAAGGCAATCTGGCTTTCTTGAACTTCGATTTGGCCATTCGGAAAAGCAGTTTATCTTTCCAAAACTTCAAATTTGCAGTTGCAAAAAAAATTCAAACCATATATACTATGAATCGTGAACTTCTTCAAATGCGGTTTGCATGATGGCTACTTAAAGGGTTAGGACCTCTTTGGACTAACTTTCCCCCGTGGTAGTTATCAGAACTAATTTTAACTATTGTAAGGGGGAAGCTTAATATGGAAACAGCTTACACTATGGAAACAATGGGTAGACATGTCATTTCTGAACTTTGGGGTTGTGACTTTGAAAAACTGAACAATATCGATTTGATTGAAAAGATTTTTGTTGATGCTGCTTTGAAATCAGGTGCAGAGGTACGTGAAGTTGCCTTTCACAAGTTTGCTCCACAAGGAGTCAGCGGGGTTGTCATCATTTCTGAATCACATTTGACGATTCACAGTTTTCCAGAACACGGCTATGCGAGCATCGATGTCTATACATGCGGTAACTTGGATCCGAATATTGCAGCAGATTATATTGCAGAAGCTTTAAATGCGCAAACACGTGAAAATATCGAATTACCACGTGGATTAGGTCCGGTACAAATGAAAAAAACCAATATAAGTGCCCTATAAAAAACACGTATACACAGAGATGCCATGGGTGCATCTCTTTTTTAATTGCCATGATCCAGCCGTTTCTGACGGTGTGAAAAATAAAGGCAAGAAGTGGCTGCAGCCTTCAAGTTACACTTTTTACTTGTACTGGCCGTTCCTTTTAATATAAGATTGAGCTAGAAGATAATTTTACTTGGGGAACATTTAGATAGGGGAGTCCTACATAAAATACGGAGCTGATAATGATGAAATGCCCATCATGTCAATATAACGGAACAAGAGTGCTCGATTCCAGGCCTGTCGATGAAAGCAAATCGATTCGACGTCGCCGTGAATGCGAGGCATGCGGTTTTCGATTCACGACATTTGAAAAGGTGGAGGAAACACCGCTTATTGTAGTCAAAAAGGGCGGGACACGGGAAGAGTTCAGTCGTGATAAAATCCTGCGTGGCTTGATCAGGGCTTGCGAAAAACGGCCGGTTCCCTTGAAAGAGCTAGAGCAAATTACCAGTTATGTAGAGAAGGAACTACGCAACCAGGGCATATCGGAAGTGAAGAGCGACAATGTCGGCGAAATGGTGATGGACAAGCTGGCTGAAGTCGATGAGGTTGCCTATGTAAGGTTCGCATCCGTCTATCGGCAATTTAAAGATATCAATGTCTTTATCGATGAACTGAAGGATTTGATTAATAAAGAAAGAAAGCAGAGCTGAAGATTCACTTTGGCTCTTTTTTCACTACATCTTTTGAAAGGTTTGAATGGAGATGTCAATGCATTGGCAAGAATTGCTCCCAGCGGATTCATACTTGGTCTCATCTGCGGGGCTGCTTCATGATTATGATCGGAAAATACTGACCCGACTATATCAACCTCTTATTGGACCTATTTGCATTAGCCTATACATGACGCTGTGGAGTGAGCTGGAGGAAAACAGGCTATGGGCGGAAACCTCCTCTCATTATCAATTGATGAATACCATCGGACTGAAGTTAGGTGACATTTACGAAGCGCGTTTATTACTTGAGGGAATCGGTTTGCTGAATGTATATAAGCAAACGAAAAACGATTCGAAGGAATTCATCTATGAATTGAACCCGCCGCTGTCCCCGCAGCAGTTTTTCACGGACGGGATGCTGAATATCTACCTATACAAAAAAATCGGCAAAGCGCAATTCAATCGGTTAAAGCGATTCTTTTGTGATGATCAGATCCTGACAGATCAATATGACAGGGTGACAAAGTCTTTTGCGGAGGTCTTCTCATCGGATCATTTGGACTCTTTATATGTAACGGATGAAGCGAAAAATGAATGGAAACCGATGCCCGAACAGCGTTTCATCGACCGGGCGGAGGGGGTCGAGCCTTCGGGGTTCGATAGCCTATTTGATTTTGAGCTGTTATTTGCCGGGATGAAATCCTCGATCGTGCCCAAAAAGGCCTTTACGCCGAAAATTAAAAGCACGATTGCCAAACTTGCTTTTTTATATGGCATCGATCCGCTCGAAATGCAAAAACTAGTGATGGATGCCGTTTCATTGGATGATGAGATCGATGAGGAGAGTCTCCGAAAAGCGGCAAGGGATTGGTATCAAATCGAACGGCAGGCTGATATGCCATCCCTTGTCAATCGGGTGCAGCCGGTTCGTGAACGGACGCAAAAAGCGGAACCGAAAACGCAGGAACAAGAGCTGATCCGCCATTTGGAAACCATTTCACCACGCGAGCGCCTTATGCAATTGTCCGGCGGTGCGGAACCATCAAGCGGGGATTTGAAGGTGGTGGAAGGCGTGATGATCAATCAAAAGCTCAATCCGGGTGTCGTCAATGTCCTGATTGAATATGTCATGCTCAAAACGGATATGAAATTCACGAAGGGCTATGTGGAAAAGCTGGCTGGCCATTGGGCGCGGCTGAAGGTTTCCACCGTCATCGAGGCGATGGAGTTAGCCAAAAATGAACATCGGAAATATCAGGACTGGGCGCAAGGCAGCAGGAATGCGGCCAAAGGCGGACGGAAAAAGACGATTCGGGAAGAAGTGGTTCCGGAATGGCTGGAGAAAAAGGAAGAAGCTGTGCAGGAGCAGAAAGCCGATCAGCCTGAATTGGATGCCCAAAAACGTGATCTTCAGGAGAAATGGAAACAGTGGAAAGCAGGAGGTGAAATGAACGATGGAAAAGATTAATAGATCCCTTAACAAATTGGCGAATACGAACCAATTTCAACAGCGGTACGAAAAGCTGAAACAGGAGATTTTTGAAGACGAGCAGGTGCGATTATTCTTGAATGCCCACAGTTCGACTGTCACGGAGGAAATGATTGATAAAAACCTGGGAAAGCTTTATGAATTCACTTCACAAAGCAATAAGTGCGACAAATGTCCAAGCTTGGATGGATGCATCAATATGATGCATGGGTATTATCCGAAATTGGTCGTTCAAGGGAAGGCATTGAATCTGCATTATGAAGTCTGCCCGCGGAAGCTCGCGGAGGATGAAAAGCGGAAAAGGGAGAAGTTGATTCGCAGCCTATACGTGCCGAAGGATATTTTAAGGGCATCGATCGAGGATTTTACCCAAACGGATGATGACAACAAACGCTTGGATGTTTTAAGTAAAGCGATGTCGTTCATTATGGAGTATGAACCGGGAAAAAGGCAAAAGGGCTTATATATATATGGGAAGTTCGGCGTTGGCAAAACGTACTTGTTAGGTGCGATTGCCAATGAGCTTGCGGAAAGGCAAATTGCCTCCCTTATTGTTTATGTACCCGATTATTTAAGGGAACTTAAGGGGTCGATCGGTGATAATACGGTCAATGAGAAAATTGAGATGGTTAAAACGGCACCGGTCCTCATGCTGGATGATATTGGGGCCGAGTCGATGACGAGCTGGGGGCGCGATGAAGTCTTCGGCCCGATCTTGCAATTCAGGATGCTGGAAAACCTGCCCACGTTTTTCACTTCGAATTTTGATATGAATGGCCTGGAGAATCACCTGACCTTTTCACAGCGCGGTGAGAAGGAGGAAGTGAAGGCGGCCCGGGTCTTGGAAAGAATTCAATATTTAGCGGAGCCTGTAAGACTTGATGGAGTGAACCGCAGAAGATAAAGGAAAGTGATCTCTGATTAGAGGTCACTTTTTTCTTTAATACAGCCCCCATCCACTTCTAAACCTGTCCCCGCCTCCATATACTTGAAAAAAGGAGCAAGGGGGAAGGGGGGATGTCGTAGTGCAAATTTCGTTTCAAAATGATTTAGAGGCATTGAAATTGCTGGATTTCGTTTCTGTCCATCCATTAGGGGCAGAATTTCGACCATACATTCGATTTCTTCCGCAGCAAGGCATGCATGTGGACATGACAGAGTCTTCAGGTGAAAAGTGGCTGATCCTGCTTCGTGACTCATTCCATTCATTTTT
Source organism: Peribacillus simplex (assembly GCF_001542915.1). GTDB lineage: Bacteria > Bacillota > Bacilli > Bacillales > DSM-1321 > Peribacillus > Peribacillus simplex_B. Next base: position 46,898 of record NZ_LNNH01000019.1, on the reverse strand, counting down.
ATTGGAAGAAAAGACGCTATCCGTACTTGAGCAAATCATCGTCGGGAAGTTTTTCTATAGGGAGCGGGAAGAAATCGAAGCAATCATTGAAATTGCCTCATCCATCATTGAAGGGGAAAGGTCCGCGAAGGGGGATGCGGCATTCAGAACGGAGAAACGCTCGATCGAGCAGGGACTGCAAAGCATTTTGGAGGGGAGGGTATCTTTTTCATTCGATTCCTTCACGACCTTCCGATTGAAGTCATTCCAGCACACGTTGGAGAAGTATGTAGTCAAGGCGATTGATGAATATAAATTGGAACAGGACTATCAAAATTTCATCGCTACGCTCCGTGATTGCCTTTTTGGCCAAGAGCCGAAATTAACAAAGCTTCACCTCGTCAACCGTGATGGTTTTCATTTCTATGATCAAGGATTCACCAAGCTCGACCGCCCGAGAATCAATAGTTTAATCGATAGGAGACTGCTTGCCAAAAGTTCACTTTTTCTCGACACGGTGATACTGGCCCCGCTGTTATCGATCGCACCCGTTAACTTATACATCTATACGGATGACAAGGAAGAGGGGCTGATTCAAACGATCTCAAGGATTTTTGAAGAGCGGGCGACCGTTCTGCCACTTTCGTCATTTTCCCGTGCAAATGAATAACTTTCTTCGGAAAGAGAAAATTAACCTTGATTTTCCCCGTATAACAACTTATAATTTCCTACATACTATTAAAAAACAAAAGTTATGATGAGGACAAGGGTATTCTGATATTCGATTTGCAGAGAGGGAAGCCAACAGGCTGAAAGCTTCCTATTCGCATGGAACACTTACCACCTTTAAACTTCGGCTCGGAAAGCAGGCATTCTTGCGAATATGAGCTGACGGGAAGCTGCCGTTACCAAGTTACAAGTGCCGTTTTGCCTTGAAAAGCAAAATGGAACGAGGGTGGAACCGCGGGTTAATGATTACTATTACTAAGCTCGTCCCTGTATTTATACAGGGGCGGGCTTTTTGTGTTGGATTGGAATCAGCCGCCTGCAAGGAATTTGTCTGAACAATTAGAGGGAGTGAAACTGAATGTCTGAATTATTGAAAATATCTTTTCCTGACGGAGCGGTTAAGGAGTTTGCCAAAGGCACAACAACTGAAGAAATCGCGCAATCGATCAGTCCTGGCTTAAGGAAAAAATCCATTGCCGGAAAATTCAATGGGGAATTATATGACTTGAAACGTCCGCTTTTAGAGGACGGGACGATTGAAATCGTCACACAGGACGCACAGGATGCACTTGAAGTACTGCGTCACAGTACAGCTCATTTAATGGCCCAAGCCATCAAGCGCTTGTACAAACATGCTAAATTCGGTGTGGGACCAGTCATCGAGGGCGGTTTTTACTATGATATCGATTTAGAGGAATCATTGACTCCCGAAGATCTTCCATTGATTGAAAAAGAAATGAAGAAAATCGTTAATGAGAACTTGGAAATCTCCCGTATCGAGGTCAGTCGTGATGAAGCCATTTCCCGTTTTAAAGAAATTGGCGATGAGTATAAATTGGAGCTGATCGATGCGATTCCTGCCGATCAGCAAGTAACGCTCTATGAGCAAGGGGAATTCTTTGACCTTTGCCGCGGAATTCACGTTCCATCAACTGGGAAGATCAAGGAATTCAAGCTTTTGAGCATCGCTGGTGCTTATTGGAGAGGCGATAGCAAAAACAAAATGCTTCAGCGTATATACGGAACGGCGTTCTATAAGAAAGAAGAACTGGCCGAGCATCTGCGCTTCCTCGAAGAAGCCAAGGAACGGGATCACCGGAAAATCGGCAAGGAACTGGACTTGTTCATGAGCTCACAAAAAGTCGGGCAAGGGCTGCCGATGTGGCTGCCGAAAGGCGCGACCATTCGCCGGACGATCGAAAGGTATATCGTCGATAAGGAAGAACGTCTGGGTTATGACCATGTCTACACACCTGTAATGGGAAGCGTGGACCTATATAAAACATCCGGACACTGGGATCATTACCAGGACGGCATGTTCCCGGTCATGGAGATGGAAAACGAACAGCTCGTTTTACGTCCGATGAACTGCCCGCATCACATGATGGTATATAAAAACAGTATCCACAGTTACCGCGAACTGCCGATCCGGATCGCCGAGCTTGGCTTGATGCACCGCTATGAAATGTCAGGTGCGCTTTCCGGCCTTCAGCGTGTACGCGGGATGACATTGAATGATGCGCACATATTCGTCCGTCCCGATCAAATCAAAGAAGAGTTCAAGCGTGTTGTCAACCTTGTCCTCGAAGTATATAAAGATTTCGATATCAAGGATTATTCATTCCGTTTGTCTTATCGCGATCCGCAAGATACAGAAAAGTATTTTGATGATGATGCGATGTGGGAAAAAGCGCAGGGCATGTTAAAAGATGCCATGGACGAACTTGGATTGGATTATTTCGAAGCGGAAGGTGAAGCGGCATTCTACGGTCCTAAGCTTGATGTTCAAGTGCGTACTGCCTTAGGAAAGGACGAAACGCTTTCCACTGTTCAGCTCGATTTCTTGCTTCCTGAGCGTTTTGATCTTAACTATGTCGGGGAAGATGGCAAGCAGCACCGTCCGGTCGTCATCCACCGCGGTGTCGTTTCGACAATGGAACGCTTCGTCGCATACTTGATCGAAGAATATAAGGGAGCATTCCCGACTTGGCTGGCACCTATCCAGGCACAAGTGATTCCGGTCTCTCCTGAAGTGCATTTGGATTATGCGAAAGAAGTGCAGGAAAAACTTAAGGCGCAAGGCATTCGCGTCGATCTGGATACACGTGACGAGAAAATCGGTTACAAGATCCGTGAAGCGCAAATGCAAAAAATCCCTTACATGCTGGTTGTTGGCGACAATGAGGCCAAAGAAGGCAGTGTGAATGTGCGTAAATACGGTGAACAAAAATCGGAAACGATCGCTTTTGAAGATTTCGTTGCATCCATTAAAGCGGAAGCAAGCCGCTAATGGCAAAAGAGGGGCACATAAGTTGTGTCCCTCTTTTCATTCAGTCATGATAAAATGAGACCACCACAACATTGAAAAGGAGGGTCAGAATGAAGAAGAAATTCTCATATCTATTCGGGCCAACATTTCTTGCCATCATCATTTTATTGGTGTTGGACGATTACCGCCAGTATGCGATTGTCCCGGTCCTGCTTTTTTGGATCATCCTCTTTTCCTGGGACTCGATCGAGAAAAAGAAGAAAGCAAAAGAAAACTCGTAACATTTGACTAACTCGTTATCAAGCAAAGGGGGAGCGGCGGCAAATGGAAATCAGAAAGGCTTCGGGGAAAGATGCGGAGGAGTTGGCAGCTTTGTTCAATCATGTTGAAGATTCAGGGTTTATGCTGTTCAACCCCGGTGAAAGAAAAGCGACGAACATCCAAATGGAAAAACAAATCGAGCAAATCGAAAAAAATCCCCATTCCGTATTCCTTGTTGCTGCAAGCGGCCATGATTTGCATGGTTATTTACTGTTAGTCGGGAACGGGCTCGAAAGAACGAGGCATTCAGCCAAGATCGTCATCGGCATTAAGGAAGGTGAGCGGGGGAAAGGCATCGGGTCGAGGCTATTCCAGGAAATGGAGGAGTTTGCCCGCCTAAACGGAATCCGGCGCCTTGAATTGTCCGTCATCGCAAATAATGTTCATGCCCTCTCGCTGTATGCTAAGATGGAGTTCGAACAAGAAGGCGTAAAGCGTGAATCGCTGTTTTTTGATGGAATGTATCATGATGAATATGTTTTGTCCAAATTACTTTGAAAAAACGTATTGTCAAATAACAGAATGTCTGATAATATTAATTTTGTTGTGAAAAACGAATAAAATTAGCATTTGACAAGTCATCAGTGTTTATGATATATTTCTAAAGTGAATTGAATACGTGTTTGAGGAAAAGAAGAAGCACCCGCTTCTCACCTGGTTGACGCAAGCAATGCAGTTAACAGGTCATGATTTGATTATTTGGATCTTTCTGAATGAGTCTATCAGTGTGGGTGCAGCATGCATCCACACTTTTTTATTATGATTATATCCTGTAAGCGAGTTGTGAGCGTGACCGAATTGATTCAAATATTCGTATTCGCCAATATCTTTGGAGGTGGCTAACTATTAGTAAAGACGCGATGGTAAACGAGGGCATCCGAGCCCGTGAAGTTCGTCTTATTGACCAAAACGGAGAACAACTTGGAATTAAAACGAAATTCGAAGCATTGGAAATTGCCGCTCGTGTAAATCTTGATCTAGTTTTAGTTGCTGCAAATGCAAAGCCTCCGGTAGCCCGGATCATGGACTACGGAAAACACCGCTTCGAGCAGCAAAAGAAAGACAAGGAAGCACGTAAGAATCAAAAAGTCATCAGTCTGAAAGAGGTTCGCTTGAGCCCGACGATTGAAGAACATGATTTCAATACGAAGCTTCGCAACGGTATTAAATTCCTTGAAAAAGGCGATAAAGTAAAAGCTTCTATCCGATTCAAAGGACGTGCCATTACGCATAAGGAAATTGGTCAACGTGTACTCGTTCGTTTTTCTGAAGCATGTAAAGAAGTGGCTACAATCGAGCAACATCCAAAAATGGATGGACGCAGCATGTTCATCATCTTAGCACCAAAAGCTGAAAAGTAATTGTAAAGTAATTTGTAATGAGGAGGAATACCTTATGCCTAAAATGAAAACTCACCGCGGGTCTGCTAAACGTTTCAAAAAGACTGGATCCGGCAAACTTAAGCGTTCTAACGCTTACACAAGCCATTTATTTGCTAACAAATCTACTAAGCAAAAGCGTAAGCTTCGCAAAGCTAGCCTTGTAAGCAAAGGTGACTTCAAACGTATTCGTCATATGTTAGACAACATTAAATAAGTTCGATTTATCGAGTTAAATAGGAGGGAAATAACATGCCACGTGTAAAAGGCGGTACTGTTACTCGCAAACGTCGTAAAAAGGTAATAAAATTAGCTAAAGGTTACTATGGCGCGAAACATATTCTTTTCAAAGTAGCTAACCAACAAGTAATGAAGTCAGGAAACTATGCTTTCCGTGACCGTCGTCAAAAGAAACGTGATTTCCGCAAACTTTGGATCACTCGTATCAACGCAGCTGCACGCATCAACGGTCTTTCTTACAGCCGTTTAATGCATGGTCTAAAGCTTGCTGGTATCGAAGTGAACCGCAAAATGCTTGCTGATCTTGCTGTTGCTGACGAACAAGCTTTTGCTCAATTAGCAACTGCTGCTAAACAACAATTAGACAAATAAGTCTGACTGATATCAGCCACTCTCTTTTCTAGAGGGTGGCTTTTTACATAGAAAAGGAGGAAATCGGGATGCAGGGAGTATGGATCATCGTGGCGTATATGGTCATCACAAACATCATCGGATTTGCGATAATGGGAATCGACAAAAGGAAAGCGCGTGCCCGCGAATACCGGATCAGTGAAAAGACACTATGGTTTTGGGCGTTCATCGGCGGAGGGACAGGATCATTTTTGGGGATGAGGCATTTTCGCCATAAGACGAAGCATGCTGCATTCAAATGGGGCCTGCCCCTGTTGATGGTCATCCAGATAGGCTTAATCATCAAGATATTTATTCAATAGTCATATGAAGCCCATTTAATGTATATGCTTGAAGGAAGCAGCAAAGAGTAGCTGGAGGGAGAACATGAATGATAAACTGACACTTGTGATGAGCTACGTTCAATCCGGCAGTGTGTTCGCACCATTGATTTTTATCACGTTTCATTTGTTACGGCAATTTTTATTCATTCCCGTCATTGTCGTCTGCATATCAGGCGGGGTGTTATTCGGGGCAGCTTTCGGAACCATTTATTCGATAATCGGCTTGACGTTATCGAGCATGGTCTTTTATTTCGTGATAGGCAAATTTCCAAAAACCAAGGATAAGCTTCTGCGGCTTAAGAATAAGCTATTCGGAAACCGGAAGCTGAACAGCCGGCAGATTGCCGTGCTGCGGCTCATCCCGTTCATCCATTTCTATTTATTGTCGCTATGCTTATTGGAATCGAATAAAGGGTTGAAAAATTATTTTTACCTATCCTTCATGACTAATATCCCCGTTGCCTTCGTCTACACGGTATTTGGCCACTATATTGCAGATTTCAGCCCGACGCTGATCGTCATCATTTTATTATCCCTAACCGTCTTGCTCTATTTATTGAGGGAGAAGCAAACCGTCGTTCCCTGGAAGGAATTCTTCCGATCACATGAATAGATGAAGAGCCTTGAGTGCATTTCCCTCAAGGCTCTTCATGCGTGCCTGTCATTCTTTTTTCAAAAATTCCTTAACCGGACTTTTCCAATCGATAACCGCATCGGGATATTGTCTTTTTATCGCTGTCTCGATTTTCAAGAAGTCATTTCTCTTCAAGCCTTTCAATCCGGCGACCGTTTTAGGCCATATGAAGATCGATATGATCTCGAAGGAGCGTTCCGTCGTTCCTAAATACTTTTCCCCTTCAAACATGACCCCGTTATACGTCAACAAAAAATTCTTGCGGATATTGGCTGTATCGTCGAGAAGAAAATACTTTTTCTGTTCATGTGCCAGCTCTAATTTTCTTTTCGGGTTCGATAGGTATTTGATGACTGTGTATATGAAGAAGATGATAAGAGCCAAAAGAACGAACCGCATGATCAATACCATGGAGCTACCTCCCTAAACAGAGTGATTCCCTTCATTTACGTATGGGTTTTTAATAAGTTTCATTTATTTGTTATAATTTAATGGATGATGACAGAAAGTAGTGATGAAAATGAACATAGGAAGATTATTGGACATGCAGGCGGGTTTGGATGAACATATTCAAGCGAAGCATGATTTGGGTGCTGAAAACTTGATTGAACGGAAGGTTCTCGCCCTTCTGGTGGAGCTTGGGGAGCTGGCCAATGAAACGAGATGCTTTAAATTCTGGAGCCTTAAAGGTCCTGCCGAGAAAGAGACGATATTGGCTGAATACGTGGATGGCATTCATTTCATTCTGTCTCTCGGAATCGAACTTGGTTTCGTACCGGAAATCGGATTGGACACCAAAAAGCACGAGGCCGATCTGACGGCTCAATTCATTGCGATTTATGGCCATATCAGTGAATTCCGTACAAAATTGACCGAATCATCGTATCAAAAGGTATTTGCGGAGTATCTATCTTTAGGGGAAATGCTCGGATTTTCCGCAGCGGATGTGGAACAGGCATACGTGAGCAAGAATGAAGTGAACTATGAACGCCAAAAGCAAGGCTACTGATTGTTTATGCAATCGATTTTTTGTATAATTATCCTTGTGATGTAAGGAATAGGGAGGTAAAAGGATGGCTCAATTGGATGAAACGTTACGAATGCTGCGGGACTTAACGGATGCCAAAGGCATTGCAGGCAATGAAAGTGAAGTAAGAAACGTGATGGCTGAATACATAACACCTTATGCCGATGAAATTTCCAGTGATGGGTTGGGAAGCCTGATTGCCATGAAGACGGGTGACGCAAACGGTCCGAAGATCGTGGTCACTGGCCATATGGACGAAGTCGGCTTCATGATCACCCAAATCGATGAAAAAGGATTTTTGCGCTTTCAGCCTGTAGGAGGCTGGTGGTCGCAGGTGATGCTTGCCCAACGCGTGACGATCGTGACGGGTAAAGGCGATGTAACCGGCATCATCGGTTCCAAACCGCCGCATATCCTGTCAGCCGAAGCGAGGAAAAAGCCAATCGATATTAAGGATATGTTCATTGATATAGGGGCATCAAGCAAGGAAGAAGTTAAAGAATGGGGCGTCAAGCCAGGGGACATGGTCGTGCCATATTTCGAGTTCACGGTCATGAATAATGAGAAGATGCTGCTTGCCAAAGCTTGGGATAATCGCATTGGCTGTGCCATCGCCATAGATGTGCTGAAGCAGCTGAAGGATAGCGAACATCCCAATGTCGTCTACGGGATCGGTGCGGTGCAGGAAGAAGTGGGACTGCGCGGCTCGAAAACATCGACATTCAAGATCCAGCCGGATATCGGTTTTGCCGTCGATGTCGGTATTGCAGGTGATACACCGGGGATATCCGATAAAGAAGCGATGAGTAAAATGGGGGACGGCCCGCAAATCGTCATATATGATGCATCGATGGTGGCACATAAGGGGTTGCGCGATTTCGTCACCGACACGGCCGATGAAATGAATATTCCTTATCAATATGAATCGATTCCAGGCGGTGGGACAGATGCCGGCTCCATCCACTTGACGGCGAATGGAGTGCCTGCATTGGCGATCACGATTGCAACCCGCTACATTCATTCGCATGCAGCCATGCTGCACCGGGACGATTACGAGAATGCGGTCAAACTCATTGTCGAAGTGATCAAACGCTTGGACCGTGAAGCCGTAGATCGAATCATTTACGAATAAAATCGGGAAAAATAGTAAGGGAGTGGACGTGAAAAAAGTCCACTCCCTTTTCTATTACTAACATCTATTTATCTTCGATGACGATATAGACCGCCTTGATGGGCCCGTGGACGCCAACGACAAGATCCATTTCGATATCGGCCGAATTGCTCGGTCCCGTTATGAAATTAATGCAGGAAGGAACGACTTCACCACGGGCGACTTTTGAACGGATGGCCGCTGCAGCTTGGGTCATTCGCGCAATGATCGTGCTTTTCGGGATGATCGAAATATGGCAGGAGGGAAGGAAGCTGATGGATCGGCCATGATCCTTGCTGCTGAACAAGACAACGGTCGCTGATTCTGCCAGCGTCATTTCACTGAATGTGATTCCGATGTTTGCACGCTCGGCTTTTTCGATGTTTTTTCTGCCTGCGTGATGGTCCCATACAAACGTGTCTTTTTCCAATAATAATTCATCCAATTCATACTCTGAAAATCGATCGTCGTTCGGGATGATCAAGGGGCCGTTACCAAGCTGCTCGATCACCTGATTCAACCGATGCTTCACTTGCGTTGTATCAGTCAGGTGAAAATCGGTATGGACCCGTTTGCATTGTTCCTGCAATTCCTCGACAAGATCATTTGGTGTCGCATGTTTCAAAACCTCCCTTTGAGGGGCGTTCTTCCAAACGGGCGGTGAAATCCCTTCGGTTATAAGAGGCCTTCCTAGGTTTTTGGCAATATTGGCTAAGAACGTCCCTTCATTATGGATGGTCCCCTTCATGATGGGTTTCCCCCCTTCTCACGATGTTTGAACCAGTCCCGAAAGCTCTCTTTACCTGGCGCAGGAAACTCACGGCTTTCCGTCCAATTTTTCAGCGGCCCCGGCCCTTTTGAGATGCTGTCTCCCGTTTTGAAAGGAGACATGGCAGAAGGGACCATTTTGGAACCGAACTTATAAAGCATGGGGGAAGCTGCCCCGATCCCGAATGCCTTCATCGCCATCTTTTCTGAAAATGGAGCCATTTTTTCCTTTTCCACTATGACTTCACGATGCTTTCTTAGTAGATCGTGAAGCGGAATCTTGACCGGACAGGCATCTGTGCAGGCTGCACAGAGAGTCGACGCATATGGAAGCTCCTTGAAATCATCATATCCTCCGAGCAAGGGGGATAGCACGGCCCCGATTGGCCCCGGATAAATGGATCCGTATGAATGGCCGCCAACCTGGCGATAAACCGGGCATACATTAATGCAGGCAGCACAGCGGATGCATTGCAGGACGGATTGAAACTCGGTTCCTAATATGGAGGAACGTCCGTTATCGACGATCACCAGATGGAATTCCTCGGGGCCGTCGACATCGCCTTCATCCCGCGGGCCGGTGAGAGCAGTGATGTAGCTGGTCAATCGTTGACCGACGGCGCTTCTTGTCAATAGACTGACAAGGACCTCGAATTCATCGAAAGTGGGGACAAGCCGTTCCATTCCCATCACGGTAATTTGCGTTTTGGGAAGGGCAGTGACCAAATCGGCATTCCCTTCATTGGTCACCAAACCAATTGAACCGGTTTCCGCTATTGCAAAATTACAGCCCGTAATCCCCACATCGGCGCTTAGGAAATCCTTTCGGAGGATGCCTCGGACATGGGCGGTTAGTTCTTCCGGTTTTTCGGTTTGGGTATAGGCAAGCTTCTCTATGAAAACATCCCTAATTTGTTCTTTGTTTTTATGAAGGGCAGGTGCGACGATATGGGAAGGGGGATCATGATCATCCACCTGTAATATGTATTCGCCAAGATCCGTTTCCACGACATCGAGGCCAATCGCTTCAAGGGAAGCATTCAAATTGATCTCTTCGGTGACCATCGATTTGGATTTCACGATTTTCTTGGCCTTCTTATCCACAATCACATCCTTGATGTAACCGCTTGCTTCTTCAGCCGTCTCCGCGAAAAAAACGTGACCGCCCCGTTTCGAAACATTTGCTGCAAGCTGGTGCAAATAGAAGTCAAGGTTGGCGAGGACATGCTGCCGGATTTCTTGCCCAAGGGAACGCCAATCCTCCCAATTGCCCAATTCATCAACCGCCGTCAGCCTCCGTCCATGCAATCGTTCTTGGGCACTCGATACGGCCATGCGCATAAAATCATTATGTATTCCTTCATCCACCCGTTCTTTAAACGTGGCCGAGCTCGTTTTCATTGCCATCGTTTTTCCCTCCTTGCTTTCTTTATTTACTATTCAGCACTTCCGCAATATGAAGCACCCGAATCGGTTCCCCTTTCCTTTGGATGCGTCCGCCGATATTCATCAAGCATCCTGCATCGCCGCCTATTAAAAAATCGGCCCCGGTGTCTTGAATATTGCACACCTTCTCCTCCACCATTTGACCGGAAATATCGCCCATCTTAACCGAAAACGTGCCGCCGAATCCGCAGCAGTTTTGGGCATCCGGAAGAGGGGTCATCTCAAGGCCATTTACATGGCTTAATAAAATCGCAGGGGCCTCCTTCACGTTAAGCAGCCTTGTCATATGGCATGAAGTATGATAAGTCGCCCTTCCCTTGAAGGTTGCCCCGACATCGGTGACCTTCAAGACATCGACGATGAACTGGGTCAATTCATAGGTTTTCGCCGCTAAAGAGACAGCTTTCTTTTCCCATTCAACATCGCCTTGAAAAAGAACCGGATATTCCTTGAACATCGCCGCACAGGAGCCGGAAGGAGTGACGATGTATTCAGCGTCTGCGAAGGTTTTGATCATTTTTTTCATCGCTTCCTTCGAATCCTTTGTATACCCGCTATTATATGCCGGCTGTCCGCAGCATATCTGGGATTCCGGGAAGTCGATCTCACAGCCCAATCTCTCTAGCAGCTCCACCGTCGCTTTACCGACATTGGCATGAAACAGATCAACTAAGCATGTCGCAAAGAGAGTCACTTTCAATTTGTACTCCTCCTTTAACAAATAGGTTAACAGGTCATCTGATGACTGAAAAATAGAAAAAGGAAATGGTGAATACCAATTTCCAATGTTTTTACATGAAGCAATCATTTTCAAAATAATATATCAATTTTATCTCCGTTTGTATAGAGTATTTTTGAAAATTCAGGAAAAATCAGTGATTCCCTTGTTGATTTTTTTTGATGACCCCATCCAGTGATTCCTCGACACTTTGCAGATGAAACAGCATGGCATCACGGGCTCCGGCTTCATCTTGGTCAACGATGGCCTCATAAATCCGCGCATGTTGCTGATAGAGCTGATTAAGCGACATTTCCTCGGAATATAAGGCATACCTGCGGATATCCCGCATCTTTTCCGTCATTAATTCTGAAACGTGGTTCATCAAGGAAATCAGCAACTCATTTTGTGAAGCGTTTGCGACGGCAACATGAAAAGCGATATCGGCTTTATCACTCAATTCTTCATCGTCGGAGACATTTTTCATATGGGAAAGCCTTTTCTTCAGTTCGGTAAGGTTATCATTCGTTCGTTTCTTCGCAGCAACTTCTGCCGTACCGGATTCGAGGATTTTTCGAACCTCGAGCAAATGCTTGATATTATCTTGATCCATCAAAAGCGCAGCAGTCAAGGGATGATTCATGATGGCTGGGTCGAAGGTTTTCACGAATGTGCCTTCCCCTTGCTTGATTTCGATGAGGCCCATTGAGCTTAATGCACTTAGTGCCTCACGGATGGCCGGGCGCCCGACTTGGAAATTTTCCGCAAGCTGCTGGATGGAATCCAATTGTTCACCTGGCTTCAGGGTACCAGACCGAATCATTTCATAAAGTTCATCGCTGACGACTTCATAAATTTTTTTCGGCTTTATTTTTTTGTATACCAAGTTAGTAGCACCTCTATTTTCTATGAGTTTCTCTAGTTAATAGTATATAACACAAATGTTCTTTCACCCTCATTGAAGGTTGGAAAATCCAATGAAAAATAAAAAAATCTTGATTTTATATTTTTAATCATTTAATTTTAATGGATACTCATCAAGTCATCAGATGACTTTGGGTTTTTTGGTTTGTAAGGGTTTTCATCTAGAGGTTGATTTCAGAATTTTTTAAAAAAATTATCGTAAATGGAGTCGAAATGAATGACCTGGACACAAAACTTTACCCCGATCACTGATCATTTAATTTTATCTTCTCTTGTTGCACTCATCCCCATCCTTTACTTTTTCTGGGCTCTTGCCATCAGAAGGATGAAGGGCTACTTGGCTGGATTAACGACGTTACTTGTAGCTCTTGCGGTGGCTGTATGGGTCTATGGAATGCCTGCAGGAAAGGCGTTGATGTCCGCTTCACAAGGAGCGGTCTACGGACTGCTGCCAATCGGATGGATCATCATCACCTCCGTATTTTTGTACAAAATGACGGTGAAAAGCGGCCAATTCAATATTATTCGGTCTTCGGTCCTTTCACTTACCGAAGACCTGCGCCTGCAAGCATTATTGGTGGCCTTTTCCTTCGGGGCCTTTTTGGAAGGCGCCGCTGGATTTGGCGCGCCTGTGGCAATTTCGGCCGCCCTTTTAGTCGGACTCGGGTTTAACCCGCTATATGCCGCCGGTATTTGCTTGATCGCAAACACTGCGCCGGTTGCTTTCGGCGCCGTTGGCATACCGATCATCGCGATGGAAGGGCCAACTGGCATTGCGGCGATGGAGATATCGAAAATGGTCGGCCGTCAGCTGCCATTCCTTTCGGCTTTCATCCCGCTTTACCTGATTTTGATCATGGCTGGATGGAAAAGATCGCTGGAGGTCTTGCCGGCCATTTTGGTTTCCGGCTCTTCCTTTGCCATCACCCAGTATGTAAGCTCGAATTTCCTCGGTCCTGAGCTGCCGGATATCCTTTCTGCGTTAGTGTCACTCTTTGCCTTAGCGATCTTTCTTAAATTCTGGAAGCCTAAAACGATCTTTCGCTTTGCATCCGAGGAAACGGCTGCATCTGCCGAACCGCTGAATGAGTCGTCCGAGAAAGAACCAGTGTACACGAAAGGGCAGATCGTCCATGCGTGGTCGCCATTCTTGCTATTGACACTTTTCATAACCATTTGGGGGATAAGCCCGGTAAAACTGGCGCTGACTGGCCATTATGAAGGCGATAACTTTCTGCTGGGGGGAATCAATGAACTTGGAAAACTAGTAACCTTCCAAGTGGAAGTGCCGGGGCTGCATAATGCAATTATCGGAGGCAACGGCCAGCCGATAGCCGCTTTCTTTAAATTGGAGCTGATTGGTGCGGCGGGAACGGCGATTTTACTGGCTGCCCTCGTTACGAAGTTCCTGGTCCATATGCCGGTAAAAGATTTTTTCACCACCTTTGCCGAAGCGATGGGCGAGTTGGCGAAACCGATCTTGATGATTTCTTCCGTTGTCGCCTTTGCCTACGTTACGAATGCCTCGGGCATGTCGACAACTTTAGGGATGACCCTTGCGAAATCGGGGGATTTGTTTCCGTTCTTCGCACCGGTTCTTGGCTGGCTAGGTGTGTTCATAACCGGCTCGGATACATCAGCCAATCTCTTGTTTGGCAGTCTTCAGAAGGTGACGGCGCTTAAGGTGGGAATGGAACCGGTCCTGGCGCTTGCAGCGAACTCTTCCGGAGGGGTGACGGGGAAGATGATTTCACCTCAATCGATCGCGATTGCTTGTGCCGCCGTTGGACTGGCCGGCAGGGAATCGGAGTTATTGAGATTCACGATCAAACATAGTTTATTCTTATTGCTGCTCGTTTGCATGATTACCTTCTTGCAAAATGGCGTCCTTTCCTGGATGATACCATAAGGAGAATGGCCTTATGCAGGAGAGACTCAAAAATACGCCAAGACCAATGGGGAAGGGGGAAGGACCATGCAATTGTCAGCCGTTGCTGAGAAATTGGTGCATGAGGTCCGGAAATTGATCGATGAGGAAATCATCATCATCGATCATGCAGGCACGATCATTGCAAGCACCGATGACAGCCGGATCGGCTCCTATCATGAAGGGGCGATACATGCTTTTAAAAACCGCGAGAAACTGATCATAAATAAACAGGATGAACGAAATTGGAAAGGGGTGAAGGCGGGAATCAACCTGCCGATTTTCTTTAATCAGGAAGCCGTTTGCGTGATTGGGATCACTGGGGAACCCAATCTTGTTTCCCCATATGCAGAACTATTAAAAAAGATGACGGAATTGTTCATTCAGGAAAGCTATCACCTCGAACAGGAGGAATCCCGATCACGCCTGATGGAATTCTTCGTCTTTGAATGGCATCAGCTGGAAACATTCAATGAGCCATTCCTTCAGAAGGCAAAGATGCTTGGCATCGATGTTCATGTGGACAGGGTCATCATCCTTGGTGAATTCAAGACTGAAAAAGTCATCGAACCTCATGTATGGAGGGGGCTTCAGATTTACGTAAGGCAGCAGCATCCATCGGACATCGTCGTCCGATGGGGCCGGAATCAGTTCGTCCTTCTCTCAGCAGCCGATTTTTTTGGATCAAAAGATCAACAATTAATGAAATTACGTAAACTGCAAAGAAAGCTCGAAGATAGCACCGGTTATAAAATGTGTGCAGGGGTTAGCCCGAGTATGTCTGGCTCCGCCTTCAGAAAGGCTTTTTATAAAGCGGAACGCTCGTTGAAGATTGCGTTTCCAGCAGCGGGAATCGTCTTTGATGAGGATTTGAAACTTGAAGTCCTGCTTGATGAGGTCACCCGGGAAACAAGACAGGAATATGTAACCCGGACGATAGAGGATTTGCTTCCCAATGAGGAGTTGCTTAAAACCCTTTCCATGTATTTTGCCTGTGATCTGTCCATGAAGGACACATCTGCAGCCCTTCATATACATATCAATACACTCCATTATAGACTCAAGCGGATCGAAGACATGACCGAATTGAATCCAAGGAACCTAGCAGATTTGGTCACACTCTATCTAGCGTTGAAGGTATTGGATAAACATACAAATTATTTGTAAATGAAACGTGAAATTCTGTGTTTTCATACATAGAAGTTGGCGTTGTTTTTTCCTTATACTTAAATCATATCGAAGCTATCAAATAGGATTGTAAATATGAGGGGGAAATACATACATGATAACGGAGCAGATCAAGCAGTTACTCCTTGGCATCGTTGGAGCGGAAAACTACGATGATTCAAAGGTGGAGTGCCTGGTTCATTCATATGATGCGACACCAGGGTATCAAGCGATGCCTGATGCGGTCATTAAACCTGGCTGTACAGCTGAAGTGTCAGACATCGTCAAGGTATGCAACGCGTACAAGATTCCCATCATTCCACGCGGATCCGGAACGAATTTGAGCGGCGGCACCTGTCCGATGGAGGGCGGGCTTGTTCTATTATTCAATCGAATGAATGCTTTGCTGGAAATAGATGAGGAAAACTTAACCGCGACGGTGCAGCCCGGTCTCATCACATTGGACTTGATTTCAGCGGTTGAGGCGAAGGGGTTATTTTATCCGCCCGATCCAAGTTCGATGAAAATCTCCACGATCGGAGGCAACATTAATGAAAACTCCGGTGGCTTGCGGGGGTTGAAATATGGAGTCACGCGCGATTATGTCATCGGGCTTGAGGTGGTCCTTCCGAATGGGGATATCATTCACACAGGAGGCAAGCTTGCGAAGGATGTAGCGGGGTACGATTTAACGAAGCTGATGGTCGGTTCCGAGGGGACGCTAGGAATCGTTACGGAAGCGATCTTAAAACTGATTCCCACCCCGGAAACGACAAAGACGATGCTGGCCTTGTATCAAGACTTGGATGCCGCAGCCCAGTCCGTGGCAAAAATCATTTCGAATAAAATCATTCCGGTCACCCTTGAATTTCTTGACCGGCCGACATTGGCCGTCGTTGAGGATTTTGCAAAGATCGGGTTGCCGACCGATGTGGAAGCGGTTCTTTTGATTGAACAGGATGGTCCTTTAGAAGTGGTGGAACGTGATATGAAAAGGATGGCTGATATCTGTCTCGAGGAAAAGGCGGTTTCCGTGGAAATTGCCGAGACGGAGGCTGATGCAGCTGCGCTGAAAACGGCAAGACGTACAGCGCTCTCTGCACTGGCACGTCTGAAGCCGACGACCATTTTGGAAGACGCCACCGTTCCCCGTTCGGAAATTGCCAAGATGGTTCGAGCGATCAATGAAATCGCAAAGCAGCATGACGTGAACATTTGTACTTTCGGTCATGCCGGGGATGGGAACCTTCACCCTACCTGCATTACGGACGCTCGTGATCATGATGAAATGGAGCGTGTGGAGCTCGCATTTGCTGACATTTTTGCTGCGGCCATCGATCTTGGCGGGACGATCACCGGTGAACATGGAGTGGGTGCGATGAAGGCGCCTTACCTTGAATGGAAGCTAAAGAAGGAAGGGGTTGCCGCCATGAGGGCGATAAAGCAAGCATTCGATCCCCATGACATCATGAATCCCGGAAAAGTCTTTGCCAAGGAAAGCAGGAAAAGAGTGGTGGTTTCGTCATGACGACCGTTCAGGAAAGAGAAGCGATTGCCAATCAATTCGCGGAAAGAATGAATGAAGATGAATTGCTGAATTGCATGCGATGTGGTTTTTGCCTGCCCCATTGTCCAACATACATCGAATCCGGATCAAAGGAATCCCATTCGCCGAGGGGGAGAATTGCCCTGATGAAAGCGGTGACGGATGGGTTGATAGAGCCCGATGAAGATGTGGAACGCTCTTTAAGTCTATGCCTGGGCTGCAGGGCTTGTGAGCCCGTTTGCCCTTCCGGTGTGAAATATGGACATCTTCTGGAAGAAGCAAGAGATATCATCCATCAAAATAAGCAGCATAGCTTTCCTGTGAAAACGATCCGCAAGGCCGTTTTCAGCGGATTATTCCCACATCAGGAGCGAATGCAGAACATGACGAGCTTACTTGGCTTTTATCAGAGATCCGGCCTGCAATATATCGCCCGTAAAACAGGGGTACTCAGCATGCTGCCCGATAATTTGGCGACCATGGAAAAGGTGCTGCCAAAGGTCCCGACAAAATCGGAAATGAAAAAAAGGCCAACCGGTCTGCCTTCGATTGGCCCAGTCCTTAAAAAGGTGGCCTTCTTTTCCGGCTGCTTGATGGATACGATGTTTCTGGAAACGAACAAGGCAACACTAAAGCTCCTTCAGGTCGCCGGATGTGAAATCGTGATTCCAAAATCCCAAGCTTGCTGTGGGGCGCTCCATGGGCACAGTGGCGAAAAAGAAGGAGCTAAGCAGCTGGCCAAGCGTAATATTGAAGCGTTTGAGGCGGACGGGGTGGATTATATCATTACGAATGCCGGTGGTTGTGGAGCTTTTCTCATTGATTATGACCATTTGCTCCAAGAAGACCCAGTTTGGCATGAACGGGCAATGGCCTTCAAAGGTAAGTTGAAGGACATTAGCGAAATTCTGGTCGATTTACGCTTTCATGAAAAAACTCGCCTGAAATTGCCAGCTCAAACCATCACATTCCAGGATTCCTGTCACTTACGAAATGTGATGAATACATCCATTGCTCCACGTATTCTACTTCAAGCGATAGAAGGAATCGATTTCAGGGAAATGAAGGATGCTGATCGCTGCTGCGGCTCTGCCGGAATCTATAATATTGTGGAATCAGAGATGTCCATGAAAATCCTTGACTCGAAAATGGAGCACACCAAATCGACGCAGGCGGATATTGTTGTGACGGCGAACCCTGGCTGTTTGTTGCAAATGCAGCTCGGAATCGAACGCGAAAAGATGGGGGATTGCACGAAAGCGGTACATATTGCCGACCTACTCTTGGAAGCTGCGGCATTATAATAGAAGAAAACGGCAGGAAAATTGAACGCCGACGCTAGGCTGCAACTGTTCGGATGGTATTATATGTCTAAACATTACGTTTTAAATAATGAGCAAACCATTGAAAAACCTGGTTTTCCGTGAAATGATCGTTCTATTCTGAGAACAAATCGTCATGTTTTAACATAAATGAAATGTGGATTCCTCGTTTACTTAGGTGACAAGCGGGTACAAATTATATATGAGCTACCATATAGCACAACAAACCCTAAGGAGGAATGTACAATGAATAAAACAGTTTATGGAGTATATGAATCGAATGCAGAAGTGATCCAAGCGATTAATGCACTCAAGGCCAAGGGCTTTGAAGGGGACGATATCACGGTTGTAGCTGATAAGGAAGAAACATTGGATTTTACCCATCACCAACGTGAAACGGATGTTCATACAATGACGAATGTTTCTAACGACGAATCTTTCATGGACAAGGTGGCCCGCTTCTTCATGCCGGACGATACAGCTGACCTATCAACAAGATTGGCGAATGCAGGCCTTTCCAATAGTGACGCAGCTGAGCATGTCTTTGATGTGGAAAACGGAAAGGTTCTCGTCCTAGTTGAAGAAGGGGAAGGACATCTTGGAACGGCAAAAGATCAATTCACGACCGCAAGAACGGACACGGCTGGAACAAGGCTGGATGCGAACACCACGCCCCCTCTTTATAACAATGCCGAAAAAACCGATGCCTTAAATAAGGAAGATGTATATGGAATGAACGGACAAGGTCGTGAATTGCCGGAAGATGAACAGACGCTCAAGCTTCGTGAAGAGCAGCTGAATATCGATAAAGAAAGAGTTCAGACCGGTGAAGTTGTCATCAATAAAGAAGTGAAAGAACAACATAAAACGATCAATGTCCCTGTTGAGCATGAAGAGGTGACTGTCGAGCATCGATCCGTTTCAGGACGTGAAGCGAATCTCGAACCTGGCAGCAGCATTCAAGATGGGGAAACGATACGTATTCCTGTCGTCGAGGAAAAATTGGAAGTATCAAAAAAACCAATCGTAACAGACGAAATCGTCATCAAGAAACATGCTGTTCAAGAAACCGAACAGGTTAAAGATACCCTGAAAAAGGAAGAAATTCAGCTTGATAGTACAGATGACTCGATCGTAAATGAAAAAAACGCAGCTGAACGAAGAGGCGACCGCTTCTAAGTGTAAAAAAATAAGCTGCAGCATGAAAAAAGGGCTTCGGAATGTTCCCCATTCCGAAGCCCTTTTTCATTTAACTTGATCACAGCATTACTTGATGAATCGCAAGAGTATGCGAAACCAGCCATTGTTTAAAAAGCAGCCCTTGGGGTATACCTACAAATAAGAAACGTTTCAGAAAATAAGGAGGAAGAGATGCATGGTTAAAGCATTATATGGTGTGTACGATACTAAAACAGAAGTATATCAGGCTATACAATCCTTAAAGGAAACAAGAAGACAAGGGGAAATAACCGTAATCGCCAATAAAAAGGAAGATTTCGATTTTGGCAATGAAGGAAGAAATCCGGATGTGGACGTCGTAACGAATGCCAATGAAGATTCCTTCTTGGATAAGATGAAGCATTTTTTCCTGAACGAAGGCTCTCGGGACATTAGGAACAGGCTGGGTGAATTGGGGCTTGCCGATAGCGAAGCGACCGCTTATATAAACGAGGTGGAGTCAGGGAAATTCTTGATCCTTACAGATGACCAGGCAGCCGCTTCCAAAGACATGCATGATGACGAATCCCTTATAGAAGATCCGCTAAAAACAGGAGTGGTGAACAACCCGGACCCGAATCTTTTTCCTGAGACGACTGCCAATGCCTATCAAACAAGGGAAGTTGAGGCACAGCCAGGGAGAAGCACAGAACTGCACGGAAATTCTTCCGATATTTTTGAAAATCAACAAGAGCTGGACACGAAGCGGTCTCAAGAAAGGGAAATCAGGGCTAATTCCACTGAAAAATTTAAACAACAGGAGAAAATGGACCATGAAGGCACATTGACTAGCGACCCCCATGCCGACGCATTTTCAGCCGATGCCCAAAAAGAACGGAATGCAGAAAGATCTGTAAACCGTGATGTTAAAGAGGAAGAAGATCCGTTGGAGGACGATTACATCAAAAATAGAATCAATACCGATCATCTGTAAAGGCGCAAACTAACAGCCGGCCAAAGGCTGTTAGTTTTTGAATTTGAATGGAAACTCCTTTAGGAAAGGAGTTTTTCGGCCAGGTACTAGCATTTCCCATTGCATTATTTGCTTGTTTATTGATAAAGCGACAAGGTATAATTACAGAGGAATTCTATTTCAAGTGAAGTAACAAGGAGGAAGAAAACATGGACAAAAACGTTTATGGTGTTTTTGACTCTAATCCGGAATTACTTGCTGCAATTCATGATTTACAAGCAAAAGGCGTGACCGGCATACAAATGACAGTCGCAGCTGATATAAAAAATGATGTGCAGCTCGGAAACGACCATACGGATATATTGATCATCGCCAATCAGGATAAGGATACTTTTTTAGAGAAAATCATCCATTTCTTCACAGAAGAAGGTTCAGGGGATTTGCGTACCTTTTTCACGAAATACGGGTACTCCGTAACCGAGACGAATGAGATCCTCGAAGAAGTGAAAGCAAAAAAATACATTCTGCTTCTTGATGAAGAAGTATCTGTTGCAGAAATGATGGCTGACCCAGATAAAGTGGTGCCGATGACGAAGTAAGCGAATCAAAAAAATAACAGCCTCCGAGGGCTGTTATTTTTTTAATCCTGATTCAAGGGCATTAATCATTTCCTGTTTTTCTTGATCAGATGAATTTTGCCAGATGACCTCGAATAAGACTCCCAAGCCAGGCAGCATTTTTTCCTCGCCGTTTTGTATCGCATCGACAATCGTGTCTTCCAGCTGCTCCTGCGAATTTCCAGATACATTTTGGATGATCGCATTACGTAGGTTTAAATTCACAATTATTCCTCCTCTAACACATAATGACTGACATTAATAGCATTTCACAAACGGGCATGCAATATGTATGCGATTTGCGTTATAATAGGAAAATCAGTGTGAAGTCAAAGGAGCGTTTACCCTTGAAATATATCGAATCCGTAAAAAACCCGCAAGTCAAGCAATGGAAGAAGCTATTGACGAAAAAAGAGCGCGATAAGACAGGCAAATATTTAGTCGAGGGCTTCCACCTTGTTGAAGAAGCCTTAAAAGAAGAAATCGTCATGGAAGTCATCGTAAATGAAGAAACGGAAATGCCCGCCCATTTTAAATTGGAAGGCACGGAAGTCATTTATGTGAAACATGATATTATGAAAGCAATATGCGACACCGAGGCCCCGCAAGGAATTGCTGCGGTGTGTGAACAAAAAGTAATGAGCATGGAGTCCATCAATCCGGATAAACTATTATTGATTGATGCTGTTCAGGATCCGGGGAATATAGGTACGATGATCAGGACAGCGGATGCAGCTGGTATGGATGCAGTCATCGTTGGCGAAGGATGCGCAGATTTATATAACCCGAAGGTGGTCCGTTCGACACAGGGAAGTCTATTCCGTATGCCTGTCATCAAAGCAAACCTATCCGAGGTCATCGAAGAGCTGAAACAGAAGGGGACGCCGGTTTATGGCACAGCTTTGGAAGGCGCTTCACCATATGAAGAAGTCGAAAAAACATCCCGATTCGCCCTGCTTGTCGGAAATGAAGGCCAAGGTGTTTCGAAGGAATTATTGGCAAAAACGACTCAAAATCTCTATATTCCCATTTATGGAAAAAGCGAATCGCTTAATGTAGGGATCGCAGCCGGGATTTTAATGTATCATTTGCGAAAATGAATTTGAAACGGCCGCCGAATTATAATATAATGAAACAGAATTTTATAATGCAAATAACGATGACAAAGAGTAGTACCTTAAGATATCCATATACAGGGAAAAAATGCCTTGACTGAAAGCATTTTTATGGCGCTGCTTAAGCGAATTCACCTTTCGAGTTGGCATTGGGAAGACACATCGTCCGAAAAATGTTCCGGTGAAAAGCCGTTATTTTGATGAAGTGAGTGCAGGAGTTTATTTGTCCTTGCACTAATAAGGGTGGTACCGCGATACATAAACCTCGTCCCTTTAGGGATAGGGGTTTTTTTGTGTTCATTTTTACAAAAGGAAAATAAAGGAGGAAAACATGATGCAGGAACGATTACTAGAACTGCAGGAAGAAGCGTTGCAAAAAGTAACCGCCGCTTCCGAACTTAAGGAACTGAATGAAGTCCGGGTTGCTTATTTAGGGAAAAAAGGCCCGATCACTGAGGTATTGCGTGGCATGGGGAAGCTGTCAGCAGAGGAACGCCCGAAAATCGGGGCGCTTGCCAATGACGTCCGTGAGGCAATCGCTTCAAAAATCGAGGAAAAACAAAAGGCTCTTGAAACGGCAGCTGTCAATGCTAAGCTAGCAACGGAAACGATTGACGTGACATTGCCAGGACGTCCCGTAAACAAGGGGAACCATCATCCGTTAACACGTGTTGTGGAAGAAATTGAAGATTTATTCATCGGAATGGGATACACCGTTGCGGAAGGTCCGGAAGTCGAAAGCGATTACTACAACTTCGAGGCACTTAACCTGCCAAAAAGCCATCCGGCACGTGATATGCAGGACTCCTTCTACATCACGGAGGAAATCCTGATGCGGACGCACACTTCACCTGTTCAAGCAAGGACGATGAAAAAACATAAAGGTCAAGGCCCTGTTAAAATCATTTGCCCGGGGAAAGTATATCGCCGCGATAACGATGATGCGACACACTCCCATCAATTCCAGCAAATCGAGGGCTTGGTCATCGATGAGAACATCAGCATGAGCGATCTAAAAGGAACGCTTGACGTATTTGCCAAAAAAGTATTCGGGCAGGACCGTGAAATCCGTCTTCGTCCAAGTTTCTTCCCATTCACGGAGCCATCCGTCGAAGTGGATATTTCCTGTAAAATCTGCGGTGGTAAAGGGTGCAGCGTATGTAAAAAAACAGGCTGGATCGAAGTGCTTGGTGCCGGGATCGTTCATCCGAACGTCCTTGAAATGGCTGGGTTCGATTCCAAAAAATACTCTGGGTTCGCATTTGGAATGGGCGTGGAACGGATCGCGATGCTGAAGTACGGTGTGGACGATATTCGCCATTTCTATACGAATGATGTTCGATTCTTAAAGCAATTCAACCATCACGAAGCATAAATTTTATTTTTATAAAGGAGGACCTACCATGTTTGTCTCATATAAATGGTTACAAGATTATGTTGACCTTTCAGGCATCAATGCGACGGAGCTTGCTGACAAAATCACGAAAAGCGGCATTGAGGTTGAAGGGGTGGAAAAGAAAAGTGAAGGGCTAAAAGGTGTCGTCATCGGCCACGTCATTGAACGTGAACAGCATCCAAATGCCGATAAATTGAATAAGTGCCAAGTTGATATCGGGGCAGAACATCCCGTTCAGATCATCTGTGGGGCACCGAATGTCGATAAAGGCCAAAAAGTCGCAGTCGCCACTGTTGGCGCAGTCCTTCCAGGTAATTTCAAAATCAAGAAAGCGAAGCTGCGCGGAGAAGAATCCCACGGGATGATTTGCTCCCTACAAGAATTGGGGTTTGAATCCAAGCTCGTTTCCAAGGATTATGCTACAGGCATCTTCGTCTTCCCCAATGATGTGGAAGTAGGGAAAGATGCATTGGAGGAGCTTGGTTTAAGTGATGAAGTGCTGGAACTCGGGCTGACTCCAAACCGTTCGGATGCTTTAAGCATGCTCGGTGTAGCCTACGAAGTGGGGGCTATCCTCGGCCGGGAAGTGAAATGGCCGGTCATCGAGAAAGAAGAAGCAGCTGAAAAAGCGACGGATTACATCAGTGTCAAAGTGGAAGCGAAAGAAGATAACCCGGTATACATCGCTAAAATCATCAAAGATGTAAAAATTGGTCCTTCACCGCTTTGGATGCAAACACGACTAATGTCGGCAGGTATCCGGCCGCATAATAATGTCGTCGATATCACGAATTACATCTTACTTGAATACGGCCAGCCGCTGCATGCCTTTGATTATGACCGTTTCGGTTCAAAAGAAATCGTCATCCGCAGGGCGAAGGATGCTGAAAAAATCGTAACGCTGGATGAAGCCGAACGCACATTGTCACCGAATCATTTAGTGATCACAAACGGCAGCGAGCCTGTTGCGATAGCTGGTGTGATGGGCGGAGCCGATTCTGAGGTGAAAAACGATACGACGAACATCATCCTTGAAAGTGCCTATTTCGCAGGTACGGTCGTTCGTAAAGCTTCAAAAGATCACGGCTTGCGCAGTGAAGCGAGTGCACGTTTTGAAAAAGGCGTCGATCCGGCCCGTGTACGTGAAGCTGGGGAACGTGCGGCACAATTGATTGCCCAATATGCTGGCGGAACAGTCCTGCAAGGAACGGCAGAAGTGGATGAATTGACAATGGAACCTGCAGTCATCAGCATCACCCTTGAAAAAATCAACAAGCTTCTTGGAACAGACATGACCGTAACCGAAGTGGAATCCATCTTCAACCGCCTGCAATTCGGCGTGGAACTTGACAATGAAACGTTCACGATCACTGTACCGACACGCCGTGGGGACATTACGATTGAAGCTGACTTGGTCGAAGAAGCGGCACGTTTATATGGATATGATAACATTCCGACTACACTGCCGATCGGTTCTGCTACCCCTGGCCATTTGACGGACTATCAAATGAAACGGCGGAAGGCACGCCGTACACTTGAAGGAGCAGGCCTTTATCAAGCGGTGACCTATTCACTGACAAGCGAGGAAAAAGCAGCGCAATTCGCATTGGAAGCAAGAGAATCGATTCGATTAGCCATGCCGATAAGCGAAGAAAGAAGCCAGCTGCGTTTAAGCATCGTGCCTCAATTGCTTGAAGTCGTAAAATATAACAATGCCCGCCAACTTGATTCACTGGCTCTATATGAAATCGGATCAGTATTCTTTAAACGGGATGACCACGAGCTACCAGATGAAAAAGAACATATCGCCGGAGCCATCACAGGCCTATGGGAAGCACATCCATGGCAAGGCGAAAAGAAACCGGTCGACTTCTTTGTAGCCAAAGGCGTGATCGAAGCATTATTCGATACACTTGGGTTAACGGATCAAATCAGTTACCGCCAAGCACAAATCAATGACATGCATCCAGGGCGGACAGCGGAAGTCCTGTTGAATGGTGATGTGATCGGCTTTATCGGCCAAGTGCACCCTACTGTCCAAAAAGACTTGGATATAAAAGAAACATATATTTTCGAACTTTCCTTAAAGGCGTTGGCAGAAGCCGAAGTGGCGCCAATTGCCTACGAAACCATTCCGCGCTTCCCATCGACAACACGCGATATTGCGCTCGTTGTCGATCAAGCAACAAAAGCCGGAGACATTCAAAACATTATTGAAGAAGCCGGAGGCAAGCTACTCAAGGAAGTAACCATCTTCGACTTATACGAGGGTGAAAGAATGGAGCAAGGCAAGAAATCCATTGCCTACTCACTGAAATACTTCGATCCGGAACGTACACTAACCGACGAAGACATTACAAAAGCACATGAAAAAGTACTAGAAGCCGTAAAAGAAAAAGCCGGCGCAGAACTAAGAGGATAAAACAAAAAGACAGCTCCCTGAAACGCGGGAAGCTGTCTTTTTATGAACTCCCGAGTAAAGTGCCCAAACTCCCGAGTAAAGCACCCAAACTGGCGGGTAAACTGCAAAAAAAAGCGGCTGTTCCCGGAAGAACGGCCGCTTCACCTTTATTTATGGTATTTTTGTTGGTATAACCGCTTTGCTTTTTCGGTATTGGCGAAGTGGGTTTTCGTGAATTCGTGCAAGGAGTCCATTCCTTTTTCATGGATCAATCGTGCGGCGGCTTCGTCCACGGCAAATCCGGCTCCTTTCGGGATTTTGAATCCGGCTTTTTCACTTAGCAAATCAAAGCGTTTGACGAAGGCGTATCGTGCCAGGATGGATGCGGCGGCTACGCCAAGGTGGATGCCTTCCGCTTTTGTGCATAAATAAGTGGCGTTTGCCTGAAACCGTTCTTGGCCCTTCAAATAATTAAAAAATACATCAGGTTGGGCGAATTGGTCGATAAGGACAGCTTCCGCTTGCTCCGGCTGAATTTTTTGCATCAGAAGCTTGATCGCTTGGTTATGGAGGAGGGCCTTCATTTTTCCTTGTGACATCCCTTGAGCCTGCAGCGTATTATATTTGGGGTTATCGCAAGTAAGCAGGCTGAATGGCACGACATTCTTGATCTGTTTGGCAATTTCGATGATCTGAGGATCTTTCAGATTTTTCGAATCCTGAACACCAAGCTCCCTCAATAGGGGAAGCTGCTCCTTTTTCGCATAAACGGCTACGACCGTAATCGGGCCGAAATAGTCTCCTGTCCCAACTTCATCGGAACCTATCACGGACATCGTTCCGATATGGGCAGGCGGTGAATACCGGTGGACATTGACCGAAGAGGTGGATGCCGTTTTTTTCTTTGGCGCGGCGGCTGTAGCGGCCTGCTGCCATTTACCGGCTTCCAGTTCGGCATTCTTACCTTGGAAAAGGACCTTTCCGGATTTATAGGCGGTCACCGTGCATAGCGGCGGCTTGGCGGAAAAGATGCTCCCTGGCGGCTGTTTGGTGGCTAAGGATGAAGAATAATGAACTTGCATCGCTTTTATTTGGGCGGGATTGATGAGTAAAACAACATGGGACATAATCGGTAAACTCCTAACTTCATATTATTATTTAGGCAAGCTGCTTCTTAGTTCGTTTTCATTTGACAAATTATTGCAGTTTTTATACAAGAAATGACGTGGTACTCTCTTTCATGACGAAAAACTTCATGATATGATAGAATTAGGATTGTTTAGATTGGGGGCATCATTTTGTCAGACGATAAACGAAATAAAACAACAGTTGATATATACGGACAACCATATACAATCGTCGGAACAGAAAGCGCAAGCCATATGCGCCTGGTCGCTTCGATGGTTGACGAAAAAATGAGAGAAATCAGTATGAAAAACCCATACTTGGATACAAGCAAGCTAGCGGTACTAACGGCCGTAAATACCATCCACGAATATATTAAGTTAAAAGATGAACTAGACCAGCTTCAACTGGAATTAAAGAGAGAGAAGGACTGAGTACATGCTTGATTTAGCAATTCTGGCCATTCTTTTAATCGGTTTATTAATCGGTTTAAAGCGTGGCTTCATTTTACAGACTGTTCATATGACAGGGTTCATAGTGGCCTTTATCGTCGCATATGTGTTTTATGGAGATCTTGCTCCCAATCTGAAATTGTGGATCCCGTTTCCGACGATGAGTGATTCCTCGGCGCTTACTATGTTTTTTGAAACAGTCGGGCTCGAAACGGCGTATTACAATGCGATTGCCTTTGCCATCATTTTCTTTGCGGCCAAGATCCTTTGGCAAATGCTTGGTTCGATGCTCAATTTCATTACCCACCTACCGATATTGAAACAGCTGAATCGCTGGGGTGGCGGGATATTGGGCTTTATCGAAATCTATCTTATCATGTTTATTATATTATATATAGCTGCCATGCTGCCAATGGATTCGATCCAGAAGCCATTAGCGGGATCTTTTCTGGCAGAATCGATCGTGAAACATACACCGTTCCTTTCCGAACAAGTGAAAGAACTTTGGTTCCAAAAACCAGATCAATCATAATGACAGTTACCGAGGGCCTGCCTCCCTTTCTCAAAGTCCTGGATTTTGAATGGGGGAGGCCCCTTTTCTGTAATAGCGTGATCTTGCCTTGAATCATGGCAAGGAGCGGCCTGCTTGTACTTTACCTTCAAGAAAGGTATCTTTAAGAAAGAAAACAACGGATACCCTATTAATTTTTCGGCGGTGAAATAAATGACGATCAACAAAAAAGATATCATTAAACTATTGGAAAAAATCGCAATATACATGGAATTGAAAGGTGAGAATCCCTTCAAGGTTTCGGCTTTCCGCAAGGCGGCAGGAGCGTTGGAAACGGATGACCGGAGTCTTGCGGCCATCGAGGACTTCACGGCTTTAAATGGAATCGGGAAAGGTACGGCATCGGTCATCGAGGAGTATATCAATGAGGGGAAATCGACCGTGCTTGAAGAGCTTCAGGAGCAGGTGCCAAAAGGATTGATACCTCTGCTTCAACTTCAAGGGTTGGGCGGGAAGAAAATTGCCAAACTTCATAAAGAGCTGCATGTCAATGATGTGAATGATCTAAAAACCGCCTGTGAAGAAGGCAGGGTTGCGGCCTTGGCCGGTTTTGGAAAAAAAACGGAGGAAAAGATCCTGGCAGCGATTGCCGAGGCAGGTTCAAGGCCTGATCGGCTTCCGCTTGCCTTCATGAGGCCAATTGCAGCTGATATTGAAACGGCTCTAGCCAACATGGAGCATATCGTTCGGTCATCGAGGGCTGGCAGCATCCGCCGCATGAGGGAAACGATCAAGGACCTCGATTTCATCATCTCGACAGATCATCCCGAAGAAGTGAAGAATCAGCTTCTTGCTATATCAGGGATCAAGCATGTGATAGCGGCAGGTGATACAAAAGTATCGGTCGTGCTTGATTATGAATATGATATTTCTGTCGATTTCAGGATCGTGAAGGATAAGGAATTCATCACGACACTGCATCATTTTACAGGTTCGAAGGATCATAATGTGCGGATGCGCCAGCTTGCTAAAGAACGAGGCGAAAAAATCAGCGAATATGGTGTGGAAGTGGCGGAAACTGGAGAGATCTTGACGTTCGAAACAGAAGAACAATTTTATCATCACTTTGATTTGCCATACATCCCACCGGAATTGCGTGAAGACGGAACCGAAGTGGAGCAATATGATGCAAGTGAACCGCTCATTTCTTTAGAGGCCATACAAGGTGACCTCCATATGCATACCACTTGGAGTGATGGGGCTTATACGATAGAAGAAATGATTGAAGCGTGCCGTGCAAAAGGCTATCGATATATGGCCATAACCGATCATTCGCAATATTTGAAAGTGGCGAACGGACTGACCGTAGAACGGGTCCGCGAACAAAAAAAGATCATTCAAGAGTTAAATGAAAAATACGATGATTTTACCGTGCTTTCAGGGATTGAAATGGATATTCTCCCTGATGGGACGCTTGATTATGACGATGACCTGCTTGCGGAGCTGGATTTGGTAATCGCATCGATCCATTCCAGTTTTTCACAGCCGCGAGAAACGATCATGGAGCGCTTGAAAACGGCCCTTAACAATCCACATGTCGATATCATCGCCCATCCAACGGGAAGGATCATCGGGAAACGGACCGGATATGATGTCGATATGGATATGCTGATCGAGCTGGCACGTGATACGAATACGGCCTTGGAGCTGAATGCGAATCCGAACCGCCTGGATTTGGCGCCTCCCCACCTGCGCAAGGCACAGGAAGCGGGCGTTACGATCGTAATCAATACCGATGCACACAGCATCGATATGCTGGAGCATATGCCAGTAGGAGTTTCATCGGCCAAAAAAGGCTGGGTCAAAGAATCTACGGTCCTGAATGCAAAGGATCCGGATGGATTATTAGCGTTTTTGAAGAGAAATGATTAACTATTTTGCCCATAAATAAGGAGGAGCTTTAACTCCATGCATAATAAAGCTTTAAAGACATTGGAATTTCATAAAATCAAAGAACAATTAATCTCTCATGCTTCTTCTTCAATAGGAAAAGAGAAGGCTGAGCAACTGATGCCTTCAACCGACTTTGAAGAGGTGACGAGGTGGCAGGACGAAACGGATGAGTCTGCCAAAATCATCCGGTTGAAAGGCAACTTGCCATTGGGCGGGATTTTTGATATCCGGCCACATGCCAAAAGGGCCCAGATTGGCGGCATGCTTTCACCGATGGAACTGATGGAGCTCGCCAGTACGATTCGTGCCGGCAGGATCCTGACTCGTTTCTTCGAAGAATTGGCCGAGCAGGAAATAGATGTCCCGCTTTTAGCCGAATATATCGATTCGATTCACCCGTTGATTGATCTGCAGCAGGAAATTACGTTTGCAATCAGTGAACATGGCGAAGTGATGGATTCTGCGAGCGATAAGCTCCGCGCCTTAAGAAACCAGATCCGCACGAACGAAAGTCGTGTCCGTGAGAAGCTGGAAAGCATGATTCGTTCCTCGAACGCAACAAAAATGTTATCGGATGCCATCATCACGATCCGGAATGACCGTTTTGTCATCCCGGTTAAACAGGAATACCGCAGTGTGTATGGCGGGATCATCCATGATCAATCATCATCTGGGCAGACTTTGTTCATTGAGCCGCAAGCAATCGTGCAATTGAATAATGTCCTTCAAGAAACAAGAGTGAATGAAACGCAGGAAATCGAGCGGATATTGGTGGAATTATCGGAGAAAGTCGGTGGGTACACGCCTGAATTGCTTCATAATGTCAAGGTGCTGGCACATATCGACTTCCTTGTTGCCAAGGCGAAATATGCCAAAGCGATAAAGGGATCGAAGCCGAATCTTAATAATGAAGGACGCGTGAAATTATTCAAGGCGAAGCATCCGCTCATTCCAAGTGATGCCGTCGTCGCCAATGACATTTTCCTTGGTGATGATTTCACGACGATCGTCATTACCGGCCCGAATACAGGGGGAAAAACGGTAACCTTGAAAACGATTGGCCTTTGTACGTTAATGGCCCAATCCGGGCTGCAAATCCCTGCGCTCGATGGCTCTGAAACGGCTGTGTTTTCCTCCGTTTATGCCGATATTGGCGATGAACAGTCGATTGAACAAAGCCTGAGTACGTTCTCGTCCCATATGGTCAATATCGTCGACATCCTAAAAAAAGTCGATTACGACAGCCTTGTCTTATTCGATGAGCTTGGTGCGGGAACCGACCCTCAGGAGGGAGCCGCTTTAGCGATATCGATTTTGGATGAGGTATATAAGCGCGGAGCACGTGTGATGGCAACGACACATTATCCGGAATTAAAAGCATACGGATATGATCGGGAAGGCGTCATCAATGCAAGCGTTGAATTCGATGTGGAAACGTTAAGCCCCACTTATAAACTCTTGATCGGTGTACCGGGACGAAGTAATGCTTTTGAAATTTCCAAGCGTCTAGGCTTGGATGAAAGCGTGATAAGCAATGCCCGCAGTCATATCGGCGAGGATACGAATAAAGTTGAAAATATGATAGCTTCCCTTGAAGATAGCCGCAAGAAGGCGGAAGAGGAGGAGCTGGAAGCCAAGAACCACCTGGAACAGGCGGAAATCCTTCATAAAGATTTGCAAAAGCAAATGGGTGAATATGAAGAAGAACGCGATGCGCTTGCTGAAAAGGCAGCAAAAGAGGCGGCCGCAATCGTTGAACAGGCAAAAAAAGAAGCCGAAGCGATCATCGCGGATTTACGTAAATTGCGGCTTGAAAAAAATGCCGATGTGAAAGAGCATGAACTGATCGATGCGAAAAAACGACTTGAAGAAGCAACGCCAAAACTGAAGAAAACTTCGAAAGTGGCAAGGCCTTTGGAGAAAAGCCTGAAACCGGGAGATGAAGTAAAGGTTGTAAGCTTCGGCCAAAAGGGTCATCTGATCGAAAAGGTTTCCGGTAATGAGTGGCAAGTTCAGATCGGCATCATGAAAATGAAGGTGAAGGAGTCCGACCTGGAATTCATCAAGGCTACAAAAGTGAAGGAAACCAAGCCCCTCACCACGATAAAAGGGCGGGATTACCACGTTAGCGTGGAACTTGATTTACGTGGGGAACGCTTTGAAAATGCCATCTCGAGAGTTGAAAAGTATGTGGATGATGCGCTATTGGCCGGATATTCTAGTGTCTCGATCATTCATGGTAAAGGGACGGGGGCTCTCCGGTCCGGAGTCCAGGAATACTTGAAAAATCACCGCGCTGTCAAAAGGATCCGGTTCGGCGAAGCTGGAGAAGGCGGAACGGGCATTACGGTGGTGGAATTTAAATAAAGGGTGGTCAGGCCGGCTCTCTGCCTAGCCGGTTGGCCAGTTACCATTTTGGGAGTTGGACCATGGAGAATATGTGGGAAAATGAATATGTATATATAGCTGCTCGTTACAGTGTCGTAATTTTGTGCATGATTGTTTTTTTAGCCATTTTTGAACTTGTCACAAAGTACAAGAACTGGGAGGAAATCAAACAGGGAAACCTATCCGTGGCGTTGGCAACAGGCGGCAAAATATTTGGGATCGCCTATGTATTCCAGCAGTCCATCCTCCATCAGAACTCGCTCCTTACCATGATTGGCTGGGGTGTGTACGGATTTGTCCTTTTGCTGATCGGTTATTTCATTTTTGAATTTATGACACCTGGATTTAAAATAGATGAAGAAATACAAAAAGATAACCGGGCAGTTGGATTCCTATCGATGATCATTTCCATCGCTTTATCTTTAGTCATCGGTGCCGGAATTTCTTGATGTCCATCATGAGAGGGAGAAAACTGTGGAGAAACTTGCAAAAGTCCTGATTGTTTGTTGCGGAATCTTTTTTCTGCTTGGAATCGTTTATATGTTATTCTTCACTTGAAAGAAGCGGCCATATGCGTCGCTTTTTATTTTGCAGTCCAATAGAATGAGGAATTTCAAGTTTAGCACTTAAATGGCCACAGTTTTGGAGGATTTGTAATTAGACCGTTCCATTTCACTGCAGGCGCTCTCATATCCAGAGGCGGTCCTTGAGCCACCTTGGCTTTCAGCCTGCGGGTCTCAAGTGGACGCGCAATTCCCGCAGGAGTGTCGCCGCTTTCCGTTTCATGCCACTTTGATTGAAAACGGATGTGGAATCTTGATTGCCCTCAGTTTGGGGTGGTTTCTAAGTTCTGTGGCTTATTGAATGCGCTTTAGATTCTGCCATCGGCCTTTATGCTTATATTTCCTGATTTCAGCAATTGTAAGAAAATCCCGGTTGTATTATAATGAGAATGAGTATTGTGAATATTCAGAAGGAGGGGTGTGCATGAGCCATAAGCCATGGCAAACCATTTATCCGGAACAGATACCAGCCGTACTATCGTACGAAGATAAGCCTCTTTATTCATTTTTGAAAGAGTCAGCCGAAGAATTCCCCGGGAAAGCATCCATTCATTTCCAGGGAAAGGAATTATCGTACCGCGAAGTTTATGAGTCGGCTTTAAAGTTCGCTGCCTATTTAAAAAGCATCGGCCTTCAAAAAGGAGAACGGGTCGCCGTCATGCTTCCTAACTGCCCTCAAGGTGTCATCAGCTTTTTTGGGATATTGATGGCCGGCGGAGTCGTCGTTCAAACGAATCCAACGTATACGGAACGTGAACTCGAGTATCAAATGAAAGATTCGGGGGCGAAAATGATTTTAGTGATGGATATTTTATTTCCCCGTGTCACGGCAATCGCTTCTAGAACGAATATCGAACATATCATTGTAACCGCTATCAAGGAATATTTACCTTTTCCGAAAAATCTCATTTATCCATTCATCCAAAAAAAGCAATATGGAATCGTCGTCAAAGTGGAGCATGCAGGCAATCATCATTTGTTCACCGAAATCATGAAACGGAAAATCCCCGAGGAAGTGCTCGAGCCGATCGATGTGAATGAAGACCTTGCCCTTTTGCAATATACGGGAGGGACAACGGGCTTTCCGAAAGGGGTCATGCTTACTCATAAGAACTTATTGGCGAATACGAAGATGTGCAATGCTTGGCTTTATAAAAATAGGCGCGGGGAAGAAAGGGTCTTGGCCATTTTACCATTCTTCCACGTGTATGGGATGACGACGGTATTGGTTCTTTCCGTCATGGAAGGGAATACGATGATCATCATGCCGAAGTTCGATATCGAAGTGACGCTGAAAACTATCCAAAAACAGAAACCGACGATGTTTCCCGGTGCGCCAACGATGTATATCGGTCTACTGAACCATCCGGATATCGGCAAGTATGACCTGTCTTCCATCAATGCCTGTATAAGCGGTTCTGCAGCATTGCCCTTGGAGGTTCAGGAGCAATTCGAAAAAATAACGGGTGGAAAGCTCGTTGAGGGCTATGGACTTTCGGAAACTTCTCCGGTGACCCATGCTAATTTCATTTGGGATCAGCCCAGGGTAAAAGGCAGCATTGGATTGCCATGGCCAGATACGGACTCGGTGATCTTGTCCCTGGACACGGGTGAAGAGCTTCCGCCGAATGAAATTGGGGAAATAGCCATAAAAGGGCCTCAAGTGATGCAGGGATACTGGAATCGACCGGAAGAAACGGAAAGCACTTTTAAAAATGGCTGGCTGCTTACAGGCGATTTGGGCTACATGGATGAACAGGGGTTCTTTTATGTGGTCGAGCGGAAAAAAGATACCATCATTGCCGGGGGATTCAATATATACCCGCGTGAGGTGGAAGAGGTCCTATATGAGCATGAGGCGATTCAAGAGGTTGTAGTGGCAGGAATACCTGATCCATATCGCGGTGAAACCGTCAAAGCTTATGTTGTCCTGAAAAAAAATGCCAATGCGACTGAAGCAGAATTGAATGAGTTTGCCAGAAAGAGCCTTGCTTCCTATAAGGTGCCGCGCAGCTATGAATTCAGGGAAGAACTGCCTAAAACGACAATAGGAAAGATCTTGAGAAGAGTCCTGATCGAGGAAGAAAAGAAGAAGCTATCCGACGAAAGAAAAGAAGCGTAAAGCAGCATCGTCTATACGGAGCAGTGGCATGGCTCCGACTTTTGGAGAGAAGCTGGACATCCTCCAGATTGAGGCTGTACAATGGAGATAATGAAGTGGCAGTACTCTTTGAAGTTTTTGCTTGACAGGCAAGGGTCGTCATTTTATGATAGAAATATGAATGATGATTCATTCATTTTCTGAAAGGGGACAGCCAGTGAAACGCAACAGACCAAAGTATAATCAAATTATTGACGCAGCCGTCATCGTCATTGCCCAAAACGGCTATTATCAAGCTCAAGTATCCAAAATCGCCAAGCAGGCAGGCGTAGCGGATGGCACCATATATCTTTATTTCAAAAATAAAGAAGATATTTTAATATCATTATTTCATGAAAAGATGGGCTATTTTGTGGAACAAATCGAAGAAGAGCTCAAAGGAAAATCCACAGCGTCGGAAAAGATGCATGTGCTTATCCAGAAACATTTTCAAATCCTTTCAGAAGACGTGAATTTAGCAATTGTCACCCAGTTGGAATTAAGGCAGTCGAATAAAGAATTGCGCCTAAGAATCAATGATGTGTTGAGAGGGTATTTAAATTTAATCGATCAGATCATCATTGAAGGAAAAGAGAAAGGCGAATTCCTGCCCGATTTAAATAATTTACTTGCAAGGCAGATGATATTCGGAACGATTGACGAAACGGTGACGACATGGGTCATGAATGAGCAAAAGTATTCGCTTTCGGACCTTGCACCAGACGTTCATCGCCTCCTGCTCGGAGGATGCGGCCTTAGAAGTTAACGGTTTGAATGGAGGATGGCTAACCATCCTCTAAAAGAATCGGTTAATGGCTTTCCGTTTCATTAAGGGAAGAGATACATATTGAATGTTCAAAAAAGTTCGACTAACATGACAGGAGGGATGGATATGGAATACCTTAAGCTTTCTATCGAAAATCATGTGGCATCCATAACGATTGAACATGCACCTGCAAACGCACTTTCCTCGGCCATCATCGGGGAGCTGTCAGAGGCCTTCGATCAAATCGGGCAAAACGAAGAGGTGCGAGTTGTCCTACTTCATGGCGAAGGAAGATTTTTCTCGGCGGGAGCTGACATTAAAGAGTTTACTGAAGTGAAAAATGGTGAAGCTTTCATATCCTTGACCAAGAAAGGTCAAGCTGTATTCGAAAAAATCGAATCCTTCCCGAAACCGGTCATTGCCGCCATCCATGGTGCAGCACTTGGCGGAGGGTTGGAACTGGCAATGTCCTGCCACATCCGTTTGGTAACCGAAAGGGCAAAGCTAGGTTTGCCTGAGCTGCAGTTGGGTTTAATCCCTGGTTTTGCCGGCACACAGCGCCTTCCTCGTTATGTCGGCACGGCAAAAGCAGCTGAAATGCTCTTTACAAGCGAACCGATTACAGGCACTCAAGCCGTGGAATGGGGTCTGGCGAATCAAGCCTTCAGTGACGAAGAACTGCTTCCAAAGGCAAATGAGCTGGCTCATAAAATCGCCAAGAAAAGCCCGGTTGCTTTAAAGGCGGCCATCGAGTTATTGAATTATTCCAAGCATGATTCCTACTATAAAGGTGTGGATAGGGAAGCGGCCCTTTTTGGCAAAGCTTTTGAGACGGCTGATGCAAAAGAAGGAATTCAGGCCTTCATCGAAAAAAGGGAAGCTGTATTCAAAGGGAAATAATAGATTTGAAGGTACCAAAAAACTATTTTTAAATATTATGCAGGATTTTGGCGGAACCTGAAGAATACTTTAATATATCAAAAAAATTCATAATCTTCAAAACTCAAATCATTCGGGAGGTATTACCGTGAATATTTATGTGCTGCTGAAAAGAACATTCGATACAGAAGAAAAAATTACATTATCCAATGGGAAAATTAATGAGGATGGAGCAGAATTCATCATTAATCCGTATGATGAGTATGCTGTTGAAGAAGCCATCCAAGTGCGTGATGCACAAGGCGGCGAAGTAACGGTCATTTCCGTCGGAAGCGAAGAGGCTGAGAAGCAATTGCGTACAGCTCTTGCAATGGGTGCAGATAAAGCGGTATTGATCAATATCGAAGATGATATAGAAAATGGCGACCAGTTCACGACTGCCAAAATCATAGGCGAATATTTAAAAGACAAAGAGGCGGATTTAATCATTGCAGGGAATGTGGCCATCGATGGCGGTTCAGGTCAAGTCGGTCCACGCGTTGCCGAAATCTTAGAAATCCCTTATATCACAACGATCACTAAATTGGATATTGCAAATGGAAATGTAAGCGTTATCCGTGATGTTGAAGGGGATTCCGAAACGATCGAAGCATCTCTTCCGTTGTTGGTTACGGCTCAGCAAGGGTTAAATGAGCCGCGTTATCCTTCTTTGCCAGGGATCATGAAAGCGAAGAAAAAACCGCTTGAAGAATTGGAATTGGATGATTTGGACCTGGAAGAGGATGATGTTGAAGCGAAAACAAAAACGATCGAAATCTACCTTCCGGCCAAAAAAGAAGCAGGAAAAGTCTTGAGCGGCGAGATCGGTGACCAAGTTAGCGAACTTGTACAATTATTACGCAGCGAAGCTAAAGTAATTTAATAGAAACGATTCCTTTTTAAAACAAACTACACACAACAAATAGATAAAATAGAGCACAGGAGGTTTTTATAAATGGCTAGAAAGTTTCTTGTATTGGGCGAAGTTCGCGACGGTTCACTAAGAAATGTATCATTTGAAGCGATCGGTGCGGCTAAACTTGCTGCAGATGGCGGAGAAATTGTAGGTGTTTTAGTTGGTGACAGTGTTCAAGATTTGGGGAATGAATTGATCCAATTCGGTGCAGACCGGGTTGTCGCCGTCGAAAACGATCAATTGAAGCAATACACTTCAGATGGCTATGCGCAAGCCTTGCTCGCCGTCATCGAGCAGGAAAAGCCCGAAGGCATCTTCTTCGGCCATACGGCACTTGGAAAAGACCTTGCCCCTAA
Source organism: Peribacillus simplex (assembly GCF_001542915.1). GTDB lineage: Bacteria > Bacillota > Bacilli > Bacillales > DSM-1321 > Peribacillus > Peribacillus simplex_B. Next base: position 8,870 of record NZ_LNNH01000019.1, on the reverse strand, counting down.
ATTGGCTGGAAAGCTTGAATCAGGTTTGATTTCTGACGTAACATCCATTGAAGAAGAAGGCGGAAATATCGTTTTCACCCGTCCGATTTATTCTGGTAAAGCTTTTGAAAAGAAAATTGTTACAGATGGAGTGATATTCGCAACGATCCGTCCGAACAATATTGAGCCATTGGCGAAAGATGAGTCCCGCTCCGGTGATGTAGCTGCATTGAGCGTGGATATCAAGGATTTACGCACCATCATAAAAGATGTTGTCAGAAAGGCAAGTGAAGGCGTCGATCTTTCAGAAGCCAAGGTAATCATCGCTGGCGGCCGCGGAGTGAAAAGCGAAGACGGCTTTGAACCTTTAAAGGAACTGGCACAAGTTCTTGGCGGAGCGGTAGGGGCTTCCCGTGGTGCATGTGACGCGGATTATTGTGACTATTCTTTGCAAATCGGCCAAACGGGTAAGGTCGTTACACCTGACCTCTATATTGCCTGCGGAATCTCTGGAGCGATTCAGCATTTAGCTGGTATGTCCAACTCCAAAGTGATCGTAGCCATCAATAAAGACCCTGAAGCGAACATCTTCAATGTAGCTGACTATGGAATTGTCGGCGATCTTTTCGAAGTCATTCCATTACTGACGGAAGAATTCAAAAAACTTAAAGTGAATGCTTAAAGGGTAAACGGCTTCGAATAAGGGATGGGACATAATATGTCTCGTCCCTTATTTTATTGATATAGGCTGCGAATTCTGGGTGCATATTCCCTCTTCATTTGGACATCCTACCACTGAAGCAAAATATTAGCATCGATTCTAGCAACAATGGTATACTGTCTTTAGTTATTTGAGTAAATTTGAGGAGGAAATATATATGGCTATTGTAAATGCAACTGACCAAACGTTCACAACGGATACTAGCGAAGGTGTCGTTCTTGTAGATTTCTGGGCTCCATGGTGCGGACCTTGTAAAATGATCGCTCCTGTTCTTCAAGAGCTTGATACGGAAATTGGCGATTCAGCGAAAATCGTAAAAGTGGATGTAGATGAAAACCAAGAAACAGCTGGGAAATTCGGTGTAATGAGCATTCCGACACTGATCGTCCTTAAAGACGGTGAAGTGGTGGATAAAGTGGTTGGCTTCCAACCTAAAGAAGCTCTTGCTGAGCTTATTGCAAAACACGCTTAATAAACGGGTCAGCTAAAAAAAGCTTCAGGTCTCCGGACTTGAAGCTTTTTTCGCTATCTTGATATATAATAATTGTAAAATGGGAGAACAGGAGGCTGAAAGCATGAACCAGCAAATAAAGAATAAACTTGCGCTTCTTCCCGATCAGCCTGGTTGTTATTTGATGAAAGATCGTCAGGGAACGATCATTTATGTAGGCAAGGCGAAAGTGTTGAAGAACCGTGTCCGTTCCTATTTCACGGGATCCCATGATGGAAAGACATTTCGGCTCGTAAATGAGATTGAGGATTTTGAATACATCGTCACATCTTCCAATATCGAGGCTCTCATTTTAGAGCTGAATCTAATCAAAAAACATGATCCAAAATATAATGTCATGCTTAAGGATGATAAAACATATCCCTTCATCAAGCTGACCGCTGAGCGGCATCCCCGCCTGATCATTACGCGAAAGGTCAAAAAAGACAAAGGGAAATACTTCGGTCCGTACCCTAATGCTTTTGCGGCTAACGAAACGAAAAAACTGCTCGACCGCATCTATCCTCTTCGAAAGTGCAATACGCTGCCGGATCGGGTTTGCCTTTATTATCACCTTGGTCAATGTCTGGCTCCATGCGTATATGATGTGGAGGAACAGGAATATAAAAAAATGGTCGATGATATCAACCGTTTCTTGAATGGCGGGCATACAGAGATTAAGAAAGAACTGACCGAAAAAATGCTGGAGGCATCCGAAGAGCTGGATTTTGAGAGGGCGAAGGAGTTTCGTGACAAAATCGCCCATATCGATATCACGATGGAAAAGCAGAAAATGATGTCGACCGATTTCATCGACAGGGATGTATTCGGATTTGCCCATGATAAAGGCTGGATGTGCGTTCAAGTATTCTTTGTAAGACAAGGTAAATTGATCGAAAGGGACGTATCCCTATTTCCCGTCTATGATGAACCGGAACAGGAACTGCTCACATTCCTGGGTCAGTTTTACGAGATTACGAACCATTTTAAACCGAAGGAAATCCTGCTGCCCGAGTCGGTGGATGCTGAACTGGCTGAAGGCCTGCTTGGCGTGAAGACGATTCATCCAAAGCGGGGTTCGAAAAAGGATATGTTGAAATTGGCCAATAAAAATGCCTCCATTGCGCTTCAGGAAAAGTTTTCATTGATTGAGCGTGATGAAGAAAGAACGATCAATGCGGTGGAAAACCTTGGCGTGCAATTGGGGATCTATACCCCGCATCGAATTGAGGCCTTCGATAACTCCAACATCCAAGGAAGCGATCCCGTTTCCGCTTTGGTCGTGTTCATTGATGGCAAACCCGAGAAAAGGGAATACCGCAAATATAAGATCAAAACCGTCCAGGGGCCTGATGATTATGAATCCATGCGCGAAGTCGTCCGAAGAAGGTATTCACGGGTATTGAAAGAGGGTCTTCCGCTTCCGGATTTAATCATCATCGATGGCGGTAAGGGACATGTGGAGGCCGTCCGCGATATTTTGGAAAATGAACTGGGCCTGGATATCCCGCTTTCTGGCCTGATTAAAGATGAGAAGCATAGAACATCTCAATTAATGATCGGCAATCCTCTTGAGCTTGTACCGCTTGATTCCCGGAGTCAGGAATTCTACTTATTGCAAAGAATACAGGATGAAGTGCATCGGTTTGCGATTACGTTTCACCGCCAGCTGCGAGGCAAAAATGCCGTGCACTCCCAGCTTGATGATATTCCGGGAGTCGGCGAAAAACGAAGAAAGCAATTATTGAGACATTTCGGTTCATTGAAGAAAATTAAAGAGGCCTCGGTCGAGGAAATTATCGGAGCGGGCATGCCAAAAGGGGTAGCTGAGGGAATCGTGAGAAAATTGCAAGAATAATCTTGCCCCCCACAAATCTCTATGCTATGATTAAAAGGAATTTTTAACTAGACAACTTAAAAGTGCTGATAGAGGTGCGGAATTCAAGAGTAAAAACCTGGAGAAGTATGAGTTTCCATGATGGGTTTTGAAAGGGGAGGACGCCGAAGGAAGACAAGTCTCATAGCTTGTTTTTCTGGTCTGACATTTAATAAATGGCGGATTGTCAGGGTGTATGCCCTGGAGAGCTATCTCACTGTGCTTACAAGATTGGATATGTGATCACAGCAATGAGATATTTCTCATTGCTTTTTTTATTGCCTAAAAAGAGAGGGTGCATGAGGATGGCATTAATCGTACAAAAATTCGGCGGGACATCCGTCGGCAGCGTTGAAAAACTTAAAAATGTTGCCAATCGGGTAATAGAGGAAGCGGAGAAGGGCAATGAGGTAGTCGTCGTTGTTTCCGCAATGGGTAAAACGACCGATCAATTGGTTTCCATGGCCCATGATATATCCAGCACCCCAAGCAAAAGGGAAATGGATATGCTATTGACGACGGGGGAACAGGTTACGATTTCCCTGCTGACGATGGCCTTGCTTGAGAAGGGGCATGAAGCGATCTCGTATACTGGCTGGCAGGCAGGGATGCAGACGGAATCCGTACATGGGAATGCCCGGATATTGGATATTGATGCTTCGAGAATCCAAGCTAGACTGCAAGAAAGGCAGATCGTCGTCGTGGCCGGTTTTCAGGGAAACGATGTTAATGGGGAAATCACTACATTGGGGCGTGGCGGTTCCGATACGACCGCAGTTGCCATCGCTGCAGCGCTCAATGCGGATAGATGTGATATTTACACGGATGTTACGGGTGTTTTCACAACGGATCCCCGCTACATTAAAGAAGCGCGCAAACTGCAATCCATCTCTTATGATGAGATGCTCGAGCTTGCCAATTTAGGGGCGGGCGTGCTCCATCCAAGGGCTGTCGAATACGCGAAAAATTATCAAATCCCGCTTGAAGTCCGTTCAAGCATGGAGAGGGAATCAGGAACGATCATTGAGGAGGAAGCAACTATGGAAGAAAACTTAATCGTGCGCGGCATCGCATTCGAAGATAGCATCACTAGGGTGACGGTTTATGGCTTGCCCCAATCACTTGGTGCATTATCAACCATTTTCATGACGCTTGCGAAAAACCAGATCAATGTTGACATCATCATTCAAAGCATGACTGCAGAGGATACGACCAACTTATCATTCTCCATTAAAAGTGAAGATAAAAAAGCGGCTTTGATCGTGTTGGAAAATAATAAAGAGCAGTTGGCCTTTGACAGGGTTGAAACGGAGGGCGGATTGGCCAAGGTGTCAATCGTTGGATCGGGTATGGTATCCAATCCGGGAGTGGCTGCCGAGATGTTTGAAGTGATGGCCAATACAGGCATCCAAGTGAAAATGGTCAGCACATCGGAAATTAAAGTTTCGACTGTCGTCAATGAGCTGGAGATGGTGAAGGCGGTCGAATCCCTGCATGAAGCATTTAAACTTGGTCAGCATGCAAATGTGCTAGCCTGATTGTATGGAGTCCAGTAAAAAACAGACTTCCGGTAAAAAGGGTAAGTCTGTTTTATGGGCTCGTTAGATTGGATCTCTGGGATCCCATTGAATGGTGAATGTCACTTTTTTTGCGCGGCGTTTAACTTCTTCCGTTGATTCGCTGAGGAATTTTTTTTGCAGTGTGAACTGCTCGGCAAGGAAGCCGGCTTCAAGCTGGAAGTGACAGTCAGGATGTAAATCCAGGCGGCGGCTGATTATTTCACCCGACAAGGATAACTCCATCTCGTTTTTCGTATACTTGATGATTTCCAAATCTCCCCAACCGGCGCTTTGGAAAAATTCAATAACCTCCTGATCGCCATTCAGTGGGAATTTTCTTGCTAACTGTTTACCTGCCCAATAGAGGATCTGATTCGAGTCTTTTCCGAGTATATCATTCAGTAGTACTTCCCTGATTAATTCATATCCGAAAGCCGGAACTTGGAACTCTTCAGTTTGAATTTCTTCCTCTATCGCTGCAGCAATATTTTTTTTCATAGTTTATCGCCTCTTTCTGTAAATCTATTATAAACGTTTTTCTTTTGCAAATTATATTGTTTTTTTATTTATTTGAAACGCAAATGGAAAAAAATGATAAATTATACCGAAATATTAATAGATTCATACATTATTTCTCATAATATAGCCTTGACAAATAAAAAAACATGCATTTTTAGCCAATAATATCTATTTTAAAAAAGAGATTTGTTGTATCCGTTTTCTTGACGCACATAGAAGTCAGGAGTAAAATGGACATGTCACATAATTGTAAGAAAGTATAGGAGAGCTTTTTGCACTCTATACTTTATTTTCACGCGGAGATAAAAGGTAGCCACCAGATTATCTTTGCATGATTTTTCACAAATTAAGGGGGGGCACTTAGTGGCAAAAAATCGCGAGTTTGGGAATCGTAGACTTCATTCACTTCTTGGAGTTATTCCGATTGGTCTATTCCTAATTTTTCATTTATCGGTAAACTTTATGGCAACAAAAGGGGAAGAGACGTTTAATGGGGCCGTTCATTTAATTGAATATACGCCCGTAAAGCTTTTGGTAGAGTGGGTCGTCATCTATCTACCGATCATTTTCCATGCTGTGTACGGTATTTATATTGCCTTTACAGCAAAAAACAATTTGGGGAGATTTAGTTTCTTCCGTAACTGGATGTTCATGCTGCAACGCCTGACTGGAATCATCACGCTGATTTTCCTTGTTTGGCATATTTGGGAGACTAGAGTTCAAGCAGCCATGGGTGCTGAGGTTGATTTTGACATGATGGCAGAGATTTTCTCTAACCCATTCATGATCGTGTTCTATATTGTAGGTATTATTTCTGCAATTTTCCACTTTGCGAATGGATTATGGTCATTTGCAGTGAGCTGGGGTCTGACAGTTTCACCTAAATCGCAAAAAATCATGACGTACGTAACTTTGATCATTTTCGTTCTGCTTTCTTATATCGGCGTTAGCGCAGTTTTCGCTTTCGTTTAAGAAGTTAGAGTTCATTTATAGTATCCGGATAAAAAACATAGCTTTGCTAATGGAAATAAGGGAGTGACAGAATTGGGTAAAGGTAAAATCATTATCGTAGGTGGAGGTCTAGCCGGCTTAATGGCGACGATCAAAGCAGCAGAGCTTGGACAACAGGTTGATTTATTTTCTTTAGTGCCTGTTAAACGCTCTCACTCAGTTTGTGCCCAAGGCGGAATCAATGGGGCAGTAAATACAAAAGGTGAAGGGGATTCTCCATTCATTCACTTTGATGATACAGTTTATGGCGGGGACTTCTTGGCTAACCAACCCCCGGTTAAAGCGATGTGCGAAGCGGCACCATCGATCATCCATATGTTTGACCGTATGGGCGTTATGTTCAACCGTACTCCGGAAGGTCTTCTTGATTTCCGTCGTTTCGGCGGTACACAACATAGCCGTACAGCATTCGCGGGTGCAACGACTGGTCAACAATTGCTTTACGCATTGGACGAGCAGGTTCGCCGGTATGAAGTGGAAGGACTTGTTACGAAATATGAGGGCTGGGAATTCCTTGGAGCTGTTATCGATGATGAAGAAACAGCACGCGGTATCGTAGCTCAGAACTTGACTACAATGGAAATCAAATCATTCCCTGGCGATGCAGTCATCATGGCAAGCGGAGGCCCTGGAATCATATTCGGTAAATCCACTAACTCGATGATCAATACAGGTTCAGCAGCATCGATCGTCTATCAACAAGGTGTTAATTATGCCAACGGTGAGTTCATTCAAATTCACCCGACAGCAATCCCTGGAGATGACAAACTTCGTCTAATGAGTGAATCCGCTCGTGGTGAAGGTGGACGTATCTGGACATATAAAGACGGAAAACCTTGGTATTTCCTTGAAGAAAAATACCCTGCTTACGGTAACCTGGTACCTCGTGATATCGCGACTCGTGAAATTTTCGACGTATGTATGAACATGAAGCTTGGTATTAATGGAGAAAACATGGTGTATCTGGATCTATCACATAAAGATCCTAAATTACTTGATATTAAACTTGGCGGAATCATTGAAATCTACGAGAAATTCATGGGTGAAGATCCTCGTAAAGTACCAATGAAGATTTTCCCTGCCGTTCACTATTCTATGGGCGGACTTTGGGTTGATTATGACCAAATGACTAACATTAAAGGTTTATTCGCTGCAGGTGAGTGTGATTACTCCCAGCATGGCGGTAACCGTCTTGGTGCGAACTCACTTCTATCTGCCATCTATGGCGGTTCAGTCGCTGGTCCGAATGCCGTTAAATATATCGAAGGTCTTGACAAAACTTCCGAATCCATCCCATCTTCATTGTATGATGGATACGAAAAACAAGAGCAAGAAAAATGGAACAATGTCATGTCTCTTGATGGAAATGAAAATGCGTACGTACTTCACAAAGAGCTTGGTGAGTGGATGACTCAGCATGTTACTGTAGTCCGTTACAATGATAAGCTGAAAGAAACGGATAACAAGATTCTTGAGTTGATGGAGCGTTACAAGAAAATCAACATCAATGATACGGCTAAATGGAGCAACCAAGGAGCTGCTTTCACTAGACAGCTGCAAAATATGATGCAATTGGCACGTGTAATCACAATCGGTGCGTTAAACCGTGATGAAAGCCGTGGAGCGCATTACAAACCTGATTTCCCGGAACGTAATGATGAAGAATTCATGAAAACGACAATGGCAACGTTCAAGGGCTTGGATCAAGCACCTGAATTCCATTATGAAGATATTGATGTATCACTCATCGCACCGCGTAAACGTGACTACACTACGAAACATTAAAGAGGGGGAGCAAAAAAATGGTTGAAACTAAATCTGAGACTAAAACAGTCCGTTTTATCATCACTCGTCAAGATACACCGGATTCAGCTCCTTATGATGAGGAATTTGAATTAGCGTACCGCCCGAATATGAATGTCATTTCCGCCCTAATGGAAATCCGTCGTAACCCGGTAACAGTACAAGGCAAGCATACGACAGCAATCGCATGGGACATGAACTGCCTTGAGGAAGTATGTGGTGCTTGTTCCATGGTCATCAATGGTAAACCAAGACAATCATGTACGGCCCTTATCGACCAATTGGAACAGCCTGTCCGCCTTGCTCCAATGCGTACTTTCCCTGTGGTTCGTGACCTTCAGGTAGATCGCAGCCGCATGTTCGACTCGTTGAAGAAGGTAAAAGCTTGGATCCCGATCGATGGAACGTACAACCTTGGACCAGGACCGCGTATGCCAGAAAAGAAACGTCAATGGGCTTATGAATTATCAAAATGTATGACTTGCGGCGTTTGCTTGGAAGCTTGTCCAAACGTGAACAGCAACTCAAACTTCATGGGACCACAACCGTTATCACAAGTCCGTTTATTCAACGCACATCCAACTGGTGCAATGAACAAAGCGGAACGTTTAAACACAATCATGTCCGATGGAGGACTTGCAAACTGCGGTAACTCGCAAAACTGTGTGCAGTCTTGCCCTAAAGGAATTCCATTGACTACATCGATTGCAGCATTGAACCGTGATACGGCCATTCAGCAATTCCGTAACTTCTTCGGAAGCGACGAAGTTTAATCATTTAAAGGAAAGAGCCCCTATCTTAGGATAGGGGCTCTCAGTTTGTAGACAAAAGGGGTTCGGAATTAAAAAATTCCGAACCCCTTTTGAAATTCCTTTGAAATTTTGATCAAAGGTTACGAGATTTGGGCTCTTC
>NZ_LNNH01000018.1:89786-89887 GCF_001542915.1 Peribacillus simplex | reverse complement strand
AAACGCAAAGAAACGATTGAGCGTGTATTCGCAGATGCAAAAGAAAAGCATGGTATGCGTTGGACTACTTTAAGGGGACTTAAAAAATTGTCGATGCAGGT
>NZ_LNNH01000018.1:89485-89776 GCF_001542915.1 Peribacillus simplex | reverse complement strand
AAGAAACCAAAGCAATTAAAGAAAGTACTACGGATCCTGAGAGTGGCTACTATGTGAAAGATGAACGAACAAAACAGTTTGCCTATTCATTCCATGCGGCTGCAGACGGCAACGGTTTTGTATTGGGAACGATTGTAACACCTGGTAATACACATGACAGTCAGATTTTGGAGCCACTTGTTGAGCAAGTGATTGAGAAAGTTGGAAAACCAGAAGCAGTTGCCGCAGATGCAGCTTATAAAACACCAGCGATTACAAGCTGAAGAAATCACACCTGCTTTACCCTATACC
>NZ_LNNH01000018.1:89228-89475 GCF_001542915.1 Peribacillus simplex | reverse complement strand
CCTATTTAACAAAGAAATCACACCTGCTTTACCCTATACACGTCCTCGTACAAAAGAAGGATTCTTTCGCAAACATGACTATGTTTACGATGAACACTTTAATTGTTACCTTTGCCCTTCGGGAGAAACTTTAAAGTACTCAACAACAAATAAAGAGGGCTATCGCGAATACAAATCGCCCAAACAAATTTGTGCAACATGCTCATTTTTATCACGGTGTACGGAAAGCAAAGACCATCAAAAAGTT
>NZ_LNNH01000018.1:0-88932 GCF_001542915.1 Peribacillus simplex | reverse complement strand
AGTGGCTCGAAGAGCCCAAATCTCGTAACCTTTGGTCAAAATTTCAAAGGAATTTCAAAAGGGGTTCGGAATTTTTTAATTCCGAACCCCTTTTGTCTACCAACTAAAAAGACCACTTCTAAAGTGGTCTTTTTAAATCGATATCTTTACTCTTTAAGCCATTGTACTGACTGATACATCACTGCCAGTCTGTGTGAAAGACTCCTGCCAAATCACGACGTTCATAGGTATGTGCACCAAAGTAATCACGTTGTGCCTGCAAGATGTTAGCGTTTGAGATGCCTTTTCGGTAACTATCGTAAAAATTGAGTGAAGAGCTTAAACAAGGGAACGAGATACCGGATATTATCCCCTCACAAACAACCTTTCGCAATCCTGCCTGATAGTCGGTAACCTTTTCGGCAAAGTATGGTGAGATTAATAAATTTGCCAGATTCGGCTGCTCTTGATAGGCTTCACTGATGACATTTAAAAATTCGGCACGGATGATGCAGCCACCGCGGAAAATCAGCGCAATATCCTTCAAAGGCAAATCCCAGCCGTAAAGTTCAGAAGACATTTTATATTGCGTGAAGCCTTGCGCGTAGGCACAAACCTTTCCCATATATAATGCCTGTCTGATGTAGTCGATCCACTCATTTTTATCGAGTTCTTGCCCAACGTTCTCAGGGCCCGTCAGGATGTTTTCGGCATTCATCCGTTCCTCTTTTAGAGCGGATATGTAACGTGCAAACAAAGCTTCTGTAATAATCGAAGCAGGTATTCCATTATCGATGGCCTGCATGCTCGTCCATTTACCCGTTCCCTTTTGTCCGGCTTTATCGAGAATCACATCGATCAATGGTAAGCCCGTTACTTCATCTTTTTTCCTTAAAATTTCGGCTGTTATTTCGATTAAATAACTTTTCAGTTCGCCTTGGTTCCATGTTTCAAAGATGTCAGCAATTTCATTCACTTCCAAATGGAGTCTTTCTCTTAGGAAAGTGTAAGCTTCGGCGATTAATTGCATATCTGCATACTCGATCCCGTTATGCACCATTTTCACAAAATGACCTGATCCCTTTGGACCGATATAGGTACAGCAAGGCTCTTCATTTACTTTGGCCGCGATTTTCGTCAGGATCGGAGCGACTTTTTCATAGGCGTCTTTATCGCCACCTGGCATGATTGAAGGCCCCTTTAATGCCCCGACTTCCCCGCCAGAAACACCAACGCCTAAATAACTGATGCCTTTAGGTTTCAATTCATCATATCTGCGTTCCGTATCAACATAATGGGAGTTACCGCCGTCCATGATAATATCGCCTGATTCAAGATGAGGAAGCAATGATGTGATCACCGAGTCGATCGCCTTGCCTGCCGTCACCATCAGGAAAATCTTTCTTGGGGCTTCCAGTGACTGAACAAAGTCCTGGATTTCGTAATACGGATGGAGCGACTGACCGTCCAGCTTTGCAACAAGCTGGTCCGTTAAATCTCTTGTATAGTTATAGACGGCTACTTGTTCCCCTTTACTAGCCATATTTAAGGCGATATTGCTGCCCATAACTCCTAAACCAATGACACCAATTGAATTGAACATTATTTCTTCTCCTTTTATGTAAGAATAATAGGCAGTAAACCCTCCGATAAATGGGGGATTTACTGCCGGGAAAGACCTATACGAATAAGCTGATCAATAGAATGAAGCCTAATCCAGCTACTGAAATGATCGTCTCAAGTAAGGTCCATGTTGCAAACGTTTCTTTCATGCTTAAACCAAAGTACTCTTTAAACATCCAGAATCCGGCATCGTTAACGTGTGAAGCGATTAAACTTCCCGCTCCTGTCGCAAGAACGACTAAAGCGAGGTTAACGTCCGTCTGGCCTAACATCGGAATAACCAAGCCAGCTGTCGTTAAGGAAGCAACGGTGGCAGATCCCAAGGAAATACGCAGAATTGCCGCGATGATCCAGGCAAGCAGGATTGGCGAAAGTGATGTTCCTTTGAATAATTCAGCCACATAGTCACCTACACCCCCGTCGATCAATACTTGCTTGAAGGCTCCGCCGCCTCCGATGATCAAGAGCATCATCCCGATATGCAAGATAGCGTTTGTACAGGAATCCATGATATCCTTCATTGGAATTTTTCTTGCCAATCCCATTGAATAGACCGCAAATAGCAAGGAAAGCAGCATGGATGTACCAGCTTCGCCAATAAAACGGATCGCTGTCAGCAACCCATTATCTTCAAAGCCCATTGTTTTTTGCAGCAAAGTGATAATTGTAGCAATGGACATCAAAATGACCGGAAGTAAGGCGGTAAAAACACTGATCCCGAAACCAGGCGTGTCTTCCAGTTTAAATGTTTTTTGTTCTCCTAAAGAGGCTATGCTGCCTGTTTTCGTAAAGGATGCAGGTACTAATCTTTTAGCAATCTTCGTAAATACCGGTCCAGCTAAAAAAACGGTCGGGACCGCAATGATGAAGCCATACAGCAAGACCTGACCAAGGTCCGCACCATATTCACCGGCAATAACGGTTGGCCCTGGGTGCGGCGGTAAGAAACCGTGTGTTACGGATAACGACGCTACCATCGGAATGCCAAGATACAATATCGAAACTTTTAGTTCTCTTGAAATGGCAAATACGATCGGTATCAATAATACTAATCCTACTTCAAAAAATAAAGCAATACCGATTATAAAGGAAGCTGCCACGACTGCCCATTGAATATTCTTTTCACCGAATTTGTTAACAAGGGTCATGGCAATGCGTTGCGCACCGCCTGAATCTGCGATTAATTTACCTAACATCGCTCCAAGGCCAAAGATTAACGCTAAGTGGCCAAGTGTTCCGCCTAGCCCTGCTTCAATAGTCTTTACAATTTGGTCAAGTGGCATTCCAAGTGCCAAAGCTACCCCAAATGATACAACGATCAAGGAAATGAATGTGTTTAATTTCAAGCCCATTATTAAAATTAATAAAGCGACAATTCCTACAGCAACAATAACTAATGGCATTGTAACTCCCCCATGTGTTTACTTTGTAGCATGTATCAAGTTTCTTTGATAGTTCGCAATCTGCGTATATTCGTTTTCCAATACTCTTGATAGGTTAATGAATATCGGCAATATCTGCCTATATTCTTTTACCGAGTCATCATTCGGTGTGTGCTTATGGGTGTTGCCAATCATTTCGGAAACGACCTCGAAGGAATCGATTTCCCCAGAAGCATATAAACCCAATATACAAGCCCCCAGGCATGAACTTTCATAGCTTTCTGGAACGACGACATCCGATTCGAAGATATCTGACATCATTTGCCGCCAAACAGCCGACCTGGCAAAGCCTCCCGTAGCCTGGATTCGGGTCACGGGACCGTCCATACATTCCGTTAAGGCTAAAAATACTGTGTATAAATTGTAAATGACTCCTTCAAGTGCTGCTCGAATCATATGTTCTTTCTTATGTGAAAGTGTCAATCCGAAAAATGAACCCCGTACATCTGGATTCCATAATGGAGCACGTTCACCGGCAAGATATGGATGAAACAGCAATCCATCGGCGCCTGGCCTTACACGTTCGGCAATTTTGGTTAACACTTCATAGGCGTCGATTCCGAGCCTTTTGGCTGTTTCCACCTCGGAAGATGCAAATTCATCGCGAATCCAGCGAAGGACCATTCCCCCATTGTTTACCGGACCGCCAATCACCCAATGCTTTTCCGTTAAGGCATAGCAAAAGATTCTTCCTTTTTCGTCTGTTTTCGGCTCGTCAATGATCGTCCGAATGGCACCGCTTGTCCCGATCGTGACAGCGATTTCACCCTTGCGGATAGCATTTACACCTAGATTGGAAAGGACGCCATCGCTAGCTCCGATCACAAAATCGGTTTGCGGATCAATTCCAAGCAGTTTCGCTATATCAGGGTCGCAGTTGTTGAAGATCTTCGTTGTTGGCACAAGCTCCGATAATTGACTGCGGGATATTCCCGCAATTCTTAGGGCTTCACCATCCCAATCCAAGCTTTTGAGGTTCATCATCCCCATCGATGACGCAAGGGAAATATCGACAACATATTGATCAAACAGCCTTTTAAAAATATATTCCTTAATCCCGATATACTTTTCAGCTTTGGCTGCGATCTCTTTGCAATCATTCACGATCCAAGTGATTTTGGATAATGGTGACATCGGATGAATCGGTGTCCCGGTCCGTTTGTACACTTCATGCCCATCCAGTTCAGCTTTTATTTTATGGGCCCAAGCTTCACTGCGGTTATCTGCCCAAGTGATGCAAGGGGTTAACGGCTGATCATTTTCATCCATCGCTATCACACTATGCATCGCACTGCTAAATGATATGAATGATGGTTTTTTATCGGCATGCTGTTTCGTTAATGTTGAAACGGCTTTCAAGACAGCCTGAAAAATCTCCTCAGGGTCCTGTTCCGCTGTTGTCATATCCGGTGTGTAAAGCGGATAGCCAATATTCGCTTGCCCGATCACATCGCCTTTTTTCGTAAATAATACTGCTTTTGTACTGGTTGTCCCAATGTCTACACCTAACATATAGCTAGTCATTTTCTTGTCCGACTCCTTTTGAAAGCATCTGTTGGGCCCTCCATAAGTCTTCGACCTTCTCTTGTACATCATCAAAATTCACATGCAGCGATTTGATCATGAGATCTCGATCTTTTGATTTGATCGCATCGATATAAAGCTGATGATTATTTATGACACGTGTAAAATCTTCATATTTTTCATTAATACGATGACGCATGGATAGAAGAATCAAACTTTCCATCACAGGTTTCAAATTATCCCAGATCATCAGGATATAGGAATGATCGATGGATCGAATAATCGTTTCGTGGAACAGGACGTCCTGATAGGAAAACTCATCTGCATCTTGGTATTTAATGGAGATTTTCATCATTTCCAGAATTTTACTAAGCTCCCTCACCAAGTCATCCGTCTCCACCCTCACTAGACGCTCAAATACAAACGTCTCGATGAGTATCCGTACATCATAAATTTCCGAATATTTTTTTTCCGTCAGCCCTATGACGACCGCACCCATTCTTTCCAAGCGAATGATATTTTCAGATGCCAATATTTTTAACGCTTCACGAACCGGTGAGCGGCTCACACCGAAATCCGCAGCTATTTTATTTTCAGATAAGATGGTACCGCTTTCAATCATGCCCGAAATAATGCGCATCCTAAGCTCCGAAGTTACCCGATCACCCGCAGAAGCTTTTGAAAGCCATTTTATAGGATAAAAAAATTCCTTTGATTCTGCCATACATTCACCTTCTTATAGAGTTCAAGTACACTTGTATACAAGTATTATAATCAATATTTCGAATAATGCAAGCGCTCTTTTCCTGGTTGTCACTGGAGTCGCGTGGAAACAAAGAACGTGAAACTGAGAATAATAAAGCAGCATTGGCTTGTAAGACTCCATTCATGCTCACGTAAAAAAGGCCTCCCGGATGAACCGCAAGATGCCTTCGACTTTAAAGATCTTCACATGTAAGGTATTTTACCTGGGTTACTCATTAAGCCTCCAGCAGCAACTGATTCTATGATGGATCGTGCCTTTTAAAAAAGTGCTTTAAAGCTATTTCAGCAGTATACTTTAATGTTCCAAGAGATAATTACTTAAATCCACTTCAATATATTGGTCTAGATAAATAGGATTCACATCAATATTTACATGTAACAATGCCTTTTCCAAGGTATCCATGGACACGGAATGGTTATCTCCTAATAACTGTTTGGTAAGTACCTTCCTTTTTATCTTCTAAAGCATGAAGTATATCAAAAATTAGCTTTGATCTTTTTCACTCAGATCATTATTCAAAATGAAATGAAAAAAAGTATATTGTTCAGGGTTTTTGTCCAATGCAATTGTAAGTAATAACGTTTGATGATATTTCATCTTTTTAAATTATCTATTAGCTCATCCATGTGGTCAAACTCCTTATAACATTGGGCTAGGGTGATGTTTCCGCACTTCTAACTTTATTATGCTGTACCTAGTAAATCCTCTCGTTCCAAAAATGAAACGATTTATTTCATATCATAATTACCTTATTTCCCCTTGATGGACTAAAGTCGGAACCTTCCCTCCTCTTCAATGTCCATTGCGAGACGGAAGGCATTGATTCATCATGGATATCTTTTCGTAAGTCATTAGGCCTCCCACAGGAAACTGTGGGAGGCCTAAACTTTGCAGAATTCACATGTTTGGTAAGTTTTCCATTCTGAATTCCATAAAGGATTCAATGAAACATGTGATTAATGCCCTTTTGTTGATGAAATTCAAATCCGAACAATCCATTATAATTACAGGAAATTACCAATGAAGTTCGTTTTCTGCATTCACTCACCCTCCAATCATATAATGCCTTGAAAGCGTAGGACGATTTCAGCAATGATTGCAGAACCTAAAAAGGTCCCAAGTAATACACACATTCCAACAACGATCGTTCTCCAACCTAGTTTGGCAAAGTCTGCCCATGAACGGCCAATACCTATCCCCGCATAGGCTAAGATAGGTGTAGCTATTGCTAATAGACTGACGTCTGCAGTCCACTTTACAAGTTGATCTGACCCAGGCATGCTTGGGACAGTAAGGATAAAACCTATGATTCCTATGTAAGCTATACTTGGAATTTTGAGTGGGACCAGTTTACCGATAATAAGGCCCGCTAACGAAATAAGGATTAATATAATCATTCCTGGTAAAGCAGTTATTGGGAGTATATCATAGCCGATCCAATTTCCGGTTAACACCACAATCCCAATAATGCCTAAGACTAAAACCCATTCTTGGATGTTCTTTAACATTGGTTACGCCCCCACATTCGTTTTCATATTTTTCGTTTTCCTTTTTGTCATCCAGAGATAGATTTTTTCTGTTAGAGGCAAAGCAATGAAAATACTCACGTATAAACCTGTTACAGATGTTGCAAGGTTACTTGCACCTGAAAAAGCAATAATCTGATCTTTCATCTCTGGAAACGCCGTAACTAGAGGTCCTAATGCAGCAGCTGCCATACTTCCACTGCCTATTCCTGTTGCCATCGCAAAGGATAATGGATGAATCGGCGTAATAGTCGCTAACAATCCAGATATTAAACCCATAAAAATAGCGCCGAAAACGGTCCCGAAAATATATACGGCCATCACTCCACGGCCTTCCGGTGAGGAAAAACCGTATTTATCCGTTATTAAAGCGACATTGGGCTCACGTCCAATGGAGTGTGTCATTCCGATCGATTCTCGTTTCAATCCTAGTAAAACTGCGACTGGAAGGGCCAGAAAAATGGTGCCGAGATTCCCTATTTCCTGAAGCAGCAGTGCAGGGCCTGCTTCAATTAACAGAGGCAAGGCTGGGCCTGCCTGTACTCCAAACTTCGCAATAAGTAATGTAACCGATATAAAAACAAGTGATTCCGCACTTTTGGATTGCTTTTCCTTAACAAGTGGGGTGAAGAATAATAAAATTCCGATTATAACTGCATAAAGCATCGGCAATAATAAAATTACTCCTGGTCCTAATGGAATTTCGTGTGTGCCTATCGTTTCAGACAGTAATACGATAGCAAAGACGGTGGCATGCACTCGCCAATCTTTCCAAAGTGTCTGTGTTTCGTTTGTCATCTTTATCATCCCTTTTCATTATTGGTGTTAATTAAGGGGCCAAATGTGAATAGGCCCCCTTATTTTCACTATTTTTTTATACTTGTTGTGATGATAAAGTCTTTGCATTATTCTTCATGTATTGTAATGTTGCTACCCCAAGGGTTTTTGCAGCGATTAATAATGAGCGTTCATCGATGTCAAACTTTGGATGATGATGTGGATAGGCTTGCTTCCAATCGGGACTTTTTGCTCCTGTGAAAAAGAATGTTCCTTTTACTTTTTCTAAATAATAGGAAAAGTCTTCACCGCCCATAATAGGCGGGGTTTCATTAACAGATTCAACGCCAGGTACACAGTGAGCCAATTTCGCAACGAATTCAGTTTCCTCCTTGTGGTTCACTGTCGTCGGATACCCTCTTGTATATGTATAGTCATAGGTTGCATCGGAGACAATACATGTTCCCTTCACGACTCTTTCAATTTCTTTTTCGATAAAATTACGAATCTCTTCTTTAAATGTTCGGACCGTACCAGTTAATGTAGCTGTATCTGCAATGACATTGTAAGGATTTTTTGCTTCAAAGGCACAAACAGATACAACGGCAGATTCCAATGGATCTACTTTCCGGCTAACGATTTGTTGCAGATTGCCTATCAGCTGTCCTCCAATTACAATACTGTCCTTTGTTTCATGCGGAGCAGCACCATGTCCGCCTTTACCCTGAATGGTTATATCAAATCGATCAGGTGCTGCTTGGAGCGGGCCTGACCGATAACCAATTTCACCTAAAGGCATCTGCGCCTGTAAGTGCGTCCCAAAAATAACATCCACCCCATTTAGGCAGCCATCTTCTATCATGGCAATGGCCCCACCCGGTGGCAATTCTTCGGCATGTTGATGGAGAAAAACCACGGTCCCTTCAATTTCCGACTTCATGCCATTCAGAACCTTTGCAAGACCTAATAATGTTGCTGTATGCCCATCATGGCCGCATGCATGCATGACTCCTTCGTTAACCGATTTAAACGGGACGTCCGTTTGTTCATGAATCGGAAGTGCATCAAAGTCCGCCCGTACTGCAACCGTCGGCCCTGGTTTATCTCCTTCCAGATAAGCTAAAACACCATTTCCCCCTACATTTTTGCGTACTTTATGCCCTAGTTTTTCATGGTAGGCCGCAATATAATTAGCTGTATTCACTTCTTCAAAAGAAAGCTCGGGATGTTGATGAAGATAGCGCCGAATATCGACGATTTCGTTATAAATATCATCTAATCCTTTAAATAATTGATCCATTAAATTCACTCCTTTAAGATTGTAGTATGTTCTTTCTAATAAATGCTCCCATAAAGCTTCAATCCTTACTGGAATATAATCATCATTATAGTATCAATAATTTTCAGAAAATTCAATATACCCAAATGTTAACAACTACCTGTTATTCCATCATTAGATAATTTAATGTGAGAAAAAAGGCTCATACTGTAGACGAGAGGCACTCGCCTATCAGGCGGCCGGTGAGCCCCTCCCTCGAGTCATTTTTGTTATTTAACAAACAGATTTGGAAGGTCAGTTCGTCTGCGTCATCATCAGGATGTAAAAGTTATATATGCGAAACGTATAGAAACGATCGAGGTGTATTCGCAGATGCAAAAGAAAAGCATGGTATGCGTTTGACTACTCTAAGGGGGCTTAAAAAATTGTTCATGCACCTTGCCATGTCCAATTTGATACAGCGATAGTAGCATCGCGGAAAAAACAGCTTATTAACAGACTTCGAATATTCATAAAATGTTAAAAGCCCTTCTCATTAGAGTAGGGCTCAGTTTGTAGACAAAAAGGGGGGGGAATTATAAATTCTTATATTACAAAAACTTTTGCTGCGTTTATTTTAATTCGTTAAAATGGGGAATTTCCCTTCTTCACCTATCACATCTCCTTATTCCAGATAGGCGCCCGATTATTGATGTTCGGTTTTAGACTAATCCATTTAATTCACTTTATGAAGTTTCAAGATAAAGACTGCTGCCACGATAAGAAGGGACACCGTCAGAAAAATAACCGCGAGCGCGCTTTGACCGCTTGCATACAAAGATGCGGAAGCAACAATGAACACAACCAGCTTAAGCGTCGTTCGGATGGGGAAGGAGAAGATGGGGAGCGATGCCTTCGGAGAGAGAAACATACTCCATAAAGCGGCTATGACCCCTGGGGTGGCAAATGCGAGTATAATGCTGACCGCTGCTCCTGTCTTAATATGATAACCCCAGTAACTGAACGCAGCCATCGCAGCAAGCTCCAGTAGAAAGAATCCGGTGAGGACGCTAACACCAATCCATTTTATTCCCATCTGACTCTTCCTCCTAATATATTGAAACTAGAATAAACTTTTTATATACAAGACGCCCCCTTTTTCAAATGGGTAGCAGACTTAAATAGAACGTTTTAATGACGAGGCTCCGCTTAGCTGAACAATAAAAAATTACTACAAATAGAATTATGCACGATATGTGAGGAAACCAGAAAAAAAAACGTTTACACCAGATTTAAAAAAGCAAGTGGTTGCTATAGACAGATCGCACATACGATTTGAAACCAGACTGTATCTATCAGGAGCTAGGAAGTGATGGTTATTATTGAGGCTGATTTTTCCCCAACGAAAATCCATCAAACAACTGTCCACCATATGGTTCCAAAACCTTATCAACTAATTGCACAACTTTATTTTTATCACCTGTCCTATATAAAACATCAAAGGCTTCAACAAAATGATTAGCGAATTTCCGGTCATATTGTTTTAAGGAACGTACCATCCATTTAGAAGTGCCAATCCATTGAAGGTTTGATCTTAAATAAAATTCACTAACAAGTTCAGCTAAAGTATTAGCAATAAAAATTTCTTCGGCTCTATATTTACAGCCTATTAAATCGTCTAGTGCATCAGTTATAAAATATCGCTTCGTTTTAATGGTTTCATCTGACCATTTCTTCGGACCCTGGTCCAATATTTCTTTCGCCTCTTTTTTTATGGGTTCTATTATTCCGTCATCTTTTAAAATAATTCCTTCTGAACCCATCCTAGGCAAAGATGGCCTTGCTACCTCGCAATCACTTTCAAAAAAATGCTTATACGAGGTTAGATTATGTACAAAAACCTCTATAGCCCATCCAAAGTCAATGAATGACTCTCTGTAAGGTGAAATAAGGTCTTTATCAAAAACAACAATATCAAGGTCCGATGTGTCTGTCGCTTCACCTCGAACGACACTTCCAGCTAATAAAGTTCCTTGGCAATTTGGAAAATGCTTAAAGATAAACTGTTGTGCCGCTTCAATTGGTTTTAGCCTCATAATATCCTCCATTATCTTCACCTGAAAAAATCCAGTTACTATTTATTTCGATCATCAAGGTGAAGATCCCTCTAAAACGTGTTGTCCCTTCTTCAGCTATCCTGTCCCTTTCGTTCATGAAGGGCGACGAATCTTCCTCAAGAATCGTGCTCCTGATCCTTCGATATCCATCATGTAGCGAATTAAGGCAGCCCCAATATGTCTGTATTTTCAGGTATATGGCCAAGAATACGCAGCATCGTTACAATTTGCCCTTTATGGTGCGACTCATGTGTAATGGTATGGAATAGTAATTGGCGTGGCGTTTTTTTTACAAGCCCACTGCCGGTTCTCCAAGAAAGCTCTTTGTCGATAACCTCATCAAATTTGTTTGTGAATTGTTCAAATACACGTTCTACATATATATCTGCTTGTTGAAAATAACGTTGAATATCATCAAACTGCATATTATTAATCACTTCCTTCGTAAATAAAGGCGATGATGTTTCTGAAAGTACAAAAGAACCTAACCAAGCATGATAGCAGCCTGCCACATGAACTAAAGAATTTCTAATACTCTGAAAACCAAATTCAAACTCTTTAGTAAAATCAGCTTCAGCCAATTCTCCACACTGGTCCAATAAAATCTGACGTGTTTGTTTCACCCATTCATATTCTAGCTTTTCCATAGGTATCCCCCCCTTTGATATATAAAGATATAAACCAATTGATCTTATCATTACTATTCATTTATTTTTTTATCGAATTATCTAGAGGTTCTTAACACTCATCCCTATTATCAAAGGATTGATGACCGTCCTTCTCGTAGAAGTGATAGACATCAGGTGCTCCTTCAGTTAAAAAGTACTTTTTGACTTACATGCTTATACTTTTCACGGACATACGACTCATGATTATTGCAATGTCTTGATTTTGATATGCATTTAAAAATTAGCATCTCTTGAACATGGACAATTGTAAGACCCTCCGATCATACGATTAAGAAGCCTTTATGGAGTTGCTGAGTGGCTCCATGTTTTTTTGTTCTATAATGACCTTATATTTTCCTCCTCAAAATTTTATTTTGAAGAGTATACACCACTTTGTATTTCTACTTGCCAAAGCTCCAGATCATTCATTTTTGACTGTGCTAAATCACTAGCAGCATGGATTCCACTCAAGCCTAGCGCACAAAAAGAGGGAGATTTTTCAACCTCCCTCATACTGCACAACGCTATACTCGTTCATCATTTTCTCGTACTTTGACGTCAGTCCTTAATGACACAGGAGCCATCTGCACAAGCAGCATCGCTCGTCGATTTTACAATTTTCAGTTGTTGCTGGTCTTCCCACCCCTGCTGTAAAGCGTTCAGGAACACAGTGCCTGCCTGAGCGCCTGATACCGTATGTTTATGGTTAATGACATAGAATGGAACACCGCGTATACCAAGACGTCTACCTTTTTCTTCATCCGAACGCACTTGCTCAGCGAACTGCTTACCAGCGAGCATGGAGAGGGCTTCTTCACGATCAAGTCCTGCTTCAACTGCCAGGTCGGCGAGCATTGTGTGGTCGCTCAAATCCTTTGATTTGGTGAAA
The DNA here is from genome assembly GCF_001542915.1 of Peribacillus simplex. Taxonomy (GTDB): domain Bacteria; phylum Bacillota; class Bacilli; order Bacillales; family DSM-1321; genus Peribacillus; species Peribacillus simplex_B. The sequence continues at coordinate 76,363 of NZ_LNNH01000018.1, read as the reverse complement.
TAAGCTTGGAACAACAGCTCCGATACCACAGCACCCTTACTGTATTGATCAGCGAAATGTCTTAGTCGATGTGCATCGAATGTATTCGTTAGCACCATGCCTTCATACTGAAACTGAAGTCCTTCGTCTGCTGCCTGTTTGATCACACTCTGATTCATGTTGATGGCTTCCTGACGGCTCATGCCATATCTGTTGGAGAGCATGTCATAAACATCATGAGACACATGTTTGGGAGCATTGGGATCCAGTTCGAAACTTCGGTATACAATTTCAATACCATCGTTGTGCTCAAATTCCTCTAGCGCTTTTTCGAAGCGACGTTTGCCAATATAACAGAATGGACATGCAAAGTCTGCCCAAATCTCTACTTGCATAAAAAACACCTCTATTTATTGTTATAAATCATTTCATTTGTTTAAGACTAGACCATTTTTGTTGTTCAACGTCAAACGTGTTTTTCTAACAATAACTATTTATTGGATATTTCCTTTAACAATTTGAGTAAGTGCCTCTTTCGTTGGTGTAACGGTTCGTCCGAGAAGTTTCTCGAGATCATGGCTCTCAACCTCTAATGTGCCTTCACGAATGTCTTTTTGGATATCAACAAGCATAGGAAGAAGGAAATCCGGTACACCAGCGCCTTTCATTATATCCGTATAGGTAGCATCATCAACCTGTTGCACAGGTACTTCTTTACCTAATACAGTGCCCAGAGTGGAAGCAAGTTCTTCTTGAGTCATTAACTTTCCAGAAAGCTCGTAGATGGTGTTTTCGTGCCCTTTACCAGATAGGACCGCAGCTGCAGCTTCTGCATAATCTTGTTGAAGTGCCCAGCCTACCTTGCCATTTCCTGCTGATGTCACCCATGGAGCTCCGGCTAGAACACCTTGAATACTTGAAATTTCATTCTCCAGGTACCAGTTGTTTCGTAAAAAAGAATAAGGAATTCCTGTTTTTAAAATAGCTTCTTCTGTTGCCTGATGAGTGGGAGCAAGGAAGTTTTTACTTTCCTTTGCATTCGTTATGCTAGTATAAGCAATAAATTTGACTCCGGCACGCTCTGCCGCAGCTACCGCATTTCTGTGTTGTGGAATTCTTGTTTCATTGTCACCATCCGCGGAAATGATCAATAAACGGTCAATCCCTTCAAAAGCAGTATCCAATGTTTCTGGATGGTCAAAATCTCCTTGGCGGATGTCCACTCCACGTGCACGTAATTGTTCCGCTTTGTCCATATTACGTACACTGACAGCAAGTTGGCTTGCAGGTACAATTTTCAATAGGGCTTCAACTACTTTTGAGCCTAATTTTCCTGTAGCACCTGTTACTAATATCTTCATTGTGTTTTCCTCCATATATATTTTGTCTTATTGATTGTTGTTTTAACTGGTCTGTACTATCAGCTCGTTACTTCTTACCGTGTACTCGACTGGCTATAAAAAGATTTACTTTTTGTGTTATCAAGTATAGGTATATGGTATATCCATAGTTCAAAAAATAAAAGTAGTCACTTTTTTGTAAAGTAGTCATAAAAATATGACCATTATGATTTATCATGGCTCGAACTTCATTTTAGGGTAAAATTCCCAAGAGTAAAACAGTGGTATGCTCAGTCACAGATAAATGGAAAGTTATTATTTTGTGGCACTTGATAGAGGATTTGGTGAGCTTGGAAGAGTTGTTCGGGGAATCTCAGAAGGTATTCCCTAAAAGGTGCCGGGAAAAGTTTTATAAAAGCGAACATGTATGCAACGAGGCATAAAGAACTATTGATAACATGATGATTTAGTAATAACGATCGTATATGTAAACTCGTTTCTTTCGATGATGTGTCGCCTATGAGCGATGATACGCCTGCGTAATATAGGAATCACAAGTTACCCAATTGGTACGCTGCAAGAGCTTGATGAGCTTGCAGCGTACCAATTAGAACATGCTATTTGTATTCTTAGCCTTCTCCGGCACTGTCTGGATCACGTCCCAATGCTCAACGACCTTGCCATCTTCTAGCAGGAAGAAGTCGGCCAGAGCCAATCCAGGATCATTCGGGTTCAAGATCAGATGGGAATGGGTGACGACATAGTCGTCCTCTCTGAAAATCCGCTTAATCTCAAGCTTCATTTCAGGATTTTCACCTCGCAGCGCATGCCCGAATCCAATAAACGCTTCCGGTCCGTTGTCCGCTTCTGGATTATGCTGGATATATCTTGGCCCCATATATCGCTCGACAGCCAGTTCAGGTTGACCACCAAAAGCCGTTTCATAATAGTTTTTCACTGTTTCTTTATTTTTTTCCACGTTCGACATACTTTTTATTCTTCTTAAGTAATCAAAAATGTCAAAATGAATCCTAGCGTTATTCTTCTTCCCTCGCCCAGGAACTATTCAATAACGTGTGTAATGCGACGTTAAAAGTCCTCTTAGGCGGGACCCATATGTTGCTTGAACTAACTAAAAAAGCACCTGTTTGGTGCTTTTTTAGTTAGTTCCTTTCCAATTCCTCTTTGTATAAATTAAGGATGGAGAATGAAAGGCCGCACATAAAAAAAGCGAAAGTGAAGGTCGTTACTCCTGTAATGTGCAAACTAATGAAGGTCGATGAAAAAGTGAATAAAAGCCATTTGCTTTTATTTGTTCTCTTCTTCATTGTCCGTTTACCTCTTTCGCTTCATTTTCTTTCCAATAGATGTATGAAAACACTTCAGAAAACGCATCAATACTTCTATCTAGTTCTTCAAAGTCATTATCTACGCCACCTACTTCAATTAGGATGGCCTTTTCAGAGATATTTTGGTTATACACCCCATTACCCATACTATTAGGTTTCAGGAATATGCCACGACTTATACCTGGATATCTTTTTTCAAGCTCTGTATTTAATTTTTTTACAAACTGCAGGTTTTTTTCATATTTTTCATTGCCTTTGCCGACTACAAAAAAAAGTTTCGCGTAATCTTTTCCATTTAGAGTTTTGGTCGTGATATCTTTACGTGAGGAATCACGATGGATGTCTATAAAATACTCCAATTTCCCATTTTTGTTTGCATTTGCTTCAATGATAGCTCCAGACATGGAATAAGATTTAGTTGATTTCCATTGTCTCTTATTCAATTCTCTAGTCATGTTAGTTTGATCATGTTCCGTTCCTAAACCTTTTTCATTCAATTTATTACTTAAACGACTTCCGAGGGCGACGACATTAACTCTATTGTCGTTACTTATCGCATCATCCGGAACTTTAGCACCTCTTAACAGAGGAAGGTACGATTCCCAACTATGGGTTTGATAGATAAATACTGTTTTATTTTGAATTTCAGGGCTATTTTTGATTGTTGAATCCTCTTCATGCCCTTTATTTTGTAGCTCGTCTTCAACTACATCTCTTTCTTTTAACAAAACATCCGTAGGTGGTGAAGATTCTAAGGGTAAAGTCGAAATATCAGTCCCTTCTCCGGCAACTGCAATTTCATAATCGTAAGCGGATAGTCCAGGCAGTTCACTCCCTAAAAACGTTCTAATATCATCCGTCCTTATATTTACACCTAACTCCATTAGATACATTGAAACGCTTCCTAATGTTAGCCAATTTTCACCGGTATCTTGAAAGAAATAATGATTTTCCGTACGCATTACTTGAGAAAATAATTTCTCTGATTTCACATGTTTTAAAGAATCTTGAATGAATTTATATTGGTAGCTAATGTTTAAACTGATGATAAATCCGCTAATAATGATTGAAAGAGTAACCAAAATCGTTGAACTAGTAATGATTAAAAAACCAACCCTTTTGAATTTCATAAGGCACCTCCATGATCCATTTATATGCAGGAGGTAAGTTTATATTATTAAAGTCATCCTTTTTAATAGAATTCAAACAAGAAACTTATAGCGATCGTTTTTTTATAGGAGCAGCAACCTACCTAACGATTGGCACTCACATTTTACCGATCATTTTGTTATTCCGTTCTTTATTCGTGCTAGTGTCAGGTAAGAAGCTCCCTATTTTCGATTCAGGAAATGAAAGAGGGCGCCAATCAAGTTTGCATCGTTTTCAAATTTACAAGCTTCAACCGTAATATCCAATGTAGAGATATCATTCTTCAATTGTGCCAGTTCACTATTTATGCCTTCTATTACATCGGGGCGCTTGCTGATTCCCCCGCCGATTAGAATCTTGTCAGGATCTAGTACATACTTCAAATTATAGATTCCCGTTGCCAGTTTCTTAAATAGGTTGGCAATGCATTCATTCGCAATCGTATCTCCTGCTTCCGCCAATCGAAATATTTCTTCACCGTCCAACGTTCCCCTTGCTAGAGATTTTTTCCGTTCGACTTCTTCTACAAGTGAGTTTGTCGATGCAACATTGCTCCAAGTTGTTTGTAGAGGGCTCTTACCTGATTCACCCATGATCATGTATCCAAACTCCCCTCCATGGAGGTTAGCTCCACGGAGAATGGATTGGTTAATCACGATTGCCCCGCCAATTCCTGTACCAATTACAATACAAATGTAAAAATCAGTTCCTTTTGCTGCACCCAGCCAGCCTTCTGCCAATGCCGCGCAGTTCGCATCGTTTTCAATGGACACCTGCAGCCCTGTTCGTTCCTTTAGTTTTTCTGTCATGTAAATGCCATGTATAAAGGGAATAGCACTTGCGCCGCCAACAAACCCTGTTGCCACATCTACGGCACCAGGCGAACTTAAAGCGATGCCTTGAATGTCAAATGAATTCGAATAACGATGAACTATTTCGGTGATTCTATCTAAAAATATATCTAATCCTTCTTTAGGGGTTGGAATCTTTCCCCATTCCAGTTTCTTTGATTTGTCATCCATCACCGCATACTTTATGTAAGTTCCGCCAATATCTAGCACCATGTAAGCTTTCATTGTCATCCCCTTCCCTTACCGGAATACCCTTGCTGTGTCAACAGTGCCGCTCCGATAACACCCGCTTTTGTTCCTAACGAGGCACATTCAATTTGTACCTTATTACGTAGCTGTGGATATAAGTAATCATTTACTTTTTCAAGAAGAAGCGGCATTATATACTCATTTGATTGCATGACTCCCCCGCCTAACACGATGATATGCGGATCAATTGTATGAACGATATTGGAGATTCCTTTTGCCAAATAAGTTAGCACCGTATCAACAATCTCCTCCGCTTCCTGCTGACCGTTCATCGCCAGAGTAAACACTACACCCGCATCTCCTGCCATACCTACCTTTTCTTTTCCAAGACGGTGCACAGCAGTACCGCTTGCCAAAGATTCCAAAGAGCCAACATTCAGTATAGGGTGCGGTGGTCCATCTGGATTAACCACCATGTTGCCAACTTCACCCGCACAGAAATTGGCACCTTGAATCAACTGATTTCGATAGATATATCCTCCACCGATTCCTGTACTGATTGTCATATAAAAGACGGATTCTTTTCCTTTGCCTGCCCCAAATGCTGCTTCCGCTAAAGCAGCTGCGTTGGCATCGTTATCGAGTACTACCTTTTTCCCTAAAGCTTCTTTTAAGATTAGAGTTAAAGGAACCTCATCCCACCCTGGTAAATTGGGAGGGTTTAAAATAATCCCTTGCTTTGAATCTAAAGGACCGGGAGCTCCGATCCCTATCGCTTCAATATTTCGTTTTTGCAGCAGCCCTTCGCATATGGTGATCATGTTATGGATGACATGTTTCGGTCCTTTGTCACTTTCCGTTTTTACTTTGACCTCTTCTATAAGGTTGCCTTCCGATGTAACGACGGCCATTCTCAAGTTTGTTCCACCCAAATCGATGCCAAGAAGATACTTGTCCATTCCCTTCACTTCCTTCGTGATATCCTGATAGAACAATCGCTCATCAGCGCTCTTCCATCAATCAAAAACCGTTGTTTTCAGATAATCGTTTATACCATATACCTGATTTCTTGATTGTACGCCTGAAGTTTTTAGTTAAATCCACTTCTACTAGCCCATATCGGTTCTTATATGAATTTAACCATGACCAGTTATCCATGAATGTCCATACATGAAACCCTTTTACATTGACCCCTTCGTTTAGTGCTTGATGAATCCACTTTAAATGATCTTCGTAAAAGGTAATTCGATAATCATCCTGAATCATTCCACTCTCATCCTTGAAGCGCTCTTCCGCTTCAACTCCCATACCGCTTTCCGATATGAAACATTCGATATTCCCATAGTTTTCTTGGATGTTTTTTAAAATATCGTAGACGCCCTTTTCATAAATCTCCCAGCCTCTATATAGGTTCACCTTTTTTCCTGGCATGTCATAATGATCAAAGTACCGTTCTGGCAGGAATGGAGCATTTGGATTCGGAATATTTTCCTTCGCCTTGACTCTTCGTGGCTGGTAGTAATTAATCCCTAATAAATCGACTGTATTGTCTCGGATAATATCCAAATCTTCAGTTAAATATTCAGGCAAAAAGTTTTCTACTCGCAACATCTCTATTAGCTTCTCAGGAAAAGTGCCTTTGACTGAAGGATCTAGAAAGGAACGGTTGAATAGTAAATCCGATTTTTCGGCAGCATCTACGTCAGCAGGGTGATTACTTCTTGGATAAGAAGGAGTGACATTCAGTATAATTCCGATTTTTCCTCCTAGCTCTTTTTCATGGTATGCATTAATTGCTTTTGCGGAGGCTAATACAGAATGGAACCCAACTTGAACAGCCTTTCCAAAGTCACAAAATGCTGGATAATGATGTCCATATAAATAACCGCATTCAACAGGTACGATTGGCTCATTATGTGTGAACCACTTCATCACCCGGTCTCCAAAGTTCTCGAAACAAGCAGACGCATATTCCACATACGCATCGACTACAGAGCGGCTTTCCCAACCACCCTCTTCTTGCATAGCCATGGGCATGTCAAAATGATAGAGATTCACAAAAGGCTCTATTCCATTCTCCAGTAAGGTGTCAATGACAGAATTATAGAAGTCGATTGCCTTTGGATTCATTTCTCCACGCCCCTTTGGAAACAGGCGGGACCACGAGATAGAAAACCGAAAACTGTTATGCCCCGTTTCCTTCATGAGGGGAATATCATCAATGAAATTCGTATAAAACAGTGAAGTTTTATCCGGTCCAATACCTTGGTGAAAACGATTCGGTTCTGTTTCATACCAGTGGTCCCATATATTCTTCCCTTTACCATCCGCCCCGGAGAACCCTTCCATTTGCGTTGCCGATGATGCAGATCCCCACCAAAAGTCTTTCGGAAACTGGTAAATATTCTTTTCTACTTCTATACTCATTTTCATTCCTGCCTTCCCCTAAAAAGAAAGCAGCCGGAAAATTAACTCTCCGACTTTGCCTCCTGAATGAGATCTATTAGTTATCTTTCTTCCACTCATCATATTGTTTTTGAATTTCTGCCAGCACTTTATCCAATCCAGCTTCTTTAAACTTCTTATTGGCCTTTGGCAAATATTTCTCAGGGTCAACACTTCCAGTTAACAGGGGAGGTGCATATTCATTCGCAACGTTCGCGATTGCCGCGATCTCCGTTCGTACAGGATTCGTATCGAAATAAAAACCTAAGGTTGGTGCTTGAACGGATGCCTCATTGAATTTTTTGAACGCATCCCATTTATCTTCGGGATCATTTTCATATAATTTAAGAATGAAATGGTTTCCTAGAGAGTAACTTGGCATGTTGTAGCTTTCTATACGGGCAGGAAGGTCTTTAATTTTTCCGTTATCTTCCTCTTCGTAATGCACGCCTTCAATGCCTCTATCAATTAAATTGCGAAGGTATGGATCTGTATTCAATAGATTTAAGAACGCCATGGCCTTTTCTGGATTTTTGGAAGTTGCAGAGATAGCTTGAATGGCGCCTGTTACAGAGTTGTTAAATGTAATCGGATCATGCATCGGTTGGACGGCTACGTTATAACCTGCAGAACGGGACCATATCAATTCCGCATATGGCTGGTACATTTCTTTACGTACGAACCAGTTTTGTACCTCTAACGGCCATGGATCTGTACTTGTGGCTGCATCCGCTTTTATATAACCCGCTTTATAGTATTCGTGCATCGTTTTTAACGTTTCCATCATAATATCCGATTCGAAGATATTAACTACTTTTCCTTTATCTCCCTCTAGAGGAAACGCAAACGGCAATTCATCTTCCAATACATAATCAAATGGTAAATACGGTTTGAAAGTGGCAATCGGTGTAAAGTCTGGCTCATTTTCTTTAACGGTTTGCAATAAAGGCTTCAAGTCTTTCAATGAGTGAATGCTTGAAATATCCATATTATATTTATCGACGATATCCTTATTGAATACGTACACGCTTTGCTGACCTACTTCTTTGTTTGAAGGAATGCCATAAAGCTTTCCATCAATTTTAGCTCCTTCTAAGTAAGCTGGATCAATCGTTGCTTTCAATTCTTTTCCATGTGTGTCAAGAAGTTCATTCAAGTCTTTAAATGCCCCTTTTTGTGCATTTAACACATAGTTTCCTCCTGCAGTATAGGCAATATCAAATGATTCACCTGAAGCAATCATAACTTGCATTTTTTGATCATAATCGCCCCAGTCGATCTGTCTCATTTTAACGGTGGCGTTAATTTTTTCTTTCGTGTATTTACTTACTTCCTCCATGACTTTATCAGCATCTTTTTGAGGTGTCCCGATCGTGTACCACATAATTTCATAAGGTTTTCCTTCACCCGCTTTACTTCCGCTCGTTTTTTCTGAATCCCCTCCACTACATGCAGCTAAAAATGTTGATAAATTTAATAAGAGTACTAGAATGATAGCTAACTTCTTATTCATTTTAACTCCCCCCTTTTATTTGTTTTTTTCAAAAATCAATTACTCCTTAACCCCGCCGATTGTCAATCCATTAACAAAGTATTTTTGGAAAAACGGATAGGCAATCGCTATTGGCAAAGTTGAAATAACGACCATTGCCATTTTTGCAGCATCCTGAGGTACTGCACTTAATAAATCATTTTGTAAACCTCCTGCTAACGAATTTTGCCTTAAAAATTCTATGTTGTTTTCAATTTTCATCAGCATAGACTGTAGTGGCACCAAGTGCGCTTCATCAATGAACAACAATGCATTAAACCAATCATTCCAGTAACCCAATGTACTAAAAAGGGCAATCGTTGCAAGACCTGGTAATGATAGTGGAATGACAATTTTGACAAATATCCTTAATTCACTCGCTCCATCAATTCTAGCCGACTCCAAAATGGATTCTGGTACAGACCTTTGGAAAAAGGTCCTCATGATTAGAATGTAGAATGCATTCATTGCGAGTGGTAAGATCAAAGCCCAAATGGAGTTACGTAAATGTAAAAACTGGGTTGCTACTATATAGAAAGGAACTAGTCCTCCACTGAATAGCATCGTGAAGAATGCAATAAAAGTAAAGAATCCGCGATATTTGAATTGCTTTCTGGAAATGGCATAGGCATATAATGAAATCATCATTACACTGACAAGTGTACCAAGCACCGTTACTACAATCGTTATCGTATAAGATTGCAGTAACTGATCCTTCATTTGCCACAAGTATCGATATGCTTCGAAACTCCATATTTCAGGTAACAGCTGATATCCATTTCGAGCTAAGGTTTTTTCATCCGTTAAAGAGATGACGATTACATATAGAAATGGAAAGATACACATCATAGAAAATGCCGCAAACAATATATTCATAATCAGGTTAGGAAATCCGCTTAGACCATGTGGTGTGTACTTTTTCTTACGCTTATGTGGTTGATTCACTTGATTTTGGGCATTGCCTTTGTTTAATGGAGTAGGTTGAGAGCTATGTTGATTTGTTATCATTGTATTTGCCGCAAAACTGCGGCCACTCTCCTTTCTCTCTCGATTTTTTAAAAGAGGGCATATTCTTTATCAACCTTCTGAACAAGATAATTTGTCAGCATGACTAAGGCAAACCCTACAATTGATTGATAAAGACCAGCGGCCGTACTCATACTAATATCACCCATTGTCGTTATCCCACGGTATACATAAGTATCTATAACGTTTGTTACGGAATATAATGGACCTGAATCACGAGGAACCTGAAAAAACAGACCAAAGTCTGCACTAAAAATCCTCCCAACATTTAAAATGGTTAAAATAACAATGAGCGGTGTAATCATCGGAATTGTAATATTACGAATTTGTTGCCACTTATTGGCGCCATCTATCATAGCGGCTTCGTAATAGTTTTTATCAATCCCGACTATAGCTGCTAAATAAACGATACTTCCGTAACCAACGCCCTTCCACATACTTGTTAGAACGATAATGAAAGGCCAATATTCCGCTTCGTTATACCAGGATATGGGATCTTCCACTCCAAACCATAAAAGTATATTATTAAGCAATCCTCTATCCACGCTTAGAAACGTAAAGACAAAATAACTAACAACAACCCATGATAAAAAGTGTGGAAACAGCATTCCTGTTTGGTAAATTTTCGACAACTTCTTATTTGCAAGCTCATTTAGAACAATCGCTACAAACACTGCTAATACAAGCCCTACCACGATAAAGACTAAATTATATAGAACCGTATTTCTTGTAATGATCCAGGCATCATTTGTATTGAATAAAAACTTGAAGTTTTCAAAGCCGACCCACTCACTATTTAGGATGCTTGCAAAAAAACCATTCGGATCATATCGGAAATTTTTAAAGGCAATGACCGTTCCAAACATCGGAAGATATGAAAATAACAATAGCCAAATGGTTCCTGGTAAAACCATGAGGAGCCATACTCGATTCTTATAAACATCTTGGAAAAAACTCTTGATATGATTCACAAAGCCCCTCCTCCCTTTTATTGAAAACCCTTACATCTTTATATTAAGAAAAAGCAAAAAATGTATAAAGTTAACAATATTAAGATTTACTGTACTTATTAAACATTCGATCGTTTATCCAGTATCTTTTGTCATTTTTGTGATTCTTTTAGGATGAGAGACGCTCCTAAAAAAACAAAAAAATCCCGAATGACGGGATATCAAGATTTGATATTCATGGCTCTCCAAGCTGATGGTGTAATCCCCACCGCCTTCTTAAACTGTTTATAAAAATAAGCGGAATCCGAATAGCCAACTTGTTTTCCAATCATTCCAGCCTTTAAATGTGTCCCTTTCAACAATTGCTTTGCTTTTTTGAGCCTTAAATGATTAATATACTCAGAGAATACCAAGCCCGTTTCTTTCTGGAAAAGTTGTCCTAAGTAAATCGAATTTATATGAAATTTATAGCTTAAGGTTTTCAAAGAAAGTTCCTCATGAAAATGTTCTTGAATATATTGCACCACGCTTTGAATGATAGGACTTCGATGTTCCGCCCTTTGTTCCAATGTTCTAAAAATTCCCTCGATATAATCAGTAAGAATGTCAACTAACATCCCCATTGAATGGGCCTCCAAGATTCGCTTCACAATGCCTACCGTTTGATCATCTGCATGTGACGATACATCTTTTTGGATAGACGTAACTATTTCAATCGCAAACCCTCTTATAATGGTCGGAGCTACTTGTTTAGTGGATTGATTAATCTCATCGAAGGCACCTTTGATCCACAAAAACGCCTTTTCTTGTTCTGAGCCCACAATATATCTCTTTAAATTATCCAAATCATTCGAAGTAGAAAGGCTTGCTTGCGTATACTGCTTTGTTAATTCATCTGTTATTAATCCACTTTCTTTGAGTACCAATCGATAGCTGGATAGTTCTTTTGCACGTTGATAGCTCTTATGCAATTCACTTGTGGTGCAAACGAATGAGCCAATGCTAATATGATACTTCCCGGTCATATAACCAGCAAGTAGCCTATTCAATTCATTTAGTTTTTTCTTAAGTCCCTCTTCACAATCAAACGAAACCAAGAGGATAAGTTCGCCACCTGGATTAATGATGCAGCTAGACTGAAATATCTCCTCTGCTCTTTTTCTGAAAAAGGAGGATTTTTCATGTTCTCCATCTGATATTTGCATTAAAACAACAGCCTGGTTTTGACCCTCGAACTCCAAACCATACAACTCTACTCTTTCACGCCATTCTTTTGCATCGATGTCTTGATTAAGGCATCGCCAAATCGTATTATCTCTTAAAATAGTATAGGCTTCCTCGTTATTTGTAGATTTCTCAAGTTTCTCTATACTATTTACCAATGTTGAAATCAGTTCTTGCTCATTGACAGGCTTTAAAAGATAATTTTCTATTCCTAGCTTCATACCCTTTTTCACATATTCAAATTCCTCGTATCCAGATAAAACGATATATTTTGTATTAGGATGACTTTCTTTCAGCCTGCTAATTAACTCCAATCCATCCATTATGGGCATCATGATATCCGTTAATACTATATCAACCTGACACGTTGCCAGCTTTTTAATGGCCTCACTACCATCAGAAGCCTCACCAACAACCTTTAGTCCATAATCTTCCCAAGGTACCAACGCTTTCATGCCCTCAATAATGAATGGTTCATCATCTACTAAAAATACGTTATACATGTTATACCTGATCCCTCCTAGCTGCTGGAAATCGAACCTTTACAATCGTTTCTTCTTCTTCATTACTGCTGATTTGCACCCCATAATTTTGTCCGTATTTCAATTGTATTCTTTGATGAACATTACTCAGCCCGATTGAACCCTCGGACGTGGTAGTTCCTTCCAATAATTTGGTTTGAATAGCCAATAGTCCAGCTGCTGGAATACCTCTCCCATTGTCTTTTATGATTATTTCCATTTCCTGATGAGTTCTTTGAACTTTTATTAATAATTCATTATTATTTGTTTCTTTTCGGAAGCCATGAACCAAATAATTCTCAATAAGCGGTTGAAGGGTGAATTTGAGGATTTTTTCGTCTAAACAATTATCTGGAATCTCGTACGTCACATGTAAGCGGTTAGCATACCTAATCTGGTTTAGGCTTATATACTCCTTAACATGTTGGATTTCATCAGAAATTTGAACGATTTCTTTGCTGCTTAAAGAATAACGAAATAATTGCCCTAAACTATAAATCATGTTACTAGTTGGTTTAGATCCGTCAGCTATAGCTTTCATCCGAATGGCTTCCAGTGTATTGTATAGAAAATGCGGCTGAATTTGCGACTGAAGCGCTTTCATTTCAGCCTCCCTTTGGCGAATATTTAAAACATATACATCTTTGATATACATGTTCAGATCATCTAACATATCATTGAAACTTTCTGATATCGCTGTTAATTCGTCTTTTTCTCTACTATTAGGTATTCTGATTTGCAAGTTTCCACCGCGAACTTCATGAATGGCCGTTTCTATTTTATGGATTCTTCTAGAATACGATCTCATCGCAAAATAGGTTACAGCAATTGCTATACAGGAAAGTAAAACGGTAGATAATAACATATACCTATGAACAATCGTTATTTTCTTAATATCTTCCTCAGGCATGAAACCGACATAGAGGTAGCCCCTATGGTCGTCAGCCAATGTATTGATATAGTAGTTTTTCCCCTTCCACTTTATCTTCTTAAAGCTCGTTTCAAATGATACATCCTTCAATGGGACTGGCATGGCACCCTCGTCTGACGAGTAAAGATAATCCCCATTACGTTGAAAAATATGGACTGTTCCTTTAAATTGGGATTTCCTTAAACGAATCAAGTCTTGAATTCCTGCCGTATCATAATAAACCGTTAGATCCCCTAATTTCTTAAGGGTCGCAGGATCATTAATCGAACGAGATATTTGAATATTGTTGAAGATACTCCTTTTTTGCTCCCACTCAACTTGCTTAAATTGCAGGTCTTCAGGATGAACAGCCATACCTTCCTGATTCCCGTTCATTTGCTCTCTCTTATCCATATATTTATTCCATCTATAGTGGCTATTTATATATTCATACTCCGTACCGGGGCTTGCACTTTTTAATCGAACTGCATTTATATCGGAATCTTGACTAAAATACGCTTGAAAAAATGTATTTAAGTTGTTCGGAATGAATGAAGAGTTTTCACTATACTTATCTAGTCGATACGCAAGATACGCATCATAATCATGCTGCAAGGCAAATGCAATATCATTGTATATGAGATCTGTCTTTAAATATAATTCCTGCATGACATATTGTACATGCTCATCTTTTTGCTGGAGATAAGATTCAACCCTTTCCAGTGTTTCTGTACTTGCGTCCATTTCTTTCTGGATAATAACTTCTGTATAATAGCGTGATAATACAAGGAGCAACAGAAACATGGTAAGAAGGATTGTAACGGAATAAGTGATTAGAATTTTGCTAAACACCTTATTCGTTAGCCGCCGCTTTATTATATTACTCAAGAACATCTCTTGTATCCTTCCCTGCAAATTTAATAACTCATCTACCATTTTACGTATTTTCTGTCGGAAAGTGAAGTTGATTCACTGCCCGACAGAGGATAAATACGATTACCTTATTTCATCATGAAAATAGACGGCTATCGTTTTGATTTCATACGGTTTTATTTCAAAGTCGATAAGTTCGGTTTGTTTCTTGCCATCGAATTGTTCCATCAAGTTTGTTTCATACCATTTTTTAACGTTGCACGGAAATTCAATCAAGACCCTTCCGCGTCGCCCCTCATACTCATGAAGGCGAATGATTACTGCGTCATCGCCCTCTTTTTTCTTTATCGCATCGATCTTAACATGATCGTTATTCACATTCATAAACGAGCTTTCTGCTGGGGAAAATCCTCCTTTCACCACTTTCAATCCATTATTCAAAAGCCATGCTTGCTTTACTGTTTGCCCAGCTCTCCAATCTCCCTGATGAGGTAGCAGTGAATACGTAAATTCGTGTTCACCTTGATCTGCAGTTGGATCAGGATGAAGTGCTGCTTTTAGCAAGGATAAGCGAATCGTTTGGTCTTTAATGTCATATCCATATTTGCAATCATTCAATAAACTCACTCCGTACCCTGTTTCAGAAAGGTCTGCCCACTGATGTCCAACTGTTTCAAATCGTGCCATATCCCAGCTCGTATTCCAATGTGTCGGTCTCTTAACGTTACCAAATTGAATATCATATGTTGCTTCGGTAGAACGAACATCAACTGGGAATGCTACCTTCATTAATTTACGTTGCTCATGCCAATCCACTTTTGTTTTAAAATCAATCCGTCCATTTTGTGCATAGAAAATCATATCTTGTTCGACCAAAGAACTTTGATACTTCCATTTCGTCCGAATGACAATACGGAGCGGGCCATTTTCAACAACTTCACTTGATACTACATCACGGATCTCCTCCATTTTTTCTTGGTAAAACAAATCAATATCCCACGCATCATGTGCCAATGGTTTATCTTCAAAAATTTGAATGATGTTTCCTTTTTTCTGTTGTGCCAGTACTTCACGCCTAGCTTCCTTATCAAATATACGAGTCAGTTGAAGCGAGTCATTCCATTCAACTTGATAAAAAGGTGTTTCTAGCACCCTTCCCTTAATAAGAAATGGTGTTTCATTTTCCACCGGACGATCTTGTTTGAATTGAATTTCTACTGCACCGAATTGTTTGGTCTCCTCTAATTCAACTAACCAGCCATTTTCAGTTCGTTGGCTACATAGAATTTCATCTGAACCTGATATCCATCCTCCAACCGCAGCATTCGTTTGATCATATGGGATGATTACGCTTTGTTGATCTTGCCAGCTCGTTGCATTGAAGACCGTATACGTTCCGTGCTTAGGTTCAATAAACTCTTTGAAATTATTCTGATCCATTCCAAGTTGTATATCTTCTGCTTGTTTATATTCCACCTTTGCATCTTCGTATACTTCCTTAATGGATGAACCAGGAATAATATCATGGAATTGATTCCGCAAAATAATCTTCCACCCATCATCAAGCTGTTTCTTAGGATATTTGGCCCATGAAGACAGTAAAGAGTTCCAAACAGACAACCATTCCGACTCCCTATAGCTCAACTCTAGTTTACGATTCATTCGTTTTGTATAGGCTTGACTTGTATAGGTCCCCCTGTGGTATTCAAGGTACAATTCACCGTCCCACGTGTGGACATACTCATTTGAATTCTCTATATTCCTGTGTAGCTTTTGGAAGTAATCCCCTGCTTTTGTCGTTTTTACTTTTGGCAGTCCTGGCATATTCTCGAATCTACGACGAAGCTCTATCATTTCTCGATTGACTCCTCCACCTCCATCACCATACCCATAGGAAAGCAGTAAATCTTGGTTCACATCCTTATTCCGGTATGAATTCCACGCACCGTTTACAGTCTTTGCGGTAATCAGCCCATTATATGTATAAAACCACGAATCTTCCGGATTCCAAGGTTCAGGGGTGGTTACAAAATGCGTCAGGATTTCTGTCCCATCGATTCCGCGCCACTTAAAAGTATCATTTGGCATACGATTGTACTGATTCCAGCTGATTTTAGTCGTCATAAATGTATCGATTCCCGATTTTTTCAAAATTTGCGGAAGTGCCCAGCAATACCCAAAAACATCTGGCAGCCACAGATATGTGCAATCGACCTCAAATTCCCTTTTAAAGAATTCCTTCCCGTACAAGATTTGTCTCACTAGTGATTCCCCGCTAGGGATATTACAATCCGCTTCCAACCACATTGCACCTTCAGTTTCCCAACGACCCTCTTTTACACGCTTTTTAATATTTTCATAGATTTCTGGGTAGTCTTCTTTAATATACTCATATAACTGTGGCTGTGTTTGGAGAAAATAATATTCCGGATATTGTTCCATTAATCTTAAAACAGTAGAAAAAGATCGAGCGGCTTTTTCACGTGTATGTTTCAAACGCCATAGCCATGCAACATCAATATGTGTATGACCAACACAATGAATGGTCACAGGATGATGTTTCTCGATTTCGTTAAGACTTTCATTTAATCCCCCCCTAGCAATCGCACAACTATCAAAAAATGCTTCATTACCAGGCTTACTCCAATTTATTTTCATGAAGGCTTGATTCAACGCATTGATAATGGCATGTTTTTCTGGTCGCTCATCACCCAGTTCTTTAATTGTTTGCCAAGCTGCTAGGGATGTATAATATAAATCATCTACAGCCTCGTCCAACCAAGCCAATTGGGCCATCTCAAGTGTATACATTTGTTCCTTTGGCTCTCCGCCGCCTTCAAGTCCAGACCAAAGTCTGAAATCTAGTTGAACTGTGTTTCCTATTTCGGTTGATGGAAAAAACACTTCTTGATGGTTAGAATCGACACCTTGGTATGGATTTCCATTCAAGAATAATAATGATTCAAAACCAGAATTATTTCCTCCGCCTGTACGTCCAAAGTCAAATAAACCGACTACTTTTCTATCCGCCCATTCCGTTGGAAGTTTAACAGCTGCATGTAGCCAAAGATACCGATCTCGCCCCTTCCATTGGTCTCTTCGTTGTAATGTCGCTTCCCCCTTTTCCATAGGAGGATATGCTCCTACTGCACCGTCATCCTCAGTTGTGCTGAACTGACCAATCTCAATTCCATCACGATAGCGGTACTGTGCCATTTCTTGTATTCTTGCTTCCAGCTTTCTTTCTACTAAAAACATATAAATCCCCCATTTTCCTATTAATTTATACTTTGCTCGATCTTCATATGTTCATTTACTTGCGATTGCTGCTGTTCTAGAGTTTTAAACCTTTTTATACAAACATTCATAATCCAATAGGCAGGTAGTACACCTGATATAAATGGTATAAGTCCCGGCATATTCGTGATCAAATAGCCTATGAAAAACAAACCGATACAAATCATTATTGTGGAAACAGGACTAATAAGAGAAATAATGAATGATTGTTTTAGGTAATCCTTTAGTGAGTAATGATAATGGACATACATAGGGAAAAAATGAACGATAGCATTCAAATATAAAAGAATGATAAAGCTGATGAAGACATAAAGAATAACGGAAAACGTTCCATCCATGCTTTCAGCCATTCTTAAATCGACATATAAAAAAAAGCCGATCGCTGCATAAATCAGCCCAATACAATTTGAACGGATAAACTCTTTTTTATAGGTTTCTTTAAATGTTTTCCATAAGGAAACATCCAGGTCCTTCATCTTCCACTTTCGTGTAACAGCAAATAAAGCAACAGTCGCCGGCATAATACCAAAAACCCCTAATCCAGCCACAATAAATGCAAACCAAAGAATATTCGTCCATACTAATCTAACGATCCATTCACTTACTTCTTGTAACATTCTCCCCATTTTTTCATCTCCCACCAATATGATAAAAGGAAAGGGGGACAAACCCCTTTCCGATTACAATATTACTTAATATCCATATGCCTCGACTTCATATATTCTAATTGCTTGATCTCCACCTTGTGTTGGCTGTTGGACTGAAAGGCGGATATAGCGAGCTTCTGTCGTTGTAATGGCATGTTCCGAGATATCATCTGCATTATTTGTGACAGTTACTGCGTTCGTCCATTTTTCACCATCAAGACTCACCTCGATCGTGAATGCCCTCGTATTGAAGGCTGCTGGCTCCCCACCTGCCTCAGCATGTTTGACAACAAACTTTGATAGATGTAACGCCTCACCGAAATCGACTTCCAGCCAATGATTTGCACCAATTGCACACCATTTACTATTACTCGTCACGATTCCATCAATCGCGTACTTTGGCCCTTCAGAGGGGTCGCATTGCCCACTAGCAGTTGCCGTTTTGTTCAGTGCAACGTTAGTAATGTTTTTTGCATCCTTTGAAATTGTAATAAAGCCTTCTTTTGTAAGGACATCTTCTCCTTCGCTATTTTTAGCGGTTAGAGTAACGGAGTACACGCCTTCTTCTTCATACCTTACAACAGGATTATTCTCTTCACTTTCTAAAGGTGTACCACCTTCAATCCGCCATTCAACTTCTTCTGTCGCTTCAGATGAATGGTTGAAAAATTGAATTTCTTCACCTGGTGCTGCAACCGTTTGACTTACGCTAAAGTCTGCCTCTGGTTTTGGGTATGCAGGCCATTTAAACATTACCTTCGCAGCCTTGCCCCGAACAAAATCAGTCGTTACAGCTACGATTTCCAGGGTAGTTGCTGTTTCCTTACCACTTCTCCGTAGATTCGAAAGGTAGTATGCATCATTTGGAACTGCTCCGATAAATTCTTTTTTGCCATTAGGAAGGTCACGATATATTTCATAATGCTGAATATCACCTTTCACTGACTCCCATGATACATCTAAATCAGCATATAGCCCCTTCGGGAAAGTTGCATTTTTCACCTTAGCTTTCGTCGGCTTTGCCGGGACCTCTTTAGCGTTATGTTTGTTTGTAACTTTAATTTCCCCGATGTTGATTTGATAGTCTTTTATTGCTTCATCACTCTCGAAGAATAGAGAGATGGTTGCGATTTTTTTCCCCTTGTATTTGTTTAATTTAAATGTTTCCTTCACCCATTGATTTCGGCTCTTTTTCTTCACATCAAAAAACACAAAATCATCAGGCTGATCCACAAAGCTTACACCAAGCTTCATATTAGGCTTTTTCACACCCGTTTTGTAAGTTACAGAGACCTCCGTATCCTTTTCAATGGGTAGATTCGTTTTATAAAGCTTCACATGTGTCGCATTTTTTTTCGTTAGGTTACCCGAAACCTTCAAAGAGCTGCCACCAAAAAATGCTGTATCCCAATCAAAATCAACCTTTAGAGGCTCCCCTTTGCTATCCTTTAGCCAGCGCCATGTTGGTAAAACATCTTGTAAACTGCGATTATTCCATTCTTCCATCCTTTGTGCTGGACCAGCCACGGCAAAGAATTTCCCACTACCTGTATTAAAATGAGTGACAAAAGGAAGCTCTTGAATCACCGTTTTTGCTGTAAAATAATGAGCCATTCCTTTCCAGTTTCCATTATCACCAGTCTTGCGAGGATCCCCAGCTTTTCCAGTCCAGAATTCTTGTTCTTTCTGATAGAACGCTTCCATTGTTTCAGTTGTTTTAAAAGCCCAGTCTGGACGATAAACCCCTAATGAAGTCAAAGGTTTTTGCCCTTCTGGAAAAATCCCATTCCAAGGAATGTTTGTCTTCGTTCCATTGGCTTCTACATCAATGCCGGTATATAGGTCATAAGGGTTTCTACCCATTTCCAATGCCTTATCATGGGAGGATTGTTGATTCGTCCACCAGAAGTTCAAAAACATACTGTCGGATATTCTGTCCTTATCATCTTGCAAGAACATCTTATTACGATCTGTTAAGTGATTTTGCCAGTTGATTGATCCGTCTTCCACCATTGAGTCATACCACATAATGTGCATGTCTTCTTGCTTATTATTTTGAAGATATTTTAAAAACTTTTTGGTTTTTTGTGCAGTTTCATTATTCCCACCTGCTGTTTCTTGATTGACGAACCAGCCGTCGAATCCGTAATATTCAGCTGCCTCTAAAAGTTTATCAGCAGCAGGAAATGACCCATCTTCCCGCTGTGCAAGCATTTGTTCTACCCACTTCGCTTGTCCTCCGTACGTTATCGGAGGAAAGAAAATCGTGCCTAAGATTGGAACGCCATTCTTATGGGAGGCATCGATCACATCAGCGCTTGGAGGAGTAATGATTCCTTCTCCGGCAGAACCCGCCCAATACACCATTAAATCAACATACTGCCAGTAGCTAAATGTATTCGCAAAAAATTCATTTCCGCCTTGAGAGGGCACCCCGCTTGTGTTGGGGTTTAATGCCGATAATGCA
Source organism: Peribacillus simplex (assembly GCF_001542915.1). Lineage (GTDB taxonomy): Bacteria > Bacillota > Bacilli > Bacillales > DSM-1321 > Peribacillus > Peribacillus simplex_B. Next base: position 55,615 of record NZ_LNNH01000018.1, on the reverse strand, counting down.
ACCAATTTAGCTTCTGACTGAGCTGTTTCATTCACATTGAAAACAACCTCTCTATCAGCTAATGGAACGGTGCTTTTGTTATATACAGCATCCGGGTCATTTTCCGGACTCCAGGCTAATAATGTCTCAGGATACCAATAAGATGATTCCGGCTGTTTTGCAAACCCCGTAATAGGAAGTATACAAACTAAAAGCAAACCGAAGAACGCAGTGACGAGTCCAAATCTTATCTTCAACAAATCCCCACTCCTGTCAGTAAGATCATTTTATTCATCCTCTGTAACAACCAAGATGCGGTACTGTGCCTTGAATCAGATATTGTTTTCTTGTAGCTTTTTATGGAGCGGGCTGCCCTTGACTGCAAAACCGCATAAGCTTAATACAAATTCACTGAACATCGAATTTGCCCAGGAGAACCACTCTCTCGTAAATTCTTCTGGTTGGTCTGCATTGAAGCCTTCATGCATAAATCCAGTTCCGCCATCCGATTGCTTCATCGCTTCCAAAATCCTCTTTTTATCCGAAACATCTGTAGATGTCATCCCCTCCATTGCCAATGCAATATGCCATATATAATGATCGGGTGTGTGCGGACTACCAATTCCATGGGCCGCTTTTCCTTCATAAAAGTAAGGATTATCCCTACTTAATAAGAAGCGTCGAGTATTCTGATAGGTTGTATCATCAAATTGGCACCAGCCCAGATATGGAGCAGCTAGTAAACTGGGGATGTTCGCATCATCCATAAGATGATATCTTCCCATTCCATCCGTTTCATAGACATATAAATCTCCATGAATCGGATGTTCTAACACTGCATGTTCTTCTATTCCCGCTTTTATCTCAGAAGCTAATTGCTCACATTGCTTCGCAAGACCTTCATCCTTTAAAACTTCTCTACAAATCTCTGAGGCATACCCTAGCACTACTACGGCAAACATATTTGCAGGTACCAAATAACCATATAAACAAGCATCATCACTTGGTCTAAATCCGCTCCAGGTCATTCCCGTTCTCACAGTTTTAGATCCCTTCCCATCCCGGTGCAAAGTATCTGATTGCCTTACATCCATTCTTTCGAAGCTATATGGTGATTCATCCTCATGATTTTGTTCCACTTTCCAGACGTGCAAAATCTTGTTCAATGCTTGTACAAAGATGTCATCAAAGCAGGCCGTTTCCCCAGTGGATTTCCACAAAAGATAAGAAAGCTGAATCGGGTAGCAGAGTGAGTCAATTTCATATTTACGTTCCCATGTCATTGGGGACATTTCCGTTTTATCATCTTGATGGCCTTTTCCATTAGCGGCTTCATTGAATGCATTTGCGTATGGGTCATGAACGATATAGTTCATTTGGCGACGAACCACACCTTCAATTAATTTCGCCATTTCATCGTCCTTCTCGGCAGCCAGTAAATATGGACGCACTTGGGCTGCTGAATCTCTTAACCACATAGCTGGTATATCACCTGTAATGACAAATGTTGTTCCATCTTCTTGCGGCTTTAGTGTCGTTTCATACGTATTAACAAAACATCGTTCAAACATTTCCTGAAGCTTTTTATCTTCAGGGAAATTCTCCTTCACCTTTTCGATGAAATAAGATAGTGATTGCGGGATCGTTTTCTCAGTTTCCATTACCTTCACTCCTTCACTTGCCAACCAAGGCTTATGATTTCAAACGGTTTTACTTTTTCTTGAATTTCCGTATTGCCAAAAGGTTCTTTCACATTCTCAACGATAGTACTTTTATAGCCATTTATTCCTTGCGATGGTTGAGCATTTACCATTGTTGCTTCTTCAGAAGTATTGAACCATCGGGCAATTACATCATCTCTTTCCTCCGCTAACTTGATAGAAGAGATGGCTAATGATTTACCTTCCCAAGTAAAAAATTCCTTTTCGGTTGGAAGTGCCCCTTCATGGATATCTGTTTGTACAGCAATCACAGGCACTTGGAAGTCATACGCCGCTTTGAATACTTCTGACTCAACGACTGTATCTTGGTGAGGGATGACCATCCATTCTGCTTGATATGTTCCAATGCACTGAGCTTCTGGTGTCGGGAAAAGACCCCAATCCCCTAACTCAGAAGTGGAACGGAGAATCGTAACGGCTATTGTTTGTTGCTCCTCAAGGATTTCATACTCATGTAATCCTTTATTCGCAATTGTCATCCCATGTTTCCCATCCGTTACACTTACAAATGCCTGTTGATGATGATCAAAACTAGGATTGTCCCACTCCCTTTCCGGTATATTAGGACGTTTGGCCACTTCAAAAATACTGTCTGCATAGTGCTCATTCGTATGTAGATTAGTTGGAAAAAGAACACGCAGACGATGATCCTTTGCTTGATTTTCAATTGTCACCTTAACTGAAGGTCCCTTCGCTTTTTCATCTAACTGAATTCGAGTAGTTAAGCGAATGGTTACATTTTCGGAAGATCTGCCTGACAGCCGGTCCTTATGCCAAACCAATAGTGCCTTTTCTCGTTGAAACGATTCATCGGCCTCTTTTGGAATCTCCCACTCATGAACAAGTTCCATAACTGTACGTACTGGATGGTCTTCTACGACTCGTATCTCCGCTTTCAAATCTTTCGTTGTAAGTGGAACTTCACCATTTGGCTTCCTGAACATATATTCATTTCCAATGTCCCCGCTATTTTCATAAATTCCGAGATTTTTAAATACTTTCCCAGTCTGCTTGTCAGTCAATGTATACGAACCATTTTCATGAACAAACAAATGAACAAATTCATTCTCCAATTCACGAACACATGGATTGATCGGTGGCTGTTCATTCAACTTGGTTCCCTTGGCCGGTTTGAGATAATATGTTTGATATCCATAACCCGGAAGAGATTGAGCCAGGAATGTTAATTTGATGATTCTTGCATAATAAGGACGCCGGAAGCCATCTCCTGGTAACTCATATCCAAACCGGGTCCCAAGGTCCTTTGTTTTACAAGCAAGTATCTTGCCGCTTTTATCAACCAAATTAATATCAGGCAAATCCTTCGAACCAAGGAAAGCTGGAATCTCTGAAAAAGGCATATCTGAAAAATAGACTTTTTCTAATTCAATTTCCTTTTCGATAACCACATCTCGTCGATTTCCTGATGTGTTAAAAACAACAACTGGAATCATGTCCTCATCAACAAGACTATGTTTCGTTGAAATATGAGATACAACTTCATTGGCCTTATCCTCGACAATGGATGATGCAACCTGCTGAACCTTCTCAAAGCGAGTTACCATTTCTCGATGCACTTCATCTACACTACAACCGCAAATACTGTCATGGGGATGGTTTTCCATCAAAGTTTTCCACGCATATCGCAAATAATCACGTGGATATTCATGACCAAGGATGAATGAAAAAACGGATAGCGGCTCAGCCACTTTTTCTAAAAGCGTTTGACACTCTTGATTCATCTGCTTTAAATAGATACGGGCGGAGGCTGTATTTACAAGAGTGGACCACCCATCTGTACGTTGATTCCGCAGTTCTCCCGTAATCGTCTGGAGCTGTTCTGGTAATGCTTTCTGCAGCGCTTCCATATAATCATCAAAATTGGAGTGTACAAACGTGATATCCGGAAAAAGTTCTTCAGCCACCTTGATTGCTTCTCCTACATCCACTTGAATTGGCTGATGATCACAACCATTCATGAAAAGAAGATTTGCTGTTGAAGAATATTTCTTGGCATCCGCTAGTTTTGTTTCCCAATACTTTCTCGCAGTCTCTCTTTCCACTGGTACTTCATTGCCGTTTGAATACCAATTCGCAAACAACACACCAAGCACCGCCGAACCATCCGGCGACTCCCACTTAAGTTCTGAAAAAGGAGATTCAAATGATTTCGCATCGCTCACCATATTATTGAATCCGGTCGGCTTTACACCTCTCCCAAACGCGGCAGTATTGATATTAGCTTGCTGAAGCATTTGAGGCGCTTGCCCGTAAATGCCGAATGTATCCGGGAAGTAGCCTACCTTTGACACAGCACCGTATTCCTTTGCCGCTTGCAATCCATATAACATATTCCTGACATTCGCTTCCGAGCTTGTTAAAAAGGCATCCTGTAACACATACCACGGACCGATATGAAGCTTTTGTTCTTGTATGAGCTTCTTAATCCATTCCTTTTTGTCAGGACGAATTTGGAAATAATCATCCAAGATAATCATCTGTCCATCCAAGTGAAAGCTCTTGAAATCTTCCCCCTTTTCAAATAGATCGATAAGTGTATCCATTAATTTCACTAAGTGGTAGCGATGCTTTTCAAAAGGCATATACCATTCCCGATCCCAATGGGAATGAGAAATAATATGCGCAGTAGTCTTACATTCCATCTTGTTTCCCTCCTATATCTTAATCCTTCGACAGGAAAGTAGCCGCCAGAGCACCCTTCGGTCACGTCCATGTACCCTGACACTTTTTCCTATCTCATTCATTAGCCAGCTTGGTGAAAATGATAATAAGTCATCACCTACTACGAACAGCCAACCCCATTAGGAAAGCGCTATCAATATTTTCTTAGGATGACCTTGCCACGATTTAGATTATGTGGATTTAGTGCCTTCACTTATTTCTAATCCAGGAGAAGCGGAGTCCCTATAACGGTATGGAACTGCTGCATCGAATTCTTTCACACACGAGGCAATCTATCGGTATCGGAACCACCCGGTGCTAGGACGACTTCACCTCTTGTACATATTTCAATCGCTATAATCGTTCTTATATGTTGCCTATAGCCGTTTTCATGTACAATCTCCTTCTTCTATTTTTCTTCACATTAACGATATGTTTCAGAAAGTCAATAGTCAATCACCACAGAGAAAGTGATAAGCTTTTTCCATATAATCTATAATTTATCCATAATTTATAATAATTCATTTTTTACATGTGAACCCCTGTTCGATAAAAGATCCAAAGAGCCGAGCAGTAGCTTCTGGCAACATCAATCTGCATTATTGCACCCATCACCCGGAGCTATAAAAATGGCATTCCACAGTAAATGAAGTGCACCCCCATTGTTAGACACATATCTAAGGGGCATGCCGACAAAACGCAAAGACTCTAATACAATTTCCCCGAATAAAAAGCCCTGAATGTTCTACGCTAGGTAGAACATTCAGGGCTTTTTTTGAGTTGTATTTGGAAAATACAACGTAAAATATATGCAAATTATCGGTCAAACTGAGAGAAATAGAATCAAAATATACTTATCATCCTAGGTCTGATAGTTCATGGACTTGATTTTGCAAACTTACCGTAAATCTCTTACTTTGTCATCCAAACATGCATCACCGAAAACAGCTGTTCCAATTTCAATGGTTTGCTAATATAGTCTGACGCACCTGATTCCAGGCATTTTTTCCGGTCATCTTTCATCGCCTTTGCAGTCAGGGAGATAATCGGAAGATCCGCGAATTCTTTTATGTCACGAATCCGCTTCATCGTTTCGTACCCATCCATCTCAGGCATCATGATATCCATCAAAATGAGGTCTATCCCTTTATTTTTGTCTAGTACATCCAGGCATTCCAGGCCATTATTCGCAATCAGGATCTTCATCCCTTTACTTTCAAGAGCTCTTCTTAATGCAAAAATATTACGGTGATCATCATCGGTGATCAAAACCGTCTTGCCATAGAAAACATTATTTTCATCGGCCAATTCTTCATTTGACTTGGTATGTTCCACTTCCGGAACTGCCGCTATTGCTGTATTAGACTGTTCAAGAGTTGCTGCTACTTCTGCGGATGCTTGTAAAAATGTTTCACGTGAGATACTTTCTTCGGTAATACTCGGAATGAGAAGAGCGAACGTACTTCCTTTCCCTTCTTCACTATCAAGCTGGATTCTGCCACCTAAAAGTTTTGCAAATTCAGTGCTGATGGACAACCCTAGACCTGTACCGCCATATTTTCTACTCGTAGCTCCTTCTCCTTGTTGGAATGCTTCAAAGATCAGGGCATGTGTTTCTTTTGGAATGCCAATTCCCGTATCCGTAACCGAAATCTCTAGCCAATAATCGACACCCGTGTAGTTCACATTCGTCAGCACTTTCTTGATTTGGACGGATACAGAACCCTTCTCTGTGAACTTGAAGGCATTCGAGAGCAGATTTTTAATGATTTGCTGGAAACGCTTCTCATCGGTTTGGAAAATGGTCGGTACATCCGGGCTCATAGTTATATGAAAGTTAAGGCCCTTCTGATTCGCAATATGTGAAAAATTCCTCTCTAAACTGGCAGGAAGTTCACTTATATTCACTTCACTTAGCGTAAGCTCAAGCTTTCCAGCTTCAACTTTTGAAAGATCTAGAATATCATTGATCAAGTTTAACAAGTCTTGCCCAGAAGAATGAATGACTCCAGCAAACTCTAATTCTTCTTCTGATAGAGAACGCGTGTTATTTTCAGTAAGCATCTCGGATAGGATCAAAATACTATTTAACGGAGTGCGTAGTTCATGAGACATATTCGCCAGGAATTCCGATTTGTATTTAGAACTAATCGTAAGCTGTTTCGCCTTCTCTTCAAGATCTTTCTTTGCGATTTCAAGATCTCTTGACTTTTCTTCCGCTTCTTGTGAACGATTTTTCAGCTGCTCATTGATCATCTGTAATTCTTCTGACTGCATCTGCAGTTCCTCAGACTGACTCTGCATTTCTTCAGATTGTGCCTGAAGTTCTTCGGTCATCGCCTGAGATTCAGTTAATAATCGTGCAATCTCCATGCGATCAATGACACTATTGATGGTTAACCCGAATGTTTCAAGTACAGTATCTATAAAAGCGATATGCTGCTCCGTAAATTCATTAAGGCTCGCAAGTTCAAATACGGCGATGACTTCCCCTTCATGAATGATTGGAGCGATCAGAATACTTCTCGGCTTTGTTTCTCCTAATCCAGAAGAAATCAACTGATAGTCTGCTTCCATTCCATTGATCACTTGTATTCGTTTTTCAAGTGCACATTGTCCGATCAAGCCTTGTCCGAGGTTGAAACTCTCTCTTCCTGCATCATCCACGGAATCTGCAAAGGAAGCCTTTTTTACGAACTTAGTCCCTTTCTCTTTTCCTTCTTTACTATAAAAAGCTCCAAATGATGAACCCGTTATTTTAGCGGCACCGGATAGGAATGTCTCCGCAAGGTTCTCCAATGAAGATATGCCTTGGTTGTTACTTACGACTTTTGTAACATTCGTTTGCAGCCAATCCCGTTCTTCAAATGAATTCAGAAGTTCGTTCGTCGCTTCTCCAAGATCCCGAATTTCGTCGTTGGTCTTAACGTGAATCCGCCCGCTCAAGTCACTGCCGTTCGCCATTGCACGAATGCTTGCCACAACTGCTTTTAACGTTTTGAGGATGGATCCGGATATAATCATCGCTAGGACAACAGATGCAATGATGACGAAGGCTAACATGCTAAAGAGACCAATTTTCAGATTCAGGTTCTGCTCGTTCAAACTCTCCGCACGTTGTTCCGTAAGCGCTTTTTCCTTATTTCGGAAGGTTTCAAATTGGATCAAGACGTTATCGATTTCTTCTTTTCCCCGTTCTTCTTTAAAAAATTCGCGAATACCCGCTGTATCGTTCTGCTCCTTCAGCTTAATGAACGGATCACCTGCGACCGCTACCCATTGCTTGATGTTTTCATTAATCGAATCAAGCACTTTTTGCTGTTTCGGATTGTCGGACAGAAGCTCCCTAAGTGCATTGTAGTCTTTTCTCAATTGGGAACGCGTCTCATTATACGGCTCTAAATAGCTCTGCTCTCCCGTAATAATATAAGCTCGCTGACCCGATTCCAGCTTTAACAGATCTTTTTCAATTCGATTTGTGATATCTCTAACCGCGAAATCATGCTCGACGATAAAGTTTCTTTCCGTGTTCATCGTATCTAACTGCTTCATTACAGCCCAAATAGACGCAATTAAACAAATAATCACAATAATATACCCAGTAATAATCTTCTGGCGTATTCCAAATCTAAAATTACTCATCCATGCTTGCCTGCCTTTTAATAACATAATTTCTTTTAATTATAATATGTTCCACAAGATATAGATAGCTCTTGAGCATGTTATATGTTTGATAGTAGGACAAGCACTGCACGTATTCGAATGAAACACGCCAAATAGGCTTGGTGACAGGATTCTTTTTGTAGCTCGCAACTTATAACACGGCCTTTGTATGGTCCTGTTAAACATGGTTGCTTTAAAACTTTATTGTACTAAAATCAAATTCGGACTTCCTCCTTGCCCGGAACTATATGCCTGTCTTTCTATGAAACTGGATGTATGAAGTTTCCCTTTCAACAACAAAAAAAAATCCTCCCACAGTAAACCGCGAGAGGCCTTCAACGTTAAAGATCTTCACATTTTTGGTGAGCTTTCATGATTTCGTGGTCAAAAAATGGGTAGCACCTGACTTAGTCGGGTGCTACACCAAAAAATATCAATCTACTTGTTACCTTCAGCGGCACCCACACTCTTTATGGAACGATGAAGGGTAAAACTTTCTCTACAGCCTATGACGGAAGATTTACCGTCAATTTCCTTACTTCACAAATTTCTTGTTAAGGCAAATACCTTCTTGCACCTGTTAATTCCTCTATATACCCTTTAGTATTAACAGGAATGATTTCAACATTTTTCTTTGAGTTAGGCGAGTGAATCATCATACCATTTCCCGCGTACATCGCTACATGGTGTACACTTCCTTTTCCATTATCATGAGCAAAGAAAAGTAAGTCCCCCGACTGGAGATCTTCAAGTTCAACTGATACACCATTTTTTGCTTGAACACTGGAATCCCTTGGTATGGTAATTCCGTATGATTGATACATCGTAAAGGTAAATCCTGAACAATCAAAACCAAAGCCGCTCATGCCGGCCCATAAATAATGCAATCCAAGAAATCTTTTTCCCGTTTCTACTAACACTTCCCCTGTTGGCGCAGGAATTTCAGCTGTTGAGTGAAACAACTTGGCGTGTTCCTTTTTTACAAAAGCCTTTTTGCCATTTGGTTTGAGTACTTTATATGCATGTTTGGTTTCACCTTCATAGGGAAGGCGAGTATTGTAGCTAATTTCTATATTTTTTTCTTTAAAAGATGGTGATGGATAAAGAAAGGTTGTAGGTTCGGTAATCATAATAAAAGGTTGATTTTCTGCCTTTGCAAACTTTTTGCTATAGGTTAATTGGGATGCTGGCAACCAACCAGGGTATCCCAAATCATTTCTTGGGGTTGGTTGACCCGCTACAGCTACTTTCACCCATTCACCTTGTCTTTCAAGAATTGTCACTTTATTTCCGTAAAGAGCTTGAGTTTCCAGCATTCCGTCAGCGGATAATTGCAATTGCTGCTCATATGTCATAGCACTCGTCCATTTTCTCATATTCACTGGGTTGGCAGCAGATGGTTCATCAACGGGGCGTAAAATATTGGGAGCTGTCCAAAGTGTCGAAACTGAGACATCCACATAAGCGGTTTCATCCATTTTTTTCTCTTTCGTGTTTGCTTGTACATTCGAACCAAATCCTACTAGGAAAATGGCGATAATCGTTAAAATGAAATGTTTCATAATCCAAGTCCTCCTTTTTTTTGTTAACATGGTTTGAATCCTCGGAACTATCATCCAATTAAATTACTATTGCACGCTATAGTTAAAACTTCCATTACTCTACTTAGACCCGACCAATCCCAGGCAAATCCGATAATTGAATTTCTTCCCCGTGATACATAAGTACATCCGGTTTTTCCGAAAGCCAAAGCGGTGCATCAAGATCAAAATATTTCACATTTGGATGTGAGGCCGCAAAATGGGCTGCAGCTCCAACAGAAAGGGCTGGTTCCATCATGCTTCCAATCATGCAAGCGACTCCATTTGCTTCGGCGATACTCGCAATATTCCAGGCTTGTGAGATTCCACCACATTTCATCAATTTAATGTTTAATAGATCAATATATCGACCAGCGACAAGTTTCAACGTATCTTTGGTCGAAAAGAGACTTTCATCCGCCATAATTGGAAGCCCAACTCGTTCCGTGACGAATTTTAGTCCCTCCAGATCATAGCTTGCTACAGGCTGTTCGATGAATTCGATGTTAAACTTTTTTCGTTCCATCTCGTTAATCAGCTGTACCGCTTGTTTGGGTCTCCAGCCTTGGTTCGCATCGAGACGAAGCTTAATCGTTTCTGGTATTCCATCACGGATGGCTTCGATTCGTGCAATATCAAGCTCTGGATTTGCTCCAACCTTCACTTTTAAGGTCTGAAAACCATCATCAGCACTTTTGCTGGCATCAGATGCCATTTTTTCTGGTGTATCTACCCCCACTGTCATACATGTTTTCAAGTCCTTTTTATCGCCAAGAAAAGCATACAAAGGGATATTTAATAGTTTGCAATAAGCATCGTGTACAGCAATGTCAGCAGCTGCTTTGGCACTTGTATTCCCGACACAGCAGGATTGGATTCTTTGAAGGACCGTTTGAAAATGAGTAATATCAGCACCGACAAGTTCATTTTTTATTGGCCCAACTAGAGCCGCTTCAATGCCCTCTGATGAGTCTCCCGTAATGATGAAGGTTGGTGCTGCTGCCCCCTTGCCAATCATGCCATTTTCAAGCGTTAATGACACTTCGATATTTTCGATTTCGGTTGCTGTTCTTAATGCGGTTTTAAAGGGTACACGCAAGGAAACCTTACGACGCTTGACTTGTAAGTCATGTATAATCACGATACTCATTTCCTTTCCATTTTTTTATAGCCCTTTTAGAAAATACTTAATATTTTAGCAACGATCATACCAAAATAGGTTCCAAGGAATGATCCGATTAATGCCATGATCACACCAACTGGAATGAGTGCGCGGCTATATGATGCAGCTAACATTGGCGCTGATGCCATCCCGCCGATGTTCGCAAGGCTTGCCACGCCAAGTGTAAATAAATCATATTTAAAGAGTTTCCCTAACAATAGCATGATGATTAAATGGATCAACATGATCAAGAATCCAGAGACAAGATAAATCGGTGCTTGCGCAATATTTGAAAAATCCGATTGCGAGGCAATGAGTGCAACAATAACATATAGCATCACATTCGAAACATCCAATGCACCCGGAATCTTGGCAACTGGTGTTTGTCCTAAAATTAAACCGATCACGGAAGCAAGCATGATTGTCCAGCTTGTCCCATTTATTACGGCACCTATCTCGGGAAGATGCTGACCTGCAAAGGTAGATAGAGCTGAAATGAATAAACCAATACCCAATAAATACAACATATGCTGGAATTGTACTCCAGTCTTTTCTTCGGAACTTGCTGCCGCTTCCTCAAATCCTTTTTGAAGAAAGCTTGTATCCGCTTTTGTCCAGCGATTAAACTTTCCCGCAAATGGAACAAGCCAAAACATGAACATGACCCAAACCGCGTAATTAATTGTATCCATCATTAAGGCATAACCAAAGATATTCTCCGGCACTTTCAATATGCCTTGAAGGGCCACCATGTTTGCTGACCCACCTGTCCAGCTTCCTGCAAGTGCTCCAAATGCCTTCCACGTATCTTTAATATAAAAGTGTTGAAAAGCGATATAGACTACGATAAAGCCAATCATAATACTGACAACAGCTACTAAAAACCCGCCAAGCATCCGCGGTCCTAGTTTGATAATACTGCGTATGTCACACTTCAATAACATGATGGCCAGCATAGCGGGAAGCAAGGCTCCTTTTACACTGGAATAAACAGTCGCTGTGGACTCATTATCTGCAAAGAGACCACAAGTTTGCATGATCGCAGAACCGATGTAAATAAGAACTATACCCGGTATAAATTTTAAAAAGCGATTGGTATTGAATTTCTTCTCAAACGCAACCATTAAAGCTGCAAAAGCAACCAATACACTGAAATACATGAATCCATCCTGAATCATTGATATATCCTCCTTAAAAAGACAAAAAAATCCAGCCTAACAAAAAATCGTTAGACTGGATTTTGTCTAGGTTTATTTAGACAAAGCAGTTATAGCTATATATTTCTTTAGAGCATCCTGAAAAGCGACAACCATCGCCTTTTGGGAAGAACCAAAATAACGGTTGGTAATATCTTCCACAATGGACGGATCATCCACATGACGTCCAATAAAAAGTGATTGCACAAAGCGAATGGTTAAATCCACTGTCGCCGAGCAATCCACATCAATAATTTTGCCATCTCTTCGATCGACTACCAGCGCCAAAAAATATTGACTGAATTTCATGGTAATCGGGTTATTTTGTGACGACTTCGCATCACCAATTATAAAAATCGTGTCTTTTTCATACATGCCATTGAATTCCTTTCAATCATAATTCAGACGATATAAGTGACCAACAAGGAGCACTTGCAGAAGCTCATATCATGAAATCGTTTTCAAAGGAATATTAACAATATACCATCCCTTTTATTTTCAGACAATAGGAAATTATTAATTATTAGCTTTGTAGAGTAAATTTTATCAAAAATTTCACGAAAAGGAAAAACTTTTATTAATGAAGCGGGTTTCACCATATAAAATCACTGATAATTTTGCTAAAAAATAACCTATTCCATCTATTTGTATTAAGTTGGAAAGTTGAATCCGATTTTAATTACTGGTAGTCCCTTTATTTTCAAGATCTTAATTGTCTCTGAATATTTAATCTCTAATACATTTATATCGACCCCTTTAATCAAATTTTCCAATCTAAAATAACCCCAGACCACGATTGGATATCAATTCAGTAATAGTATACGAATGGATCCAACAGATAAAAAAAACTTTGCATCTAATAAGCATTTCCATATTGTTCAGGTGATTTATAACGGAGGTAGTTAATAAAGTTAAACCAATATTTTAAAATCAAAAAAGCCCCTACTCAACAAGTAGGGGTTTTCCTAAAGATAAATGCCTCATGACGGCTGCCGCACAGATCGCTTATGTATTTTTAAAAGTAGTATGAAAAAGATTTTTTATACAGCATTAAACTGTATTCACTCAACAGTTATAAAATTTTCACTTTAATTCTCGTAGTAAATAATTACATAAATCAACTAGAATATATTGATCTCTCATAGATTTAGTTAGATAAACGGGATTTACATCTATATTTACATGCAACAATGCCTTTTCAATAGTATCTATGGACACTGAAGGATTATCTCCTAGTAGTGATGCAATGCCTGCTTCATATTTGTCCTTTTGGTAAGTACCTTTCCTTTTATCTTCTAAAGCATGCAGCAAATGAAAAATTACCTTTGAATCCTTTTCACTTAAATCATGATTCATAATGAAATGAAAATATGTATATTGTTCAGGGTTATTATCCAATGCAATTGTAAGCAGTAATTTTTGATGATATTTCACCTTATTTAATTCATCTAACATATTATCCATTATAATCCACCTCTTTTATTATAAAACCCAAAGTGCAATACAACGGGGTTAGGTAGGTGTTATTGCTCTTCTAACCCTATACTACTATATTTAGGAAATTCTCTCGTTCCAAAAATGAAACGATGTATTTCACATTTCCAATTCCTTTATTCCCCTGTGTTAATTGTTATTCGTTAGTAAACTTTAATAAAATAGAGTGAGCAGGATTGAAGTAAGGTAAGCCATACTCCCTTAAGGAAACTGCATCTACAATATCAACATTGGTTAAAAGACCCTCTAGCTTTTGTTTTGGTTTAAAAACGCTATATGGTAATAATGCTGATCCATCATACTATCTTCTATCTTATCTCTGCACACCTTGCCCCAGCTAAAAGATCCTAATGAACCTGTTGGCTCCAAAAACATTGAGAAGAGGCCTCTCACAGTAAACCGTGAGAGGCCTCAACCTTAAAGGTATTCACATGTTTGATGACCTTTGAATTCCAAAATATTCTTAATGACCAAAAGAAGGGTTTAAATAGTCAAAACCGATACGCATAGATCGAGTGTTTTCACCTTTCGCCCCACTGGCTACTCTTTAATACGGACGCACCTGTACGAATCAATTCTTATCCTCTCTAAATTTGACCAAGTTGAACCAGCTGGCTCCCCCATGTTGCGATTCAGACAGGCCATGGCTAACAAACCCCAATTTTTCATAGAAAGGAACTAATTCCTGTTTACAAGTTAAAGTGATTCCCTTTCTGTCATGTTCTTCTACAAGTGATTCCATTTTCTCCATTAAAGTCTTCGCAATTCCTTGCTGCCTGGCATTCTTGGACACAGCTAACCCTAGGATGCTCTGATATCCTCCACTTTTCGGATTCTCTTTGATTTCCTCAAAAAGATCATCCGTTATATAAGGCTGATCAATGATGGGACCATTAATATAACCAAGGATTCCGCCTTCCTTTTCTGCCACAATAAAGGTGTCGGATATCAGAGTGATCCTGTCCACAAACGCTTCCCTTGTGGCAGCTTCTTCCACGGAAAACCCTTCATTCTCAATGACTATAAGCTGTTCTAAATCTGCAGCTTGAACATTTCTTAAAAAAATCATTCTGACAAAAACCCCTTTCTTAACCGGATTGATTTGCATGAGTTTTACGAGTAAACAATATTTTATCTAGAAAGCTTTCATTGATGGATAGCGGACATATCGAACCACACGGTAAACCCGGCCTTTTACTTGAAAGGGATAAAAGGCAGGGAGGAAGTTCCCCCACTGCCCTATTTTCATTTCGTTAAGATCTTCCCGTAAACTTTTCGGACATGAATGAAATTATATTCACTTACAAAGGTTGAGCCTAACAGGAGGGTGCCGCCAAAGATTTGAACGGTTGTCATATTTTCTTGTAGTAATGCAGCCGATATCAGGATCGCTACAAATGGATCCACATAGCTTAGCATGGCAATGCTTTGCCCTTTTAAATTTTCCATTCCGGAAAAAAACAACCAAAAACCAATACCTGTGTTCACAACCCCTAAGAGCAGCACAAACGGAATGGAAGTCCTTGGTGCTTCCAAAATACCCAGCCCCTCAGTGAATAATACATAAGGCAAGAGCAGGAAGGCAGTGGTGCCAAGCTGAATGATGGTAATCTCCAACATGTCGATGTTTTTAATGAATTTATTCAATAACATTAAGGCGGCGTAAAATGCAGCCGCGATCAACCCGAAAAGAATCCCCAGCAAATCTTCTCTGCCAGAGGCGCCAATACCGTTTCCGATAATCAATAACATACCGACTATCGCTACGCCAATGCAAACTACTTTTTTGATTGGCAATCGTTCTTTCAGTACGAATGGCGAGAGAACCATGACAAAGACTGGTGCAAAATAATAACCCAATGTTGCATTCGCAAGTGTTGTGTGTTCGTAGGATTGATAAAGAAAAATCCAATTCCCTCCCAAAGCGAAAGCGGAAAGAAACAAGGGAAGAGCATTGCCCTTTACGAATTTCCAAGGAATGGGCTTCCTCATCATTACAAATACGAACACTAAAAAAAGACACCCGATCGAACTGCTCAGCAAAGCTGTTTCACTCGAGGATAAATCAATGAATTTTACAACTAAACCGATCGTACCAAAGATGATCATTGATAAGATAAACTGAATGCTAGATTTCATCGTCTACTCCTTCGAATCTGCGAAACAGCTTATACATTTCGCAGATTCTTAATCTGTTTTATATATAAGCAAATACAGCTGAGTAAACGGTGGCGGCGGTGATGTCGAAACTGGCTTTGTAAGGTATGGATTTTCACATGATTTTGGCATCATGAACCTCCTAATATGCAAGAATGATAGTTTTAAGCATAATGCTTTGGTTAAACAATGGGAAGGGATATCTTTTTTTATTTTTTATCAATTTGCTGAAGTCCTGAAGTTTTTTCATGTCGACCGCTACCTCCCCAAAGGACAAACGGAATGAGCAGTAAGGCAAGCACGGCACCCGCAATCGATAACGTTGCATAACTGGAATGGGCTACAACCATTCCCGATAAGCCTCCGCCCAATGCGCCCGACAATGCAATCAAAACATCTACAGAGCCCTGTGTCTTAGCCCGGGTGGATGGAGGGGCGGCATCCACCAGAATGGCTGTGCCACTAATCAGACCGAAATTCCAGCCTAGCCCAAGCAAGGCAAGTGCAATGATGAGCATCATCATCGAATCAGCAGGTCCAAGAGCAGCTAAAATGCCGGCAATCAGTAACGTAAGGGCAGAAGCAATCGCCATAACGCCACGACCCATTTTATCCACAAGAAAACCGGTCACCAACGAAGGCAAAAACATGGCACCGATATGGAATCCGATGACCAGCCCCACTTCATTTAACCCGTGACCATGGTGGCCCATATGTATGGGTGTTATCGTCATGATGGCAATCATGACGAATTGGGTTAAAACCATTACTGCAGCTCCTGCATAAATGCCCCGCCTGTTTGCCGATAGCAAATCGGCCTTCCCATTCAAAGGTGAATCACTAGTTCCTTTTTGAGCAGCAGCAATCGCTTTTGCAACAATGAAGGGATCAGGACGAAGCAGCATGAATAATACGAAGCCTGCAAGTAGATAAGCTATCGCAGCTAATATGAATGGACCAGCTAAAGCTGGAATTCCAATTGATACAGCCAAATCCCCCATGACATCCACCAGGTTCGGTCCTGCCACGGCACCGAATGTCGTCGAAACCATGGCCATGCTGATCGCTTTTGCTCTTTGGCTCGAGTTAGCCAAGTCCGTTCCTGCGTATCGTGCTTGCAAGTTTGTCGCCGTCCCGGCGCCGTAGATAAGCAGTGATGCAAATAACAGCAGGATGCTATTTGTTAAAGCTGCGATCACCACGCCAACGGCACCGATGCCTCCCGCAAAAAATCCTGCCGCAAGTCCTGGACGGCGTCCGAAGCGCTGGGACAGACGCCCCACTAGCAGCGCAGCCCCTGCTGACCCTAACGTGAATAACGCCGTAGGAATTCCCGTCACACTATCTGTACCCAGCATATCCTGTGCCAGCAATGCCCCCACTGTCACCCCCGCTGCAAGTCCTGCTCCGCCGAAAATTTGGGATATGACAACAACCAGTAACGACCGTTTGTATAATTGTTGTTGTTTTTCAGGAGAATCAATATAGCTTTGCAGTCTATTCGATTGGCCTGCCAACTCTTTTACACTATTTTGCAATACCATCTAACCTCTCTTTCCAAAATGATGATTCTATTCTTGTAACGATCCAAGATTTGCATTATCATAACATTCACAAAAAAACCATACAATATCATAATTGTATGGCGAACAATATATTAGGCTAAGTTTTTTAGTAAACGTTCAAGGATACGTAATCCTCTTTCCAGCTCCTCCATTGTTTCCGGAGCACAAATGGAAACCCGTACAGCCCTCTCCGGGGAACTTTTCCCCACTACAAACCGTTCAGCGGCATACACCTGTACCCCCTGCTCTGCAGCTAACGCTTCGAAGCCAGCACCTGTAATCTTTCCAGGCAATAGTAACCAACGGAAGATACTTGTTTCAGCACCTAAACACGCATAGCCTGCCAAATATCGATTGACGACCTGATTCCGACGAATTGTTTGCTTCCGATGGCCCGCAATCATACCTTCAAATTGATTCGATATGATGGTACGCGCCGCAAGCTCCGCTAATAACGGGGAAACAGTTATATTCAAATTATAAAGTGCCCTTGAAATCGGCTCCTTGAATGGACTCGGCACAGCGACATAGGCTAGCCGCAAACCCGGTGCGATCGACTTCGATAAACTGGCAATGTAGATGACCTGTTCCGGGGCAAATGAGGCGATGGCCGGTAATGGTTTTTCGTTATGTAGATGATACGTCGCATCTTCTATGATGAACTGATCATGCTTTTTCGCAATTGCCGCAATCATTTTCCGATTCTCGACAGACATCGAGCAAGCTGTCGGATTATGAAAATCCGGGATCAAGTATATGCCTTTAATATTGTCATGCTTACACGCATCCTCAAAAGCAGCTGGACTCATTTCACCATTCTCGGATTTTATCGGCACTATTTGCACACTAAGCATCGCGGCCGCCGTTTTCAAGCCTGGATACGTATGCTGATCAGCGCCAATGCGATCACCTGGCTGACACAGACTCGCCAGCGTGGCGGCAATCGCATTTTGACCGCCATTTGCAAATAATATGCGCTCGACTGTCGTTTCAAACCCGCCTCTTTTCATTAGCTTGATCGCTGCATCCTTTTGCCAAAAGCTTTCACCTGTTCGGCCATATCCGAACCACTTTTCATAATCCGTCTCCTGCAGCATGTTTTTCAGCTGGTGGAGCAATGGCTCAAACGAAGCATTATCTGGCAGTGTCGCTCCCATTTCAATCAAATGCCCCGGCTTCACTTCGTCCAGTAAGTAAGCATTCGATAAAGCATCATACGAAACGAACGTGCCGCTTCCAACCGTTGCACTCAGCAAGCCCTTCAACTCACACACCTTAAACGCCTTTGAAACAGTACTTACATTCAAATCCAAATAATCGGCCAATTCCCGCTGCGGAGGAAGCTTCGTACCAGGCACCAAAAGCCCCTCCATAATGTCACATTCTAACCGCTTCGCCAATGCCTGATATATCGGCCTATCCTCCCTACTGATCGTCGGCTTCCAGGTCATTGGATAATCCTCAAACGAATTGATCGGCACAGTCCTCATCCTTTTTCATACAATCTTAATATTGTATGGCGATAAATTCAAACCAATCCTGCACCGATCACCTTAACTAAACATTGATTATTCCTATTATTCACAATACCATTGACAATGAAGTGAATCCATCATACAGCAAAAGCAACGACTGCAACTGATGATTACACTATCATCACGAAAATAAAGAGGTGCTACATATATGCTTCCAAAGTATGCTTTCCCTTTTATCATTTGTATGTTTCTTCTAATGGGGTGTGATACCACAGAAAAGACAAGTGAAAAATCTGTCCATGATCCAATCGAGACTAAACAGAATAACTCATCGAATCAAAAAAACAAATCATTGGAAAACAAGCTGCTTCCCCCTAAATTTAGCATCACAAAGTTTGAAATGAATTATATTCCTGAGAATAAGGAATTAACTTTTCTGATGAATTACGAAATAGATCAGGACATATACGAAATCTTACAGGAAAACACCCAAAAGCTGTACTTTTCACTGGAGTACCCTGAAGCAGTATACGATGTTTTACATAAGACAACCAGTGAATCAGTGTTGGCAGAGCAGCCTACAGATCACAAAACTACATATCAAACTCCATTCAAACTAAACATCGATTTAACGAAAAAAGAATTGGAGAAAATAAAAAACAACCTATCTGGCTTTAACCTCATTATAGCTGACAAAGATAAGGATCCTATTGCCCATTTTATTGATTTGAATGGGTTCAATACTTTCGATCCTGATACTTCAAACTCTACTCATATAGATGAGATAACGAAATAGATGGCGAAGAAGAGTCCCGATTCAGGTAATGCTTCTATTAACCTTCAAAATACCGAAGAAAAGGCCTCCCACAGTAACTGTGGGAGGCCTTCAACGTTAAAGATATTCACATGTTAGGTGAGCACATTCTGAACCTCGTTAAATCCTTTATTAGAGGATTTAAGCGATGATTACATCATGCCGCGCATCATACAATTTAACCTTAATTAAAACACATAACAAAACATACGTTCTAAACTAGGATATTCACTCAAAAATTTAAAATAATAACATTTTCGGCATCCATTCGGCACCTTTGAATCAAATCCCTACTCCTTAACAAAAATCAAGCTTTGGAAATCCGACCTTGTCTCATTAACTGCTTCAAAGTAAATAGATAAATACCATTTCTATATTATATCCTTAAAATTCATCTATATTTGATATTTGTTTAATCTAACATTGAGATATATAATAAAAATAAGATAAAAAAGAAAGCGTTTTCAACATTTAAATACTTCGTTACTTCTCATATTATAAGGAGGATTTAAGATGAGCCAAGTAGAAAGAAATTCCAAAGCGCAGAAATTAATTGAGCAACAAAAGTTCAATGAGAAAGACATTTCCAAGATGACGGATTCACAGGTTGAATATTATCACTGGCTCTATTTCGATGACTCTGTTTATGATTATATGTAACTCAAATATTAAATGATAAAAAGCGGGGAAAACACTGATAATTCAGGGTTCCCCGCTTTTCCTTTTATCCTTTCCGAAATACTTTCTTGCAAACCCGATCTTTGCTGATAAGTGGGTTTCAGTTGCTTTTTTGACCTGGCTGACTTTCAGCTTCCTTCCTTTCCCCCCATTTACTTCCTTGCGGCTGGGCACCCATACATAATAGAAGGGAATGAGCTCTACAAAACAGTCGAGGGAACAAACCTCCCACTCAAGCCAAAACATTTTCTAAAGAACGTTTTATGATCCACGTATCACAGTACACTGCATTCAATACTAATCCTACGTTCAACAGTTATTCATATAAAAAAGCCCTCCTTGGATATATGGCAGCGTAGAGATCAGTAATAGGTTTTTCTTGTTTTCCAGATGATTTAGTAACTGAACCCAAATGCTATGTGGGACTAGGCATACGCATACATCCTTACTGATCGAAGCAGGGGTGGGTTTGAAAGAAATTCAACAACGATTAGGACATACGGATATTCAAACAACGATGATTATCCATGCTCATATGACTGATAACAAAAAAAAGGCCTCCCACAGTAAACCGTGGGAGGCCTTTAAATTTAAAGATATTCACATGATTGGTGAGCATTCATTCTGAATCCTCGTTAAATCCCTGTATTAAGGGATTTAAGCGAAGATTACATCATGCCGCCCATCTAAGAGGTGGTTTTTTGCTCTTATATGGGCTGGCAAATTCTTGGTGTAACCTGGATTTTAAGAATCTAGATTGTATACGTTGGAATGAAAAATAAAAATTGGGTTAGCAGAAAAGTTAGCAACCCTGGATGGTGAATTTTTAAATCACACCCCTATTAATTTCAGAAGGAGAGATTATCATGAAAATGAAAAAACCCTTAAATCCTATTCAAACTGCGTTATTAAAGAAGCACATAAAAAAATTCGAAGAAAAAGATGGTGTTTTAACTGAAGCTTTTACGATTGATGGTGATGCAGGCATGATTTTATACGGATTTGTGTCTCCGAATAAAACGGTAAAAGGCGTGGTTTTTATTTAGATCAATAAATACAAGGGAGTTTTGTAAATGAATTTAAAAAAGGTTTTTAGTGGCTGTCTTGTTTTATTGTTTGTGTTGGTTGTATCAGCTTGTGAGAGTGATGGTATTAATGGAGGGATCGGAAAAGCTACTGAACTCGATTTGAAGGAAGTTAAAGTATTTATGGAAGATAAAAAAACTGGGTTTTTATATGTGAAATCAGCATTTGATTCTGATTCTGATAAAGAAAGTGATCGAATGCAGTTAAGCGAAATTGAACGTGTTGCCGAGGCTGAAAAGATTGATTTTTATGTGTTTGATGCAAAAGAACTGCCTACTTCAGAACTTTACGAACAGGATACTTCAAAACGTACTCTTGAGCAAAATTCAGGAACCTTAGCCTTTTATCAAAAGGGTGAAATCAAAGATGAATTGAATTTTAAGGATATTTCAGAAGATGATGTTTCTGGCGAGGTTGAAAAATTCGTTCAAAAAATGAAACATGATTAATCCAAATAACGTTAACCAAAATAGTGCGGTTAACCATTGATATATTAGGGATTATGAGTTAACTAGGAGGGGTTCTATGGATGAAGTAGCAAGGATACTTGAAAAATTTTCTGATTTTCTCGAAATGACCAATCCAATCTCGTACATGCTACGTTTGATCGGGTGGGCCATTATAAAGGGTTTGGCATGGCTTGTTGATTCCCTATCAAACATAACGGATTCAATCCTGGGTTTAAAAATGTTTTATGACAGTGCTGAAATTACAAGTTTTGTAGAATTCCTTATTCCTCTTTCTGTTATATTGATGGGGTTTTCGCTTCTCTACACAGGATATCAGCTTATTTTTCAAAAAAAGTTGGATCGCGAAGCCATTATAGTGAATGTGTTTATGATAATGTTTTTTTTCGCTTTGGTACAAGAAGGTATGGAAAAAGCAAACCAATTCACAGATAAAGCTATTGATGCTCTTGATGTTGTTGAAGAAGGTTCAATTAGTCAAAAAGTTATTAAAGACAATATGACTGATCTTGCTCAATTTGATGCAACGGGTTGGAAAACAACTGAGCTTAACCATCCAAACCGAGTTCCGAAAGATCGAATTTTAAAAATTAATATTACACAGGCGATTGATAAGGATTTTGATCCCGCAGGGGAAGCTAAAGAAATGTCTGAAATAGGACTTGGGGTTTTTTCTAATCGTTTGGAGTATGACGATTTAGGTAATCCAAAGAAAGTTGAGTTAGATGATGGTTGGTTCACTGCGTTTAAAGAAAAGTATTACCGTTGGGATTGGAACTTTTGGACAATCGCCATAACATTAGCTATTACAGCCTTCACTATGCTGACAATTGCTATTAAGTTAGCAAAACTGTTCTTTGAATTAACATTCAACTACGTATTAGCAATCATTATAGCCCCTGCTGATATTCATTCAGGGCAAAAGACAAAGCAAATCCTTCAAAGTATCCTAAATACTTTTCTAGTGACAATTATGATTTTCCTATCAATGAAAATCTATCTGATTGGAACAGAGTTTATTACCGATAAATTGGATGGTGTCGCCTATTTAATTGCATTATTTGCTTTCTCTCTTGCTGTAATTGATGGTCCCAATATCGTTGAACGGTTATTTGGTATTGATGCAGGACTGAAATCTAGCTGGGGTGCCGTAGCCGGTGGTTATACTATTGCAAAAGGCGTAACGGGTGCAACAAAGGGTGCTGCAAATACACTGAAAGGATTATCAAGTGAAGGTAAATCTGCCGCATTGAAGGGTGTAAGTGGTATTGCAGGAATGGCACAAGGCCTTAGAGCAATAGGACAGGACCAATCCAGAGAACAGACTCCGAATGGTTCCGAAAGTGCTCATTCTGTAGATTTAAAAGCACAAAATCAAAATCAAGAAAAACAAAGTCCAAATGGTTCGAAAGGTTCCTGGGAAATCGAAACTGGAACGCAAGAAGTTGCTTCTTCTATTGAACAAAAAATGGCACAACAACAACAACAACAACAAGAAGGGCAAACAGGTAGAGGAAAAGTAATAGGATTACATGATCAAATGGCTCTGAATGGTGTCTCCGGTAATGGAAAACGGAGTGCAGCTGTAAACAGTCCACACTCCATTTCATCTGGATCGCCAAGCCAAATGAACAATGGCGATATACAAAAAAGTGAGAAAACGTCAGGTGACTACTACAGTCCCATTCCTTCATCACCTTCCTTCTCACAATCAAATTCCCCTTTGGTTTCATCTGAAATGCAAGGAGAATCTAATATGAAAACACCACTACAAGAAAAAAGAACTGATCGAGAAACTCGTCATGTTGGAAGCATAATTTCTGATAATGTGCGGAACAGCCCGTCAGTAAAAACGGTTAAACGCACCTATCAAATTGGTCAAAATACAAGCGAAAGTCTAAGAAACAACATCGCTAAATTCCGTCGAAAAAACCAATAAAAAAGTGAATGAAAGAGAAGGTTTCCTTTTCTTTTTTAAAATAACATTCAATTAAATAGGGGGACGCGAAGGGGACATTGGTCGAAAATAGGGGGACACAAAGGGGACATTGATTAACATTTAGTGATATCACTAAATGACTGCTTTTTAATTATTATTTAAGACCCACATCAGTCCATCTGAGAAAGTTCAGGTATCCCACGTCAGCCCACCTATATCAAACAGGAGTCCCATGTCAGCCCACCTGAAAGAAATTAACGATATCATATAAAACACTAGGCTTTGCCTAGGATATCACCCTTGGTGATATCAGTTTTTCCTTATGCTCTTTCTAACTCTAAGTCTTTTTAATCCAGATTTTTGATTTTGTCCAAAAGGAGAGTTAAACAATGGATATTTTTTTAAGAAACATAGACCCAGTAGCAATGAAAAAAATCGATGAAATGGCAAAAAGAAAATCAATATCAAGACAAGAGTTTCTTAAATCAGTTGTAGAAAAGGTTGCATATGAACCAGAAAGAAATGAAAACGAAGTGCGTTTAGAAAGAATAATAGAAATGAACTTTCAAATTATGAAGGAAGCAACAAGTACGATTAGTCGTTTTGAAAATCTATTAGTTGAATTAATGGAAGAATAATTGGAAATCCATTTTCTCCTTTTTTCTTGAAGTTATCTTTTTGAAAAGTAAAAGAGAATGTAAAAGTAGAGGGCACACAATCATTTGACCAAAGGAGCATATGTCACATTTGGAATTAGTTGTTTTTTATTAAAATAGGAGCAGACCGCGGATAAATTCCAAAAGTACATTGGCCTATGAATTGTGATCAAGACCAATTTCCAGATACCTCAGTTCCTCTTAAATAAGTAATTCTTCTATTACCGTTTCAAAGTATCTCAACCATTGATTGGAGGTCTTTTTTATTAGACATTAACGCTTTCGTGTTCGATGTCAAAAGCCTTTAATTTTCCGAGTATTTTTTGTCAACTACTGTAACTTCGATAAAAGGCTTGAGCAAATACTAATAACCTTGATAAACTAAGAAAAGAGCCTGTTTTGAAAGATTAATCAAAACAGGCTCTTAATATTGAATAATTCTTTTATAAAAAAAGCTTGAATGAAATGGTGTTCCCTTTCTCAACTAAAACACCCAGTTTGTTGAAGAAGAAAACATGTTGGCTTCTTGAATAAAGGTAACAAATTATACTTCCTTTTTAGCTTTAAAAACAAGTTTGAAATTTAGATTATATAATACAAATAAAATGAATAAATAGAAAGATTATGTTTTAAAAGAAGACTAAGAAAGTAAAAAAAAGTGTATCATTATTACAGCCTAGAAAATATTAATAAAATAAGCCCTTTTCATTTAATAAACTATTAGTTTTTAGAGTCATACCTATAATTAAATACGCCGAATTTTTCTGTTAATGGTATTAAATGAGCTTTAGGCATACTTTTGTATCTAGCAATTAAAATATTACTAGTTTTCTCTTCTTCTATAGACTTCAAATATTTAACGAATGTATCGTTACTCATATAAAGCTTTTTGTCTGTAAAACGGGGTTCTTCAAACGATTTAATAATTAATTTTCTTTCTTTATAATCTAACTTTTTACTGAATGTACTTTGTTCCTTATATATCTTTTTTCCTCTAAATTTTAAATTTGGCATTTTACTTTTCAAACTTTCATATATTTGTTGAATCTTTTTAGTAACGTTTTCTTCAAAAACATCCGTATGAACAACAGAAAAAATAATAATTTCGTCTAATTGTTTCATAAAATCTTTTAAAGATTCACTATCAATTTTAAAGTATTCCTCGGATAAAGGTTTATCCTTAGATGGATAAAGGTAATTGTGCAGCGTGGTCCTAAATTGCTTTCCACTTATACCAATATCTAAAACAAAGGCTAGTGATTTATATTCTTGATTCGCAGCACAATCATTAATGATACGGAAGTCCTCCCATATTTTATTTTGATAAATTGAATTTCTATCGAACCCATAATCTCTTCCTATATTCGTAACCATTACATTGAATCCATTATCATCTTCCTTAGTTTTCAAAGGTAGAAGACAAACATTCTTTTCTTCACTTATTTCAATCAGGCCTTTAAAAAATTCAATACACATCTGCTCATCAATTACTTCATATGCAGCAATCAATTTTAGTAAAGCTTCATGGTACTGTTCTTCAAATTTGTCCAAAAATCTCCATATTCTATGATAAGATTCATTCTCACTTATATTATTCTGTTTTTGTATCTTTTTACTCGATTCTTTAAAGCATACTAAACTTTTTAATGCATTTCTCTTACTATTCAATAGTTGAACTACTTTCTTATTGTCTATCATAGATATTTTTTCTTTTATTGAAATTAAACCCTGTAAAGGAATAGCAATTATTATATCAAACTGACTATCAGAATATAATGCATATCTTGCATCTAAATTTGCAACTTCGTTAGAAGGAATAATTTCTAAATCTTCATGTTCAAAAGGATAGAGGATTTTAACATTTTCCAGATTTTTTTCTTTTTCTTCAATCCAAACTATATTAGGTTTCTTATAATCTTTTATAATATTATTTAACCTTTTAGGTTCACTAGAAAAATATTTCTCTACTCTTTCTTTCGCAATTTCTATTTCTTTGAAAAAACCATTAAGTTCTTCAAATATGTCAAATTTAATTCTATCGGTTATCCCCTTAAAAAGCTCAAATAATAATTTATCTTGTATTTTAGTTCTATCATTCTCAAACACAATTAATCTGTCAAAATCATGCGGAGATAAGGATGCATAAGCATTTACAAAGTCAACTTCCTTAAAATTCTTTTTACTACTTTTAATAATTTTCTTTAAAGCATATAATTTTGCTTTTTCTATTTTTATTGGATCAATCTCACCTTCTTTTAAATTTTCATTTAAATATTTACCCAAAAAATTTACATAATTTATTATATCCTCATCAGTTATATTCCTAGGTATAAATTCACTTTTAAAATTTGTTGGACTGTATTGATATGCGTCTTTATTTTTCTCTAGTAAGTCCCCGTCACTTAATAAATCCATAATTTCCTGTTTAACTCTTTTCGGAGTATTATCAAATAAATTCATTTTATTAACTACTATTTTTTCATCATACATAGAATATTTGAAATGTATATCTTCTGATGAATTAACAAAAGTTCCTTTTTCAAAGTAATTATATAAATGACCTTTATTTATCAATTGGAATATTCCATATATTAACTTAATTCCATAAATCAAATCTTTCCCACGTAATTTATCATTTATATTCATCAGTTCTTCATTAGTTTTTATTTCTAATATAAAATTTATATACTCGTCTCCATTCAGCCAACTATCATTTAGTACTGCGTTCACTTGAATATGGTCTTTCAGTTTTGCATTAGCTCGAACTAATAACTTGTTTTGTTTTCTAAAGACAACCCGTTTATTGTAATAAGTATTGAGTCTAGGTACTTCTGGTAAATCCGGGAAATAATCTGTATTTTCATCAATGCACCACTTCAAAAACTCTATATTTTTTTCTTTAATTATTCCTTTGATTTGATCTAAATTAACATCTTGAATTTTTGATTTAATATTACTATTTGGATCTAGTATGAAGAGTAGTAGGTATACAACAAATTCTTTTTCCCTTTGACTTACAGGCTCCTCTGGAAATAAAGCTCTATCATTTAGCACATCACTTATAATCATAATGAGATTTTGTTCTTCAACTGATTGCCATACAATATGTTTTTTGTACTTATACCATTCATTCATTGAAACTGGAAAATTTTTGTCCAAGTTAAGCACTTTCTTCCACATGCCCTTGAATCCCTCTAAATGTATATTGCTATACAAGCTTAAAAAACATACTAAATTAACTAGACTCTGCCCATTAGATTGATTTAGGTTTTTGTTAAGCGATATATTAATTATACTTTCAAAGGTATTAACAACTTTGTCTAGTCTCTTTAAATTCTCAGCCTTCTCAAGAAAATAATCCAAGTCTTCTAAAATTGTTAACGGATTTAAGTTTCCTTTAAATTGAAATCTAGTTAAAATCTCTGACTCCAATTCTTCGCCAAGACTAAATTCATTTGCATACTTTAAATTATCAATTATTATATCCAAATCTTCTGTTTCAAAATTAATATCACTTGTATCTATTTTAGAGAAAATAATCAACCTTATTAATTCTATTCTTTCATAATCTAAGAGATCTTTTTTGGAGGAATATGATGTTATTATTTTTTTAAGCACATCTTTATCATATTTATTAAAGTTTTTAATTAATGCCGAAAATAAGTTGCTTCTAGCAAGACCCTGTAAATTTATCAATAAATCCAACTCAAACTTTAAATCTTTATCAACAAATAAAATATTATTATAAAAGTGTTTAAACAGACTACCTCTACCAATGTCACTTTTTAATATCATTTCTCCAATTTCTCTTTTTCTAGAATCAAATATTTCTTTATCTATTAAATGTGTCAAATAGAACGGCAATTGTTTAACATCTACTTCATTAAACTCAGTAGTTAACAGCTCATTTAATAATTTTTTTGTATTATTAATTAATTCATCGCTTGCACCAATATAATCTACTCCATCGACAAAATACTTTTCAAAACTCTTCGTAATAACCTTGTACTTTAAGTCCTTAACTACACCAAATTGAAATTTTTCATTTTCCATATTAATATCTAGCTTTAAGGTATCTAAGACTTGTTGAACATTTTGAAATATTTCATTTGCTCTAGTTTTATCTCTAAGAATAATAAACATATCATCGACATATCTATAATAACTTTCAAAATCTTCATCAAGATACGATTCAATTACTTCATCCACCTGACTGAGATAAAGTTCTGCTAATATTCTAGCGTATGCAGGACCTTGGGGGACACCTTTATCTGAACCAGTTATTTCCTTAGATAGTTCAATTAGATAATGAATAATAGGAAAAATTTCATTCTCTTTTATTGGATTTACATTTAATTTTATTTTTTTTAATAGTACTTCTCGTAATGCAATATGATCAATAGAATCGTAAAAAGATTTTATATCTAATTTAATCAAATAATATTCATCATAACTCCCATCATTAATTATGCCCTCAATACTATATACATACTCTAGCCACGCCTTACTCCAATTTTCGAATATATAATTATTATTACGTTTGTTTAGACGGTATGCATAACTGTTAACTGAAAAATCTCCGTACATATAATCCGTAAGTTTTGATGACATATATGTACTCAGTATTCTATCCTTAGCCGCTAAACTATACATATGCCTATTTTTTATTTCAGTTTCCTTTCTAACATACTGATACGACACTATATTTTTAAAACTATAATTTTTCTCATATATTTTTTGTATATCGTCTTTTAAATTTTCATCATTAATATTTTTGAGATCATCTTGTATAAAAGTTAATGGTACCTCATCATTTTGCAATAAGTAATTCAATTCAGACTGTGCTATTTTGCCAAAATTCAC
Organism: Peribacillus simplex; assembly: GCF_001542915.1. Taxonomy (GTDB): domain Bacteria; phylum Bacillota; class Bacilli; order Bacillales; family DSM-1321; genus Peribacillus; species Peribacillus simplex_B. The sequence goes on along the minus strand of NZ_LNNH01000018.1, from coordinate 26,438 downwards.
AAGGTCATTAGAAATCAACTCAATTTTAAGCTCTAAATGTAAATCTAATAAATCATATATATTCTCTATCCCATTTTCCCTACAATAACTACATTCCTTTTTATATAAATCTTCGAGATATTTTATATTAGGTGGGTATAAACCTTTTAAATTTTGTAGCTTTTCATTCGTTACATCCGCATCATAAGACTCTTCATCACTAGAAAAGAACTCATTTAATAATCTAACGCCAAAGTTATCATCATTAATAGATTTAATTCTAATAAGCGATGCTACTAAAACTATTCTATCACGCTCACTCCAATGAGCTAATGGTTTATCAAATAAGTATCTGAAAATCTCTGATTTCGATAATACTTCTATTATTCCTTCAAGATTAATATCCTGATCCGTAAGAACCATATTTTTCTTTTGGTAATTTTCTTCTTCATTTACTTCATTGATTTTTAATGATTCAATTAATTCTGAAACAGAGTTTATTTTGATATTGTCCAATATATTCATTTGTTTTTCTAGAAACTCATTATCTAAAACAGCTATTTGTTCAATCTCTGAAGTCTCTTTGAAAAGATAAGAATATCTATTACTTTTCAAATGGAATGATAGAGGTACTTTGACCCCCAAACCTATTGTATTATTTTTTGCGGAACCATTTTTAGGATACTTATCTGTTAATATAATTCCCAATAAATTTTTTATATTAATTTGTAATTCTTCATCAATTTTTTTTATAATAGCATAGCCAATATTTTTACTTACCTCTTTATCAAGGAATATCCATACATGTATTCCTCTATTCCCTGAAAACTCAGATACATATTTTATATTATATTTATTTAAAATCTTAACAGTTTCACTATATACCTTATACAATGAATTTCTCAGCTCTGTATTTTTAAAAAAATCAAAGTCACTGTCAATTTTATCTTTTGCAATATCAATATCTAAACAAACCCATTTTAATTTTTGCCTTACTTGTTGGTAGCTCATAATGCTTTTCTTAGAATTAATCATGTTCTCTAAAATCGCAGCTGACATTTTATTTCTTTTTCGAACATAAACTACTTTCCCATCTTCCCCTACTACTTGTCGCCCGAAATACTTCCTGTTATAAAAAAAGTAATTAAATATTTTTCTCGAAACACAATGCACTAAATTTTCAGTTAAATCTTGAGTTAATTCCATATGTATTCCTCTTTTCAGGATTTCAATTCTTACATCTTTATATTAATTGTATTACCTTTATCCCTAACCACCCTTTGTTCACATTTAACAATTTCCTCCTAATAACTAGTAAATAATAAATCCAAAACCCTTGTTTAACAATAACTTTATTTTCCATAAATATATAATACGACCATAAATTAGTATAATATAACTATTGTTCTAAATTACCCCTTATATATTACCATAGAAATATAATAAAACTTATTTTAGACAGGCTTTATACTTTTTTATCGTTTAACTATTTATTTTAGAATTAACTAAATTAGGTGTATTTGTTGAAGAATGTCACACAAATAACCAATTTTTTTATAAACGACATTCCACATCCCTCTCTCTACTTCTTTGTTATTGCATAACACTGAACTGTCAGCACAACAAAAAAGTTGCTATAATTCAGATCTGCTAAACCCTCTATTGTATCCGTTACTCCACCCTATTTTTCTCTAAATTATACCATTTCTTATGCAGCTAAACTGCCCCTATAGTTCCATAAGAAAAAGCTGCCTTAAAGACAGCTCCGATCTTCAGCTAACGCACCCGTTACTTCAATAAGAAAAGTCGACAAAATGGCAGCTGAATCATAAACTATCATAAACTCTTGCACCCGTTTGTTTAGGCTTAGATTTAGACTTACGTTTCTTCTTAAGTCTTCTATCTTACTCAGTTGGTGTTTATCTGATAAGTGATCAGCAATTCTCATTTCAGCCATTCCTATTTGCAAAATAAAAAGACACCCAAAGTGGATGTCTTAAATATTATTTTTCACTTCGTTTTCAAATGAAGATAAAGTTCGTTCTATTTTTACTTTTTTATTTGATGAGCAAATAATTCTATTGCTTTCCAATATTAAATACCTTATTACTTCAAGAACAGGCTCCACAATTTCGTCAATTGTTCCTATTACAGAGTATCCACTTGCACCGAAATGAGAAAATGAATTTCTATATTCATTTAATCTTTCAATAGCTATTTTCTGCTTCTCTGTTAAAACTAGAACTTTTCCATTAACACTTTGTATCAATTCTTCTTTCTTACACAACTTCAATATTTCCATGATACTCAACAAGCGCCATTTACTTGTTTCTTTTTCAGTGTTCTTAAAAATTGTATCTAGAGGATTTCCCGACTTTACATAAGTAACAGCAAAACCATAAAGTGCTCCATGTAAACTGATACAAACCCATTTAAACCTATGATTGTAACCATATTTTCTATAATAAGAACCTGCTTGCTCTAGAAAATCAATAGCATTCTCTAGTTGGTCAGACACATAAATATTTGACATTTTCTATATCACCACTTATTTAAAAGTATGTAGTTTCAAAAATAATACTATCCTATATCCAGATAAAAAGCACCCTTGAAAGGATGCTTACTCTTATTTCTTCATCTTTTTTTAATACCTTATGGAACTATCCTGCCCCGTTAGTTCCATAAAGAAAAAGCTACCTTAAAGACAGCTCCAATCTTCAGCTATCGCACGCACCTGTGTTAGTTCATTAAGAAAAGCGAGGAAGATTCCTCGCTTACTTTTCAGCCATGTTCATAATCTCATGTGCGACAACCACTTCAGTGCCAGAAAGTCCCACGGAACAAAACAATGTAACATCATTGATTGAAGTTCTGCCCGGTGTCTTTCCAGTTATGATGTCCGAAAGCTGTACAATATTCTGCTCATAAGGAGTATTGGCTAAGAAGTGAGGTGTTGAATAGGCACATAACTGTTCAAGGGAATCTGTAGTAATTACGGAGCTTTTACCAGCTACTTCTATGGGTAGCTCATGCCCATTCATCGATTTTGGTCCAACAGTATTGATATGTACACCCGGTTTTAACCAATCTGCATCGATCACTGGTGAACGACTATTTGTAGCACAGATGATGATATCTGCCTTCTCCACACACTTTTTGGGGGAATCCATAGGAATTACATCCATATCAAGTTTTTCAGACATTTCTTCGGCAAACTTCTTTCGATTTATATCATTACGACTGTAAACCACAACCCGTTTGATATCACGAATAGCTATAGCTGCTTCTAACTGAGTACGAGCTTGTATACCTGTTCCAATTATCGCTAGCTTTTCAGCATCTGAACGAGACATGGCTTTAATGGCAGCTCCCCCAATTGCGCCAGTGCGAAGGGCACCAAGTGAATTGCCAATAATAACGCCTTTGAATACTCCTGTCACGGAATCAAACACAGATACCAATTGTTCGTGACCCGAATGATCGTTTGAATAGGTATCGTAAACTCGAAAGCCTATAACTTTTTCAGTCTCCGTTGCGGCTCCAGCAGTGAAAACTAAGTTTCCATTCTCCGTCTCCAATTGAAATCGAGGTGGTGAAACAAGGGTTGCGTTTGCTTGTTCACGAAAAACGCGCTCAATTGCCTCAATGACGGGTTTCATTCTAGTCAATCTCAAAACGTCAGAATCTGTTAGAACTTGATATGACATGTATTATATTCACACCTTTCATAGAAACCTAGTCTAAAACGCTATAACTTTACACTTTTTACCTTTATTAACTAATCCTACCTTTCTTTTAGTTTAACATAAAACAACCATTTCTTTACTCAACATTCTGGCCCAATTGTTGAACAAAGATTAAACAGTACTCTTCAACTATCCTGCCCCGTTAGTTACATAAGAAGGAAACAATCCAATAATCTTATTAACAACATCTAATCAGTACCTCAAGGATACCAATCACAAGCCATTCCATCATTATCACGATCTAAATCATGATGGTCTTCCTAGATTTTTCAAACTAGCGTTTACCATTTCTAATTTTTTTATCACCAATAAAAATCTCTTGGTAGAAAATTAAGGAAAAATAAAAAAGCTACCTAAGATAGCAAGTGTTCTTAAAAAACTCTTAATATGATTGGGATTTTACATCGACCTAAATTAATCATTATAGGATATACTTCAATGGCTCTGAAATATTTTTTTATGTTGTTTGGTCTAGGGATAGTTACTTAATCATCACAAACAAAAGTTTTTGATGAAATAACAAAAAACTCTCTTCTAACACAATCTAACATTTAATGGAAGTAACGAAAGGTTATGTTTGATTTAGGCCTAAATTAAAGAAATTTAATTCCACAATTAGTTCCCATTTTGATGTATTTGTCCTTTGCTGTCGAGCTTTGGGATAACATGAGGTCTTTTGGTGAACAAGTCTTATTTTCATTCATTACCGGAATGCTGCCCCGTTAATTGAAAAAGGAGGTATTAATTTAGCTTGCTGCCATTTTCATAAAGATATAAAATAAGAATGGAAGAATAGGGGAATCCATAACCCAAAAAGTGAACGGTGTATACAGGAAAGCCATAATTGGAAATGAAAATAATAGCAATTCAATTTATTATAATCTGATAAATTTATGGGGGATTGGGTATGATGGAAGAATTAAACGCAGACAAGTTGTTCATATCCTATGCCTGGTCTAGTCCAGAACATGAAAAATGGGTACTGGAGCTAGCAGAAAGGCTGGAAAGTAATGGGGTATCAGTAGTTATCGATAAATGGGACAGCACCGAAGGGCAAAACCTGAACGCTTTTATGCAAAGAAGCGTTAATGACCCCACTATTACAAAAGTATTGGTTATTTGTGATGAAAAGTATGCTAAAAAGGCTGATGGGTTTGAAGGTGGAGTGGGGACCGAGACTGTCATTATTTCAAATGAAGTCTATCAAGATGTGAAGCAGACGAAATTCATCCCAATTATCACCCAAAGAAGTGTTGATGGGGAAGCGTATATCCCCACCTACCTTAAGGGAACAAAATATATTGACATGTCTTCCGAGCAAAGTTATGAAGATGGATATGAAAAATTACTGCGGAATTTGTATGGGAAACCAGAATATGTCCGGCCAATAAGGGGGAAAGCCCCGTCTTTTCTCCTACAAGATGAAAAAAAAACAGCATTGGAGAGCCGAAGGGCACTGAGTAGGTTTCGGCACAATGTAGAAAAAAGGCCCCGAAACATCGATATCTATACCCAGGAATTCAGCGAGACGTTTAAAGAGGACTTTGCCTCATTTGCCATTACCGTTTCAAATACTGACTCACTTATAAATTCTATCTATAACAGCCTGCATCAAACCGTGGAACTTCGAAATGTCTATATTGAATTTATAGAGTTTTATATAAGGGAATCAGAAACAGTTGATGTTGATCTGATTATTAATTTTTTTGAATCGTTATACCCTATCATTTACACAAAACAAAACGGCTCTCTTTATTCCGAAAATCAGTTCGACCATATGAAACTCTTCGTTACCGAACTGATGATCTACACGATAACCCTATTGTATAAATATAGAAAATATACAACTATAAGGGATTTAGTCAATAACCATTATTTCGTGTTGAATGATACCGGCAGAGAATTGGACGGATCGATTGGGATTTTTAATAGTTATCCTAGACTTATAGAAGAATCTCCAAACCCGTCAACCGGCCAGAGATATATATCAAACTCAGGACAATTGATTTTAGACAGAGCCAACTATAAGGGGATAACAACTGCCGACCTAGTTCAGGCCGATTTTCTGTTATATTTCCTAAGCTGCTCATTCGATAAATTGAATGATTATTTTAGCTGGAATCCGCCTACAGCCCCTTATTTTACCAACGAAAGGATTTCATTCATGGCAAAACTGAAATCGAAAAGGTTCTTTGAAAGTGTTAAACTCATGTTTGGCATTTCCGATGTGGAAGAGATGAAGAAATTAGTAAAAGGTTTCAAGGATTATCTTGAGCGTGTAGGGAACACGAGATCTTTGATGTTCATCAAAAATACGATTATTCGTCCAGAAGATATTGCTTCGTTATAAAGCAACAGAAAAACGTTCAGAGTATAAAATGCTCTGAACGTTTCAAGAAAAAAGGGCCACCTGTGGCCGCCCTGGTATTCGTTGCATCCGAATGATGGGTACTAGAAAAGGAAGTCTGAGCAAGCAACTAAGCTTCTCAGACTTTTAATAGCCTTCCTATTTATAGTCCAAGTATGGAATCAGACAGTTCTTGGATAACATTTTCCAACCCTTCTGTAAGACCTGAAGAATGAGCCTCTTGTACATAGTCGGCAAGAGCAACGTGTTGCTCATTATCAGGGTCGAAGAATGGTAAGTTCATGTGTTTAAAAATATTCCCCACTTGTATCGCAATGTTATGGCTCTCTACAAACTCTCTGACTAATTTAGAATTAAGTAAGCCACACAAATAATACGCCGGTTCAGCAACTTCAAAGTCAACGAAAAATACTTTATGATCCGGGATATAAGGTCTACTGCCAACCAAAGGAACATCTTTTTCTGTAACTACAGCAGAAACAAACTTGCTTGATTGCTCTGCCCAAACAACCTTAAATGGTGCAAAAGTGTACTCACCAACGTTGTATACCCCATAGTACGGTTTGTCCTTTAAGTAAAGCTTTCTTGTAGATCTTTGCAGAAGCAAATCTCTAAAATCAGCGAAATATCGCTTAGTAAGTTGGTACTCTGTATCTAAAAGCTCTTCACTTGTTTCAAAGTGTTCTTTTTTAATACCCTCATTAGGCAGAAGTACGTAAAGGTCATTTTTCGGCTGAACTTTAAACTTTTTAAAATCGCTTGCTCCTTTTATCAATGGGTGTAGCATGCCTGGTTCAATCCAATACTTACTTTTTGGACCAATATCTTTTTTTCCTGATTCTGGCCGAGTCTCTATTTGTACCAAACCATCCTCATCGTTCACTGCAACTATATTAACAAAGTAAACCCCATTCAGGTCTGCAGTAATTCCTTTTCTCCCTTGAATCCAACCACCCTTCCCAGTGATATTTTTCATATCCTTAAATCTTCCTGGAGGAAGAACAGCCCACGGTGACTTCTCTTCATTTACTGGATTTGCTTCCATCTCAAACATTTGAACTTGCTCATACACTTTATTTAAAGGCAAATATGGAAGAATTGTTCTCTTGGAGCCAGTTCTCGCCCTCCAAATATTATATGGGACAGGATAATCGATGCTGCTTCGTAATTCTTTTTTAAAAAGAGCAACCACCGTTTTGTTAGCTGCATCGTTAAAAGGTTTTAATTCTTTCATGTCATCAATAGAAATCGGGACAAGCATTTCCTCATCATTGATTCTAAAGCTTCGGAATCCTTCAGATGACGGAGATTGAAAATGCGTCTGTGTAATAACAAATGCCAAATAACCATCTTCTTTTAGCCATTTATCCGCTACTGTATATGTTATCATTCCTGATATGTCTAACTCATTGCCCCCATGATATGGAGTGCTTGAGAATATATCATACTGCAAACATGTTGGTTTTACTCTCTTACGATATAGTTCTGGCAATTTGGACCAGCGGACCCAAGGTGGATTTCCGACAATAACGTCAAATTCACCAGCATTAGCTGACCAGAAGAAATTTCTTATGATACGGAACCATATACCATTCCAACTTTCTCTGTGTAAGTCTAAAATACGATTGTAAGTTGCCTTTAACGGTTGTTCCCAACTTTTTGCCTCTTCTTCTCTTAATAACTTGATTCTTACCAGACGTCCTAGCACTTTTTCAAACTCTACATCCTGCTCTACCTGTTCGCCCATTATCTCGAATACTCTGTCTAGCCTTTTACGGTCAAACGCTAAGGATTTTGGGATTTGTACTGTTAAATTCGCTATCTGGCTGCCAATTGAATAAGTTACTACTTCTTCATCACTTTTTGGATCATCCGATGGAGCATAAATAGCATCGGCCATAAGGATTGGTATTTCTACATTTCGGCCAGGTGACATCTTTAACAAGTCAGCAATTGCAATAAGATAATTTACTCTTGCCGTTTGAACAGCTAATGGGTTGAGATCGAAACCCCACACATTCTCTGTTATTAATTGCAGAGTCTGGCGCGATGATAACTCCTCATTCTCAGCCTCTTTCCTAATCCTCTTGATTAAGCCAAGTAAAAAAGATGCTGATCCGCATGTAGGATCTAAGAAACGACTTCCAAGCCAATTAAGGTCTTCAAATTTATCTAATGTAAACTCCACAAGCCAATCAGGAGTATAATATTCCCCAAGTGATTTCCTTAGTTCTGTAGGTACCAATGCTTGATAAAACCCTTTTAGAACATCCTGGGTTCTTGCTTCTACAAGCACGTCTGTCCGATAAAAAGACATTTTGATCAGTGTGTTACGTAAAGAAGACAAAATTACTTCCCTAGTTGCTTTGTGCTGGCAGGCATCTAAGTACCAGCTGAAGATAGCCTCTTCAACAAAACCACTAATACCTGCTGCTTCAAAAAGTCTTCCTTTTTCAATTTCTTGGCTGAAGCTACGCATTAGTCTCTCATCGTCATAAGTAGCAGCAGTCTGTGCAAATACTTTTTTAGATGTCATTCCATGTGCAGAAACTATTTCAGCAGCCAGCAATTTGATGATCAAGGAATTATAAGAATGGATAACAAAAAGACTAGCGGGAATTTGAAGATGAGCTGGGAGGTTCGGAGAAACACTAAAACCGATGGATTTTTTAATACCATTTATTTGTGTGCTGGTTAAATCAGCGACTTGACCAAAAAGCGTTCGCCACTCCTCGAAAAGCATCTTTATTTTGTTGTTTTTTCTATCCAACAAATTCATAGATAAAGCATCTGACAATGCTTGCATCAATTCATGTCCAGTGTCAGATGACAAACCAAAATCTTCCACCAAGTTTTTTGCCGTAACAGCTCTTCTAAAAGAATCCTTAAAGGCAGTAGCCACCATAGTTACTGACTCAAGCGAAAACGGTAATAATTCGTCATGAATGATTTCTCCGTCCAACATTTTGGCAAAACAAATATGTTCACCGTCAATTGCAATACCTATATAATCTCCCTCACTTAACCCCTCACCTTTTGCCTTTTTCTCGATATAGGGTTTCAAACGGTCATAAATTGCCTCTTTAAAAGAACGGCTTGTTGTTTTTCCTTTAAACAAACCTTTTGATTTAAATTCTATAATTACCTCATTATAGCTAGAGTCATTACGATCTCTTTCTGCTTGAAGGTCTATGCCAAGCGAATCGGAAAGGGCTCTAATCCAACTAATTCTGAGTTCCTCTTCATTCTCCCATTTATTTTTTGCAGTCTTTAACGTATTATATAAACTTTCGTACAAAGTATTCACCTCTTAAGACTTCTAATAAATTGATTATAACATGCACAAAGGAGCAAACGTTATCATGTATGCGACTTTATACTGTAATCAAAGTGGACCAGCCTTTTTTGTTACCAGTTTCTGAAGGAATTTAATTTTAGATAAAGGAAAATTAATGCACAAAACTACAACTACAATATAAAATGATTTAAGCCAATAAGAGATATCCATTTTATCAAGATACAGACTAAGAAAGAGGAATACAATGAATATTGCCGTATGCAACCAGTTTCCACTTCAAATTTTTTTACCACCTATGATTCCAAGTTTCATTTCCATCTCTATTATAATCAAGTCTCTTAATCAGTTTTAAAGGATTTTTTATATTCTTTACGATTATTGTTCAACTAATCTGCCCCGTTAGTGCTAAAAGAAAAAGGATTGCTGCATCAACCCCTTGTTAAACCATCCGTTACTTGAAGCAGAATTAGTTGTGATCAGGATTTCGTCTATACCAAATCCTCTAATGACATCTCTGCATAGTACTCCTCAAAGTCCAATGTGGACGCCTACAGGTTCTATTAAGGGTTTTGATTGCTTTATCTATTCTTGGTTAATTAGTGTTGGGTCTGGTTTTAAAAGCGAATTCTGTGATGCACATATATGGTTAATACCAATCAGGAATAAATATTCACTTTTCTCATAATTACAGTTTAATATCTGGAGTTGTTCATGCTGTTATAAGTAAATTTAAAATAGATCTCATTCCTTATTCATTGGCACCTCAGACGACTTTCTACAATGGATGGAGTGTTGGGTAATGAAAAAAATTGCATCTTCTATCCGAAAAACAAAGAATTCATCGGAGTATTTCATTTTCCTGGATATCCTTTTTTCTCTGAATGATTTTTTATTTTCTTCAGCAGCTCCAAGCCCTCTTTCTTTGACACGTTTACCACTAGTTTTGCCATGATTAAAGCTCCTCCTTTATATATGGTTTGATAATTACAGCATGGCCACAATTATGAATATTTATATATCTATCAACCTGCCGGAATACTTACGATTTCAGGTACATAAGTAAAAGGTACGTATTTTCACTTTTGAGAGAGGGAAGGGCTTATAAAAGAGGGAAGCCAAACAACAAAAGGAAAAGTCAGATCCGATTAGTAAAGAGATATCAAACCATCGATTTCAGAATCTTTGAATGAATAGGATGCCCCCCATTTCCCCTTACCAGGCCTACACGAAGTCAGTGGCACATGTCGGGAGTGAATCAAAGACAATTCCTTACGTCGTCCTTTGCAACCCTTTTCCTATAAACCTATTCCATTTATATTCCAAGCCCATTTAATCTAAGTCTAATCATTGCTTGTGCTAAAGGTAAATTGGCTGGTTCTATATCTGCAAGCTTTTTGATGATGTTAGCTGGATCTGGATGATCATAGAGAGTCATAGCAAAATCAACAAATTGTTGCTCTTCTTTTTCCATTGCTAAAAATTTTTCACTTTGAGTGAACATGGTTTTTTCTTTATTCCATCCCCCTGTCCAACTCATAGGTTCTATAATTTCTTTAGTGGAAATATTTGCTGCTGCATTAGTGTAAAAAGCTAGTAAATAATTATTTTCATACGAACAGAAAGGAAAAGTCATTAGATATGCTATAAATTTATCCTTATGTTCTTTGTTGAGAAAGTATATTGATTTTACTGTGTTCTCTTTTTCTAATAAAAGATCTTTTTTGTAGTTATTAATTAGAAACGAAATTCTATCTATAATTGTAGATTCACTAAAATATGCCCAGTCTTTTAGAAAACGATATTCCTTTGGGTTAATCCTAACTGTTTTATAATTATCTTCTTTATTCTTATTCATTAGTTTCCCCCTTGTCATTTTAAATAAAAAAGAAGAAAAACAGTTACATTATTTCCTTTTCAGATACAATGCTATGTAACACTATAATCCCTACTGTATAACTGTTTAACTGGTGTTATTCTGTCCAGTTACAGAGTTACATATATTTTTACATACCGGACTATTAACTAATAATAAAATTACATTAGATTAATATACTAAACATATAACTCTGTAACCCTTGTAACTATTTTATATAAACGGCTTCAATCCACGGTCTATCAATACTTAATGGGCTACATTAACTTGTAACTATGTGTAACCATTGTAACGCCATCCAATCATCCAATCCGTTTAACTGAAATTGAATCCCAATTGCTCAATGATCTCCCTATTCACTAATACGCCTCTAAACGATCGCTTGTTTTTTTTTATGACTTTGTAATCGACTTCATTGTCTTTATTGATAAATGTGTCAGTCAGTCCTCTTTTCATCCATAGGTAGCGAATTTGCTTTTCGTTGAGTCCTAACCGTTGTTTTAAATAAGCAGGTGCAAAGTAAAAATCTCCATTATGGAAAAAAGCGTTGATTGTTCCCTGTGGCTCGTAATCTGCATACAGTTTATTACGATTTGCATCAATATCCTCCAAAGCATTTTGTAGTTCCACAATTGGCAAGTCCATTGCCTTATTTGTTTTAGACATTTCAACAAAGAGTTCTTCTAAATCCCTCAAATTTATTTCAATAGATTCGTTTTTAAACATCTCATTTAACACTCTTCCTGTAAATACAATGAAAGAGTAATGTCTTGATAACCGCTTTAAAATATTATTATCACAACTAATTTCTAAAAATTGTTTTTCATATGCTTTAAAATATTTCATATAGTGCTCTCGATTTTCCTGCCATCTTTTTAAAAACTCTATTCCGATTGCTCCGTAATTATCTCGAAACGAATCATACACTTTCCTCAAATAATCATGGTCTTCTCCTTCAAATGAAAAGTTTGAAATTAGTATGACGCGGGCAGGAACTCCTTGGGCGTTTGCATATGTTACGATCTCATTCTCTCCAGAAGTAATCATTAAAGAATTCCATGAATCCGTGTATTGACTGCCATTCAAGCTTCCTCTTTGCTTTCCTGTATTATTAACGTATTGGTAAATCATTGGTTGTATCATTTTAGTTTCATTCGCACCGTTTGAATCATCCAGGATTTGAGGAAATGAGTTTAAAAAGGTAGATCTTCTTTCAACAGCTACGAGTGTAGTATTGAATGTTCCAAGATATCTTTCAGGATCACCCCATACAGATGCACACATTCTAAGAAGGCCACTTTTCCCACTACTTGATGTCCCTGATACATCAATAACAATAGGTTTCATATCAAATTCGTGCAAAATCACAGAAGCAAATGAAGAAAGGATAGGAAGAACTGCTTTCGGATGATTTTTAACCAAATTAAAAACATTTTTGATCCAACTATCAACAGTCCCCTTTACCCTAAAAGATTCATGTAGTTGAAGTTCTCCCCCATCATTTGGTAGTACCTGAATCTCATTTGATATTACTGGGTGAATGAATTTTCCTTTAATCTGCCCAAGCCGATTAACAATCTGTACTGTTGGAATATCGTTTTTTGCTATGAACAGATCAAAGTATTCTATTAAATGTTTGGAATTAGAGTCATTGCAACTTAGTCCTTTATCAGCTAGAGATAGAATCTCACGTTTTGAAGCAATTGTGCTGGCTGCAACTGTTTCCTTAAAGTCTCTCCCCATGTTATTCCAGCAAATTTCATAGTATATTTCGCTTCTCTCTAGGTGCTCTAAGTATTTAGTAATGTAAGGTACATTCCGACTCACAAAAGTGCTAACTTCTTGTAATTTACCATCAATTTTTTTCATTTCTTTTTTGTAGAGTGAACCTTCTTTTTTCAGATAAGGATCAGGAAGCTTAAATTCAAACGATTGAAAGATATTATTTACTTCTAAAGGTTCTTCCTTTTTTCTTGAGGTTTGTTCTAACTTGGCGATGCTATCTATTGAGGCCTTAACGTCCTCCCATGTATAACTTCGATCCTTGTCAATACAGAAATATTTATAGATTAATAGCATGCTTTGTTTCACTTGGTCTAATGGAACATTTATAGATTTAAGTCGTCTTCCAAGGTCATAAAGTGATTGGTTACGAGACCCATTTACCATTGGAATCGCAAAGTAATAGTCTTTGGTTTTCTGGGCATTCCATACTGGTCTTAAGTAAACAGGAAGCTCGTCTAAATCTTCTGCAACCTCAACAATAAAGCGTTTTTCTGTATTCTGGCTCGGAAACACAATAAAGCTATTCGTTGTTCCAACACGTGTATCAATAAGTATTCCGAGTGATGTAAAAAATCGACTAATCATTTTAACTTGCTTGTTTGATATTGATGACGCCTTAAACACGAACTGATAGCCTCGCGGGGTCCTAATTAAATGATGTCGAACTCTTTCTCCCTTTAAAAGTTTGATTAGATAAGAACCGTGTTCTACATCATCGACATCAATAACGATAAATCCTTTTGGTACTAGAGCACCGATCCACCCTCCCCTTGCTAGGTGGTCTCTAATCTCTGTTTCAGTTAAGCTCTCTCTATTAATATATGAGCCAAGTGGCTTTTTCGCTGTACTGTAATGAGTATTTCCATTCGAGTAACCCAGACATTTTATAATATTTGTGTTCGGGAATATCATTTCAACCTCTTGTACGTAAGAGCTGTGTAACATGATGATTCCCCCCTGCTTCACATATTTGATTGATAAAACGAGTGATACGATTTAAAATAATAGTGTAATGTTTTTTCATGCCTATTAACTCACCCCAATGAGCTAATGGGCCTTTTTTCTTTGCATCAGGTTGCATGTTTCTCCTCACAACAACATTCATCCTTTCCTTTTATATTTCAGAATATCTCCGCCATTATTTCTCACATTATCGTAGTATTTTTCCATATATTCTTGAACATCCTTTCTTTTAAACAACCATTTACTCCCGAGGCGAATTTTAGGAAAGTTCTCTTCGTATAAAAGGTGCGTACAAATTGAATTCCAAGACATATTGAGATATGACGTTAGTTGTTTAGAATTCATAAAAAACACCTCTGCCTCAAGTTCCTCAAGACGCTCTTCCACTTTTCTTAGATACAACTCTTTCAACTGTTCTTGGTTAATCTCTAAAGTAATCATAACTACTCCTCCTTCTATTTTTACAATCATTAAAAGTAATAAAAAACCATTTAACAGATTGTTACTAAACATGATATAATAACCAAAATGTTATTGCAAGTGTGTATAAAATTATTTCACTTGTGTGTTATTGTGTTATTGTGTTATCTTTCTTTGATTGAAGATTTTATTAAATAACGGTTTTATACTTTTTTAATAGGGGGGGTTAAATAATGAGAGCAATTAGTCCATTCGGTAAAAAAATAAAAGAAATAAGAATGGAAAATGGGATGACCATTAATACTGTAAGTAAAAAATCTGGCGTTTCCCAATCTTACATTTCACAAATTGAAAATGGTTCAAGGGATACTCCACAACCTGACATGATTAAAAAAATCGCGAATGGCTTAGGTGTTGATTATTTCATATTGATGAGAGCTGCTGGCTATATGGCAACATCAAACGAATTCCCTACAACCAACGAGGAAGAATTCACAAATATTTGTTTTAATGTGAAAACTGTATATAAAAAGACAGATGAAAATGGTTCGGAAAAATATGTGAGATACACTGAAGAAGAATTGAAGAGCAATTTCTTTAATTTACATCATTTGATAACACAAGATACCAATGATATTTTTTATAAAGATCGCGTATTAACTAGAATAGAAATTGAAAAAGTTAAAACAATGCTTGAATTGCTGCTAGATGATTAATTGAAGGGAGGTGAACTAATGGCGCACATTTTAAAACGTGGTGACAGATGGGCTTACATGGTTAACGTCGCAAAAGATCCAGTGACCGGCAAAAGGAGACAAATTACTAAATCCGGCTTTAAAACAAAAAAAGAGGCACAACTTGCTGCTAACAAGGTAGAAGATGCTATAGCAAACGGTGGAGTGTTTCAGGAAAGCAACATAACCTTTGAAGAATTTGCTACTGAATGGTTAAGCTATTATGAACACCAAGTAAAAATCAGTAGCGTTCGAGCGCGCAAGATAGCGATGAAACACCTTGTCTCTTCGTGGCAAAATACTCCTTTGAAAAAGATTACAAGGCATATGTACCAAACTCGCATAGATGAATTAAGCAAACAATTTAGCCCTAACTATATTGACAGTATTCATACGACGGGAAACATGATCTTCAAGCATGCTATCAGGCAAGACTTGATAAAGACAAATCCAACCTATGGTTTTGTCATGCCCAGAAAGCATGTGACTGTTGAGGATATCGAGGAAGACGAGGTTAAGGGAAAGTTTCTTGAGTTAAATGAACTGAGAACCTTTCTACGTATCACAAAAGAACAAGGATTATATCTAGACTATCTATGTTTTGCTACTTTGGCATATACCGGTATGCGCTTAGGCGAAATGTTAGCATTAAAATGGACAGACCTGGACCTTACTAAGAAAACTATAAGAATCACCAAAACATACTATAATCCAAATAACAAAAGTACAGGTTATCAACTCCTAACCCCAAAAACAAAAAAGTCAATCCGCACAATCATGATTGACGATGGACTTGTCGCCTTATTCAAAGCACACAAGCGTGAGCAGATGGAATTGAAAATGAAACAACGGTTAGTATATGAGGATCACGATTTCATTTTTGCTGAAAACATCGGGCACCCAAGGGTTATGAAGCAAATGGTATTGCGTTTACAGCGTTTAATGAAGCATTTGGAAGTAGACAAGCATATTACCCCCCACAGCTTTAGACATACTCATACATCCCTTCTCATTGAAGCTGGGGCAGGCGTAAAAGAGATTCAAGAAAGATTAGGGCACACAGATATAAACACGACGATGAACATTTACGCTCATATGACAAAAAATATCGAAGAAAAGACCTCCCATAAGTTCAGTGAACTTACGAAAGGTCTCCTCTAATTGGTGAAGTAAAATTGTTTCAAAAACTGAAAGTTAGCAAAAAGTTAGCATTTCACTAATCTCCACCTTACAAACCCCTATATACCAAGGGTTTTAGGCGATGATTACATCATGCCGCCCATTCCACCCATGCCGCCCATGTCAGGCATGCCCATGCCGCCAGCGCCTGCTGGTTCTGGTTTGTCAGCAACAACAGCTTCTGTTGTTAGGAACATGGCTGCAACTGATCCAGCGTTTTGTAGAGCTGAACGAGTTACTTTAGTTGGATCGACGATACCGGATGCGATCATGTTGACCCATTCGCCAGTAGCTGCGTTGAAGCCAGTGCCTACCGCTTCGCCTTTTAGGCGTTCAACGATTACAGAGCCTTCAAGTCCAGCGTTGTGAGCGATTTGGCGTACAGGCTCTTCGATTGCACGAAGGACGATTTTCACGCCTGTTGCTACGTCGCCTTCCGCTTGGATTTCAGCGATTTTATTGTATACATTAAGAAGTGCTGTACCACCACCGGCTACGATACCTTCTTCAACAGCGGCACGAGTGGAGTTCAATGCATCTTCAATACGAAGTTTACGTTCTTTTAGTTCTGTTTCTGTAGCTGCACCGACTTTGATGACCGCTACGCCGCCAGCTAATTTAGCAAGGCGTTCTTGTAATTTTTCACGGTCGAATTCAGAAGTCGTTTCTTCCAATTGAACACGGATTTGGTTTACACGAGCTTGGATTTGCGCTGTATCGCCAGATCCTTCAACGATCGTTGTATTTTCTTTTGTAACAACCACTTTAGACGCACGGCCTAATGAATCGATTGTTGCAGATTTAAGGTCAAGACCGATTTCTTCAGTGATTACTTCGCCGCCTGTAAGAGCTGCGATGTCTTCAAGCATTGCTTTACGACGGTCACCGAATCCAGGAGCTTTAACCGCAACAGCGTTGAATGTTCCACGAAGTTTGTTCACAACAAGAGTTGCAAGCGCTTCGCCTTCTACATCTTCAGCAATCAATAATAGCGGTTTACCTTGTTGTACGACTTGCTCAAGTACAGGAAGGATTTCTTGGATATTCGTGATTTTTTTATCAGTGATCAAGATATATGGATTTTCAAGGACTGCTTCCATTTTATCTGAATCAGTAACCATGTATGGAGAGGCATATCCGCGATCGAACTGCATACCTTCTACTACGTCCAATTCTGTTGTGAAACCTTTCGACTCTTCGATTGTGATGACGCCGTCGTTACCAACGCGCTCCATTGCTTCCGCAATCAGTTGGCCCACTTCTTCATCAGCTGAAGAGATGGCAGCAACTTGTGCAATCGATTCTTTGTTTTCGACAGGTTGGGAAATGGCTTTCAATTCTGCGATGGCAGAGTTGACCGCTTTCTCGATCCCTTTGCGGATACCCATTGGGTTCGCACCAGCTGTAACGTTTTTCAAACCTTCGCGGATCATCGCTTGTGCAAGAACCGTTGCAGTCGTAGTACCGTCACCAGCTACGTCGTTTGTTTTGCTTGCTACTTCAGCAACCAATTTCGCACCCATGTTTTCGAATGCATCTTCCAATTCGATTTCTTTAGCGATCGTCACACCGTCATTCGTGATAAGCGGTGAACCGAATTTTTTCTCAAGAACCACGTTACGGCCTTTTGGTCCAAGCGTTACTTTAACTGCATCTGCAAGTGCGTCCACACCACGAAGCATGGAGCGGCGTGCTTCTTCACTAAATTTGATTTCTTTAGCCATTTTTAAGTACCTCCCTAAAATTTTAAGAAAATTTTTCGTTCAGTTAAGTATGATGTATAATTAGCCGATTACAGCCAAAATGTCGCTTTCACGTAAAATTAAGTATTCAGTATTTTCGTATTTAACTTCAGTACCTGCATATTTTGAGAAGATAATTAGATCGCCTTGGGCAACCTCTAAAGCAACACGTTCGCCATTTTCAAGGACACGGCCAGTACCGACTGCTACTACCTTACCTTCTTGTGGCTTTTCTTTTGCAGTATCAGGAAGAACAATACCGCTTGCCGTTTTCTCTTCAGATTGAACTAGTTCAATAATAACGCGATCACCTAATGGTTTTAACAAGTGAAACAACCTCCTCATATTCTCTTGATAATGTGCTTCATGATTATTAGCACTCTTCATCATCGAGTGCTAACACATTTATAATATTAAATAAACCGAGCCTTTTTTGCAAGTATCTTATCGAAAATTTTTTATTAATTTCTGATAAATTCCGGGTATACTACATTAACATAATGATTAGATACGGAAATGTTTTTGCAGGGGTACCTTTGAGTGGTGTTCTGCCTCATTATTTGATACCATTTTGGAGTATGCGTTTATCGATTTTCCCCTGTCAGGAACGTTTTCAGGCGAAATGGGCGACTAAATAAAAGGAGTTTTCATCTTTGAAAAAAGAATATTGGTTCGTCATCATCACTTACATTGCCATGCAATTATCCAGTATTGTCGGGGTACCCATCTTCATGCTGATTGGGACTTCAACCGGAATGCCTGCTGATGAACTTGAGCAAAAGTCTGCAGCATACTGGATCGTATTCAGCTTTTTCGTTGCATTAGCCTTGATTCTTTTTTTAATGAGAAAAGATATGAAGGAAAAGATGGACACAAGCAACCAAGCTCCCGTTTCCGAATCGATATTGTGGGCGATAGGCGGTGTGTTCCTGGCCCTGGCTGCTCAAGCGGTCGCTGGGATCATTGAACAAAATCTTGGTGTGGAGCCTGAATCGGAAAATACGCAGCAACTCATTGCAATCATTTCCCAAGTCCCCATGGTCATTTTCGTCACTTCAGTACTCGGACCAATCATGGAAGAAATCATTTTCCGGAAGATCATTTTCGGATCACTTCATAAACGCTTTAACTTCTTCATTTCCGCTGTACTTAGCTCGGTTATTTTCGGCTTGGCGCATGGTGAATTGGAGCATCTGCTTTTATATACGGCAATGGGCTTTACCTTTGCTTTTCTTTATGCGAAAACAGGCCGCATCCTCGTGTCCATGAGCGCACATATTGCGATGAATACGCTTGTCGTCATCTTTCAAGTCGTGAATCGCGAGCAAATTGAGAAGATGCTGGATACTGCTCAAGCCTTCATCGGAGGTTTATTATGAAACGACAGTCACCCTTGTTCATCGGAATCATCTATGCAGGCTTAGGTGTCCTTTTTACGGCGATTGCGGTCCAAACCGTCAATTCGTCAGGATGGGGCATCTTCGCCTACATACTTGTCCTTATCGCGACGCTTGATTTTGGATCGGGCTTACGGATGATCATGATCCATTTTAAGATCAAGGCAGCGCAAAAAAATAAGAAAAAATAAAAAAACGCTGCAAATGTGCAGCGTTTTTTCATTCTTCTAATGCCGCTTCCTCCACTACCGGATAATGCTTCAAAAAGTAGATGAGCGATTGGAGCTCCACGGCAAGGTCAATGTGGTGCACCCTTATGGATGGCGGCACCGTCAGCCGCGCAGGGGTGAAATTCAATATCCCTTTAATGTCCGCTTTGACCAGGCGATCGGTAATCGTCTGGGCCACTTGTGCAGGGACTGTCAAGATAGCAGCCGTGATATTATTTTCCTGCAATAGTGTATCGATTTGGTCCATATGATAAATCGGCACGTCAGCTATTTGCTTCCCTACCTTGTCTTCAGAAACTTCAAATGCCATTTCGATCTTTGTATTATTATTTTTTATGAAATTGTAATTCAAGAACGCAGTCCCTAAATTCCCTACCCCGATCAAAGCGACTTTCGTCAGCTCATCTTGATCCAGGGTTTTCCTGAAGAAGGATAATAAATAATTGACATTGTAGCCGTAGCCTTTTTTCCCAAGCGCGCCAAAGTAGGAAAAATCGCGGCGAATGGTGGCAGAATCCACTTTTACAGCTTCGCTTAACTCTGCCGAGGAAACTCTTTGTTTTCCTGAGGAGTGTAAGTTCTTTAAAAATCGATAGTACAGTGGCAACCTTTTTGCAGTTGCCTGCGGTATCTTTGGGTCATGGTTCATCATTCTTCCCCGCCTTCACACATGCTTTTCAATCTCTATTTGTTTGATTTACTTGTCTTCTATAATCGCTGCTGGATACTCCACCGGTTTTCTCGACTAAGAATGTAGGCCCGATTACCATACCCTTATCCAAGGCCTTACACATATCATATACAGTAAGGGCAGTCACGGATGCAGCTGTTAACGCTTCCATTTCCACACCTGTACTCCCTTTGGTCTTGGCTTCCGTTTCAATCCCAAGTCTATATCCCTTTGGTTCCTTTTCCCAATCAAAGGCTATATTGACCCCCTGCAGTGCAATGGGATGGCACATCGGGATGATATTGGACGTATTCTTGCTGGCCATGATTCCCGCAACTTGGGCGACAGCCAAAACATCACCCTTTTTCATTTTCTGGTTGGTGATCGCTTCATATATTTCATCGTTCACCATAATGCTCGATCGAGCCGTGGCCGTCCGGGTCGTTTCCGGCTTGGCACTCACATCGACCATTTTTGCCCTGCCTTGATCATTGAAATGCGTCAAGTCTGCCATTAAATAACCCCTCCTAAATAATACACTATTATTCCACTTTATGTAACAGCTTGTTTTGGCCCGGAACCAAGCTATTGCCGATAATAACTATAATACGTTACACTAACAATAATCAATTGAGGTGAAACTATGATTTTATTACAAATCAATCAACTATCAAAATATTACGGAGCTGAACTTATTTTATCAAACATGAAGCTCGAAGTTCAGAATAAAGATCGAATTGCACTTGTCGGGCGGAATGGTGCGGGTAAATCCACATTGCTGAAAATCATAGCCGGCCAGCTATCGCATGATGGCGGTGAAATCATCAAGCCAAAAGGTGTCACGATCGGCTACATGGCACAGGATACCGGCCTTGAATCCGAGCTGACCATCTGGGATGAGATGCTGACCGTATTCAAGGATCTTATGGATCAAGAGAAGGAGCTGCGCCGCCTTGAAGCGGATATGGCCAAGCCTGATATCTTTGGAAATGAAGCCGTGTACCAAAAGGTGCTCAACGAATATGACGCACTGATGGTCGCATTCAAGGAAAAGGGCGGTTATCAGTATGAAGCGGATATCCGTTCCGTATTGCATGGCCTTCAGTTTGCAGACTTTGACTACTCTACCCTGATTTCCACATTGAGCGGCGGCCAAAAAACGAGGCTTGCGTTAGGGAAGCTGTTGCTAAGGAAACCGGATATATTGATACTCGATGAGCCGACGAACCATTTGGATATCGAAACCCTCTCATGGCTTGAACAATATTTACAGAGCTATCAAGGCGCTGTCCTCATCGTTTCCCATGACCGTTATTTCCTCGATAAAGTGGTCAATCAGGTTTATGAAATTTCCCGCAATAATATGAAAAAGTATTATGGGAATTATAGTTCCTACCTGGAGGGAAAAGCCGAGGATTATGAGCGGGACATGAAGCTGTTCGAGAAACAACAGGGGGAAATCGAAAAGCTCCGCGACTTTGTCCAACGGAACATCACAAGGGCGTCGACCACGAAAAGGGCGCAAAGCAGGCGCAAACAGCTTGAAAAGATGGACGTGCTGGACAAGCCGCAAGGTGATGAGAAATCCGCCAATTTTTCATTCCAGATTGAGAAGCAAAGCGGAAACGAAGTGCTCCACCTTCAGGATTTGGCGATCGGTTACGAAGATGAAACGGTTTCCAAAAACATTAACTCGCGGATGACGAAAGGCGAAAGCATAGCGCTAGTCGGTCCGAACGGGGTTGGAAAATCGACATTACTGAAGACGATCATCTCCAAGCTGCCTGCACGTGCCGGATCTTTCCGTTTCGGAACGAACGTCGAGGTCAGCTACTACGATCAAGAACAAGCCAACCTTATTTCCAATAAGCGCGTACTCAATGAATTATGGGATGACTATCCCCTTAAACCGGAAAAGGATATCCGCACGGTTCTCGGGAATTTCCTTTTTAGCGGGGACGATGTTTTGAAAACCGTGTCCACTTTAAGCGGCGGGGAAAAGGCCCGGCTGGCGCTGGCCAAGATGATGATGGAGAAAGGGAATTTCTTGATACTGGATGAGCCCACGAACCATTTGGATCTCGACAGTAAATTGGTGCTTGAAAATGCGTTGATCGATTATCCGGGAACGATACTTTTCGTCTCACATGACCGTTATTTCATAAATAGAATTGCCACCAAGGTCATCGAGCTCTCCAAGGAAGGCAATGAGGAATTCCTTGGTGATTATGATTATTATGTAGAGAAAAAACAAGAGCAAGCGGAGATCAAGGCGCTTGAACAGGAAAATCAAGCGAAAATCGTAGATGTGGCTGTCGAAAAAACGAATTACAAGATCGATAAGGAAGCTAAAAAGGCTGAACGGCAGAGAAAGCGGCGGATAGAGGAAATCGAAGCGGCCATGGAGCAGCTTGAAGCCGAAATAAACGAATACAATGAACTCCTTTGCGACCCAAATGTCTTTCAGGACCACGAAAAGGTGATGGAGGTCCAAACAAAGCTCGATCAAGCCCAAGAAACATTGGACCAGCTCCTCGAGGAATGGGCGGAACTGGAAGAATGACAAAAGACCAGAGTCTGATGACTCGGTCTTTTCTTTTTGAATGAAAAAGACAATTAAAGTTATCCACATATTTGTTAACAAAACAATTACCATTCACTAGCGAACAATTAGAGTTATACACATTATCCACAGAAACATATCCACTTATCCACATAATCACCTGTTTATACACATGACGTTCGATTTCCCCAAAATAATTATCCACAGAATATTCTATTTTTAATAAAACGGGGCAAAAAACAGGATCCCTCAATGGGGATCCTGTCTTCTCATTCTTTAAAACATTTCTATATCCAATCCAGGGTTTCCGTTCAAATCCATTCCGGAGCGTTTACCCTTTTCGAACATTACACTTCCAGCAGCACCGATCATCGCCGCATTGTCCGTGCAAAGATAAAGGGGAGGGATGGATAGATCGATAGGCAACTCCAAAAATGCCTCCGTTAACGCTTCCCTTAGCCCTTTATTCGCAGCAACTCCCCCTGCAAGCAATACCTGTTTAACATTGTACTCTTTGGCAGCCTTCACAGCCTTCACGACGAGAACTTCTATTACGCTCGCCTGGAAGCTGGCAGCCAAATCTTCAGGTTCAATCTTTTCCCCGCGCTGTTCTGCATTATGCAAAGTATTGATCACGGCGGATTTCAATCCACTGAAGGAAAAGTCATAGCTGCCTTCCAGCCACGCCCGGGGAAGCTTCAATGAAGGTGAACCCATTTGGGCAAGCCTATCGATATGCGGACCGCCTGGATAAGGAAGCCCCAAGGTCCGTGCCACTTTATCATAGGCCTCCCCTGCTGCATCATCACGCGTCTCCCCTATCACCTTGAAGGAGCCCGGTTCTTCCAAAAGGACCAATTCGGTATGGCCGCCTGAAACGACCAAAGATAATGCAGGGTATTCAATTTCCTGAATAAGCCGATTCGCATAAATATGGCCGGCAATATGGTGTGTCCCTACAATCGGGAGTCCATGGGCGAAAGCCACCGCTTTAGCCGCATTCACACCTATCAGGAGTGCCCCTACCAGACCAGGGCCCTCTGTAACAGCTATCGCATCCAAATCTTCATAGCTCACACCTGCCTGGAGCAGGGCTTCTTCAATTACAATCGTAATTTGCTCCACGTGATGACGCGAGGCTATTTCAGGGACGACCCCGCCAAAACGTTTATGGCTTTCTATTTGTGAAGCCACGACATTGCTTACTATCTCTGTTCCATTTTTGATGACCGCAGCCGCGGTTTCATCACAGCTCGTTTCTATTCCTAATATAAGTTGATCTGTTTTCATGCAAAATTCACCCACATAACATAAGCATCTTCTAGATTATCTGTATAATAATTCTTCCGGATTCCACCCTTTTGAAAACCTAGCTTTTCATAAAGTGTAATGGCCACTACATTACTGACACGAACTTCAAGAGTCATCCTCACCACACCCATGGCAATGGAGATCTCAACCATCTTCCTGAGCAAGGCTTCCCCAAGCTTTTGCCCTCGATATTCGGGCAGAATGGCAATATTGGTGATGTGCGATTCATCGATGACGATCCATGCACCGCAATAACCGGCAATTTTCCCCTCGTCCTCTATTACCATGTATACGGCATATTGATTATGATTCAATTCATTATAAAAAGCTTCCCGGCTCCAAGGCAGAGTAAAGGACTGTGTTTCCACGTGCAGCACTTGGTCGATATCTTCCGTTTTCATCTTTCGGAACGTCATTGTTTTACTCATAATAATCGGTCGCTTTCTTTTTTATTTCCCCTGCTGTTCAAGCCACTTAGCTTCTGCTTCCGCCATGCGTATATAGTTCGGTACAAACTTGTGAATATCCTCTTCCGTCTTGTTAAGGCCAAGGAAAGCCAGTTCGCTTGGTCTTGAGTTGAAGGACTGTATCGGGGCAAATACGGCTGATTCGCCCAGTGAGTCCGTGATTGCCTCCCGATGGATATCTGCATCTTGGCCAACAAATAAAATGGGACGATCCAATCCCTTCAATCGTTTCGCCCATTCAGAGGATAGGATATTACAATCTTCCATCACCGTTTTTAACAGATTATTGTCCATTTCATATAGACCGGTATAAATCTGCCCTCTTCTTGCATCGAACAAGGGAGAAATCAGCCCATTAAAATGGCGTCCATTAGCGGCCAATGCTTCCAGACTCGAAACGCCTGATAACGGTATTTGAAGCGTCCAGGCCAAAGTTTTGGCGATCGTCACACCAATCCTTACTCCTGTATAAGAGCCTGGCCCCTTGGCGACCACTATCTTGGTCAATTCCTTTGGAGCGGTATCACAATCCTTAAGCAGCGTTTCAATGGCCGGCATGACCCGAACTGAATGATTTTTCTTCAAATTTGTCGTGTACTCTCCAATTACCTGATTGCCATCCACAAGGGCGACCCCTAATGTGAAGTTCGATGTATCTATCGCTAAAACTTTCATCAAATAATCTCCTTACATAACTTTACATACCGGTCACCTTTAGGTTCCAGGACAATCCGCCTGCTAGTATCACCGAGACGATAAATATAGATGGTCAGGATTTCATCTGGAAGCTGATCCTTTATTATATGTGCCCATTCAACGACAGTCACACCATCACCTTCAAAATATTCATCGAATCCTAAATCTTCTTCGGATTCACTAACCCGGTATACATCCATATGAAATAAAGGCAATCGGCCCATGTATTCCTTTATAATCGTAAAAGTTGGGCTGTTTACCGTTCTGGAAACGCCTAACCCTTTGGCCAGGCCTTTGGTAAATGCCGTTTTCCCTGCACCCAAGTCGCCTTCCAAGGCCAATACATCACGGCTTGAAAGCCTTTGGGCCAGCTTCTGTGCAAACTGCGCCGTTTCTTCTTCATTTTGAGAAATCCATTCAACATGCTGCATATATCAATCACCTTTTATCATTATTAGCAAAATCATCATCCGGATCTTGACGTGAACCAGAAACGATATTTAACACGATGGTCAAAGAGCTCTATATGTAGTTTACCTTGTTTCAAAAGAAGAAACAAATAAGTTAAGGTCTTATTATTCGCATTTTGGATAAAACAAAAAAACGAAACATAAGTTTCGTTTTTTTCATGATTGCGGGGACAGGATTTGAACCTGCGACCTTCGGGTTATGAGCCCGACGAGCTACCGGACTGCTCCACCCCGCGACGGTATAAATGATGCTTTATGAAATTGATTACAGCTTGGCGGCGTCCTACTCTCACAGGGGGAAACCCCCAACTACCATCGGCGCTGAAGAGCTTAACTGCCGTGTTCGGAATGGGAACGGGTGTGACCTCTTCGCTATCGCCACCAAACATATAAACATTTTCCAGTACATCTCTTATCATAACATATATGATTTTGAAATGCAAGAGGGAATTTTCATTCCTTCAAAACTAGATAATAAGAAGGTATTTCATTTTTTAAAGCGTTGGTTAAGTCCTCGATCTATTAGTATCAGTCAGCTCCACATGTC
>NZ_LNNH01000017.1:53546-146749 GCF_001542915.1 Peribacillus simplex | reverse complement strand
AAGCGTGGCGACATGTGGAGCTGACTGATACTAATAGATCGAGGACTTAACCAACGCTTTAAAAAATGAAAGGCCTTCTTATTATCTAGTTTTGAAGGAATGAAAATTTCTTCTTGCATTTTCTCGAAAAGACGTTATAATAATATATGTCTTGAAAAAATGTAAACAATGTTTGGTGACGATAGCGAAGAGGTCACACCCGTTCCCATTCCGAACACGGCAGTTAAGCTCTTCAGCGCCGATGGTAGTTGGGGGTCTCCCCCTGTGAGAGTAGGACGTCGCCAAGCAGTTATATATGGAGGATTAGCTCAGCTGGGAGAGCATCTGCCTTACAAGCAGAGGGTCGGCGGTTCGATCCCGTCATCCTCCACCATTTTACACCTGCCGGTGTAGCTCAACTGGTAGAGCAACTGACTTGTAATCAGTAGGTTGGGGGTTCAAGTCCTCTTGCCGGCACCATTTCTTTAGTAGGACAAGCACGAGCCATTAGCTCAGTTGGTAGAGCATCTGACTTTTAATCAGAGGGTCGAAGGTTCGAATCCTTCATGGCTCACCATTTTTCATGCGGGTGTGGCGGAATTGGCAGACGCACCAGACTTAGGATCTGGCGCCGCAAGGCGTGGGGGTTCAAGTCCCTTCACCCGCATCTTTCATGCGGAAGTAGTTCAGTGGTAGAATACAACCTTGCCAAGGTTGGGGTCGCGGGTTCGAATCCCGTCTTCCGCTCCACTTTTCGTATATGCCGGGGTGGCGGAACTGGCAGACGCACAGGACTTAAAATCCTGCGGTAGGTGACTACCGTACCGGTTCGATTCCGGTCCTCGGCACCATCTTATATATGCGCCCGTAGCTCAATTGGATAGAGCATCTGACTACGAATCAGAAGGTTGTAGGTTCGACTCCCGCCGGGCGCACCATGTTTTTTTGCGGGAAGTAGCTCAGCTTGGTAGAGCACTTGGTTTGGGACCAAGGGGTCGCAGGTTCGAATCCTGTCTTCCCGACCACGTGATTTTTTAATGAATGGGGCCTTAGCTCAGCTGGGAGAGCGCCTGCCTTGCACGCAGGAGGTCAGCGGTTCGATCCCGCTAGGCTCCACCATTTTTCAATCAGAAACTTATATTATATTGGCGGTGTAGCTCAGCTGGCTAGAGCGTACGGTTCATACCCGTGAGGTCGGGGGTTCGATCCCCTCCGCCGCTACCAATAAATATAAGGACCTTTAGCTCAGCTGGTTAGAGCAGACGGCTCATAACCGTCCGGTCGTAGGTTCGAGTCCTACAAGGTCCACCATATGTATTTTTTTAACAGCCATGGAGGTATACCCAAGTTCGGCTGAAGGGATCGGTCTTGAAAACCGACAGGGGAGTCAAATCCCGCGGGGGTTCGAATCCCTCTACCTCCTCCATTTCTTTAAAAGCAGCAAGTTGTTTTGAAACAACCTTTAATAGAGGAAGCGGAATAAACAATACATACGAAAACTTGATGCTAATCGTTTCATTATTACCGTCGCGGGGTGGAGCAGTCCGGTAGCTCGTCGGGCTCATAACCCGAAGGTCGCAGGTTCAAATCCTGTCCCCGCAATTATTAGGTCCCGTGGTGTAGCGGTTAACATGCCTGCCTGTCACGCAGGAGATCGCGGGTTCGATTCCCGTCGGGACCGCCATTTTTAAAATTTAATACATATGTGGCTCAGTAGCTCAGTCGGTAGAGCAAAGGACTGAAAATCCTTGTGTCGGCGGTTCGATTCCGTCCTGAGCCACCATTATTGCAAAATCCATGCAATATATTACGGCGGTTGTGGCGAAGTGGTTAACGCACCTGATTGTGGTTCAGGCATTCGTGGGTTCGATTCCCATCAGTCGCCCCATTTCGCGGGTGTAGTTTAGTGGTAAAACCTCAGCCTTCCAAGCTGATGATGAGGGTTCGATTCCCTTCACCCGCTCCAAATATGGGCCTATAGCTCAGCTGGTTAGAGCGCACGCCTGATAAGCGTGAGGTCGATGGTTCGAGTCCATTTAGGCCCACCATATTCATATTGTTCCGCAGTAGCTCAGTGGTAGAGCATTCGGCTGTTAACCGAACGGTCGTAGGTTCGAGTCCTACCTGCGGAGCCATGGGGAAGTACTCAAGAGGCTGAAGAGGCGCCCCTGCTAAGGGTGTAGGTCGCGCGAGCGGCGCGAGGGTTCAAATCCCTCCTTCTCCGCCATTTGGCCCGTTGGTCAAGCGGTTAAGACACCGCCCTTTCACGGCGGTAACACGGGTTCGAATCCCGTACGGGTCATAACAAAAAAGGAAGCATACATCAGGTATGCTTCTTTTTTTCATCTATTTTTTTTCATTGATATAACTATCTTTTTGCTTGTAGGGGATGTCCCCAAGGTTGGAATCGATATGTTCGTCTTCCAAGGTATCCTCATATTCCTTTTGCCGCTTGTTCGGCATATCCACTCTATTTTTCCCTTCAATGTCATTTGCGGCAAAGCCTTCGTAGTCTTCAGGGAATCCATTCGTTTCATCTTCATTATCATAAAGGTCATTGTAATTGTCATGGTCGCCTGTGTAATCGGATGGCGTTTCGGATGTGCCGAATTTGGCGACTTCACCAAAGCTATCTTCTTTATCGACTATTTCATTTCCGTGACGGTTTTCAAAATCATCACCCATGGATGGGATCAGGATGTCTTCTTCAACCGGGCGATCATGTGCATTCGCCCGTTCCGGCGTATGTTCGACACAATAGAGCGTGCTCGGGATGGCTTCAAGCCTCTCGAAAGGGATTTCCTTCTGGCAGGTTTTGCAATGACCATACGAGCCTTCTTCGATGGCATTCAAGGCTTCTTCAATTTTCTCCATTTCCGATTGGGCATGTTCATCGAGTGCTTGATTGCGTTCGGCTTCGAATAATTCGGTGCCAAGGTCGGCAGGATGATTATCATATGATGATAATTCCCCTACTGATTCCGTCTGGCTTTCAAGTTCAGTTCCTTCATCATTTTGTATCCTTTTTTCAAGCTCCGTTTTTTCCTGGAGCAGTTCCTTTTTGAATGTTTGTATTTGTTGCTGGGTTGGCATATCGACTACACTCCTTCTAAAGTACATATCTATGAACTATTGGTAAGATGCTTGTATTATCTATTACCCGAAATGGCGCATAGGAAAACAAAATGAAACGGAAGATAGAAAAAAGGACTGAGTCGGATGAACTCAGTCCTTTGGGGTTAAATAAAATAGCTGATGAATAAACCGATGGCCATAAGCAGGCCAAAGAAAGTGTTGGTTTGGGCCGTGGCTTTCATTGCCGGCACCATCGTGATCGGCTGCGTTTTACCGACGAAGCCTTTGACTGCTTTCATGGCTTTTGGAATGCTTAGCAGGGCAAGGAGAATCCATGCCGTTACGTTTCCGGTAACGACCAAGCCGACCAGCCATAAGTAAGAAAAACCAAACATGATGGCCATGAAGGTGAGGGCGTTTTTCCTGCCCATCACGACGGGCATCGTTTTACGGCCGTGAGCTTTATCTCCATCATGGTCACGGAGGTTATTGGATAAGTTGATCAATCCGACCAATATTCCGCTCGGTATGGCAATTAAAATGGCGGTGGCGGACACATAACCTGCTTGAATGTAAAAGGCGATCAAAATGATCAAAAAGCCCATGAACAACCCTGAAAAAAGTTCCCCGAAAGGTGTATAGGAGATGGGCAGCGGGCCTCCTGTATAAAGATAGCCGACAAGCATGCAAACCAGTCCTACTGCAGCAAGCCACCAAGATGATGCGGCACAAATGTAGATTCCAAGTAACAAGGCGATGGCATACATGCCAAGTGCCAGGGTCATGATGAGTTTTGGGGTCATTCCATGGCGTACGATTCCGCCGCCGATGCCGACCGATTCCTCGGTATCCAAGCCCCTTTTGAAATCATAGTATTCATTGAATAAGTTCGTAGCGGCCTGGATCAGGATACTGGCCATCATCATGGCGGCAAATAGCAGCCAATTGACGCCATCTTCCAAAAGCGCAATCACCGTTCCAAGCAAGACCGGGACAAAAGCTGCTGTTAGTGTATGTGGACGAATTAACTCCCACCAGATCTTCCACGTCCGTTTCATGGGAAGTCCGTCGTATTCTGTTTGCATTGTTTCTCTCCTCAAAATCAGTATGGGTACCCTCGAAATTATATCAAATATTGAAAAGTTGCACAAAAGTTACCCTATTAAGTGTAGGGAAATGGGGGAAGGGTGTCAATTGAATGAATAGGGTAATCCGCTTCCAAATTCAAGGATGTCATGCTGCATTCGCCAAGATTCATATAATAAGGAAAAAAGCGGGCAAGTATCGTTGGGAAAAGGGGCGTTTTATTGACATCAGGTTGACGGGAGGTGTATCTTTAAATAGGTTAAAAAGCTTTTAAAATGTACATTTGGGGGGATTTTTTTGGCTATCTCGGAAGAAACTGAACAGTTTCAGGGGCTGGCTTCAGCTATACAAAAGGCGAAGGACTTGAATGATCAAGTTCTATTCAGTCATATTAAGAAAATTCAAGGCACCAACCCCCTTTCATTTTATCAAGCTGGAAGAGAACGGTATGCGGGTGAACGCTTTTTTTGGGAGGATCCTGCAAAGGAAATAACCATCACTGGTTTAGGCAATGTTAAGAAACTCAAAGCGGCAGCGAATGCCGAACGTTATAGAGAAGTCGAAAAGAGCTGGATCAAACTGCAGGAAACTGCTGTCAAAACGGGAGTGACCGATTTAGAAGCGACAGGACCTTTACTGTTTGGGGGCTTTTCTTTTGATTATGAATCTAACAGTACGCTGCTTTGGAACCAATTCGGGGACAACCTGTTTTATATACCTGCCTTCATGCTATCAATAGTGGGGAAACAAGCTTACTTAACGACAAACTTACTTTGTTCGCCTGATGATTCAGAAAAACTCTTCAGAGATATGATAAATGAACGGGAAGCTTTCCTTTTCGAAAGCTTGGATGGAGCTCCATGCGGGCCTAACTCCCTTGTTAGTCAGAGGGAGGTGCAGCCTGAGGAGTGGCAGCGCACGGTCAAGGATGCTGTCGAGGAAATCAAGACGACCGATCTCGATAAGATCGTGTTGGCCAGGGAACTGCGGCTTACCTTCGATCACTCCATCGATTCAGGGAAGGTGCTCGAACGATTGATTGCAGAGCAGCCATTAAGCTATATTTTCAGTTTGGAAGCGGGCGGCGACTGCTTTGTCGGGGCTACTCCCGAACGCTTGATCAAGAAGCAGGGACATGATGTCTTTTCAACCTGTCTTGCCGGTTCGATGGGACGAGGGAAAGATGAGCAAGAAGATGTTAGCCTGGGCAATGAATTGCTTCATGACCAAAAGAATTTACAAGAGCACCAATATGTCGTATCGATGATATCCAATGCTTTTGATGCTGTATGTGAAAAGGTCATGGTTCCGGACGGACCGGAGCTCATGAAAAATCGTCATATCCAGCATTTGTATACGCCGGTTCGCGGTGTCGCAAAGGAAGGCGTCACGATATTGCAATTTGTTGAGAACCTCCATCCGACACCTGCCATGGGCGGGCTTCCTAAAGAAAAGGCCGTTATGAGAATTCGGGAAATGGAAGGGCTTGAACGCGGCTTTTATGCGGGGCCGCTGGGCTGGATGGATACGTATGGAAACGGGGAATTCGCTGTAGGGATACGCTCGGCCCTGATACAGGACAATGAGGCTTCGCTTTTTGCGGGCTGCGGCGTAGTGGAGGATTCGACTCCCATGGCAGAGTTCAGGGAAACGGGGATTAAATTCAATCCGATGTTAAGTGCTTTAGGAGGAAATCTTAATGAATGACCGAGATGCATTGACAGCTTATGCTGCTTCATTTGTCGATGAGCTGGCAGAAAATGGGGTGAAGCATGTGGTGGTGAGCCCAGGTTCACGATCCACACCGCTCGCTTTATTGTTGGTGGAACATCCTGAAATTGAAATCCATATTAATGTGGATGAGCGTTCGGCCGCTTTTTTTGCCCTTGGGATGGCCAAGGTCTTAAAAGAACCTGTCGGACTTCTTTGTACGTCCGGTACGGCGGCAGCGAATTTTTACCCGGCCGTGATCGAGGCTTTCTATTCAAGGGTGCCGCTTATTGTACTTACTGCAGATCGACCGCATGAGCTCCGTGATGTAGGTGCCCCTCAGGCCATCGATCAGATACATTTATACGGGAGGCAAGTGAAATGGTTTGTCGAAATGGCCCTTCCGGAAAACACCGGTGAGATGATGCGGTATGCAAGAACGGTCGGTGCAAGGGCAGTGGCTGCCGCAGCAGCGGAACCAGCAGGGCCTGTGCACTTGAATTTCCCGCTTCGCGAACCACTGATACCGAATCTTGAGCAAGCGAAGGAATTCAGGCAAAACAAACTGACTCCTTCCGTATTGATCGAGAGCGGAGTTCGCTCACTCTCTGCATCACAAATGGACTCGGTTGCAGCCACTTTGTCACAAGCGAAGCAAGGGCTGATCGTATGCGGGGAATTACCGGACCCAGCGATGAAGGAGGCCGTTGCCGCATTAGCGGAAACGCTTGCTTTTCCGCTATTGGCCGATCCCCTTTCCCAGCTGAGGAGCGGAAGCCACGACAAAGGTGTCATAATTGATGCGTACGATACCTTTTTACGCGATGAAGCGGCAAAATCAGTCTTCAGACCGGACGTGATTCTGCGATTTGGTGCCATGCCTGTTTCAAAACCATTACTGCTATTCATGAAAAAGCAAAAACAGGCCGTCACGCTCGTGGTTGACGGTGGAGCAGGATGGCGCGAACCGGCAGGCTTGGCAACGAACATGATTTACTGTGAAGAGAAAGATTTCTGTCAACGGGTCGGGCAAAGAATCACCGGTACCGCTGGAGATGGATGGCTGCGCTTATGGCAGACCGTCAACGGAGTGACGAAGAATGCATTGGCTACCGTCCTCGATGAAGCGGAATTAAGTGAAGGCAAGCTGTTCGCCCTGCTTGCCGATATGCTGCCGCAAAAATCCACGCTGTTTGTCGGAAATAGTATGCCGATAAGAGACTTGGATACTTTCTTCATGAATAATGAAAAAGGAATCAGGACTTTGGCGAATCGTGGCGCAAATGGCATTGATGGTGTCGTGTCCACTGCGCTGGGGGTAAGTACGGTGGCAGATAAGACCGTGCTGGCAATCGGCGATTTAAGTTTTTTCCATGATATGAATGGCTTGCTTGCAGCCAAGCTGCAAAAGCAGGACATCACGATATTATTGATCAATAATGATGGGGGCGGCATTTTCTCTTTCCTGCCACAGGCGAATGATAGGGAACATTTCGAAACGCTTTTCGGAACGCCCCATGGCCTTGATTTTTCCCATACCGCCATGCTTTACGGCGGTAAATACGACAAAGTGCAAACGTGGGACGAACTGAAGAGGGTATTTACGGAGTCTTTTGAGATTCAAGGCCTGAAGATCATCGAGGTGCCGACCGAAAGGGAGTCCAATTTGCAAAAACATCGAAATTTGTGGAGTTATGTTTCCCGGGAAATAAAATTGGTGTTAGACAGGGAAATATCATGAATATTGTCAGCGGGAAAGTCACTTATGCTGTTGAAATAACGGGAAATGGGGAACCGCTGGTATTATTGCATGGATTTACGGGAAATCGGGATACGTGGAATTTCCTCATTCCCATATTGAGTGAGGATCATACGCTGATCATGATCGACATTATCGGTCATGGTATGTCTGCGTCACCCGCTGAGCCGGAACGGTATGAAATGGATCGCGTCGCTGAAGATATCAAGCATATCCTGGATGAGCTGCATTTCCCGAAAGCACATATTCTTGGATACTCGATGGGGGGCAGGATTGCGCTTGCATTTGCCTGTTTGTATCCTGGATATGTGGAAACATTGATATTGGAAAGCGCGTCTCCCGGCCTTGTAACTGCCAAGGAGCGAGGGACACGCAGGCAAAACGATCGGAAGCTAGCCGAACGGATTCTTGAATCTGGCCTGGAGGCATTCGTGGACCATTGGGAGAACATCCCGCTTTTTGAAAGCCAAAAACGGTTATCGGCCACAACGAGGGCTGCCATCCGGAAGCAGCGGCTGGCAAATGACCCTGTCGGCCTTTCCAATAGTCTCCTTGGCATGGGGACAGGCAGCCAGGCTTCCTATTGGGGGAATTTGCAAGCGCTTGATTTTCCTGTCCTGCTGCTGACCGGGGAACTCGATCCTAAGTTTTGTGACATTGCAAAATCGATGGAAGAGAAGCTGGATCGGGCCGAATGGAAAATAATAAATGGTAGTGGACATGCGATTCATGTGGAAGATGGAGAAAAGTTTGGTAAAATAATAAGTGAGTTTTTAAAGCGAAATTAAAGGAGGAATTTAAATGACGATTCAATGGGAAACAATACGTGAGTATGATGAAATTTTATACGAAAAATATAATGGGATTGCGAAAGTGTCGATTAACCGACCGCATGTACATAATGCATTCACGCCAAAAACGACTGCAGAAATGATCGATGCATTCGCAAGGGCACGTGATGATTCAAGCATCGGTGTCATCATCTTAACGGGTGTAGGCGGCAAAGCCTTCTGTTCAGGCGGGGACCAAAAAGTGCGCGGAAATGGCGGATATGTTGGGGAAGATAACATTCCACGTCTAAACGTGCTTGATTTGCAGCGCTTGATCCGCGTGATTCCAAAACCGGTCGTGGCGATGGTGGCAGGTTATGCAATCGGCGGCGGCAATGTCTTGAATGTGGTTTGTGACTTAACGATTGCCGCTGACAATGCGATCTTCGGGCAAACAGGACCGAATGTGGGCAGCTTCGATGCTGGTTATGGCTCTGGCTACCTGGCGCGTATCGTGGGGCACAAAAAGGCCCGTGAAATCTGGTACCTATGCCGTCAATACAATGCACAGGAAGCATTGGATATGGGATTGGTCAATACGGTCGTACCATTGGACCAATTAGAAGCGGAAACGGTGAAATGGTGTGAAGAAATGCTCGAGAAGAGCCCGACTGCGCTTCGCTTCCTGAAAGCGGCAATGAATGCGGATACGGATGGTCTTGCAGGTCTTCAGCAATTGGCTGGAGATGCTACATTACTATACTATACAACGGAAGAAGCAAAAGAAGGCCGCGATGCGTTCAAGGAAAAACGCAGTCCGGACTTTGGTCAATTCCCGCGTTTCCCTTAATGGAAAGGCATAAATCGATAAGACGGACAGCTTGGCGAATCGCCGGGCTGTTTTCTATATTTAAATAGAGGAGGGGAACCGATCATGGCAGAAGAAAAGTTGCCAAACTGGCTCAAGAACCGGGCTCATCTTTCACCAGATCGCCCGGCCATCGAGTTTGAAGGTCAGACGTATAGCTTTCTGGAGCTGCATACATTAACGGAGAAAATGGCACGCAGGCTGGCGAGCGCCGGTCTCATGGCTGGCGATTCATGCGCAGTGCTGCTCCGTAATCATATTGACGGCGTCGTCGCCATCCACGCCCTATTTTATCTCGGTGTGAAGATCGTGATGCTGAATAATAAATTAACGGCAAAGGAATTGTCGTGGCAGATCGAGGACAGCGGTGCTTCCTATTTGCTCTCTGAAGGCTCCTTCGCAAGCAAGCTTGATGATATGGCGGGGAATCTTCCTGAATTGCCCCTTCTTTTAATCGAACAATTGCCAAATGGAGGAACGGCAGAGATCCTTCAGGAGTTTTATCTGGAGGATACCGCTACGATCATGTACACATCGGGCACGACAGGAAATCCAAAGGGCGTGATCCAATCATTCGGCAATCATTGGTGGAGTGCCGTCGGATCGGTGTTGAACCTTGGATTGCACGAAGGGGATACCTGGTATTGTGCGGTTCCTATCTTTCATATCAGCGGTCTATCCATCCTGATGAAAAGCGTGATTTATGGGATGAAGGTCGTCTTGGCCGAGCGGTTCGATGAACGGGAAGCGAACAGGGCAATCCAGGAAAATGGCGTGACGATCATTTCGGTCGTGACGACGATGCTTAATAGGATGGTGCATGACTTGAAAGAAGCAAGCTATCCCGACGATTTTCGCTGTATGCTGTTAGGCGGGGGACCTGCGCCCATTCATTTACTGGAAGCCTGTAAGGAGAAAAAAATCCCCGTCTATCAATCATATGGGATGACGGAAACATCTTCTCAAATCGTGACGCTGGCTCCGGAGTACAGCATGACGAAAATCGGTTCGGCAGGAAAACCATTATTTCCTTCGCAGCTACGGATCGAGCAGGATGGCAAGGCGTCCGGACCGGGTGAGGCGGGGGAAATCGTTGTTTCGGGTCCGAATGTGACAAAGGGCTATTTCAATCGGCTGGATGCCACACAGCAGGCGATTAGTGACGGCTGGCTTTATACGGGAGATCTTGGTTATTTGGATGAGGATGGCTTTTTATATGTTCTTGACCGGCGATCGGATTTAATCATCTCCGGCGGTGAAAATGTCTATCCGGCCGAAATTGAAAATGTCCTCGGTAAGCACCCTGATGTTTTCGAAGCGGGAGTGACGGGGACCGAAGATGAAAAATGGGGACAGGTTCCGCTCGCTTTTGTCGTCTTGCATCAAGGGGCGGAGCTAAGTGAGAGCGACCTGCTTGATTATTGCAGGCAATCCCTGGCTTCCTATAAAATCCCCCGGAGCGTGATTTTTTGCAAGAGTCTTCCGCGAAATGGGGCCAGCAAGCTGTTGAGAAGGGAACTGAAGAAGGGAATGGAGGAGTGGCAATGAAGGTATCGTCCATTACGCTAAAGGTCATCAATGCCCCTTTAAAGCAGCCATTCAAGACGCATCTCGAAACGGTGAACGACAGGGAAGTCATCATAGTCGAAGCCCAAGATAAAGATGGGCGGATTGGATACGGGGAAGCGGTGCCCTTTTCGAGTCCTTGGTACACTGAGGAAACGATCAAAACATGCTTTCATATGCTGGAGGATTTCTTGATTCCGTTGACATTGGCAAGTAAGCCCCGGCATCCCGGGGAGCTGCAGAGCTTATGGAGCGGGATCAGACGGAATGCGATGGCAAAGTCGGCATTGGAACAGGCCATCGTCGATCTATATGCGAAGCAGGAGGAAATCTATCTCGGACGGTTGTTTGGCGGTGAACGAAGCGAGGTCGCCGCAGGCGTGGTCATCGCTTCCCATGATGTGGGAGAGGCGATGCGCCAGATCGAAGGCTTTTCCCAATCGGGTTATCAAAGATATAAGATAAAAATCGATCCTCGTCACGATATCGAGTTTTTATCGCAAATTCGCGGTGCTTATCCCGATATCCCGTTGATGGCGGATGCCAATTCAGCATATACCCTTGATGATATCCCCCATCTGCAACAGCTTGATGACTATAAGCTGATGATGATTGAGCAACCACTGGGACATGACGACATCGTTGAACATTCCCGATTGCAAAAACAGCTGCAGACTCCGATTTGCCTGGATGAAAGCATCAATTCCTATCATGATGCCAATAGTGCCCTCTCACTTGGGAGCTGCGGGGTAATCAACATCAAGATGGCAAAAGTGGGCGGATGGACGGAAGCTGTCAAGATTCATGATCTTTGTGCGGAAAATGGCGTACCGGTATGGTGTGGCGGAATGATTGAATTTGGCATATCGCGTGCCCATAATATTGCGCTTGCCACATTGAAGGGGTTCACGATTCCTGGGGACATTTCCTCCTCTTCGCGCTATTGGGAAGAAGATATCATCGAGCCTGAAGTCGTCGTCGAGGGTGGAATGATCCAGGTCCCTGAAAGGGCCGGAATCGGTTTTTCGATCAATGAAAAGCGGCTCAGGGATTTGACCACGTACAGTGAAATATACAGGTGAAAACAGCAGAAGGGGGGCAAGCCTTCCCTCTTTTGCATGCAGGGAATACCCAATTCTATATTCGCTTATTTCAAATATATTCATTTGGACCGAGTTCCTTTTTTTAGGAAAATGGGGCTTTGTCTATTTTTTTATTAGTGGATTATTTTGTATAATGAAATAAAATATAGAAAATAAGGGAGGAAGGGGAAAATGAAAAAACCGTACTTGATTGCGGAAATTCTTTTAAGAAGGGGCATGCCCGACTGCGTCATTCAAGAAGTGACGGCGCTGGCGGAATGCGAACTGTTTCTGTTGAAGAGAAAGTGGGGACTTTATGATCGGAAGACAGGAGCGTGAATGGATCGATGGAAGGGAACCGCTTACCTTTTGTCCGGTCCCCGATGCAGGTCAAGGTTTTTTGAGCCGATACCGATTGACCGGGCGGCCGATGCTGCCATACTGAACATCAAGCAAAAGCGTATCTTCGCCATGTAAGTATTCCAGATAACGCCGGGCTGTCACCCTGGCAATGCCAATCCCGTCAGCGACCTCTTCCGCCGATAAAGACCCAGGTGTGTTTTTTATGAACCTCGTCACCTGCTCAAGTGTTGCACCATTCAATCCTTTGGGTACTTCGGATTTCGGAACCGCCTCAGAAGGTATTTCATTTTGAAAGAGAATTCGATCGAGCTCAGTTTGGGAGATGTGATGGTCCGGTTCAACCTCCATCCGAAAAGCAAAATATTGTTCCAGCGTATGTTTTAGCCTTTCGAACTTAAATGGCTTGATTAAATAATCGAAAGCCCCGTTTTGTATCATTTTTCGAATGGTTTTCTGGTCATTGGCCGCCGAAATGATGATGACATCCACATCGATTCGTTCTTTCCTAATCTGGTAAAGTGTATCGATTCCGTTTAAAGAAGGCATGAAGATATCCAAAATGACAAGATCGGGTGCGGATTTCCTGATTTTATCCAGCCCTTCAAGCCCATTCGAAGCCGTATCAACGATTGTAAAGGCAGGCAGGCGCTCAATGAACTGTTTATTGACCTCTTGGACCATTGGGTCGTCTTCAATTAAAAGTACACGAATATTATTAGTCATGTTGATTCTCCTCTATATCGTGCATCGGAAAAGAAAGAAAAAAGCTGGTTCCTTCATCGGGACGCGTCGTGAATTTCAGTTCGCCCTTCGCTTTTTTTACGATTTGATCTATTAGATAAAGACCAATTCCAGATCCGTCCGCACCTTTTGTCGTAAAGCCATAATCGAATATCTCTCCATGTATGCCCTCGTCGATGCCTGGCCCGTTATCCTCCAGTACGATTTGGCAATGATGTTCATCCTGGTAGATCGATAGATACACCTGCTTTGTTTCTTCTGCGCAGTATTTTAGAGCGGCAAAGGAATTTTCAATCAGGTTCCCGATAATCAAAACAAAATCGTGATGATCCATATCGGCAGGGAAACGGTCCAATTTCGTGTGCTTATCCATGATGAGTTCGATTCCCAGTTCACGTCCCAAAGAAATCTTGCTTAAGAGGAGCCCCACTAAATTATCATCGTGAATGTGCTTCGTTAAAAATCTGGTCAATTCCTCTTGCTCTTCGGTGATTTGAAAAATATATTGCAATGCATCGTCCAGATTCCCAAGCTGGATCAATCCTGCTATCGTATGGAGTTTGTTCATATGTTCATGGTTTTGAACACGCAGGGCTTCAACGAATGCCTTGACGCTGGTCAACTCTTCAGCAAGCTTCGTCACATCGGTCCGATCCTGGAAAATCGCGACGGCCCCGATGGTCTTATCGGCAATCTTGATGGGCACCCGGTTGCTGACGATATTCCTGTTCTGAACGGATATTTCCTGAT
Organism: Peribacillus simplex; assembly: GCF_001542915.1. Lineage (GTDB taxonomy): Bacteria > Bacillota > Bacilli > Bacillales > DSM-1321 > Peribacillus > Peribacillus simplex_B. The sequence goes on along the minus strand of NZ_LNNH01000017.1, from coordinate 133,000 downwards.
TGAAGATCGGGGAAGTCCGATCGAGCACTTCCGGAAGCCGGGTGTCGTGGATGATGTCATTGATATTCCGGCCGATGACATCCCCGCTGATATCGAGCATCTGCTTCGCCTTTTCATTGAAGATCGTGATGGTCTGATTGTTATCAATGGCGATCACCCCTTCATGCATGGCATTGAAGGCAGCTGTCCTTTCGACTAACATCCGTGATATTTCATGGGGTTCAAGTTGAAAGGTTTCTTTTTTGATTCTCCTTGCCATGAGCCAGGAGCCGCAAACACCGAACAAGAGTGTAAGAAAGAGGATGATTGCGATTTCACCTTTCAAATCCTTGATTAGCTCCGGGATCGTCGGCAAAATGTTCCCGACAAGAACGACACCGATCTGCTCGTTATCGTCATCCAGGATTGGAACGAAGGCACGTATGGAAATGCCAAGCTCCCCAGCTGCCTTTGAAAGATATTCATGTTCAGCGAATGCTGCGCTTTCATCAGTGCTGTTGGACGTGGTGCCCAATTGGCTGAACACAGGATGGGAATAGCGTATATGCTGATTATTCAGGACAACGATATAATCTGCTTGATGGATTTTCCTCAGGTTTTCAATGATCGGGTTCAGCTGAAGCCAGCCTTCAGGTTCCCGGACCCATTTTTGGACGTCCGGGAGCTCTGCGATCGTATGGGCAGTGATCATCGAGCGTTTGCCGATTTCATCTTCCCTGACGGAAACGATATTGCCAAATATAAAAATCCCGCCTATAAGTATCGAAAAAGCGACGATTACGAATGACAGCAGGGTGATTTTTAGTTGAATGGGCATATGAAAGGATTTTTCCATGATTGTTCCTCCAGTACTTCTACACTTAATAGTACCAGAATTTTTGCCTCTTTTCGCTATTTTTCGCGCATTGTATTACGACAGGAAAAAGGCTGTGATAGAATAGATATCATGTGAAGTGAGCGGTAAGGAGCTGTCGAAATGCGAGAATTATGGGGGTATTTCCTGTTAATTGGCATGGGACTTGTGATAGCGGTGTATATCTCGTTTCAATCGTTCTTCGCAAGCTTCGGCTTCAATCTGCCGAGCGATGAAGAGCAGGAGGGGATGGAGGACCAAATCGTCATTAAATTCAGCCATGTCGTTGCCGAGAATACGCCTAAAGGGCTGGCTGCGAACCGGTTTGCCAACCTTGTTGATGAATATACCGACCATCGTGTCAAAATAGAGGTCTATCCGAATCAATCTTTATATAGCGATCATGAAGAAATCGATGCATTACAAAAAAACAAGGTGCAGATGATAGCACCTACTACTTCCAAAGTTACGAATCTATCAAAAAAATGGCTGCTTTTGGATCTTCCCTACGTCTTTCCAACGGACGCTGCCCTGCAGGAAGCCTTGAATGGGGAAGTGGGGGAAGAGCTGCTTACGTCGATGAATGTGATTGATATCGAAGGACTTGCTTTCTGGTCGAATAATTACAAGCAAATGACAAGCAATGAACCGATCCGGCGTCCCCAGGACCTGTCAGGGAAGAATTTCAGGATCATGCCAAGTGCCGTCCTCGAAAGCCAATTCGAGCACTTTGGGGCATCGACATCGGAGCTTGAATTCAATGATACGTTCAAGAGCCTTGAAATCAACAAAACGGACAGCCAGGAAAATACGATCTCGAATATCTATTCCAAGAAATTATATGAGGTGCAAAAATACTTAACCATCAGTGATCATGGATATTTAGGCTATGTCGTATTGGTAAACAAGCCGTTTTGGGATCAGCTACCACCGGATATCCGTAAGCAGATTCAACGGGCAATGGAGGATACAACGAAATGGCTGTGGGTCAAATCAAATGAATTGAATCAGGAACAGCTCAGGGAAATCAAGCAAAAATCGAATATCGACATCTATGAATTATCTGACCAAGAAAAGAAAGAATGGATGAACGAGCTGACCGTCATCTATCCGGAATTCGAATCGATGATCGGACCGGAATTGATGAGGAAGATGGAGGTTATCCGTGAGAAGTATGTAGAAGAATAACCGTAAAAAAGAAGCGGCCCAATCGGGTTCCGCTTCTTTTGCTTATTGCAATGCCGTTTGCAATGTTTTTATGTTTTTTTCCATTAAGCTGAAGTAATCTTCACCCGCTTTAATATCATTATCCGTCAGCACGGAAAGGTTATGGAGCGTCAGCGATTTCGCTCCCATTTCCTTTTGGATGATCTCGGTAAGCTTGGAACTGATATTTTGCTCAAAGATGACATAGTTCAAATCCTCCTCATCCGCCATGGTCACGATTTTTGCCAGTTCCTTTTGGGAAGGCTCATTGGATGACGTTAACCCTGTGACGCCAATCTGTTCAAGGCCGTAGCGTTCCTCCCAATACCCGTAAGCGGAATGGGAAACGATGATCTTTTTGGTCCGGCCAGCCTCGATTGTCGTTGCCAATTTTTCATCAAGTGCGTTCAGCTTTTTAGCAAGCTCGTTGAAATGGCTGTTGAAATATTCCTTTTTCTCAGGCATTTGCTTCGTCAACTCATCCCTGATGCTTTTTGCCATTTCAATGGAATAAATCGGATCCAACCACAAATGGGGATTGACCCCGCCGTGGTCATGACCGTCTTCTTCATGTGCGTGCTCATGCTCATCTTCGTGTGCATGCTCAGCTGCATCCAAGTGGACCGTTTCACCTACAGCGACCGTAGTGACTCCCTCTTTGCTTAAAATCGGCTCGGCCTTCGTTACGAAACCTTCAAGATTATAGCCAATATAGAAAAATAGGTCCGATTCCGCCATTTTTACGATATCCTTTTGTGAAGGATCAAACGAATGTTCATCCGTTCCGGGAGGATAAACGGTATCGACGTTAACGTATTCCCCGCCAATCGCCTCCGTGAAGTATTGCAGAGGATAAACCGTCGTATATATATCCAAAGTATCCTTTTTTGAATCAGCGGTATTTTTTTCCTTCGAGTTTCCGCAGGCTGATAACAGCAGCACGATAACCAGGAAAAGCGAAAGCCATGCTCGGTTCTTCATATGAATTGCTCCTTTTTAATTCGGATTGATTACGATTTGAAATGTATGTGTAAAAACGAAATCATTACGATTTGACTTCTGTATAATACAAAAATTCTAGCAAGAAAGCAAGGCTTTTTTCTAATGGCCTTCATCTTTTTTCTTTTTTTCCGGAACCGGATCGATGCCGCCTGGATGGAACGGATGACATTTAAGAATCCGGACGATGGCCAACCAGCTTCCTTTGATTGGACCGAACCGATTGATCGCTTCCAGTCCGTAATGGGAACAAGTCGGGTAAAAACGGCAGGTAGGCGGTTTTAATGGAGAAATGGCAATTTGATAAAAACGAATGATTCCCATTAAAAATTTTTTAAACAAAATGCTTCATCTCTTTTCACGTAATTTCACTGCCATTCATTATAGCATATTTTCCTTTGTGCCAATAATGGTGAAGCAGGAATAAACTGAATAAAACCGATGGAAATAATAAGAATTTATTTAAAAGGATGAAATAAATTGTCTTTCAAGGTAAAATAGAGAGGAAATACTATTAAGGAGTGAATGGAATGCCTTCAGTTGAAAGCTTTGAATTAGATCATGATGCTGTTAAAGCCCCATATGTAAGACATTGCGGTGTCCATAAGGTCGGAACAGATGGTGTTGTCAATAAATTCGATATCCGTTTTTGCCAGCCAAATAAACAAGCGATGAAGCCGGATACGATCCATACTTTGGAACATTTGCTTGCATTCAATATCCGTAAGCATTCTGAGCAGTACAGCCATTTCGATATTATCGACATTTCGCCAATGGGCTGCCAAACGGGGTATTACCTTGTTGTCAGCGGTGAGCCGACAGTAACGGAAATTATCGATGTCCTTGAAGACACATTCAAGGATGCTGTTGAAATCACGGAAATTCCTGCTGCAAATGAAAAACAATGCGGCCAAGCGAAGCTGCATGACCTTGAAGGTGCCAAGAAGTTAATGAAATTCTGGCTTGCGCAAGATAAACAAGATCTTCATAAAGTTTTCGGTTAATGAAAAAATCCTGTCATTTTGTGACAGGATTTTTTTTATTTTCGCGGTTCTTCATTCTTCGCCTCTTCCTCGGGCAAAGGATCGATCGGATCGATGGTATGCTTGTAACTGTATCCTTTTCCGATAGTCAGGATGGATAAAGCCAAGACGACCAGAATCACAATAATGGAAATGATTAAAACCGTGATCATTCTTCACAGCTCCTAACGTTCACAATTTACATTCATTTTAGCATAAGAAGCGATAAGAATATGTTTCAATTTCTGATTAGAGGGAATCATAAAGTATAACCAACTTACGGAGGTAGATATTTATGGCTCAGAAAAAATTAGGAAAATTAGTGAACAAGGAAATTGCCAATTTCAGTGTCCTTTACACAAAAATCCACAATTACCACTGGTTCGTGAATGGACCCCACTTCTTTGAACTTCACCAAAAATTGGAAGAGTTATATGTGGAAATCACAGCCAATTATGACGAATTGGCCGAGCGATTGCTGGCGATCGGCGAAAAACCAGTTGCTACCCTTAAAGAGTATTTAGAATTAACGACCCTTGAAGAAGCGACAGGCAACGAAAATACGGAAGATATGGTCCAAAGCGTCATCAATGACTTTGAGAAGCTTTCGGAAGAGTTCCTTGAAATCATCGAAGCTGCTGAAGAGGAAGACCCAGTTACGGCTGATATGCTGACAAGCATGAAGAAAAGCTTCAATAAACATGCATGGATGCTTCGTGCATACTTAGGACATTAATATTGGCTGAGAGTCCCTGCTTCGGCGGGGCTTTTTTTTATGGGCGTAAAACAAAAAGGCATCCATCGAGAGAGGGACACCTGACAAGGTATGTATTAATGGATATTCCGTGGCGGAAAATGTGTAGGTTTCGTATCGTCCATGCTATTTTGAGCAAACTTCCCTTTTAACGTTTCAATAATGTAAAGGCCCATTAGATTGGTAAGCTCTTGATCATCCATTTCTTGAAGTAATTCGAAAATTTCCTTACGGTCCAACTGCTCCAAAACCGCAAAAGTAAGCATATCAATATCTTCTTCATCACCAGTCAGCTTATTACGGTACATATTGTATAATTCTTCAATTAACTTCAAAACTTTTCACCTCACATTTGTTAGAAATCCGTTATCTCTTTATATGTAGGTTATCAAAAAAACCTCTGGGTGCATATAAAAATCTGAAGGGATGCTTGGGCTTATTATATGTTTTACCCTTTGAAAGATACTTTAATCTATTATTTAACATCTTTGTACTTCTGTAAACAAATTTTTCCATTGTATGATGTCGGGAATTACGTGAAAAATAAGCGTAGGATATTTGGAAAGGGTGGATGAAAGTGTCCGAAAACAGGAAAAAATATTACATCTGGCTTCCGACTGGGGAGATCACACAAGATAGGGAAAGCTCCCCGTGGAATTTCGAAATCGAGGCTACAGATAATGAGGTCATCCAGCTGCGCGAATTATTTGATTACAATTATTCTGTAGGCGAAGAAAACTTTTACCGAGCACATGTCCCTTACCTGCAATATCATTTCGACAGGGAAAATGATAAGCAGGATATCACACTCCAAAAAATTTATGAAATGATCCATCAACTTGGAACGGAAGAGGGAAGAAGGCATATTGAAAGCATGGGAATCTTACAGGCAAAGCCAACGGACGATGGCCTCGAATATTGAGGGCATCGTTTTATTGCCGTGAGGAAAATTCAAGCTGGATAGTCCGTTTTTTTATCCATATAATGAAGGAAGAGTCGAATATCATATATGGAGAGAAGGGAACATATGCAAAGGTTTTTCGACAAGAACGGATATATGGTGGAACTCTCCGAAAAAACCGTATTTGGCGAGTCCTGGCATGTTTTCGTGCTCAGCAGGTTCAGGGGAAGATGGGTCTTGACCAAGCATAAACGCAGGGGCTTGGAGTTCCCTGGAGGCAAGCGGGAAGCAGGAGAGACAATTGAACAAGCAGCGATACGGGAAGTGCATGAAGAAACGGGCGGAATCGTTGAGCAACTGCAATTCCTGGGACAATACAAAGTTCACGATCCAATCAAGTCATTCGTTAAATCAATATACTTTGCCCAACTACGTGAAGTGGAAAAGAAAGATACCTATCTCGAAACGGATGGGCCCATCTTTTTGGATAGATTGCCGGACGAACCCGGCGAAGAATTCAGCTTTATCATGAAAGATGAAATCGTCCCCTGGAGCGTATCAAAGCTGAATGATGGTAACCTGCCATAAAAAGCCGGAATTGGCGAGTAAACTGCCAAAACTGAGGAGAAAGCGCCGGAATCGGGATGAGAAATTCAAATTCACGAGTAAAAGTCCTAAATTCACGAATAAACTGCCTAAACTCACGAATAAACTGCCCCAAATGAGGAGAAAGCAGCCAGAATCGGGAAAGTAGCCGAAATCCAAGCTCATGAGCTAATCTGGAGTAAAACGAAAACTGCCGACGGTTATCGGCAGTTGTGTCAGTCTTTGATTAGCTTGCGTTCGAGGAGTTCGACCAGTTGATACATGATGGTGGCAAAGACGGCGATGATCATCAAGGCGAGCATGACAAGAGTGAAGTTGAAGACTTGAAATCCATAAATGATCAGGTAGCCAAGTCCTTTCGCCGAGACAAGGAATTCACCGACGATGACGCCGACCCAGGAGAGGCCGACATTGACTTTCAGGGTCGAGATGATGGTCGGGAAGGAGGCCGGTAATATGGCTTCCCGAAATGCTTGTGTTCTTGTAGCTCCGAATGTTTGGAGCACCTTCAGGTAGTTCGGGTCGACTTCGCGAAATGCGGTGTAGACGACGATGGTGGTGATGATGATGGAGATGATTGCCCCCATTGAGATGATGGAGGGAAAGCCAGGACCGAATGCGACGATGATGATGGGCCCGAGTGCGACTTTGGGCATGGCATTCAAGATGACGAGATAGGGGTCCAGTGTTTTTGACAACCGGGGCGACCACCAGAGGAGTGATGCCAGGACCGTTCCTAGCAGTGTCCCGATGATGAAGCCGAGTACGGTTTCAAAGAGGGTCACTCCGGAATGTGAAAGCAGGGTGCCATCACCCAATTTCTGTAGGAAAAGCTGCCATACTTTTGATGGTGAGCTGAAGATGAGCGGGTCGATCCATTCCATCCGGGAGAATAACTCCCAGCTGCTGAAAAATACAAGGAAAATCAGGATCTGATAAAGGCGGATGAGCCTGTTTTCCTTTTTCAAAGAGGTTTTATATTGTTTATGGAGTTGGTCAATATTCAAGGCTCTCAAGCTCCTTCCAGATTGTTTGGAAAAGAATGGGGTATTGCGGATGGTTGCGTGCATGGAATGGCATCAGCCCGCGCAGTTCATCAGGTACTTCGAATGTTTTGTGCACTCTTCCAGGATTCGGGGAAAATAGATGGATGCGGTCGCTCATGGCTATGGCTTCCCCGATATCATGGGTGACGAGCACGGCTGTCTTTCCGAAGGATTTCAAGGTTTCAAAAACAAGATCCTCCAGCTTGAGCTTCGTTTGGTAATCAAGGGCCGAGAAGGGTTCATCAAGCAACAGGATCTTTGGGTCGACCGCCAATGTCCGTGCCAGTGCGGCGCGTTGTCTCATTCCGCCTGAAAGTTCACGGGGATATAGCTTCCCGGTGCCTCCCAGTCCAACGTCGCTTAATAGCTTCAGCGTTTTTATCCTCTCAAGGCCTTCATCCTTTTTAATCAGTTTCAATCCCAATAAGATATTTTCTTCTATCGTTTTCCATGGAAAAAGATAATCCTGCTGCAGCATATAGCCGATGGAAGCGTCACTGTCGGCGTTCAATGGTTTATTTTCGAGCAGGATCTTTCCCGAGGTGGGCGGGAAAAGCCCGGCGATAATGGAAAGCAGGGTGGTCTTTCCGCAGCCGCTCGGACCTAGAAAAGAGACGAATTCACCTTTTTCAATGTCGAGGGAAATGTCCGCGAGCGCGGTCGCTGCCGTCTGATTTGAAAAATAAGTATGGTGAATGTCTTGGATTTTTAAAAAGCTCATGGATGGACATCCTCCTTACTGGTAGCTATGCTATTTTGCGGCTTTTTCTGCAAAATCGGTATTCACCAATTTATCATGGCTGACTCGTGCTGGCAGCTCGCCTGCCTCATCCATGATGTCTTGCAGATTGTTCCATTCTTCTTCATCCAGAATGGGGTCGGTGGCAAAGGAGCCTTGTTCTTTGTAACGGTTGATGACTGTTTCCATCGTTTCGACATTGATATCCTCGAAATAGGGCTGGATGACTTTGGCGATTTCGGCGGCATCATGATCCTGGACCCATTTTTGTGCTTTCTGCAAGGCTCTTGTGAATTTCGCGACAGTCTCTTTGTCCTTTTTCAAATAACTAGTTTTAGCCATATAAACCGTATAGGGGAGATGACCGGACTCGGTGCCGAAAGAAGCGACGATGTGGCCTTTTCCTTCTTTTTCAAACACACTGGCTGTCGGCTCGAACAGCTGTACGAAATCGCCCGTTCCGGAAGCAAAGGCCGTGGCAATATTCGCAAAGTCTATATTTTGTATGAGGGTCAAATCTGTTTTTGGGTCGATGTCGTGCTTTTTCAATACATATTCGCCGGCCATCTGGGGCATTCCGCCTTTTCTCTGGCCCAGGAATGTGGACCCTTTCAGCATCTCCCAATTGAAGTTATCGATTTTTTCACGTGAAACAAGGAACGTTCCATCCGTCTGGGTTAATTGGGCGAAGTTAATGACGGGGTCTTTCGAGCCTTGTGACTGTACGTAGATCGATGTTTCCGAGCCAACGAGAGCGATGTCCGCCCCATCGGAAAGAAGCGCGGTCATGGTTTTATCGCCGCCAGCCGTCGTTTTCAAATCAATTTTCAAGCCCTCATCCTCAAAGAACCCCTTTTCTATCGCTACGTATTGAGGTGTATAGAAAAGGGAGCGGGTCACTTCGGCCACCCTGACCGTATCCTTTTTGCCACAAGCCCCGAGCGGAATGATCAGCATGCACAGAAGCAAACATATGACACCTGCTTTACACCATTTTTTCAACATTGCTTCCTCCTTGATAAATAGGTATTTTGCCTACAGTATCGTATGAAGAGTAGTGAAAAATGTGAATGCCTCTCAGGGGATAAAAACAAGCGGATGTTTTACAATAAGAGTAAGAGAAAGGAGGGGAGAACTTGGAAAACGGAACGATCATTTCAAAACGGCGGTTTCCATCCCCGCATCCTCATATCAATCTTTATTCGGTTACTTACCTATCACAGGGGCTGAAGGTAAAGGGATTGCTTGCCGAGCCGGTCGATGGCCAAGTTCATGATGCCTTCTTATACTTACGCGGCGGGATTAAAAATGTCGGAAAGGTGAGGCCTGCAAGGATCGTTCAGTATGCAGCGGAAGGCTTCATCGTGTTCGCCCCTTTTTATCGTGGGAATCAAGGCGGTGAGGGGGATGAGGATTTTGCAGGCGAAGATCGATACGATGCGATATCAGGCTTCAACCTACTTGAACAGCATCCACGGGTAAACAAGGATCACATCCATATCCTCGGATTTTCCCGCGGCGGCATCATGGCACTTTGGACGGGGATACACTGCAGGAATGCAGCATCGATCGTTACATGGGGAGGCGTATCGGACATGTTCTTAACATATGTCGAACGGGTAGATATGCGCCGGATGATGAAGCGGGTCATCGGCGGCACCCCGACAAAATGCCCGGATCAGTATGAATACCGTACACCCTTATTTGCGATTGAAGATTTGAATGTTCCCGTCCTGATCATTCACGGTGAAAAAGATGACAATGTGGCCATTGAACACGCCTATCGTCTGGAGAAGAGATTGAAGCTGCACGACAAAGATGTCGAAAGCTGGTACTTCACTCCATTCACCCATTACTTCCCACCTGCAGTCAACCGCAAAGTAGTCGAAGATTTAACATCTTGGATGAAAAATAAAACGGAAAAATGATAGAATGAAGTATAATCCAAGCATATTGAAAAGAGGAGGAGATTCACATGGGCATGCCCATCGAACTCAACACGATGATCGTTACAAAAGGAAATGAAACCCGCGAAGAAGAAAATATTTTCCGGCTCGCTAAAGATGGGTACCGGCTATACCCGATCGATATCCCCATCGATGTACGAAAAACGAAACAATCCGATACAAGCGGAACGGCCGTGATCCAAAAAGTCGAATGGACCGGTGAAAAAACCATCATCACCTACGAATTATTATCTTTGAACTCCACTAACTAATAATAGAAGCGCTTGCAGAGCTGATTTTCACTGCAGGCGCTTTCTTTATTGATTCGGCTGGAAAAATTACACCAACTAACCCATAATCCGACCGTCTACCCCCATAATCCGACCGACGCCGCCCATAATTCGACGGTCCAGCTTCATAATCCGACCGCCGCCGACAATAATCCGACCGTCCAGCTTCATAATCCGACCCACGCCGCCCATAATTCGACGGTCCACCCCCATAATTCGTCCCACGCCGCCCATAATCCGACGGTCCACCCCCATAATCCGACCGACGCACCAACTAATTCGTTCCCGGCAGATAATTCGTCCCACGGCGTGAATGATTCGATTTCCTCTCCTAACGTCTTGTCACAGTTGTGACGAGAAGAATGGTAGAATGGTGTTTGGGGTGATTGGATGATTTTGGTGAGTTCTTGTTTGGCGGGTTTTGAGGTGAGATATAACGGGACTCACAGCCTGGATGAGGGGATCAGGGCATTAATCGGCGAGAAAAAGGCTGTATCGGTATGTCCGGAGCTGCTTGGCGGTTTTTCGGTACCGAGGGAGCCAGCGAAGATAGTCGGCGGTGCTGGTGTGGATGTACTTGATGGAAAAGCCAAGGTCATCGAAAGGACGGGCAGGGATGTAAAGCGTAGTACATAGAAGGAGCGAAGCTTACTTTAATGAAAGCCCAGGAGATTGGGGCGAAGCTGGTCGTTTTAAAAGAATATAGTCCATCCTGTGGCAGTGCGGCGATTTATAATGGTGAATTCATGGGGGCGAAGAGGGCCGGTAATGGAGTGACCGCGGCTTTGCTTAGGCGGCATGGATTCATTGTCACGTCAGAGGAGCGGTTATCCGATCATCTGGGAGAAAAATGAGGTGTAATGCTTTTGGGGGAGGGGAATACATGGAGGATATCAACCTCTATACGTTGTTATTTTTAATACTTGCCGGCTTTGTTGCTGCATTCATCGATTCCGTTGTGGGCGGCGGGGGATTGATCTCGATTCCAGCCTTATTGTTTACGGGAATTTCACCTTCAGCGGCATTAGCCACGAATAAGCTTGCAGGCACGATGGGATCGTTGACGAGTACGATTTCATTCATCCGGGCAGGGAAGGTGGACTTTACATTCGTCATCAAGCTGTTTCCCATCACCTTGTTCGGAGCGGCATTGGGTGCTTATATTGTTCATTTCGTTTCCGCAGAGATCCTAAAGCCGCTCATCTTGATTCTTTTGGTCATCGTCGCGGTTTATACGATGATAAAAAAGGATTGGGGGAAAGAGGCAAAGTATAAAGGACTGAAAAGGAAAAAAATGCTTTTGCTGATTGGCATTATTTTTGCCATTGGGTTTTATGATGGGTTTCTTGGACCAGGGACTGGTTCCTTTTTATTATTTTCATTTTTGATCATAGGGTTTGACTTTGTCCAGGCTGCCGGGAATGCCAGGATCTTGAACTTTGGCAGCAATATTGCAGCACTTATCATTTTTTTATCCATGGGAACCGTCAACTTCGCCTATGGGATTCCGATGGGGCTTGCCATGGTATGCGGGGCATTGGTCGGAACGAACTTCGCCATCAAGAAAGGCGCATCGTATGTGCGTGTTTTGTTCATTTGCGTCACTGTTTTGTTGATTGGGAAAAATGTCTTGAATTATTTTCATGTGCTTTAAAAAGAAAATGGCCGAAGATGAAGGTTGGATCTTCGGCCATATTTGCTGTCATTTAGTTAAGTTCAAGTCCCATTGCACGCCGAATCGATCTCTGACCTTCCCGTACTTAGCTCCCCAAAAGGTATCTTGGAGTTCCATTAAAGATGAACCTTTTGCACACAAGGAATCATATAAACTCCGTATTTCGGCTTCGCTCTCACACTCGAGGACCAACGATACGTTGTTTCCGGCTGCAAGAGGATTTCCTGGAAACGTATCGGATACCATGATCAACAGATGGCCTTTTTTGATCTTTGCATGCAAAACAAGATCGTCCGCTTCTTCAGGTGTAGGGAAATCAGCTTCTCCGTATGTCTGCAGGTCAGCAATCTCCGCTTGAAATATATCTTCATAGAATGCCAAAGCTTCCTTTGCCTGTCCATCGAACATTAAATAAGGGGTAACCTGATGCTTCATTTGACTCCTCCTTTTTCGGGTTATCATCACCTTTTCGACAGGTCTGGCATATCCTCCTTCTTTCCTGGAAATAAGAGGGGCAAGATTTTTTTTGATTCCACTTGCCTGACGAACGTTCGTTAAGTTATGATGGTACTATCAGAAATTGTTACATGGGTAAGGGCAGATGGCCAAAACTGTACTGTAAGAGATTCGGCGGCATCATGGACGATTTTCAGTAAGGTCAAACAGCAGGAGAGGATAGGCATGTCATTAAGGGAACAGCAACAACAACATGTATTGGAGTTGGAATCGACGGGAAGGGTCTTTTTGCGTTATTTGATTCCTTCGATGATCGGTATGGTATTGATGGCATTGAACTTTGTCGTCGATGGAGTGATGGTCGGCAATAAGCTGGGATCTGTTGCCCTGGCAGGCGTCAATATTGCCGGTCCCATTTATACAATCTTTGTAGCGATGTCCATTTGGATCGGAGTAGGCGGGGCAACGCTTTATTCGCAAAGCATGGGCGCAAGGGATTATGATCGTGCCCGCTTCATCTTCACCCATTCAATCATTTTGATCACGATATTTACCGTAATCATAGGCGTGGTTGCCTATGCTTTTCATAATCAGCTTGTATATGCACTAGGGGCCAATGAGGCGACCGCTCCTTTTGCGACGGACTACATGAATGTATTCCTGATGCTTGGTTTTGTTTTCACGCTGGAGAATACCTTAAGCATATTCGTCAGGAACAATGGCAATCCGAATTTGGCGATGGTCTCCCTGATCGTTACGGCCGTTTCGAATTTCGTCCTGAACTTCATCATTCTATATGTCCTTGAGCTAGGCGTACGGGAAACCGCGTATGGAACGATCATCGCAGCCGCGCTTGGCATCCTGGTTCTCAGCATTCACTTCTTCACGAAGAAGAACACGCTTCGTCTCGTTACGTTCAGGTTTGAAAAGTCGCTTTTCGTGATGACGATGATGATCGGCTTTCCAAGCTTCCTAGCCGAAATCGGGGTATCCGTCTTTACGATTGCCCATAATAATGCGTTCTCCCGCCTTGCAGGCACCGACGGGCTAGCGGCATTTTCCATCGTGAATTATGCCCATAGTGTCATGCTCTTGATGTTTCTTGGCATAGGGTCGGCCATTCAGCCACTGGTCAGCTATTATCATGGGGCACAAGATGAAAAGCGGAAGCGTGAAACGGTTCGCATCGCCATATTGACAGCAATGGGAGCAGGAATAGCGATTACGCTCCTAGGGCAGGCTGCGGCGCCTTTCATCGTCGATTTATTCGGTGATTTTTCAAGCGAAGTTAAGGAGCTTGCGACAATCGGGATCAGGATATTCTTTAGCGGCTACATCCTGATGGGGGTCAACTTCGTCATGATGACCTATTTCCAATCGATCGGGCAAGTGAAGATGGCAGCTTGGATCACGGTTGGCCGTGAATTCATTTTCATGCTGATTTTCTTGCTTACATTGCCGTTGATATTTGGGACGAATGCCGCATGGATGGCGATCCCCTTATCCGAGCTGGTCATATTCCTGACGATTCTGCTTTACTCGAAACGAGAAGGTTCGGTGCTTGGAAAAAAAGAGAAGGTCAATTGAATGTTCACCGAAAAGATCACCATTTGGTGGTCTTTTTTTGTTTTTACCCGCGAATTGGAGATGACGCCTTCATTCAGGCCATCGGCTCAACGGAAGCTTGATGCTTTCCAATTTTTTTCGACATATGTATATTGTACTGGAAAAAAAGTACTAGTTGGCCGATATTATCCATATAGATTGAAAATTTTAAATTTTGGACAAATGGAGGTTGCATATCTTGAAGTTATCCGTATCGAAAAAATTATGGGCAAGTTTTTTGTCCATCCTTTTATTTTTGGTGGCCATAGGTGTTCTGTATCTATGGATCATCATCGATTTGAATGGCAAGTATACGTTTTTATTGGATGATAGGGTGAAAAAAATCAGCCTAGTCGAGGAGATGATCAACAAGCAGCAAGCCATCTCTAATGATGTTCGCGGATATATCATCTATAAAGATTCCACTTATCTGGAAAATAGGGAGACGGCTCATGATGGATTCGAGAAAGCATACAGCACGCTTGAGAAAAGCATGACTTCCAAGGAAGACCGTGAATTGCTTGAAGAGATTCATCGCACGCAGCTGGAATATATGGGAATGGCTGAAGAGATAACCTTCAGCATGCAGCAAGGGAATAGTAAGAAGGCGATGGAAATTGCCGATAATGCGATTGAGCTGGATAAAACGATCTTGGATAATGCCGAGAAGCTGGATGGCAAACAGAATGTGTATATGCAGGAGACAAGGAAGGAATTGAATGAGAAGGTGGGGGATATGAAGGCATTCATCGTTTTGCTGATAATCGGCGGGTTCGTTCTCAGTATCATATTGCCCATCATCCTCAGCAGAAGCATTTCGCGTCCTGTCCGCAAGCTGACGGAAGCGCTGGGCCAAGTCGCTGCCGGTAATTTAGATATTGAAGAAATGAAAATCCGGAACAAAGATGAAATTGGAGAAATGGCAAGGGCCTTCAATTTAATGGTAGGGGGACTTAAATCGATTGTCCTGAATATGAGGGATTCCGCGTCACAGCTTGCTGTTCAAGCTGAACAGATGTCGGCAAGTTCAGAAGAAAGCCTGGCGTCCTCAGAGATGGTGTCGGCAACTGCAGAGGAAAATAGGAAAGGCACCTCCCTTCAGGTCGATATTGTCGAAAAATCGGTCGATTCGATGATAGAAATGGCTGCTGCCATCAAACGGATCACCCTGAGCAATGTCGAAATGCTTCATTCAGCCAAGACCGTCAATGGACTCGTTCAACAGGGGGCAGAGGGCATGAATGATGTAACGGCTCAAATGAAGGAGATTAATGCTACGATTCGCGAGTCGGCAAAAATTATGGAAAACATGTCGAGTCACTCGAATGAAATTCAACGGGTGACAACATTCATTACCGATATTTCCGAACAAACGAATTTATTGGCATTGAATGCAGCGATTGAAGCGGCACGAGCTGGAGAACATGGGAAAGGGTTCGCAGTGGTGGCTGATGAGGTCCGGAAGCTTGCCGAGCAATCGAAGATATCGGCAGCGGAAATTGAGAAAATGGTCCGGTTCATCCAGGAGGCTACTGGAAGGGGAGTCGAGTCTATCAATGTAGGAAGTAAGAAAGCGGAAGAAGGACTTGCTGCTTCGGCAAGCTCGCTACAAGTATTCACTAACATTAAATCGGCCGTCGGACAGGTGAGTGAGCAAATTGCCTCGGTGTCCTCTGCCGTTGACGACCTGCAGGTGATGACTGAAGATGTTACGGAAGGCGCTCATTCTATCAAGGAAATAGCGGTCATCTCCGCAGAAAGGGCAAATGATGCAAGTGCTGCGACCGAAGAACAGCACACCGCCACCGAACAGATTTCCGAAGGTGCCCAAGCGTTGGCAACCTTGGCTGAAAGCTTGAAAATGGAAGTGAGCCGGTTTAAGTTTTAACACGTGAAAATCAAAAAGCCTGACCGCCTATGCGAGGCGGCAGGCTTTTTCTCTTTTCATTTTTTCATGATGGAAGGGCGAACCTCACTTGACAATGCTTGAGGAGAATTTCGACAATCCGTTTCGATGCAAAGCCATCCCCATATGGATTCGAGGCTGTTGCCATTTTTTCATAGTCGCCTTCGTTCGTAAGCAGATTATGGGTTGCCTCGTAAATGCGGTCTTCTTCGATTCCGGCCAATAAAAGTGTGCCGGCCTTGATTCCCTCCGGCCGTTCCGTCGTATCGCGCAACACGACAACCGGGACGCCAAGTGATGGTGCTTCCTCCTGCACCCCCCCGGAATCTGTCAGGATGAGATGAGATCGTGCCGCGAAGTTATGGAAATCAATCACCTCCAGGGGCTCGATGATATGTAGCCTCTTTGTTTCTTCGAAGACCTCATGGGCGATTTCCCGGACGACTGGATTTTTATGAATCGGGAAAACAACCTGGATATCCCCATGTTCATCAAGAAGCCGCTTCACGGAACGGAATATCCCCTGCATCGGTTTTCCGATATTTTCACGCCGATGTACCGTCATCAATAGCATCCTATCTCCATTCAAATCAGAGAGGATCGGATGCGAATAGTCCTTCTGGATCGTTGTTTTCAAGGCATCGATCACCGTATTTCCAGTGATGTGGATGCTGTCGGTCCGTTTATTCTCCAATAGCAGGTTTTCGGCAGCCTGCTTGGTCGGGGCGAAGTGGATGTCGGCCAGGACACCGGTCAATTGCCGATTCATCTCCTCAGGAAACGGTGAATGCTTATTCCAAGTGCGGAGTCCGGCTTCAACATGGCCAATCTGGACCTTATTATAGTAAGCAGCCAAGCTAGCGATGAAAGTGGTCGTCGTATCTCCATGGACGAGGACGATATCCGGTTTTATATGCTTCATGAGCGAACTGAGTCCCTCGATGCCCCTTGTTGTAATATCCTCTAATGTCTGTCTGTCTCTCATCATATCCAAATCGTGATCTGGCTTTATTTGAAAACATTGCAGTACTTGATCAAGCATTTCCCGATGCTGGGCGGTGACCACCACGATGGTTTCTATTTCGTCCTGATGTTTTTTCAGTTCCAAAACGACTGGTGCCATTTTAATTGCTTCAGGCCTCGTGCCAAAGACCGTCATGACCTTCAAACGTTGTTTAGGCATGCTCCATTCCTCCTCCTGCTAACTGTCCTCCCCATTATAACGAGAGATTCAGAGGAAAAATGAAAACGAAACAATAATTTACGGAATATTTACAATATTAATGAGGACTTTATATTTCCTTAACCTTCCATTAATAACGGCACTTTACAATATAAAGCAGGAAGCATGACTGATCCAAGAATAGAGGTGATAGGTGAATATGAAAAGCGTCCTGATGATCGTGCAAAACTTTTATCCGGAAATCGGAAGTGCGGGAAATCGAATGAAAAATGTGTATCTCCATTTGAAAAGAAACGGATATGAAGTAACGGTCATCACGTTGAAACCGAGTTATCCCGATCAAGGTTTGTATCAAGACCATGAATTTTGGGATGAGGAACATATTGAGGAAGATGTCATCAGGATAAAACCGAATAAGGTGAAGCGGTATACAAGCAATATGGGAAGGCGCTTGCTGCATTATCTGGAAGCGATGTGGCTTTTCATTTATACAATCATCCGTCTCGAAAAAACTTATGATTATGTGTTTGTCTCGACACCGCCAATTTTCCCGACGATGGCAGCATTGATTGCCAAGAGAAAAATGAAGGCGAAACTCATTACCGATGTCAGGGACTTATGGCCAGAATCGTTGATGGGAGTGGGGGTTTTCGCAAATAAATGGATTTTGAAGTTCGCATACGTCCTGGAGCGGAAGCTGTATAGGCATTCAGATCATATTATCATCAATAGTCCTGGGTTCAGGGATTATATCAGGGCCAAGGGGGTCGAGGAAGAAACGATTCATTTCATCCCCAATTCGCTCACTGGTGATGAGCTGGCGTTGCGGAATGTATTTACCCCCATTTCTGAAACGAAAATCAAGGTCGTCTATACCGGGAATATCGGACTGGCCCAAGACCTGAAAAAACTGATAGCCATTGCTGAAACGTTAAGGAAACATAAGCAAATCGAGTTCACGATAATCGGATACGGCTACCGGGCAGCTGAAGTCGAGAGGGAAATCAGCGCGAAGGGATTGGCGAATATAAAAGTCATGAATGCGATGAATCGGAGGGTGACCCTTCATGAAGTTTCCTCCTCCCATATTGCTTATGTAAGCTTGGTGGAAAAAGAGGTGTTCAATACGGTGCTGCCTGGAAAGATCATTGATTATATGTGTGTCGGAAAGCCGATTGTCGGTGATGTGGCGGGAAGGGCCAAGCAGGTGATCTCAGAGGCGAAGTGCGGGCTGGTGGCAGATAGCCGGGATGTGGATGAAATCAGTCGCCACATTTTGACCATGGCCAGAGATCGAGCGCTGCGTGAAGAGCTAGGGGAAAACGGTTATGTATATGCGAAACAGCATTTTCAATGGTCCCAAAATATTAAAGGCCTCATCAACGTCTTGGAGGCGTAGGGAAGAATAAACCGGAAGTGGAGGACAACATGACGAAGAAGGTATGTATGTTTGTGTGGAATCACTTTACGAACGATGCAAGGGTTCTAAGAGAATGTACAGCACTTACGGAAGTGGGGTATGAAGTGGATTTGATCGCCATCCATAATTGGAAAATCAAAGATTTGCCCAAAAAGGAAAAACATCAAAGTGGCTTCACGGTCACAAGGGTCAATAACCGCTGGGAGGCACTTCATAAAATTCTTAGGATCGTCGGCAAATTGAAGAAAAAGAAGTTTGAAATCACCTTATTGACCTTATTGGTTTGGAACACGATGTTGAACCTGAACTTGATCACTAGCTGGGCGGGATCGGCGATTTTGATTGGCTCCCTAGCAATCCTTGCCTTGGGGTCCATGATCATGACCCGTACGAAGCTGCCGACTTTATTAACAAGAAGCTATATTTTTGGTCAAATGGTTTATCATGGGCGGAAAAAGAAATATGATTTTTACCATTCCAATGACTTGAATACGCTCATGCAGGGAGCGATCAGCAGTAAATGGCTGAGAAGGAAAAAGCTGATTTATGATTCGCATGAAGTCCAAACGAGCAGAACGGGATATAATAGCCGGATCTACGGGACGATGGAGAAATTCCTCTTACTATTCGTCGACGAAATGATTGCCGAGAACCATACGAGAGCTAAATATAATGAAGACTTATATGGTCTCTATCCAAAAGTTGTCCATAACTATCCGATTCCGACCAATCCGGAGGAAAGCACGTCCGTGGATTTGCATGAGCTGCTGAGTTTGCCGCCCGATGAACCGATATTGTTGTATCAAGGCGGTGTCCAGATGGGCAGGGGGCTGGAGCAATTGGTCGATGCTGTGCCGCTGATCAAGGCAGGGACGGTGGTTTTTATAGGAGATGGAAAAATCAAGGCTGCATTAATGAAGAAGGTAAAGGAAATGGATTTGGAGCATCGGGTGAAATTCTTGCCAAAGGTACCGGTCGACGAATTGCTCCATTATACGAAAAATGCTTATTTAGGTTTTCAAGTATTGAATAATGTTTGCTTTAATCACTATTCCGCTTCTTCGAATAAATTATTTGAATACATGATGAGCGGTGTGCCGGTCGTTGCCTGTAGCTTCCCCGAAATTCAAAAGGTGGTCGATGCGGAACGGATCGGTGTATGTGTCGATTCACATGATCCTAAAGCCATTGCGGAAGGAGTCAATTACTTACTGAAGCATCCTGAAAAAAGGGCGGAAATGAGCCGGAATTGCTTGATGGCCCGCCAAAAATACAATTGGAAGCAAGAGAAGGAAATCTTCATCGAGATTTATCAAACTGCCTGAGCTAGCGAGTGTAGCAGATCATAATGAATAGGAGTGGTTTATATGAAAATATGTACATTGGGACTGGGTTATATAGGACTGCCAACTTCTTTAATGTTTGCGAAACATGGTGTCGACGTCGTCGGAGTGGATATCCATCCTGATATCATCTCCAATTTGAATCAGGGCAAGCTCCATATCGAGGAACCTGGTTTGGAGCAGGTTTTGCATGAAGTGCTGGATGCCCAAAAGTTCCAAGCGTCATTAAGACCGGAATATGCAGATGTTTTCATTATTGCTGTGCCTACGCCAAATAAAACCGACATGCACAAATCCTGTGATTTGACCCATGTCACCGAAGCTGTCGCAAGCATCCTTCCATTCATCAGGAAGGGAAATGTCATCATCATCGAATCGACGATCGCTCCTCGAAGCATGGATGATCATATCAGACCGATGATTGAAATGACGGGCCTTACCATCGGAGAAGAGATCTTCCTTGTTCATTGTCCTGAACGTGTTTTGCCTGGAAGGATATTGGAAGAGCTGGTTCATAATAACCGTATCGTCGGCGGAATTACGGAAACATGCTCATATGAAGGGAGCCTGGTCTATCGAACCTTCGTTAAAGGGGAGATCATTCAGACGGATGCCAAGACGGCGGAAATGTCCAAGCTGATGGAAAATACCTTCCGGGATGTGAATATCGCCCTTGCAAATGAACTGACGAAAGTGTGCTTCGAGCTGGACATCAATGTATTGGACGTCATATCGATGGCCAATAAGCACCCGCGTGTCAACATTCACCAACCAGGGCCAGGAGTCGGCGGTCATTGCTTAGCGGTCGATCCCTATTTCGTTGTCGCAAAAGCCCCAGAGTTTGCGAGAATCATTAAGCTGGCCCGTGATACCAACGTATCGATGCCCTATTACATTGTCAATTGCGTCAGGATGATGCTTGAAGGAATCGAGCGGCCAAAGGTGGCGATCTTCGGGCTTTCCTACAAAGGGAATGTCGATGATATCCGGGAAAGTCCTGCCATCGATGTCGTCAATATTTTGATGGGGATGGACCACATGGACGTAGCCCTGCATGACCCGCATGTTCAGTCAGGCATGATGCCCATCGTTTCAGTGGAGGATGCCGTAAACGATGCCGACCTGATTCTCGTCTTGACCGACCACGATGAATTCAAGCTGATGGATTATGACAATCTATCAAATCTGATGGCCAATAAAATGATCCTCGATACACGCAATTGCATTGATGTAACGAAGACCGAAGTCCCGGTCGCCAACTTGGGCAATATTTATCAATATAAAAAGGTGTCGAAGGAAAAAGCCAGAAATAAAGCGATCAGCTAAATCAACCTAATGAATGGAAAAGGGTGCCGACCACTGTGTCCGTGCCCTTTTTTAGGGGAAGAAAGGAGGTTCGTTCTAACCTATATGGACAGAACAAAGGACCAAGCTAGTGCTTGGTCCTTTTGTGAATGATTTATTTTAAGCGATCGGCCCGCCAAGATCTTCAATTTCATTTGGAACGCTGCCGAACTTCTTGAAGTTTGCACGGAATTGAGCGGCAAGGTCCGTTGCGGATTGCTTGTAAGCTTCAGGATCTGCCCAAGTCTTGATTGGCTGAAGCACTTCGTCCGGAACGCCAGGAACATGAAGCGGGATATTCAAACCAAAGATTTCATCCTTGACCGTTTCAATGTTAGCCAGTTCCCCTTCAAGTGCCGCCTGAACCATGGCACGCGTGTAAGCAAGTTTCATGCGGCTTCCAGTTCCGTATGCTCCGCCTGTCCATCCTGTATTGACAAGGTATACTTTTGCATTGTGCTCGTCAATTTTATCACCAAGCATTTCAGCATAGCGTGTAGCAGGTAGCGGCAAGAATGGTGAACCGAAGCAAGTGGAGAATGTCGCCTCCGGTGAAGTTACCCCTCTTTCCGTTCCAGCTAACTTGCTTGTGTATCCGCTTAGGAAATGGAACATCGCTTGTTCCTTGGACAGCTTGCTGATTGGAGGCAATACGCCTGAAGCATCAGCCGTCAGGAAAATGATCGTATTCGGGTGTCCGGCGATACTTGGGCTCACGATATTATCGATTGCTTGCATTTGGTATGCGGCACGGGTGTTTTCCGTCAATGAACTGTCATCATAATCCGCTTCACGTGTATCCGGATCAACAACAACATTTTCCAAGACGGCTCCAAAACGGATGGCATCGAAGATTTGTGGTTCTTTTTCACGTGAAAGGTTGATCGTTTTCGCATAGCAGCCACCTTCGATGTTGAAAACACCGTTAGAAGCCCAGCCGTGTTCATCATCACCGATCAGCTTGCGATTCGTGTCTGCAGATAAAGTCGTCTTGCCGGTTCCGGACAGTCCGAAGAATAAAGCGACGTCCCCTTCACGTCCTACATTCGCAGAGCAGTGCATTGGAAGGATTCCAGCCTCTGGAAGAAGGTAGTTCATGATCGAGAAGATCGATTTTTTCATTTCACCTGCATATTCCGTTCCGCCGATCAAGATGGTGCGGCGTTCAAAAGAAACGATGATGAACGTTTCGGATTGCGTTCCGTCCACCGCTGGATCTGCTTTGAAGTTAGGTGCCGAAAGGATCGTGAATTCTGCTTCATGGCCTCTTAGCTCCTCTTCGTTTGGACGGATGAATAAAGTATGCGCGAAAAGATTATGCCAAGCATATTCATTAACGACACGAATTGGAAGGCGGGATGATTCTTCTGCGCCAGCGAAGCCCTTGAAAACGAAAATCTCTTCTTTTGCTTTTAAGTAGTCAATTACTTTATTATATAGTTTATTAAACACATCTTCCGAAATTGGCTGGTTCACTGGACCCCAATCGACTTTATCTTTTACGGATGCTTCCTCGACGATATATTTATCTTTAGGTGAACGGCCAGTATATTTGCCTGTTTCTGCTTTTACTGCTCCAGTTGAAGTTAAAACCCCTTCATTCCTGCTTAATACCTTTTCGACCAATTTAGGAACTGAAAGCTGAGTTTGCACGTTGTTTCCTGTTAATAACTGGTGTAACTCATTAGAAACGTCTACAGAATTCATATATGAGGTACCTTCCTTTGTTTAAGTTTTATATTACAATTAGTATAACACATTTATTTAAATAGTCTATACTATATCATCTGAATTGTGATAATTTTCATCTGGTTAGATTCATCATTTTAAATGGGCAGGAACCATGCCGGGATTCCTGCATATGCTTTAATGAAAGTCGATTTCCCCTTTATTATAGGAAGTACTAATCAATCTCATGCGCCTGAAAGTCCTTTGATGGCGGGGGAGCGAACTTTGTTGTGCCCGATTTGGCCGTTGACCGGAAATGTTCTTGATAGAAAATCATTGACAAATTCCGACCCAATACGATATTATCTTAAATTGTACGGATTCTCTTATCCCGAGTTGGTGGAGGGACAGGCCCTTTGAAACCCAGCAACCTGCCATATTGAACTTGACCAAAAGAGCAATCGCCGAAAATAAAGCGGTGTTCTTCAAGGAAAAGTGGTGATGGTGCTAACCTGAGCAAGGTAAAAAACCCTTGAACGATAAGAGTGAAAGGATAGAAGACAGAATGTTAAACCTTTCCTCATTTTCCAGGGAAGGTTTTTGTGTTTTTTAATTAATTCTGTGTCTATAGTTGAAGCTAATAAGGGAAACGAGTTCCGTAAAAAAATCAGGCTTATGCCTACCACATACTAACTTCCAAGGAGGAAATATGATGTCAAAGAAACGTCTATTTACTTCTGAATCTGTTACAGAGGGCCATCCGGACAAGATTTGTGATCAGATTTCAGATTCCATTTTAGATGCTATCCTTGCTAAGGATGCAAATGCACGTGTTGCGTGTGAAACAAGTGTAACGACAGGTCTTGTGCTTGTTGCTGGTGAAATTACAACATCCGCTTACGTGGATATTCCGCGTATCGTCCGTGATACGATTGCGGGAATTGGCTACACTCGCGCGAAATACGGCTTCGATGCTGAAACGTGTGCTGTATTGAGCTCGATCGATGAGCAGTCTGCCGATATCGCAGCTGGCGTCGATAAAGCTTTGGAAGCACGTGAAGGCAACATGTCAGAGGAAGAAATCGATGCAATCGGTGCAGGGGACCAAGGTCTTATGTTCGGATTCGCTTGCAATGAAACAGAAGAGCTTATGCCGCTTCCGATCTCATTGGCCCATAAGCTTTCATTCCGCTTGGCTCAAGTACGTAAAGATGAAACGCTTGCTTACTTACGCCCGGATGGAAAAACACAAGTAACTGTGGAATATGATGAAAATAACCGTCCTGTACGTGTAGATACGATCGTCATCTCAACACAGCATGATGCAGAAATCACGCTTGAGCAAATTCAAGCCGATTTAAAAGAGCATGTCATCAAAGCGGTGGTTCCTGCTGAATTGATCGATGCTGAAACGAAATACTTCATCAACCCGACTGGCCGTTTCGTAATTGGCGGACCTCAAGGGGATGCAGGTCTTACTGGCCGTAAAATCATCGTTGATACGTACGGCGGATACGCTCGTCACGGCGGCGGTGCATTCTCTGGTAAGGATGCTACGAAAGTTGACCGTTCTGCGGCATACGCTGCACGCTATGTTGCCAAAAACATCGTGGCAGCTGGCCTGGCCGATAAAGCCGAAGTACAATTGGCTTACGCTATAGGTGTGGCAGAGCCTGTATCGATCTCGATTGATACATTCGGAACGGGCACTGTTAGCGAAGACGTCCTGGTTGACCTAGTTCGCGCTAACTTCGACCTTCGCCCAGCAGGCATCATCAAAATGCTTGACCTTCGTCGCCCAATCTATAAGCAGACAGCTGCATACGGACACTTTGGCCGTACCGATGTCGATCTTCCGTGGGAACGCACGGATAAAGCAGAAACTTTAAAAGCACAAGCATGATCCAGATGGAAAAGGTGCGCCGCTAATTGCGGTGCACCTTTTTTTGGTAGGATTAATTTGGTTTGCAGAGGGAATAATTCAATAAACCCACTGAGTGATTTACCAGAGGATATTTGGCGTGTATTAGAGGCATGGACAAGCCCCTAGTTTATTTTATTCGGTCTGCTGTTTTGTAGTATTGTCCTTTTTCGGCATATTCGCGCACGATCCGTTCCATGTCCTGACGATCTTCCGCATTGATTTCGCGGATCACTTTGGCCGGGCGTCCGAATGCCAACATATTCGGCGGGATCACTTTGCCTTGGGGAACGAGACTGCCGGCACCGATAAAAGCTCCTTCACCGATTTCGGCTCCGTCAAGTACGATCGAGCCCATGCCTATCAAGGCTCCTTTACGGATTTTACAGCTATGTAAAATGACCTGATGGCCAATGGTTACTTCATCTTCAATGATCAATGGATTATTGGGGCTTTGGTGGAGGACACTATTATCTTGGATACTGACCTTTTTACCGATGATGGTTGGGGCCACATCACCGCGGATGACGGAATTGAACCAGATTGACGATTCGTCGCCAATTTTCACATCGCCTGTCACGACTGCATTCTCCGCAATATAAGCGCTTTCGGAAATCTGTGGTTCCTTGCCTTTGAACGGATAAATAATCATTTTCAATCATTTCCTTTCCGAAGTGAATGTTTTTATGTATTATTTTAATATACCGTATGCAAATACACTTGGCTATTTATAATACGAATGTACAACCTTGTTAGTTTTCTTTTTTGTCGAAAATCGCGAATATGGTTATAATTTATATATATATTTTAACTATCATGGATCGTATACAACAAGTGAAAAGTGAAAGGGGGATTTCGAATGTGGAAATGGGAGACAGAAGGGGACGCAAAAGGCGTCATTGTCATCATTCATGGGGCAATGGAGCATCACGGACGCTATAAATGGGTTACCCAAATGTGGCTTTCAGCCGGATACCATGTCGTCATGGGCGACCTTCCTGGGCAGGGCATGACCACTCGTGCCTACCGGGGACATATCGATTCCTTTGATGAATATTTAGATGAAGTGAAAAGCTGGATAGAGGAAGCTTATGAATACTCGCTCCCGGTCTTTTTGCTTGGACATAGCATGGGAGGCCTGATTTCAATTCGGCTTCTTCAGGAAGAGGAATGGGATATTGCAGGCGTGATTTTATCTTCACCTTGTTTAGGGCTCGTAACCAAGCCTCCGAAATTCCTCGCAAGCATCTCACATGGCTTGAATTTCGTGATGCCCCAGTTCAGGGTCGATTCGGGACTAACTCCTGAAATGGCAACGAGAAGCTCGGAGGTCCGTGAATGCGATAGGAATGATACTTTATACATCACAAAGGTTTCGGTTCGCTGGTATCGGGAGCTTTCCCAGGCCATGAAGGATGCCTTTGAGGAAATCCCTGATTTTCAGGATGTGCCGCTTTTGGTCATGCAGGGCGGAGATGACCGAATCGTGAATAAGAAGGCGGTTCGTGAGTGGTTTAATTATAACTTGGCCAGTGAGAAGCAATATAAAGAATGGCCAAAGCTTTATCATGAAATCTTCAACGAGCCGGAACGAGATGACGTATTCCAATATGCCCTGAGCTTTGTTGAGAATCGTTTGAAAATATTAGGCTATGTCGTTTGACCCGAATATACCGCTGTGCCGGATATGTAAAAAAGCTGCCGAAATGAGTGATCGGCAGCTTTTTATTTTGTTTAACATCGGACGTAATTCGTCCGACGGCGAGCGTAATCCGTCCAACATCGCATAATTCGTCCTTGATTGAGCGTAATCCGTCCGTCAGGATTACCTCTTTTCAATCGCGATGATGAAGGGAGGATGGTTGGCTTGGTTGATGAAGCCGTATTTCAGGATATGGGCTTTTTGTTGCGAGAAGTTTTTCACATAGTCCATCAGTGCATCGCGTTCCTGCGATCCGCCTGGATGCCCATGGTAGATGACGAGAACGATGATGCCTTCGGGAGCAAGCAATTCGAACAGCTGTTCAATGGCGGCTGTCGTTGTATCGGCTTCGGTGATGATCGATTTATCCCCGCCCGGTAGGTAGCCCAGGTTGAATATGGCACCGGTAATCTTTCCGGCATGTTCTTTCCTGATATAGTTACTGAGGTGTTGATGCCCATCATGGATGAGCGTGCATTGATTGCTTAGACCTTCGTTCTCCAGTTTGACGCTTGTGTTCTGGAGGGCTTCTTTTTGGATATCGAAACTATAGACATGTCCCGTTCCACCTGTAAGTCCGGCAAGAAAGGCCGTATCAAAGCCGTTGCCCATCGTGCCGTCCACGGCGATATCTCCGGGCTGCACCGTTTTTTCAAGCAAAATTCTTGCGTAAGGCAAGATGCGGTCAAGCTTCATCTGTTTGTTCCCCCAATTGATGATTTTTTCCTTGCCAGCTGTTGCGGCGTTTCAATTCGGCGTCGATGGCATTCAGGACATCCCATTTATTGACGCTCCACATCGGACCGATCATCAAATCGATCGGACCGTCACCAGTTATGCGATGAACGATCATTTCAGGAGGGATGATTTCCAGCTGATCGCATACAAGGCTGACATATTCATCGCGATCAAGGAATTCAAGCAAGCCTTTTTCATATTGCTTGACCATCGGTGTCCCTTTCAAAAGGTGAAGTAAATGGATCTTTATCCCCTGCACATCGAGTTTGGCGACTTCCCGGGCCGTTTCCATCATCATCGTGTAATCCTCCTGAGGAAGGCCGTTGATGATATGGGAGCAGACGCGGATGCCATGTTTACGCAGCTTATCGACCCCTTCTTTATAGCAGTCGAAGTCATGGGCGCGGTTGATCATCGTCGCGGTCTTTTCATGAACCGTCTGAAGACCAAGCTCCACCCATAGGTAAGTGCGCTCGTTCAATTCTGCCAAATACTCGACTACATCATCCGGCAGGCAGTCGGGGCGTGTCGCTATCGAGAGCCCGACCACACCTTCCTGGGTCAATACCTGTTCATATTTTTCGCGAAGGACATCGACTGGTGCATGCGTATTCGTGAACGCCTGGAAATAGGCCATATACTTTCCATCTTTCCATTTATGGTGCATCCGTTCGCTGATTTTTTTGAACTGGACGTCGAGCGGCTCGACGCGGCTGCCGGCAAAGTCGCCCGAGCCTGAAGCACTGCAGAAGGTACAGCCTCCATGTGCGACCGTGCCGTCACGGTTCGGGCAGTCAAAGCCGCCGTCCAGGGCAACTTTAAAAACCTTATGTCCAAAATGATTTCTCAAGTGGTAATTCCATGTATGATATCGTTTGTTATCCGTTGCATATTTAAACGGGTTTGCTTGATTCAAATCAGCAACCTCCTTGGTATAAATGAAGCGCACCATATATTATACAACATTCCGGCAGCTAGGTCTTTTTTTGAAAAATAAGCGTATAATGTATACTTGAGGGCTGAATTTATGGCTGCTAATTCGACATAATCAAGTGAAAGACTATATCCAATCGGGAGCTGATGGACATGACCGGTCAAGTTGAAGAAGCGATTAATCATATGAAAAAGCGATTAGCCGAAAATAATCAGGTATTCGAAGCAAAGGAAGATGGGTTTATATACCAAGCCTCTTGTACCTTCAATTCACCTGCTTCGGATGAGGAAATTCATTCCTTTGAAAAGAAAACCGGATTGCATCTGCCCGAAGATTATAAAGAGTTTTTGAAAATAACGAATGGCTGCAAATTATTCGAAACACGGGAATCAGGCGGGGAAAATGATATATACAGCCTTGATGATATCATGAATTACACATATGAACTCCCCTTTGAAGGCTGCTTTAAGGTAGCCTGCATCTATCAAGATAATATCGTCATTGACGGGAGAGCCGTAGCCGAGGGGAATACGGATTATATAATGGTGAAGGGCCATCTCGATGATTTTGAAGAAGGCGAGAAACTTCAAATGGGCTTTGCCGAATGGATCGAGCGCTTCATATCGGATCAAGGTGAGAAGTTTTGGGATAAAGGATGATTTGATAAATAACGCTGATAATCCTCTCGTGTTTTGTTCAAACTAAGCAAGATGATTACAAATCATCCAAATGATACGCGAAGGAGAGGGTTTGAAATGGCAACCAGACAATCCGTCGATCATTTTTTAGAGCAATGTGAAGGAGCTCTCCATTTTGCAGAGTATGAGTTTAACGAGGCTTCACGGCAAGAGCATTATGATGATGAACAATTTCAAAATTCGCAAAGGTATATCGAAGAGGCTTTGACGGATATGGAACGCTTGTATGCCAGTTCGAATGACCAGCAACGGGAAATGCTTTCGCGGATGAAGCAGCAGTTGAACGAATTGAAAAATGAAATGATCGTACTTCGACATTAAGAACAGGGGGCCATGATTTCATGGCTCCCTTTTTGCACGATTTTTTCGGAATTCGCATATATAATGAAAAACCTGTCGATAATGTTTAGGTACGGCTATTGCAATTATCGGTGAAATTGACTAGAATGAAATAAAATCCAATATTCTCATAAAGACTATGATGAGGAACAGTAGCGATTTTATTCCAGCAAAGAGAGTTGACGGGTGGTGCAAGTCAACCTGGGATGATTGTGAACTCGCCTTGGAGTTTCAGGTGTGAAGGTGAAAAGTAATGCCTGACGAACCAATCCACGTTACGGATGTTTAAGCTGGGCGGATTTTAGCTATCGCCAATGTGGGTGGTACCGCGGGAAGATATACATAATCCTCTCGTCCCTATTTTGGGATGAGGGGTTTTTTATTGTTTTTTATACGGAATAAGGAGGAAATCAAATGAGTTTTGACCATAGAAGCATAGAAACGAAATGGCAGCATTACTGGGAGGGCAACAAGACATTCAAGACGGGCGAAGAAAGCGGTAAACGCAAATTCTACGCCCTTGATATGTTCCCATATCCTTCAGGGGCAGGTCTTCATGTAGGACACCCGGAAGGTTACACGGCAAGCGATATTTTAGCCAGGATGAAGCGGGCCCAAGGATATAATGTCCTGCATCCGATCGGCTGGGATGCCTTTGGACTTCCGGCAGAGCAATATGCAATCGATACGGGAAATGACCCAGCTGAATTCACGGAGCACAACATCAACACGTTCCGTCGCCAAATCAAGGCACTTGGTTTTTCTTATGACTGGGATCGTGAAATCAATACGACGGATCCTGACTATTACAAATGGACGCAATGGATTTTCTTGAAGTTATATGAAAAAGGCTTGGCTTATATTGATGAAGTGGCCGTTAACTGGTGTCCAGCACTTGGCACGGTCTTGGCGAACGAAGAAGTCATCGATGGGAAAAGTGAGCGGGGAGGCCATCCGGTCGAGCGCCGTCCGATGAAGCAATGGATGCTTCGCATCACGGCTTATGCAGACCGCTTGATCGACGATTTGAATGATGTGGATTGGCCGGAAAACATCAAGGATATGCAGCGTAACTGGATTGGGCGTTCCGAGGGAGCGGAAGTTACTTTCCATATCGACGGCTTTGATGATACCTTCACGGTGTTCACGACCCGTCCTGATACGTTATTCGGGGCAACTTATGCCGTATTGGCCCCGGAACATCACTTTGTCGATAAAATTACGACAGCTGAACAAAGAGATGCAGTTGAGGCTTATTTGGATGAAGTGAAGCATAAAAGCGATTTGGAAAGAACCGACTTGGCAAAAGATAAATCAGGCGTTTTCACGGGGGCTTATGCGATGAACCCGGTAAACGGCGAAAAAATGCCGATCTGGATTGCCGATTATGTGCTGATCAGCTACGGAACGGGTGCGATCATGGCCGTTCCTGCGCATGATGAACGTGATTATGAATTTGCTGTCAAGTTCGACTTGCCGATCAAGGAAGTCGTCGCTGGCGGGGATGTCACGAGTGAAGCGTATACAGGCGATGGCCTTCATGTGAATTCGGAATTCCTTGATGGGTTGGATAAAGAAGAAGGCATTTCAGCCATGATCAAATGGCTGGAAGAAAAAGAAATCGGTACGAAGAAAATTACCTACCGTCTTCGCGACTGGTTATTCAGCCGTCAGCGTTACTGGGGTGAACCGATCCCGATCATCCATTGGGAAGATGGGACGATGTCTGCACTGAAGGAAGAGGAACTTCCGTTGATTTTACCGAAAACGACAGACATCAAGCCTTCAGGGACAGGGGAATCTCCACTTGCGAACATTGCGGAATGGGTGAACGTAACCGATGAAAACGGACGGAAAGGGCGCCGCGAGACGAACACGATGCCGCAATGGGCAGGCAGCAGCTGGTACTTCCTTCGTTATATCGACCCGGATAACACGGAAGCGTTGGCAGATCCCGAAAAATTGAAAGAGTGGATGCCGGTCGACATTTATATTGGCGGTGCCGAGCATGCGGTGCTTCACTTGCTGTACGCGCGTTTCTGGCATAAATTCTTGTATGATATCGGCGTCGTGCCAACGAAGGAGCCATTCCAAAACCTATTTAACCAAGGAATGATCCTTGGCGAGAATAATGAAAAAATGAGTAAATCAAAAGGAAATGTCGTGAACCCGGATGATATCGTTGAAAGCCATGGTGCCGATACACTTCGCATGTATGAAATGTTCATGGGACCATTGGATGCATCGATTGCCTGGTCGACAAACGGGCTGGATGGTTCGCGCAGGTTCCTCGACCGTATCTGGCGTTTATTGGTCAACGAGGATGGAACATTAACGGATAAGCTGACCGAAACGGATGACACGGGCAAGCTTGAGAAGGTCTATCATCAAACGGTTAAAAAAGTGACCGAGAACTATGAAGAATTGAAATTCAATACGGCAATTTCACAATTGATGGTATTCATCAATGACGCGTATAAAGCGGATTCGCTTCCTAAAGTATATGTCGAGGGCTTCGTCAAACTGCTTGCACCGGTTGCACCGCATATTGCCGAAGAGCTTTGGTCCAAACTGGGTCACTCCGAAAGCATCACATACGGAACATGGCCGGCCTTCGATGAAGCGAAGCTAGTGGATAACGAAGTCGAAATCGTCATCCAAATCAACGGAAAAGTCAAAACGAAACTGATGGTGCCAACTGACACCACGAAAGAAAAACTGGAAGAAATCGCGATGGGCGATGACTCCATCAAAGAACAAATCGACGGGAAAACGATTCGCAAAGTCATTGCCGTGCCTGGCAAATTAGTGAATATCGTCGCTAATTAAAAGCAATCGAAGGAAAACTGCTCCGCGCGAGTTTCGTGCCGGGGCAGTTTTTTTGTGGCCCAAACAGGACTTAAGTCTTGTTTGGAACAGCCCGGTTTTAGATGAAATCATCAGTGGTTGTCCGTAATTTTCCAATTATGTCGCTAACTTGGTACATGGGAATCATTTTTCGGTTCGCCGTTCACATATATCAACATTTCACATGGAAAAGGGAAAAAATTGGTTGATAAAATCTTATAGTGTGATAATTTGGTATAGTACTATATTTTTTTAACCAAATATTGGAGGTAAAAGCGTGAAACTTAACCATGTTAGTAGATTGACAGCGTTTGTACTTATTTTTGCCTTGATTTTCAGTTTGATGATTCCGCAAAATTCACAAGCTGTAACTACATCAATTGAAAATGTCAAAACGATTAAAAATGGGGATACATTGGACGGGAAGTTCAATGAACCGGATGTTCACTGGTACCAAATCAACCCGACAGCAGAAGAAATACAAAAGTTTTCCCATATTGAGTTTGAGGTCGATTCGGATAAAATTTTGAATATATCCGTCTATTCAAGTAAGGAAAAAGCCGAAAAGGATGAGAGCAACTATTGGTTTTCTTCTTATCCGGATGAAAAAGCCGTCATTGATTTCCCATATGCCTGGGAAGGAACGTATTATGTGAAAGTTGAATATTTAGGCGAAACGGATGATGAAGGAAATCCAATCCCGGATGCCAAAAATGAAGCGGGATATTCCATCAATGCCCATTCGGTAACCTTGCCGCCATCCGCTGGGGAAGAGGAGATGGGACTTGAAGAATGTCCGGTCGAAGTGAGTGCGTACGACAAGAAAACGGGTGAATCATTGTTGAAATCACTCCGTGTGTTTAGAGATGAAGTTCTCACGACGTCGTCTGAGGGACGCAGCCTTTCTTCTTTATACTATAAGGCTTCGCCATTCCTTGCCTATCATCTGGCTAGCAATAAAAAAGCGAGGGATGCCGCGTATAAATATTTAGTCGAGATTAAGCCGCTGATTGATGATCTAAATGAAAACGGAGCAAGCAGCACCGCAGTCATTGAAAAAGGCAAACAGCAAGAAGCAATTAAAGAATTGTACACTATGGCTGCGGATGCCGCACCGGCTGGATTGAAAAAGGATATGGAAAGCCTGGCAAAGAAAATCGATCTTGAGGATCTTGCAGGGGTAAAGGTAGTCGATATCGCAAGTAAAGCGGGAATCGAGCTGCCAGCTTCAAAAAATACAAAAAACAAATACATCGTCAAACTTAAACCTGGGAAGTCATTAAGCTCCTTCCAATCCAAGGTAAGCGGAAAAGGATATGGAAAACTGTCGACTCCCGAGAAGCAAGAGCCAATGTATGATGATATGTACGTCGTGGAGTTAAAGAGCCAAGCCAAGATGAGCGCATCAGCTCTATCATCGATCGAAAACCTTTCAGAAGTGGAATATATTGAGCCGGTCAAAACGTATAAAGCTCTTTCAGCCGATATTCAGTCACCGTATCAATGGTCGTTGAATAATCCTGGTGGAGAAGAAGGCATCAAGGGCGCGGACATCGATAACGAAAAACTGCAAGCCTTGATTAAAAAACGTAATTTAAAGGAAACATTGGTGGCGGTCGTCGACACGGGTGTCGATGATTCACTGGCTGATTTGCAAGATCGTGTCCGCATGGACTTAGGCAAGAATTTCATCGATAAAAAAGGCAATGCCATCGATGACAATGGCCATGGAACACATGTATCCGGCATCATCGCTGCCAAAGCGGATAACGGATATTCGATGCAAGGAATCAATCCATTAGCGAAAATCATGCCTGTAAAGGTGCTTGATTCTTCAGGCTATGGAGATAACGAGAAAATTGCACTGGGCATTAAATATGCCGTCGATCACGGTGCCAAGGTAATAAACTTAAGTTTGGGCGGAGAATACAGCAGGACGATCGAATATGCCTTGAAGGAAGCAGCTGCGAAGAATGTAATGGTTATCGTGGCAAGCGGTAATGATGGGGTGGAAGCTCTATCTTATCCGGCATCATCCAAATATGCGATTTCCGTCGGTGCAACCAATGCTCTTGACTTAGTATCCGATTATTCCAATTATGGATTCCAATTGGACATGGTCGCCCCTGGGACAGCCATCCCAAGCCTTGTCCCTAATGGAAACGTTACGTATATGGATGGTACGTCGATGGCAGCTCCGCATGTTGCGGCAGCTACAGCGCTGTTATTATCCGCAAACCCTGGATTGAAGGTGAATGAAGTAAGGCAAATCCTTCATGATACCTCCGAATATGTGAAATTCGAAGAAGAAGATAATGCTTACCCTACTGAGGAATATGAAGATGAAGATGGAGAAATCATCATTCCTCAAGAGGAACTGCCTGTCGGTAAAGATTTAGTATCAGGATACGGAAGATTGAATGCTTTCAGTGCACTAAGTGCTGTGGATTTACAAGCAAAGGTCAACTCTGTATTCGATAATAAAACAACCCTGACTGGAACGGCTAAAAAAGGTTCGGCGATCGAAGTGAAAAGCGGAAGTAAATCACTAGGTAAAGCAACGGCGGCTGCTAACGGAACGTTCACTATCAAGATTCCGGTCCAAAAAGCGGAGCAGATGCTGACTGTGCATATCTCTGATTCTGCCAAACTGGCAACTTCTTCAATCAAAGTATTCGTGAACAAGGGTGCAACCCCTGCTAAGCCAACCGTTAAGCCTGTCAGCGACAAAGACGTGTATGTAACGGGTCAATCGCAAGCCGAGGTGAAAGTCACGGTCAAAAACAGTGCGAAAAAAGTGATCGGCTCAGCAAACACGGACAGCAAAGGAAATTTCAAAGTCAAAATCAGCAAACAAAAGGCCGGCTCCAAACTGTCGGTCACAGCAACTGATCTAGCAAAACGCGAAAGCAAGGCAGCAGCCGTGACGGTTCTCGATAAAACCGCCCCGGATGCACCGAAAGTGAATGAAGTAAGCGACAGCGCCACCAAAGTAACAGGTAAAGCGGAAGTGAGCTCAACCGTTACCGTGAAGTACAACAATAAAAGCATCGGAACGGCAACCGTTGATAAGAAGGGGAACTACTCCGTCAAAATCAGCAAGAAAAAAGCAGGATCCGTGTTATATGTCTCAGCAAAAGACAAAGCGGGCAATACAGGAAAAGCAACAAAGGTAACAGTGAAAGATAAAACCGCACCATCCGCACCGAAAGTGAATGAAGTGAATGACAAAGCAACAAAAGTAACAGGTAAAGCGGAAGCGGGTTCAAAAGTTACCGTAAAGCAAAACAATAAAAACATCGGAACGGCAACCGCTGATAAGAAGGGGAACTACTCCGTCAAAATCAGCAAGCAAAAAGCAGGGTCCGTGTTATATGTCTCAGCAAAAGATAAAGCAGGCAATACAGGAAAAGCAACAAAAGTAACCGTGAAAAAATCCAAATAGCAATGCGCGAAGGCCGTTTAACGAATATGTTAAACGGCCTTTTTGTTGTGGGAAAAAAGGGAGGCTCCGCTCCATCAGCGATGCTATGAGCTTGGAGTGAAATTTCAAATATGGTATTTCCCGTTTTAATATTGGAACTTCATATACTCTCTTTTCCAGTATTATGAATCTTTACTGGATCAAAGGAGATGAGCGAAAGAACAGGGATGAAAAAAACATCAAAAAATTTTTGAAGTGACTACAATGGCCAGCGCCAAGAAAATGCACTTATTTCATATCAGGAGGATATAACATGAAAAAAATAAGAGTAATAGCATTAGGGACCATTTTAGCTTGCTCGATTGGGTTAGGAACACTATCAGTTGAGGCTGGAAATGAGAATAACAAGTATTCATTTACAATTCAGAAGGATCAAAAAAATTCGTACACAGGCACAGAGTATCGTCAAACGACTACAGAACGGAATACATGGAAAGTGAGAATGTATAAATCAACAGAAGGAACTAATACGGTAACGACGTATTGGCTCGAAAAAAGCAACGGCACGAACGTATCTCCTTCAGTTAAAGTTACAGCTGGTAGCGGCGGTTTAAATAGTGGGCGAAATCATTATGTTAAAGGCAATGCAGGTGCGAATGCGGCTAATGTTAGGTTAACGGCTGAGAATAATAATGTGAGTTCTAGCACCTATTCCGTAAACGGATATTGGGATGAAGAGACAGGGAGGATATTACCTGGACAGTATAAAGAAACATACACCACAGAATATAATAAATAAAAAATGATGAATATGGTGATGCTACCTTGGATGATCGTTGATTCAAGGTGGCCTTATAAAGGGAGACTAAATGAATAGTTATTATTATCGATTAACACATAATAAAAAAACAAAGTTCATCGTGTTATGTATAATGGCGATTGTCATGATTGATATCTTTATCTTGATCGGCAATGTTTCAGAATCATGGATCATGCCCCATCTAGCCACTTTTTTAGCGGCAAGTTCATTAGGTCATATGATGCAAATACTACTAATCTGGTTTTTGCCCATTTTTCTATTAATCATGTGCGCCGACAGCTATATTCAAGACTATAAAACAGGCTACCATTATATCGTAGCGACCAAAAAAGGGCGATATGCTTATTATAAAACGATGTTATTGGGAAATATGTCATTTTCCTTTTTAGTGATGGTTGGTTGCTTGCTGTTAAATATGTTCATTGTCTATTTGGTATTCAGGAATGGTGAATTTGACACTGGGTTGACCCCGGATTTATTTCCGGAAAATCCTATATATACACTCGCCAACCAAATGCCTGCTGTCGCCAATGTGGTTTATATCATCATTTTTGGGTTTTACACGAGCTTATGCGCAGGGATGGCGACTGTCCTTAGCTGGTGTTTCCCGGATATGAAGTATACATATCCGTTAAGCTTTGTTATTTGGTTTTCACAAATTTTAGGACTGAATTATTCATTGGCCATGATCATCCAGCCTTTTAACGAAGTGACCTTGGAAGCTTTCGGGTTGATTTTCTTTAGATCGACCATCCTGTTTTTAGCGATCATCACGGCCGGGTTTCTGTATAAGGTGAAAAGTGATGAAATCTAATCAAAAAAAAGTGTATGTATCCCTGCTGCTATGTTTTTTATTTGGATGTTTATGGATGACCTATAATATTCATTATTTAAAAATCAAGCAGCTAGATCCAGCGTATCCATTGATCATTGATGTAAGTGGAAGTGTAGAAGGCTATCTCTCGGTTAAAAATTTATTGATCACATATATGATTCCTTTGTTACTGTTTTATCGTTTTTTTATTGAAGATGAGCATCCGCACAGGATCGTTCGCTTCACATCCAGAATTGATTTGTATCGTAGACGGACGATCCAAGTTTTTATCAGTTCGTTTATCTTTGCGTTCAGCATCTTATTGATTCATTTCGCAGCTGTGTTCCTATTTGATCGATTTCATTTTGTATCTTCGGATTTTTGGAAACTAACACTTCTTAATCTAGCATTATTGACGTGTATCTATTTCTCGATTGGCCTGCTTTATTATTTCATTTTTGATTATTCCAATTCAATCATGGCGATGGCAGCGACCTTTTGTATTTGTTTTTTCTTATATGTAATGAAGAGTCAGCTGAATCTGGCATGGGGCCCTGCCAGTGATGCAAATGTAATCGATCCTTTTTTAAGCAGCGGAATGACCGGATATCAATCGTTGATTTTGTTAGGAAAAGAGGTATCGCTATCTCTCGTGATGGCTTTACTTGGGCTGTTTGCAATAGAGGAAAAAGATTTCCTGGTTGGTGTTTCCGATGACTAAACGTATCTTCTTACTGATGTTGATCATCATCTTGTTGCAAATTTTATTATTTGATTATTTTGATGGCTCTATTGCCGATCTTACGGGCTATATGATCGTTAGCGGAGTTCCGGTCAGTAATAAGTTTGTTGTATTGGGAACATGGTATATGTTCTTTGCTGGCTTGAGCTTTTTATCGCTCGGTTATATGCGGAAGTATATTTCCGGTTATGGCGTGTACCTGATGATCAGGGAAAAAAGCAGGGTGAAGCTTGGATTTAGAAGAATCGGTAATCTAATGATTCTTATATTTGGATTATCTTCCATCCAGTTTCTTTTCTCGATCGTATTCGCTTTTATAACTAATGAGGAGCAGGCTTTTTTTTATGATGATTTTCAATCATTCATCTGGATAGCGAGTCTTTATATGTTGTCCAATTTTGTCTTGATTTTCATCCAAATGGCACTTCAGCTGCATGTTACGGAGGAAGTAGCTTTATTGCTGACAAATGTTTATGTGCTTGTTTCGGTCACTTTGGGCGGAGTTCTTTTATCTGCGCAAAAGCTGACGTGGTTACTCTATTTTTTGGTTCCCAATTTCGGGATGTATGTAAGAAGTGATGTCCTTGAAATGGGCGGAATATCAGCAGTACATGCTTATAT
The DNA here is from genome assembly GCF_001542915.1 of Peribacillus simplex. Classification (GTDB taxonomy): domain Bacteria; phylum Bacillota; class Bacilli; order Bacillales; family DSM-1321; genus Peribacillus; species Peribacillus simplex_B. The sequence goes on along the minus strand of NZ_LNNH01000017.1, from coordinate 94,438 downwards.
TGTACTAACCGTAATGACGCTCATTTTAACTGTTTTAACATATGGACGATTAAAGAAAATCGATTTAATTTAACGAGGTGCACAATGACGACAATACGAATTCGCTCTTTACATAAAAAGATAAGGAAGAAAACTCTTTTGCATGATATCAATTATGAGTTTAACAGCGGGAAAATATATGGTTTGTATGGAAGGAATGGCTCCGGTAAAACGATGCTGCTTAGAGCGATGGCAGGCTTGCTCATGCCAAGCTCAGGAGAAATTGCCATAGACGAAAAAATCCTTCATAAAGATATTTCCTTTCCGGCTAATAGTAGTGTCATTATTGAAAACACTTCGCTGCTGCACCAGTATGATGCTTATACGAATCTGAAAATATTAGCGAAAATCAGGAACATCGCCACGGATGAAGATATTAAAGTTAATATAAGAAGAGTCGGCCTTGATCCGGAATCGAAAATGAAGGTAGGGAAATTTTCGTTAGGAATGAAGCAGCGTCTAAGTGTCGCTCAAGCGATATTTGAAAAACCGGACATCTTGTTATTGGATGAACCGACCAATGCGATTGACGAAGAAGGAGTTACGCTAGTTTATCGCATTTTGAAGGAAGAAAAAGAGCGCGGCGCACTCATTCTGCTGACAAGCCATCATAAACAAGACCTGGAAGCATTAGCCGATGAATATATAAAGATGGATAATGGAGGCATCGTCCTTGACTCTAAATAAAACCATAGCCGCGTTAACCTTACTCGTATTAATAAGCGGATTTCTTATTTATAAAGTGTACATTGTTCCTTCAGAGATGAATGCCGATCATAGAAATACGGAAAATAATACAGCTTCCTATAAGGTGTTGGAGTCACAAAACATCATCGTCGGAAAGGATATCGATCAGGGCCATTATGACATTAAAGCCCTCGATAGTGAAGCGGAGTTTTTTGGCGATAAAATGCACAAAAATGCTGTTTTACATGCAAGGCCTTTTTATCTAAATTCGAAAATGTCGATTAAAGGGAAGATTGAATTCAAGCCTTCTGAATTTAAAAAAGTCGTGAAAAAAAATCAACAAATCATCATGAAAGATCCTGGTCATTATGTGGTCGGTACAGAGATACCATCGGGGAATTATCTACTATCAAGAACAAGCGATAAAATCCGAGTGTTTGTCGATATAAAAGATGAAACGCAAACCGAAAGCTTGCTGACGATTCAATGGGAAATCGGTGAAAAAGTGAAAAAGCCAATCGTGCTCGAACTGAAAAAGGGCTATAACGTCTATATTGATAAAACGGGAAAAGAGGGCTATATCTCAAATGCAGGTAATTTGATATTGGAGGTAAACGCGCAGGAAAACGAATAGTGCACTGGTCAATGTAAAATTAAAGATGTAAGTTAATCTATAAGGTAAGGGACCCTAATTGGGTCCCTTAATGCATTTTAGTTGTTCACGAGTAATGAGTTGTTAAAAAGCGAAGGCCGATCCTTTTAAATAAAATAGGGTGCTTGCTAATTCCCATACATGTACAATAAGGTAAGGATTTTCGTTCAACTAAAAGGCGGAATTTAAAAATAAAAGGAGGATGGATGATGATTGAACTACAATATTTCGAGCGCTCAGATATAGAACAATTAATAAATTGGATACCTTCAGCTGAATTTGCATTGCAATGGGGTGGTCCTGCATTCCAATATCCGTTAACGGAAGAGCAACTAGAAAAATACCTTGAACAAGCGAACAAAGAAGATTCTGATACATATATTTACAAAGTAATCGACCAAGACTTACAAAAAGTGATTGGACACATTTCTTTAGGGAAAGTCGACCGAGTTCATAGATCAGCGAGAGTAGGGAAGGTATTGGTCGGTTCACCAGAAGTAAGAGGAAAAGGGATTGGTTTTGAAATGATGAAAGCCATTTTGACAATTGCGTTTGAAGAACTAAAACTACATAAGGTAACCTTAGGTGTTTTTGATTTTAATACATCTGCGATTCGTTGTTATGAAAACGCTGGATTTGTTAGAGAAGGATTTTTAAGGGATGCTCGTAAAAATGGTGATGAATACTGGAATTTGATTGAAATGGGTGTTCTAGAAAACGAATGGCGTGAAATGAATAAAAGATAGAGGATCGGGATTACAGCTGCATGATCCGAGAACTTTAAAAGGAGATACTACGACAAATAGTAGTATCTCCTTTGTGTTTTCAAGAGCCAAATTAAATCAGTGTAACCAACCAACATGGAACAGACGATTCCTTTTTCCTTTAAAAGTGTTAGCTGTTCCTTCATTAACAGGAACAGCTACCCCAGCAATCTCTCCTCTTCGATCTTAAAGCATGCATGTTCATTTTCATAGTGTCAGATTTGGTATTTCGCGTTTTAATTATGAAACTTCCCGTCCCCGCTTTTCTTGTAATATAGCTGGTAACGGAAAAAAATAAGAGGAGAGAAGGACTATGCAAGAAAAAGCCATGGCAACGTTCCTTACAATGATTACTTTGGTAGGTTTCCATTCTATAGAAGCTTTAGAGTTCACAAAATTATCTTCCCAAGCCATCTTTGGGTGAAGGAAGGGTGGATAATAAATAACTAGCATGAGGGGTTTTCAGATGAAAATGTTTAGAAGTGCGGCATTGTTCCTTCTGTTTATAGCCGTTTTCTTTTCTCTCCCATCCATGATATCGGCAGCCAATCCGGTTTGCGAACCAACAACAGGAGCGACACTTCAATTATTCGACAGCAGCAATACGCTTATGGAAACGTCAACGTTAGCACCGAACTCTACATCGTCATCAGTAAGAGCTGCTGTTAATAGTGCGATTCTAAGCGTTTCAAAATATCAAAGGAATGGAACAAACGGAAACCGAGGGACCGTTCTCCTATCGAAAGGGAATTTCACGGCGAGTGCCTTTATTGTGATGCGATCTGGAGTTACATTGGAAGGAACCATGGAGAACGGCAAGTCGGTCACGACAATCTGTACCGAATCGAGAAGTGACCCGGTTACCATCAAAATACTGGAAAGTCAGGCTAGGATTAAAAACCTTAATCTGGATGGGAAAAGAAAAACAGAAGATACCGTAACAGGGGAGCCAAGGAAGTATTATGCATCAAGGCATAGAGGCATCCAGGTTACCGCCATCGATCAAACGAAATCAACGGATGAATTAGCCAGTACATACCCAACAACTAATAAAGATGCTGACGCGAAAAGACTGAAAAATATCACGATTGAGGATGTTCAAATTAGCGGCTATGAAGGGTATGGCATCTATTTAGAGCATGTGGATGGAGTGACCATCAAAGGGTCTGACACCATGTATAAAAAAAGCATGAACATCACGGATATAGGCTATGCCGGCATTGGCGGCGTCTCAGCGAATAATGTGTCCGTAAAGCATACGACCGTGAGTGACCTTTTGCCAGGAGCAACCGTAGGAAGCGTACAGCAAAGCTATGGCATGGCCTTTAGTCATAGGAAGATCAATACAAGAAATGATGCCAAAACCCAAGCGATATTTCCGCCAAGTCATACCATTGTGGTCGATCAGAACGTGGTCGCCAATAACCCGACATGGGAGGGAATCGACACACACTCTGGACAAAACGTATCCCTCACAAACAATGTCATTTTAAATACACGTTTCCCGATTGTCGTTGGGGGAATGGAGTATGATGCCGGCGAGATGTCCGCTTACCCGCCTCGAGACATTATGATTTCAGGAAATCGGATTAACAGTCAAAGAGTGGGCATCCAGGATGATTATGAGGTTTATGATATAGAAAAAAATGACACGATTACTGAACGAGGCATCGCCGTTAACGGATCACAATTTACGGACCTGACCAAAAGGGAGATGGGATTCTTGGAATCGGTGGTGATTAAGGGTAATTATGTAAGCAATGTCAAAGCAGCCGCAGAGTCACATGGAGGTATCAGCATCCACGTGACCAAGAATGCGATCATTGAAGACAATACGATTGAAAACAGCTTCAACAATGGGATTGTGTTTCTCAGTTCCAACAAGTCCACGAAACTGTATAGAAACAGCATTCATCATATCGATAAATCCGAACATAACTTTATCCCCGCTGCCATCGGCATACGCGGGTCCCATAATAACGGGAACGTTAATAATGACTATACAGCCCTGCCATTGACCTTGACCAACACGTTGATTGAGAATGATCACACATTTGCCGAGGTTGGAAGGGAAATTCATTTCCAAGCAGGAACATCAAATAATTTATTGAATAATCGGATCGGTATTCCGCCTGCTTTTAAAAGCGATAATTGATAAAGCGGATGGATATCTTAAAATGTTATAAGGGCAAAAAGGGAATCATTCAGATTTAGCAATTCTTGAAAGAAGAATAAAGAGTAAGGGGAAGCTTGATAAAAATGGATACTGGAGGTGCGGAAATAAAAGCCTGTCCCAGCAGGTACGAAGTGTATATGGAAAAAAGGGAAAGGGTGCTGTTAGGATGATTTTCCCTTTAAAATAATACTCAGGGTTTTTAATACTTGAAAATGAAATTCACGATATTCATTTTTGCGGCAGCAATCATTACTTTCATAGGATGTACAGTCCATGCATATAAAACAGAAACGACAGATTGAACCAGAGAAAATATAAATCAATTATATTTATTGGATAGTTTGGAAAAGTATCGAAAGGACCATTTCCTTACAATTTCTAAGGATATTAGACTCCGGGCTATGAAATATACAATATTGATAAAAATATTAATGAACGAATAACTGTTGATAATTGAAGCTTTTAATTCTAGCTACAAAACTTCGAAATGTATCAATAGGTACATCTGTAAAAGATTTAATTAACATTTATGGAGAAAATTATAGAGAACGTTCAAGTGATCAAACGGACAAATTAATTGAATACGTTGATTGGGATAATAATATTTAAATTTCATTCTTTATCTATAAAGATCAAGAACTTGCTTCGCCACAAGCATTTCTGTTGCGACCATCATGGAAGAAAAGCAGCCATTCAAGTGATGGCTGCTTTTTCGGGTATCATCCAATAACCTGTAGTTTTTATTGTTTACAAGATTTGTTCAAGAACTCCGCGACATAGCCCAAGATTGTTCGGGCCGGGATTTCATCGGCAGCTATTTTGTAAATTCACTCCTCAGAAGATAGACGACATCATATGCTTTTAATTCGTCGATATGGCTATCCATATCATGATAAAAATCCGTGGAAAGCGAGCTTATCCCTCCTTGTGTGCTTGAATAACCAATACTTGCCAATACAGGCTTGCTCGTATTTTTCAGGTCAATTTTATCTGTACTGCCCGATACGCTGGCACCCTTCTTTTCGATTTTTTCGGGGGAAGTGGCTGTACTTGTGCCGCCGCCGTTTTGAATCGTGATATTGAACATGGAAAGATTTTGTTCGTCATCCGTTTTTGATGTTGTAAATATGATTGTCCCATTCTTTTCAACCTCTGTTGTCAGGCGGCCTTTTTCAGCTTCGACAAGTTTACCAGCTTCATATTTTTCGACCCAGACAGACAATTGCTTGTATGTATCATCAACATTGAAATCGATAAGCATGGCGTTTTCACTCGTATTGGTGAGAATGGCCTGCTCCCTTGCTGTCAGCTTAGGGACGGAAAGAGTATTGGTCGATTTTGGCTGATCCCCCTTACATGCAACGAGAGATAAGGAGACCAAGGATAAGAGGAGCGATAAAAGGATTTTTTTTATGATGTTCACCTCCTGAAATCTCGGGTGTTAATTAAATCCAATTCTAATATATTATAACATTAGCAACAGAATTAAAAGAAAACGTCCTGATTTGTACAATGAACGTTCCTTTCCACTCAGACTCTCGCGCCTTCCGTTTCCATTCCCGACATCCCGATAGCCTACATTGTAGCTGGAGAGAATCCCAATTGCGTGTGGAAAGCACAATTTATACGAAAATCGGCCTCAAATCCGATGCAAAGCCCAAACTCGCGAATAAAAGCACGAAATTGACGAGTAAAGTCGGTAAACTTGCGAGTAAAAGTGCCGAATTCGCGAGTAAAGTGGCTAAATTTGCGAATAACGCAAGAATTAGCCGAGAACCGCCCCCTCCAATTGCGTGTGGTAAGCGCAATTTATACGAAAACCGCCCCACTTATCCCTAAGCAAAAAGAAGGCAAGCATTCCTGATGCTGTGCCTTCTTTTTGCATTTAGTATGGCTGGGAAAGGGCCTTGTTGGCTGAGTCGACGTCATTTTGGAGCAATTGGTTTAAGTCATAAGCAGGGTAAAGATTCCGTTCATATAAGTAGTTGAAGATTTTCGCATGGTTATCGATGGCTGCATTTAAGTGCTTCGTGAAAACTTTTCGCAAAGAGGGGGTTGCCGTTTCCGTGATGGCCCCTGCATAATTTTTGATCAAAGATTTCGCAAGTCCAAGCAAATCCCCTGCGGCTGCGGCGGATGCATCGTCTCTTAATGCCGCATCGGTGCTGCTCAACTTAGGGGTCAGCGGGTAAAATTGGAGCAAATCCACGATGTTCTGGGAAAGTGTCTCGATCATTTGCTTGTAAATCGTTTTTAGTATGGGGTCTGTTATTTCCGGATAGGCTTTTTTCAATTTCGTAAGGGCATTGGCCTGCGAAGCGACGAGTTCATGAAGTTCAAGCGTTTCATGCCATGCAAGATGTGAATGATTGGGTGTCATGTTAATTCCTCCTGAACAAATAATCTTGATACGTTATTCGAACAGTGGGCGATTGGGAAGTTGTCTCGGGTAAACCGTTGGCCATCCGGAATGAGCGCCGCCAGGCTGAGGAGGGCCTTGTTGACTAAAAGACATGATCATTGATATTGCTCGAGAACAGAGAAGAACTTTTTGGCGAATTGGTAAAAAACCTTCTCGGAAGGGGCCAATTCCCTGTTTTTCGGTGTGATGATGCCAACAGTCCGTTTGACCTCCGGTGTATCGATCGGGATCTTGACGGTCAGTCTGGGGATGACTTCATAAAAGGTGCTGTCAGGCAGCAGGCTTACGCCGATTCCGGCTGATACAAGGCCCTTTATCGAATCCATGTCTTCACCTTCCGAGGCAATGTTCGGTGTAAAGCCCGCGGCCTTGCATGCTTCGATCGCGATGCTATGAAGGATGTATCCTTTTGGGTATAAGACGAATGGATCATTTCTTAAATCACTTAGACGCAGGCTTTTCCGTTCAGCGAGTGGATGCGTGATCGGCAGTAATGCAGAAATATTTTCGGTGAATAAGATATGACCTTCGATATCAGGGTCGTTCGTCGGAATCGGGCCGAGAAAGGCTAATCCAATTTCACGGTTCTTGACAGCTTCCTTCAGGGAGGAGTATGACCCTTGCCTTAAGTGGAACGCGATATTGGGCTGTTCATCCTTAAAGGCGGAAATGACGGTAGGCAGCAAATGGGTCGAGAGGCTTGATGGGAAACCGATTTTAATGGTTCCATGTTCAGGATCCAAAAATTCTTCAATTTGGTCTTTAGCATATTCGATCGCCTTTATCGCCGTTTTTGCATGGATCATAAATATTTTGCCAATTGGGGTTAACTGAATATTTCGGCCGACTTTTTCAAATAAAAGTACGCCCAGCTCATCTTCCAGTCTGGAAATTTGCCGGCTGATGGCAGATTGTGCGATATGCAGGTGTTCCGCGGCCTCAGAGACATGTTCTCTTTCGGCTACTTCAACAAAATAACGTAATTGACGTAGTTCCATTTATTCATCCCCTGAGTATTCATCTCAATTTGAGATAGATTATACATTAATTATATATTGTTTATATCGATTTGAAAACCTAGAATAAAATGTAAGTGACATAACGGTGTAAGAATACGATGGGGGCGATTAATATGACATACAATCAAATACCAAAAGCACAAGGGCTCTACCATCCTGAATTTGAACATGATGCATGTGGGATCGGTTTATACGCTCATATAAAAGGGCTTGCTACACATGACATCGTCAAACAAGGACTGAAGATGCTGTGCCAATTGGATCATCGCGGCGGACAAGGCAGTGATCCCCTGACGGGAGATGGCGCAGGACTGATGGTGCAGATTCCTGATAGCTATTTTAGGCTGGCATGCCCGGAAATGAATTTGCCAGCAAAAGGGCGCTATGGTGTAGGTATGCTCTTTTTCTCAAACGATGATGCCGAACGGAATGAAATCGAAGCTCGCTTGAATGAATTTATCGAGCAAGAGGGCCAAACGCTGTTAGGCTGGAGAACGGTTCCTGTAGATGCAGGGAAAATCGGGGAAGTCGGCAAGGAGACATGTCCGACGATCCGCCAAGTATTCATCGGGGCCGGTGAAACGATATCCGATGATTTAGCGTTTGAGCGTAAATTGTTCATTATAAGAAAGCAAGCGGAAAACTGGGCGCGTGAACGTGGAAACCGTTTTTATTTTGCCAGCCTTTCAAGTGCCACGATCGTTTACAAAGGATTGTTGACACCGGAGCAGGTGGATGCTTTTTATCTTGACCTTCAACAGGAAGCTTTTGTTTCGGCTTTTGCTTTAGTGCATTCCCGCTTCAGTACGAATACCTTTCCAAGCTGGGAGAGGGCGCATCCAAACCGTTATCTGATCCATAATGGCGAAATCAATACGCTTAGAGGTAATGTGAATTGGATGAAGGCGCGTGAACAGCAGTTTGTTTCGGAAGCATTCGGAGAGGACCTGCAAAAGGTGCTGCCAATTTTGGATATAGACGGCAGTGATTCCTCCATCCTTGATAATGCCCTTGAATTCTTCGTGCTTGCAGGGCGTAAGCCGGCCCATGCGGCCATGATGCTCATTCCTGAGCCGTGGACGGAGAATCCGCATATGACGAAAGAAAAGAAGGCATTTTACGAATATCATAGCATGCTCATGGAGCCGTGGGATGGTCCAACCGCCATTTCCTTTACGAACGGCAAGCAAATCGGGGCCATCCTGGATCGAAATGGTCTTAGGCCGGCACGGTATTATGTGACAAAAGATGATTACATCATTTTCTCCTCAGAGGTCGGCGTGATCGATGTAGAGCCTGAAAATGTACTATATAAAGATCGTTTAAGCCCAGGAAGAATGCTGTTAATAGATTTGGAGGAAGGGCGGATTGTATCCGATGATGAAATCAAATCCGAGATGGCCCAGGAAAATCCCTATCAGCAGTGGCTGGACGAACAGCTTGTACAACTTAGCGACGAAGAATCGGTGTCAGGGGATCAGCCAATTGGTGATTTGCTATTCAGGCAAAAAGCGTTCGGATACACCTATGAAGATGTCCAAAAATATTTATTGCCTATCATCAACGAGGGAAAAGATCCATTGGGAAGCATGGGGAATGACATTCCGTTAGCGGTGTTATCCGATCGCCCCCAATCATTATTCAACTATTTCAAGCAATCCTTCGCACAGGTGACCAACCCGCCAATCGATTCGCTTCGTGAACAAATCGTCACGTCCACGATGACATTCCTTGGAGCGGAAGGGGATTTGCTGAAACCGGATAAAATGAACAGCCGCCGCATTCAATTGGATACACCCGTATTGACGCCAGCTCAGATGCAGCAGATAAAAGAGAATGCGTTTCCGGAATTTCAAAGCAAGGTCATATACACGCTATTTTCAGAAGATTTGGAGAGCGAGCTCGACCGGATCTGCCGCGAAGCGGAGCAGGCGATCTCCGAAGGCATCAGCCTTTTGATCTTATCCGATCACGGGTTGACCGAGGAAAATGCCGCAATCCCATCCTTATTGGCTGCGAGTGCCCTTCATCAGGAGCTTATCCGCCATGGGAACCGTACGAAAGTGAGCATCATCGTTGAATCGGGGGAAGCAAGGGAAGTCCATCATTTTGCATCCCTGATCGGATATGGCGTGGATGCGATTCACCCGTATCTTGCCTATGAAACGTATAAGCAGGCGATATTGGAAGGCAGCCTGGCCGTCAGCTACGAGGAAACGGTAAGGAAATATGTACGCTCGGTGACGGAAGGCATCGTAAAAGTAATGTCGAAGATGGGGATTTCCACGATCCAAAGCTATCGCGGAGCACAAATTTTCGAAGCGGTCGGAATCGGCGCGGAAGTCATCGAACGCTATTTCAGCGGGACGGCCTCGCAGCTTAGCGGGATCGATTTGGATACGATCGCGGATGAAGCGTTGATACGCCATAGAAAAGCTGCTGCTGGCTCCTATGACCAAACCCTTGAAAGCGGAAGCGATTTTCAATGGAGAAAAACGGGCGAACATCACGCCTTCAATCCGAAAACGATCCATACCCTGCAATGGGCTTGCCGCAAAGGCGATTATCAATTATTTAAGAAATATTCAAACTTGGCGAATGAAGAAAGACTCGGTTTTTTACGGAATTTATTCTCGTTCGACCAAAATCGCCAAAGCATTTCCATCGATGAAGTGGAATCCGTTGAATCGATTGTCACCCGTTTTAAAACGGGGGCGATGTCATTCGGTTCTTTGAGCCAGGAAGCGCATGAAACATTGGCGATTGCGATGAACCGTCTCGGCGGAAAAAGCAATAGCGGTGAAGGCGGGGAGCATCCAAGCCGTTACCATTTGGATGAAAACGGTGATGACCGCCGCAGCGGGATCAAGCAGATCGCATCCGGTCGTTTCGGTGTGAAAAGTCATTACCTCATCAATGCCGACGAGCTCCAAATCAAGATGGCACAAGGCGCAAAGCCTGGTGAAGGCGGCCAGCTTCCAGGGAATAAAGTATACCCTTGGGTCGCAGAGGTACGTGGTTCCACCCCTGGTGTGGGCTTGATTTCACCGCCTCCGCATCATGATATTTATTCGATTGAAGACCTGGCGCAGCTGATTCACGATTTGAAAAATGCCAATCGTGATGCCAGGATCAGTGTCAAGCTTGTGTCAAAAGCAGGTGTCGGCACGATTGCGGCCGGTGTTGCCAAAGGTGCCGCGGATGTCATCGTCATTAGTGGCTATGATGGCGGCACGGGTGCATCACCAAAAACGAGCATTAAGCATACTGGGCTTCCTTGGGAGCTGGGCCTTGCCGAAGCGCACCAAACCTTGATGCTGAATGGACTGCGCAGCCGGGTGGTCCTCGAAACGGATGGAAAGCTGATGACGGGACGCGATGTGGTCATGGCGGCGATCCTTGGCGCGGAAGAATTCGGCTTTGCCACGGCGCCGCTTGTGGTCCTTGGCTGTGTCATGATGCGTGCGTGCCATCTGGACACATGCCCTGTCGGGGTAGCTACCCAAAACCCTGAGCTTCGCAGCAAGTTCACTGGAGATCCGGATCATGTCGTCCATTTCATGCGCTTCATCGCTGAGGAAGTGCGGGAAACGATGGCAGAGCTTGGTTTTAGAACGCTGGAGGAGATGGTCGGCCGCACGGATGTTTTGCAAGTGAGCGAGCGGGCACAAAACCATTGGAAAGCGAAGCATCTGGACTTGACGACACTTCTATTCCAACCGGAGGGGATACGTACGTATCAGCTTCCTCAAAACCATAAAATCGAAGAAGCATTGGATATCCGAAAAATTTTACCGATGGTTCAGCCAGCATTGAATGATCAAGCCCCGGTGGATGTCAGCTTCCCGATTACAAACGTGAACCGCGTTGTCGGGACGATTGTCGGAAGCGAAGTATCCAAGCGTTATGGCGAAGCCGGCCTGCCTGAAGATACGATAACATTGCGGTTTACCGGCTCTGCGGGCCAAAGCTTCGGTGCCTTCATTCCAAAAGGGATGTCGCTGTATTTGACAGGCGATGCCAATGATTATGTGGGGAAAGGGCTGTCCGGCGGTAAAATCATTGTTTCGGCACCTGCTGGCAATCAGATCGAGGCCGGGGACAATGTCATTGCCGGGAATATCGCCTTATATGGTGCAACAAGCGGTGAGGCGTACATCAATGGACGTGCCGGGGAACGCTTTGCGGTACGGAACAGCGGAGTCAATGTCGTGGTTGAAGGAATCGGTGACCATGGCTGTGAGTATATGACCGGAGGACGTGTAGTCATCCTGGGCAATGTCGGCAAGAACTTTGCGGCGGGCATGTCAGGCGGCATCGCCTATGTCCTTGCTGATGATGCAGAGGAATTCAAGGCATTATGCAATGCTGAAATGATCGAGTTCGAGACGCTTGGCGATGATGCAGGCGAGGTTAAAGAGATGATTCATAGCCACCTTCATTATACGGAGAGTGCCAAAGCTTCCTATGTACTGGAGAACTGGGACGATTTTGCAAAGAAATTCGTGAAAGTCATTCCTAAGGATTACAAACGGATGATGAGAAGCATCGAAGAGCAGAAGCAAGCGGGATTAACGGATGAAGAAGCGGTCATGAGCGCCTTTCAAGCTAATGCCGTTCAAGATAAAAAAATCACGAAACAAGCAGTGATGCTGTAAGAAAGGGGAGAGAAAGATGGGAAAAGCAACAGGATTTATGGATTATCCGCGAGAAAAGCCAAAAGACCGGAATCCTCTCACTCGTTTAAGCGATTGGAGAGAATATTCAACTCCTTTCTCTGATGAAAAATTAAGCATACAGGGAGCGCGGTGTATGGACTGCGCTACCCCATTCTGCCATATGGGCATGGAATTGAACCGTGTCACGACAGGCTGCCCGATCAATAATCTGATTCCTGAATGGAATGACTTGGTATTCCGCGGCAGATGGAAAGAAGCGCTGGACCGTTTATCGAAAACGAACAATTTCCCTGAATTCACCGGGCGTGTCTGCCCGGCTCCATGTGAAGGGTCTTGTACGGTGGCGATCAGTGATCCTGCGGTTTCCATTAAAAACATTGAACGGACGATCATCGATAAAGGGTTTGAAAATGGCTGGATCACGCCTCGCATTCCCGAAAGCAGGACCGGCAAGAAAATTGCCATCATCGGTTCCGGCCCGGCAGGATTGGCGAGCGCCGATCAGTTGAATCAAGCCGGTCATTCCGTCACCGTTTACGAACGAGCTGACCGTGCAGGCGGCCTTTTGACATACGGCATCCCGAACATGAAGCTGGAAAAAGATGTCGTTGCCCGACGGATCAAATTATTGACGCAGGAAGGCATCGATTTCGTCACGAACACAGAAGTCGGAAAAGATATTTCAGCCGAGGAACTGCAGGAGCAATACGATGCGGTCATCCTCTGCACAGGTGCCCAAAAACAACGGGACCTGGAAATCGAAGGCCGCGGGTCTGCGGGCATTCACCTGGCAATGGATTACTTGACGACGTCGACCAAAAGCCTGCTCGACTCCAATTTTGAAGACGGCCAATTTTTAGATACAAAGGGTAAGGATGTCATCGTCATCGGCGGAGGAGATACAGGAGCTGACTGTGTCGCAACTGCCCTTCGCCAAGAATGCAGAAGCGTCGTCCAATTCGGGAAGCATCCGATCTTGCCGGCAAACCGTACCTCCGATAATATGTGGCCGGCTTATCCGAATGTTTTTTCACTTGAATATGCCTATGAAGAAGCGGAAGCGAAATTTGGAGCAGACCCGCGTCAATATTCAATCCAAACAACGAAAATCGTAGCCGATGAAAATGGAAACGTTCAAGAACTTCATACCATCTCCATGGAAAAAATCAAAGACGAAGAGGGAATCTACATTTTCAAGGAAATCCCGGGAACGGAAAAAGTATGGCCGGCTCAATTCGTATTCATCGCAATCGGATTCGAAGGAACGGAACAACCGCTATTGACCCAATTCGGCGTAGAAACGGTCAATCAAAAAATAGACGCCGTCTACGGCCATTACAAAACGAATGTCGAAGGTGTATTCGCTGCCGGAGATGCAAGAAGAGGCCAAAGCCTCATCGTTTGGGCAATCAATGAAGGCCGTGAAGCAGCACGTGAAGTCGACCGCTACCTGATGGGCGCCTCCGTCCTGCCCTGACTGTAAAGAAGCACCATAATGGTTATGGTGCTTCTTTTGCTTTTTCCTGCGGGCGAATAGGATCGCAATTGGCGAGTAAAGCGCCGAATAGGAGGATGGATCGCAAAAATTAGCTGAAAAAAACGCACAACTCGCGAGTAATGCAATCCCATGTCACGAGTAAGCGCATCTATGCGAAGAAAGCACGCGCAGGCGTGGTTTCTATTTTATGCTGGGAGCCGGCAAGTAGCGGTCGGAGACGATGATTTCATCGCCGATAAGAATATAGGGATGTGTTTCCAGTAAAATTTTCTCGAGGTGGGCTGGCATTTTAAGTTCTGAGTAGGCGCAAATCAATGGGAATGAGAGCTGGTTTACGGCTTCGTCTACTATTCTCTCGAATTCTTCAATGATGTCCAGGGGTTCTTCGATGGTGGCCCACTCGACATGTGCCCATGAACGGAAAGAGATCTTGTTTTCGACATAGGGCTGGACCATTTTATTAAAGTATTCTTCGATTGCAGGAGGATGGTAACTCCCGCTTGAACAATAGAAATCGAAGTTGTTCACAAAGTGGATGAACTTCATTTGATCGTTCTTCAATCGTTTGCTCAGCTCTTTGTGGATAAGGGGGAATAGGCGGTCATTTTCGACAAGGATGGTGTACTCACCAGCCGTGATACCGTCCTGGATGAATTTCATAACTTGTTCGATGTAGTTTTCCATATCGTTATAAGGATATAGAACATGAAGGCTCTTTTCATCTTTCAATATTCATTCCTTCTTTCATACACTCGTTTTTTTATTGTTGCTGCTTTTTGGCCAAATGAGAGGCGCCCCACTCATGCATCATTTCGAGTACGGTTTGGAGCGTCTTGCCGTATTCGGTCATTGAGTATTCAACCTTTGGGGGGACTTGCGGATAGGTTACCCGCTTAATGACGCCTTCTTGCTCCAATTCACGGAGATGTGAAGTGAGCATTTTTTGAGTGACACCGGGCATCATTTTTTGAAGTTCATTAAATCTCATTGTTCCATTATGAAGCAAATTGAGCAAAATAGCGATTTTCCACTTACCTACAATCATATCCATCGTTGTGGCAACTTTACAATTATACGGTTTTCCGAGCATTTTATGCGCCTCCCTTTCATATGCAGCATGTTGTAGTTCATTTTAACTCGGTTGGCCTGAAACTGCAAAACTCATGCAGGAGGCTTCAATAGTGGATGAATTGAAGGTTTCTTCCAGGAAACTATGTCTCTTTATAGTGCCTACTTCATTTATGTCGTGAATAGTTACATAATGTACTCATGGCGAGTAACGTCAAGGAGGAATGCAATAATGGACAAAAAAGGTGTTTTTAGCCGCGGAATTAAAAATGTTCGGACCGCAAGCTTTCAAAAAAATAGTGATATTCATACGATGGCGTGGGTGGTTGAGCCTGGTGATTGGAAAGAGCATGATCCCTTTTTGCTTATGGCTCATGATTATATGCGCAGCGGTGTCTTCGGCATTCATCCGCATCGGGGAATCGAAACGGTCACCTTCTTAATTGATGGCCACCTTAATCATTATGACAGCAAACATGGGGAGGGGGTCCTTAATCCTGGCGACGCTCAATGGATGACGGCAGGTCAAGGTGTCGAACATAATGAGGATGCGGCAGAAGGGGAAGCTGTAAGCCTGCTGCAATTATGGGTGAATCTACCGGCAAAATCAAAAATGATGCCTTCGAGATATCAAGATTTACGGAAAAACGATATGTGGACCTTTGAAGGCGAAGGTTCTCAAATCCGGTTATTTTCAGGGTCCTACCAAGACAAAACCGCTGAAACGGAAAATGTAGCGCCGGTCATGATGCTGGAGATGAATTTGGAGGAGGGAGCAACGGTCATTCCTCAACTTCCGGGATCATTTAATGGTTTTTTGTATGTTTTGGAGGGCGCAGGAGTGTTTGGCGCGAATCAAACGGCTGGGAGACAAGGGCAGGTTCTCTGGATGAATCGTGCAGAGGATGCTGAGGAGAGCGAGATAAAGATTGAAGCACACAGCAGGATGCGAGTCATGTTGTATGCCGGTGAACCAATCGGGGAGCCTGTGGTGGCGAGAGGGCCTTTTGTTATGAATACAGAGGAAGAAATCGTTCAGGCCTTTGATGATTACCGCAACGGTAAATTTTGAGGATTCACGGCGCCTGGGGCCACAACTTTAAGCACAGAAAGCAATCCTTCCATTGCCGAAGGATTGCTTTTTTTGTCTTATTTCAGCCGGGCGATGAGATCGTTCATTTTATCTAAGGTGGTTATGTTTTGGTTGCACTTCATGCTATCGAGGCAAATGTAGTTGCCTTTTTTAATGAATGTTCCCTGGATCGTTCCTTTTGTTTCGGACATGAACATCCCTATTTCCTCAAAACGGCTGCAGATGGCACAAATCCCTTTCTTGTTGGCCGGTTTGATCGTACCGTGCAGACCGGTGAAAGTATCATGATGAGGGACAATGATGAATTTCTTACCGGAGCCGCCATCATCCCAGCCCAAGTATGACAGCTCCCTTAAGTCGATATTCTCCAGCAAGGGGGCTTTTAGCTTCTTTGCTTTTGGAAATAGTTTCTTCACCGTTTTTTCGGTAACTTCTTTAAAGGGAATGACATACGGCTTGATTTGTAAGAGATAGTCCTCCGCCTGTGCGGGGTCTTTAATGGTCTCAACGGGGGCCAAAAGCTGATTTTGCTCTTCAGTTATGTCGCTGAACAACTGTAATACACGTTCTTTTGAAACAGTTTTCAGAGTATTGATCACATCTCTATCGTTTGCAGTCGCGTGCCCATTGATGAGAATCTGTGTTTGTAATTTAATGAAGTTATATTGCTCGCTTCTGATAAAAGGTTCCATTGTCTCACTCTCCTGTTTCTGATGATTCCGTTGCTATTACTTTACAGAAATCGCATCCGCATGAAAAGGGGGAGAATGGCTAAGAAATATTCTCGACATATGAAAAGCACTGATATCATCATCAGTGCTAGCTTGTGACCTTATTTGGAATACACGATTTTCTTGATGGTCTCCATGGAGAGAAAATGTTCTTCGGCCAATTCAAGGATGGTACGGCCGGTTTTATATGCAGATCTAATGGCAGCATTTCGGTCATCGATCAGTTCCCTTGATCCCGAGCACGTTCCCCATTTGCGATGGGTCTTTTCGGGTTTGGGAATATATAGGGTTTCACCTTGTACGTACTTTTGAATTTCAACAATTAGCCTTTCAGGCAAAACGGCCGTTGCTTTTACATATTTCATTTCTGCCAGCCCCTTATTCTTTTTTAAGAATGAAATAAGGTGCAAAGCCAAATATCGGAAATGATTGTTGGGCGATTAGTTTAAAATGATTGAACCCCATGCAAAGTATCGCCTCCAATACTAGGCTTTGCATGAGACGTTGCAGAAGGTGGCATTAAGGTACGTATTGCCAATCTTTACACCTCCCCGTTGTTTTATTGTCATTATTATAAGATAGATAAGGTGGATTGCCAAACTTTTTCCATTGTGTAACGGGCTGATTGTTTGATAATGAGCTTCGTCCATGAAATAATTTGTACGGAAACCAAACTAACCATTATGGGGGCTGACTTTAATGAAAGTATTCGTAGTTGGGGCAAATGGGCAGATCGGTAAACACTTGGTGGACCTGTTGAATGAAAGCAGGGAGCATCGTGTACGGGCAATGATCCGGAAGGAAGAACAGAGGAAGTACTTTGAGAAAAGTGGAATCGAATCCGTGGTGGTCAGTTTGACCGGGTCGGTGGAAGAGATTGCAAATGCGGCTAAAGGCTGTGATGTTATCGTCTTTACAGCTGGATCCGGGGGAAGCACGGGGGCAGATCAAACGCTGCTGATCGATCTGGATGGTGCCGTTAAAACGATTGAGGCTGCAGAGAATTTGGGCATCAAGCGATTCATCATGGTAAGTGCTTTTCAAGCGAATAATCGGGATAACTGGAATGATGCCATCAAACCGTATTATGTCGCCAAGCATTATGCGGATCGAGCCCTGCTGCAAAGCGATTTAGTGTATACGATCATTCGGCCGGGCGGACTTGTGAACGAACCGGGAACGGGCAAAGTGACCGCAGCTGAAGGGGTGGAACGTGGGTCGATTTCACGGGAAGATGTCGCCCGGACAATTGTGGCAGCATTGACTGAAGAAAATACCTACAAGCGTTCCTTTGACTTGGTCGCCGGGGATACGGCGATCTCGGATGCATTGAGGGGAATTTAAGGGGAAAAGTGGCAGCATCTCTCAGTTGAATGATATCACTGAAAAGCAGCTTCCACATATCAGGCTGTTGACAATATAATATATTTCTTAAACCTGCATGGAATTCGTCCATGCAGGTTTTTTTATTATCGAAGGGTTCTTATTCGGTCATCATAGTGGCTTAAGAAGTAGCGATGGAACTACTTCCTTTTAGAGGGATTCAAAATTGAAACGCTCCATGCTAAAAAAGGGACGTGCCCCCACTGGTTTAAATGGTAAATTTATTATCTGAGAATGGATGATGACGAAATATAGCTATAGAGGAGGTGGATAAGTGAAAATTCTTTATTTGCATCAATATTTCAATACTGATAAAGGCAGTACTCGATCATATGAAATTGCCAAATATATGGTATCCAAAAATAATAAAGTCACCATTATTACCGGAAATGACACAGATTCTTGTGCGGGAATAAAGATCAAAACAACCAAAACCAAATATAAACAAGAATATGGGTATGGGAAAAGAATACTTTCCTTTATTCATTATATGTACAAGAGTTTTTTTATTGGGCTGAAGGAAAAGGAAGTGGATGTCGTTTTCGCATCGTCCACTCCTTTGACAATCGGATTGATAGGGATGCTGCTTGCAAAGGTGAAACGCTGCAAATTTGTTTTTGAAGTAAGGGATTTATGGCCAGATATACCCATCGAGATGGGGATCATAAAAAACAAAGGGCTGAAGAAGATTTTATTTGCGTTGGAAAGCATGATTTACTCTGCTGCCGATAAAATCATCGTGCTTTCGCCGGGCATGAAAGAAGATTTATTGAGTAAAGGGGTCAAATGGGAAAAAATTGCTACAATCACTAACTTTGCGGATATAAACTATTTTTCTCGAATTTGTTCCGAAGATAAAGAAGGAGCATTGGCTAAGTTAGGTTTGAAGGAGAAGTTCATTTGCTTATATGCAGGTACATTAGGATTCATCAATCATATCGATTATATTTTACAGCTTGCCGAAGAGACCGATGACCCCGATATTGTCTATCTAATTGTAGGGGATGGAAAGGAAAAAGAACGCTTGATTCAAGTGAAGGAGAGCAAAAAATTAAACAACGTCATTTTCTTGGATCAGGTATCTAAACAAGAAGCGTACTTATTAATGGCCGTATCTCATATAGGTCTGTGTTTTGTACGTGATCATGAAATATTGAATAGGAACAGTCAAAATAAACTTTTTGATTTTTGGGCAGCCGGAAAACCAACATTAATAAACTATAAAGGCTGGCAGCATGAGGTCATGACAAAATATGAAGCTGGTCATGGTTTTGAATATAGTGAAAAATCAAAGATGATAGAGTATGTAAAATCAATGAAAAGTGACAAACGGATGTATCTGAAAATACAAGGGAATATAGAGCGTCTAGCCCTGAATTATGAGAAAACCAGATTGATTGCGAAACTGGAGAGAACACTGTCGGAATTGGTTGATCCTAATCATTGAATATATTTGTCTGCTTTCACTAACGTCCATTGAAAGATCGAATTTTGGAAAAAGGAGGGTGTTCCATGGAGACTATCGTAAATACAAAGCCAGTGATAACAGATTGGGTAAAACGGGAATATCTTACGAACGTTGAGCGAATTTTGGATTCTGGCAGGTTGATTTTAGGTGAGTATACTCGGAAATTCGAAGAAAGTGTCAGACAATACAGTGATTCTAAGTATGCTGTCGCAATTTCCAGTGCAACGGCAGCCATTGAAATTATTTTAAAGCATCTGGATGTTGAAGGCAAAGAAGTGATCATGCCGAGCAATACATTCATTTCTCCAGTATATGCGGTGAAAAATGCGAAAGGAAGGGTCGTTCTTTGTGACATTAATTTAGAGGATTTCAATATGGATTTAACTAGCCTGAAGAACGCCGTGACTCCTAGCACAAAAGTTGTCCTGATTACGTATATTGCCGGACGAATCCCTGATAACATCTTTGAGATTAAAGCATTTTGTGATGAGAATGATCTTTATCTGATCGAAGATGCTTCACATGCTTTTGGGGCGACCGTGAATGGATACAAGGCTGGTGCGATTGGATATGCCGGGGTGTTTTCCATGTATCCCACTAAAATTGTAACCAGTGCGACAGGCGGTGTCATTACATCGGATGATATAGATTTAATTAAATACTGTGAGCTATCAAGGCATCATGGGAATGAAAATGGTGCAGTCAATCAAGTGTTATCAGGTGACCTGCTTCTTAGTGAATTCAATGCATTGCTTGGTTATCTGCAAGTTCAGGAAGCTTTTGGGATGATCCAGGTCAGGCAGGAAATCTTTAGTTTCTATCAAGAACATTTGAAAGAGGTTTTCGGTGAACACGGTCTTTACTTCCAAGTTTCATCTGACAACGCTACATCTTCATTTTATAAAATCATCGTCATGTGCAAAAGCAAAGAGCAATGCGAAACATTTAAAAAGCATTTAAACGCGTGTCATATAAGCACAGGGCATTGTTATGGGACCCCATTACATTTACAGCCCACCTTGCTAGAAGAATATCCGCAGGCATCTCTCCCGAATGCCGATAGATTTCGTGAATCTCATTTCACGTTGCCATGCCACTTGGATTTGTCAGATGGGGATCTGAAATACATTGTAGCGAAATGTAAACAGGCAGTGGAACATGGCGGTTAAAAATAGGATTGGGGTGGTAGGGTCAGGTTCAATAAGCTGTGCCATGATCGATGCCATTAATGAAAGTTCAAATGGAGAGTTGACGGGAATATGGGGGAGGAGAGTTCATTTTGCCAAGGAGCTTGCAAAAGGAAAAGGAATTGCTAAAGTTTATGGGTCCCTGAATGAAGTGTTTGAAGATGATGAGTTGGATACGGTTTACATAGCCACTCCAAATGCTTGCCATTATGATCATGCGCTGGCAGCCATTGGGCATGGAAAGAACGTCATCGTGGAGAAGACGGCATTCATGACGACCGATCAGGCCAATCGGGTTTTCGATGCTGCAGAAAAACAAAATGTTTTTGTGTTTGAGGCAGTAAGAACGATTTATGAACCCAACTTTCAAATTGTAAAGAATGCTATTGAAAAGTTAGGGAAAATCCATGGAGCAACCCTAAAATACCAAAACTACTCCAAGCAGTATTCGGCCTTATTAAAGGGAGAGAGAGCTCCACTTTTTGATGAAAATCATGGTGGCGGGACATTGAGGACAATTGGAATTTACCCTATTTATGCGGCAATCCAATTATTTGGTGTTCCCGTTAAAAGTTATTATTTTAAACAGCCGATCGTAAAAAATATCGATTTAGGCGGTACGTGCATTTTTGAATATGAAGATTTTAAAATAACGATGTTGATTTCAAAAATTAACTTAACGAATGATACAATATCGGAAATTTATGGAGAGAACGGAACCTTGCGTTTTCACTCGTTGTACGATATCCGCACGATAAGTTATCGCAGTATCACTAATGACATGGAAGAAACGATAAGTGAGCCCATCAGTGATAATAGTTTGCTTTATGAAATGAATCAATTTTCGGAATTCATTTTAATGAAAAATGTAGCCGCCTACATGGAAAAAAAGAAGATGACGCTTCAAGCGATATCCATTATTGAACAAGCTTTAAATGGAGGAACATGATGAAAAAAATATTGCTAGTAACAGCACACCCGGATGATGCGGAAATTAGTATGGGAGGCACCATTCGTAAGCTGTTGAACCAAGGACATCACATTATCAACATGATATTTTCCATCCCCTCGAATATCGAGGTAAGGAAACAAGAGGCAATACTGTCAGCAAGGGAATTCGGTTATGAGGTACGGTTTTCCGAGCATTGCGAGGGTAATAACGTTGAAGATATCCCTCTTCATAAATTAATAAAAGAACTCGACGATATCATCGAAAAGGTGGATCCAGACGAAGTATACACACATTGGATGAAGGACAGTCATCAAGATCATCAAAAGCTTTCAAAGGTGGTAAGAAGCTGTTTCAGGAAAAAACAATTCACCATATATGAATTCGAACAAATCAACCAGAATAATAACATCGCTGCCAATCAATTTCACCCGAATATTTATAGTGATATTACGGAATTCATGGAAGATAAAAAACGTATGATCACCATATTCCAATCACAGCTTACCGGTTATATGGGGCATTATTTAGTGAATGCGGAGCATATCGGCAGTTGGAGGGGGTCCCAAGTGAATAGTAAATACGCGGAGACCTTCCTATTAATCTTTTCAAAAGAGGTTTTATAGGTGGAAAAAAAGAAGATCGTCACCATTCACCAGCCCAATTTCCTGCCCTGGATCGGATTGATCCATAAGATATTCCAATCGGATGTTTTCATCTATTTGATAGATGTGAAATACTCCGCAAGTAATTTTCAAAATAAAACGTATATACAAGGTGCCGATGGTAAAGGGTCCAGGTTAACGGTGCCCATTCAAAAGAAGCCTGACATGTTACATGAAAAGCTAATTAGCTACCATCCGCCCAACCAAAAATGGCAAAGGAATCACTTGCAGCAAATTTCGGACGTTTATAAAAAGGCTCCGTACTTCCACGATTTTTTCCCGCTGTTGGAGGAAGCCTATCAAAAAGAACACGCTATGCTGGTCGATTTAAACGTTCAGTTACTAGAGTTGATTTTACAGTATTTAACTTATGAAGGTGAAACGCACCTTTCCACTGATTTTGATACAACCGCCGGGAAAACCGAGAGATTGGTCAGCTTACTTCAGCAAACTGGAGGTACATGCTATTTGAGCGGAAAAAGCGGTAGAGCTTATCTTGACGAGGAGCTATTTCAAGCAAAAGGTATCGAAGTCATCTATCAAAACTTCAGTCATCCCGTATATGAGACCAGAAATGGGAAAGAGTGTATACAAAATTTATCGATCCTTGACTGGATGATGTACCATCCGGGCGATGAAATAAAAGAAACGTTAACGAAAGGGAAACCAAGCTGATCTGAACAAGGTATCCAAGTCTATAAACTAGAGATGTGGCGTGATATGAGAATATGAAAATTAAAAATGAATTCATGAATAAGTTACTTGTATTATTAACGGGGAATTCCCTTGCACAGCTGATCATCGTTGCAAGTTCGCCCATATTAACAAGAATATATAAACCAGCAGATTTTGGGGTGTTTGCAACCTATTCATCCCTTTTGGCCATTCTCATGTCATTTGCCTCTCTTTGTTTGGAGAAGGCGATTCCTTTAGAAAAAAACCATAAGAATACGGTTCATTTAATGTACATGAGCATGTTTACGATTGCCATCGTTTGTATCTTCAATCTAGGTTTAGGCTTCCTTGATCTATCGCTATTTCGCTTATATGGTATAGAAAATTCGATCATGAATGACCTTTTGCTTTCATTTGGGCTGTTTTTTGCAGGGGTCTATCAGGTGATGACTTACTGGCTGTTAAAGGAAGATAAGTTTAAAGGGTTAACCCATTCTAAACTGCTTCAATCGATTAGTAATGTGATCAGTCAGTTCTCACTTATTTCCATTAATCATGTGACGCCAGGCATCGGTTTAATCGCGGGAGATATGATTGGACGCGGAATTTCCCTTGCGTATATATGGAGATTATTCTTGGAAAAGATGCATTGGCCGAAAGTGGATTTTAGAAGAATGCGTTATTTGCTTAAAAAATATGAGAAATTCGCCAAATACTCCACATGGTCAACTCTCTTAAGTTCTTTATCTCTGCAAATCATCATTTTGTTATTGATGCGTTTATACGGACCTGACGTGACAGGCCATTTTTCCATGGCTATAAAAACGGTCGGTTTACCCATCAGTTTACTGGGAGCGAGTATTTCGACAGTATTCTATGCCGAAGTGTCAAAAAGCATTCCAAATGAACCAGGAAGGGTTTTGCATTTGTATAAGAGCATCATTACTAAAACGGCGATGGTCGGTTTGCCCTCAATGGCACTTTTAGCAGTGATGGCACCCGGTCTCTTTAGTTTTGTTTTTGGAGAAGAATGGCGTGTTTCTGGACAATATGTGAGGTTGTTGTCAATTATGTTGTTAGCTCAAGTGAACATTATGCCAGTTTCGCAAATCTTGTTTTTAGTCAATAAACAAAAGACTCAGCTTGTATGGGAGATTTCACGGCTGTTGTTATTATGTATTGGAGTCGTGTTCCTTTTCACTTTAGGGAAATCGGCTGAAACGGCGATACTTTATTTTAGCATTTGTATGGGGGCCAGCTACTACCTTCTTGCTCTCCTCGGCTATAGGGCGATACATTCCATAGAAGGAGAGGAAAACGCAAAAAAATGAAGCTTATCCAAATCATTTTAGTGGGATTGTACGTTTTGTTACTTGATATTTCCTACGTTCATTTCATTTCTCCTGAATATGGGTATATGGGCTTCGTTTTCCGGGGACCTCCGACCGCAGGGATGATAGCCTATTCAATGTTTTTTATCCTATTGCCTGTCCTATTCACCAAAAATGATCTGCAAAAGCCTTCAGAACTCGTTTTTTGGATTTTATATTTCATTGTGTATATACCGGTAGCTTGGGTTCCGAATTATTTATTTAGTGATATACAGCCTAAATTTATCTATACGAATACGATGTTATTTCTATGTTTACTGATCATTGGAAACGTAAATCGCCTGCCGGCGTTGAAGTTTACACCCGCGCATATGAAAATGGGCCTATTAAAAGTCGTTTTCATTGTTTCACTGCTGATTTTTTTCCTTTATACCTTCATGGTTTCGGGTGGAATCAGCCTGAAGCCTCCGATAGATGCCGAGGATATTTATGATAAACGAATGATTTCACGAGTCAAGCTAACGCCTGCTGGAGGATATATCATCCAGTGGCTCGCAAAAGTATGGAACCCCCTTATCGTGGCCTTCGGTTTATGCCGGAAGAAATTTAGCTATGTGTTTCTCGGCCTGGCCCTGCAATACCTTTTGTACACCACAAACGGGTTGAAATCGACGCTATTATCGACGTTTTTGTTAATTATGGTATTTATTGCGTCCCATGATAAAGGGCGGAATTTCGCCATATATTTTTGCTTGAGCCTGTGCTCGCTGCTGGGCATCAGCATTCTCCTGGATTTCATCCTTGATCAGGCTTATTTATCCAATTTATTCGCCAGAAGGATGATCATCACACCGGGTTTGCTGACAACCTATTATATCGACTTTTTTTCAACCCATCCAAAAGCGTTGCTATCGTATAACATTTTAGAAAGATTCATTGATCCTGTCTATGACAGGAGTCCGCCCTATATTATCGGTACAGAGTACTTTGGCCGGCCGCAAATGGCCGCTAATGCGAATATGTTCGCCGATGCTTTTGCTAATTTTGGTTATATTGGTTTGTTCATGTATACAGGGATTTTGTCGGTTTTATTATGGATTTATGACAGTCTTACCGAGGATGTAAAGTGGCGGCGGTTTGGAATCATCCTGTTTGTCATACCTGCCTGGTGTTTAGCGGATACTTCGCTTACCACTACGTTTGTTACAGGCGGGATGGTATTTACCTTCCTTATCATGTATGCATTGCCAGGGGCGGATACACAAAAAGGAGTTAACAAATGAAGTTATTTTATAATATTAGTTCGGTTCATCCATGGAGTGATACGAGAATATATTTTCGGCAAGCATTCACTCATGGAGGAACAGGAAAATACAAGGTCAAGCATATAGCGGTTGAAAATAATCTAATCCCGGGTAACATCCCGCCCAATATAGAGGTGGAATTGTTACCTAAACGGCCAAAGAAAAAAAGGGCGTTAAACTGGATACCATTATATAAGAAGATTAAGAAAGAGAAACCTGATGTGATTCAGTTTCACGATCCAGAGCTGCTCATTTTAATGAAAATCATAAGATGGATTCCTCACTATCGGCCCGTCATCGTATATGACATGCATGAAAATGTACCAAAGGTTCTCATGAGGAAAAAGATCCCTGGTTTTGCATTGAATATGTATCGGCAGTTGGAAAGGAAATTGCTAAAATCCTGCAGCGGCGTCGTGTTCGCAGAAAGTACGTATAAAGATGACTATCGATTCCTGACATGTCCAACGGTCGATGTGTATAATTACCCGAAGGTCCCTTTTATGAAAGAAAATGTCACGAAAGAAGATGTGTTCACTTTCATTTATCTAGGGAGCATTTCAGCTATTCGTGGCGGGGAAACGATGCTCCATCTCGCTAAAAGGTTAGTGGAAGTAAAGAAAACATTTCACATGAAGATCATCGGAACGGGCAGTGAAGAGTATATTGGACAATTGAAAACCTTCATTCTTGATAACGACTTGGGCGAATATGTCAGTCTTGAGGGTGGAATGGCCTTTGATAAAGCGTTTGAAGCGATTCAGAGGGCACATGTAGGAATGGCATTTTTAGTTCCCAATCCGAATTTCATCGGCGGTAAAACGACAAAATGCTTTGAATATATGGCGGCAGGCATTCCCTTCCTGGTTTCTGATTTTCTGATTCAAGATGAACTGGAAAAATGGAACTGTGGCATGTCGGTCGATGTATCCGATATCGATGATGTCGTTCAAAAAGCGGTTGATTTACTGGATTCCCCTGGCATGGCAGCACAGATGGGGGAACGAGGCAACACTGCCTATAAACAAGAATACAACTGGGAAAAAGAAGAAGGAAAATTACGAACTCTGTTTGATAAATTAGAGTCACGCTCCTAGGAGGTTTAGTATGGGGTTATTTAAATGGTTAAATAAATTGGCGTTGTTTAATAACTGGGGGAGGCTCGGCGGAATTCACGGAGTGATGGTCATGTTTGTTTATCGAATAGGCAATATCATTTACTATAAAGTGAAGATTCCTGTCTTAAAGCAACTATTATGGATTTTGTACCGCATGATTGATTTGTTGATCATAAGACTGTTCATGAACTGTGAATTTCCTGCGCAATGTCAAATTGGAAAGGACTTACGTCTGCCTCATGGAGCTAAGGGCATTCTTATCAACCCATATGCTCGTATCGGCGACCATGTCACAATCTTGCACCAAGTAACATTCGGGCAAAATAAAGAAAATAAAAAAGCCCCTGAGATTTGTGATCACGCCTATATTGGTGCGGGCGCTAAAATATTGGGTGGCATCCGGATCGGCACGAATTCGAAAGTGGGGGCAAATGCAGTCGTTTTGAAATCCGTTCCCGATCATTGCACGGCAGTCGGAGTACCCAGTGTAAATATAGAAAAGTAAAAGAAAAAAACCGATTTCCATAGCATGTGGAAAATCGGTTTTTTTCTTTCTCGCGCTTTGTATGACTGGTCTTTTTCTTCGTGTTTGTTTTTAATAGGAAAGAGCCTTAAAATGTACAAAAAGGGGTGTAGGAACATAATGATCAATGAATTGCCAAAAGAAATCGCTAATATATTAGAAGTAAATAAGAAAAATCCTGCTCAATTTGAGGAATTGATTCGGCCGGGCGGCTATTTGCCTCCGGAGATGGACTTGATGGTGGATGCCATCAGCGCCTTGAGCATGGGGAAGAACATCCTCTTGAAAGGGCCGACAGGGGCGGGGAAAACAAAGTTTGCCGAGACATTATCACATCTATTCAACCAGCCGATGTTCAGTGTCAACTGCTCGGTCGATTTGGATGCCGAAAGCTTATTGGGCTTCAAGACATTATCTTATAAAGAGGAAAAACAGGTGATAGAATTCGTTCCCGGACCTGTGATCAATTCGATGAATTACGGGCATTTTTTATACATAGATGAAATCAACATGGCGAAACCGGAAACACTGCCGCTGATCAATGGAGTGCTCGATTACAGGCGGACGATAACGAACCCCTTCACGAACGAGGTCATCACGGCGAAAGATGGCTTTAATGTGATTGCGGCGATCAATGAAGGATACGTAGGGACGGTTCCGCTGAATGAAGCGCTGAAAAATAGGTTTGTCGTCATAGAGGTTCCCTACATTGAAGGGGAACAGCTAAAGCAATTGATCGAGACCAATACGAAGCTGCAGGATCCAAGAAATATAGACTTGTTCGTCAAGCTGTCGAGTGATTTGATAAACGCTGTCAATCAAGGAAAGGTTGCCGAAGATGCCGCGTCGATCCGGGCGTTGCTTGATGCTTGTGATCTGAGTGTTCTAATCCCGCCGAAACGGGCGATCCTCCGTTCGATCGTCGATAAATTGGACGAGGAGCGGGAGCGTGAGTTTGTGAAGAATCTGGCGGACACATTATTCTAACTAGGAGAATGCCTCATGAAGTATATCCGGTTCAATGATTCAATAATCGATACGGCTCTATTTTTGCAGCTGCAGGATCTTTCGACAGTCTTATCCGGCATTCCGGATCTTGAATTCGAATACAATTATGGCTCCTTCATCGACTTGATCGAGAATAAGGTCACAGCAAGCCATTTTTGGGAAAATGGCAATAAGGAAGTGAAGGAAGCGGGCTTAAAAACGGACGTCCTCCTAAGAACGATAGGGACGCTGCATTATTCAGCCATTAAAAGCATGAAGGATTATCAGGACATGATGGCAGAAACCTCGATTCCGAAGTTTGCTGCCCAATTGTTCGCATTATTGGAAGACATGCGCTTGGAAGAGCTGGTGAAGAAAGAAAGGCCGGGCACGAAAAGCTGGTTTTCGGTAAGGGGCACATACCTTAAACAATATTTCGAAAGTCAATTAGCGACGAATGTCACAAGAAGCTTTGCCCTGGATGAATTATACTGCCTCATCTATTTGCTGCTTCAATCAGACCGGCCAGATCCGATTTTTCCGAGAGCCAACATCCGGCAGCTGGAAGAGCTGGAGAAAATCAAACCGTACATCCATTCCGTTTTCGAAGCGAGGAAAACGGATGATATCACAAGAATTTGCGAGCAAATCATTTTTCGGGTGAACGATGAATATCAGGATACGATGAATGAATATTTCATCTTCCCGATCGCCCATGTCGATAAGTACAAAGCGAACTCCTTATTTGATGAGCTGACGAGGAATGATGAACTGAACAACGATGATACGGAAGATGTGGATGAAGAGAAGAGCGAGTTCATTGATGAAAAATTCTCGACATGGCATCGGGAAAACAAGAATGGCGAGAGTAACTCGACCTTCCTGCAATTTGAATTGGAGCAAGGTACGAAAACAAGCCTGATGGGCGGGGGGGCACGTGAAGCGGAAGATGCCGATCAAGCATTGGCATCGATTCAAGGTTCATCAGGGGAAAGTCAGCAAAAGGAATACAATCAGCAGGAAACGCTTGAGAAGAAGCAAACGAACGTCGGAAAAAGTGGTGAACACCCATTTGGTGAAGACAATAAAGACGTCGTCCAAGTCATCAAAGAAGCAAAAGTGCCCACTCCTGCCGAAGAAAAACGGTACCGTGAGTTTGTCGCGGATATTGAGCCATTCAAGCGGAAACTTTCGAGCACGATTGAAAAGACACTTGAAAATAAAAAGAATGCACCTAGAAAAGATTTGCTTTTTGGTCGTTTATCGCAGAAGCTGCTGCCGCTTGTACTCGATGAAAATCCAAGGGTTTTCTATAAAAAGAACCAAGATTCCAATGAATTGGATGCCGTATTTACACTACTAATCGATTGCTCGGCTTCGATGCACAACAAAATGGATGAAACGAAACGGGGAGTCGCCCTGTTCCATGAAGTGCTGAAAAAGCTAAGGATCCCCCACTCGATCGTTGGTTTTTGGGAAGACGCAAATGAGGTGAGGGAGGGCTATCAGCCGAATTACTTCCACGTGATCCAGTCCCATTCCGATTCGTTCCATTTGAACTCGGGAGCAAAAATCATGCAGCTTGAACCGGAGGAAGACAACCGTGACGGATACAGTATCAGGGTTGCGGCAATGGAATTGGAAAAAAGACGAGAAAAAAACCGTTTCTTGCTCGTGTTTTCCGACGGTGAGCCGGCAGCTAGCGATTATGACCAAAATGGAATTGTCGATACGCATCTTGCCGTATCCGAAGCCAGAAAAAAAGGAATAGAGGTCATTGGCCTGTTTTTAGCCGACGGAACGATTGAAGAAAGCGAAGAGATGACGATGAAAAACATCTATGGCAAGGAGCGCCTGATGGTTCCGAGTGTAGCTGAGTTGCCGGAACAATTTACACCGCTTTTGAAAAAACTATTACTGAAGACGATTTAATGGAAAGCTGAACGAATATCAAAACACAGTATGCCTTTTACTGTGTTTTTTTATGCGAGGAAAGTTGTGGGCAACAAGCGAATATATAGAGGGAAAACATACGAAAACGAAGGGGATTGCTTTTAGCTTGGTTTGGGTAAACCATAGGAGAGGAAGTGATCGTTTTGACGAATGTATTGTTTATGCTGCTTTATATGATAATTATTGCTCTGGTTATTGAAATATCGGTTACGCTGTTGAAGATGACTGGATTGAAGTCAAAGGTAGCCAGATTCCAAGTGATTTCCATGCTGACAGGGACTGGGTTCACAACGGACGAATCAAAATCCATCATTGATCACCCTGTGCGAAGAAAAATAAGCATGTTTTTAATTTTATTTGGTGTTTTCTCCCTTGCAGTCATTATTTCATCAATCAGTACATTACTTAGTGATGACCTGCGCTTGACTGAATTGAGCATCATCATTGGAATATTGATTGTATTGACCGTTCTTATCAAATCAAGGTTCATGAATAACCGACTTTCGGCTAAAATGAAAAGTGAAATGTACAATCACTATGAATTATGGGAACATCCGATAGAAGACATCCTATTTTTGGAAGATGATGATGTACTCATGAAGATTGATATATATGAAAAGTCTGAGTACATCGACGTCAAGGTGGCTGATATCCTATCGCAAGAAGCCGATATCAATATTTTATTTATTGAAAGCGGAGAAGTGAAACATCGGAAAGAGCTATGTGAATATAAAATTAAAATGGGCGATAATTTGTTTTTATATGGAAATAAAAAAGAAATCGAAGAAACATTTTCAAATGAAATCGAAGTGATGAAGAAGAAAAGTGCAGAGGAATGAAAATCATCCCCTTCCTTATCAGGAGGGGATTTAGTCCGTCTTCGGAGATCATCCGACCACCATCGAGCGAAATCCGTCCGTCCCCGTGCATAATCCGTCCACCATCGAGCGAAATTCGTCCGTCCGTGTGGATAATCCGACCACCATCGAGCGAAATTCGTCCGTCCATGTGGATAATCCGCCCACCATCGAGCGAAATCCGTCCGTCCCCGTTGATCATCCGACCACCATCGAGCGAAATCCGTCCGTCCCCGTGGATAATCCGTCCAACATCGAGCGAAATCCGTCCGTCCATGTGGATAATCCGACCAACATCGAGCGGAATTCGTCCCCGTGGATCATCCGACCACGATTAACCATTCCATTGAATGGTTTGGGCGATGATCAAAAAAGTGCCAGATAGGAGGAACCAGATAAAAAACAACGGGAGGTAGAAGCGAACCCATTTTTGCCAGGCAACTCCCGATAAGGCAAGGGTCGCCATGAAATAGCCTGATGTGGGATATAATATGTTGCCAATTCCATCTGCCAACTGATAGGCTAACACGGCTGTTTGTCTTGTAACGCCGATGATGTCGGCCAATGGTGCCATGATGGGCATGGTAACCAGAGCTTGACCGCTTCCGGATGGGATTAAAAGGCTGAATAACATCTGGACAATGAACATGCCGATGGCGCTGAATACAGCGGGGAAGTCCCCTACAAGATTACCGAGGCCATGAACGATCGTGTCCATTACTTGGCCGTCCTCCATAACAACTGCGACAGCCCTTGCCACACCTACAATCATGGCGCCGACCAAGACTTCCCGGAATCCTTCGTTAAATCCTTCACAAATTTCGTTGATGTTTAACCCGGCAATCAGACCAACCACGATTCCCATTATGATGAAAAGCCCCGCCATTTCCAACATGAACCAACCTTTTGCTAAAACGCCATATACGAGGAGAATCAAAAAGCCAAACAAGGCAATTGAAGCAATTTTCTGTTTATTATTCGCCTTATATTTTTCAGATTCGGGTTTATTCAGAAATTGCCTCCGTTTGTCCTTGTCTTCTTCCCATACAAAACTGTACACGGGATTGCCTTTAACCTTTTTAGCATAGCGCATGATGTAAGCCGTCCCCGCGCAAAGGAAAAGGATAAAAGCGATGATCCTGAGTTCGATGCCAGAATATACGGGGAGTCCTGCTATTTTCTGGCTTAAACCGGTGTTGACGGGATTAAGGAAACCTGTCATGAATCCAGCGGTCGTTGCTACTAAGGCTACTGAGACGGCAACCATGGAATCAAATCCTAAGGCAATCATAAGAGGGAGGATGACGGGAACATACACTAAGCATAATTCCTGTGTGCCGATCAAACTGCAAATAATCGAAAATACGAAAGTGAGGATGGGGATCAGCATCATGCTTTTTGATGAAAATCGCCGGGCCAATCGATCGACTCCCATTTCAATCAAACCTGTTTTACGAAGTACAGAGAAAATTCCTCCGATGATGAATGTAAAAAAAACAACCTCTCCGGCAGCTATCAAGCCCTTTGGTATAGCTGTCATGAAATCAACAGGCGTAATAGGTGTTTGTTCAACGGTTTGATAGGAATGTGGGTTGATCGTAAGCCTGCCCTCCGGACCTGGAATTCGCTCATAAACCCCTGCTGGAATGAAATAAGTGGCGATGGCGGCAAGTGAGATAAATGCGAATAAAATGACATAAATATGCGGCATATTAAACTTCTTTTTTTTAGAATGATTGATTTCATCCATGCTGACCATTTTTTTTGTGTTTTCTAAGGCCATTCTTATTCCCCCATTATCTTTAGTGAGTGCTCGCGGATTACTGGATTCCGATGCGATGTTATATTAAGTAACGTCTTATGTAACTTTTTATTTCATAATAAATGAATGTTATAGGATTGTCATTGTTCATAGTCACTAAAATTAAGAGGGTGAATTAGATGATGTGAATAATGGGGAACAATGATGCTAGTTGTTGAAAGGATTATAGGCGATTCAATTTAAATGAACTTCATTCAACCATTCCTTTGTATAAAACAAAAAAACTGTGGATAAGCTCGAGTGTCATCGAGTTTATCCACAGTTGAATAGGAGCTATTTACTGATGCCCAAATTCCATAATCCGTATGGGTTGTAGAAGGGGTGGTCCTGCTCGTACCTGAAATCCTGAAGGCTCGTTAAGGTGAAGTCCGGTGCGTCCTGCTGGATGCTGAAGGTTTCACCGTTCGTAAAGACAGGCCGTTCACCGACATGGTAGTAATTGAAGGTGTTGAGCAGGGAAGCGGCTTCTTTCGGACTCATCGTGTTAAGTGTCACGGCATCTGGAAGTCCAAAAGATTTCATTCCGAACGAACAGTAATAATCTTCCTCGCCTATGATCGTGACGAAATGGGCATAAACCGAGAGAATATCAGGGCTTTGCTGAAGCTTTAGCCAATCTTCCTTCGAATGGGCAATGCCAGTCGTTTCAATTTTCACGGCCATTCCGCCTGCCCTCAGGATGGCAGCTCCGGCATCGATCAAATCTGCAACAGAATCAGTATCGGATGCATCGGCTAGTATATAAACGGTAAGGGTGTGTTCATTGATTTCCGCTAGTAAGCCTTCAGGGAAATTTCCTTTACTGGCATACGAAAAAGTCTCTTTTAAAGCTGGCTCATAATCCTGGATCTCCGCCTGAAACGTAATGTTTTTATCGTTATTGTGAAAAATATTCCCGGTTAACAGGTACCCTTCGCTCTTTGAAGCGACCGTCTGAATCAATTCCGCCCGGTTCTTCCATTTACCGGGTATCCCGATGATGATATTGCTTTCCGTCATGAATATCTCTCCTTTCCAATCACTTCATACTATACCAATCTTGATAGTTTCCAAAGTATTTTATTAAGGAAGCATCAGCCAATCCA
This sequence comes from Peribacillus simplex, assembly GCF_001542915.1. Classification (GTDB taxonomy): domain Bacteria; phylum Bacillota; class Bacilli; order Bacillales; family DSM-1321; genus Peribacillus; species Peribacillus simplex_B. Next base: position 60,303 of record NZ_LNNH01000017.1, on the reverse strand, counting down.
GTTACGCCCATTGATGGGGGTATCAGGACTTTTTCAAATTTATACAATTGATGTATAATATAATCTAGTAAATGTATGGTCGACCTCGATCGGGATTCTCATGGCGGATGTCCCAGCAGGCCAGATATCTTCATAAGCTATTCGTATCTATTCAATGATGAAAGAGAGTGAAATATAATGGGTCGTAAATGGAATAATATTAAAGAAAAAAAAGCGTCAAAAGATGCTAATACAAGCAGGATTTATGCTAAGTTCGGCAGGGAAATTTATGTAGTGGCGAAACAAGGCGAACCTGATCCGGAATCGAATCAAGCATTGAGGGTCGTGCTTGAGCGTGCCAAAACATACAATGTCCCAAGAGCGATCATCGACCGTGCGATTGAAAAGGCAAAAGGCGGTTCGGAAGAGAGCTATGATGAACTTCGTTATGAAGGGTTCGGACCGAATGGATCGATGGTCATCGTGGACGCATTGACAAATAATGTGAACCGGACGGCATCCGATGTACGTGCCGCATTCGGGAAAAACGGCGGGAATATGGGTGTCAGCGGATCTGTTGCTTATATGTTCGATGCAACGGCAGTGATCGGGATCGAAGGTAAAACGGCCGATGATGTACTGGAATTATTGATGGAAGCGGATGTTGATGTACGCGACATCATCGAAGAAGAAGAATCGGTCATCGTTTATGCCGAGCCTGAACAATTCCATGCTGTGCAACAGGCATTCAAAGAAGCCGGCATCACGGAATTTACAGTGGCGGAGCTGACGATGCTCGCTCAAAATGACCTATCCCTTCCAGAAGATGCACAAGCGCAATTCGAAAAAATGGTCGATGCATTGGAAGATTTGGAAGATGTTCAACAAGTTTATCATAACGTAGACCTTGGGTAATGAAAGAACGGAGAGGACCTTTGCCATATGAACAAAGGTCTGCTTATTTTATATGGATGCAAAAGAGCCTGTCTCGAAAGGACAGGCTCTTTTTTTCGTTTATTCATTTACGACGATTCCGGAAAGTTCACGGTCCTTCTGTACCTTCTCCAACTCCGAAATAGTGACCATTTGATAGTCTTTGTCATGAAGCTGCTTAATGATTTTGCCGGCAGCTTCTGCGCTTGTTTGGTAAATATCATGCATCAATACGATTTTGCCATCACTGACTTTGTCCATCACTTTGTTGACGATTTTCTTTTCATCGCGGTATTTCCAATCCTCGGGATCGACATCCCAAAGTACGACCTTCAAATCATCCATGTAATCACGTACGTTGTCGTTGATCGCTCCATATGGGGGGCGGATCAGACTTGGCTCCATGCCAGTGGCTTTATCAACAGCTTCCTGGGTGCTTTTGATTTGATCCTTGATCTTCCCCTTGTCTAAGCGTGTCAGCTGTGGATGATCCCATGAATGGTTGCCGATTTCGTTACCTTGTTCCAGCATTTTTTGCAGAACCTGTGGATAATGCTGTACACGGTTTCCGAGCACGAAAAAGGTTGCATGTGCATCATACCTGTCCAAATCATTTAAGATGGACATGGTATGACTTGGGTGCGGACCATCATCGAACGTTAAGGCAATGACCTTCTTGGCTGGATCAATCCATTCGTTTTGCACAGGCAGCTTGGCGACAATATGCTCAGGCTGCCATTCCTTTACACGATCCTCATTCAAATCTTTACTTTGATAGGAATCTAGCAAACTATCTTTGAAAAGATCCTTATTGATGGCAATCGTATGAACCTTGGTTGAGTCGTCAGTCTTAACATAGAAAACGAGCGTATCTTTCAAAATTGAAAAAGAATCAAAATTGGCTGCTGTCAGTTGGTTTTCCTTTTTAATGAGACCCTTTGAAATTCCCTCTTTTTCCCTGGAAGTCAACTCTTCAAAAACAATTTCGGATAAGACGGATAAATAATCACTATCCTTGGCAAAAATGTCTTCTATGGAGAGTTTCTTCTGGGAGGGGATATCATAAGTGAAGATTCGCGATTCGCTATACTTCTTACCTTCCACCTGTTCATATTTATCGAAGGAAATGGTAAAGGTTTGCTTACTGAAATGGAGGATCGTATAAGTGAGGTTAAGCTCGGACGCCTTTACGTCGGAGGACTTCCATTTCAATTCATAGTCCTTGATTTCGTTCTTTATGTAAGCTTCTAGTTGCTTGTCGATATTTTCTACATGTATAACGGGCCTGCTCACCGAATATCCGCCTTTCGTATCGTCCTTCACATACGTTTGGATATCCGCTTCTGGGTAATTTTTATCGTTGGTATAGGCCGAAACGGTTTTCTTTTTATCAAAAGCAAGGCTTTTGATGGCTAACCCCATCGTACCGACTACCGCTATTAAACAAAATAGAAAAATAAAGACTTTTTTATAATTTAATCTCCTCATGACGCACTCCACCTCGTTTATCATTCTACTATATAGACGCGCCAAAAGCCTTAAAAGTTTGTAAAAAATTGCATTAATTTGTATGAAAATATTTCCTTGTGAAATTTCAAACTTTTTCTACTTCATAGGCGTCTATTCTTTGTACCTAGGATACGTAATTTAAAGGTAAGGAGCTCTTTCATGCAATGAAGAATCTAGATATGAATCAATTATTAGCGGCCAGGATTACCGAACGGCAAGAAAATTTGTACAGACTTGCTTTTTACTATGTTAAGAATCAGGAGGATGCACTGGATATCGTTCAAGAATCGATCAGGAAGGCGCTTACCTCCAGCAATAAAATCAAAGACCCGGCATCCATAGATAGCTGGCTATATAAAATCATCGTCAGAACGGCATATGATCTCCTGCGGAAGAAAAAGAAGCTGACCGTCGCCGATGATGAAACGATCGAATATTTGCGCAGCGGCGAGGAAGATCACTACCCTGACCTTGATTTGCAAAAGGCGCTGGAAGGTCTTTCGCTCAAATACCGAACGATAATCGTCCTTCGTTTTTTTGAAGACCTGAAATTGGAGCAAATAGCGGAGGTTCTGGAAGAGAATGTGAGCACAATCAAAACGAGGCTGTATAAAGCACTGCAACTATTGCGGGCCAACATGACTGAACAGGGGGAAACGAAAAGATGGAAAAAGAATTAAAGGATCTGCGTGACGAGTATCTTCATATACCGATTCCCAAGGAATTGAAAGATGTCGTCCAAGCTGCCCTGAATGAAAAGCCAAGGAGGAAGCCGAGGGTTGGCAGGAACATCTTGGTTACGGCGGCTGCAGCACTTCTGATTATGACGGCATCCGTGAATATAAGTCCGGCAGCGGCGAAAGCGATGAGTGATATTCCTTATATGGAAAAAATCATTAAAGTGATTACATTCGTCGAATGGAAGGAAGAAGTCAATAATTCCTCGGCCGTCATCAGGACTCCAGCCATTTCCGGTCTGGAGAATAAAAGGCTTGAACAAAGCTTGAATGATAAATACTTATCTGAGAGCAAGGAGCTCTACAAGGAGTTCACCGATTCGATGTCAAAACTGAAGGAAGGCGAAAAGGGAAATCTTTCGGTTGAAAGCGGGTATGAAATATTGACCGACAATGAAACGATCTTATCCGTACAGCGTTATACCGATACGACCGCTGCGTCCAGTTCCACTGAAAGTCAGTTCGATACAGTCGACAAGAAAAACGAAGTGCTGCTGACATTGAACAGCCTATTCAAAGACGATCGCTATCTGCAGGTGATCAGCGAGAACCTCAAGGAACAGATGAGGCAGCAAATGGCAGCCGATCCGGATAAGGTATATTGGGTCGAAGAAGAAGAGGATCTTCCGGAATTTAAAGGTATTGATGAAAAGCAAAGCTTCTATATAAACAAGGACGGCAAACTTGTCATCGCCTTCGATAGCTTCGAAGTTGCCCCGGGATATATGGGGGCGGTCGAGTTCGTCATCCCGACCAAGGTCATATCGGAGCTGCTTGTCGGCGACCAATACATTCATTAAACTTAAGCTGAGTGTTAATATACCCATAAAAAAACGAACCAACGTTACCTGATTACAGTAACCTTGGCTCGTCTTTTTTTTGGTCGAAGTTCATCTGATCCAGTTCCAGTCTCATCTTTTCCGTCTCCAATAGGAAGTTTTCATGTTTCAGTTTTTCGAGCTCCAATTGATCCTTGAGCATATTGTGCTTCAGTTTGGTTTGTTTTTCGAAATGGCTTGTGATTATGCCGAGTATGGGAATGGAAAAAATCAGCACTACGGTTATCGTCCCGAGCATTTTTTTGCCTCCTTGCTTTGATTACTACCATTATACGGGGTAACGAGCGATTTGGGTTCAGATTTTTTAAAAAGCAGACCATTACTTTTCATTCAGTGCACGTTTAATGATAAACAGATTTATATGGTAATAGAGGGGGGAAGTTAGGGCAATATATCATTGATGGGAGAAGTGCCTTTGTTGAAAAGGCTTACAATTTTTAGGAAGTTTGTATATAAGGGAATGGCACTACATAATTGTTTTGAAATTAATTATTTAAATATACTAAATATTTGTTTACAAAGATGAAAATAAAAGTTATTATACAATAATATAAGGGGGGCTAGGTATGGCAACGATTAATAAACAGAAAATTGTGGATAGTGTACCTCAAAAAGGTTTTTTTGGAAATCCTAAAGGATTATTCACACTTTTCTTTACTGAGTTCTGGGAGCGATTCTCCTATTATGGCATGAAGGCCATTCTTGTTTACTATATGTATTATGAAGTTTCCAAAGGGGGACTAGGCCTTGATGAAACCACGGCCCTTGCCCTTGTTTCCATATACGGGTCTTTAGTGTACATGTCCGGCATCATTGGCGGCTGGTTCGCCGATAGGATTTTCGGGACCTCGAAAGCGGTATTCTACGGGGGAATCCTGATCATGCTCGGGCATATCGTCCTTGCTGTACCAGGCAGTCTTTCCATGTTCTTTGTATCCATGGTACTTATCGTACTAGGTACTGGTTTATTGAAACCAAACGTCTCCAGCATTGTCGGTGAAATCTACGCAGAAAATGACGAACGCCGGGATTCCGGTTTCAGCATCTTCTATATGGGTATCAACATGGGTGCATTCCTTTCGCCGTTCGTTGTCGGTACGGTTGGAATGAACTACAGTTTCCACCTAGGTTTTGGACTGGCGGCAATTGGTATGCTGATCGGGCTTATCGTCTTTGTTGCCACAAAGAAAAAGAACCTTGGACTTGCTGGAACGGTTCCTGCCAATCCTTTATCACAAGATGAAAAGAAAGCGACCTTCACTAAAATTGGAATAGGTGCCTTGATCGTAGCTGTTCTCATTGGCATCAGTGCCTATGCAGGGATCTTGACGATTAAAACCTTTATTAGTCTTGTTGGTATCCTAGGAATCGTTATTCCGACGCTTTACTTCATTTTCATGTATCGCAGCCCGAAAACGACTTCCGTCGAACGGTCCCGCTTGATCGCCTATATTCCTTTGTTTATCGCAGCGGTCATGTTCTGGGCGATTCAAGAGCAAGGAGCAACCATCTTGGCAAGCTATGCAGACAAACGCACACAGCTTAATTTTGCCGGAATTGAAATAAACCCGGCCTGGTTCCAATCATTGAATCCTTTGTTCATCATTACCCTTGCACCAGTATTCGCCTGGTTATGGATTAAACTAGGAAAGCGCCAGCCGACCATTCCGCAAAAATTCTCAATAGGCTTGCTGTTCGCCGGGTTATCCTTCCTGGTGATCCTGCTTCCAGTTTATTTCAGCGGATCAGAGTCATTGGTCAACCCATTATGGCTTGTACTTAGCTATTTCCTAGTCGTGCTGGGCGAGCTTTGTTTATCGCCGGTTGGACTTTCAGCAACGACTAAATTGGCTCCGGCTGCCTTCTCGGCACAAACGATGAGCCTGTGGTTCCTGGCAAGTGCAGCAGCGCAAGCATTGAACGCGCAAATCGTCAGATTCTACACGCCGCAAACCGAAATGGCATACTTTGGCGTGATCGGTGTTGCTTCCATCATCCTTGGACTGGCCCTTCTGGCCTTATCACCAAAAATTCAAGGATACATGAAAGGCATTCGCTAATCCGATGCCAGTCGGTTTATAGGAATGAAATATGAAAAGGATGACCCTTAATCGGGTCATCTCAGACTGTAGACAAACTCGATGAAAATCGAGTTTGTCTATTTTTATGGCCTGTACAATTTAGACGTTGATTTCCACTCCAGGCACTCGCTTTCCGCGGGCGGTCGGGGAGCCTCCTCGGCTTTGCCTGCGGGGTCTCCCCTAGACGCGCTTTTCCCGCAGGAGTCTCGAACACCCGCTCCAATCAACTTTGTCTTACCTTTTAGATAGAACACTTTTGACTGGAGTCATTTTTGTTTTAAAATTGAAGGATTAAAACTTGAGGTGATGAGGATGCTTTCTAAACATGATTCTATTCAGCGAGATCAACTTGAAATGATTACTTTAGATCAACTGGTGCCACCGAACCATTTGGTTCGTAAAATGGAGGCTGCCATTGACTTCACTTTCATTTATGACTTGGTGAAAGATATGTACTCAGAGGTAGGACGCCCAAGTATTGATCCAGTTATTTTAGTTAAACTGACTTTCATTCAATATACCTTCGGTATTCGTTCCATGCGTAAAACGATTGAAGAAGTTGAAACCAATATGGCTTACCGTTGGTTCTTAGGCTATGGTTTCCATGATAAAGTGCCTCATTTCTCTACGTTCGGAAAAAATTATGAGCGACGCTTTAAAGATACAGACCTGTTTGAAT
>NZ_LNNH01000017.1:52405-53536 GCF_001542915.1 Peribacillus simplex | reverse complement strand
TTTTATGACCGGATCAATGCCGACAACCCTTTCAAGCTTCCGGAAAACGTGGAAGTGAAAAGTCTGTAAAGTAAAAAAAGGCAAAGCGCCATGCTTTGCCTCAGACTGTAGACAAACTCGATGAAAATCGAGTTTGTCTATTTTTATGGCCTGTACAATTTAGACGTTGATTTCCACTCCAGGCACTCGCTTTCCGCGGGCGGTCGGGGAGCCTCCTCGGCTTTGCCTGCGGGGTCTCCCCTAGACGCGCTTTTCCCGCAGGAGTCTCGAACACCCGCTCCAATCAACTTTGTCTTACCTTTTAGATAGAACACTTTTGACTGGAGTCATTTTTGTTTTAAAATTGAAGGATAAAAACTTGAGGTGATGAGGAGGCTTTCTAAACATGATTCTATTCAGCGAGATCAACTTGAAATGATTACTTTAGATCAACTGGTGCCACCGAACCATTTGGATCGTAAAATGGAGGCTGCCATTGACTTCACTTTCATTTATGACTTGGTGAAAGATATGTACTCAGAGGTAGGACGCCCAAGTATTGATCCAGTTATTTTAGTTAAACTGACTTTCATTCAATATACCTTCGGTATTCGTTCCATGCGTAAAACGATTGAAGAAGTTGAAACCAATATGGCTTATCGTTGGTTCTTAGGCTATGGTTTCCATGATAAAGTGCCTCATTTCTCTACGTTCGGAAAAAATTATGAGCGACGCTTTAAAGATACAGACCTGTTTGAACAGATTTTCTGTCGCATTTTAATGACAGCTGCTAATAAAAAGTTAATAAGTGTAGAACACGTTTTCGTGGATTCCACACATGTGAAAGCCAGTGCGAATAAACGGAAATTTGAAAAGAAAATCGTTCGTAAAGAAACACGAGCGTATCAAGGACGTCTTCAAGAAGAAATCAATCAAGATCGTGAAAACCACGGAAAGAAGCCTTTTCCACCAGATAAATTTGATAAGGAAGAAACCAAAGCAATTAAAGAAAGTACTACGGATCCTGAGAGTGGCTACTATGTGAAAGATGAACGAACAAAACAGTTTGCCTATTCATTCCATGCTGCCGCAGACGGCAACGGTTTTGTATTGGGAACGATTGTAACACCTGGTAATACACATGACAGTCAT
>NZ_LNNH01000017.1:51957-52185 GCF_001542915.1 Peribacillus simplex | reverse complement strand
TTGAGAAAGTTGGAAAACCAGAAGCAGTTGCCGCAGATGCAGCTTATAAAACACCAGCGATTACAAGCTACCTATTTAACAAAGAAATCACACCTGCTTTCCCCTATACACGTCCTCGTACAAAAGAAGGATTCTTTCGCAAACATGACTATGTTTACGATGAACACTTTGATTGTTACCTTTGCCCTTCGGGAGAAACTTTAAAGTACTCAACAACAAATAAAGAGG
>NZ_LNNH01000017.1:51379-51947 GCF_001542915.1 Peribacillus simplex | reverse complement strand
GCGACGCTTTAAAGATACAGACCTGTTTGAACAGATTTTCTGTCGCATTTTAATGACAGCTGCTAATAAAAAGTTAATAAGTGTAGAACACGTTTTCGTGATTCCACACATGTGAAAGCTAGTGCGAATAAACGGAAATTTGAAAAGAAAATCGTTCGTAAAGAAACACGAGCGTATCAAGGACGTCTTCAAGAAGAAATCAATCAAGATCGTGAAAACCACGGAAAGAAGCCTTTTCCACCAGATAAATTTGATAAGGAAGAAACCAAAGCAATTAAAGAAAGTACTACGGATCCTGAGAGTGGCTACTATGTGAAAGATGAACGAACAAAACAGTTTGCCTATTCATTTCATGCGGCCGCAGACGGCAACGGTTTTGTATTGGGAACGATTGTAACACCTGGTAATACACATGACAGTCATATTTTGGAGCCACTTGTTGAGCAAGTGATTGAGAAAGTTGGAAAACCAGAAGCAGTTGCCGCAGATGCAGCTTATAAAACACCAGCGATTACAAGCTAACTATTTAACAAAGAAATCACACCTGCTTTACCCTGTACACGTCCTC
>NZ_LNNH01000017.1:1096-51042 GCF_001542915.1 Peribacillus simplex | reverse complement strand
TTCGCAGATGCAAAAGAAAAGCATGGTATGCGTTGGACTACTTTAAGGGGACTTAAAAAATTGTCGATGCAGGCGATGCTTACTTTCGCTGCCATGAATTGAAAGAAGATGGCCACTTGGACATGGCAAGGTCCTAAAATGGCTTAACATAGTGGCTCGAAGAGCCCAAATCTCGTAACCTTTGGTCAAAATTTCAAAGGAATTTCAAAAGGGGTTCGGAATTTTTTAATTCCGAACCCCTTTTGTCTACAAACTGAGACCGAGATATGAATCTCGGCCTTCTAGCCATTATGCGCGTGATACGTATGAACCTTCGTTCGTATTGATCAATAATTTGTCACCTTGGTTGATGAAGAATGGTACTTGAACGGATAGGCCTGTCTCAAGCACAGCTGATTTCGTTCCGCCTGAAGATGTATCGCCTTTAATTCCAGGCTCAGTTTCCGCAACTTCAAGTTCCACTGTATTCGGAAGCTCAACCCCAAGCGTTTCGGCTTGGAAAGTCATGATATGCACTTCCATATTTTCTTTAAGGAATTTCAATTCGCGCTCGATGCTTGAAGCAGGCAGCTCGATTTGGTCATATGTTTCGTTATCCATGAATACATGGCTATCGCCGCTTGCATAAAGGTACTGCATTTTGCGGTTTTCGATATGTGCCTTTGCAACTTTCTCACCGGCACGGAATGTTTTCTCTTGGATGGAACCTGTACGGAGATTGCGAAGCTTAGAACGTACAAAGGCTGCACCTTTTCCAGGTTTAACATGTTGGAACTCAATAACCTGCCATATTCCGTTATCTACCTCAATCGTAACACCCGTGCGAAAATCGTTTACAGAAATCATAAATTTGTCCTCCTACATGTACATGTTTACAGAATGATTAACTCTTTCGTTGAATGAGTAAGTGCTTCGTTACCGTCAATTGTAACGATTGTATCATCTTCAATCCGCACCCCGCCAACGCCCGGCAAGTAAATGCCCGGTTCAACGGTTACGGCCATACCTGGTTCCAAAATGATATCAGACCTTAAGGATAATGCTGGGCCTTCATGAACTTCTAGACCGATTCCATGTCCGGTCGAATGTCCAAAATACTGCCCGAATCCCTTTTCTTCAATTAAGTTACGAGTTAGTGCATCCGCTTCCCTGCCCGTCATGCCAGGTTTGATCCCAGCCATTCCGCGCAGCTGCGCTTCTAAAACAATGTCATAAATGGTAATAAGTTCATCACTCGGCTTGCCAACTGCTAATGTCCGAGTTATATCAGACACATACCCGTTATAGTATGCTCCGTAATCCAATGTGACAAAATCGCCTTTTTCAATGATTTTATCCGTAGCCACTCCATGGGGAAGTGCCGACCTCTTGCCGGAAGCCACAATAATATCAAAGGAAGAAGAAGTTGCCCCCTGTTTCCTCATGAAGAATTCAAGTTCATTGGATACATCCAATTCCGAAATCCCTGGACGGATGATATCGAGGATATGTGTATAGGCAGCATCGGCAATAGCAGCCGCTTCCTTTAATATCTTAATCTCTGATGAAGTCTTTATCAAGCGTAAATTCTCAATAATTCCAGACACAGGCGTAAGTTTGGCTTCAACAGCTGCTTCGTATGTCTTGTAAGTTGCAAAAGAGAGGTGCTCCTGTTCGAAACCGAGCGTGCCGATATTCATTTCTTTAGCCTGCTTACCGACTTCTTCGATGATGGTCCCCTTGTGCTGAACGATTTCATAATCCGTTGCCTGCTTGCCAGCTTGCTCCACGTAGCGGAAATCAGTGATGAATTTAGCTTCTTTCTGGGAAATCAGTACGACACCTGCGCTCCCCGTAAAATTAGTCATATATCGGCGGTTATATGTACTGGTGATCAAAAAGCCATCAATGCCCGCCTTTTCCATTGAAGCTCTTAAGCTAATAAGTTTATTCATTCAATTTCTCCCCTTTGCAATCTTTGTGATCGCCTGCAATGCCAATTCATATCCGTGTATCCCCAAGCCGACAATCTGTCCCGCCGTAACGGGGGCGGTCACCGATTCATGCCGAAAGCTTTCACGGGCATGGATGTTCGAAATATGCACTTCCACAACTGGAACATCAATTCCGGCAATTGCATCACGAATCGCATAGCTATAATGAGTAAAAGCACCAGGATTAATGATAATCCCGTCGATTCCATGATCCTCTGACCAATGGAGCTTATCGATGATCGCTCCTTCATGGTTTGATTGAAAAGAAGACAATTCCACATGCATCCCTTCAGCTTGCAGCTGTAAAATGGCTTCCACATCCGCAAGCGTCGAGGATCCATAATGCGCCGGCTCCCGCTTCCCTAACCGATTTAAATTCGGACCATTGATTAATAAGATTTTTGTCATCATCCAACACCTGCTCATACATAAAAGAATGCTTACCATCAACATTCTACCATAATTGCAAATTGTCTTACTACTTTTTTACAACTAAGTTGCCTTCAGCTTTCCTGCTGCTTCTGGGCGGTGTTTTTATCGCGTATATATTCCTGATGATCGTATGATATAGAATATCCTACAAAAAGTCCGTATAAAATAAAAATGCAGGCACTTGTTATGATCGTATTCGTCGACATTTTCGAAAACGCTGGCAGGTCGGAGAACATCGGCTTTAAAACGAAGACCAACAAAGCCCAACAAACCCCTCCAAAAATAATCCCTGTAAAAAAGCTCTTCATCCTTTTAAAAAAGCCATAGTATATCAATGCAATCACCACAGATAAGATTCCGAAAATGATGATGGTCATGACTGCACCTAACCAGTGATCGATCCAGCTCATATTCGACCAAGAAGTAAGAATGAATCTCGGGCTGAAATCCATGAAATTGACATAGTGCGCAATCATGCCCGCAAGACTGGCTGCCGCACCGCCAACAAAACCGATGATTAATGCGTTATATAGTAGCATACTTTGATTTTCCTGTTGTTTTTGTCCATGTTCATTAGTAGACATACCAACACCTCCGCTTGTAGTATGCCCTTTGTTATATAGAACTATTTTTTTTTATTGTTAAGGAGGAGAATCACTAGAGGTTTTTCGATTTATTCTGTATGATTAAATCATAAATAATGGACGTTCAACAAAGGAATATATGTACCCTCTGTTGAAGTTTATATTGTACACAGGATGCTTCTTCCCGTGATTCAACATTCATAAAGCGTTGCAGGAATTAAAAGCGCAATTCCCCTCAGGAAGTCGCCTCAAACCTTGTAATGCTTGATAATAAACATGTTAGCACCCATGAGAGAGCTACGTGAATAACTATTAGGTTGGTGTAGAAATGTCTGAGATCCAAAAACCCGTTTATGGAGGGCAGGCTGTTGTGGAAGGCGTCATGTTCGGCGGCAAACATCACACAGTCACTGCGGTCCGCCGCAAGGATTCAACGATCGCTTATTATCATTTACCGCGTGAATCGAAGCCTGCTGTAAAGCTTATGAAAAAAATACCGTTTCTGCGGGGGATCGTATCTTTGATCCAATCCAGTGCTACCGGCTCGAAACATCTGAACTTTTCCACAGAACAGTATGAAGAAGAAGACGGGGAAAAACAGGTCGAAACGAAAAAAGAAACGAAAGAACCTTCTAAATTAAGTCTTTGGCTAGGTGTTGCCGTGATCGGTGTCATCTCCTTCCTATTCGGGAAATTGCTTTTCACTTTGATTCCTGTCTTCCTCGCAAAATTGACGGAACCCATTTTCAGTGGCCAGACGGCTCAGGTGTTAGTGGAAAGCTTGTTCAAACTGATCTTATTGCTCGTATATATTTATGTAGTCTCCTTGACGCCATTGATCAAGCGAGTCTTTCAATATCACGGAGCTGAGCATAAGGTGATCAATTGCTTCGAAAGCGGAAAAGAATTGACTGTGGCAAATGTGCAGGCAAGTTCCCGCCTTCATTATCGCTGTGGCAGCAGTTTCATTTTATTTACTGTCATTGTAGGAATGTTTGTCTATTTTTTCGTACCAATCGATCCGTTATGGGTTCGAGTCGTCAATCGCATTTTGCTTATCCCCGTCGTGCTAGGCATTGCCTTCGAGGTATTGCAGGCAACGAACAAATTAAAGGATATTCCTATTCTGCGCTACCTTGGTTACCCTGGACTTTGGCTTCAGTTATTAACGACCAAGGCCCCCACCGATGATCAAGTGGAAGTCGCATTGGCATCCTTCCACGAATTGTTAAGAATGGAAAAAGAAACTGAAAAAGGTTTAGAGTCGGATGTTATTGTGTAAAAAACTATACACAATTAAATCATGAAATAACATATACTACCTAAGGGAATGATCTTCATTTTTTTGAAATATTTTATATGAAGAATGTTTAAAATAAGCCAAAAATGCTTATGATGCTCTTAAGGAGGTGTCTTTGTTGAAACGTTTCATATCTTTCATGATATACGGAATCATCGCCCTCGGAGTCCTCGGATTATTGAGCCGACTATTTAATGACCCGATTGGCTTTTTCAGGAACATTCTCATAATAGCCATTGTCGCAGGGATTATTTATATGATCTATACCGGATTAACAAAGGGTAAACCAGTGAAAAAAGAGCAGCAGGCATTCCGGAAGGCTGCCCGCCAATCGAAAAAGAGGCTGAAAAGCCGAACGTCGAAAAAAGATAATGTGGCTAGCTTTTCTGCAGCAAAATCTTCAAAGAAAATAAAAGTGAGAAAGAAAACGGATAGCCATCTTACCGTCATCGAAGGAAAAAAGAACAAAAAGAAAAACCGGGCTTCTTTTTAAGAGCCTGGTTCAGTTTGTAGACAAAGGGGTTCGGAATTATTCCGGACCCCTTTTGAATTCCCCTCCTGAAAACAAGAAATCCACATTGCAGCTGCGACAGTGATTTGCTTGTCTTGGGCATTTCTTACAATTCACCATCCAAAACCGTTGCGGTCTGCGGCCTCGTGATTGGGCATCCATCTTTCAAACAGCCTTCAGAACCCGCTGTACTTCTTTCATTCACTATTGAGGATGGAACGGTCATACAGTAAGAAACCAAAAAAAACTGCAGACAAAGCTCCATTATCAGCGAGTTTGTCTGCAGTACCCGGTTTCTTTTTAAAGAACCGGATTTTTCATCAATAGGACCAGTGCTTTAGGAATTCTTTCGTCCGCTCTCGGCCCCGATTGATCAATTCAACCTTCTTTTCATCATTCAGATTGAAATCCATGGCGGAAATCCCCTTCATGGGGATAAAAACAATATTCTGGACATGCTTTTTGGAAATGTAACGAGCATCATGGGCATCTTTCATCGTCTTGAACAGGGCGGAAAACAATTCAACCGCATTGTCCACCTCATGCGGTTTCCATATCTCATCGACACTTAGGCGCAAGCCTATGACCGGCCTTTCCTTCCTAACCTGATCAGAATTGAATAACCACATGGGAAAATTACTCAACACACCTCCATCAACAAATAGGAAAGTGCTCTTCCCTGCGTCAAGCTTGACGGGCTCAAAGAAATAAGGAATGCTGCAGCTCATCCTTACTGCCTTGGCCACCGGAAATGTGAATGGATCGAATCCATAGTTCGGCAAATCATCAGGCAATACAACCAATTTCCCATGCGTGATATCAGATGTAATGATACGGAGGGAATTCGGCCGAACATCCTTAAAGGTGACCACCCCTCTTTCGGCAAGCTTTCCGGCAATCCATGCCTCCATCGCATCACCTTTATAGAGCCCCAGTTTCCAATATACAAGGAGCCATTTGGCGAGCGGAATGGGCAAGAGTCCCCGCCTTTTATCCAGGAGACTGCTTAAATCTATATCAAAAAAAAGCTTTTCCATTTCTTTTCCGGTATATCCAGCAGCCACGAAAGCAGCTATTATCGAACCTGCACTTGTACCGGCTGTCCTATGAAAAACAAATCCCCGATCCTCCAATTCCTGCAGGGCCCCCACTAAACCATAGCCTTTAATCCCGCCTCCGGAAAAAACGCCGTCAATAATCATAGCTGCCCTCCCCTAATCCGGTCTTTACATTTTTAAGCGGGGTTAGGGCCAATTATGACCATTTTATCTGAAAAATTCCTTCATCACGTAAAATACTGAATTTCCGCTTTAGGGAAAAATTCAGCTATATACCCGCGGATGGTCGTCTCCAGTTCGGCGGCTTCTTCGTTTTGATAAACATATTTCCCGATTCCATATCGCCCCCATTTATACTTGCGCTTTGATTCATCCAGTTCCAATTTCGTTTTAGGGTAGTTTTTTTGGATAACTTTTTTTGCCGGGCCTGTAAACCGATGCTGGATCAGTTCAAACGTCAAGTCAGGGATATCCACGCCTTCCAACGCCACACTTAATCGTTCGAATAATTCATGATAGCCTTCCTTCCACCCTTCATGACGATAAATCGGGGCAACGATGAACCCGAGCGGATATCCCGCGCCTGCCACTTTGCGAGCTGCCTCCATTCTTTCCTCGAAGGTGGAGGTTCCGGGTTCAAAATTTTTAATCACATAACGGGAATTGATGCTGAACCGAAATCTTGTTTTTCCGTTATGCTCTGCATCCAAAAGGTGATCGACGTGATGGAATTTGGTTACGAATCTGAGAACCCCATATTCACTCTTTCCAAAATATTCGATGGCCCGTTTTAATGAATGCGTCAAATGATCGATGCCGACGATATCAGATGTACAAGCAGCCTCAAACCGGGTGATTTCAGGCTTTCTCTCTTCGATATACTTTTCTGCTGCCTCGAAGATTTCATCAAGATTCACATAAGTCCTAATATAAGGTTTTGATCCAAGTGTTGTCTGCAAATAACAATAATGGCAATGTCCCATACATCCAGTGGCAAGCGGGATCGCATATTCAGCAGAAGGCTTGGAGGTATCGAATTTCAATGTTTTTCTGATCCCTACCACGAGCGTCGATTTGGCTACACGGTATTTCTGCAAATCATTTTCTCCTGGAAGGTCCCTGATTTGGTTGTGTGAGGTTGTCTCGCGGATTTCAACATTCATATCCTCGAATTTCTTTTTCAATTCCCTGCCCAGCGGATATTCCAAAGCCTTAGGTTCGATGTAAACTAACTGTGGGATAAATGGTTTCATATCGTTCTCCATTCTTGTAGTCCTGTTCAGTCCTTACTTTGAACAAAACAATATAATTGATACAGATAGCTTTTCTTTATTCTGTTATCCTCATGATTGTTTTTAGTTGGAAATTAAAATGAAGGTGGCCTAGGGAAAGGAAAATGGCCATCTATATCCCTTCAGGGGCTGAGGCAATGTTCATGGAATGCAAAAAGAAGACCAAATCACATACTTCGGTCTTCTTCATATTAGAAAAATAAAAATTGAACACATGATAGGTTACATGCTGAGAAAAAAAAGCCGTTAAGGTTGAAGAGCACCTTAACGGCTTATCAGCTAGCTTAGAGTCCGCATTTCAATTGTGCGCCGCAATTGGTGCAAGTGTTACAGCCGCCCATTTCCTGAACTTCGCCTTTACGGCAGACAGGACAGGTGTTGCCAACTTCCGATCCAATCGTCACATTCGTCGAACGCAGTTCATTTATCGTGTCGACCAATACGACTTTTTTCTTTACTTCCACATCTGTCAATTCGTCCATTTCAAGCTGCTCGTCCATTTGGTTTTCTTCCGCTTTAAGCGTAAGGACCTGACTGTCACGGCTGCCATCTACATACACGGTACCGCCTTTTGCTCCGCCTTTGTATAGACGTTCATATACTTTTTCAACTTGCTCGACCGTATATCCCTTTGGTGCATTGACCGTTTTACTGATTGAGCTGTCAATCCAGCGTTGAATGATGCATTGAACATCAGCATGAGCTTCAGGTGCTAATTCCATCGCGGAAATGAACCATTTTGGAAGCTCTTCCGTGGCCGCTTCCGGATGGCGATCCAGGTATTCCTGGACGATATCGGCCTTCACTTCAATGAATTTACCGAGACGCCCGCTGCGGAAATAGGTGAAGGAGAAATACGGTTCTAGCCCCGTTGATACCCCGACCATCGTTCCTGTGCTTCCTGTAGGCGCCACTGTCAATAAATGAGAGTTCCGGATGCCATGTGCAGCAACACTTTCCCTGATATCTTCCGGCATTTTTTCCATGAATCCGGTTTGAGTGAAACGTGCTCTAAGCACATCGGTTTCTTCATCGGTCGTACCGACCAGGAACGGGAAGCTGCCTTTTTCTTTCGCTAGTTCCACGGAAGCCCTGTAAGCTGTAGTCGCAATCGTTTCGAATACCTTGTCGACGAGGAGATTTCCTTCCTCCGAGCCGTATTCCGTTTCACAGTAGATTAACAGATCATGCAGACCCATGACACCAAGGCCTACCCGCCGCTCGCCAAGGGCTTGTTTTTTGTTTTCATCCAAGAAATAAGGAGTGGCGTCAATGACATTGTCCTGCATGCGCACACCGACTTCCACCGTTACTTTAAGCTTCTCGAAATCGACGGTTTTATTGTCTTTATCAGCCATTTCAGCCAGATTGACAGCCGCAAGGTTACATACTGAATATGGGGCCAATGGCTGTTCTCCACATGGATTCGTGGCAACGACCTGTTGACCATAAGCTTTCGCATTTGTCATTTCATTGGCATTATCAATGAAGAAAATGCCTGGTTCAGCAGAATATGTCGCACAAATGTTAATCAAGTTCCAAAGCTCTTTAGCACGGATTTTACGGTAGACACGGACTTTGTGGCCCATTTTCTCCCATTCACGAACATCGCCGACTTTATGCCATTCTTCATTATAAACTGCCATTTCTTCGGAATTATAGCTTTCCACGTCAGGGAAGCGTAATTCATACTCTTCGTCTCGTTCTGCCGCTTCCATGAATTCCTTCGTCAAACAGATCGAAATGTTGGCGCCCGTAAGAAAATCAGGATTATGAACGCTGTAGGTTCCGCCCGTACGATATTTGTCCTCTGCATCTTTAATGATTTTCTCGTTAAACCCGCCCAGTCCAGGAATCTCTTTATAATTGATGATACCTTGATACATGGCCATTTCCTGTTCGGTATGCGCAGTGAACTTCAGCTTATCGGTCGCATATTTCTTGATGGCTTCATCTTTCGTGTTTTCCACCAGGTAACGAAGGATCCTTGGATTTTGCATTTTAGAAATGATGAATTCCGCAATATCCGGGTGCCAATCAGCAAGCATGATCATTTGCGCACCGCGTCTGCTGCCGCCCTGCTCAACAAGATGTGTCAATTTCGCAATATCATCAAGCCATGACACCGAACCAGAGGATTTTCCATTAACCCCTTTTGCCAGTGTGTTTCTTGGACGAAGTGTCGAACCGTTCGTTCCGACTCCGCCTCCGCGGCTCATGATCTCCATCACCTGTTTCCGATGCTCGGAAATGCCTTCACGCGAATCCGGTACGAAAGGCATGACGTAGCAGTTGAAATAGGTAACGTCCGTATTGGATCCCGCACCATATAATACGCGTCCTGCCGGCACGAAATGAAGGTTTTTCAATTCTTGATAAAATTTATTGAACCATTCCGTCCTTTTTTCTTCCGTTGTTTCAACTGAAGCCAGTCCCGTTGCATTACGTTTCGCGATTTGCTCATAAAATATTTCTAACGGCTTTTCAATGATATCCAGCGGGCGGTTTACGATCCCCGTCTCCACTTCTTCCGGATTATCCAATACGCCGCGGAATTCATCGTCTACCAATACCTTGGCTTTTTTCGTTTCCCAATCTATTTCAACGATGTAGCCGAGTCCCCTTGCCGGGAATTTCGGATCTTCCTTAATTGTCAGCACCACAAAATCGCCTGCCGAGAGCGTGATTTTTTCAGTATCCTTAAAAGAATAGCGGTCAAGCATGACTAGACGGGATACACCCTTATGCGTCATTTTCATATCAGCGGTTACGGGGTGAACCTGGGGAAATAAAGAAATATCCTTATTCAACCTTTCTAGATCAACCTTTAGAGCATCTTTTATTACAACCGACATAATTCCCTCTCCTTTATCTGTTTCAAAATCCTTGCTGACGCAAAAATCTATATGTAGCCTTACATGTCCGTTTCGCTTAAACAAGTACTATAAATTTATCATAGCGAAACTCAATTATCAACATATAGTGTACCATTAAATATCCCAACCACTATATATTGTGTTTTTTTCGTTAACTTTTTATTTTGTCAAACGATGAATCAATTAATATAGTTAGCAAAAGGGAGGAAAATGTCGATTTACAATAATTTTTCATCAGATTTCAATTAATTTGAGCCTTGCTTTTTTTTCATCCCTTTAAGGTCTTATCCCATCAAGGAAAAGCCTATTTGGTCAAACAAATCTGAAAAAACTTTTTTATTATCCAAGCCCATCATTCCGTGTTCATCTCATGAAATTCCATTCATCGCTTTCATATTTACTTTCTGCGATGGCCTTCACTTCCAGCATTTGCTTTTCGGAGAGCGTGTAGGGCTCTAAATCAATGGACAATCCTTCTGCAAATCCTTTTTCGAAAGCAACTTTCGCTTCCGGTATGCCGATTTTCCTCCCAGCAATGTCATTTATCGCCACTGCTTTATTTTTCAGGTTTTTTTGCATTCTTTCCTTAACCCTGTCATTGGAAAATTTAAATACACTAAACAGTTTTTCATCATCAAGTTCAAGTAATATCGCACCGTGCTGAAGGATGACTCCCTTTTGCCTCGTTTGGGCGCTGCCGGCAACCTTCCTGCCCTCCACGACAAGTTCATACCAGCTTGGGGCATCGAAGCAGACGGAGGACTTCGGCGCTTTTAATGCCGCTTTCTCCTGATCGGTTCGAGGCACAGCAAAGTAAGCATCCAAGCCCAGGTTCCTGAACCCCATCAATATACCTTCTGAAATAACCCGATATGCTTCCGTGACAGTGCTCGGCATGCCTGGATAGGATTCCGGCACGATTACGCTATATGTCAATTCATGTTCATGCAGAACCGCCCGTCCTCCGGTTGGTCTGCGCACAAATCCAAGACCTTGCCGTTTGACTTCCTCAATATCAATTTCCGCTTTTGCCTTCTGGAAATAACCAATCGACAATGTCGCCGGATCCCATCCGTAAAAGCGTATGATGGGAGGAATCTCCCCCTTGCTTTGCCAGTTCAACAGTGCTTCGTCCAGCGCCATATTAAAGGCTGGTGAACAATATCCTGAATCAATGAACCCCCATTTTTCTTTCATCATCCTTACCCCTCATTTCAAATAGACTTTATCTCGGTAAGTCCGTCATCCCCTTAAAAAACTCACATGTAGTAGTTTAACAGACTTTATCGCTCTAAAAAAGGAAGTGCCATCGAGATTGATACCGAAATTGCTGAAAATTCTTTTTGATTATTGGGTAAAGCAATTATATAATAAGGATTGTCTGTAATCGTTAAGGTAGAAGGGAGTTTTTATGCTTGGAAATATTATATACACTGCTCATCATCTTAGGAGCGGTTATTGTGTATTCACTTTTTAATTGGTACCGCCAGCGTAAAATCGTTAAAACATTGACACAGGACGAATTTATCGCCAACTACAGAAAAGTGCAGCTAATCGACGTGCGGGAACCGAATGAATTTGATAATGGTCATATCTTAGGAGCTCGGAACATCCCAATGACGCAAATGAAAACCCGATTGGTGGAGATTAGGCAGGACAAGCCCGTATACTTGTATGCCCAAAGCGAAATCATCAGTGGAAGAGCTGCGGCCATGCTATACAAAAAAGGGTATAGGGAACTTTATCACCTAAAAGGCGGTTTCAAAATGTGGACCGGTAAAATCAAAGCAAAGAAATAGGCCCCCCAGTTTTTGCGTGGGTCAGCCTCGCTTTGCGGTTCACTCGAATGAACGTGCACGCATGGACAGGATGAATGCTTCGCAAGATACATAAACAAGAAAAAATCCCCGCCATGCTGGCTGGGATTTCTTCTTGTGCTTACAGGCCTTAAAGGCTACGCTTGGTGGCGCAGAACTGGCTTTCTCGCAGCTAGTGTTTCATCAAGCCGCTTTATGACGGTAGTGTGCGGAGCTTCCTGTACGACTTCCGGAGTTTCTTCCGCTTCCTTGGCAATCTGGATCATGGCATCAATGAAAGCATCGAGGGTTTCCTTCGACTCCGTTTCAGTCGGTTCGATCATCATTCCTTCCTCCACATTCAACGGGAAGTATATGGTTGGGGGATGGTAACCGAAGTCCAACAGCCTTTTCGCTATGTCGAGCGTCCTTACCCCCAATTGCTTTTGACGGCGACCGCTCAATACGAATTCATGCTTGCAATGGCGATTATATGGCAAATCGAAAAATGGTTCCAGCCTTCGCATCATATAATTTGCATTGATGACAGCATTTTCGGTGACGGCTTTCAGACCATCGGGACCCATGGAGCGAATGTACGTATATGCCCTCACATTTATTCCGAAATTCCCGTAATATGGCTTCACCCGTCCAATCGATTGCGGGCGATCATAATCCAAGGTGAACCGCTCATCCTGTTTGACCACAAGCGGCTTCGGCAAGAAGGGAATCAAATCCGCTTTCACCCCGACAGGGCCAGAACCCGGGCCTCCGCCGCCATGTGGGCCCGTGAAGGTTTTATGAAGATTCAAGTGGACTACATCAAAGCCCATGTCACCAGGGCGAGCCTTGGAAAGCACAGCATTCAGATTGGCGCCATCGTAGTAGAGCTTCCCGCCGGCATCATGAACAAGCTGTGCCATTTCCAAAATGTTCTCCTCGAATAATCCAAGCGTATTGGGATTCGTCAGCATCAAGGCTGCCGTATCCGCTCCTACCACTCTCTTTAAATCTTCAAGGTCAACTAGCCCATTTTCATCCGATTTCACCGTAATCGTCTCAAGACCGGCAACCGTGGCAGATGCCGGATTCGTACCATGTGCCGAATCCGGGACGATTACCTTCGTCCGTGCAGTATCGCCATTGGCCTCGTGGAAGGCCCGGATCATCATCAACCCGGTCCATTCACCGTGGGCACCTGCGGCAGGCTGCAAAGTCACTTGATCCATCCCTGTGATTTCCGTTAGATGCTCCTGCAAATCAAATAACAGCTCCAGGGCTCCCTGGACGGTAGATGGGTCTTGATATGGATGGATGTGGGCAAACCCGTTATAACGTGCCACATTTTCATTGATTTTCGGATTGTATTTCATCGTGCATGATCCTAGCGGGTAAAACCCTGAATCCACGCCATGATTACGCTTGGAGAGGGCTGTATAGTGACGCATGATATCCAGCTCCGACACTTCGGGAAGCGCCGCTTCTTCTGTACGGATATACCCGTTTGGAAGGATTTCTTCAAGAGGAATAGCTTCCACATCCATTTCCGGCAGGCTGTATCCGATGCGTCCGGGTGTACTGATTTCAAAAATGAGTGATTGATCTTGGTTATTCATGTTGATCCCCCAATTCCTGCGCAAATGCATCGATTTCTTCTTTCGTTCTAAGTTCAGTTACGGCGACAAGCATATGTCCATTCAGTTCAGGATAAACGGAGCCTAAATCGAAGCCGCCGATCATCCCTTTTTCGAATAGGTTCTTATTGACTTCCGAAAATGGAGCAGGAAGTTTGATCACGAATTCATTGAATGATGGACCATCGAACACAATCTCTATTCCTTTTTGCATGAATGCTTTTTTCGCATAATGTGCCTTTTGAATATTTTGCACAGCCATTTCCTTGACACCCTTTTTTCCAAGGGCGGTCATCGCAACGGAAGCCGCTAGTGCATTCAAAGCTTGGTTGGAGCATATGTTGGAAGTTGCCTTATCACGGCGTATATGCTGCTCACGAGCTTGCAGCGTCAGCACGAAGCCTCTTTTGCCATCTTCGTCAACCGTTTGACCGACGAGCCGGCCAGGCACTTTTCGCACCAGTTTATTCGTGACGGCAAAATATCCACAATGAGGTCCGCCAAATGCTGCTGGGATTCCGAAGGGCTGTGCATCTCCGGTTACGATATCCGCACCAAGCGAGCCTGGCGATGCCAAAGCTCCCAATGCAAGAGGATTACTGGACACGATAAACATGGACTTGGCATTATGAATGATTTCTTCCATTTCTTTCAAAGGCTCGATTCGACCAAAGAAGTTTGGATATTGGATGATCACGCCAGCGATGTCCTCAGTGGCCATTTCCCTTAAAGCGGCCACATCGGTCACGCCGTCTTTATAAGGTACTTCGATCACTTCCACGCGTTGCCCCTTCGCATATGTCTTGACCACTTCTCTTGATTCAGGATGTACCGCTCCTGAAATGAGAATTTTCTTCCGGCGTGTCTGACCAGAAGCAAGCATGGCAGCTTCAGCCAGCGCCGTCCCCCCGTCATACATCGAGGAGTTAGCCACATCCATACCCGTCAACTCACAAACCATGGTTTGATACTCAAAGATGGCTTGAAGCTCTCCTTGTGAAATTTCTGGCTGGTAAGGTGTATACGCGGTATAAAATTCCGAACGGGAAAGAACATGATCGACGATGACCGGTGCATAATGGTCATATACACCCGCTCCTAGGAAAGAAGCATAGCTTTTAAGATCCGCGTTCCTGGAAGCAAGCCTCGCTAATTCCTTCATTAAGGCCGGTTCCGATTTAGCTGGTTTGATATCATATTCTCCTTGAAAGCGAACACTTTCAGGGATATCTTTGAAAAGTTCTTCAACCGTGGGTACCCCTATCACTTGCAGCATGTCCTGTTGATCTTGTTCTGTCATGGGTAAATAACGATGTTTCATCTAATGACCATTCCCCTCTATTTACGTGGTTTTTTATAAAAAGGTGTTTGTATGATAGTGGCTTTCAAACGTTTCGAACGGATCTCCACTTCGACAGTTGCATCCAGCGCCGAAAATTCCTTGTCGATAAGTACCAATCCAACATTTTTCTTCAATGTAGGGGATTGGGTGCCTGTCGTGACCTCGCCAATGATTTGGTCCCCGCTGTATACCTTATAACCATGACGTGGAATGCCACGGTCAATCATCTCAATTCCAACAAGCTTGCGAGGAGCCCCTTTTTCCTTTTGTTCAGCAAGAACAGCTTTCCCGAAAAAATCAGCTTCCTTATCCACTTTTACCGCAAAACCGATCCCCGCCTCTATCGGGGTGATGTCCGCTGATAGCTCCTGTCCATACAACGGCAGTTTCGCTTCAAATCTCAGGGTATCACGAGCACCCAAACCAATCGGCTGAATTCCTTCTTCCTTCCCAGCTTCCAAAATCGCCTTCCAAAGGGAAGGACCATTTTCACTGCGGCTATATATCTCAAATCCATCTTCGCCTGTATATCCGGTACGGGAAACGATCGTAGCGATCCCATTTATCATGACGTTTTCCTTGAACTTGAAAAAGCCAATTTCACTAAGGTCCGTGTCACCTGACAGTTTTTGCAATATCTTCTCTGCAGCCGGTCCTTGAAGGGCTAGCTGTGTATAGTCACTTGATACATTCGTAAGTTGGACATCTTCCGGACAATTTGCTTGCAGCCAGTTAAAATCTTTTTCCGTATTAGCTGCATTGACCACGAGCAAATAGTCATCCTCCGCCATTTTATAAACGATGAGGTCATCAATCGTCCCCCCGTTTTCATAACACATTGCCGTATATAGCGCCCCGCCCTGCTGCAGCTTCGATACATCGTTGGTCAGCATCTTCTGTAAAAAAGGAAGGCTTCCAGGACCCTTTACATCAACCTCTCCCATATGCGAAACATCGAATAAACCCGCCTTTGCACGAACGGCTTCATGCTCATCCTTGATGCCCGAAAATTGGACGGGCAGTTCCCAGCCTCCAAAATCAATCGTTTTGCCTCCGCTTTCCTGATAAACCTCGAATAGTGGTGTTCTTTTTAAATTGGTCAAAAAATGACCCCCCTCAGATATTTTTGGATTAAATAGGCTTCATGATCGAATAGCTTCAAAATCATTCGTGATTCCTGATATGAAAAAGCACAAAAAAGGACAGAGAAAGCCCGTTTGAGCTTTTTCTCTGTCCTGAAACCTGAAAGTTTACCTATATGATAGGTTTTCCCCTTTGGTGGCCGTCCAATCGGCGGCGCTCTCCAGAGTTGCGTCCAATAAGAGTTCTTTTGCCTGAGAGATTCACTGCTAAGTTTGCTCCTTCGGCGCTACATCCGTAGTCTCTCCCCTTATCTTCAACCGCATATAATGGTTTACCCATGCAAGGGACCACTCCCTGGCATTCGTAATCCCTGGGCATTCATGGAATAACTTCACTGCCACCTCTTTTATCTTCAGTTAACTTGGATAAAGTGGGAGCCTATGGCCCATACTAATGAAACGTGAACCACAAAATCAAAGTACTTCAAGCGTGGAAAATTGGAATTTTCTAAATATACTTATATCCTACCCTAAGAAACTTATCTCTGCAATATCTTTTGAAGATAAATATTTTTCTTATTTCACATATGAAATGTTCGGATTTTGACCTTATATTAAGGAAATTATGATGTAAGAGGGAGTTTTTTCTATGAAAATCAATATATCCTCCAATTTAGAATGGAATGACGAGTTTCTGCAAAAAATTGAAAATGACGGACCATGGGGAAATTGGGAGCTTTATAAGCTGGCTGTTCAAATGGAAGAAAACCTCATCATCCCTGATTTTGAAGGATTACAGGCACCCAAGCACCTGCCTCATCTAACCCCGCTTCCCCACCAATTGGAGGCAGCAAAACAAGTCGTGGAAAAGATGAATGGGAAGGCCATATTAGCTGATGAGGTGGGGCTCGGGAAAACGATCGAAGCCGGGCTGATCTTAAAGGAATATATGATACGAGGCCTTGTCAAAAAAGTATTGATCCTTGTACCCGCTTCCCTCGTTTCACAATGGGCATTTGAATTGAATACGAAGTTTCATATCCCGGCAGTCGCCCAAAGGAAAAGCTACGTTTGGGAATCCTGCGATGTCGTCATATCTTCGATTGATACGGCGAAACGCGCTCCCCATCGTGATATCATCTTCAATCAGGAATATGACTTCATCATCATTGACGAAGCCCATAAACTAAAAAACAACAAAACGAAGAACTACGAGTTCGTCCAAAATCTGAAAAAGAAATTTTGCCTGCTCCTGACGGCAACTCCCATCCAAAATAAAGTCGAGGAAATCTTTCACCTTGTTTCCTTATTGAAACCAGGGCATTTGGGGAATGCTTCACTCTTTTCAGAAAAATATAAAGGAAAAGGCCGAGGCATAATCGAGGATGAACATCTTAAGGAACTCGTAAACACGGTCATGATTCGCAATCGGAGGGCCGATACCGGGATCGAATGGACAAAACGGCATGTGGAAACCATCACCATCGAGTTTTCTCCCACCGAACAAGCCTTATATGATGCTGTTTCACAATTCAAGCCGATTACAGAAGGAACGAAGGGAAGCACCTTTTCCGCTCTCACCCTCCAAAGGGAAGCTTGTTCAAGCAGGGAGGCAGTCTATTACACTTTAAAAAATATGAAAGCTAAATATGACGATCCTTCGCCCGACTATACGGCAAAGCTTGATGAACTATTTACAAAGGTGAATGAAACGGTTCAGAACTCTAAAGCCGAAAAGGCTCTGGAACTGATCAAGAAAATCGATGATAAAGTGATCATTTTCACCGAATACCGCGCCACCCAGCTCTATTTACAATGGTATTTACAGCAAAACGGAATCTCTTCCGTTCCATTTCGCGGCGGCTTCAAACGAGGAAAGAAAGACTGGATGCGGGAATTGTTCCAAAAGAACATACAGGTGTTAATTGCTACGGAAGCTGGAGGGGAAGGAATAAACCTGCAGTTTTGCCATCACTTGATTAATTTCGACCTGCCCTGGAACCCGATGAGACTTGAGCAAAGAATCGGGCGGATACATCGGCTTGGTCAGGAAGAAGATGTCATGATTTATAACTTTGCGACGAAAAATACGGTCGAAGAGCATATCCTCAAATTACTATACGAAAAAATCAATTTGTTTGAAAAGGTGATTGGGGAATTGGATGATATCCTAACCAAGTTGGACATCAGCAATATTGAGGAATATTTAATAGATGTAGTCGGCGAGTCGAAAACCGAGGGAGAAATGAAAATCAAGATGGATAATTTCTCGTCGTTAATTCAATTCGCACAAGCCATGAAGGAAGGTGAGGTTCATGCAGCAACAGGAAATTCATGATTTTTTACACACTTACTTTAAAGCCAATGATTGCGAAATTTTGGCCGATGGAGGCTCCCACCTTACCGTTCAGCTGACAATCGACATGGATAAGGAATTAATGAACCGCCCTTTCTATTGGCACTATCTTGAAAAAACAGGCGGGATTCCGAACCCGGCAGTAATCACCTTCATAACCGACCCAGATCGGACCCCAGCGGATTTGAAGGGCGAAATGATTCATTTCGGTTCCCCCCGCCTTCATCAGATTATCCAATCGACGAAGAAGCTGGCCGGATATACGAGACTCTTTGAGGATACCCCTCCGGTTAAAGGCGGAAATCATCCGTTATTTCCTTGGCTGACACTCAATGTAAAAATATCTTATCAATGCGATCGTAAAAAAGATACCTTTATGTCCATCGGCCTGAATCTCATTTCAGGAGAAATCATGGAAGGGTTTCATAATCGGCTCATGCCAGTCAAAGTCACCCCGAAGATCCCGGATTACTCCTTTACCCTTTCACCGCTCATCATGCCTAAAAGTGGATTGGCAAGACTCGATACTTACATCAGGACCAGTTTCGAGGGTGATGACCATTCATGGGCGGAAGAAGCCATGAGACGCTGGCAGGATGACTTGAATCTGTTGGAGCATTTTTACAAGGACATGGACGAAAAAAGTGATAGCTATTTTACCGAAAAAGAGGCACTCAAGGCGCAATATGAACCCAACATACGAATATCGATCATTAACGGGGGATTATTTTACCTTTCAGACCGCGCATTGGGATAGACCTCCTGCGGGAAATGCGATCCGCGGAAAGCGAGCGCCCACAGTGTAACGAAACGATCATTGGACACATCATCAAAACTGTGTGCAATCGCAATTCCAGCTTATTTTGCACACAATTGAAGTGGAACGGAGGGTGCGAGACTCCTGCGGGAAATGCGTGTCACGTGAGACACCGCAGGCTGAAAGACGAGGAGGCTCACGGAACGCCCACGGAAAGCGAGCACTCGCAGTGAAACAACGATCATTGGACACATCATCAAAACTGTGCGCAATCGCAATTCCAGCTTATTTTGCACACAAATGGGAGTGGAACGGAGGGTGCGAGACTCCTGCGGGAAATGCGTGTCACGTGAGACACCGCAGGCTGAAAGCCAAGGAGGCTCATGGACCGCCCGCGGAAAGCGAGCTCCCACAGTGAAACGGAATGGTCATTGGACAAATCTCTACCTGTGCGCAATCGCAATCGCAATTCCAGCTTATTTTGCACACAAATGGGAGTGGAACGGAGGGTGCGAGACTCCTGCGGGAAATGCGTGTCACGTGAGACACCGCAGCTGAAAGACGAGGAGGCTCACGGAACGCCCGCGGAAAGCGAGCACTCGCAGTGAAACAACGATCATTGGACACATCATCAAAACTGTGCGCAATCGCAATTCCAGCTTATTTTGCAAATGGGAGTGGAACGGAGGGTGCGAGACTCCTGCGGGAAATGCGTGTCACGTGAGACACCGCAGGCTGAAAGACGAGGAGGCTCACGGACCGCCCGCGGAAAGCGAGCGCCCACAGTGAAACGGAATGGTCATTGGACAAATCTCTACCTGTGGGCAATTGGAATCCACTCTTATATTTCAAATGCAGAGTGGAATGAATTCAATTTCAATACAAACAAAATAACTGTAGACAAACCCCTTATCATTTTTGGGTTTGTCTACAGTTTGAGATGTCCATGTACAATGAAGGACATCTGTTTCATTTTTTGATATTCTTCCTTACAAACATCGTCAACGCAAAAGGGACAATGCCAAACCAATGGGACATCCCGTGATTTTTATCCTCTTTTTTATGACGGCGCTTTTCTCTTCGTTCTTTTTTGGTCAGATTAAAATATTCGACAAACTGTTGCGTCAGATATTTAATATAAGCGTTAGTAGACATATGGTATCACCCTATGATAAGCATGCCCGATTGCTGCTACTTTTATTCCTGGACGTCCTTTCTTAACACGGCCAGCATCTCGTTGATCCGCCAATCGGAACGCGTCAGCCAGTCTGTTTTTCGATCCATTCCACCACTCTCCCCGCCTCTTTATCATATTGTATGACGATCCTGCCCACTCGATCATTTTTAGTCGTGGAGGAAAATTCGATAAATGCATATCGACCGTCATGCTTCAACAACGAATACCGCACCGCACCATCTGGATACGTTATGTCCCCTTGGAATACTTCCGGCATATCCTCCTCCCACCCTGCCGTCACTTCCTTAACGGCTAGATGGACAAGATGGTCTGCCACCAACGATTCTTCCACTTCTTTATAAAATCTTTTATCGATGATAAATTGATCGATCATTAAAATCATCAGCATGATGAAAACACTGGCTATAATCAGCACCATCGGGAAAACGACTCCTTTTTGATTATTCATCCGCTTCGTTCCCATCTTTAAAGTATGGATGAAAGCTTCGGCTAAAAGTAGTCCCTGCCTTATCTGTCACAACCAGGACAATGACGCTGCCATCCTTCTTCACCTGAAATTTTGATATGTTCTGCAGGATGACTTCATGCCCCTTGCCATCGACCCTCCTGCGAACCTTATCTTCATATTGTTCAATGGATGATAATTGATCACCTGACATTAAATATAATCCACTCCCCCTTACAACCTGGGATTTGGAGCTCCGGATTTCCTGATGCATCTGCATGGTGAAGACCTCCCACTCTTTAGGATGCAATTTATTAACCGCCTCCACCTGGGTTTGGATGATGGAGAAAAGCTGCACAACAAAAAGAGAAATCAACATCAAAATCAGTAGTGAAAAAAGCATTTCAATCATCGTAAAGCCATCATTTTGCCGCAATATCACAAATCGACTCATCTTTTCCCGATGCATTTTCATAACGTACACATCCTTCAATAGTTCCCGATGAATCTCCATCGTCCTTCCAAATCATGCGGTAGGATTTTTTTTGAATAATGAATTCCTGCTCCATGCCCTGTACCTCCCCTTCCATGAACGCCGTCAACCTTTCATACAACAAATGGTGGGCTTCCGTCTTCATGATCATATTTTTGCGGTCGGTCATCACATTCTCAAGGATCGGTAAAATCGAGAGCGCCAAAAATGCACAAACAGAAAAGGCGGCCATCAGCTCAAGGTACACATACCCTTTACAATTTCTCAATCCTGAACCTCCCTTTGCCGATATTCAGAACCAATTTGTACTTCCCCTTCGATGTTTCAATCATCAATGTTCCTGCTTTTGATACATTTCCATTCTGATTAAAATAAAAGCTAAACCCTAAAGTGCCACTTGAAAAGTGGATATCCGCAGGTATGCTTCGCTCCAGGATCTTACCCTCTTTGTATGAGGAAACGGTATATATCTTATTGACATCATCGATATGCAGGTAAATCAACCCTTCATGGCTGATGGCATATTGTTGTGCATAGAAAAGATCCTCATGAAATTGGGAAAGGAACAGCCTTTCTTCCATTCCTCTATTGAAGCTTGGATATAAATTGGGGGTTATGGAAAGCAGCAGTATAAAAATGACAAGGACAATTAGGGTTTCCGACATCGTAAATCCCCCATTGTCATGCTTAATCATTCCTTTTCTTCTACTCAACAATCGTTATTTTCCCCTTTTTATCCAAGCTGATCTCATCTCCATTCGGACAGGTGGTCTGTTTAAGATAACCTTGGCTTTCCAATTCATCTATGCTCCCAGGCAGCTTGGCATTGTCAATCTCATATGCCTGCACTTGTGCTTGGGCCATCTTTACGAAGGCTTCGCATCCTCTTGTATGGATCGTCGATTGATGCTTGGTGATATTGGGTATGGTAATGATCAAAAGTATCGAGATGACTAGTAAAACAATAAGCATCTCAATTAGGGTAAAACCTCTTTCATCCAAAACTTTCTTCATATCATCCTGCTCCTTAAACCATCTGATCTCAGAATGGTTTTTGTGCAGTTTCACCTCCACATTTCAATAATGAAATTCTTAAATCCCATCGAGCAATGAGAACATCGGCAGCAAAACCGCTAAATAAATCGACACGATCAGGAGACCTATCACCGAAAACATAAGGGGTTGGAGGATTTTTAGGGTGACGTTCATTTTCTCTTCCATCCTCTCAAGCAAGAAACGGCTGTAATGCAATAGCTCCACATCAAGCCTCCCGTATTTTTGTCCATTTGCTGCAACCACTGGCAAATTCTTATCAAAATAAGGCAATTCACGAAAAATCATTTCAAGCGAACGGCCTTCTGTCAGGTCATCCTTCATGATCGAGCAGAGTTTTTGATAAAATGGCTGCTGCTGATTTATCGAGAACAATTTAATGCTTTCGTTAATGGACAATCCACCGGAAAGCATGCCGCTGAATTGGCTTGCAAAAAAATAGGTTTCATATAATTTGATGAAGTTCCCTAATACCGGAATGCCCATCAGGATCGTTCGCTGCCGTAAAGGGCATAATCGGTTGAACCAAAAGAGCTTGAGCAGATACGAGAATAGGATCAAGAAAAGCAAAACGAAGGGAAGAAGAGGCAGAATGAAGGAAAATGCAGACAACAGAATCAGGATGGCATTTTGATCGACATCCATCGTTAAATAGATGGCCTGGAATTGGGGAAGGAGAACACTTTGGAGAATATAAAACACGATGCCTACAAAAAAAGCCAGGAATATGGGGTAAACCAATATTTTTTTTACTTTATCCAGATCTTCCGTTCTTTTCTTCCAATATCCCCCGCCTTCTTTCAACGCCCGATCAAGGTCGCCGTACTGCTCTCCATAAAAGATATAACTGACAAGTTGTGGATGAAAATCTAGATGGGACAGCACTTGATGCAAGGGATAGCCATTCCTTAAATCTTGTAAGGCTTTAGAGAAATCTCCCGCCTTCTTCTTGGATTCTTGAAACTCGAGGAAACGGATTGCTTCTGCCAAGGGATAGCCATGGCTTAATAATTCACCTAGCTTCGTAACGAAGACGGCTTGTTCCTTCAACTGCCATTTACTTTTAGTCATCACGATATACCAGCCGATCGTATTCTTGTGTACCGACAAAACCCATGGCAACCGCTTTACCAATTTCATCCTTTAATCTACGATAGCTGACAGACGCGCCGCCCTTTTCATCCTTAATCGTTTGGAAAAGGTCGGCCAAGCTTTTCCCATAAAGCAATTCATACACACTCGCCCTTTTCGTCCTATCCGTCCGTTCGCAAGCAGATGGACAATCCCCGTTACACGAAAGGCAGCGAAGTTCAACCAGACGCTGAGCTGTCACGCCAACCAAGCTTTGTTCTATTTCAAGCAGGCTTGCACCAAATTCAAGCAGCCTGGAGATGGCCCCTTGTGCATCCCTTGTATGCATCGTCGTCAGGATCAAATGTCCGGTCAATGCGGCACGCACCGCGATTTTCGCCGTTTCCGAATCCCTGATTTCCCCCACCATGATCACGTCCGGGTCATGCCTAAGCACAGCTTTTAGGCCGACGGAATAGGTAATGCCCGCCTTTTCATTGATTTGGACTTGCAGCACCTTTTCGGACACATTTTCAATCGGATCTTCAAGTGTAATGATATTTCGATTGAGCATCACACGTGCATGATGAAGCAGGGAATATAGGGTAGTCGTTTTCCCGCTGCCGGTGGGGCCGGTAAAAATGAGCATGCCATGGGAGTGCTTCAGGAGCGCGATCAATTTTTGGGCGGTATTCGGGAATAAGGATAATTGTTCTAGCGGAAGGATATTCTGTTGGGGTATCAAGCGGATGACCAGACTTTCGAGATAGGCAGTGGGGAGTGTGGAGAGGCGAAGTCCTACCACTTGGTCAGCTAAATTCATGGTGATGGCGCCACTTTGCGGCCTCCTTTTTTCGCCTATATCCATTGCGGCAAGGAACTTCAAGTGGGCTATAAGCCTTTCAGCTTCAAAGAATGATATTGTTTCTTGCGGTACGAGCTTATTGTCTATCCTGAATTGGATGAGCGGCCCCTCCCTGCGAAAAAAAATATGGATGTCAGTCGCCGATAACCGAATGGCACGAGTCAGGATTTTTTCTGCCGTTTTTTCTATCGATATCAAATCAATCTTCACCTCCTATTTTTCTTGATTTTAAAATTCGACAACGACCGACAATTTCCTCCTTACAAATAAAAAAATTCCCGAAAAATTTCCGAGAATGATTTTTACATGCTCATTTTCAAATCCTGCTTTTTGGAAACCAAATTTTTCAATGCATCTTCATTGTGGCCGATCACTAATTTTTCACCATCGATGAGGATGGGCCTTCTCAATAGCCTTGGCTCTTTTGTAAGTAATTGGATTACATCAAATAGCATCATTTCGTCAATATTAACATGTAAGCCTTTATATGCTTCACTTCTTGTTGCCAGTAGTTCGTCAAGTCCCTCGGTCGTCAATGCCAGAATCCGTTTTAATTCTGCTTCCGTTGGCGTTTCTCTGAATAAATGGCGCTCTTCGAAAGAAATATGATTGGCCTTTAACCATTTTTTTGTTTTTCGGCATGATGTACAGCTTGGATACGAAAAGAAAGTCAATCGTTCCATATTCACAACCCCTCATCCACAATTTATATATAACTAATCTACAGAATCATTGTATAACATTTGTACAATAATTGTATATTAATTAGCTTGATAAAAAACGGGGGAAATGTGAACTTTTTGTATCTGAAGCGAGATTGCCAGTTCTGTTATTCCATTTTTTTCTGCCTGTATTATAATAAACAAGTAAAACTATGGTAATCAGGAGGATAAAATGGAGCATACGTTAAAAATCACGAACGTGTTAGCAGATCCCACTCGGTATTATATATATCAATATATTGTGAACAATCATGGGGATGTGACGGTACAGCAAATTGCCGATTCATTCAGCATCCATCCAAATGTCGCCCGTCTGCATTTATCAAAACTCGAAGATATTGACATGCTGACATCCGAAGCCCGTAAAACCGGGAAAGGCGGACGTCCAAGCAGGCTTTATCGCTTGTCTGATAAAGTCATTCAGCTGCATTTTCCCTATAGGGACTATCAGCTGCTTTCAAGGATTGCCATCCAGACGATGATGACATTAGGGGAGCAAGGCAAACAGGCGCTATATGATACGGGAAAGGTGTTCGGCGAGGAATTGGTCAACCAGCAACTAGCCATGAGCTTAAACTCGGTCGACAGCCTTTCTTTTGCGGAAAAAGTCGGCATGCTTAAAAATGCCGCTGCCATTGCGGGGTTCTCGCCTGAAATTCAAGCAAGCGAAGAAGAAAATAACATACACTTCCGTATCTTCAATTGTCCGTTCAAGGAAGTTACCGCCGTAGAGCCAAGTATCATCTGCTCCATGCACAACTCCTTCTTAAAAGGAATGTTCGAAGCCTTGTTTACAAATGTCCATATTGTGGAACTGGAAAATATGATGTCTGATTGTTCCACGTGCTCTTATCAAGCTTCGGTTCTCACATAGAAACAAAAGGCATCCTTTACATTACCTTACAATTTCATTTATAATTATTTGGAATGTAGAAGACTAGAAAAAGGAGGGATTCGGATGGAACGCATGTTCAGGGTATGTGGTTTTTGGACAGGAATTATGGCTATTTTCTTTTATCTGGGCCATATGCATCAAACGTCTTTACTTTTCTTCGCACAAACTATCTTTTTTGTTCTTTTAAGTTATTTGAAATTATCTGAGCGCATGTATATTTATGTTTTTGGCGCCTATCTTACCATTTTCTTTGCAGGGTTTTCGTACTGGAGCGTATTTATGATGACTCCTGGTGCCGCCCATTAAGAACGAAATAAGCATGATACATAACCCATGAATTTTGGTTCATGGGTTTTCACATGTCATCATTCAGGAAAAACCTTTGCTGTTACAGCTAGATTCTTCGTTTGAACCAGCACCCTGAAATGCTCACTGAACCCTCCTGGAACGATTAACCCCCGAATCGCACGATTACGTTTTGCCGTTTTTGAGAATGGATCCGTTTCTTGGTGTTCCTTCAATTCCTGAAGAATTCCCGTTTTAAGCAGGAATTCATGCTGCTGATAAAGTTTGCAGGTTCCTAAACCATTTCTTTCTCCCCTATCCATTAATGTGTCAAAATGGATATGTGTCGTCAAATCCATATCACCTGGATACATAAGGGCATCTCCAATCATTTCATGCTGATAATAGCCCCTTAGGCTTCCCTGATGATGTGCAGGTTCCATCCATTCCTTTTGAATATAACCATAATCGATCGTAAGAAGGATCCCCGATTCGATGTTTGAAGCGATCTTTTCATACTCCTCAACCATCTTTAGCGGAATTTCATACCTTTGCTTATCATGTAATGTCACGGATCGTTCTGTAAGGTAAGAAAGAATGTCCGGGTTTGACAAAGGTTCCTTCACTTCCAGCAAATGGCCATCCTTAATCGTGACGAATACCTCTACTAGGGCCCCATCATCCTTTTCAATGACATGGACAGGCAATGCATCGAAAAATTCATTTGAAAAGACGATTCCATCCATGCTTGTCCATTCTTCTGCCCCTGAAGCAAAAAATGCTTGTTTGAACATCCCCATACGTTCTTGTTGCGCCTTTTTGTGGTAGGGACTCGTTTCCACCAGGACATACGTCAGCGAGTCCCAAATCAGCGGCTCGGTTTCTTTTATATAGACAAGGATGTCGTAAGCAAGCTTCCCGTCCCCCGCACCGACTTCGACGATTTTAGGGGAAATCCCGCACACTTTTATCAAATGAACGAACCATCTCGCAAGCGACCTCCCAAATGCGTCCCCGACATTGCCCGACGTATAGAAATCCCCTCTAGAACCGATTTTCTTTTTGGGGCTCGCATAGTAGCCGATGGTGGGGGCATATAAAGCGGCAGCCATGTAGTCATGATAGGAAATTCTCTTTTTCGGGCTGCTTTCAATCATTTCCTTCAAGTGATGTCTCAACATAACGCCTCCTCTTCCTTGAACCGCGATCATTAAGGAACTGAACCTCCCGGTGGGTGCTTCTTCAACAGTCATGCTCAAAATTCCGTGTGTTCGTTTTTCCTTGAAATATACTCAGTATAATTCCGCGAGCGACCTTTTTCAATATTCACACATTTAAGAACGAAAAATAAAACAGGTGCCATCTGGCACCTGAGGGATTGTTATCTCAAGAAGGGATTGTCATTCTTTTCATCTAAAATGGTCGTGACTGGCCCATGTCCCGGAAAAACGATCGTATCATCAGGAAGCGGCAGCAGTTTCGAATCTATGCTTTTTAGCAGGACCGCTTCGCTCCCGCCTATTAAATCAGTCCTGCCGATGCTTCCTTGGAACAAGACGTCTCCTGAAAAGAGCAGCCGTTCATCCCTTGCAAAATAGGAAACACTGCCGGGTGAGTGTCCGGGGGTTTCGAAAACTTCGAAAGTGAATCCCCCAATCGCAAGCTCGTGCTCATTTGTTATAATATGATCAGCCGGCTTCATGCGCATCGGGTTTTCTGGGAACCAGTTCAACGAGCCGTTCAATGCGGGATCAAGCAGCCACTTGGCCTCTTTTTCATGAAGATAGGCAGGCACTTCATAATGATCCCGAATAACATCAAGAGCACCGATATGGTCAAAATGAGCATGCGTCAATAAAATTGCCAAAGGCTTCAACTTTTTTGTTTGTATATATTGTATGATTTTCTGCGGCTCTTCACCCGGATCGAAAATGATGCAATCATTTCCATCCGAAACGACATAGCAATTCGTTTGCAGGGGTCCAAGAGGAATTTGTGTCCATTTCATTTCCATCACTCCAATAAGATTTTCTCCCTCCATCTTACACCAAATCATGCCGTTCATGGTAATCCAAAACACTTCTAGCCAGGTGAGATTCGCCTTTAAGCCTCGACAAATAATTGAAAAAATATTAAAATATTAACAAATGCATTCTTTTCTACATATTTTTGGTAGTTGTTTCATCCTCTGGGTATATTATTAAGGATTGGCATTACGAAAAAAGGGGGTTTTACGATGATATTAATGGTCGTGTTCGGACTGGTGGCTATATTGGGAGTGGCTGCTGTATTTACCTCATTAAAAAAGAGAAACTTCTTAGGATTCATATTTGCAGCCGGCAGTGCGGTCGTATTTGGCTGGTTCACTGTCATGACAATCATTAACAGCGGCTTTCCTGTTGCCCATTAAATCAAAAAAGGTTTCGGAAGGATATCCCTTCCGAAACCTTTTTTGATTCCCCGATTGCCTAAAGTTTGGAGTATCTGTACTTAGACCGCTCTGTTCCGTTCCCCTCGGCGTGAAAACTAAGGTTAGAATCGAAACGATATAGATATTGTTTGGGGGAAGTCTCAACGAAGGTTATTAAAATACATTAGTGTTTCTATTCAAATAGTCCTAATGGATGGGGGTTACGTAATAAGAGAACACCCCGTACATGTTAGTTTGGTGTCTAACATATACGGGGCAATTCATATTGAGTAAAGCGAACTTCCTATGAATTCAAAAACAAAAAAACCTTAGCGATAAAGAAAATAGCATTACGATAGCACAAATGCTTACAATAACAAATGAAATTTCAGATTTATTCTTAAAAGCAATATATGTAAACGTAGAGGTGGAAAATAAAAATACTACTTGCATCCAGATGGGCTGTTCAAAAGGTCCCATACGCAATAAAAAAGTTATCGCCATTGCAGAAACAATAAGTATTATAAAAAGCGGAAAAATTCTCTTTCCCATTTTTATCACCTCCTATTTTATGCTATGCACAATAGTGGAATGGCTTGTGTTCATTGGATAGTACATCAGTGAAACGTAATGGTAATATCACACTAGCCAACCCTATCTTTGTAACGATTGCAACAAGACCTTCAACGATATGACCAACCCATTTGCGGGCTCACTCTATCCTGAAAAAAGGGTGAAGTATATGGAAATGATGGTGGAGGGCTTTACTCTTCCGAAAATCGCTAACCGCTTAAAAATACACATATCAACTGCATTTTATTAGAAACATAAGATATTGAACGCCCTTAGTTCGTTAAGTTTCAACCAATCACAAGGTATCGTTGAAAGTGACGAGACCTTCTTTAAGGAGTCTTTAAAAGGTAGAGAAGTAACTCATCGAGAACCTAAGAAACGAACTATTAAGGACCTGATTTTAAAATAGCCGTTGTCCTAGTCCAAGACCGAAATGGTAATATGATTGCTCCTAAAGGTGGGACTGGTCGTGTAATAGCAGAAGAAGTAGATGCAGTCATAGGTGAGTTTATACATCCCCTCTTCTTTACTATGCACAGAGACAGCAACCAACTAAAAAGTGTTAGCAAGAATAAAGGGATTACAACACGAAACTATCAATGAAAGACAGAAACAATATATAAAGAAAGGTATCTTTCACATCCAGAACGTGAACAACTTCCACCAGTCGCTTGAAAACTTGGATTAGGCGTTTTCAAGGTGTTATAACCAAATATCTTGACAATTACCTGTATTGTTTTAATACTCTAAATTGTTAAACATCGAACTTTGAATAACAGGTGGAGCAAATGCTTATTTCATCCTGCAAAAAATCTAACTACTTAACAGTTAATGCGTATAGATGTGCTGTGTAATTAAAAAAAGGTTAG
The DNA here is from genome assembly GCF_001542915.1 of Peribacillus simplex. Taxonomy (GTDB): domain Bacteria; phylum Bacillota; class Bacilli; order Bacillales; family DSM-1321; genus Peribacillus; species Peribacillus simplex_B. The sequence goes on along the minus strand of NZ_LNNH01000017.1, from coordinate 21,170 downwards.
AGAAAATTCTCTACCCTCGGTCTTTCTCTTTCAAATAGTTTTCTTAAGCCTCTTTTGCTTTTTCGGGTTTTGGTGCATCTTTTGGTAGTCTTTTATGTATGTCATTTAAAAGATAAAGCCCTCTAAATAAGGTGCCAGCAACTATCCCAAAAGCAAGGAAGCCACCAACCAAAGGTCCCATCATAAGCAATAGATAACCTAATATAACAGATAAAATAATTGATATTAACAAATACAAAGTAAATTCCCCTTTATTTTATTTATCAGTAAATAAACTTAACCTTTTATTACCATTTTGATCGAGTACTTTCCCAACATACAATTTAACATCTGGAGCTACTCCGTGGTAACCAGAATTTTCATATGAAGTTGCAATTACACTAGCTACTGCTGTTCCGTGACCGTTTAAATCTATAGCATCTTCTTCACTATCTATAAATGAAGCCCAGAATGCTTTGAAATTCCCGTGTCTAAAATGGCAAGTTTAATGCCTTTTCCAGTAATGCCATTTTCATGAGCTTTATCTGCATTAATTCTTTTTGTTCCCCAACTATATCCATTTTCAAGATATGTTTCTCCATTTAAAGGAGTAGATTGTACGGTTACATCTTCTTCAATTAATTTTACAGTTGGATTTTTCTTTATTTTATATAATTCATCAGTTGTTAATGATGCTTTTGCAGTCTTAAAATGCTTGTATTTTCCTTTAATTTCCCCTCCCTCTTTTTCTATTAATTTAGTATCCAATTTTTTATTAAACTCTACTAAGTAATTTTTTTCGCTTTGATTCTTTGCCTTAGTTTCACGAGGCTGTAAAAAAAATGCAAATATTAAGATGAAAACTGCAATAAATGAAATTATTTTTTTCAACTAATACATCTCCTAGTTCTTTCTTGTCTTAAATTAGTTTTTTAACAAATTCACTAATGCGATGGAATGTTACATATCTATAAATCATCTGGAGTATATGAAACAGAAACATCGCAGAGGTAATAATTGTTTTCAGCCCTCCCTAATAATACAAAACTTACTACGGTGTATTTGTTAATAATCAAATTAAATCATGTAAAACTACACCATAGCGTTCCAATTTTGAAATGTGTATTCTTAAATTTGGAATTAGCAATTCGAACTAGTAGGTTTATATGAGGACTTTTCATTATCATGGGGACCGATTTAATAGTTAGGTAATTTAGCGAAGAATCTCGTGAAGTCTCGGAGCCTATGTCAGTATCGCAAGTGCCTACACTATTATTATCCAGGCTAATCATGTGGATTAACTGAGAACAATGGGAATTCCATCACACGCAAAGTGGATTGAAACGGAGGGGCGACACTCCTGCGGGGAATTTGAGATGCTATCTTCATTTTCACGCAAAGTGGAATGCAACGGAAGGCAACGAGACTCCTGCGGGAAATGCGTGTCAACGTGAGACCCCGCAGGCTGGCTCACGGGCCGCCCGCGGAAAGCGAGTGCCTGAAGTGGAATGAAACGGTCTAAGTAGAAACCCGATACTGTGGGCAGAGATGTTCTTTCTATCTGTTAAATCTAAGTGTAATGGAACGGAAAGCAACGACTCCTGCGGGAAAGGCGCGTCAACGAATGAAACGGTCGATGGACAGAAACTAACGTGGGTAATAGAGGATTTATAATAGTTTTCACGCAAAGTCGTTTGAAAAACAGTGTTCAGACTTTCTGAACCTAAAAAAATACTGTAAACACACTCCATCCTTACAGAGTGTGCCTACAGTATGAAAGCTAAAGCTCGCCATTGTGGCGAGCTTTTAATTTAGATCATCATTGTTTTTTAAATAGTCTTTGTATTTGATGGGTTTTCATATCAATGATTTTCTCGAATTGATATCCATATAAGCAGAAGTTGCCATCAAGCGAACAGCTTAACGGTTCATTTTCCATGTCCTTCATCACTTCTTCTTGTGTGCCTTTTTCCCAATTTAATTTAGTCAAGGTAAACCTTCCCACATATTGGTCCGCGTCTTTTGATTCATTTGGAATGAACGTGATGAATTCCTTGTTTTTTTCATTGAAATCATAGGAAGGAATCACCCAATCTGAAAAGCTTTTCAATAGCGGCACGGAAAAAGAGTGAATCGGCTCGTTAGTTTGATCATAAAAAGCGTATGTACCCCGATCATGTTTTTCTGTCTCCACTTGAATCGTCATCAGCGCATGCTTCATTTTTTTAAAGTGAATGACATCGAGCATAAGGCTATCCGCCGTATCATCATTCAGCGCCTTCTTTACTAAGGGAGCCGTCAAAGCAGGTTCATCCCGGTCCCAATCGAGAAACATCAAATCCTTTTCACCTGCCCATTGAGCAAAGGGCTGTGGAAAGTCCAGTGTTTCCATTGATTGATCATCTGGGTTCAGCACATAAGAGCTATAGGTCCAATCTTCGTTAAAACTTGATAAAAACAGCGTTCCATCTCGATAGGAGTTCCACTCATAAGCTAATTCATAGGCGGGTATCGACATAGAATACAATGGATTGCCTGTACGATCGAGAATGGTGATCGATGCTTTGCCCGAAGACGTGAAGGACGAAATCAAAGTATGCGTTCCAGATGGACTGATTGAAACTTCGGAAAACGCAATGGCGGGCTGATAGAAAACGGACGTTTCATTCGTTTCCAGGTTCCAAGCCATTAACTGGGGGACTTTATTGCCATCCCGCTTCTCAGCAAATAAAATGGTTTTGGTATCAAGCCATCCATAGATTTGATCGATTTTTTCGGTTTCATCAGTCGGGATCTTCCAATCACGGGAAGAATTCCCTAAGTTGGATGGGGAGTGTTCTTTTTCCGTATCAGTTACGGGTTTACTAAGGTCCTTGGAAGGCTCACAAGCCGAGATAAGAAGGATAGTGGAGATAAATAATGGGACGATACACAACATCTTGCCAATGGTAAGCCGCATACAAAGCGCTGCTTTGATTGCTTTAATCTCCACACACCTCCAACTTCAAAACTAAAAACGCCTGGCATATGTGAGCGAGACATTAGAAAGTGCAAGGATTATTCGAATCCTTACGACTTTCATTATAAAGTAAAAAAGAGAAAATGTGGCGAATAATTATCTTATATTTTTGTGGAAGTATATTCCGTAGTAAAATCTAATCACATATACAGTCCTGCCATTAAAATCTTCACGGAATCTTCATAAATTCCAGGAAGATGCGACAAAGGAAGTGGGTTGATTCCCGTACCCAGCTCAATCGTGAAGCCAGGTCGTTTGAATTCCTGTATGAACCAATCTTTATACCCCGCATGGCTATCCACGTATTGAACGGCACGATATCCGCTGCGCATCTCGAACTCCCTCGCCATACTCGCCGAATGCTCGGGTTCATGTCCTTCATATCCCCAATAAAATTCCTTCCCCTGTGTATGAAGGGCTATCACTCTTTCAAAATTCCGTCTTTCAGCCAATTCCTTCATGGCCAACGCTTCTGGCTCAGATAAAGAATACTGTCCTGGAAAATCCCTCGGTGCGGGAGCTTTTGGAAGCTTTCTTCGCTTTTCAATCTCCCAATTCGCTGGATATTGATTATTCAGGTCAACACCGCGGATATTGGCTTTCCAAGCGTAAAAGGCGGGATTGCCGTTATTCATCTTTAAAACATCGAATTTCCCTTCAGCGGCTTGCTCTCCTTTTATGACTAGGTCGACTCCATCCGGATCGACCATCGGCACGATTGAGATGGTTACATTTTGATAAAAAGACATGCAATCCACACTGCAAAGCGTGCGATCATTCGTAACTGCCACCAGCAAATCATTCAGCCATTTCATCAAAACGGCCGAGGTGATCCACTCGTTGGCATGGAATGAGCCGTTATAATGGATCACCTTCTTCCCTTGACCGACCCGTACTTCCAAAAGCTCTTTTCCTAATACACTCTTCCCTATCGATTCAACTTGAATGAAGGGATAATGAAAAGAAAGGATGTCAAGGTCATCAAGAAGAGATTGGTAATCATACGGTTTTTCGATGACAAGCAAGGGGTTGATGATCCTGACCGGTACGGAAACCGTTTCCTTCTCAACTTGATTCAATAATGATAAAGCATCGAGGGGCAATTGGGATCGTAACGCGATTTCTCTCAACGTGCTCCCCGAACGGGATTCTTTATCCGTTACGAACCCGGGAATCTGAACCTCGATGTCTGTTGGCAAATTCCCTTCAGCGATGGTGGGATTGGCATCCTCCAGTAAAACTTGCGGGATTTGAAATAATTGGCTGTAATAGGCCAACGTATCTCTGCTTCTGCTCACGACTTTCATTTAATGCTCCGCCCCCTTCCTAGTCTGATTTTATGAACCGATCCCCGAAAAAATGCAATGCCAAAAAACCTGGATCGCTCCAGGCTTCGTTTTTTTAACGTTTCTTTCAGTCCTGTCCCAACAGGGCTGCTTAGAAAACGGTTCAAGAATTCTATTGATTTTTAATTAGCCAAGCTGCCCCTATTACCCCAGCATCATTGCCTAGTGTTGCAAGGCTTATTTTCGTTGACTTGCCAACTCGTTTGAACGCATACTTTTCAAAGGCAGCACGGACCGTATCAAGCAAGATCCCTCCCGCCTGGGAAACACCACCGCCAATTACGATTTTATCTGGATTCATGACATTCCCTACATGTGATAGCGCAAGTCCTAAGTAATTGCCTACCTTATCGACCACAGCTTTTGACAAGGAATCACCATCTTTTGCGCATTGGAATAGCAATTTGGAAGAAACGACATTTCCTTCGTTCACTTTTTGCTGCAGCAACGATGTTCCATCGTCCTCATTCAATGCCTCTAAAGCCAGCCGGACGATTCCGGTAGCTGAAGCAACCGTTTCCAAACAACCTGTCTTGCCGCAATTACACGGAGCTCCACCGTCGGCAATAACCGTTATGTGCCCTATTTCACCTGCAGCACCGCTTGTTCCATGGACGATTCGGCCATTATGTATGATGCCCCCGCCTACACCCGTCCCAAGTGTTACACAAACAAGGTCTTTGGCTCCATTACCGGCACCTTTCCACATCTCTCCGAGAGCAGCCATATTGGCGTCATTATCAATGACCGCAGGCAAAGAGGTCTCGACTTCCAATAAATCCTTCAATGGATAGTCTTTCCACCCCAGATTCACTGCTTCGTATATCGAACCGTTGACAAAATCCACAGGGCCAGGGGCCCCCATCCCTATCCCCACTAACTTACTCTTCGGTTCATTCAATTCTTCAAGCTTCGCATCTATTGCCTTGGCAATGTTCATCGTGATGAATTTCCCTTTTTCGGAGATGTCGGTGTTGATTTCCCATTTATGAATGATCTCCCCATATGAATTGATTAAAGCCAGTTTGGTAGTTGTACCGCCTAAATCGACACCCATCAGCCATTTTTCCATCATTCTCACCTTTTTTTATCAATTTTTTTCTGTTTCTCCGTCTCAAGGGCCAATTGCTGCCTAATTAACAGGATTGCCATTTGATAATCTTTCGTATCCATCATCTGCATCCGATGGATTTCCCTGATTTCGGTCTCCATCATTTCAAGCTCGGCGACACGATCGCCCATATAAATAAATGTACCAAATCTTTTCAAATATTGTTGAAGATCATAATATGTTTTCATAATAAGCCTCTTTACTCTTTTCTATAAGAAAGTATATCGAATCCACCGTTTTGTAACAAGCGTTCATTTCCTCATTTGATAATTTCCCGCTCCCCCTCATACATGTCCAACTCCATTCATATGATGGAATACAAGGCTAGTGAACGCCTAATCTAAAATTGTTTCGATTTTTCATATTTCAGACAGACGATGCATCCCGTAAAGGCTTGCATCATGGAGGGGAAAAATGAAATTACAATTGAAGTATACCGTTTTATTACTCTTGACTACGATTTTTGTCATCCTTTATTTTTCAAATAATGAGCGGGCAGAGGAAACCATCATTTTTTTTCCCATCGATTCCTCGCTCCATTTTGAACATGCTTCCACACATCTTATGCCAAAGGAAAACGGGGGGTCCAGCTATACGATCACTTGGAGGGTGAGTTCCGCATTGGACCGGCCTGCCTACCTGCGTCAAGACGTATCCCTTTTATATACCAATGGAAAATTGACAGGAGCTTTAAAGAATTGGCGGCAAAATAAACAAGAACTCTCCCAAAAAGCGAAGGCGAAAGAAAGTGAAAGCGGACGTTATGATGCCGTCACTTTTCATTATGCAGAGGTTCATCCAAGTGAAACCATTTTCACCAGTGCCCAGCAGCTCAGTAAAGATAAAATATATGCCATAACGACACCTTCCTTTCAATATTTCCACCGTCCGCTTTCGGAAGAACAGATTGAATGGAAAAAAACCCTGGATAGCTTGACCGAGCAAACGGTTCAAAACGGCTTGGAAAAAGCCAGTCAAGCGTATCACATTAACTTGGATCAATATAACATCATCTCATTGACCGACCTCCCTGACAAAAAAAACCAATGGCTTTCCGCATTCCCTCCATTCAAGCGGGAAGAAATTGTTGGCAGGCTTTGGGAGGGCCTTTATAAAGGTTATGTATTAGGAATAAAGAAAGAGGATGGATCCACCGTTAATGCACAAGGCAGCACCATCCCCCTATTGCTTATGGCGAAGAATCAACGTGAATTACTTGTCTTGTTTACACTGAAAGACGGTACCCCCATCATGCTGCGCCAAGATTTATAGTTGGGTTTCGATCTTCTTCAGCAGTTTGGCATATGACTTATTGTCCGGAGCAAGCTCAATCGCCTTTTCTGCTTGCTCCTTAGCCTGATCGTATGCTCCAAGATTCATATCGACCAAGGCAAGGTTGTAATGCGCTTGATGTAAATCCGGATTCGCCGCGATTGATTTTTCGTAATAATCCTTGGCTTTGTCAATGTCTTTTTTTTCAAAGGCTAAATTTCCGAGCATGAATAGCGAAAAAGGTGCATCCGGGTTGTCACTTACATAATCGTTCAGCATTTCTTCCGCTTTCGCTTCCTTTTCATCATCGATATATTTTTGGGCAAGCAGCGCCATCGTGTTATCATTGACGGCCGAGCTGTTTTGATGATGGAAGCCGTACTGGAGCAGAGTATAAGTCAAAATCACCGTTCCCATTAAAAAAACCAACTGCCGCAAAATGTGTTTGTTTTTTGGAAGATGGACCACTCCAGCAGCAAGGAAGCCACCAATCAAACCTCCGATATGTCCTGCGTTGTCAATGCCTGAAACCGAAAAACCATATATCAGGTTAATGATGATCAAGACGATGACCGACGATCCCATCGAGCGCATGAATAACTTCGGGTAGACGATTCCAAAGTACAGCAGTGCTCCGAAACAGCCGAAAATCGCTCCGCTTGCGCCAGCCGATAGGTTCGGGGTCATGATGAAACTGCCTAGCGTCCCGGCAAAGCCAGCGAATACATAAATGAAAAGGAACCTGGCATTGCCGTAAATCCTTTCTACTTCAGCACCAATTAAATACAGGGAAAAAGTGTTCATCAGCAAATGAAGGAAGCCAATATGCACGATCATCGGGCTAAGGAACCTCCACCACTCCCCCTGCATGATCAATGGTGAGGATTTTGCCCCGAACTCGATCAACGTCTTGGAATTGGTGCTGCCCCCATTGAACTCCATCAAGATGAACACAGCTATCTGAATCGCCATGAATATATATGTAAAGAAAGGCTTATTGGCATTTTGAAACACTTTCTGCTCTGCCTTGGCCTTTTTGACTGACTCGGAGATGGCGTCCTTCTTTAAGGCAAGTACTTTTTCTTCATCTATTTCATCTTCTTGAAGAACCTGAACGGAAAGTGATTTTTTCAAGACATGCTCAAGGTTCTGAAGCGACTGTTGAAATGCTTCAGAAGTGAGAATGAATGTGTCCACCTTCGTTTTTTTATAGGAGGCAGCCTGCAAACTGAAATCATGATCATCGACAGGCGTAAATTTACTCACATAGATGCTTAATATGTTTATTGGTTTTTTGTATAATTTCTGCCTGATTCTTTCCCCATTCTGCAGAGTCCGTTCGATATCACGCTTCAGCCAGTTTGCCCAATCCAAATCATGCCGGATCAGCCTGATGACAGGGAATTCCTTATTCGTATCGCTTTCAAGCCAAATCTCCTGATGGTTTTCCGTGACGGTAATCATTCGATAATCATAATGGGCCGACAACTCCCTTATGGTTCCCCAAAACAAATAATCCTCTTTAAATCCCAATGCCTTCCCCACTTTCCAATCGATCTCAAGCTTCTGATTTTGTTACTTAAAACTATAGACGATATCATGAAAAAAGTAAAAAAAGGAACCTTGATGAGGTTCCTTTTTAAGAAATGCAGGCATTTTCATTTGGTTTGACTGAACATGCTTTGCATCATTTTGTCCCTGAACATTGGCATGCTCAAGGATTTGGTCACTAGAAATCTTCTCAGGAAGCCATTGGATAGCGACGCATTGACCAAGCGGTACCGGTTTTTATAACCGGCATACACCGCTAAACCAACCAAGAAGATGTGAATAATGGATCGAAGCATAGCAATCCCTCCTATCATTAGTGTGATACAGGAGAGGATTTTTATGAGCTAAAAGTGATAAAAATCAAACATCTTCTATTGGACGGACGTTTGCAGGACCTTGGATGGGGTAATGAGCTTATCGACTGCCATATCATGCATCTCTATCGGGAGCTCATCCACAAGCTGAATTTCGTATGCAAGGGCCATCGTGGTTCCTTTGAAGCCGGGAAGGTACCGGTCATAATAGCCGCCCCCGAAGCCGAGGCGAAACCCCTCTTTCGTAAAAGCGAGGCCGGGGACGATCACTACATCCATTTCGCTTTTCGTCACCTTGGCTGTTTCGGCTACAGGTTCAAGCAGCCCATGATATACAGACTCCAGCTCTTTGAAGGAGGATATTTTTTTGAATTGCAACGTCTCACATTTTGGTACCGCCACTTCCTTGCCTTCACTCCACGCTTGTTCGATGATCCGTTCTGTTGGCACTTCGGGATGGATGGAAATCGTGATGCCGATCGTTTTTGCCTTTTTCCATTCTTCCAACGAAAATAAGTTTTCAGCTATCCTGTTCGATCCTTCTTCATGTTCCCCATCGGTCAGCCCCATCAAGAGGGATTTCACTTCCTGTCGAAGCCTTTTCTTGTTATCTTTCATCGTTACCCACTCCTTTGCTCTGCTGCTTTATTATTCCATAATAGCAGTTCGTTTACAGAACGTCGGTAAGAACGTAAAAAAAAGCATAAAAAAAACAACAGGAAAAATCCTGTTGCTTACTTTGTTTCACGGTGAGTCGTGCTGCGTTTTTCTCTTGAGCAGTACTTTTTAAGCTCAAGACGGTCTGGATTGTTACGTTTATTTTTTTTAGAAATATAGTTACGGTCTCCACATTCAGTGCAAGCTAATGTAATATTCACGCGCATGTGTATTTCCCTCCAAACATATTGACTTTTTCACATAGGACTTTTCTATAATAGCATTATTCCCTGTGAATTGCTAGTATGTTTTTTGGGAAATCGCACATTAACTTTTATCCATTTCAATTCGTAACGTTTTGCATTGTAAGTAGAAGCTGATTATTGATAACTTTGGCTTCCTCCTTCGTTTCAGCATGAATCGCCCAGGCCACCGCTTCGACACATTCCTTCGGCAGAATCTCCGTCTCCAACGTGAACATGCTCGTCACTTCCCCTTTCGCAAGCGGTGAGTAAGCAAGCAGCCCTTCTTTCAATGATTTGAAACACCCCTCCTGATAAAGGCTTCCCTTGCCTTGAATGCAATATTGAGAGATGCTTTTCCCTTTTACGAGACCGCCTAATAAAGCAATGGAACGGGGTGCTACATGTAATATGGCCCGTTCATTGGGGCTGTAAAAAGCCACTGCCTGCTTTTCGAAAGCGTTTTCATAGTGAAAAAATACTTTTGGCCGCTTCGTCTCGAATGAGGTATTCCTGATCGTGAACTTCGAAAAGGTCACCTGGCCTTGTGTAAACGTTTGTAGCAGTGTCCGTATCTCCCCATTCGGATGACTCATCATATCTTCCTCAGGATACCAATCAAAACTCTCATCCATCCATAAACCAGCCTTTAACCCCTTACGATACAGATCTTGGTTACCCTGCGGCATATATGCGTATAACGAATTCATATAATCATCCCTTCTTCTTCTCTATTGGTAAACAGCTTATCGTTAGGCGCTGACAGTGAAAGAATCCACGCTTGGATCTGCACACCATTTCCTTATGGGTTCAATGAGTCTAAATATTCAAAATATTCGTTTTTCGATTTATTCTACCTTCATGTTAGCACTGATTGAGCTGATGGACAATAAACACATTTTGTCGAATTTTATGCAAGTTATCTAGCAAAGGTTTTATGCCCGTTTTCATGGCCATTTTTTTTTCATGGCTACGGTCTTGATACGTTTCGACATGATTTTAAAACAAGACAAGCAAAAAAAATGGCGGGTGCTGCCCCTGTAAAGGCTATAAAAATATGAAATTCTCCATTTTTTTTAAAATATGTGTAAAATATAAGTATATGTCGAAAATTATCTTCTGAGGTGAAAACATGGAAACCCTTATCATCCTTCTCTTCTCGTTGGCCGTCATCCTTCTTATCCTTTCGTTTTTCAGCAAAGATAAGGTGGCCAAATTGGAAGAAGATTTAGAACAGATGACGATAACCTATATGCAGGATATCTATCAATTAAAAAAGAAAGTGAAGATCCTTGAAGAGGAATTCGTCATCGAGGGTGATCCCCTTCCTGCCGTAAAAGCTCAAATTCCACAGCCACCTGTCACTTCCAGGAATTCCGAAGCGATTCATGAAATTCTAAAGAGCCAAGTTCTATCCCTATACGGGCAGGGGCTTTCTTTGGCCCAAATCGCTAAACAATCCTCCTTAACCGAGGAACAAACCCTATCGGTCATCGAACAGCATAGAATGCGGGGAAATGAAGATGTTTAAGGCAAGACTGCAGGGCATTTCCGCCGGAATCATCTTCACGACTTGCATCTTTGCCGGCTGTTACTATGGAACCGGATTATTGAAAGAAACCAATGTGACCATTGAGGAAGCGAAGGAAATGCTCGAGAATGACGGATTCGTTGTCTCGCTTCCCCATGAAGAAGCGAAGCAAACTGTCCAGCCGTCAAAGGAGACCGATCATTCTCCGAATGCTGAGGAATCGGCTATCGTCTCATATACCATAAAAGTCAAATCGAATATGACCACAACTGAAATTGCCAAGCGGCTTTTCGAGAAAAAGATCATCGATGATGCATCTGAGTTTGAGGCTTACATGAACGAGCATGGCTTCTCGAAAAAAATTCAAATCGGTGAGTTCGTGGTCACGAATACGATGTCTTATCGGCAATTGGCCAATACTTTATCTCATTAATCAATAATAAAAGAGGCTTTTTCCAAAGCCTCTTTTTTCACTTGCGGATTGGATCAGTCATTTCTGCCGATGTATCTACCTCTTACAAGGAAATAAATATTTTCGGCGATATTGGTCGTGTGATCCGCAGTCCTTTCCAAATAGCGGGCAATGAATGAGAGCTGCGTGACCTGCTGAAGGTTCTTTTCATCAGAAAGCCGGAGAAGGCTGCGAATCATTTCTCCATAAAAACGATCGACTTCTTCATCCATTTCGATAATTTCCCTGGATAACACGACATCTTCCTTCTCGAATGCTTCTATCGAGAGTTCGATCATCTTTAGCGTGATATCATACATCTGTTGCAGCGGAGTCAAAGGGAGGATGAACTCCTGATCGCCGATACGGATTGCCGCCTTGGCGATATTGACGCCAAAGTCTGCCATCCTTTCAATGTCGGAGGCAATTTTTATGGCCGCAATGATCCTTCTTAGATCAATGGCAACAGGCTGCTGCTTGGCAATCAGCAAAATCGCAAAATCATTGATTTCCTCTTCCAGTAAATCCGCTTTCGTATCATCTTCAATGACTTCCAATGCCGCTTCTGCATCCCTATTTTCCAGCGCAGCGAATGATTTTGAAATGGCATCCGAAGCTAGGTTGGCCAAATCGACCACTTTTTCTTGAAGCTCTTTCAATTGAAGTTCAAAATTTTCACGAACGATCATGATTATCACCCTTTCTCGTTAACCGAAGCGCCCTGTAATGTAGTCTTCCGTTCTTTTATCATCCGGATTGGAGAAAATGGTGTCGGTATTGGCGTACTCTACGACTTCCCCGTTTAAGAAGAAGGCCGTTCTATCGGAAATACGCGCCGCTTGCTGCATGTTATGGGTGACGATGATGATACTGAAGTCCTTTTTCAGTTCCTGGACCAATTCTTCTATCTTCAGGGTGGAAATCGGATCAAGGGCAGAAGTCGGTTCATCCATTAAAATGACATCCGGTTCGATTGCCAAACACCTGGCAATGCAAAGGCGCTGCTGCTGTCCACCTGAAAGTCCGTAGGCATTTTCGTGCAGCCGGTCTTTCACTTCATTCCAAATGGCTGCCCCTTTTAAACTCTTTTCAACGATTTCATCCAGTATCTTTTTGTTTTTGATGCCATGGGTTCTTGGTCCGTAGACCACATTATCGTATATGGATTTAGGAAACGGATTAGGTTTTTGAAAGACCATGCCCACCTGTGTCCGTAAATCTTCAACCCTGTATGACTGATCCAGGATATTTCTGTTCCGGTATTTGATCTGACCTGTCGTTTTGACATCCGGTACCAATTCGATCATTCTATTCAATGTTTTGATATAGGTGGATTTTCCGCATCCAGAAGGCCCGATGATGGCTGTCACTTCATTTTGATGCATATCAAGGTTAATATTTTTCAAAGCGTGGTTTTCCCCATACCATAAATTGAGATCGGACGTTTCATATACCTTTTCCGGTAAGGCGGCGGGTTGTACAGCATCCGTCGCGATGGCTGTTGACTCTTTTTCTCTCGTTAAGGTCATATTCATTCTACCTTCCTCCTCGTTCAGTATCTTTTCTGGAATTTATTTCGAATCAGGACCGCGACTGAGTTCATAAAAATCAACAAGATGAGCAATACGATGATTCCTGCGGCAGCGACCTGCTGGAATTCCTCCTGTGGACGAGATGTCCAATTATAAATTTGCATCGGGAGCACGGTAAATGTATCCAGCACCGTTTGCGGCAAAAAGGCGATGAACAGTGGGATACCTACCACAACCAATGGAGCCGTTTCTCCGATTGCCCTTGATAAAGCAAGTATTCCGCCCGTCAATATGCCAGGTATGGCAGCTGGCAGGACAACTTTCCGTATCGTCTGCCATTTTGTTGCTCCCATCCCAAAGGAAGCTTCCCTTAAATCACGCGGGACGGCACGTATCGCCTCCTGGGCAGCCACGATGATAACGGGAAGGACGAGGAGACTCATCGTCAAGCCTGCCGCCAATACGGACCGATCCAATGCTAGAGCCCGGACGAAAACCGTTAAGCCAAGCAATCCGAACACGATCGACGGAACCCCTGCCAAATTGGAGATGTTCACTTTGATGAAAGTGGTGATCCAATTCTTCCTCGCATATTCCTCTAAATAAATGGCCGTCCCTACACCAAGCATAAGCGAAACGGGCGCAACGACGGCCATCAACCAGATCGACCCGATCAAGGCCGCTTTTATCCCAGCTTCCTCTGGCTTCCTCGAAGCGAAATTCTGCAGGAAATCCCCATTCAAATGGCCAATTCCTTGAGTGAATATCCGATAAAATAAGATGGCCAATACGATAAGGCCAACCAGTGTTGCCAAGAAAAACAATCCTTTACATATCGTGTTGACCGCCAGCCTTACGGGCATCTTTTTTGCAACATGACTTTTATTTATCAGCTTCATGTCTTAATATTCCTCCCTGAATCTGCGAGAGATGAACTGCGCCAGTAAATTCATAACAAGCGTAAAGACGAACAGTGTCATTCCCACCGCATAGATGCTGTAGTAGATCGTTGTCCCATACCCTGCATCCCCTGAACTGACCTGTACGATATAGGCGGTCATCGTTTGAATCGATGAAGTGACATCCATATTCATGCTCGGGGTCGAGCCCCCTGCCACACTCACGATCATGGTCTCGCCGATCGCCCTGGATAAGCCAAGCACGATGGATGCGACAATTCCGGATATGGCCGCCGGCAATACCACTTTAATGGTCGTTTCAAGTTTCGTTGCACCAAGCGCATACGCACCTTCGCGAATCGACTTTGGTACTGAAACAAGGGCATCTTCCGACAAAGAGGCCACCATCGGCATGATCATGATTCCTACAACGATCCCGGGACTTAAGGCATTGAACATGTCAAGGGAAGGAAATAGATCCCGCAAAACCGGTGTTACAAAAGTTAAGGCAAAGAAGCCGTAAACGATAGTCGGAATCCCGGCTAAAACTTCTAATATCGGCTTGATGATCCTCCGTGTTTTCTCAGATGCATATTCACTCAAGAAAATGGCTGTTGCAAGCCCTATCGGAACGGCAACCACCGCAGCTATCACCGTAATCTTCAACGTCCCAACGACAAGGGGCATGATTCCAAATGAAGGAACAGATGCAAATGGGAGCCACTTGCTTTCCGTGAAAAATTCGACGATCGAAACCCTGTCAAAAAAGATGAATGTTTCAAATATGAGCGTCAGGATAATCCCGATTGTAGTGAAAACGGAAATGGCCGCCATAAGGAACAAGAGCTTCGGTATGATTTTTTCTACATTTATTTTTTTCTTGCTTTTCTTTTCCAGGATCATTTGCTGTACAGAATAGGTTTCTGTTTTTCTCAGTTCCAACTTGCATCCTCCATTTCAGACCCGCAATATTTGGATTTACAAGCCGTTGCCCCCGCCTTCACCTTGCCAAGGCGGGATTTTTGATAGCCTGTAATATCAATTATTTTTTCAGTTCCTTCAATTTATCAAGATCTTTCTGGTACTCTTCTTCCGGAAGGCTTATATACCCCACCTCTTCGGAAAGTTCCCCTGCATTTTCAATGACGAATTCTGTATAGTCGGCCACTTGTTCTTTTTCAGCTACAGACTTGTTGGCGACATATGTGTAAAGCGGACGGGACAATGGTGCATACTCCCCGCTTTTAATCGTTTCATGAGTTGGCTCTACAGCGCCTTTTCCGTTATCGATGGAAATGATCTTCAGCTTATCTTTATTTTCAGCATAGTAGGCAAATCCGAAGAATCCGATCGCATTCTTATCACCTTCCACGCCTTGTACAAGGACGTTATCGTCTTCGGATAGCGTCGCATTCTCCACCATCGGTTTTTCTTCCAGGATCACTTCATTGAAATAATCGTATGTGCCCGAATCTGTTCCCGGGGAGTAGAATTTTATTTCTTCCTTCGGCCATTCAGGGCGAATATCCGACCACATCTTCACCTTGCCATCATCAACCCACAGCTTTTGCAATTCTTCAACCGTAAGTGAATCGATGAAGTCATTATCTTTATTGACGACGATTGAAATGCCGTCAAATGCCAGTTTCAATTCTGTATATTTAATTCCCTTATCATCAAGCATTGCACTTTCTTCTTCTTTGACCGGACGTGAGGCATTACTTAAATCCGTCTCACCGGCGATGAATTTCTTAAAACCGCCGCCAGTTCCTGATGATCCAACGGAAACTTTGACATCAGGCTGGGCACTCATATATTCTTCTGCCACTGCCTCCATGATTGGAAAGACCGTAGAAGAACCATCCGTGATCACTTCCCCTTGCAGCTGGCTTGACCCTTTTGCTTCACTGCCGCTTGTCTTAGCATCATCAGATCCACAACCCGCAGCCACTGCAATTACTCCGCCCATCACTACAGTCATCGCCACACCTTTGAAACGTCTCATTTGTAAGTCCCCCTAAGAATTTTTTATATGAATATTTTGTCCTACAACCAAATCATACTTTTAGTCTGTAAACCCCGTTTGAAGGGATTGTAAATATTCAGTAAATTATTGTGTGTTAATTGTAAAGATGCCGGATTCGCATTGATAATGGGCAAAATAGCAAAAAAAAACACGTCTTCGGTTTATCCGAAAACGTGTTTTGACTTCATTCATTCATTTTTCTGGCTTTTTCTGACCTCTGCCTGATCCTTTTGAACGTCTTTTCCATTCTCCACTTTCAAATCAGTCGATTTTTCTGCATCTTTATTCGTTTCCTTCTTAGCCCGTTCTTTTTTCAGTTTGAAATACGTGTCCATGATATCCCTACCAATTTCTTTACTCATGTCATGACCCGTATGGCCCTGATATGCCCACGGTACGACGACCGCAAATGCAACTTCAGGATTTTTAGCAGGTGCATAGCCCACCATCGTGATGTTCATCGTATCTTGAGGCTCACTGAACTTCTCGCGGTCCGGTCCATCATAGAACGCTTCAGCCGTCCCTGTTTTAGCAGCGACTGTGTACGGTTTATTCCCGAAGAACCTATAAGCTGTCCCGCCTTGTTCCATTGAAACCTTCTCGAAACCGCTTTGTACGCGCTTGATCCAGTCTTCTTTCATATCCAGGCGATTCATGACCGTCGGAGAAACGTCTTCGGCGACAGGTCCCAATTCCTCATTATTATCGACCGGATCACGGATTTCCTTGACCATATGTGGCTTCATGCGGTTTCCGCCATTGGCAATGGAGGAAACGTATTGAACAAGCTGCATCGGTGTGTACGTATCATACTGCCCGATAGCAAGGTCAAGCAGCTTACCTGGTGATGTTTCCGAGCCTTTGAACCCGCCCATTTCATTTGGAAGGTCGATTCCCGTGCGCACACCCAAGCCAAACTGTGAGAATGAATTACGCATCGTCGAAAAGGCGCTTGAACTGATATTCAATGGCTCATTCGGCACATAGTGGGCACCGGCGATATTGATCGCCGTCCTGAACATATAAACGTTTGAAGACACCTTCAACGCCGTCAAATCATTGATGTTCCCGAAATTACTGTACGATCCTTTAGCCTTTGTACCCTTGATCTTCAATTTCGTATCATAAAAGACGGTGCCCGGCTGGATCGCTCCCTGCTTGTATCCCGTTAAGACGGTGGCACCTTTCACGGCAGAACCCATCGTATAGGAAGTCGTGATATTGCCTAAGGCGAAGTCTTCTATGGAGGATTTACCGGTCTTCGGATCCTTCTCAATTTTCTTGCCCGCCATCGTCAGGACTTCCCCTGTATCAGGATCCATCATCACGACGAACGCCCTATCGAGAAACTTCGTGTTCCCCAATTTTTTCTTGGCAATCAATTGCTTTTCAATGATTTCCTCGGTTGCCAGCTGTAAATCCATATCAACCGTCAAGATAAGATCTTTTCCGCGCTGACCCTCAGAAACCACCTCGGAGTCGACGACATTTCCCGATTTGTCGGTCACGTTCCTTACTTTCGCTTTCTGCCCTTGGAGGATGTCCTCATATTGAAGCTCGATATAACTCTTTCCTACACGGTCATTCCGGCTGTAATCACGCGCCAGATAATAATTGAGACTTTCACTCGGCAAACCTTCTTCGGAAGAAGATACTTTACCTAATACCGATTTGAGTGTCTTATTATACGTATAAAAACGATCCCAATCCGTCGATATATCCACACCAGGCAGCGAATCGAGGTTTTCACTCACCCTGGCGAATTCTTCCTTCGATACTTTCTTGTTTTTCACAATCTGCGGCGTAAGTGCATATCCGCTGGCAAATTCCCTGTAAATAGCGAGGGTTTCCATATCCTTATCGGAAAGTTTTATTTCATCCTCTGTAATCCGGTCGAGCTGAAGCTTGTACAAATCACTCTCTGTCAGCTCACCCTCTTCGACTTTCTTTCTCTCTTTATCGGTAACCTTTTTCTCCGCCAGCTTTGGATTATTCATTATCCAAAAATCCTTCTTATCGCGCTCAGTCACTTTATCCGTATCTTTTTCGATCAACTTCGCAAGTTTCTCGGCGGTTTCCACCATTTCTGCTGGTTTCGTACCTTGCTTTCGTGTATATGTAATTGCATCCAGTGGTTGGTTGTCGACCATCAATTTCAGATTTCGGTCATACATTTTCCCACGGGGCACCGAATTATTCACGGTCACTTCCTCTGTTCTTTCAATCTCACGCCGGTAATCATCGCCATACACAATCTGCACGACACCTAAGCGTAAAATGAGAGCGGAAAACAAAACAAACACTAAAAAGAAAAGAATATTCAATCTGAAAGGCACATGCGTCTTTTTCTTTTTCTTTTTATTCACACTAAGCCACACATCCTTTTTACATAGTCATAATGGTCCTTTACTATTCTATAGAACATTCTTATTTTTTTCTACCTTAGTGTTCTAGAAATATTAAACATCTGACCCACTTTCGACAAAATGTGACTTACGGCTCATACTTCATGGAAAAGAGGCCTCTTTAGGCCCCTTTTTCAATCTTGGTCGTTGATATCGATTTTCCGCACAAACCAATATATCATCGTATGCCCTGCCCCCACGATCAACAAATAAATCGGCAGGACTTGCTTCAAGTCAAAAAACAGGACGGACAAAATGAACCCCAAAATGGATACGATCCTTCCAAAATGGACGAATAGCTCCCGGACGACAATATATTCAATCCTCATATCCGCAGCTTGCCATGCCCGGCCTATGATGTCATAGGTCAAGGAGATGTATGGGACGAGCAGGATCGGATAGGCGGTCGCCACAATTGCCCCATAAATGAGAAGCTTTCCGAAGGTGACATCAAATGCGATCAGCAAAACCCCCGAATATAACAGGATTCCGCCGATAAAGATCGCTTTTTTTCGCATCGGTTGTTTTATATAACGAGAAGCGAGAAAATACGCAACGAATGATATGGCGGAATTCAATAAACCATAGCTCCCCAACGCAAGTTCACTATCCGTCTGGATGTAAACGATAATTGAAATGATGAACATGAAAGTACCCTCTCGCAGTCCTTGAAAAAAGTGGGCGCGAGTGATCAACAGCCAATTCCGATTGTTTTTCCGCTCTTTCAAAATCCTTAGGAAAAAGTATTTCCCATGAGCAGGACGCCTTTTTAACGAAAAGCTAAGAAAAACGGCAACGGAAAACAAAAGCAATGATAATCCGAATACAATGGAATATCCCGTGAATTTTTCAAGCCTCGAAATGATGAACCCTGAAAGAATCGGACCAATCATTCCTCCAAGAGAAGATAAAATCCCCAGAAAACCATTGAAGAAATCCCTCGTCTCCGGCTCGGTAATCTCGAAAGTCAAGACATTATACGCCAGCCAATAAAACCCATACCCTATCCCGATCAATGCACCAAGAAGCCAAATGAAATCCGTGGCTCTCGTCCCGACCAAAAGGACAGATAAATAAAACAGGGCCAAGAAGATAACACCAAGACGCAATACAATGATTCGATCCACTTTCTTCGCCAGCCTGCCGGCAAAAACAAACGTCAGCGGTTGAAAAAGCACCACGGTTAGATTATATACAGCAATATCAACAATTTGACCGGATTGTTTCCACAAGTACACATTAACGAATGTATTGGACAAAGCAATACTCAGGCTGTACAGTCCGCCGATAAACAAAAGCAGGTGCAGATCCTTCTTCCCTCCCGCTTCACCCAACCATCTCTCTAAAATACCCATTGTTTTAACTCTCCTTTAAATTCCACTCTAGTGTTTGAAAAAACAAGGGGATTTATGTAAAAAAAAAGTAAAGAAAACTCTTCGATTGGCAAGACGAAGGCGACGACAGAGAAGTAGTTGCCCTTATACTGTTTTCCTTTTCGCTCTTCCCATCCAAAACAGTGTAAAGAAAACTCTTCGATTGGCAAGACGAAGGCGACGACAGAGAAGTAGTTGCCCTTATACTGTTTTCCTCTTAACTCTTCCCATCCAAAACAGTGCAAAGAAAACTCTTCGATTGGCAAAACGAATTTTTGGGGTTTACTCGCGAGTGGAGCGGTTCTGGTGATTTCAGCTAAGAGAAGAAAACACAAAAAAAGACAGGATCCCACGTAAGGGGATCCT
>NZ_LNNH01000017.1:610-1086 GCF_001542915.1 Peribacillus simplex | reverse complement strand
AGTGCAAAGAAAACTCTTCGATTGGCAAGACGAAGGCGACGACAGAGAAGTAGTTGCCCTTATACTGTTTTCCTCTTAACTCTTCCCATCCAAAACAGTGTAAAGAAAACTCTTCGATTGGCAAGACGAAGGCGACGACAGAGAAGTAGTTGCCCTTATACTGTTTTCCTTTTCGCTCTTCCTATCCAAAACAGTGTAAAGAAAACTCTTCGATTGGCAAGACGAAGGCGACGACAGAGAAGTAGTTGCCCTTATACTGTTTTCCTTTTCTCTCTTCCAATTACAAAACAGTGCAAAGAAAACTCTTCAATTGGCAAGACGAAGGCAACGACAGAGAAGTAGTTGCCCTTATACTGTTTTCCTTTTCTATCTTCCAATTACAAAACAGTGCAAAGAAAACTCTTCGATTGGCAAGACGAAGGCGACGACAGAGAAGTAGTTGCCCTTATACTGTTTTCCTCTTAACTCTTCCCATC
>NZ_LNNH01000017.1:0-201 GCF_001542915.1 Peribacillus simplex | reverse complement strand
TCGGCTTTGCCTGCGGGGTCTCCCCTAGACGCGCTTTTCCCGCAGGAGTCTCGAACACCCGCTCCAATCAACTTTGTCTTACCTTTTAGATAGAACACTTCTGACTGGAGTCATTTTTGTTTTAAAATTGAAGGATTAAAACTTGAGGTGATGAGGATGCTTTCTAAACATGATTCTATTCAGCGAGATCAACTTGAAATG
>NZ_LNNH01000016.1 GCF_001542915.1 Peribacillus simplex | reverse complement strand
GGAAACCATAGCCTAAGAACCAACGGTAAGCCATATTGGTTTCAACTTCTTCAATCGTTTTACGCATGGAACGAATACCGAAGGTATATTGAATGAAAGTGAAGTCAATGGCAGCCTCCATTTTACGAACCAAATGGTTCGGTGGCACCAGTTGATCTAAAGTAATCATTTCAAGTTGATCTCGCTGAATAGAATCATGTTTAGAAAGCATCCTCATCACCTCAAGTTTTAATACTTCAATTTTAAAACAAAAATGACTCCAGTCAAAAGTGTTCTATCTAAAAGGTAGAACAAAGTTGATTGGAACGGAAGGTACGAGACTCCTGCGGGAAAAGCGCGTCTAGGGGAGACCCCGCAGGCAAAGCCGAGGAGGCTCCCCGACCGCCCGCGGAAAGCGAGTGCCTGGAGTGGAAATCAACGTCTAAATTGTACAGGCCATAAAAATAGACAAACTCGATTTTCATCGAGTTTGTCTACAGTCTGAAGCACAATCCGCTTATGGATTGTGCTTTTTTATTTTTGGGCTTGGAGAACGAACGAGACACGCTGGGGCCTATTCATACGGTATAGCCACGAGAATTAAGAATGGAAGAATCAGTATACATATGGTGACATTTCTTGAGTTAATTTGAAATGCCCCTCATATGAAATTGCTTTCTGTATTGAATGGGGGATAACGCTTATGCTCTTTAAATCTCCTGATGAAATAGCTGAAATTCTCAAATCCAACCATGAAGGAAATATCCAAGACTTTTAAATCGCTGCTTTTTAACAACTCGGCCGCTTTCTCACATATTCATTTATATACGTAATGGGCGTTTTACAATTGAGTGATGAAAATATTTTGAAAAAATTTTTTATTCATATTAAAAGGGAGGCTAAGTCATCAAGCATTATTTTTTTATCGTAATTCTACTGGATATAGATGATAACTTTTTTGATATTTTCCTGTTTTTCTTTTACGTTTGTTTGTAATTCCGAAAAATGCTTGCCCTCAAAAGCGCTACTATAATCTCCAGCAGCATAATTATAATAAGTAATGCTGTTATTTCGAATTGTTTTTGATTGGTTTTAATGATGGTTAGTAATCTATCAACTAGATATTTTTGTAACAGCCCGTCAATTTGAGCGGAAGATGGGAAACTCAGGTACCCCTTAGTTATAGGTGTAACAATGGTATAATCGTAAGTAATCTCAGATGGGAATGAATAAGTATCATCAGTATTTTGCCACGCCTTTATTTTTATGTAGCACTTGTACCCGAATACTCCTATGTAATAGTTTCAAGACGGGGGAAGAATTGCTCGTGGTGATTAAAGAACAGCGAAATAAGTTTATAAAGCTCGTCAACTAGATCTGCTCGATGAAACTATTTCCGGAAGATTAACATTGTGAGGGCTTTTTTTTGTTGCAAATATAAACACTTAATTAATTCTAGGTATTTTTGGGGGAAAAGGCGTATATTGTATTGGATGCGCTTCAAAAGGATTATTTTAAAAATAAGCCCATTCAGTTTTTGCAGGTTGATGTAATTCCTGATGTAACATACTATCAGTTAATCGACCATTCATTGGATGATTTTCTTGATAATTTTTACGAAGAAAATTATCCAGCAATATACGAGTTAGAACAAAAAGCGTTTACAGATTGGTTCGGTCAATGTTGGAAAAAATCATGCGGGGATATATTGAATGTACCATGTTTCTTTGTTTTCCACGACGATACTAAATCATATGAGTTAAAAAATAATCAATGGATTG
Organism: Peribacillus simplex; assembly: GCF_001542915.1. GTDB lineage: Bacteria > Bacillota > Bacilli > Bacillales > DSM-1321 > Peribacillus > Peribacillus simplex_B. Next base: position 72,136 of record NZ_LNNH01000016.1, on the reverse strand, counting down.
ATAATGAAGAAAAATGGTCATAATAAACGATGAAGAATGCCTATATATAGGCATTCCAGTTTGTAGACAAAAGGGGTTCGGAATTATTGATTCCGAACCCCTTTTAGAATTCTCTTTAAATGTTCGCGGATAATATATTTTCGTTTCAACATGACAAATTGTTGTCTTGTTACATTCTTTAAAGAAAAAATAGAAATGGGAGGGTAAAACGTTAAATAATTAACTACCTTTGATGCTCATTAGGTCTTAACGAGTCAAATACGGATTGGCCCAAACAAATATGGAATATGAGCTGCTGGCTTCAGTTCCTGGATTCGATTTTTCCTTCACTTTTTAAATATTGAGAATTTTTATCGATGCTTCTCCATGGTTCATTGTACTTTTGGGAAGCCTCTTTGTTATTCCTTTCATGAAAGCCGCATCTTAGTATGAATTTTGAAATCTTTTTTGGAGTTTTTTGGGAGAAATATTATATTCTTTTTTGAAGAGTCGATAAAAACTAGAATAATCTAGGAAACCGCAATGTAAGGCAACTTTCTCTATGGATATCTGATTTTTCTTAATCATCGTTACGGCAAAAGATAGGCGTTTTAATGATACGTAACGGTAAAAAGGAAGGTTCATATTTTTCTTGAAATAATGTGAAAAATAATATTTATTTAAATGAAAATGATTCGCTACAATGTCTAAACTTAAATCCTGATCTGTAAAATGTGATTCGATATACTCTACTATTGATAGGAATCTTTGGTCCAGTTCGTCCTTATTTCCGTGACTAGCCTTACTATTAGAGGAATCGAAGATCGTTTGGAGCACCTGAAATAATTGATAGTTTAATGTGAAGGGGAGATTTTCTTCGCCTTTATCAATGTTTTGAGTGATTTCATCTAGTAAAAAAATAATTGTCTGGAAATGCTTTGTATGTAAATGTAACACGTGTGTATCTAATGTTTTTTGATAAATGATATTTTCTTTCATCGTTGGTGAACTTGAAAGGAAGTCATTCAGCAAATGCTCACTAACGCTAATAATGATTCGTTCATATCTGTCCATTTTCTTAACATTTGCCTTATGAACAGCATAGGGAGGGATGATGACGACATCGCCTCTCTTTAAGGGATAAGTTTTTCCTTCGCAAAAGAAGTCACATTCTCCATCTAAAAAAACGAGCACTTCTAAAACATCATGCTGATGCAATTGGAACAAGGACTCGATTTTGGAAAATTCCTCAGGAGATTTATCATGAATTTTGAGCCAATCATGGGATGGATGTTTTTTGCTAAAGTAATGAATGTTAAACCCTCTATTGATGACAGGAATTAGATTAGATTGCTTCATATTTCGTCAACCTCTCAAATAGCAACAATTGCAATGTTTTGAGCAATTTACGCCATTTATTTTTAACTTTTAGTTGTTATTATAACAGTAAAGAAAGCGATATCAAATTTATTGAACAAGTTGCGGAAATCATAACTGGCTCCTTCTAAGGGTAGAGCGAGGAGAAGGTAAAGTTTAGGAGGAAATGCAATGGAAAAGTATCATAAACAACCAGAATTAGAAGTTAGAGTGAAGAATATTATCGAAGTTGACGGATTGAAATTTAAGGATTTGAATAATAGTGGGAAGCTAGAACCTTATAAGGATTGGCGTTTGAGTCCAAAGGAACGTGCGGAGAACCTAGTCTCATTGATGCATATCGATGAGAAGATCGGTATGATGCTGATTAATACGCGCAAAATGGGGCTTTCTCAGGAAAATAAAGAAAAGACAAGCCATGAGGGTATATTGGATGAAGCGATTGTGGAAAAAGGGGAAAATATATTCGCTGCATCAAAAATATACGGAACAACACATACGATCGAGAAAAGGAATGTAAGACACTTCATATTAAGAGACAACTTTAGCCCAGCTGAAATGGCTGCATGGATTAATAAAATGAATGAAGTTGCTGAGGGAACCCGTTTAGGTATTCCTTGCTTGATTACATCCAATTCAAGAAATGAAAATGCAGAACCTATTTTTGGTATGAATGATGCAGGTGGAATTTTCTCCACATGGCCTGGAACCCTTGGTCTTGCAGCGGCAGCACAGGGAGATATTAAAAACGGTGGAGATGCAACACTTATTAGCGAATTTGCTAAAATCGCTCGCGAAGAGTGGAATGCTACAGGTATCAGAAAAGGGTATATGTACATGGCGGATACGGTTACAGATCCGAGATGGCAACGAGCCTATGGTACGTTTGGAGAAGATCCAGAATTTATTTCTGATGCTATTGGTCGTCTTATCGATGGATTCCAAGGTGAGGAATTAGGCAAAAACAGTATTGCCATGACAACGAAGCATTTTCCTGGTGGAGGAGCAAGGGAAAATGGATTCGATCCTCATTATAAAGAAGGAAAGTGGAATCTTTACCCTACTCCAGGAAGCTTAGAAAAATATCACTTACCACCATTTAGAGCAGCGGTAGAACATGGTACATCATCTATCATGCCCTATTATTCTATACCAAGTATCAAGAAGAGTGTGGTACAAGAGTTCGAGGGTGAAGACATTCCATTCGAAGAGGTAGGCTTCACATTCAATCACTATTTCATTAATCATATTCTAAGAGGAAAACTTGGATTTAAGGGCTATATCAATAGTGACAGCGGCATTGTGAATAATATGAGCTGGGGCGTAGAAGAATTAAGTGAGGCTGAACGTTTTGCGAAAGCAGTCAATGCAGGGACAGATATAGTTGCGGACACAAATGATATAGAAAATCTTAAAATGGCTGTTAGTAAAGGCTGGATTAGCGAAAAGCGCATTAATGAAGCGAATGTACGACTTCTGATAGAAATGTTTACATTAGGTATTTTCGATGACCGTACATATAATTCGCCAGAAGAGGCTACAGCTGTAGTTAGTAACAAAGTGAATTGGAAAGCAGCTTATGAAGGGCATAAAAAATCTGTAACGATCCTTAAAAATCAAAACGAGACGTTACCATTAACTGCTGAAAAGGTTAATTGTAAAAAAGTATATGTGGAAGTATTGCACAAGGATGTAGAACGAGCAACAAAATATACTGAAAAGGCAAGGAAAGAGTGTCAAGAGCTCGGCCATTTTTCGATGACTACTAATTATGAAGAAGCTGAAGTAGCGATCATGTTCTTACATCCAAAATCCGGTTCTTATTTCAACGCGACACCAGGACTATTAGAGCTTGAGGTTTGTGAGGGGAAAGTAGTATCAGCTTTAGATGGCTCACTGTATCAGGAAACGACTATAACTGGTATGGATCATCTAAAAGAAGTGAGCGACAACCTTCATAGCCGTAGTGGAAAAGTCGTTATCAGTGTGAATGTAACCTTGCCATGGATACTTGAAAATATTGAACCGATGGCTGATGCTTTAATCGCTGGATACGATACCTTCTATAATGCACTGTTTGAGGTTATCGCAGGTAATAGTAAACCAGTAGGTGTTCTACCATTAACATTACCAGCGAGTGAAGATGTAATTGCCGTTCGTCAGAATGGTGAATGTGTGTCTAGAAACGATGTACCTGGTTATGACAAGGACAAATATATGCCTGCAGGACTATCATATGCATATAAGGATAGCGATGGTAATATCTATAAACTTGGTCATGGACTAACCTATTAATAGAGATACTAGCGAAGCTGTCACAACCCATAAGGAAATGCCAAGATTAAAAAGAGTTATAATTTTAAAACATGTTTATCGGAATTTTTGAATTACGCCCTCTTTTGTCTACAAACTGAGACCACTTATGAAGTGGTTTCTTTTATTTGGTTTAATAAAATATTTTAATAGGGTTGATTTGGAGCTAAAGAGCATTTTTCGGGTGTTTTTTCTAAATTGTACAAGCATTTCCTGATAAGCACCATAACATATTGGGAGGTGATTGAATTGACAGTCAAATTGGAAACATTATTGGAACGATCGGAAAAGAACATGGGCAGCGGAATACACCCAGTCGTCAAGGAATCAGCATTGGAAATGATTAAACGGGCATACAAAGAAGGCATTTTTGTGCAAATCAGTGCCGGCTATCGCTCAATGGAAGAGCAAGCGAAGTTGTATGGTCAAGGGCGCTTAGGATATAGCTACGGTGGCTTGAATTATAGTGATTTATCAAAACCGGTAGTGACTAATGCGCTGCCAGGTCAATCCTACCATAATTATGGACTGGCCATTGATTTCTTCATCGTAAGCGATGATGGCAAAAATGCGATCTGGACTGTTGATGAAAAATGGAGGAGGGCAGGGGCAATCGGTAAATCATTGGGCTTTGCGTGGGGCGGGGACTGGTCAAGTTTTAAAGATTATCCACACCTGGAAATGACCGATGGGCTCTCGTATACTCAGCTTCAGGAAGGCTTAAAGCCTAATTTGACATCAAAGGTGATTGGGACCACACCATCACCTGGGTCAGGTGTGAAACCGGATGTCATCGAAAAAGACCCGCCTGAAAAGGACAGTGGAGATCCAACCATCAAGTCCATCCAAACCACATTGAATAAGCGGTATCAAGCAAAAATCGCGGTGGATGGTTATTATGGGCCGAATACGAAGAACGCGCTGATCAAGGGGTATCAAACGGAATTGAATAAACAATATGGGGCAAAGCTTACTGTCGATGGATTATGGGGACCGCGAACAAGAGCTGCCTCACCTAATGTGAGGGAAGGAGCCCAAGGCAATATCACCTATATTCTTCAAGCGGCACTTTATATGGAAGGCTTCAACCCAAGGGGGATAGACGGTATCTTTGGGAGTGGAACGGAATCGGCAGTGAAAGCATTTCAAAGGTCTGTTGGAATATATGCAGATGGCATTGCAGGAGAAAATACATTTGCCAAATTATTCGAATGATTTGAGTTCGATTAGTGCCGATCATGCTTATAGTTTATCAAAAAAGTCCATTAGAGGGCTTTTTTTGCTGAAGGTTAGGCGGTAAGGGTGCAGGAGCTAAAAGCAAGTGCTGATCAGCTACTGGAAATATTGGTAAAGCGAGGCTTACCAAGCAAAATGGCCACATGCCGGGTAGAGGTAATCAATAAAGAAAATGATCGTAAGGTACTATCTACCTGACACAGTTTAAACATCATTCCTAAAAGGTACATACAGTTAAACGAGTTTTTTTGAGAGGAGGTAGAGGTTGTATCAATTGAACCATATACAAAGGGAGCGCTTTCATTTAAAATGATGGTACTAAAAGTGAAGCCGAGAGGTGTGTGCAATATGGTGAATAAGGACGAAGGAAATTTTTTAAAAGGTCTTTTGTTTGGTACATCTTTAAGCATACCGTTATGGGTCTCTTTTTTTGGATGGATTAAGATAATAATTACCAGATTATTTTAGAGCCTAATGGCTCTTTTTATTTTGTTTCAGGATGTGAATCGGCGTAGTTTTTCCTTTTTCCAAAACCTTGAGTCTTCTTCTGAGAGAGGAAGATTCAGGGTTTTATTTTGGGAAATATTGAAAATGGTTATTTTCGCAATAGTTAAATTTTGTCATGGAAAAAGCGCCAAAGTTGAGAGAAGTGGCGCCTCAATTTCCCTTTGAACGATGCTATACTAATTGAAATGATGAAAGCGCAATCATGCATTTAATTGATTAGGAAAAGGGGATGTTTATGGGTACGGTTAACGGAATGAACCTGACATTATTAGATAAAATCGGCATTACGAAGTCGCTCGCTTGGGGGTATCTGGGAATCCTGATTTTCATGATGGGTGACGGTTTGGAAATCGCTTGGATGAGTGCTTATTTGCAAGGACGGGGAATGAGCGTCGAACAAACCGCTTCTCTTTATACGGCGTATGGAGTTACCGTTACCATTGCTTCCTTTCTATCTGGAGTGCTTGCTGAAGCTTTCGGTCCTAGAAAAATCATGTTTACGGGTTTATTAGTTTACATAATCGGAACCAGTTCTTTCATAGCTTTTGGCCTTGCCGAGTTGAATCAGGGCACGATGCTGCTCACTTATGCTCTCCGTGGGTTCGGATATCCTCTTTTTGCCTATAGCTTCATGGTATGGATCAATTACCGGAGTCCTAAACATAAGCTGGGAGCGGCAGTGGGGTGGTTTTGGTTTGTTTTTACAGGCGGATTGAATGTGCTGGGTGCTTATTATTCGATATGGGCGATTGAACGGTTCGGGCATATTGGCACTCTATGGACATCGATATTCTGGGTATGTGTTGGAGCAATGTTTGCCATTGTCATGAATCGTGACAAACTGGAACTTAAAAGCAGCAGCATGAGTACCCGAGCAAAATTAAAGGAATTGACAAAGGGCTTTACAATCTTAAAAAGGGAACCAAAGGTTGCGATTGGAGGGGTTGTCCGAACCATCAATACGACTTCCCAATTTGCATTTCCGATTTTTCTGCCGATTCACATGGCCAATTACGGAATTTCCATCAATACATGGCTGACCATGTGGGGCATGATTTTCACGAGCAACATCGTATTCAATGTGATATTTGGAATAGTCGGTGATAAACTAGGATGGCGTAATACGGTAATTTGGTTTGGCGGGGTTTTTGCAGGAATTTCCACACTGCTGTTATTTTATATGCCAATATGGACGAACGGTAATCTTGTACTCGTTTTTATTGCCGGAATGTTCTGGGGGGCTTCGCTTGCAGGTTATGTACCATTATCTGCTTTGGTACCGTCGCTTGTAAAAGAAGATAAAGGAGCGGCTGTTTCTGTATTGAATTTAGGGGCAGGGCTTCCCGTATTTGTCGGCCCGGCGCTTGTAGGTGTTTTATATGAACCGATGGGTGCAAGCGGTTTGATCTGGATGCTTGCGATTTTATATTTCATCAGTGCCATATTGACCGTATTTATCCAATTGCCGGCAAAGGAAAAAGATGAAGCGGAAAAGGTAAACTTGGAAGCAATGGAAAAAACCGTCTGATTCATGCGGACGGCTCAGTAAGTGGACCAAAAGGGGTTCGAAAGGGAGAATTCGGAACCCCTTTTGGGTTTTACGCGTCCATCAGGCTAGGCAGGGGTATTGATGGCTCAACAGTTGGACTAACGTAACAATCAAAATATTTCTCGTATACATCGTCATGATAGCGTTGTTCGAGCACGTTTATACGGTGAGACCGGCAGGCTTTGTCTGATGAAAATGTAGCAGGTCATCGCCGTTTTTATAAATTACAGCGATTTTAATATGATTGATTTCTGTTCTTAATGAGTAAAACGATATCATCATATTCCAGTAAGTTAGATAATGAATTCACCCCTATGATTAGAGTGGATTGATGCATCTGGTTCATTCTTTTTTTTAGTTGGTGCTGAATAATGATCAAATCAGTTTCGGTTGGGATATCATCGATGGAACGGTGCTCGATTTGGATATTCGGCAGCCTGGCTTCCTTCACTTTCCGTCTTAGGATGGCAGCTCCCATTGCGCTTGAAGCCATCCCTCCGTCACAGGAAATCGTAACATGCCGGATGGATGAAAGGCTATAGGGCGGTTCATCAAGAATCATGATGCTTGGACGTTCTTCTTTTTCACCAAGCGGCAAGGTGAGGGACTCCATAGGTGACCCGCTCCGTTTAGCATGGGATCGCACGAGAATAAAGTGAGCGATGATGCATGATACCACGGCCGATAACCCGACTCCTGCTAAAATGATTAATATATCTTCTTGCGGAGCTAGAAACAAGATCAATAGAATGCTGCCGGGAGAAGCTGTGGAAACGAGTCCGACATTAAATATCTGGAAAAAGGAAATGCCAGTGAATCCTCCGGCAATTACTGCAATGAATAAGGCGGGGTTCATTAATATATATGGAAAATACACTTCGTGAATTCCTCCAAAAAGCTGAATTCCAGCGGTTCCTCGGATGGATGGCTTTTCTTCCTTGCTTGAAGTCATCAAATAAGCTAGCAGGACACCGAAGCCTGGTCCAGGATTCGCCTCTACTAGAAAGATGATGCTTTTCCCGAGTTCGCGTGCCTGTTGAATACCGAATGGCGCGACGATCCCATGGTTTATGAGATTATTTAAAAACATCACCTTGGCAGGCTCGATGACCAAGGATAAAAAGGGGAGCCATGCTGATCCGACCAGCATGACCAACCCACTGTTTATATGCTTGAGAACATCGTTCATAAGGGAGCCAACCAAGTAATAACCGGCTAACATCAAACCTATGCTAAGCAACGCATCAATAAGATTGGCAATCAGAAGTTCACTGCCAATCGGAATATAATCCTGTGTTCGCCGTTCCAACCATGCCGAAAGCCAACCGATTGGCGGACTGAATATTATCGCTCCAATGATCATTGGCATATCGGAAGCCATGATGAGCCCGATCATCGCAACATTTGCAACAATGCCCCCGCTATGGCCGCCATAAAGTTTCCCACCTGTATAGGCAAGCATGAGTGGCAACACATATCGATAAATCGGATCGATAAATTGACTCATGCCAGCATCGGGCTTCCATCCATGTGGCCCAAACAAAATATTCAAGATGCCGGCTGCGATTATGATGGAGATATTCTGAAAAACAATCGAACTATATATGCGTCCTATGCGATTCATCTTTGTTTTCCTCTTGCATAAGATAAAATCCTTTCCTGGTAAGCTTGCTGAAAATGCTCTTTCACGGCAATAAGAGTCCATTCCTTGTTGCCGGAAGAGATGGCTCCTGCTAGCTCATCATCAAGAAGGCCGCTTATTAACTCCCCTAAAAGCTGAAAATGCTCACGCGGTGCATCGGGCGGTGCTGCCAATAATAACAAGGTATCGACGACTTGCTTTTTTCCACTTTCAGTATGCCATGGCATTGCTTCCTTCAACGAAATAATGTTGACGAAAAGGGTCCTGACAGCAGCCGTCCGGCTATGCAAGATCCCAATTGAACCTATGGCAAAGCTGCCTTTCCGCTCTCTTTCCTCAAATGCTTCAATCAGCCCTTCGGGGGAGATGACGGCATGCGATCTTGAGACAAAGGCATGAAGCCACGCAAGCTTCTCCTTTGTTGGAAGCGCCTCCATCCATGATAATCCTCTCATCACTTGCGCGAAGGCCTCTCCGTAGTGAGCGATTCCCATAAGTGAAGAGTCTTCTGACGGATGATCATCCGAGCGTGGCCTTTGTGTGCTGCTTTGTTGTTTTTTCAATTTCCCTTTTATTTTTTGAACATCATTGTCGCTTAAAATGGGAGATACGACGACAAGGCGTTCTTCCGTGATGCCGGGGATTTGTATCGTTGATACGATTGCATCGACTTGCCAGTTGTTTTCCAGCCAACCCGGCAGTTCACTAAGCGACAAAACCTCTGAAACCTGAAGGCCGGGGATTTCTTGCTTTAATCTGGATGCAAGTAAGCGAGAGGTGCCAAATCCACTGGCACAAACGACTGCGACGCGCCCTTTTAGATTTTGCTGATTTATTAGTGCTGCCCCCACGTGTATGGCCATATAAGCAATTTCAGCGGGAGGTATCCTAACGCCAAGGTAATTCGAGAGTGATTCAGCGCTTTTCCGGCTTGCTTCATAGACAACGGGATAGTCTCGTTGAATTTGGGAAAGAAGCGGGTTATGAATGGGCAGTCCGTTGCGTATCCGGTTTAGTGCAGGGTAGAAGTGCTTAAGCAGTCCTTCACTTAACATCGGGTCCGTCAATGGCTCATTTAGTTCCGCTTTCACACCTTCGATGAAGATCCTGATTAAATGTGTGGTTTCCTCTTCTTGAAACTGTTCAAGCGGGAGATTAGGCTGGACCCCGTATAAATGAAGGATCAAATAATTTATTTCCTCTTCCGGCAGCTGGATATCCAGTAATTCCTTTAATCTTTCCGCTATAAAATAAGAAGAAGGGTACAACTCGATTAGCTTACGGTCGGCCGCCACAAGATCATTGTTTTGGTCCTTGTGACGCTCGACTGCAAGGGCTAAGTGAAGGGAAACACTGATCCGGTCCCGTTCGTTTGAAAACAGGGAAGGATGACGTTCAGCTGCTTCCGTTAGCACTTTCCCGACTGCATGAAGAATATCCAAATCCAACAGGTCCAAATACATGGACGGGATATGTTTTTCAATCTGCCAATCTTCTTTTTTTCCTGATTTCAATAAATCAAACACGGCCAGCCAATTCTCTGGAAGTGTTTGATTATTTACAACCGCAGTAATGGCCGCTCGTAAATGCTTGTCCTCCCCAGATATGAAAATACCGAGCCCCGGCTTACGAACCAATGTCAAATGAAATTGGTTCAACCAGCCTTCCAGCTCTTGTAAATCATGGCCGATCGTCGCTTCCGTCACATAATATTTTTGGCTGAATACGAACATTTTGGTTGGTGTCTGATCGCGTAACAAGTCACAGATGATTCCAAGCTGCCTGTCTTTTGGAGAAAAGGAGGTCGATTGATGGGCCTTCTCCAGTTCGTCTGCCAGAACCCCTTTACATTCCTCATCCCCAACCAAGCATATCCCGCTTCGAAACTGTTTCATGATCTTCAGTCCATATGACCGTACAATCGGCTTTAACTGGGCTATCTCACGCTGGCAAGTCCGTAAACTGATATCGAGTTCCTCAGCCATATCTTTCGGCATTATCGGAAAGTCGCTTTCAAGAAGACGGTCGATTATCATCTTTTGGCGGCTGCTAATAAATATTTGCGTTTTCTCTGCCATTCTTAACACCTCATTTCTCATCAAGCATGTCCCATCAATTTATATGTACTAAAACAAAGGATTCATCGCTTGTGCAATGGATTGATAGCGGGCAAATTGGGCGTCATACACATGTTGGTTTTCCCGATTGCAAGTAATCCGATTGGCAACCTGATCAAGCATGGGTAAATCGGTGACCGCCTTCCATACTCCGTTGCCAAGTCCAGCCAGAATGGATACACCATAAGCCGGGCCTTCACGTTCCACATGAACCTGAAGATGCTGCTGGTATACGTCAGCAAGCACTTTTGTCCAAATGGGGTTTTTAATGGCACCGCCCGTGACCGTCCAATCCGCCACCTCGATCCCAGCTTTCTCCATCATATCCAATACATCTCTTAAACTATAACAAACACCTTCTATCACGGCACGTGCCATGCTTTTGCGATGATGTCCATATGTTAACCCGAAGAAAACACCTTTCGCCCGGGGGTTATTCAATGGTGACCGTTCTCCATTCAAATAGGGGAAGAACAATAATCCATCTGCACCAGCTTCAACTTGTTCAACCCCATCAAGCAAGTCGTCATAGTTTTCCTTTTCAAAAGTGTCTCGCAGCCACCTTAAAGACATGCCTGCCGATAATGTCGTACCCATCGCATGCCACATTCCAGGCAAGCAATGACAAAACAAATGGAGGGTGCCGGCTTGATCTCTTGCCAGGTCGGGCAGTTCGTTCAGGGGAACGAAAACGGTCCCTGAAGTTCCGATACTGATGCTCCCTTTTCTTTCCGTTATTATTCCATTTCCCAGGGCAGCAGCTGCATTGTCACCGGCTCCGGCTACCACCGGGATTCCGATTGGCAATCCAGTCACCCGTGAAGCTGTTTCGCCAATGGTTCCGACCACTTCCTGACTTTCCGATACAGGGGGAAACCATTCCGAAGAAAAGCCAAGGTCTTTGATTATGTCCCAAGCCCATTCTCTTTTTTGGACATCCAGCAAACATGTCCCACTTGCATCGGTCACATCGGCTGAAAACTCTCCAGTCAATTCATGGACGAGATAATCTTTTGGCATTAAGACCTTCTTTATCCGGGAATATTGATGGGGTTCATTGTTTTTGAGCCATAATAGCTTTGGCGCAGTAAAACCAGGTAGAATCGGATTTCTCGTCGTGGTAAATAAACGATCAGCCCCGATGATTTCTTCGATTTCGCCGCATTCTTTTAAAGTTCTTCCATCATTCCATAAAATCGCTGGCCGGATCGGCTGATTCCGTTCATCTAAAATGACCAGGCTATGCATTTGCCCGGTGGCGCCCACCGCCCGGATGTCTGCCGGATCAACGCCGTTTTTCCATAACCTATGCAAGCAGGCTATGACGGCCTCCCACCAAAGGGAGGGAGATTGCTCACACCAGCCGGGTTGAGGGCTTTCAAACGAATAAGATACATCGGCCGAAGAGACGACATGTCCCATATCATCAATCACCACAGCCTTCGCTCCTTGCGTGCCAATATCGATTCCTACTAATAATGTTGGATTCATCATTTTTTTCCTTTCCGCTGTTTAGTGAAAAGCCGGTCAGCATCGTTTGGGCAGGCAGATATGAACTGCCCAAACGATGGCAAGGACCGGCATGCCGTTATTTTTCAATTTCTACCTGGACTTTAAATTGACTGCTGCTGCGATTTCCTTGTAAATAATCAATCGTTTCCTCAAGCGACAGCTGATCGGAAATAAGGGGCTTTAATTGGATCCGGCCTTCCTTCACCCAGTGGAAAGCAGGGATGAAGGTGTAGTTGATTGCCATGGAACCTAAAACCGTCCAATCATTATTATACAATTTAAATGGATCGAGTGAGATCTTGGCATCTTGGGCAGTCACGCCAAACTGAAGGTATTTACCGGTTTTTCCGATGTAGTCAAATGCCCGTTCGATGACGGAAGGGATTCCGGTAGCATCAACAACAACATCGAAACCATGCGGGTATTTTTCTTGATTCAGCTCTGTTTCCATTTCGTGGCTGAGTACCCCTTTTGTAGCTCCCCACTCGAGCCCCATATCCAACTTTGCCTGATCAAGATCGACGACGACAAGCTCTGAAGCACCGGCCATCTTCAAGGATTGAATCAATTGTTGTCCCATTGCACCAGCCCCAAATAATAAAACGCGTTCCCCCACCTGGAGATCGAGCCGGTTCATGGCATGCACGACACAGGCCATCGGCTCGATGAAGGCAGCTTCTTCAAATGAAAGGGAATCAGGTAATTTGACGACATTTCGAGCCGGGACTTTTACATATTCAGCCATGCTGCCATCAGTGGTATTGCCGAGGGCGCCCCAATTAGTACACTGATTACCGCGATGGGTTAAGCAATATTCACATTCGCCGCAAAATAAAGAAGGATCAGCGGTTACGCGTTCACCTACATGAAAGCCTGTTACATTTTCTCCGATTTCATGAATGACACCAGAAAATTCATGTCCTGGAATGATCGGATAGGGAGACAGGAATTCCCCTTTGTAAATATGGATATCGGTGCCACATATACCGGTATGCTTCACTTTGATCGTTACCTCGCCGGAATGCGGTACAGGATAAGGAACTTCCTTCACGACTGCTTTATAAGGCTCTTCAATCACTAATGCTCTCATTTTCTTTCCTCCTAAAATTTTTTAAATGTTTTAAAGATTATTGATGGTGGTGTAACGTGAATCCGTTTTCATAGTATCATTCTAGCAATCTTGTCCATCGGATTGCACAAGAAGATTCCATAAGTTTGTCACTTGTAAATGGACAAATTTTATATAATGCCCAGAAAAGAAGACAAAAAAAACATAGACCTACTTCATGAAACATATATGATAAATGGATAATTATGTTAATCTTGAAGGGGCTATGGAACAATCTCCGTAAATTATAGGTGAATGGAGAGGGGAGTTTGGGAGCATCGGAAATGATAGAAGCCTATAAAAGTGATTGGCAAAACTATTCCATCGAGCAACTGCAATATATAAATGCCAAGGGAGTTTGGACCATCTGTCAGATGTACGACCATTTAATAGCCGTCGCCCATGAGTATCTTGATAACGTGGAACTTTGTGCGAAAGCGGAAGCGGAGCATGGGCTCGGGAAAACGGAATTTGGTGAGCGGTTATATCGAAATGGCGGCTTTCCTCCGATTAAGATCAAGTTACCGGATGAAATGAACGCCCCGCCAAATAATCAAGATAGTATGGAAAAGCTTACAACAAGGCTGGATCATGTAAAGAACAGATTGCAGGAATGGGAATGGAAGGTGGGTGCGATCAACCCAAACCTCAAAGTGAAGCATGGGGGCTTCGGCTGGCTGAATGCGCAGGAATGGTATGATTTGATTTGGTCGGCATGCATTTCCATCATCATTTGCGCCAAAAGGCCGAACTCGAACTCCATATTGAAAATGGAAAAAAAAGAATATACAAAATATTGATAGCGAGGATGGGCAGCAATGAATATACAAACGAATCAACTATCCATTAAATTAAAGATTAAAAACAGGCGGAATTTTAACCTTCAATCTCATTTACATGAAATGTGCGATTACAGCAAGGAATATGAGCATGATATCGTGGAGGTTCAAAAGGTCAATATGATAAACGGCGGGAATTATGAAATTGTCATCAGTATCACAAGAGATCTGGATTGCCTAGGTGAACCAATGGATCGTTATTAAGCCCACATAGACATAATAGGTGGGTGGAAGGTGGAGGATGGAACAAAGGAAAAAGCCAAGGCGCTCCTCGTACCGTGGCCTAAAAGGTTAGATAGAATGAATAATGTAAGTATGCCCCATCCAAGGTTCAAGATGATTCATAAGTGAATGGTTTTTTGCACCGAACGATTTGGGGGAAAGGTGAGGAAAAGGTGCGTCCACAAATTTTCCTCGCCTCTTTTATACGTGCAGTGCATCTATTGGTTATTCGAACTTTATGGAAACTAAGACAAATGGAATTAAGTTTAAAAGAATAACTACATGGAAACATTATCTTTACGTTCACTAAGATCTTTAATGATACGATTGTATTTTTCGTCCGATAGTTTATAGAATATTGCGACAACTACAATGGTAGCCATGGCCAGAGTGCTTGGATAGATAAACATTAACCCTCTAATACTTTGCTGTACATCTGCAGATTGAACCGCATTTGGCACATAACCGACTAAACCTAATACAAGCCCGGGAACGAAACCTGCAATTGCTTGAGAAAGCTTACGACAGAAGGTGAAGAACGAATAAACAACGCCCTCGGATCTGTTACCGGTTTTCCATTCTCCATATTCGACAGCATCAGAAACTAAAGCCCAGTTTAAACTGTTTACAAATGAACTTCCAAAAAAAGCAAAGCAGGCTAGGATAATGAAAATCACGGCGTTATCTGCAAAAATATAAGCTGAAATGTCTCCTACAGCCCATATGGCGCAACCTATTATATATGTAAACTTCTTACCAACTTTTTTGACCATGAAAGGGACGAGTGCAACGCCAATGAACACGCATCCAATACTAAAAAAGCCCATATAAGGTACAATCGAAACGTTCTTCAATACATACTGACAAAAATAGACCTGAACAGCAAGTTTGACGTTAAAAGCTGAAAAGGTAAATAAATTTACTAAGCACAGAACAAGTAAAGGCGTATTTTTTAATAAGCCTTTATAACTGTCCATCAACTTGACCTTTGTTTCCTTTGGTTTTTCGTGCACATATCTTTCTTTTACATTGGCATAACCGTAAATTTGCAATAAGACACCCAAGAAGGCAAAAACGGATACAGCCACGACATAACCAGTAGATTCACTATTGAACATGAATACAATAGGCATAAATCCTACAGTCGTAATTAGAAGTCCTAAATTTGAGCCCGCTTGCCTAAATGATGCCAATTCCGCCCTTTCCACGGGATCTTTCGTCATAGCAGGCACCATTGATCCATAAGGAATATTTGAGATGCTGTAAATGGTTCCGAACGCCATGTAGGTTACAAATGCCCAGACAGTTTTTCCTGTCAGCGAGAAATCCGGATTCGTAAAACTGACAATCGTTATTAAAGCAAGTGGAATCGCAGCATACAAGATGAATGGCCGAAATTTACCCTTAGGCCCAATATTCTTTCTGTTATCAATCCAAGTGCCGACTGTGATATCCGCGAATGCATCCCAAATTTTCGTTATTAAAAAGACTAATCCAGCTGTTGCGGAAGACAAACCCAGTGAGTCCGTATAAAACTTGAGCAAGTAAATTTGACCAAGATCAAACAAGAAATTATTACCTACATCTCCTAAACCGTAAGCGATTTTCTCCTTAAGTTTAAGCTGTTTAGATGTATTGACCGATTGTATCCCCGTATCATTAACTACTGGTTGTGCCATAACTTCTCTCCTTAGACTGTTTGGATTTTCTTTTTTCTTCCTTCTCTTTTTGCAACAGAATAAAGAACCCTTTGGTTGTCCAATCGGAAGTTCATTTTATAATAATTGCATTATTCCGATTGAAATGCAAGGATTTATTAAATTGTTCATTCTAAAAAGATTGATAATTTACTATATTCTCATTATTTATTCCTTGAATGGCTATCAGATTAGTGTATAATGTGATTGGATTATACAATTGCTATGCTAATGTTTCCAAAGGAATGCAAGAGGAAACAACCGGTGGATTATTTCAGTACAGGAGGAAGATAAAATGAATGTGTTTTGGTTTATTCCAACAGGCGGGGACAGCCGCTATTTAGGGACATCAAAAGGCGGCCGTGATGTGGATTTCGATTATATGAAACAGCTTGCGCAAGCCATTGACTCGTTAGGATATCAGGGAGCTTTACTACCAACTGGACGATCTTGTGAAGATGCATGGGTAACGGCATCTTCGTTATTATCCGTCACTTCACGCATGAAATTTCTCGTAGCTCTTCGTCCAGGACTAATGCTGCCGTCCGTCGCGGCCCGTATGACGTCAACATTCGATAGACTATCAGGTGGACGTCTCTTGATCAATGTCGTTTCAGGAAGTAATCCCGCCGAGCAAGTTGGCGATGGTATTACGGTTGACCATGATGAAAGGTATGAACTGACAAATGAATTTTTAGACGTATGGCGCTCCCTATTGGCAGAGGAAGAAGTGGAATATGAAGGAAAACACTTACATATTGACGGCGGCCGTCTTATTTTTCCACCGGTTCAAACACCTCACCCTCCTATTTATTTTGGCGGATCCTCAGAGAAAGCTCTTTCTGTAGCCGCTAAACACTGTGATGTGTATTTAACATGGGGGGAACCCGTTGATGCAGTAAAAGAAAAAATCAATAGAGTAAAAGCACTGGCTGAAAAAGAAGGACGTACCCTAACATTCGGCATTCGTTTACATGTCATTGTTCGTGAAACGGAAGAAGAAGCTTGGCAAGCAGCCAATGAATTAATTAAATATGTGGATGACGAGACAATTGAATCCGCACAAAAGGAATTGAGTAAACATGTTTCAGAGGGGCAACGTCGTATGCTAGCACTTTCTAGTGGAAGTAAAGACAATCTGGAAATCAGCCCTAACTTATGGGCAGGTGTCGGTCTAGTACGTGCTGGTGCTGGGACGGCATTAGTCGGTGACCCGATAACGGTGGCCGAACGCCTGAAAGAATACCAAGCCGTTGGCATCGACACCTTCATTTTATCTGGGTATCCACATCTGGAAGAAGCCTATCGTGTAGCCGAATTATTATTCCCTCATTTACCATTGAACTCGATTCAGGAGAGGGAGCAAAAGCAAGCTGCTAAATTTAATCACGGAGTGGTCATTGCAGATAGCATACATCCAACTAAATAGCCTATCAAAAACGCTCATAGAATCAGGGTCTCGACTTTTACGTTGAGGTCTTTTTCTAATAGGTCCAAATTACATATCGGTTTGTCCACTCCATTCAAGTACCCTTTCTTATCCCCAATAATTACGCGGATAAGAAAGGGTAAGGTTCACGTGCTTCTCATCAATAAGCAACCGAATAATACGTTAAAGTAATGAGGCAGAGCTCATTTTCATCGTAAAGAATAAGGAGGCGATTTTTATGGAAATTAAAATAGATGATTTGAATGGATCTGAAGTGATTGCACTGGTGAGCGAGCACCTCCATGGTATGACCCTGCATTCCCCTTCAGAAAGTATACATGCCCTAAATCTTGAGGCATTGAGAAAACCAGAAATTACATTCTGGAGTGTATGGGAAGGAGATCAATTAGTTGGATGCGGGGCACTTAAAGAAATTGATGATCAACATGGTGAGATAAAATCAATGCGAACATCTTCATCACATCTAAGAAAGGGTGTGGCAAAACAGCTGCTTGAATACATAATGGAAGTAGCCAAGCAACGTGGCTATCGGCGCTTAAGTTTGGAAACGGGATCGATGGATGCTTTCGAACCAGCAAGAAGACTTTACGCAAGTATCGGATTCCAATATTGTAAGCCGTTTTCCGATTACATCGAGGACCCAAATAGCGTATTTATGAAAAAGGAACTGTAAGTTTTCTTCTAACTAAAGAGTGCTTTTTTACTAACCGGATCTCAATAGACCTAATAGGAAACCCAGCTGCCTGTGAAGGTAGCTGGGTTTTAAGTCGGGGTGTGAAATGGCACGTAACAATATCCATATAGAAACTTATGGTAATTAAGGTGCTTTTGTATTAGTATAAGTGAAGTGAGTGGTTCTTTATAACGAATGTAGGAGGAGTGATTGTGCGCAATAAAGGTATTTTGTCGTTGGTTGCGGTAGGTCTATTTGCTTCGTCATTGTCTGTAGATGTTGTTAAGGCAGAAGGAAACGAGAACGAATTGGTAAGAAAAGCTCTAGAAAGTCAAATGGAAAAACCACTTGAAAAAAGATTCATTGAATCTAGGACGTTTAATCAACTGGAAAGAGAAGTTAAAGGTTCACAAGCGAAATCCGTTGAAGGGTTTAGGAAAATGAGCAGATCTTCCAGTGATGAAGACTATATTTATGAAACCGAGTACAATGATGACTTTGGCTCAGCAGATAATTCGTCATTTGAAAAAACAACAATCGGTCAATTGCTTCCTCTATATGATGTAGACTTTTCCAAAGTGGCCGTTCCTAGTGATGGAGTTTTGTTAGTAGCAGGATCAGCATCCTCATATGCCATTGACCTAGGGTTTGCAGCGGTACAAAAAGATTATGTTGATAATAGCAACTTGGAATACTTAGGAAACAAATACGAAGAAGACGTTGAATTAAGAGCGTATGACGTCAAAAAAGGCACATACTACATAGGCGTTTACGACCAGGATAATAATTACAATCTTGACGATAATACAGAAGATGACATATATGCTATTGCAACAGGATTTGTAGACGATGTTAAACCAAATAAGCCAACTGTAAATAAAGTTGACAACAATGACAAAGTGGTGACCGGAAAAGCAGAGTCCAGTACTACTGTTACTGTTAAAAATGGAAGCAAGGTGTTAGGTTCTGTAAAAGCAACATCCAAAGGGACATACTCTATAAAGATCGCCGTTCAAAAAGCAGGCACGAAGTTGTCCATTTCAGCTAAAGATAGCGCAGGGAATGTAAGTTCAAGTGCATCGGTAACTGTTGCTGATGTGGTCGCACCTAGCAAGCCAACAATAAAGAAAGTAGATGACAATGATAAGGTGGTTACCGGGAAAGCGGAAGCAAGTTCAACTGTAACTGTGAAGGCAGGAAGCAAAACCCTTGGTTCAGCAAAAGCAAACTCTAAAGGTACCTACTCAGTCAAGATCAAAGCACAGAAAAAAGGAACCACGCTTACTGTAACTGCAAAAGATAAGGCCGGGAATACCAGTTCCAAGGCCACGACAAAAGTTGTAAAACACTAAGTTCCATAAAAAAGGCGAGGATAAATTCCTCGGCTTTTTGTTTTTCTGTTTAGATCGTTTATATGAAAATGTAACAAAAAAAGAGAAAAAATATGAATATTACATAGTAAACCTTATTAAAATATATACTAATTACCTTCATCGATACAATACCATCTTTCCCTATCTTGGCATTAGTAGAAGAAGAAATTTTAAGTTGTTTTTGTAAATTAATTTTCTCATTTTTCTCTTGTGAAGCGTTGATATTAAAGGTGCATAACTAAACATATGGGAGCCATTTACATACAACATAGAAATATCCGATGGTGTTGAACATTGGTACAAACACACATACTTAAGCTCCCCATCAAATAAGGTGGGGGCCTTTGTAAATATCTATTTAGATATAATGAGAATAGGTGCAAAAGCATTAGTTTTTTTGGATAATTGGTGTATAATGGAATAATTGTAAGGCTAATATATTAATAGTGTGAACTCATTATATATAATTTATTATTAATTGGAGGCAAAAATGTATAAATATTTAACAATACTAGTTTTTACTGCACTGTTCATTCTTGGTTTTCGAGTAGAGGATATTGTAAAGGCTAGTGAAGGAACAAGTGTAAAAGGAATAATTAAAGAAAATGCAACATGGACAAAGGAAAATTCCCCTTACTATTTAACTGGTGATATTCAAATTGCAAATGGAATTAAATTAAATGTAGAACCTGGAGTTATAATAAAAGGGAATAATAATCGAATTAGAGTTTTCGGGGATTTTGAAGCAATTGGCAAATCTGAATCAAAAATAATATTTAAAAATGTAAATATAGAGCCAGGAAGTGGAAGTTCTAGTGAACAGTTTCTAATTGATATTGAAAGTGCCGAAATTATTCAAGGGAGCTTATATAGACCTACAGGATATGGAGTCTATGGGAGTTTTGTATTAAAGGATTCAAAGTTAGTTGATTTAACGCAAGATTCCTTTTACCTTTGGTATCCAACTAGAGATGTTTATATTGAACGTAATGTATTTGTAAATAGTGGTGGAATAAGTGTGGGTACAAGTGATGGTGTTAAGGTAAATATCATAAACAATGTATTCTACAATTATACTAACTATGCGATTGAAAATTGGGCTAGTTATGATAATTCTGAAACTATTGTTTCTCATAATTCTTTTTTAATTCCTAAACTAAATGATTTAGGTGACCCAATAACAAGTAAGGATACTTTGGTTTTACCCGCTGGTTACACGAATGCTAAAATGATAGCAACTAATAATTATTGGGGAACAACAGATGAATCGTTTATTGATAATATGGTCTTTGATAAGAATGATGATCTAAGCTCATCTTCATATATAAACTTTAAACCGTATCTAAAAAACCCAGACCCTAACACACCTGAGTTTGAAAATACACCTCCTGAACACCCTATTGTAGATAGGATAACTAATAGAGATACCTTTATTCAGGGGGAAGGAGAAAAAAATGCCACCATTAATGTCTACACTGAATATAACTATTTTGTTGGGAATACAAAAATAGATTCTAATGGTAAGTTTAAAATGCCAATACAACCAATTAAAGAAGGTACTCAGTTAGTCATTATAGCAACTGATGAATGGTTTAATAAAAGTAACCCTTCCCTTGTTATTGTAGAGGATGTAATCTCCCCTAATATCCCTACGGTAAATGAGGTAACAGACAAATCAACTAGCATGACAGGATCAGCAGAAGCAGGTTCTTCTATCACAATCAAAGCAGGAACGACCGTTATAGGATCAGGTACTTCCAATACAGAAGGTGAATATAAGGTTACAATACCAAAACAAAAAGCAGGAACGAAGTTATTGGTAACTGCCACGGATGATGAAGGAAACAGTAGTGAAGTGAAGGAAGTTACAGTGAAAGATGTGACAGCTCCAGATTCACCCACGGTAAATGAAGTAACAGAAAATTCCACAAGTGTGACAGGAACAGCGGAAGCAGGTTCTACTATTACGGTCAAAGCGGGAACGACGGTAATAGGATCAACGACTGTTGATACTGAGGGCAAATATACGGTTTCAATACCAAAACAAAAATCAGGAACAATACTTTCTGTAACAGCTACAGATGGTGTAGGAAATACAAGTGAAGTGAAGGAAGTAACGGTAAAAGATGTGACAGCTCCACGTTCACCTGCAATAATTGAAGTAACGGAAAATTCCACAAGTGTGACAGGAACAGCGGAAGCAGGTACTACCATTACGGTCAAAGCGGGAACGACGGTAATAGGGACAGTACCTGTTGATACTGAAGGCAAATATACGGTTACAATACCAAAACAAAAAGCAGGAACGAAATTAACAGTAACGGCAACAGATGTTGCAGGGAACATCAGTGAAGTAAAAGAAGTAACGGTGAAAGACGTAACAGCTCCATCAGTCCCAACAGTCAATACTGTATATGATAACGCTACTGTTATTAGTGGTAAAGTTGAAACAAATGCAAAAGTATATGCATTAGCGGGAAGCAAGAAAATCGGAGAAGCAACGGCAAAAAATGGAGCATATACGATTAAGATTGCAAAACAAAAAGCAGGATCAAACATTTCTGTTTATGCTACAGATACTTCAGGTAATAAGAGTGGAAGTAAAACAGTTAAAGTTATAGATAAAACTCCACCAAGCCCCCCAACAGCCAATACTGTATATGATAACGCTACTGTTATTAGTGGCAAAGCTGAAACAAATGCAAAAGTATATGCAATGGTGGGAAGCAAGAAAATCGGAGAAGCAACGGCAAAAAATGGAGCATATACGATTAAGATTGCTAAACAAAAAGCAGGAACAAGCATTTCTGTTTATGCAGTTGATTCGGTAGATAATAAGAGTGGAAGTAAAACAGTTAAGATAATCGACAAAACTGCACCTTCTGTACCCTCAGTCAATAAAATTTTAAGTAACACAGTATCGGTAACGGGCAAAAGTGAAAAGGGAGCATCAATTTATATTTACAATGGAAGTAAGAAGCTTGGCCAAGGAATAGTGGATAGCCGAGGATATTATAAAGTGAAAATCAAGGCACAAAAGAAGGGTTCAACCATAAAGATTTACGCTCAAGATAAATCAGGCAACCAGAGTGATGCCAAAAAAATGAAGGTAAGCTAGGCTTAACGATTATTTTCAAAAAGAAAGGGGGCAGCTTCCAAAAGTCTTTTTTGACTTTTAGAGGCTGCCCCCTTATTATTTTTTCAACCCTTATTTACTTAATAAGCTCGTTACAAAGAAGTATTGTGGTACTATTATTTGTATCTTTGAACAAAAAGAATCGGCTCCCCAAATTAATATTGTGAAAATTTTAGCGTTTTCTTCTTATACATGATTCTTGAAATAAAGTTCCATATCGCTGATTTAACCTTTATTTCAGCAGATTTTTGGTCGAATATAATAAAAATTAGGCTTGATATACAAATCTGATTAATAAAGAAGATATCATTACGATAGAGCAAATACTTAGAACAATAAACGGAAATTTAGATTTATTGTTGTAATTTGCATAAGCCAATACAGAGGTGAAAAATAAAAATACTACTTGCATCCAAATAGGCTGTTCAAAAGGACCTGTTCGCAATAATATAGTTACAGCCAATGCAGAAAAAATTAGTATTATAGTAAAAGGATAAATCATCCTCCGCATCTTCTTTATCCCCCTTTGTTATTTTATGCACATGGTCTTGTGCCGTAATACCAACTTCCAGTTTTATTATAAGATTTATTGAATGTTTTTCCGAATAAAGTGAAGTTAATTCTTGGGTTTTGATATCTATATTGATACAAATTTTCACAACCGGTAAATTTCTTGGAACTACTTCGATAATTATCAACTTTAAAAGTACCACTCAATAATTTTTGAGAGAAGTATGTTCCTGCTCCAACAATACCTAACCATGCGCTAATTGTACCAGCATAATCAGTTTTAGCAAATTTAAAACCAGTGAGATAAGCAGTACCAATCACGCCGCCAATGACTGTTATTATAGCACTCAAAGAATTTACATGTTTGTTATAACTAAGAGTGGTAGTAGACATATATTTAGGTGCACTTGAAGCAGCCATTATCGCCGAAATAGTAACGTCTGAATTTCCTAATTCTGGTTCTATTGTTTCATCCATCTTAAATTCACCTTTTTCACCATTCAATAGAAAATAATTATCGCCTTTATGATAAACAAATTCTTGTATTTCGCCAGTAGATGATTCAGTAATTACTTCAACAGTGTCATTTTCAACAGATTCAATTGTAGAAAGAACAATTTCATTGTCATTTTCTGTTTTAATAACTATCTTTTCTTCTGTTGATTCTAATACATTTACTGACAAATTTTGATTATCTTTAGTTGAAGCATTAGCAGTAATTGGCCCTATACTAGCTAATGTAAGTGATACAGTAAGGATGAACGATAAAGGTTTTTTATACATTTATTAGGCACTCCTTTTTAATTATTATCAGAATGCTATTAAACTAGATACAAATAAACGTTAACAAAAATATATTTCATGATCTCCCAGTACTACAAGATAATTTTGGACAGGTAATGATAGTATCCAAACTATTTTATACGGCACTAATTTCGGTTGAATTTGTTGTTTCAGCTTTTACTTGTGGGATTGCAACAAAAACATTAGAAAATAATAACAGAGATAAACATTATACTAACTTTAAAAGTTTCTTTTTAACATTCATTGATATACACTCCTCTTTTTCTATGTTTATAGATAAATTGTCCCTAAACCCCTAAGTCTATAGTATGGAATATTTATGAAAAAATAAAGTTTTTTTACAAAAATAGAAATAATATATGTAAAAAGGAGTGAATTTAAACTATAAATGGTTGGATTGCATGAATATAGGAATTTCTAGCCTTGGAAGGTACAATTTAGTGAGAACTTCAGTTTTATATTTAATTGATGATTGCGTAGGATTCCATATGAATGAACCTAATTTATAAAAAATAATGGATATCTCCAAAAAAGATTTATGAGAGGAAGCATTTGAAAATCAGTCGAGGACAAGTATTTTTGTTAAAAAACACAATGAATATTAGTGAATTTAAAGAGTGGAATAATAAAATAGACATAAATCAATAATCAACTGGGTTAGTTATTAAAGATAATAAACAAGCAGATTCGTATAATATAACTGCCAAAGAATTATTTGAAAAGATTGGTAAAATATATTAAAAAAATGTTATTAGAGACAAAATATTTTTTATAGCAAAAAGAATGAGGAATAATTTCATCCAAGGAATAAAAAAATAGGTGATATTAAATCTGATCATAAAGAATTCAATAAAAAGAAATGGATATTTAATGTATATTATGTCTTTAATAGAGGTCTAAAAATAATAAAGAATTTAAATTTTTATTATTAGCATTTTTATTTTTAAAAAAGATGCTTTTTATATTAATTAATTATGATTTCGTATCGAGTAATACAATGGATAAATTCTTATTTAATATTTTTGAGGGGATATTCAAAATTGCGACACAGAATAATTGTGAATTTGTAGCTTGACGGGGAGTAAATTAAAATGAATCAAAAACTTCGGAACCTAGGTTGAAAATAGATTTAGGTTTTCCAATGATTAAATTCCTCAAACTTTGTGGTGTTACGAGCCCAATAACTATTCACATAACACCTAGCGATCTTAATTTTAATTGATGCTTCCGTTTTGATTAGATAACTTAACAACAGATTTAAATTTACTGATATTATATTATCCTTTCCTAGTCTGTAATACACAGGTCATATCACTCGGATATTTAAAACTTATTTTTTAGGATTATTCTCAAACTATTTACAACAAGTACGATAATATGGTGCTGTAAGATAAACACAATTTGATTAGTGGTATAATGGAAGAACTAATTCTTAATTAGATTTATTTATATTAATTTCACTTATGATATTAATTAATTGTTGACCATCAATAAGTATAATAGGCTTATTAGCTACATAATGTACAGCCGTATTAGCAAAGGAGCTAGTTGTAACATAAAATCCTTCCTGAGCTTGTATGTCGATTAAAGCACTGTGAAACTTTTGAATTTCGGGACGTCCGATTCTTTTAGTAGCGTATCTCTTACATTCAACTATTGAAATATAGCCTTCTTTTCTTAATATAATATCTTTTCCACCATCTCCACTTGCCGAAGTAACTGTAGCTTCGTACCCTTTCGAAGAAAATAAGTCTGCTATGTAATATTCAAAGTCCCTATGTGGCATCATTTTTAGGTTATCGAGGTCAGCCCCATTTTTTAGTTTTTCTAATCTTTCTCTTTCTTTTTGTTTTTTAATTAGGGCTTGTTCATTTTTCTTCATTAATTTATATTTGTGAAGGGAAAAGAATAGTCCTATACAGAGAGCAAAAAGGTATCCCCACTGGAACAAATTCCAATCCCTTGAAAGGCTAATTAAATTGTCTAAGAATAAGGCAATTAAATGTAAAATATAAAATATAAGAAATATGCCTAAAAAAAGAGTAAGTAAAATAAGTTCACTACTTTTCGAAGTAGCTTTTCTTTTTCTGCGAGCCATCAATAATCCCTCCTAAGTTTATTTTTTCCAATATTGCGGAAATTTAGAGGGGAGGATAAGAAATATTTTTTTTGAGACAGTATGATAAATTAATTACTCAAGGATTTAAATTTAGCTTAAAGAAGGTTTTCAAACTCTTAAAGTCAATTCATAAAGAGGTAACGAACGTTGTTCCTGATGGTCTTTATTTATAAAGTTGAATTGTACAAATAAACTGCACTCAATAAAATAAAAACCCCTCCAATTTTTTGCAATTGGGGGGGAGATAATTCACATAAATGGAAACTTTAATAAACAAGCCATAAGACCTTGATTTTTTATTTTTGTGGCGTGAAATCATAGTTATATCAACACTTTTAGCGTTCGAAAAACTATAAAAACCTTACTCCTCAAACCTTCCTACTAATCTTCTCCACAATCTCCATCAAATCATCCGGCCTATGAAATTCAATCGGCGAAACGCCTTTATCGAACTCGATCGTATCGGATTCTATCATCAATACATATTTCCCGTTAATCTTCCCTAAATGAATGCTGTCGCCGAAATCGGCTAGAAGTCCTTTGATGGATGTACTGCCAAGCTTCATTCGTAATTCAGCTTCAGGTGTATGCTCGACAATCTGGGCTGTTGCTTCGACGACCTGATGGGTTTCAAGGCGTTCTTGAATTTCCCGCTTTTCACTTGTTTCCCAGATTTCCAGGTCTTGTTCGAATTTATGCAATTCGTCACTGTTTTCTTCGAATTGGGCGGATACATGTTCATGGACCATGTGGATGACCTGGTTTTTCATGATTTCCGGCATCGATTCGCCATATTCGACGAATTTCAGGAAATCCTCGAAGTAGCGGGCGTGTGAGGCCTGGTGGATTTTCAGTTCGGCTTCTTCGACGATTCCTTCTTCGGGCATGTAGGGGTATTGAATCGATTTCATATTTTTTGTGGTGATGGCCATTTCGACGTGCCTGATCAAGGTGCGTTCGTCCGAAATCGAAGCGACCTTTGGCTCGAAATCACATTTAAGCAAGAAAACGAATGGTTCATCGAAATACTTCGTTAATTTGGCGGAAGCGATGAGGAAAACACCGCCGCGGACGGCACTCGTATCGATATATGACCGTGTGAATTGTTCATTTTCGGTCTGGAATTCTTCTTTTGTTTTGGCATAGCGTACACGGCTAAAAGCATTGTAATTAGGGTTCGAATCAAGTGCATGTCCTTCCTCGACAATGAAGGTGCCGATTTTCGTCGGTACTTGTTCCGTTTTTGGATGACGGTCCACTTTTCGTTTGGAGATTTTCATCAATTCCCCATCCAGGAAATCCTTTAGCGGGCTTTCTTCGTACTCTGCCGTATCAAGCGTTTGAAAATGTTTAAAACGTTTATCGGCCTGATCGCCCTTTCCTTCGACTTGAATTAAATAAAAAGACAGATAGGTAATCGTAAAATCCATGCTTGTCACCTTTTCCAATTAGTATATATATGTCCCGTTCTTTTCTTATGACTTAATAAGTATAGAGATGAACGGTGATTGCGTCAACATCCTAAATGTCTTCAAAGCTCCGGTAATCCTCTTTTGTTATAGATCAGCGTACAAGGTCCTTAGATATGGGTGAAAAGTACTTATTCATAGGCAGTTTTATCTAAATAATTAAAGAAAGTTGGGCACTATGTCGAAATAATAAATAGTGGTAGAGAAAATGGGAGGCAATTTAGTGATGAAAAGTAGATGGAGAAGCAGGCGGAAAATAGAGACCATAGATTACTCGCAATTCAAGGATCAGATCGGTATTGATATTACCGAATATCCGGGTGTATTGACGCAAGTGGACATGATTCATCTAACGATTGCGGACTTATGTATCATTCGTTCCATGCAGGACAAGGTGAAAGATCATTTGACCGAAATAGTCGACAATTTTTATAAAAATTTGGAAAATGAACCTTCATTAAAGGAAATCATTTCTGATAACAGTTCCGTTGAAAGGCTGAAAAAGACCCTGCATCGACATATGTTCGAAATGTTCAGCGGCACGATCAATGATGCGTATATCAAACAGCGCTATGTGATCGCGCACGTGCATGTCCGCATCGGACTGCAGCCAAAATGGTATATGAGCGCATTCCAAGATTTATTGCAATCAGTAATCATTCATGTGCTTTCCAACTTAAAGGATATGGACCAATATCAGAATAACATCTTGGCTGTCACAAAAATCTTCAATTTAGAGCAGCAAATCGTTTTAGAGGCGTATGAACTTGAAAATGAGAAAATTCGTCAAGAAAACCTGGACGCAAAAGAAACGATAAAGCGGCAGGTGAACCATAATGCAGAAGAGTTGGCAGCGATCAGTGAGGAGACTAGCTCGGCGACTCAATTGATGGCAAATAAGGTCTCTGAAATTCATGGTTTCACCGAGAAGGGATCAGAAATCGCGATTCAGGCAGAGGGGAAATCGAATGAAGGAGTGGCGCTGTTACAAGGATTAGAGAAAAGATTGATGAGAACGCAGGAGCAGATGAAGATCATTGCCAAGGATATGGAGCAGCTATCGAAAACTTCCAAGGAAATCGAACGGATCGTCACGATCATTACATCCATTGCGGAACAAACGAATTTGTTGGCACTGAACGCAGCGATTGAAGCGGCAAGAGCAGGTGAAAATGGTAAAGGTTTTGCGGTTGTAGCGGGTGAGGTAAGGAAGCTGTCGGAAAATACCAAGGATTCCGTCTCGGAGGTCGTGAAGCTGGTTAGCGGCATCGCTCATTTTACCGATATAATGAATACATCGATTTCCTTGGTTAGCGGGGAAATCACGGAAGGTACGAAGCAAGGGAAGGAAACGGGCTTGTTTTTTACCGACATCGCCAAGGCCATGCTTACAGTAAAAGAGCAAAATATTAAAACAACCAAGGAGATGACAGAACTGAGTGCGATATTCGATGAAATTAACGAAGCGTTCAATCAAGTTGCGGTTTCCTCAGATCAATTGACGGAAATGACACTGAACCTGTAAGGAGTTGTGTATTTCAAAAATCAACTCGCTAGAATATCCGCAGTAATCATTACAAAAAAAGGTTGGCAAAAAAAGAAATACTTGAAAACAGCAGCGGTTAATGTTATATTAATAAAGCGATGAGCTAATTTGTGTAAGCCGCAGAACAAGCTTTTAGCTAAACGTCGGGATGTGGCCTGACGGTTCTACGCCTCAAACGCATCAAAGACGCCTGCTGCGTGCAGGCGTCTTTTTCATTTGGCGGATTCTTTCCTAGCCGTTTCGACATCTTCTTTGAATTCCTCTTGGATTTCTTCCGTAATCCCCTTTGTTGCATCCTTGAACTCCCTGAGGGAGGTGCCGACTGCTCGTCCGATTTGCGGGAGCTTATTCGGTCCAAAAACGACCAAAGCTAGCAGTAGAATCACTATTAAACCGGGAAAACCAATGTTTGAAAGCATGAAAATCACTCCAATCGAATCTGTTAGTTAATATTATAGACCCCTGATATGTATTTGCAAAGGCTATTTACTATTTATTGTAAAGATTCAAGCCTACAGATTAGGCTAGCGATTAATCCTTTGTGATCGGTCCTTCAATAATTCGTGATAATTTCCTTGCTAAGGAATGAAATAACTTGCAAGGTTGAAGGAAATTATGTATTATAACTATACAAGCTGCGTTGTTCGTAATGATAATTAAGTTTTAACCTTTAAGCTGTAATAGGGAGTTTTACATCGAAACAGGAATGTTATGCCTCGTCACTGACCTGGACAACAGGATTGTTTCTGCAAACACCCACTTTGAGGAGTGGTGGTTTAAAACTTTCTTACTTGAATACGGCAATGGCGGCTTCCCATTTTTAATTTGAAAATCAGTTCCCATTAGGAACTGGTTTTTTTGTTGTATTCAAGAAGAAGAAGCATGGTGAAGTTGGATTATTGATGATTGTGGAATTTTATATTGAATTATCTGATAATTGCTGTTTATAATGATAAATAGATAACAAAGTTCACTATTTGTATAAATAGTGATGAAATCTTTTTTTGAAAAGTAAGCGTTGTCATTTGGGTGATGTATCGAAAATCATGGGAGGAGTTAGTTTAATGGCTAAAATCAACACGGCAGAGGTAATAGGCAACAGTCGATTTAACCGCTTTCATTTCGGTTTGCTAGCATGGTGCTTCGTAATTATCCTTTTTGATGGCTACGATCTTGTTATTTATGGGACAGTCGTTCCGATATTGACCGATGAGTGGAACCTCACTTCAGTCGAGGCAGGGGCCATGGGAAGCTACGGTTTGTTTGGAATGATGTTCGGGGCAATCTTTTTTGGCATATTGGCGGATCGGATTGGCAGAAAGAAAGTTATTGCCATCTCATTGATTTTATTTAGTTTATTTACGTTGTTATGTGGTTTTGTAGATACGCCTTCGATGTTTTCGACTTTTCGGTTTTTAGCGGGCTTGGGTCTGGGGGGCGTCATGCCAAATGTGATTGCTTTATTGACGGATTATTCACCGAAAAGGATGAGGAGCATGGTCGTTTCAATCGTTTTATGCGGTTATTCTGTTGGCGGAATGCTTGCCCCCATCCTTGGAATTGTACTTATACCCTCAGTAGGTTGGGAATCCATTTTCTGGTTTGCGGGTATACCATTGTTATTTATACCTATTTTGCTGAAGCGATTGCCGGAGGCCACGTCGCATCTTATCCGGGTTAATAGAAAAGAGGAATTGCTCAACATATTGAACAGGGTCGATCCAGCAAACAAATGTAATATGGAAGACGATATTTTAGATTTGGAAAAAAAGGATGTAAACATACCAATCATTGGGTTGTTTAAGGACTCTCGCACTTTTGGCACGCTGATGTTTTGGACTGCCTATTTTATGTGCTTGTTGATGATATTCGGATTGAATACATGGCTTCCAAAGCTGATGCTTGAGGCTGGATATGCACTGAACTCAAGCTTAGGTTTCTTGGTCGTCCTTCAAGGGGGAGCCATCGCGGGTACTCTCATCATTGCTAAACTGTGTGATCGATATGGGTTTAAAAGAATGCTCGTGCCCATGTATGCGCTTGGGGCAATCAGTTTGACTTTAATGGGTATGGGAGGCAACTTGTTCTGGATTTACATATTGGTAGCTGTTGCAGGAGCTTGTACGATTGGTTCCCAGAACCTTATACAGGCCTTTGTTTCCCAATACTACCCAGCCGTCATCCGGTCGACGGCACTTGGCGTGGCCTCTGGGATCGGAAGGATTGGCGGGATGCTTGGACCGATACTTGGCGGTTTTTTATTATCCATTTCATTACCCATTCAATTAAATTTCATTGCCTTTGCCATTCCTGGTCTAATTGCCGCCATCGCTTTATCATTTGTTCCAGTGAAACAGGATTACTACAAAAGTGATCTTTCTAAGCAAAGAGCTGGCATGAAAGTCGAAACGAAGAATTGAGCATTCCATGCAAAGGCATGAAAGGAGAGGATTTCTGCTATTATTTCGTGCTTTTCTTCTTTTTGGCAGTCCATTTACAGTGCGGATTACTTCACATGCTCGCATTGATCTAATCTTCCATGCTCTTACAGTAATGAAGGAAAAGAAGTAGAAACTGCACTCATTGTTCATAATTTCGTAATACGTATTGCTCCAATATCTTAAGAAAAAATGTTAGAATGAGTGTACGGATAATTAATTCCTCCTTGAAAAGGGAGGGGAGCAGTAATTAATCTCATCTTTTGAGAGGAGTCACCACGTTGAAAATTTTAAAACATTTAATATTTTGGTTATGCATGATCGGGACATTATTCTCAATGGTTTATTTCTTTGTAGCGGAAATACCGTTGTACATTAAATTGTTAGGCGGAGCCATCATTCTTTATCTTGCTTATGATTTATTTACTGAATCAAGGGAAAGAAAGCGCAAGGAAGCAATGGATGCTTAATGCATAAAGTCAAAATCCCTCAAAGAGGGATTTTTTTTGTTGGTATGACATAAAGGTAAGTGTTGATTGTTCTTTTTTTCGTCCGTCGTTTTCAGTGTCTGGGAGCCCAGAGGATGACTGAAACACCGACTAAACAGATGCCAGCCCCAATCCAATCGAATGCATCTGGCGTTTTCCTATCGATGCCCCATCCCCATAATACCGATAAGACAATGAAAACCCCGCCATAAGCGGCATAGACACGCCCAAAGGTAGGAAACGTTTGGAAAGTGGCAATGATGCCGTATAACACCAGCCCGAAGCCTCCAATCAAACCTAGATAAATGGATTTGCCTTCTCTTAACCATTGCCAAATAAGATATCCTCCGCCAATTTCAGCAAGGCCAGCCATAAGGAATATCCCGATCGTTACTAACATCTATGTATCCCTCGCTTTCTCGTTGAAATTTTACCATATTTAACAGGCTCTTTGAAAAAAAATGAAAATCATCGGTGGGCAACAATGTACAGCATGAAATCTATCCTTGCCAAGATTGTTGGAGCCTCAAAATATTTGATGCTGATGACGGATAGCGAGCAAAAAACTCTCCAGGTGGCCATGGGCTTATATGTAATGGAAGGAGAGTATGAAATCGAGAGTGGAGTGTTTACAGTTTAAAGGGACACATCCCAAAAATACGCTTCATTTGGGTTGCGATGGAGATGCATGGGGTACTATACCTAAAACGGAACTATCGTAATCTAGTTGAGGAGTTGAAACCATGAAATCCCGAACATTTGCATACATGCTGGCGATAATACATGCAAGTATAGTCGGCTTATCTTTTTTGTTCACGAAGATGGCCATTGCTGAATCGAATCCGCTGGATACTTTGGCATTCCGATTCACCGTCTCATTCGTCATCATTTTATTGCTTGTCGCCATGAAAGTCATTAAGGTGAATTATACGTGGGAATCGATAAAGTACTTGATTCCTCTTTCATTATTATTCCCGACTCTTTTCTTTGCGTTTCAAACTTTTGGGTTAAAATATTCACAATCGACGGATGCTGGAATTTTATCTGCCTTTACCCCGATTCTAACCATGATGATCGCTGGATATTTTTTGAAGGAGAAAACTTCTTTATATCAAAAGCTTTCAATTGTTTTATCAGTAATGGGAGTCATTTTTATTTTTGTGGTGAAAGGGAGTACCATCAATTTTTCCGATATGCTTGGAATGATATTGATACTGCTATCCTGCATTGCCACCGCTTGTTATACAACGATGACACGTTCACTCGCCAAGGACTATACACCAGGTGAAATGTCCTTTTTCATGATGGGAACGGGTTTCGTCATTTTTAATGCTGCCGCGCTATTTTCCCATCTGAAGCAAGGTTCGATGGAGGAATTCCTCTCACCATGGTCAAGCATGGAATTCATCAGCTCCATTTTGTATTTGGGAATATTGGCTTCCCTGGTTACCTCGTTATTGTCGAATGCGATTTTAACAAAAATCAAAGCGTCGCAAATGAGCGTGTTCGCCAACCTCTCCACAGTTGTCACGATTGCTGCAGGAGCGATCATCTTGCATGAAAAGATCACCATTTATGATATTACGGGGTCGATACTGATCATTTTAGGTGTGGTTGGCACGAATTACTTTGGAGGGAAGAAAGAGCCTTCCTTAAAATTGAATTTCGGATATAAGCAGGAACGAAGTGTGAAATGAAAGAAATGGTCCACCCCAATCGGGATGGACCATTTTTACTTCCACCATTCTGTTTGCGGGAATTCTTTTGCACCGATCTGTACTGGTTCTCCCAGTTGCGGGGTACAGATCTGAACGTCAAGTTCATTGGCGGCTTTGGTTACCCGTACGATCGGATCTGTCCAATCATGAAAGGAGAGGGTGAATCCAGCCCAATGAATCGGGATCATCCTTTTTCCTTGTACATCGATATGTGCTTGAACCGTTTCTTCAGGCATCATATGAATCGTGGACCAGCGTTCATCATATTGGCCGCATTCCATCAAGGTTAAATCAAATGGCCCGTATTTCTCGCCGATTTCTTTAAAGTGGGTCCCATAGCCACTATCGCCGCTGAAAAATATGTTTTGCCGCTCACCACTGATCACCCAGGAACACCAAAGCGTGGTATTGCCATCCGTTAAACTCCGTCCGGAAAAATGCCTGGCAGGGGTACAGACTAAATGCAAACCCTTGAATGAAACCTCATCCCACCAATTATGTTCTGAAATCAATTCTTCGTTAACGCCCCAGCGCTCCAGATGTCCCCCGACACCGAGGGGAACGATGAACTGCCCCACTTTGTCTTTCAAGTTCTTTATTGAGTGATAATCCAAATGGTCATAGTGGTCATGCGATAGTATAACGGCATCGATAGGTGGCAGCGAATCCAGGTCAACGGGCAGCTCGCCGCTAAACCGCTTGTTGCCGAACCAAGGAAAGGGAGTGGGGGCCTTGCCGAACATAGGGTCCACCAGGATCGTTTTACCATCCAATTCCAACATGAAGGCGGAATGGCCAAACCAGGTAATCTTATTGGAATCATCAGCGGCCATCCCTTTTGTGTTAATCGTGATAGGGGTGTTTGGCCTTTTTTTCGGATTGCCTCTTATGTAATCCCGTAATATGGAGCCCATATGCTTTAAACTCATCGCTTGACTTGTGGGGACCTGATTTTGGAATTTCCCATTGGCGAAATTATCTTTCTCATTGAACATTCTCACTTTTGCTTTCGTCGTCCTTTTCCCTAGTGGAGGATAAAGCTTAAGGAAAAGGAACAATAAAATAAAAGAAGAAACGATGATTTTTACAATTTTCAGCATGATGATGTTCCTCCATATAAATCAAATATTTTTGTTACTTATCATATCACAGAATAACTAAGGTTATTTACTAAGATGTCCCGTAAATATCCACCCTTGAGAAAGCGTTCTTTATAAAGTGAAACTTTAGGGGAGTGGCATAAGTTTCACAAATTCCAGGCAGGGAAAAGAGGTAGATGAAATGAATAATATAGAGAGAAGTTATATAAACGGCGTATGAGGGGCAGGGGGATAACGGTTGTTAATTTTTTTCAGAGTCTTTGTCTGGGCGGTGTTTTTTGCTTTATTGGCCTATGTTATCTTGTCTTGGAAATATAAAGACAAGATAAGTAAAAAAATCGAAGCGATCCGAAAAACCTGGTATATCATTTTTATACTGGGAGCGCTGATTTATTGGAATTTCTATCCGATGAGTATATTCAACGAGTGGAAAAACTTTTTGATCATGGCAGTTGTGTTCATTCTGATTGATATGTTTGTGTTCTTGAGCATGTATATATCGAAAATTGGCGACAATGAATTGTCCTACGCAACAAAAGCCGTTGCGGAAAGCGACAAGCTTTTAACGGACAATAGGGAAAAGGTCAAAAATATGTTTCACTTGTTAAAGAAAGAAGGAATACCTGAATACTATCAAACGAATAAGGAGTACCTGGCTTATTTGAGCATTCTCCTTCAAGCTTATGCTGCAAAGGAAGCGATGAGCGTGAACATTCTTCCTTTCAAGACGGAACAGGACAAGCAAATGGTGATGACTGGGCATCCTAACTTGAATGGCAGCACCATTCGTGCTACATTGGAAAGAGAAGATACGTATTATAATGATGAAGAAAAAATGGCACTCCAGCCAGTAAGCATTTTGATGGAACCATATATCCTTGACGTTAAATCGGAAAGCTTCGTTTCAGAAGTCGATTGTTTATTGATAGCATTACTGATCATGATGTTCGATATGGTCATAAAACAAAATCCAGGTGGTGAAGGTTAGATGAGCATTTATGATAAAGTCGGCAGTGAAGTTTCGGTTGCTGTAATCAAACCACAGGTTAAGATACCCGATGTTGGGTTAAGCCCGCATACCAAAAAAGTGATGAAACAGAACGAACGCGTTATCCTGAAAGATAAAGAAAAGTCGGCACGCTTCAGCCGCTTAAAAAGTGTTTTATAGGAATTAGGGCAGGGGGTTGTTCCTAATGCCTTATGATATTTGTGAAAAACCCGCATATACTATTCAAAACTAAAGAATAGGAAGGGTCTTTCAGAATATGAACAAAAAACCCGAGAGAGTGAACATCCCGGCCCCCTCCGCTTCACCATCCGAGCAACGGATACATAAAGATAATGCTGAATTGCTGAGGCTTTTACAAAGATTGAAAGCGAAACGATGGATTTTTTTAAGGTAAATGAAAGCCAGTCTCCAAGGAGAACTGGTTTTTTATTTTCCCGGTTGGAAATGATCGTCAGCCTTTTGGCGCGACTTTTTTTCCTTATACATGCTACGATCCGCCTTTTTCAACAGTGTCTCCATGTTCATCCCATCATGAGGATAAAAGCTCATCCCTATACTTGCGGTAATGAAATAATCATTTCCATTAATGAGGATGGGCATCGTCGATAAACGATTCGATAAAAACTCGGCACTGCTGTGCGTTCTGTTGATTAAATCCTCACCTTGCGATGGATGAAGTAATACAATGAATTCATCACCACCAATACGGCAGATGTGACTGTCCTCCTGTACGTTTTGCTGAAGGCACTCAGCCGTCAGTTTAATGACCAAATCTCCAACATCATGGCCAAAGGAGTCATTGAAGATTTTAAAATGATTAAGATCGATGTAAAGAATCGCCATTTCAGCATTCCGTTTATCTTTATTATAATCGAAATAATGATAGAGGAAGTTCCTATTATAAAGACCTGACAATTCATCCCTGATAATCCCATCTTCAAGGATGAGGGTTTGACATGCTAAAGAGGCGAGGGACTTAATCAGGATAGAATCATATTCTTTAAAATCGTAAGGTTCAATATCAAAGGCACATAAAGTCCCAAGCACCTTGCCGTCATATAAAAGCGGGGCGCCCATGAAACAACCATTGCCAATGTACTTCGTTAAAGGATGGTCACGAGTCAAAGCGTGTTCGGCTAAATTAGGAATGACAAGAGGCTCGGAGCCATTTTCGGCAGCCAATTTGCAAAATACCATATTATAAGGAAGAACGTCACCATCACAAATTAACCTTGCCTGTCTATTGAAGGATTTGATCGCGAAACTTTCCGTAGGGTGTAATATCGAGAGGTAGAATGTGTTGACCTTGATCGTCTTTGACAAAAGTGCCAACAATTCTTCCGCGATGCAGTCGAAATTTTTATAGTAATTGATATCCTGCTGTATCATTTCCAGGCTCCTTTATATGGATAATCTAATTAGCTTTCCAAAAATCATTGCTATTGAACGGCAAAGATACAAAAGCCGAAACGTGACAGTTGTCCGAATTTCCACTAAACTCGAATAAGAGCCAGGGTTCGTTCTGATTGGGAAGATTGAAGGCCCCTATGTTATTTTTCGGCCATTTATCGATTTCGTTAAATGTGTAAATGCACAATTCGCACATTAAATGAATTATACTGTAAATGAATTGACAAGAGTGCCATCGACCGCTAAACAAGCATTCGATTGGGCTGCCGCACATCATCGGCTATGCCGCCTTGGGGTAACTGAATCTTGGGAGAGGGCTGAATGATGGGTAAAAGGCTAGATGGCCCTCATGTAAAAAAATGTTTTGGAGAGGATAAAAGGTAAGCGTACCGTACATACAGGAACATTCAAAAGGGGATCATTATGGGTAAATTAGAAAGTATATATCCTATAGCTATAGAAAATACGAAGGAAAAAATCATCCAGGATATGAATTTTTACTTGGAGAGTAGAGAGACATTGCCTTCGTTTGTAACCTATGTATCAGACAGATTATCCTTCATTGAGCAAATCTGGCTTAATGTATGGTTAAATAAAGCATCAAATGATGTGCCGAGAAGGGAAAAAAAGGTGTTTCTGAACGAAAGGGGCTTCGTTACCGAGGGCTCGGATCATAAGCTGATCAACAGTATGTTCCGTAATGAATTAAGAACGTACCGACCATTTGACGCATTATCGTGGATGAGCGAAACCTTCGCGGAAAAGCAGGCTGATTGGGAAAAGAGATATAGAGAAGCGCGGGGGGATTTTTTCAAGAGGCAGGAAGAACAACGTCTCGCAAAGCAACGGTGGAAGATACGCATCCGACTGCAAGACGAGGCTAACTCATATTTTGAAGAAAGCTCACTTGTTTTATATTTGCATATCAGGTCTTATATTGCCGGGGTTTTGGCAAAGGATCTTAAACATAAGCCTAAATTCCAATATGTCGATCCATACCTGCTGGAAGAAAAATTGGTGGAAGAAGGCGGGTTCCAAGCAAATGAATATTTGATGGTCACGGACTTCTTTGAAGAATTGACAGGAGATGTCCATTCCTTGTTCGATTGGGGAAAGAACCGTTTTGAATACGAAAATTACTTTTATCTCTATGAGAGATTAGTTTCGGATTTGATACTGAAAATCGCCCCTGAAAAGTACATGAATCATTTGCCTGTTCACTTGCATCATGATTTTTTGGAGTCTTATGGGGAAAGGCTGACCGTTCACGCCCTGCAAGATATCTTGAGAGATGAATTGGCTGATTTGTCCCAGGCCTGTTTCGA
The DNA here is from genome assembly GCF_001542915.1 of Peribacillus simplex. Taxonomy (GTDB): domain Bacteria; phylum Bacillota; class Bacilli; order Bacillales; family DSM-1321; genus Peribacillus; species Peribacillus simplex_B. The sequence goes on along the minus strand of NZ_LNNH01000016.1, from coordinate 33,470 downwards.
TGAACTTCAAGAAGAATACGTTTCAGATTTATTGAACCTCGAGGGAATTCCTTTTGAAGAAACAGTTCATGAGGAAATCTTCGAAAAAGACGAGGCGAATAGAGAAAGAAGAAAAGCTGAAGCAATTGCCGAACAAGCCAAAAAGCAGGCAGAAGAGCAAAGGATGATCAATGACATTATTGGCAAGGCCTATACTCCATCATTAGGAAAAAAGGTCAGCTATATCTTGCACATCGGAGAGACCAACACCGGCAAGACACATCAGGCATTGCAAAAAATGAAAGAAGCAGAAAGCGGTTTATATCTGGCTCCCCTAAGGCTGTTGGCGCTTGAAGTTTTTGATAAATTGAATGCGGATGGCGTACCTTGCTCATTAAAAACCGGTGAGGAAGAAAAGGCTGTCATGGGCGCAAAGCACACCTCAAGTACCGTTGAAATGTTCCATGAAAAGGATTACCACGAAGTGATCGTGATAGATGAAGCGCAGATGATTGCCGATAAAGATCGAGGCTTTGCCTGGTTTCGGGCAATTACGCAAGCAAATGCCAAAGAAGTGCACATTATCGGAAGCAATAATATTAAAAAGATGCTGTTGAATCTTCTGGATGAAGCGGAGTTGGAGCTCCTTGAATACAGACGAGAGATACCGCTTGAGGTGGAACAGCGTGAATTCGAATTGAAATATACGAAAAAAGGGGATGCCCTCATTTGTTTTTCGCGAAGGCAGGTATTGGAGACGGCATCGCGTCTGAAAGAGAGTGGACATAATGTCAGCATGATCTATGGCAGTATGCCACCTGAGAGCAGGAAACGGCAAATAGAGCTTTTCAATCGCGGGGAAACATCGGTTGTCGTTGCTACAGATGCAATTGGGATGGGTTTGAATTTGCCGATCCGGCGCATTGTCTTCCTTGAGAATGAAAAGTTCGACGGGACCCGAAGAAGGAGACTGACGTCACAGGAAATCAAACAAATTGCAGGCAGAGCGGGAAGAAAGGGCATTTATGATACGGGCAAGGTCGCCTTTACGGCAGAAATCAAAATCATGAATAGGTTGCTTGAACAAGCGGATGAACCAGTTCAAACCTTTACGATTGCCCCAACCTCTGCCGTATTCGAGCGTTTTCAAAAGTATTACCGGAACATGGGCACTTTTTTTGAAATGTGGGAGCGGTTCGAGCCCCCTAAAGGCACGAAAAAGGCTTCACTATCGGAAGAAAGGGAGCTGTACGAGCTGATAAGGGATACCCAAATCGAAGTTCGTTTTTCTTTGCTGGATTTGTATGGCTTCCTGCATATCCCTTTTTCTGCCAAAGAACCGAGTCTCATCAGGCAGTGGCTGGAGACTGTCGAGGCGATAGCCGAGAGCCATGATCTTCCTGAACCGATCATCAAGACTAGAAATTTGGAGGAGTTGGAGCTATCTTATAAGGCGATTGGCCTTCATCTCTTATTTTTATACCGGTTGGGTAAGAAAACAGAAGCCGTATATTGGGAGCGTATCCGTGAAGAAATCAGTGAGGGCGTTCATGATCAATTAAAGGATGAAATGTTGAATTACCAGAGAAAATGTAAACGCTGTGGAAAAAAGCTACCGGATGACTCACGTTTTCATATATGTGATGCTTGTTATCATAGAGGCCACAGGAAGACACACCGGTTGCATTGATCCGCTTCCTCAGGTCGTCCGGAGGGGGACAACGCAAAATGACGTACGCTACAAGTGTACGTCATTTTGCGTTGAAGGATGGGCAGTGCCTAATCATTTCGTTTCGCTTTGGCCAATAGAGCTGCTTGCCGCTTCAATCGTTTATCCGCCTTCTTATCATGCACCACAAAAAGGGCATGGATCAATCCGGGAATGTAGAAAAAAAGCGTGAGAATCAAATTGATCAGAGCGGAAATAGGTTTACCCGCTAACAATACGGCCAATGGAGGGAAAAGAATCGCGATTATATAGAGAATAATGAACACGCTCCAGTTTTTATTAATTGCCAAGCTGCTTTAAGGCTTGTATAGTCATTACGTTTTTGTCATTGCGATGATATATATATGCTTGAGACCCACATTCATGCAGGGCGAGTCTTATGAATTCAGTAAAATCCTTTCACCGGTATGCCGGCTTCTGTGTTAGAATTATCAGAAAACGCATCGGGGGTACGGATGTTCATGAGAAAAAAGATCGCCTGTTTGCATGCACACCATTCAAATATAGAATACATAGAAAAAGCATTTTCGCCATTCGATATGGAATGGCTTCATTTTGTAGATTCAGGATTGATGCATCGGGTGGCATCAGATGAAACGTTTACATTTTCGGATGCTTCGAAAAAGGTGAAAGAACAGATGGAATGGATGGCCGAATGTAATGTGGATGCCATCCTGATAACCTGCACGAACTATATTACTTTTTTAAACGAAGAACAGCTATCGCTGTCTATGCCCATCATCAAAATTGATGAACCATTTTTTGAGCTGGTTTGCCAAGTGCAGCAGCCGCAAGTGATGCTATTTACGAACCCTGCAACTGTCGAAGGAACGATGAAACGTTTAAACGCCCATTCAAGAAATTATGGGGGCGTCGATGTTGAAATCATCATCATCAAAAATGCCTTTGAATTGATCATGAAGGGTTTGAACGAGACATATAACCAGGAGATCGTAAATCGCTTATTGCAATTCAATGAAGAAAAAAGACAGATTTCGGTGGCTCAGTTATCCATGGTCAAGGCAGCGATGAGCTATGAAATTCTTACAGGAGATACCATTATAAATCCGCTGCAGGCATTAGTCGACTTCACGGCCACTCAACTGGATCTAAGGCTCTCAATTGAAAAAGAGCACATTTGAAGGGTCAGTTGTTAACTAAAAGGATAAGGCCCTCCCTGTATTGTAAAGCCTAGACAGGGGGATTCATTTATCCTTATTTCGGATTTGTTCACGGATGGTTTCAAGTTCATCCAAGGATAAAACCGTCAGGGAATTTCTTATTTCCTCCTCGACCCTTTTCCGATCAAGCTCCCTATATTCGTTCCACCAATCCCGCAAACCCTCAGTGTTTTCAAGAAGATACTCAATATCGATTTCTTCTTGCTCGTCATCTGATAAATATTTCATGACCGCTCCCAATAATCGATTGAGTTGGGCTATTTCATTTTCCACAACTGGTGAAGCGACATCTTTCTTTTTCTCAACATCTTTAGCTGGTACATTTCGCGTGGCCATAGGAACCTCCCTTTTTAGTAATAGTGTGCCTGAAAGAAAGGATTTCACAATCTTTTTTAAAAAAACCTGCTTATGGCAGGGAACAGTCCTTTAAAGGAAAGGGGGTAAATAACCCGTTATTTATTTCAGAAAAGACCTCGTTAGAATATATGTATTGCCGCATCAATCCTCAAAATCGCTTTTTCAACAAGTCAGCAAGTAAGTAGAAGAACGGGCATGTTCGGCATTCATCCGACCTTTCACCCTTTATTCGCTTGATGGAGGCAGGAAATGCTAATAAAGTGACTGGACAAGCAGGGACTTTAGGGAATGAAAGAAGGGGGAGGAGCATAAATTGAATGGAAGGGAGTGGATAGATGAAAATGTTCATCAAATTAAGTGTGGCCAGTGTCTCCGGTGCGGTTGTCTATTTAATTTATACGGTCAACCAGACGCTGCGTAAGGGCATGGGGACGCTGGAGGAAACAAATAAGACATTGGAAGAGGTAAGAAATGCCGTACATGGATTGACGCATGAGTCCAAACAATTGATCCACTCTGCAAATCAAATAACCGCAGATGTAAAGGGTAAGATGGAAAATGTCGACCCTCTTTTGGAAACTGCTCAAGACGTAGGCGAAATGATTCATAATGTAACGCATTCAATGAAGGAGGCCAGTTTGAATGATTCCAAAGATCGTTTAAGCACTCCTACAGCCCCGCCACAAGCGGAAGCAGAGGGCGTTCAAATCAAAATTAAATAAGTTGGTCAATTAAAAACACAAGTCACCCCGGTATCCACTCAAATATCCAAACCAATTGCATCAACACTTAACATTAGAGGGGGAGCTTTTTATCATGATTATCCAATATAGTATAGCCGCGATCGCTTTGGCGTTCATATGGCTCGTCGTTTTTTTGATCGGTACTCTTCAAAAAGGTATGGTGACGATAGGTGAAGCCAATAAAACATTGGAAGAGGTAAGAAATGCCATCCACGATTTATCGGGTGAATCGAAACAACTATTGCAGACGGCAAACGACATCACCGACGATGTGAAAGCGAAAATGAAAACCGTCGAACCGCTATTGGATTCCGCTCAGGATGTTGGGGAAGCGATTCATTCGGTGACGGACTCCGTCAAAAAAGCCACAAACGGATTTCGGACAGAGTTTTCACCGAAAAAAATCAATTCAATCAAACCGAAAAGTCAAATCAAGTAATGTGAATATAAAAAAAACACGAAAGACACTACCGTATGGGGAGTGTCTTTTTTTTAGTATGTATGATAATGGACGTTTACCTTGATGGTTCCTCGAGTGGAATATCGGCCCCGAGTTTCATACAGATTACCAACCTCCTGTATGAGAATATGGAACATCAAGCTGTCATGAAGTTGTCTTTATTTATCCGTTTTTTCACCACTCGGGTTGCCTGCAGATTTAGAGTCGTTGGAATGCTTGACTCCTTTACTTACATAAGGTTTTGCGCTTTTTTTCTTGTTGGCGCCCGTTTTCCAACGATTCCAGCCCTTCTTGCCCGTTCCTGTTCCTGTGCCTTTACCCGTACCGCTCTTAGCCTTAGCTTTACTCATGAAATCACTCCATTACTATATGTATGGTTTACTTAAACCATTTTACTTGATTATTACCCAAGTATGTTGAAATATACAGCAACCAAGGTGATATGTACAGGGAAAGGCTCATTTTTTTTAACCTGAACCTTCAAAACGACAAGCTGGTTGATCATGAGGGAGTGCCTCGATCAACCTTCTCACTTAATGGATATCGATCTGGATTTCGTTAAGAAGATGCTTATCCCGATTTTTTTGCAAATGGTCAAGTAATGCATGAACGTTAGCAAAACAGCGCCTGTATTCATCCCTAAAATGATTCCTCCCATATTAAGTGAAGCTTGGGAGCCAAGGATATACATCATTAAAAAGGCGACGATATGTGACCAGACCGTGTGAATGAAAGCGTCTTTCACCAATCCTAAGCCAATGAGATAGGCTTGCATGGGAATGACAAAGAAATGAAAGAGAAAGTAAGGACATAATAACTTTAAATAGTAAGTTGCAGAGGTTGAAGAAAAAAAGAGTGAGGTCAATGGTTCGGCAAAGAAATAAATGAAACACACCGCAGGTACCCCATACAATACGGTAAAAGACATCGATTTTTGCAATAATACCCTCAACTTTTCCTTGTCCTGATTCTTGTACGCGTTCGAAACATTCGGGATGAGCATGATCATCAGGGAATGTGCGATAAAGGCCGGGAAAAACCCAATGGTCATCGCAACTCCAGTGAGCATACCGAAATGCTCCGTAGCCACCACGGCCCCGAATCCAGCCGAAAGAAGTGCTGTATGAATCAAAAATGGCTGAATCGCATTCGTTATTGCATGGAAAATCCTTAACCCCATGGTTGGCAGCGATACCGCCAATAATGTCTGCCGGGCATGCTTTCCAGTTGTTCGTGTGTTCGTTCCGCGTCCCATGATCCTCATTTGCAGAATCAGGAGATTGACCAAGTAAAGAAAAACGATGAACTCACTGCCGATCAATACGAAAAAGGCCATTAACAGCGACTTTTCTTGATTGAAATGGAATAAGTTGAAAATGAAGAAAAGCAAGCCAAATTGAATGATATCTTTCAAAAAATTGGAAAAGGCGATTTTCCCCATTTGTTGGACACCCATGAAATACCCTCTCGCGATGGAAGAAAAGGCGACGATAGGGATCAAGATGATGAGCAGCCATTTAATATAGGGGTGATAGCGGTCCATGACGGATGAAAAAGAAAGGATGAAAGGCATGACCACACACATGATCAAGACGACGACTGCAGCCATTTTAAGCGCATGGATGATAAGGTTATAATGCATGGTCCGTTTATTTTCTGCAACGAATTTTGATATGGAAATATGTAATTCAAGGCTGGCTATCACATATATCAAAAAGAAAATGGGCAATAGGGACATATATAATCCCATGCCCTCCTCGTGTAATTCCCTGGCTAGGATCATGTTCACCAAAAACTCGATACATTCACCGAAAAACGCTGCAATAATCAAGATGAGCGTTCCCTTATAAAAAGACTTCATGTTGGCCCACTCCTAACAAGGTGTTTGTATATAGATATGAGACATGCCATGGAATATTCATAAGGAACTCCGTCCGAGGAGCTGCATTCCTGAGTCATCGCCCTGAAGATCCTGACGCTCATGAACCGAAATGTTCAGTAAGAATCACTGAAAGGAGGAAACTTCACTTCCATTCTCCATCATCAACTAAGCGCTTCCTTCATCCTTTTTTTCCACAAAAAATAAATGGTGCCGCACTTGTGTCAGATAATCTATTCCAGCTTTATGGAAGTCTTGAATTTCGCTTTGTAATTGAAGATTTATTTTGTTATCCTGTAGCAGAGGGGATGATCAATATGAAATTCACATCTATAAGTCCAGCAAACATAGATGAATTGTGCATTGCGTTTGAAAGCTGCCTTACGAGGCATGACATCACATTTAAATATGTCGACATGAGGGAAGAGAATGGGATCATATCGTTCATATTTTGCAATGACCCGGAAGAAGCAAGGTCTGTCGAATTGGAAAGCGACCGCTTCATAGGATTGGAAACGGATTACATAGCCAAGGAAATTTTGGAGCCCATCCTGCCGAGGTTGAAAGAATTTGCACAAACTAACAATCATCGATTCGGATGATTTTTTTTGAAGTGAATTGGGGTGAAGCTGAAATTCACCATCCTATACATGCTATCATCCGGCAAATCGGGATATGCAAAAAGAAGAAGCAGCCTTATGTGTGGAACAGCAGGCTGCTTCTTCTTTTTGATATGGGTAGCGGATGCGGGAAGTCACGTCGTGATCAATCAATGGGTGACCTCTCTCCTTCGCTTTAGTGGTGTTAAATCACCATTTTTTTACCCTCGGTCAATTGCACTTCCTGTTGAGAAGTACCCGCTTCCTTGGATTTCTTCACTTTAAAGTGGTACACCGCATAACAACCAATGAAGAACGCTCCGCCGCAATAAAGGGCCATGCGCTGCTCGGGAACAAATGCCAAACTGATCATGACGATGCAGTTAGCTATTAAAGCAAGTATTGGAATGATCGGGTATAGCGGCACTCTGAATTTGAGGTCTTCTGCCTTGCCGCCTTGGCGGACATAGGCCCTCCTAAAAGCGAGCAGGCACGCGGCAATGGCTATCCAGCCAATTTGAGCCCCAAGACCTGCAAGGGAAAGAAGGAAAACAAATACCGTTTTTGCAGCGATGACGCTAGAAAGTAAAGACAATCCAGCGATGGCTAGGGTGATGAGTAAAGCATTGAGAGGAACCCCTCTCTTGTTTACCATACCGAGCTTCGGACTGGCCATGCCTTCCCTTGATAGCGAGTACAGCATTCGTGTCGCTGCATAAAGACCGGAGTTCGCGACTGACAATAGGGCGATTAAGATGATGAAGTTCATGATGTCAGCCGCATAGGGAACGCCTATACTATCCAGTACAACAACGAAAGGACTTTCAACGATTCCCGCTTTTTCCCTTGGAATCAGCGCAGAGAGTACTGAAACAGATAGGACAAAGAAGAAAAGGGTTCTCCAAACCGTTTGTTTAATGGATTTAGGTATGACCTTTTCCGGATTTTCACTTTCTCCAGCAGCAATTCCGATCAACTCTGTGCCCTGGAAGGAAAAGTTCACGGTAATCATCGTGATAAGCAGGGCGGAAATGCCGTTCGGGAAGAGGCCTTCATTGAAGAAATTCGAGAAAAACGGCGCTTCTTGGCCGCCCTTCATATCAATGAGACCAAACATGGCGGCACCGCCAACACCGATAAACAGGATGATGGCCAATACCTTTATGCTTGAAAAAACAAACTCCGATTCGCCGAAGGCTTTGGCCGATAGAGCGTTGAGCATGAAGATGAGCAACGCGAAGATCGCACACCACATCCACACGGGTGATTCAGGAAACCACCTTTGCATAAGCTGTCCTGCTGCCAAAAATTCCAAGGCAACGGTAACGGCCCACCCTAACCAGTATAGCCATCCTATGGCAAAGCCGGTTCCAGGACCGATGAATTTGGTCGAGTAGGTTTGAAACGAACCGGCTACGGGCATCGCAACGGATAGTTCACCTAGACACAGCATGGTCAAATACATGATTAATCCGCCGACTATGTAAGAGAGGATCGCACCAAGCGCTCCTGCTTCATGAATGGTGTAGCCAGATCCAAGGAAAAAGCCCGTACCAATACATCCCCCTATTGAAATCATGAATAGATGTCTTGCTTTCATGCTCCGTTTTAGTTCATTTGGTTGATTTTCTGCTGTTTTCATTGAAAAACTCCTTTACCTGATGGGTGCAAACGGTTTCATTTATGTTAGAACGGTATTAGGGAATATGTGTTTTTCCATGCACATGTGTAAAAGCTTGATTTTGAATCTAAGTTGCTGTTGAATTCCCTCGGATAAGAAATCACTTCTACATGCCGGGCAATGTGAACGATGCCGGTGCAGAAATAATTTCGATAGTGCCGATCAATAAAGAAAAGGAAGCCAAGCGTCAGGAAATCAGGGATGGTAAACTTGCTCCTTTTATGCTCATCCATCAAGCATTCTTACGAAGCATGGGCTTTTTCAATGGAGAATCCATGAATGAAAGCTTAATATATTCCTAGTTTGTCTTGCATTAATGGCCTCTATTTCACATCTGCCAGCATATCAGCTGTGACAAAATGATTCTCTGCTCCATATAATAATTTTTCGCCAAGAAGTGAACCCATTAGAGCAACTGCCACTTCAGCCGTTTTATTATGCTCGTCCAAAATTGGATTGATCTCGACAAACTCTGCTGATGTGATGATATTAGCTTCAGCCAGCATTTCCATCGCAAGGTGGCTCTCGCGGTAGCTGATTCCTCCCATAACAGGTGTCCCCACGCCAGGTGCATCATCCGGATCAAGTCCATCAAGATCTAAGGATAAATGTACAAGATCCGTGCGTTCCTTCAGGTAGGCTATCGATTCTTCCATCACTCTTGTCATGCCCATTCTATCAATCTCATGCATGGTAAAAACTTTAATTCCTTTCTCTCTAATCAACTCTTTTTCCCCTTGGTCCAAGGAACGGGCCCCAATGATGACGATATTTTCCGGTTTGACTTTCCGGGAGTATCCGCCAATGTTAGTAAGGGCAGGGTGTCCAAGTCCCAAACTTACTGCCAGCGACATCCCGTGTATATTTCCCGATGGGGAGGTTTCCGCCGTGTTCAAATCACCATGAGCATCATACCAAATGACTCCTAAGTTCTCGGAATGCTTGGCTAAACCTGCTAACGTGCCAATGGCAATGCTGTGATCGCCACCTAATACTAGTGGAAAGCGATTCGATCGGATGACTTCATCCACTTTTTGGCTCAGTTTTTCATTGCCTTCCGCTACATCTTGCAGATTCTTTAAATTTGTGTCTGAGTCACTTTGTGCTCTTTCTTGTATCTCTACTCTTATATCGCCTTCATCATGAACAGTATAGCCAATGTTTTCAAGTCTCTCGCTCAATCCTGCATATCTAATGGCACTTGGCCCCATATCGACTCCTCTTCTTGTCTGGCCAAGATCCATCGGGACTCCAATGATTGATATTTCTTTTTTCATGAATGATTCTCCCCTTTCAGTTTTCTCCCCTAGTATAAGGGTAAAAGGATAGATGACTCAACTCGACATTTTTTTGAATATTTATACGATTGGGAAAAGGGTGACATCCATAAGCGGAATTGCCTGTTTTCAGTTTAAGGAAAACAGGGAAATCTGCATCGGGTAATGGACAAAATCATGGGGAAATCCCACTATTAATAGGCCTGGAACTTCCAGGATGATTATTTCATTTTATTCCAAATCAGAAGGGAGATATCGAATTCCCAGAGTCCATTTCCTAAAATTCAAGTCAACCTTTATTCAGAAATTGATACACTGATTGATCAAATGGATGGAAGGATTTTCAAATTTTATCGGAATATAGTAAGAATGACGGAAAAAATGTGGTTTTCCGCGTTATTTCGCTTTGCTGGCATAATGATTTTGGTGAATTTTTTCAATAATGGATCAATTGGAAAACTAGTATTGAACGAGATGCATTCATGCAACAAAGTAAGGAATGCTAGGCCGAGCATAGAAATAGAAGCTTTAGGTCGGTTGCAGTCTGTGAATTTCTGCTCAAACTAACTGTATAAACGGGGAGTGCTCCGATATTCTCAAAAGTTGTAAGATTCACCTATTTTTCGCCTTTGAGAAGGGGCGATAAGGCTGAAAGTGAGAATGAAGTACTGTTCGCCCCTTTGAAGTCACCGGTGAAGAATGAAAGATTTTCACAAACATTGCAATATATTGCGCTCCCTGTGTTCAATGAATAGGAAAGAATTTCTTTTACGTTTCTTGTTCGTTTATGAAGAAAAATATTTTTCCTTCCCTATGAGAAGCAAGCCAATTTTTCAAAACGAACCCCGGGCCAATTTCCATTACCACATGATTAGAATACTTTGATACAATATTTTAATGGAACGTACCGTAAAGGGAGCGATTTACTTGGAAGATTTTCAAAGGGACTTGAATCATGATCGAGAAGAATTAAGAAAGATAAGGTGGAAACAGCATCGTCTCCAAGTTACACAGTTATTCGAAGCCGTTCTTTCAAAGAAACCGATGGTTAAAAAAGTGGCGATCATCGGTGCTGGGAATTGCGATGATCTCGATCTGGAATATCTTGCCGCCCGATGCCAATCGATTCATTTATTTGATATAGATCAGGAAAGTATGGAAAAGGGTATAAAAGGCTTGCCGGAGCTTGCCCGGAAAAAAATCCAGCTGGTTAAAATCAATGTTACTGGTCTCGATACAATCGGTTTTGATGGTGATTTATCCTTGATGTTGGATCGAGGTGAAAAGGCAGGGGTAGTCATACAGTATGTAAAAGATACCGAGAATCGGTTAAGCCAGCTTTCGGAACAACTTTTCGCTGAGTATTCTTTTGAGTTTGACATTGTAGCGACCTCTGCCATTTACACTCAGCTTTTTTATAATTGGGCCATGGATTTGCTTGCTGAGCATGGAGACAACTACCCGGAAAACGACGTTGAACGGATAAAAGATGCATTCTTGGATTTAAGGGACGAGATCGTACGTACACTGAGTCACTCCCTGTCCAAATGTATCAAGAAAAATGGGTTTTATCTTACATGGACGGATATTTTGAAAATGAAGCCCGAGTATAGCGATGCCATCAACGAAGGGATTAATGCCGTTTTTACCTTGGCAGCCAATGTAGGCTATGGAGCGTCATTGATAGGTCTGAAAGCCTTTATGGAAGAAGTCGATAAAAGGGAATTAACCCTTCGATATTGGTCATGGGATTTTAATGTCGATAAACGGTATTTGACGATTGGGGCAATCGGGAGGATTTGTGAAAGTGAGAAGAACTAAAAACGGATTTCCAGGGGAAATAAGCACATCTGCGCTTATTTCCCTTTTTTCTTATTCAACTACCTCCTAAAGGGATGAGGCAGAGCATCTTAAAAGAAGATCTGACACAAGTAGATGAAAGGTATAAAAAATTGATTGAAAAATTAACTATTTGTCTAATGATTTCCCAATAAAGAATGGATAGAATGAATCTACCGGAAACTGAATATTCAAACATAAAAAGGGAAAGGCGTGCTCTAGAAAATTTTTTATTGAGTAAATATGAAGGGGGTGGGCGCTTGCTAGCTGATATCGTGTTCGTGAACGGTGAAGTCATTACAGTTGATCGGAAGAATTCAGTAGCCGAGGCCATGGCAGTGAAAGGAAATCTAATCTCTGCAGTTGGAACCAATCAGGAGATGGAAGCTTTTATCGGAGAAGATACGAAAGTGGTCAATTTGCGGGGGAAATCATTACTTCCAGGCTTCATAGATTCCCATATTCATCTTATATTGTACGGTGTCAATCAGTTGGCAGTAAGCTGTAAAGCGGAACATATCAAATCAGTCGCTGATTTGTTAGATGACTTGAAGAAGCAAGCAGCAACAATCCCAAACGGTGAATGGATCCGCGCATGGGGATTCAATGAAACCGCGGTGAAAGAAAAGCGATATCCAACCATCGCTGAGTTGGATGCCATATCAGAAAACCACCCGGTCATGATAACCAGGACATGCAGCCATATAAGTGTGGTGAACCGGAAGGCGTTACAAATAGCAGGAATTGATGAGAGTACAGTGAACCCGCCAGGTGGAATCATTGAAAAGGATGAAGGTGGGGCGATCACTGGCAAACTTATTGAAACGGCACATATGATGATCGCCGAACGGGCTGGTTATACGGAAAGGGACCTGGAGAAGGCAGTAAAAATCGCTTCGGAACATTTCATTGCCGCAGGGATAACCAGCATTCATGAAGCGGGTGCACATGGACCTGATAGTTTGCGAATCATGCAGCAAGCGGTTAAACAAAACGATATCCGCGTCCGCATTTATGCGATGATCGGTTCACTGAACAAATCGCATGAATTCGTCAACAAAATGGTGGCTGCGGGGGTCGTAACCGGAACGGGGGACGATCGATTCAAAATCGGTCCGGCAAAATTGTTTACGGATGGCAGCAGCACGGGTCCGACCATAGCCACTAGGGAGCCTTATTCAAGCGATCCCGGCAATTTCGGCATCCTCTATTACACGGAAGAGGAAATTTATCAGGTGTTGGGTGAAGCACATGCCAAAGGCTATCAAATTACCGTGCATGCCCAAGGTGACAAAGCGATAGACATGTATTTGAACTGTGTGGAAAAGGCTTTGAAGGAATCTCCAAGAAAGGATCATAGACATCGAATCGAGCATGCAGGAATATCTACGCCCGATTTGCAGCGGAGGATGAAGCAACTTGGAATCATCCCCATTCCCAACCCGCCATTCCCTTTTGAATTCGGTGATATATATATCGAGCATTATGGGGAGAGGGTGAATTATATGTATGCCGCCCGTGATTATATCGATAACGGCATACTGGCTGCTGCTGGTTCCGATGCTCCCGTTACGGATCATAACCCTTTATTGGGCATACACGTAGCAGTAAATAGAAAAAGCAGCTCCGGTGCAAGCATAGGCACGGCACAATCGATTCGGGTATTGGAAGCGATCAGGCTATATACATGGAATGGAGCTTATGCTAGTTTCGATGAAGCGATCAAAGGCAGTATCGAGGTAGGGAAGCTGGCCGACTTAGTCATCTTGAATGATAGCATTTTGAAGGTCAAGCTCAATGACATAAAGGAATTGAAAGTGGAAACAACGATTTTAAATGGAGAAATACTATATAATAGCGAAACTTTGGTAGGAATATAGAAGAGGGAAATAGCTTTACAACCAAGACGTTCACTTTCGATTTTGTAAATGCGCGCATGAATGATGGAGCATGTAATGTAATCATGAAGGGGGATATTCGCTATGAAAAAACAAAAGGTAATAATCAATGGGGATAGGCTGAGCCGCACGCTTGAGGAATTCGCCGATTTTGGACGCACGGAAAACAACGGAGTTACACGGTTATCCCTTTCGGAGGAGGATCGGCAAGTCCGTGACTATTTTTGCTCCTGTTGCAAGGAATTGGGAATGACCATTCAGGTAGATGATATGGGTAATATTTACGCTACCTTAGCCGGCCTTGAAAACAAACCGCCCATTGTGATGGGCTCACATATGGATACCGTCAAAAAGGGAGGCCGGTTTGATGGAATCTTGGGCGTAGCTGCGGGACTCGAGGTCGTTCGGACTTTGGTGGAAAATAATTTCCAGCCTAAAATCCCGATTATGATCGTCAATTTCACAAATGAAGAAGGAGCCAGGTTCGAACCTTCCATGATGTCATCGGGCGTTCTTTCCGGTAAATTCGAAAAGTCCCTGATGCTGCAAAAGACGGATAGTGAAGGGAATACCTTCGAAAACGCTTTGGATGAGATTGGCTATGCAGGGGATGAAGCGGTGCGTTTAAAAGAAGCGACTGCATTTTTAGAGTTGCATATCGAGCAGGGCCCCATCCTGGAGCGGGAATCTTTAACGATCGGAGTCGTTGAATGTGTCCTGGGGATGGTGTGCTATGAAATTGAAGTCACCGGGGAGTCCGATCATGCCGGAACCACTCCGATGAATATGAGAAAGGATGCCTTCTTCACTGCCAATACCTTGATCATGGAGGCCCGGCAAAAGTTAGCGATGCTTCATGACGAGTTGGTATTCACGATGGGAAGAGTCAATGTTCTTCCTAATATCCATACGGTCATCCCCAATAAAGTGGTGTTTTCATTAGAGGCCAGACATAAAGATCCGAAGGTCATCAAACAGGTTGAGGAGATCATTGCAGGTTTTGCAACAAATGGTTCGGAAAATGACTGCGAGATCCAAGTGAAAAAATTATGGGACAGGAATACGGTTTGGTTCGACGAATCAATTTGTGATTTGCTTGAACAGTCGACGATCTCACTAGGGCTGCCTTATAAAAGGATGGTTAGTGGAGCCGGACATGATGCCCAGTTTATAGCTAGTTATATCCCGACAGCCATGATTTTCGTTCCAAGCATCAACGGAAAAAGCCATTGTGAAGAAGAGCTTACTGCTTGGGAGGATTGTGAAAAAGGAGTCAACGTCCTATTGGAAACTGTCCTTACGATTCAATCCAAATGAGAGGAAGGCCCAGCGAAATCCTTTGACAGATAGAGATGCTTACCTGCCATCAGTTTGGAGGGAATGCCCGCTATGCTGATGGCGATTCATCCGTGAGAGAATACCTATTACAGGGAGGGTACAAGTTGAATGCTATCAAACTATTGCTTTTTGTTCCATTCATAGGGTTCCTTGGTTTATTGCCTTTAGCCAATAAAGTGGAGCCATACATATTGGGAATGCCATTTTTGTTATTTTGGGTCGCATTTTGGATGGTGATGGCATCAGTGATTTTGATGATCGTCTATAAGTTCGATCCTGATAATGAAGGGAGTGATCTCGATTGAACATTTCGTTACTCATCATTTCCTCCTTCTTGTTTTTAGCTCTTTATTTGGGGATCAAAGCAAGAAAAGGAAAGGATATGGATATGGAGCAGTTTGCTTTAGGAGGCAGGGGCTTCGGAACCTTCTTCATTTTTTTGTTGATAGCAGGTGAAATTTATACAACCTTCACATTTCTGGGCGGAAGCGGGTGGGCTTACTCCAAAGGGGCTGCGGCTTATTATGTACCTGCTTATATCTTTTTGGCTTACGTCCTCTCATATTGGCTCGTCCCTAAAATCTGGAGATATTCAAAACAACATTCGATCATCTCCCAGCCTGAGTATTTTGCCTCTAAATTCAAAAGCCGGTCAATGGGAATGATCGTAGCGGTCCTGGGTAGCTTAGCCCTTGTTCCGTATATTGTCATCCAGCTTAAAGGATTGGGCATCATTGTTTCAGAAGCTTCATATGGAGCCATCTCCCCGGTGGCGGCAAGTGTCATCGGCGCCATCGTAGTTACGACATATGTCATGATTTCAGGCATTCACGGTTCAGCATGGACGGCAATCCTTAAGGATTTCATGATCTTGGTAGTAGTGATTTTTTTGGGGATTTACATTCCTTTTCATTACTTCGGCGGCATTCAGCCCATGTTCGAAACGGTACAGGCCGCTAAACCGGAAATGTTAATTTTGGCAGATCAAGGGTTGAGTCAATCCTGGTTTGTGTCTACCGTTTTGCTGAATGCACTCGGATTTTATCTTTTGCCACAAACTTTCATGGTCGTATTATCGTCGAATGGGGAAAGAACACTTAGGAAAAATGCGATCGCTTTACCCTTGTATACACTATTATTGCTATTCGTCTTTTTCATAGGTTTTGCCACTATCATGGAAATCCCTGGACTGCAGGGAGCAGATGGGGATCTTTCCCTGTTAAGGCTGGCAATTCAAACGTTCGATCCATGGATGATAGGCCTGATTGGAGCAGCAGGCTTATTGACGGCGCTAGTTCCAGCCTCGGTGATGCTAATGGCTGCCTCGGTTGGTCTGACAAATAGCTTTTTCAAAGTTCTGGTCCCTGCTGCATCTGAAAAGCAGCAATTGGTCGTCTCAAGAATGATCATCATAGCTATCTCCATCATTGCTTTAATTGTAACGATAACAGGCGGAGAAGCGCTCGCCATCTTGAATATCATGTCATATAGCCTGATAACCCAGCTAGCACCTGCCTTGTTTTGCAGTTTGCCAAAAAACAATATCATCAACAAATATGGTGCGATGGCAGGGATCCTGGCAGGTGTACTGATCGTATTGTATGCCACGATTGCCGATGTGAAAATAGCGACCTTCTTGCCTGATGTGCCTCACGTAATCAATGATATCAGTACAGGCGTCATAGCCTTATTTTTAAATTTGCTAGTAACGATCATCGTAAGTTCATTGACTAAGCATATGAATATAAAAGGGACGGAAGTGGAAAATTTAAATAAAATTTCCTGATCGATTGTGGTCATCTGTGCAGGAGCAGGGACATGACTGACGGAGACTATGGGAGGTGCTTCGTGAAAATCAACATATCGGCTTGCCAATTCAAGGTCGAAAAAGTGTCGACGTTCCTTGAATTTCAGAATCAAGTAGAAGACTTGATCAGCCAAGTGCCTGTAGACTCGGATTATATCCTTTTTCCTGAACTGTTTACCATCGGCTTAGCAGCGACACATGAAGGAATGGATGAGACATCCGTAATCAAGATTGCTGAATATGCGAATCAATATAAACATCTTTTCAGGACGATATCAAAAAAGAGGAAGCAAGTGATCATTGCTGGTTCACATTTGGAAAGTCGGAAAAATGAATACTACAACATAGCCTACATTTTCGACAAGGACGGAACATGTGCCGAGCATAAAAAAACTCATATCTTTCCTGCCGAAGCAAATTGGCATACTTCCGAGGGGAATGATCTGGATGTGTATTCCATCGGGCCTGTCAAGATTGGAATAGCGATTTGTTATGAAGCGGAAATTCCCGAAGTTTCAAGAATATTGGCCATGAAGGGGGCAGACATTATTTTTTGCCCCTCATATACGTTTACGGAGGCAGGTTTTTGGAGAGTGCGCCATTGCGCGCAAGCACGCGCAATCGAAAATCAGGTGTACTTCGTTCATTGTCCCACTGTAGGTGAACCGGGAGGACCGCTTCCGAGTGGATATGGCCGTGCAAGTATCCTTAGCCCCTGTGATAAAGCCTGGACAGCCGATGGAATCGTAGCCGAGGCAAAAACGGCCGGACAAACTGTCATTACCGGCACGGTGGATATGGAGGAACTTTATCGAAACCGTAAAAGCGGTGCAGCTACCACTTTCACCGATCGTGACCGCCGCAAGGCCTTGTATGCTAAATATGAGCCATATAAAGGCTGATCGTCTTTTTGTAATCGAAAAGGACTGAATTTTCTAAATATATTGTCGGATGGGCCCATTATAATATGTAACCATTTCATCTTGTACCATATAAAGAGCGACCTTATTTATGGCTGTTATGATGTCTGTATTGGCAGGAGGAACAAAAATAATGTTTCATCAAAATACCATATATATCGTTGGCGAAGCCAAGGCTGCTTTCCACTCTCCAAACAGCTCTATACACGTAAGAATAGATGAAATAAACACATCGGGATACGGCGAGGAATACGCCGGGGCCAGAAGGTATATCAATTGAACTAATCAAACAGGGCGAACGCTGCCGAATGGTAAATGAGGGAAGCAGTCTCCTGATTGATTCGAGTTATGGTGGGGATGCCACCGATTAATCTGAATCGAAAGGGAAAATATGGTACAATAATTAAGGAGTTATCCAATAAAAAAGGGGGTTTTCAATCATGATCACTTTTCCAAAACCTGATGTTGAGCAATTTTTACGGACATTTTCCATTGGCGATTTTATCGTAAGCCCTGATGAAAAGCAGTTGGTTTTCAGTACGAATTTGAGCGGCAAGTATAATCTATGGGGAATGGATTTACCCAATACGTTTCCATACCCGCTTACATCCATCGATCAAAGCTGCCAGGAGCTGTTATTTGATAAACAAGGTCGTTTCATCATAGCCGGTTTTGATCAAGACGGGAATGAAAACACCCAGTTTTATGGGATTCCTTTGAGGGGAGGGACCATGAAGGAAATCATCAATCATGAAAATACCCGGAATTTCATGCCGATTTTATCGAATGACAGCCAAAGGCTTTATTACACCACGTCGAGAGGAAATCCGTCCTTTTTAAATTCCTATTGTTTAGACCTGGAATCAGGACAGGAAACCCAAATACTCGAGGGGGAAGATGCGGCAACCTATATCATTGGTTTCAGTCCTGATGAAAAAACCTTTCTTTATCACAAGCACTATGCAAATACATATTCCCTCCTCTATGCGAAGAGTGGAAGCTGTGAGATTTTGCTTACCCCTCCATCCGAGAAACAACATACAGTCACACACGGTGTTTTCGTCTCGGATTCCCTGATTTATTTATTGACGGATTATGATTCGGATTACACTTACTTGGCCTCTTTTAATCTAGAAACCGATCAATTTACGAAAATAAAAGAATTGAAAAGTGAAAGCTTTACGGCCCTTAAATATAATGAAGAATTACAACTGTTATTTGTTGCGAGCGAGAAAGGCGTAGTCGATCATTTATATGAGCATGATCTGAAAAATGGGGACTGGACGAATATCCCGATTCCATGCAGTGTCATTCAAAAACTTGAGGTTGCAAGATCAGGTGCACTCTACTTATCTGGCATGAGCGCAACCAAGCCTCATAATATTTATAAAAGAACCGGTGATGAGTGGGAACCATTGACTTTCTACACGGTCCCAGGTGTCGAGACAACCGAATTGGTGGAACCGGACATCATTACCTACCCTTCCTTTGATGGCTTGGAGATCGAATCGTTATTTTTTCGGGCAAACAAGGAAAATGATACTGGCGAAGTCATTTTCTGGCCTCATGGCGGTCCTCAAGCCGCAGAACGCAAATTTTTCAGAGCATCCTTTCAGTTTTTCGTGAACAATGGATATAGTATTTTCGCACCGAACTTTCGCGGCTCCACAGGATATGGCTTACAATTCATGAAAATGGTAGAAGGAGATTGGGGGCATGGACCGCGCCTTGATAATATAGCCGGTCTGGATTGGCTGATTGAACAAGGATATGCCCGAAAAGGGAACATACTATTGATGGGCGGAAGCTTTGGCGGGTATATGGCGTTGCTGCTACATGGACGTCATGCCGAGTACTTTAAGGCGGTAGTCGATATTTTTGGTCCATCCAACCTATTTTCCTTCATCGAATCCGTTCCTGAAGACTGGAAGCCAGTCATGGATCAGTGGGTTGGGAATCCGGAAAAAGATCGAGGGAAATTAATCGAGTACTCGCCTATTACCTACCTGGATTCCATGACCAAACCCATGCTAGTCGTACAGGGGGCGAATGATCCGCGTGTCGTTAAAAAGGAATCCGATCAAATCGTGCAAGCCTTGAAGGACAAGGGAAGAGCTGTCGAGTATATGCTCCTGGAAGATGAAGGACATGGTTTTTCCAAAAAAGAAAATGAAATGGCTGTCTATCGAAAAATACTATCCTTCTTAAATCAATATACAGCAGTAACGGAGAACGTTTAAATAAATCTCGATCCAATAAGAAAAACCCTGCCGGTCACATATAGCAGGGTTTTTCTTATTCATCTTTTGTTGGTGTATCATTCACTTCTTTGATCAATTTTGGATCATGATCATTTCATCATAGACCAGGTTTTGTCTAAGCGCCGTAGCCGTTTTGGAGGATATCCGATCTTCTTCGACCAATTGCTGAATGATATCTCGTTCGATTTGCATGGCATTCAATTGAAAATGACTCACCATTTCTTGTAAGTTGGTGGCTTCCTTTTCACTTAATGTACCGAATGGATTCAAGTACCGATTATACCTTTGGATGACAAGCATCACTTCATGGCGGTTTTCTGGTTCAATTTGTTGTTTGATTAAAGAAATGGCTGCCTTTGATGCTTCTTTTTGTGCTTGACGGAATTCCTTGATCAGGTCCGCGTTTTTATCGAGGGAGTTCTCTAACTTTGCTTCCCATTTTTTATCCCATTTGACATTAAGCTTTTTCTTGAAAAGGATAGCTTGCAATGAAATCCAAACTCTTTGCAAAAATGATTTTTGTACATAATTCAACGTTCGTGAAATGTACACCTTATATAGCTCGTGGGTCGTTTCTGATATCGATCCTTTTTCGACCAATCCAGAAACGACTTCCAATTCAGCATTCGCCCCTAGCTTGACTAAATCCTGTATCGTCTTGTTATCCGGCCTGTTCGTTATGCCTCGCTCCAAATCTATCAGTTGTTCGTTCAGATCATCCATCACTTGATAAACGGCTTTCTGATTATCGCTATTGGCTTCTTTGCTCAGCTGATGAATCGTTTTGTTCAATACGATTTTATAAGCTTCATCAGTGCTCAGGCGTTCGTCCTCAGATTCAGCCGGTGCCTTTACAAGTATCGGCAAAAGGAACGTGGCTAATAGGACACTTAACAAAATGACGCACGCTGCGATGAACAAGACTGTATTGCGCATCGGAAATAAAGTGTCATCCGGCATGAAATAAGGGATGGATAAAGCGGTAGCTAAAGTTATGGTTCCATGAATGCCGCATACGGATGTCAAGATGGCATACAGTGTTCTTGTTAAATTCTTATCATCGCTGACTTTGATTTCATCTCGATGGATCCGGGACATAATGAATTGCTCTAGCGGATTGACCCTATTCTTGGTGAATGTATCATGCAGGAAGTATACCCAAATAAAACGGATCACCAATAATAATAGAACGATCAATACACTTATCCCAAAAAGGGAACCCCTATTTAAGTTGGACTCGATTTCCCGATAGACGCTCGGCAGCATGAATCCTAATAAAGTAAACACAAGCCCATTCAATAGATATCCCAATACTGACCATATATTCGTTGATACAATTTGCAATTTGGTTGTGGTATTTTGAAGGCGATCGCGTTCAATGCCATGAATGACACCTGCGGCCACTACCGCCAAGATACCGGAAACATGGAATTCTTCAGCTACCATGTAGATGGCAAAAGGTGTAATGACCTCCATTACGATGGACATGGGGATTTCTTCAAGTCCTTGAACCCGTAAAAACAATCGTAATTTAACGATTAAGTAACCCAAAAGAAGACCGATGAAGATCCCGCCTATGGCGACAAAGATGAAATTGAGCGATGCATCTTTAATGGAAAATGCACCTGTCAATGCCGCAGCCAAGGCCACTTTAAAAGCAACGATACCCGCGGCATCATTGAAAAGTGACTCACCTTCAAGGATCGGCAGCATATTGCCGGGCAGCTTCAATCCCTTTGTGATCGATTGGACTGCTACAGCATCAGTAGGAGTGATTGTGGCAGCTAAAGCAAAAGCGATGGCCATCGGCATATCCGGAATCAGCCAGTGGATGAAAAAACCTCCAGCAAACACAGTGACGAAAACAAGCCCAAAAGCAAGCAACAAAATAGGCTTGCGCAATTCAAGCATTTCTTTACGGGATGTATTCTTGCCTTCTGTAAAGAGTAATGGTGCTATGACACAAATCATGAATAATTCCGAATGAAAATCAAGCGATAAGTGAAATGGCAATAATGAAAGTACTGCTCCGGCGGATATTTGGTATATCGGTAATGGGATACGGGGCCATTTGGCATTCATGATGGTAGCGAGTATGGTGGAAACCAATAATCCGATCATAGTGATTAAAAATGACATAAAATCCTCCTATCTAAATGTTAGTCAGGCTGCAACTGATCCATTTATGAAAGGACAAAAAAACAGGGGGTTTTAAAGTAATGAATCAATCCTTTAAAAATGAACCCCTACTTCATGAGTGTTGAATTAATTTTCAGCATCGACCTTTGTGTAAATAGACATATTTTATTAACATACCCTCGCACCGATTCGTTAATCCTGTTGGAACAAAAATTATGACAATAAGGAAAGCGGATGGTATCCGTGCATAAAATCGGGGTCAGCGCATCTGGACGATCAAGCAAGAATCATCTAGTTTCAAGAAGGATGGCCAGATGCATTCCATCATTATGTAGGTATATGACAGTACTGTGGATTTTATGGAGTTCCATAAGTGGGTAGTCCTTGGTCGTCATATCGGTGATTCCTCAGTATTTTTACCTTCCATGTACATTATTTGCCCAAAGCGAAAAACACCTTCCGAAAGTACTTCTTACTAACTCTTCAGGCTTGTTTTAACATGCTTCATTCTCTTTTTACCTTTTGGTAGTCCAAAATTCAGGGTTTTTTTATCTGAAAAAATATGACACCATTATCAGGCTAACTTATTCCCATATTCAGCGGGGACTAAGTTAGCCTGATTTTTGTTGCACTCAATTGGGATTACAGTAAAGCTTGCTTGGAGCACTTCATACAGTGAATACATGTAAAATTAGAAATATTTAGGTTTACCTATGCTGTGATTCACTTACCGTATTAACCCAACAGTTTCCACGTCTAGACAAATCGCTTCACCAATCCTGTTTATTCGATGTACATTCGCAAAGGAGGTATAAACGCTTCTTTTACATTTCCAAGCTAAATTTATGCGATCGGTTTTATCAAGGTTTAGCGTAACATCTAACAGTTGGATAGAGGAAGTTCAAGAAATTCGTCGAATTGATTAATTTAGCGCTTTTTTTGTACTCATAAAAAATATGAAATTGAATGCTACATCGGAGGGAGAAGTTATAGTTGCTGAATGAATTGAAAGTTACGCAAGTTACCATTCCTTTGCCTTTTAGGCTTGATCATGTTCATTGTTTCCTAGCAGAAGGTGAAAAAGGATGGACGATCATGGATACCGGATTAAATAATGAAACGACAAGGGAAATATGGAAGCCCATTATCGGAAAGCATGATATTCGTGATATTATCATCACCCATTATCACCCAGATCATTTCGGTTATGCAGGAACCTTACAGCAACTAACCAATGCTGATGTTTGGATGACACAAGTGGATGAACAGGCCGGGAAAACGTATTGGGAAGCGAAATCGCTCAATCTCCTTAAAGAAAGCTATGATGCATGTGGATGGGAAGATGATATAGCCACTGCCTTATCGGGTGACGAAAGCAGCTTTATGCCACAAGTGAAACCATATCCTACGGTCAATCATCACCTTGAAGAAGGGATGCATCTGCGATTTGGCAAATGTGAGTATGAGGTGATTTTCACGCCGGGGCATGCTGATGGCCTGATATCACTATATAATAAGGAAAATAGTGTTCTGTTCTCGACAGATCATATATTGCAAAAGATCTCCCCTAATATATCTTACTGGTTTAAAGGTTTCAGTAACCCATTGGAAGAATTTTTTACCTCATTGAAAAAAATCCAAAAGTTGGACGTGGAATATGTCATTCCTTCACATGGAAAGCCCTTTCGAAATGCCAATGAAAGAATCGCAGAATTATTGGATCATCATCAAGACCGTTTGCAAGTCATTCATGAAAAAATGAAAGAGCCGATTACGGTAAAAAGAGGATGTCAAATCCTATTTGGAAATCTACCCATTCACGAATCCAGGTTTGCGGTTGGAGAAACGTTGGCCCATCTGGAATACCTTCTTTTGAATGACCAATGCAGAAAATTCACTCGTGATGGGATTTGGTATTATCAAGCCATTTGATGGAATGAATGATGGGGGAGAGCATGTGAACAACTGTCAAGAATCCTTCTGCCTAGAAAGCCATTGCCCATAATGAATGAGCGGTTGCTTTTCATTCACTAGCTCTAATTAGTCCCTTTACTTCTTTCAGGATGTCTTCAAATGGTGTGACAATCCCTTTATCGTCCTTATGGCAAATATGTTCCGGGCGAAAATGGATGGGTGAATCCAGTCCAGCTGCAGCTGAAATCCGAAACAACCCCTCTCTAGTGGTAACAAGAAAGTTCGTAACGTGATATTTCTTCTCATCAATGACAAGTGCTTTCTGTAATTCGGGATCAGTGGTTGCTACCCCGACAGGGCAAGCATTGGAATGGCATTTCATCGTTTGGATACATCCTATGGAAATCATGAACCCTCTTGCAATGTTCACAAGGTCCGCTCCCATTGCTAAAGCTATGGCAATTCGATCGGCTGTGAACAATTTCCCGGAGGCGATAATTTTAACCCGGTCTCGGATTCCATATTTTTCAAGGGTCGAAACTAAAATAGGCAAAGCGGATTTTATCGGTAATCCCACACTATCGGTCATTTCCTGGTACGAAGCACCCGTACCCCCTTCTCCGCCATCCAACGTGATGAAATCCGGACCCATCCCGCTTTTTTTCATATACCGGGCAAGTTCTTCAACACTGTCATTGCCGCCGATGACCATCTTGATACCTACTGGAATCCCTGTATGATCCCTGATCTTACCGATAAAATCACACAGGGATTCTACATCCTCAAATTGATGGAACCGATTCGGGCTATCGATTGACTTATAGGGTACAACGCTACGAATCTCTGCGATTTCCGGATTTACTTTTTTTGCATCAATATGCCCTCCCCGTGTCTTGGCACCCTGAGCCAATTTAATCTCGAAGGCTTTAATTTCAGGAATTTCACTTTTTCTTTTTAACTCATCCCAATCCAATTCCCCAACACTATCACGGACACCAAACATGGCAGGACCGATTTGCATGATTATATCGACTCCCCCTGCTAAATGATACGGCGACAGACCTCCTTCCCCCGTATTCATCCATGAGCCTTTTGCTTGAGCCAACCCTTTGGAAAGCGCAGTGATCGCGTTCTTACCCAAAGAGCCATAGCTCATGGCCGACATCCCGATCAGACCTTTCAATCTAAACGGATTTTTCGTGTCCGGACCAATGACCACAGTATCAGCATCATCTAACAAAAATGCAGAAGGTTCCTTATCCTCCAACTTTTCCACACGCTGTGAGAAAAGCGGGTCTTTTAATAGATTGTATCTTTTCGTCTTCACTTTTATTGCCCGATCGAACTTCGTTTCTTCGGTCAATTTTGGAAACATACTATTCTTGACAAAAAAGCCTTCTTCATCAAAATCTCGTTTAGATCCAAAACCAATGACATCATTTAAATATTTTGAGCTTTTTACCATGTGTTCATAATCATCCCGTGAAAATGGCTTACCTTCTTTATCACTGTTAAACCAATATTGCCGCATTTCAGGGCCGAGTTTTTCCAATAAGTACCGTATCCTTCCGAACATAGGATAATTTCTTAAAATCGCATGATGCTTCTGGTGTCGGTCAAAGAAAATCATATAAATAATAAACAGAACCAAGGCAATAAGGATGAAGAAAATAACGGTAAATCCAATAATGATCATTAGATTTGAAAGGCCATTCATCGAATCCCTCCTGGTGTGCAGAAAGAAATTCTGTATGGGTAAACTGCGAATATACAAAATCCCCTGCACTTTTTTAGATAACTAGATAACTTGATTGAAAATACCATTTTCAATCGTTCGGATAAGCTGATTTTTCTGTCAACATAAGTCAATCAAAATGGCTTGATCGAAGGATATGAATCTTCATCTGTGGTTCCATTGGTTGGATGCTTTCAATTGGAGAAGTGGGTAAATCGTGTTGAGGAAGACGTGAAGTATGTAGCATGACCATCGCTCCCGATTAAAGGGGGGATATATCCAACATAACCATATGTGCGGATTCTCTTCTTTTCTCGGCCCATGGGGAACGTAAGATAATAAGGTAAAAGGGAACTTTGATACACCTAAATACGATAACTCATTCATACCCAACATCTCTTTGGTAATATATACATATTATTACATAATGAAACAAGAAAAGAAATAAAAAATGATGAATTATACCTAGGTTTGTATGGGGATTTGTAAAAAATATCTATTACAAAACTCGAAACCAAATGACGGAATATGAGGAGGCGCATCGCGTTTCTTTTTTTATGAAGAATATTTATATTTTGATGTTGGTGTTAGAACTAAAATAGTGTATGATGCATAGCATAAGGTATGGTGTACGACATATAGTATAGAGAAGAGGTGATTGGATGAGTACATTGCTGAATTCTTTGACGACCGAGCTGCGAAGGGGCACTTTGACTTTAGCGGTCCTTAGTCAGCTCAACACTCCCCAGTATGGATACTCGCTGGTCCAGCGACTGGAAAAATCGGGAATTTCCATCGATCAGAGCACGTTATATCCCTTGCTTCGCCGCCTGGAGAAACAGGAATTGGTGACAAGCACTTGGGATACTTCTGAAAGCAGGCCGCGCAAGTACTATGCTTTAAGTTTATATGGGGAAGAAATTTTCAATCAATTAAAACAAGAGTGGGAAAAAACGTCTCAAGAGCTATATATATTATTAAAAGGAGAGGGAGAAGATGGAGCTGATTGAACTTTATATTCAGGAAGTAACCCGCAGGCTGCCAGAAAAAAACAGGGAGGATATTGCGCTTGAGCTTCAATCCACAATCGAAGATATGCTTCCGGAAGATTATAATGAGCAAGACGTGAAAGAGATCCTTATCAAATTAGGAGATCCGGTAACACTGGCAAGCGGTTATAGAGATCGGCCAATGCACCTGATTGGACCGCGTTATTACGATGTTTATGTCAGTCTATTGAAAATGATTTTACCAATCGCCGCTGTCATTTCATTGATTTCATTAATTGGAGATAGCACATTTGCAAATATCGGTGATAAAACGGTAATGGAAGTGATCCTCCGCATCATTGGAAAAGGCATCGCAGGTATCATCAGCACTGCCATCCAAGTATTTTTCTGGTTAACGCTTTTGTTTGCCCTCCTGGAACGTACGGATACTTCCAAAGATCATATGCCTTTAACGAAAGGGTTTAAACGCTGGACACCAGATGATTTAAAACAGATTCCAAATATTTCAAAGAAAAAAGCGATTCCTAAAGTCGAGATATTTGGAAGCTTGTTAGGTATCGCTGTTTTCGCTGCTCTTTATTTCAATGCATCCAGCCTTCTGGGTGTCTACGAGACTGGTAAAGACGGACTCCATTTTGTGACACCTTCTTTTAACCAAGAAGTATTGAATTCCTATTGGCCGCTCATTTTCAGCATCATCATTTTAGGTGTCTGCCTTGCCATTTATAAATTATTGGCAGGGCAATGGACCAAAAAGCTCGCTTGGCTTCACACCTGTTATCAACTGCTCACGACGATTACTCTCATCATCATCATCAGTAATCCGCAGTTACTGACGAACGAATTCATCATATATATGACAAAACTTTTTCCGATTGATGAATGGGAAGGCCGGATCTACTGGGGTATTATCCTCATCTCCATATTTTTCGCCGTATTCGATTCTATTCAAGGTTTTCGAAAAGGGAAAACCCGCTAAGGCACTCCATCCTCACTATGCTCAATTTGTTGAAAAAAGGTTTCGGAATGGTCTCCCATTCGAAACTTTTTTGATTTTCCCCTCAATGCTTCGACTTTTCTAGTTCATCAAGCAGGCTAATGCATACAGTGTCCATTTTTTTCATGCCAACGAAAATCACTAGCAATGCAGATTAGTATAATGATTAGCTCTTGAATAATATGATATCATTTCTATAGGTTGGAAAAAATATACAAAGGGGAGTGTCGATGGATGTGAATTTTGGAAGAGTGGCAAAAAATTATGCGCAATATCGAAATGACTTACCTATGGAGGTAATGGAGAGTTTAAAGCGTAGAGGAATTGATTTTACCCATAAAAAAGTGGCAGATTTGGGTTCTGGGACGGGGGTATTAAGCCGAGCTTTAGATGTTGAAGGGGCAGTCGTTGTGGGAGTGGAGCCTTCAGCAGAACTAATAGCGCAAGCGAAAGAATTGGATAAGAGTGAAGGTCAGGTAATTGAGTATATGAATTCATGCGCAGAATCGACGACCTTGAATGAGGGTTTGTTTGATTATGTAACCGTTTTAAGAGCATGGCACTGGTTTAACCGAGAAAAAACCCTTGCTGAGATAAAAAGGATTTTGGCAGGAAAGGGAAAATTGATCGTAATGGATTCAGGCTTTATATCCAACCGTAAAGTCATAGCTGATACACTTCAAATTATTAAAGCGCATATGCCTGACGGAGAGCTGAGACCTGCGGGCGCCAAAGCGCAATCAAAACAATTTATCAATGGATTTCCGGTGGAATGGTTCAAGGAATGGCAGGAACATGGATTTGACTTAAAAGAGACCTATAAGTTCCATTACGAAGTATCATTTTCAAACGAAGATTGGTGCGGAAGAGTCGGTTCACTATCCTGGCTTTCAGGATTTACAGAAAAGCGGCGAAATGAAATACTTCATGAAATCCTTACCCATTTAGGAAAAGAATACGGAGAAATACTACATACTATCCAACATGGATGCTATATAACCATATTGAATCAGTCATATTCTTAAGCACTTTTCTTGCCAGCATAATTCATCTAGGTGTCTGGAAGGTAAAGCCCGTATTCACGAGTAAGGTCATCATACTCAGGAGTGAAGCTGTGTACTTACAAAATAATGCACGAAACCGCCTTGGATTTTTGTGGGGAGTAACGGTTCAAAAAGTATGTAAAAGCACAAAATCAAGCCAAATTCACAATAAAAAGCATCGAACTTGCAAGGAGGCGACCGAAACTTACCATTAAGCATGAACATGCTCTTACATCAAAATTCTTCTTAAAGTTTAAAAGATGAAGCACCAAAAAGAATGCCCCGCATCTGAAATGACAGACGCGGGGCATTCTTTTCTTAAGTTATTGGACGGCATCAAATTGATTTACTTTCCATGTGGATCCTGATTTGTAAAACGTAACGGTTCTTTTGACTGAATCGCCATCGACAGTAGGGACAGTTAAATTATAGGTTCTAACGTTTTGTTTTTGTTGGACCGATTTGATTTTGGATTTTTTCCATTCAAGCATGCCATCGCCATCACCGACTGGGCGGGCCAATTTTCCTTTATGTGTAATGTAATGATAGTTTGTTAATCCTTTTTCAATAGCATTATTAGTAAATGTTTCTCCTAAATAAGTAACCAATTTATCTTTTGTATTGAATTCCTGACAAAGATACGAGTACTCTGTTCCTTTATAGTTGAATGTTTTTTGTGTGCATGAACGATTTTTGTAACCATGTAATGCATTCCAGAAATGTTTGCTGGCATTATCGGCTATTTTAAGTGCATTTGTGTCAGATAAATTCTGTGATGTGGTTTGTGCTGTAGCTCCCGTGCTCAATGTGAAAAATAAAATGATGGATAATAGCATACCTGATATTTTATTCATACTTTCTCTCTCCAATCCCTTTTAGGATGATTATGTAACGAAAGTGTAATTAATATTACAATTGTTACATTTATATTACAACAAGTTTGACAGAAGTAAAAGAAAAATCTTCTAAAATAATCAATATTTTTATGATTCTTTAAAAAATACATATTTTGTTCATTTTATTCCTACTAAAACGAATCATGCCCTTATCGTTACTGAATGTTCCAATAAATAGACATCCTTTCTGAACATGCAAGTAAGAAAGGTAAGGAAGAAACATATCTTGGCTCCCTTTGTATATTTCATATTCCCCGAACATGTTCGGACAAAACCTTATATGATATCTGAATAAGATTCACAGTTTC
The DNA here is from genome assembly GCF_001542915.1 of Peribacillus simplex. Lineage (GTDB taxonomy): Bacteria > Bacillota > Bacilli > Bacillales > DSM-1321 > Peribacillus > Peribacillus simplex_B. The sequence continues at coordinate 3,480 of NZ_LNNH01000016.1, read as the reverse complement.
CAATCCATATCAGAAATTCGCCATACATAAGGGTTTGACAAACTTTCCAATCTTACCGTATGATAATGAGTATAATCTCCTAAGGGGAGTAGCTTTAGCAGCAATGTCGTCATTACGGAGCTCCAGGCTCTCGGCGTTGTTGGCAGCATAGTGCTGTTAGCCAGACCTTACCTATTGGTAAAGGTCTATTTTCTGTTTGAAAAACCTTTACCGAAATCGGTGAAGGTTTTTTGAGTAGACCATCATCAATTGTTCAGCTGATGGCAAATGGTGATGACAAAAACAAATAAATATAAATGGAGTGTATTCTTTGATACTGAGAAAATCTTTGTTACTTTTAGGAATAGGGTCTGCACAAATCGATTTGATCCTTCCAAAAAATACGTATAAATCCGGGGAATGCATAAATGGGTATTTCTTGATTAAAGGTGGTACCCTGGAGCAAAGAATAAGAAGGATCGAATGCGATCTCATCATGGATACTCATTCTACGGGAATGGAAGAGATCCTGAAGACGAGTACGATTTTGTCTACCAGGGAAATAAATTCTGGGGAGAGTAATGAAATTCCTTTCAACTTTTGTCTGCCAATGCTCAAGGATCCGTATAAAAAAGGTGTTTCCTATCGCTTGAAAACAAGGCTTGTCCTTGATAAAGGGATAATAGGCAAGGATGATGACTGGATTTTAATCGATTCGGAATAAAGGCGGAAATGGAGTTGGCAACTTGAATATCTTAGATGTTACGGAGCGTGCTTTTGATTACTTGGAAGAATTTTTATTAATGAGGCTATTCTTATTAGCACTGCTGCTCATGGCTGTTTATTATATTTTGAATAAAATGGTCGAATGGTTTTTTAAACGGTCAAGTTTTTTTGAGGAAGAAGTGGAAAAAACGATACAGGGCGTTACACGTTCTTCTCTTAGGTATGGAATATCCGCACTTTTTCTCATATATGTGATTGGACAGTTTATAGACTTAAAAGGGATACTTGCCGGAGCCGGGATTGTAGGGGTCGTGATCGGGTTTGCCGCTCAGCAAATGCTTAAGGATATTTTATTAGGGTTTGTAAGGCTGTCGGATAATGAATTCCGCGTCGGGAATTTCGTGGCATTCAATGGGACAAGTTCCGGAACTGTGGAAGAAATCGGCATTCGGTTCATGCAGATCAGGGAATGGTCTGGAAAACTGCTGACCATTCCGCATAGCGAGATTAGGACGATTCAAAATTTTAATAAAGGGAGAATGCGAATCATCGAGCGAATCACGGTTAGTTATCAGGAAAATCCAGACAAGGTGAAACGATTGCTTGAAGATATTTGCCTTACCTGTAATGAGAAATTCGGTGAGAGCCTGCTCAGACTCGAGGACGGGACACCTGAAGAAGATTTTCGATATATCGGCATTACCGATTTAAATCCGAATCTGAAATATGTGGGCTTGAGCTATGTATAGTGGGGCTTGTGAAGCCAGACGATTACTTTGAAACGTCAAGAAATGTAAGGTTTGAGATGATGTCCGCTTTACACGAACATCGTATTCTGATGCCATCTTCCCATTTACTTGTCCAGGCAGAGCCGAATCATGAACACTTGATGGAAAATTAATAAAGAAACAGCCCGCTAAAATTGAGACCTTATATACTAAAAATCAAGGACTTTCTGCTTTAAGATAGTCCTTTTACATATTATAAAAGCAAAAATTCATCTTGATTATTCAGAAAGGTTCAATTATTATATAATTAACATAAAATGGAAGGGTGAATTCGAACAATGATCATTTAATCCTATTCTTGAAGAAAAAAAAGCGTGTTAAAAATACGATTTTTTTCTGGATAGGATTGGTCTGTACATAAAAATACAAACAAAGATCATTGTGTCCCTTTCACGAGGGGTATTATGCCTGTTAATTTGTATTGTGCCGCCTCCTGTCCAGATATTAAAGCAGGAGGTTTTATATTGGAAAAAAATAAATCAGCACCTTCAAGTAAAAAAGAGTCCAACATATTTATGAATCCTGTCTTTCGTGCGATCATCTTTTCCGGGTTATTTTTGCAAATAGGGATATGGGTCCGGAATTTTGCCGTTTTGTTATTCGTCATGGAACGGACCAATGGCGATGCTTTTGCGATTTCCATGATATCCGTGGCGGAATTTGCCCCCATTTTCATTTTTTCATTTATAGGCGGGACCTTCGCAGATCGCTGGAGACCTAAAAAAACAATGGTATGGTGCGATATTTTAAGCGCATTATCCGTATTCGCCGTCCTTATCGCTCTTATCTTCGGGACCTGGAAGGTAGTGTTTTTTGCGACATTGATTTCGGCAATCCTTTCTCAATTTTCCCAGCCATCGGGAATGAAGCTATTTAAGATGCACTTACCAGAAAGTCAAATCCAAACAGCAATGTCCGTGTATCAAACCGTATTCGCCGTATTCATGGTATTAGGGCCGATAATCGGTACATTTGCTTTCCAATCATTTGGCATCAACATCTCGATAGCCATTACCGGTGCAGCGTTTTTACTTTCAGCAGCTGCCCTCACATTCCTACCAAAAGACCGGAAATTGGTTGAAGAAGCGGATAAAACGACCTTATGGCAGGAAATGAAAAGCGGAGTGAATTACGTGCTGCGGAAAAAAGAACTGAGTTTGCTTGGATTATGTTTTCTCGGAGCGGGTCTTGGCCTTGGCTTCATACAGCCGCTCTCCATATTCCTTGTTACCGAGCGTTTAGGGCTGCCGAAGGAAAATCTTCAATGGCTATTCATGATGAACGGTGTCGGTATGATTTTAGGCGGGGCTGGTGTGATGATCTTCGCCAAAAAGGTGGCACCACAACGGTTATTGGCCCTTGGAATGCTTATAAATGCCCTTGGATTGGCTGTACTGGGACTGTCGACGAATCTTTGGCTTACACTAACAGCCGAGTTCTTTAATGGATTAATGCTGCCTTGTATCCAGATCGGAATCAACACCTTGATACTGCAGCGGACGGAAGGTGCGTTCATTGGAAGGGTCAACGGTATATTAACGCCATTATTCACTGGTTCGATGGTAGTGACCATGAGTGTGGCAGGCATGTTGAAAGAGCAATTTTCACTCATTGCCATGTTTGAAACGGCGGCATTCTTTTTTATTCTTGGGATGGTTTTCATTTTGCCTTTATATAACCAAAAGGCGGAAACGAAATCCTTGGAAATTCAGCAGCAGGAATAAGAGGGAAGGGGAAGCAGGGAGCACACTCCCTGTCAGTTTGTAGACAAAAGGGGTTCGGAATTAAAAAATTCCGAACCCCTTTTGAAATTCCTTTGAAATTTTGACCAAAGGTTACGAGATTTGGGCTCTTCGAGCCACTATGTTAAGCCGTTTTAGGACCTTTCCATGTCCAAGTGGCCATCTTCTTTACATTCATGGCAGCGAAAGTAAGCATCGCCTGCATCGACAATTTTTTAAGTCCCCTTAAAGTAGTCCAACGCATA
>NZ_LNNH01000015.1 GCF_001542915.1 Peribacillus simplex | reverse complement strand
TAAATTTGATAAGGAAGAAACCAAAGCAATTAAAGAAAGTACTACGGATCCTGAGAGTGGCTACTATGTGAAAGATGAACGAACAAAACAGTTTGCCTATTCATTCCATGCGGCCGCAGACGGCAACGGTTTTGTATTGGGAACGATTGTAACACCTGGTAATACACATGACAGTCATATTTTGGAGCCACTTGTTGAGCAAGTGAATTGAGAAAGTTGGAAAACCAGAAGCAGTTGCCGCAGATGCAGCTTATAAAACACCAGCGATTACAAGCTACCTATTTAACAAAGAAATCACACCTGCTTTACCCTATACACGTCCTCGTACAAAAGAAGGATTCTTTCGCAAACATGACTATGTTTACGATGAACAATTTGATTGTTACCTTTACCCTTCGGGAGAAACTTTAAAGTACTCAACAACAAATAAAGAGGGCTATCGCGAGTACAAATCGCCCAAACAAATTTGTGCAACATGCTCATTTTTATCACGGTGTACTGAAAGCAAAGACCATCAAAAAGTAGTGACACGGCATATCTGGCAAGCATATGTGGAAGAAGCAGATCATCTGCGTCATCATCAAGAGGTAAAACCTATATATGCGAAACGCAAAGAAACGATTGAGCGTGTATTCGCAGATGCAAAAGAAAAGCATGGTATGCGTTGGACTACTTTAAGGGGACTTAAAAAATTGTCGATGCAGGCGATGCTTACTTTCGCTGCCATGAATTTAAAGAAGATGGCCACTTGGACATGGCAAGGTCCTAAAACGGCTTAACATAGTGGCTCGAAGAGCCCAAATCTCGTAACCTTTGGTCAAAATTTCAAAGGAATTTCAAAAGGGGTTCGGAATTTTTTAATTCCGAACCCCTTTTGTCTACAAACTGAGACGGTTCCCCGAGAACCGTCTTTTTTTAATCTTCTTCATACTGGACAGAAATTTCGTTTTCTTCCTTATGGAAGGACTGAAAGCTGACGATCAGCTTTTCAAGATGCTCCAACTGCTCATCATATTCGATGACGGAAGAAATCAATGGTACAAGACGGGCAGAAAGGTGGCCGAGATTATCATGCATTTCATCGACATGATTTTGCTGTTCGAAAAAGTGGGCTAGCAGCTCTTTCCGACTTAAGCAATCCTGGTCCCAATCCTCAATCTCCCCGATCGATTTGATTTTTTCGATATGCAATAAAATCAACTGCTCATGCTTGCGGATCAAGGAATCAAGCTGGTGGAAGATACTCCGCTGGAAATCTTCAGGCATTTGATAGATTTCATTCTCGAATTTATGGATTCGCTTCAAGGTTTCAAACGCTTTTTTCGTTGTAATGATCATCTGCCGGTAAATGACAAGCTTCCGGGCTTTAGCTAAACTGTTCTTCTTGAAATATTCCCGTTCCTCTTTGTACATGGAATAGATATGTTCCAAATCTAATAATTCCGCTTTCAGCCGGCTGATGTCTTTCTTCAATAAGGTGTGTTCTGTAGCATGCCTTGTGCTGATCCTGATCCATTTCAAGATATCTTCCGACACATCGGTAATCCGTGTATACAGCTTTGCTTCATACTTGGGTGGAAGGAATACGAGATTCACGATAAAGGATGAAACGATACCAAGCAAAACGGAGGAGAGACGTATAAAGGCAAAATTCAGGAATTCCCCGTCCTGGCTTTCCATGATGGCGATGACCGTCACGATGGAAAGGACAATCGTTTTATCCATTTTCAATTTTAAATTGATGGTAATGACAACCATTACGGCAAGGCCGATTATAAAAATATCATTTCCGAACAGCAAAACGAAGGAGACAGCAACCAACGCACCAATGATATTTCCTTGTACTTGCTCCAGCACCGTTTGGTATGAACGGTAAATGGTCGGCTGTATGGCAAAAATTGCAGCAATCCCAGAAAGGACAGGAGCAGGCAGGTTAAGCAATTCCGAAAGATAAAGCGCTAAAACGATTGCTATTCCTGTTTTGAGAATGCGGGCACCAAACTTCATATATAGGTTAATCCTTTCTTTGTCATTTATAAGGGCACTATTTATATATAGGCTTTTGCTTAAAGTTGTATTCTAACTTATTTGTTAGTACTTTACACTAAAATGATGCGATGTAAACAAAAAGAAATCTTTAGATACTCTTTACAGCTACAAGAGGCAAATTCCAGTTTAATATATAAAGAAAATATAGGCAATTTAATGATTGTTTTCAACTGTTATTTTTCTGTCGCTTTCGGACAATCCAAGCGGCATTCGACTGGAAAAAACTGATGCTCGAATTAAAGAGCATCAGTCAGACTGTAGACAAACTCGATGAAAATCGAGTTTGTCTATTTTTATGGCCTGTACAATTTAGACGTTGATTTCCACTCCAGGCACTCGCTTTCCGCGGGCGGTCGGGGAGCCTCCTCGGCTTTGCCTGCGGGGTCTCCCCTAGACGCGCTTTTCCCGCAGGAGTCTCGTACACCCGCTCCAATCAACTTTGTCTTACCATTTAGATAGAACACTTTTGACTGGAGTCATTTTTGTTTTAAAATTGAAGGATTAAAACTTGAGGTGATGA
>NZ_LNNH01000014.1 GCF_001542915.1 Peribacillus simplex | reverse complement strand
GCTGAATAGAATCATGTTTAGAAAGCATCCTCATCACCTCAAGTTTTAATACTTCAATTTTAAAACAAAAATGACTCCAGTCAAAAGTGTTCTATCTAAATGGTAAGACAAAGTTGATTGGAACGGAAGGTACGAGACTCCTGCGGGAAAAGCGCGTCTAGGGGAGACCCCGCAGGCAAAGCCGAGGAGGCTCCCCGACCGCCCGCGGAAAGCGAGTGCCTGGAGTGGAAATCAACGTCTAAATTGTACAGGCCATAAAAATAGACAAACTCGATTTTCATCGAGTTTGTCTAAAGTCTGAGGCACCAAACCTCCCCTAAAGGAAGTTTGGTGCCTTTTCATTTATGATTGCACGTTTTTCAATTTCTTGAGCGTAATTCCACAATAAAGCAGGATGCCGAGCATCGTTATCAGGCTGCTCAACACCACCTTTACACTTTCCTGATAATGGGTGTTGTCCATTATAAGGGTGGGACCAAAAAGAAGGATGGGGATAATGATCGAAATCCACGTTCGACTCCATATGGATAAAATGATTAATATCGAAATAGCTGCTATCACGGCAACAACGTTACCTGTATTTTCAAGTTTTACAAAAGGTGTGCCATGTGTTCCACTGAGAATCATGACACTTGCAAACAACGCTATCGAAATTATGCCTAGGGTGGATAGGAGTACACTTTGCCTTACCATGGATATTGTGTGACTTGCCATATACCTAAAAGATATCATATAAACTGCGATTGAAAGAAGTCCGGCTAAAGGATAACCAATAAGCTCCAAAAATGAAAATTCGATTCCGCCATTTAGAGCTTTATCCATTATCAAATAGGAAGCTGCACCGAATAAAATCATTACGATATATTTTAGCGAGCCCATAAAATCAACCGGCATTTCAGCAGAAATTTGCTCCATATATTCTTTTGGGCTACTGCCTACAATATGTTCGACACTCTTATCGTTACTTTCAGCCTCTGTAAGGTGAACCTCCAGTTCCTCCATGATCTCCTCAATTTCATCCGTATTCTTTCCATTTGCAATAAGGTATAACCTGAGATTTCCCAAGAAATGCTGACTATCCTTGGACAACGACGTGTTCAGATCAAGCAACGCTAAATTCCTCCTTTGTTCCTTACTATCTGGTTTACATTGAAACTCAGCCTATTCCACCGTTCAATAAAGATGTCCAATTCCTTTTCTCCCTTTTCCGATAAGGAATAATACTTTCGGCTAGGTCCTGCTGTTGATTTTCTTAAAGTTGTATGGACCAGTTTTTCTTTCTGCATACGAATCAATAACGGATAAATCGTGCCTTCACTTAACGATTCAAAACCATACCTATTAAGCTTCTCGGCTAATTCATAGCCGTAAACTTCCCCTTCATTCATGATTGCCAGTAAACAGCCTTCCAGAATTCCTTTAAGCATTTGAGTCGAGGACATAGAAATCGAATTCACTTCTTTCATTATCTTGTATAACCAGGTAGTGAATGGTGATCATTTACCTTGCATTGCAAGATAGGTTTATTTTACTGCTGCATCCCATGGATGTCAAACCCTTTAATTACAGATAATACCTATTTTAAATACAGATTTAACCTCTTACAGGCTAAATCTGCAAAAAAAATGTTTCTTTGAGTCCCTTTTTTCCGTCAGGCGTGATTTTTATTGCTCGTGTATTGGGTAAACGTTGAATCCAATTTAATTCTAGCAGTCTTTCTAGAAGGGCATTTCCTAATGCTCCCGACAGGTGATGACGTCTTTCACTCCAATCTAAACATTTGTGAGTGAATGAACGACGCTTTTTCTTAATTTTTTTACAATCAATTTGAAAATTTGAAAAGAAAGCCTCTCCTTTTTCAGTAACGGAAAACCCGTTCTTATCTTCATAAAGAACACCCATTTTAACTAAAGATTCTGTTAACTGCACTCCCAAATTCCCTGCAAGATGATCATAACATGTTCTGGCAAGACGCATCGCTTTAGCTTCCGAAGCTTGTTTTAATGATTTTATTTCGATTGGTGGAGCTATGGATAGAAACGACTCCATAACTTGGGCAACTTCTTGATTTTGAATTCCATAATATCGATGTCTTCCCTGTTTTTCAACCGTCACTATATTAACATCCACCATTTTTGCTAAATGGAAACTAGCCGTTTGTGGTTCGATTCCTGCCATATAGGCTAATTCACTTGTAGTATGGTATCTGCCATCCAATAAGGTTGTTAATATGGCTGCACGAGAAGCTTCACTTACAAGAGTTGCAATCATTGCTACATTTGGATTTGCGTTCATTAATTGGCCAATCCTCCCCATCATGTAATCCATATTTCGATAACCATCGAAATATTTATATTTTACAATAAAGGAAATCATATGGATAGGAGGAGTAATAAATATGAATGATATTCTAAACTCAAGCATAATTAAACCTAAAATTCTCTATTATGGTACTCCAGTCATTTTACTGAATTCGCTAAATGAGGATGGGACGGTGAATATCAGCCCAATGTCATCGTCATGGGCTTTAGGTGATTGCATTATATTAGGAATTGGGCTTGGAGGAAAAGCAATAGAAAACATAAAACGACACCCCGAATGTGTCATCAATGTTCCGAATCCTTCATTATGGGAACATGTAGAAAGTTTGGCACCTTACACAGGAAAAAATCCGGTTCCAGATTATAAGAAAGAGATTGGCTTCAGGTATGGAAAGGACAAATTTGCTCTTAGTAACTTAACACCTATTGAGTCCATTTCAGTAAAACCTTCTCGAATCATGGAGTGTCCACTTCAAATCGAAGCAACAGTGAAGCATATTCGAATTCCTGAACACTCTCCTGATTTTGCCATTGTCGAGACGCAAGCTGTACATGTACACGCTCATGAAGCCATCATTATTGAAGAAAATCATATTGATCCAACTAAGTGGAGTCCACTTATCTATAATTTCCGCCATTATTTTGGTCTTGGTAACCAGTTAGGTAAAACCTTCCGTTCCGAAATATAATGATGCCACACGGGTTACTAAAAAAGAACAAGAGAAGAAAAACTAATGGTTTTTCTTCTCTTGCGAGAGTGACTACTCTGTAAATGAATCAGCTGCTTAGCCTGTGCTCATTTTTTCATTTGCCTTGCTGGAAAATGGTTTGCCTGATAAGTAGATATGGCTTGGAACATGTACTGTATGGCAGCGTACATTCCGCAAGCAAGGAGTATTCCAGCCAGGACATCCAGAACGGCATGCTGCTTCGTGAATAGGGTCGATAAGATAATCAGTGTTCCGAATGCCGTTACGCCGGCATGCTCCCACTTATGCTGCTCCCTCCGTTTATGAACGACGATCATCATGATGAATGTTGTCAGTACATGAATGCTGGGCAAGCAGTTGACGGGCTGATCATGACTATAAACGACGCGCATCAAATGGGCGAAGATATCATTCCCCATCACTTCCGGACGGGGGACTGTCGACTGCCAAAGGCAATAGATAAGAAAACAAATTAGCTTCCCCGATACTAAACTGCCTAATGCCACGAAATAGTGTTTCCGGTCAACGAAACAATAGTAAATCAGCAATCCATAAATATACGGATACCACAGTAAATAAGGCACGACAAATTCTTTAATAAAGGGAATCTCTCCATCTATTATAGTCGTAACATCGACAGCGTGACCTGAAGATTGATTGATGATTGAATAAATGGAACTAGTAACCACCAACAGCAATAAATACCATAGCGGGTGTAAAGGTAAAATAGATTTGTTTTTCATAGTTTGCGCCGACTTTCAATATTATGGTTATTTTCCAAGGATTATTATACTACATTTCTCGTTTAATGGACGCTTTATATGCAAATGTTAATGATTCCCTTGAACTACTGCTGCGCCAGATTTCCCATCCTTCCGAATGTCCGAAGCAAAAGCCATGGTCAGCTGCCATGGCTTTGCATGCTAGATTTTGTGATGACGTTTTTTCGATACATACGTCAAGGTAATAAAGATGTAAATGCAAAGGGTAATCATCGTGACGATCATCGACGTCGTGAAAATGATGCCGATCAAAATCATCAGTAATGCGATAATTGCAGCCCAGGTCGTATAGGGGAACCATTTGACCGCATAGGCACTTGGTTTTCCTTGTTGCTGCTTACGTGACTTCAAATGGGCGAAGGCGATGATCAACCAAATGAACAAGACCGTGTATCCTAGCGATCCCATCAAGAAATCGAAGGTCTTGCTGCCGGCAAATAAGGAAATCAATACACCGATATATAAAGCGGACGTACACATTAGAATTGCGTATACCGGGACCTTCTTCTTGGATAAGCGGGAGAAGATTTTCGGGATGCGACCGTCCACGGCTTGTGTATACAGGACTCGGGATGAACCATATAACCCTGAGTTCATCGATGAGATGATCGCCAGTAAAACAACGGCGTTCATAATGTGATCGGCGCCTGGAATCCCTATCATTTGAAAGACCATCACGAACGGACTTTCCGGTACACCGTTCACCTCGTTCCAAGGAATCAAGCTGACGATGATGAAAAATGGGATGATATAGAAGGAAATGATCCGTATCAATGTACTGCGAACCGCTTTTGGAACCACTTTTTCAGGATTTTTCGTTTCCGCCAATGTGACCCCGATAATTTCCGTGCCACCATATGAATAGATGACCACCAACATCGCCGTGATCAATCCCTTCGATCCATTCGGGAAGAAACCGCCGTTGTCAGTCAAGTTGGAAAAACCGACTGCAGCATGGTCGCCAAACGTTACAAGCAATAACAATAAACCAGCCAGGATGAAGACAATGATGACGGTGATTTTAATTAAGGCAAGCCAATACTCCGTTTCCGCAAAAACCTTTACCGACAGCAAGTTAACCGCCGTGACTAACACGGAAACAGCTAACGCCAACATCCAGATCGGATATCCAGGCAGCCAATATTGTATGAAGATTGCCGCAACGATTGATTCCGCCGTGATGTTCAATACCCACATTTTCCAGTAAATCCAATCCAGGAAGTACGCTGGATACTTTCCTAAAATCGACTGAACCAAATCCCGGAATGTTCTTGCACCGCTATTAGCGACTGCCATTTCAGCTAAACCCTGCATGATGAATAAAAGGATGATCCCTCCTATCAAGTATGCAAGGATGACGGCCGGTCCTGCCATATCAATCGCTGAACTGCTCCCTTTAAATAAACCGGCACCGATTGCCCCGCCTAATGCCATCATCGTAATATGCCGTGAAGTCATGGTCCTCTGTAAATTCCTTTTGTCCGTTTCCATATCCTTACCTCCCAAAATATCAAAAAAAGCATATCGTCTCTTCCTTCATAATCAAATGAAGAAAGAGACGATATGCCTTATGCTTACCGCGGTACCACTCTTTTTGGCTCTTTTAGAACCCTGCTCTAAAAACCCTGTAACGAAGGTTACCCGTCAAAACAAAGAGAAAAAAATAATCTTTACCCCCTTGCTTTACCACTCCCAGGCAAGTTCAAAGTCTCATTGGACTGCGTTGCACCACCCCGCAGCTCTCTTTACCGAATGATGAGCTTTTACTACTCCTGATCATTGCGTTTCATAAAAAATTATATCTGAATATTTTTATAATATTCAATACTATACGGACTCCGAGTAGCTTTGTCAATAACTTTTTTAGGATAGTATTTTAAGAGGCGAAAATATTAGCAAATTGTGTTGCCCACTGTATGGAACCAGTCAAATACTATTCGAAATAAAGCTTGTTGTTATATCCGAGAAAATCACTTTACTTCCATGCAAAGGACAGCAGAACGAGAGGCATGAGACTCTTGCGGGAAGCACCGAGGTGGCTCCCCGACCGCCCCCGGAAAGCGAGTGCCTGAAGTGGAAAGGAACCGCCTAAGGTACAAATCCATTGAATTTGTGAACAATCAAAATCTATCTACGTTTTCACGCAAAGTGGATTGGAACGGAAGGGGCGAGACTCCTGCGGGAAATGCGGTCTAGGGGAGACAACCGCAGGCGCAAGAGCCGAGGTGGCTCCCCGACCGCCCGCGGAAAGCGAGTGCCTGAAGTGGAAAGGAACCGGCTAATGTATCAAACCATTGAATTTGTGAGCAATCAAAATCTATCTAGTTTTTTCGCAAAGTGGAATGATTCCGAATGGGGGAGATCCGTTTGGCATGATTTATTTAAAACGATTCATCAAAAAAGAGGATATACCGCAAAGCTTTAAGCGGCCATCCTCTTTTCGTTTTTTATGTATCACCCAAGAACTCAAAAACCCGTAAAACCGCCGAATACACGGTTTGTCAGGAAAGTCGTGATGTTCGTCATCCAATCAAAAAACAAGAAAATCCCCATAACGATCGTGAGATATCCGCCCATTTTAGTTAATCTATGACTATACTTCCTGATCCAGCCTGATTTGCCGATAAAAAATGACATGATGAAGAATGGGATGGAAAATCCAAGAATATAAGCAATCATATAGAGCAGGCCTTGTCCCGTATATAAACCGAGAGCCATGACTGCCCCCAAAATCGGACCGACACATGGAGTCCAGCCAGCAGCGTAGCCAATACCAATCAGTATCGAACCGATATATCCCGATGGCCGGTTTTTAAAATGGATTTTCCTATCCTTCATCAAGAATTTCGGCTGGAAAAATCCGATGAGGATCAGTCCGAACATGACGATCAATATAGCCCCTGCCTGCCTGATCAAATCAATATATTCATAAAAAAGGTCATAAAAAATCGTGGTCGAAAGCCCAAGTACCACAAATATGATGGAAAACCCGACCAAAAAGAAAAAGGTATGAAGCAATGCCTTTCGATTGAAGGTGCTGCTTCCTTCTTTTAACTCACTAACCGATAAACCTGTAATATAAGATAAAAAGGCAGGATATAACGGTAAACAACATGGAGATATAAACGATAGTATACCCGCACTGAATGCCAAAAAAATAGTTAAATCCATCTGCCAAATCCCCCCTCGGCTCCTCTATTTTCCGCGACTCTCGTAAACTACCAACTATCCAGCCCCAACCATGATGCCGCAACCATCAGCACCCCGATCACGACCACTGCAACGGGTCCCACAATAAATAATCCAAATAGCAAAGACACCACTGCGTCCAAAAAGGTTCGAACGACACCTGGCTTTTCCTTTTTATTCGCTTGCTCAGTCAATAAGTCTTCCAGATGGCTGACCTTTTGCTTTAGCTCCTGTAATTCTTGAACCACTTTTGTATCCTGATCGATCACTCCCATACATCCCTCCACGTTAACATTTAGTGTTAATTTTATCATCTTCATCCATTTATAAAAAGGTAAAGTAACTATTTTCCAGCAAGAATCAGATTTCGGCTGAATGGACCATAAAAACTTTTTTTTCAAAATCTGTCATCAATGTTACAATAGCAAGGTTGAACCCATCCAATCTATAGAACAGGCGAGGTATCATTTTTTTTATGAAAGCTTTACGATTATTAAAAAGTTTTAACTTTTTATATTTTGGACTGCTTGCCATTTTCATTCCATTTCTTCCCGTGTACTTGGCAGATCAAGGCTTGCGGCCAGCCCAAATCGGATTCATCATCGGTACAGGAGGATTTGTCACCCTGATTACCCAGCCATTATGGGGAATGATCAGCGACAAAACGCGGACGATCCGCAAAGTCCTGCTGCTGCTCATTTTTTTCTCCAGTGTAATCGGTTATTTTCTATATGACTCAAGCAGCTATCTTCAGCTGATCCTGTTTGCCATGCTGCTCTATTTCTTTTTGATGCCGATCGATCCCCTGACGGAAAGCCTCAACTTTACGATTGCGGAGAAATCCGGAATCAGCTATGGCTCGATCCGGACTTATGGCGCATTGGGTTATGCGGTCATATCGCTGATCACTGGCTATGTGATGTCCTATTTCGGAGCAAACAGCCTGGCCTTTCTTTTTGCCGGGATCGGGCTGATCAGCTTCATCATTAGCTGGATGATGCCGGATGCACCGGTGTCGGGGAAACCTGTCACCTTGAAGAGCCTGAAGCACTTTTTCAGCAATAAGGAGACGCTGCTTTTTTTATTGTTGGTGTTTATCTGTGCTGTTCCTGCAAGAATGAATGATACGTTCCTAGGAGTGTATATCCGGGAGCTTGGCGGAAGCGCCAAGCTTGTCGGCTTGACCTGGTTCCTGGCGGCCGGAAGTGAAATCGTCGTATTCGCCCTAAGCTTCTGGTGGCTGCGCAAAGGCAAGGAAATCATCATCATTTCGTTTGCAGCGGCGTTTTTCTTTATCCGCTATTTCGTCTCTGCCTGGATTACCGATCCGCATCTGCTGGCTTATTTACAGGTTTTGCAAATACTGACTTTCCCGATTTTCTATTCTGCGGCGATTCAGTACCTGTACCGCATCGTACCGGTGGAGTGGCGCGCCACAGGCCAGACTGTACTGGCGCTATTATTCTTCGGGGTATCGGGAATCATCGCTTCTTATGTAGGCGGATCCATCTATGAGGCATTCGGAGGCAAGACTTTATACTTGTTCATCTCCTCGATATCCTTTATCGGCATGGTTTTCGCCTTGGTGCTTTATCGCATATACGGCACAAGGCTTGACACGGCAGAGGAAGCTTGATTGAACTGTAAGAAAAAGAGCATGTTTTTAAAACATGCTCTTTTTTCTTGCATCATTGTTCATCATCGACGAGTGAATGCTTAAATGCGTAAATCACCGCTTGGGTGCGGTCCTGCACTTCAAGCTTACTTAATATATTGCTAACATGCACCTTGGCCGTTTTCAGGGCAATGTATAGTTCATCGGCTATTTCCTGATTCGTTTTCCCTTGTGTCATTAAAAGCAGGATTTCCATTTCACGGTTTGTCAATTGTTCATGCCGCTCGTTTTTCTTCGGGCGGCGTAACTTCTCCATCATCTTCCCGGTCACCTCAGGCTCCAGTACGCTTTGTCCTTGGAAGGTGGACCGGACGGCTCTGGCAATTTCGCTTGCCTTCGAGGTTTTCAGCATATAGCTCGTTGCCCCGGCTTCCAAGGCCGGATACACTTTTTCATCATCCAGGAAGCTTGTCACGATGATGATCTTGGCTTCGGGCCATTTTTCGATAATTCGCTTCGTCGCTTCTATGCCATCCATTTCCGGCATGACCAAATCCATCAAAATGATATCCGGACGCAATTCCAAAGCCAGTTCGACTGCCTTCAAACCATTGTCCGCTTCCCCGATCACTTCGATGTCCGCTTGGGCCGTTAAATAGGCCGACACCCCAATCCGAACCATTTCATGGTCATCGACAAATAATACTTTAATCATCCTGATCACCTCCTGTATGTATCAAGGGGATTTTCACCTCGAGCTTTGTCCCTTTATTCGGAACGCTTACGAGCTGCATGGTCCCCCCCAACTCTACGGCCCGCTCATGCATGTTTTGCAGTCCGTAAGATCCGGCTTTTGCCTCCTCCGTGTTAAAGCCGATGCCATCATCCGTGATCCGGAAAATGATCAAGCCATCACGAACGATCAATAGCACTTCAAGCGAGGTCGCCTTTGCATGTCTCAGTGTATTGGAAATCGATTCTTGTAAAATCCGGAACAGGTGGTCTTCAATCCCCTTATCAAGGATAACCGGCTCCGCCTTCCAATCTATATCCATCGTCACTTTTTGGGCCAATTCTTCGAGGAGCTCCTTCATTCCCGCTTGTAATGATTTTCCCTTCAACGCAACGGGTCTTAAGTGAAGCAGGAGCGCCCTCATCTCGAGCTGAGATTGATGGATCATCTCTTCCACAACCTTGAATTGCTTCATTTCGGTTTTATCCATATCCGTTTGTGACTCTGTAATGGCCGACATGAACATCGAAGCGGCAAACAATTGCTGGCTCACCGAATCATGCAGCTCCCGCGCCAGGCGGTTCCGCTCCTGGGAAACGATTTCCTGGATCTGTTTCTCCTGGTCGATCGCCTTTTCATTGGCCATTTTTTGCGATAATTTTGTCTGTTCATTGATTTGCTTATGAATTTGATTCATCCGTTCCACCATGGTCGCGAGCTCCGAGATCGGATAGGTTTCCGGCTGTGAAGGCAAGCGGCCCTGTTCCAGCAAGTAAAGGCCTTCATCCACCCTTTGCAGCTGCCTTTTAAAAAACATTCCTGAAACGGCTCCATAAATCAGCCCTGCCGTCATGACCAGACTTGGCAGGAAAATGACGAAGGGAAGCCCCATGACCACTTTCTCCCATAACAAGCCCCAGTCGGACAGCGGGAAAATAAAGAAAATCACTGCCGGCAAAAGAAGCGAAAGAACGAAGGAAACACCTAGGGCACTCAAGATCTGGCGTGTCACGATGCTCATACCCGCTTCACCTCTAAATCCCCAACAAGGATGGACGTGATGATATGCACTTTATGGTCCGCTTCATCGAAGCCCGCTGTTTGAAAAGAATGGATTTGATTAAAGACCCTCGATTCAGGCTTGTTTTCAAAAATCCGCGCTCTCCCCGCCATGACGGAATGATGGACCCTTATTTCGATGCCATACGGGATGAGGACCGTGATATTGCCAACGATATTCCTAAGGGAAATGACGGCATCCCCTTTCGGCAGGATCGTCCGGCTCAAATCAATGACCGTATCACCGACCCCGCTTTGAACATTCACGGAATTCCATTCGTATACCTGCTCACCCGTTTGTTGGTGGCCGAACAACTTATTTTGAAAGAGATGCCCACTTTTCAATAACGGCTCCTTATGGACTTGTTCTTCGTCAAACCCTTCATTGGTGATGATCGGGTTGATCCAATCGGGATTCTTTTTCGACTGATAATATAAAAGTAAGAAATAAATGAGAATGGCGAAAAGGAAAAACTTAAAAACGAACATATTCAAAACTGTGATGATCAGTGAGATCAGTCCTGTAAAAAATAAAATCTTCCCGATTGTCCGCTTAGTGAATTTCCTGCCCAAATAGATTAAGACAACCGAAAAAGCAAGCGGAAACAATAAGCCTCCACCCTTGAAGGAAATCTCCAAAAAAAGCAAGACGATTCCGATGAGGAAGATCCAACCCATATAATCCGTTTTCATTTTGTTCAACATCGGCCCGCCTCCCTTATAATTGATCATGATACTCTTAAAAGGCGCAGTCAACCGCGCCTTTTAAGAATACCACGAATCGATTAGGTTCTAACAGAGCGTTTTCCCTCATCCTGCGCATTTGGAGGATAAGGGATCACAGCCATGCATGAATAATATTTACGCTTCTTTCTGTTCCAATTCCTTTTCAAGCTGGGCGATTCTCGCATCGATGGTATGCCGGTTATAATCGGCATCGACTTTATGCTCGATGCGGTCAATATAGTGCTCCATCTCTTCAAACATCGCTACCGGTTTGGCCTCCGTGCGGCCGGCATCCAACACTCGATTGATCCGGTGGTTTGCCCGGGCAATATTTTCCCTTCCCATCAATTCCATCCGCTTTAAATGCATATCCTTGAGCTTATGCTTCATTTCTTCATATTTACGCTCCAGCTCAGCCAACTGAACCTCCGCACTCTTATGCGCCTCCATCAAGCTTTGCGCACGATCTTCATAGTGCAGGCTTTCCTTAAGGGCAAACTCCATTAAATCCGTTTCACCGGACTGCTTCGCAACCTCGGCTTGGTTTTTGCGTTTTTCAGCTAAACTTTGCGCTTGATTATATTCACGCGTAAACTCTTCTTTCAGAAGATATTGACGCTCAAGCAGCTTGCCGACCTTCTCCGTCTCCTGCTCACACTGCCGCAAATATTGATTCAGCATGCCGATCGGATTCTTTTGCTCCTTCTTATCAAGCAAATCATGAAAGTCCGCCGAAATCGTTTGTTTCATTCTAGAAAATAAATTACCCATTACCTATCCATCCCTTCTATTAGTTCTTATTCAAATCTTTCCACTCTCTTTCAAAATTGGAGAATGGATCATTTTCAGTTGATGCATTTTCATCATTGTCATTCCATTTTTTATAGACGAGGTAAAGTACATAAGCTGCCACCAATCCCAAAATCGCCGGAATATGGGAAATAGAAACAATCAGCACGATTACGCAAACTGACCCCCACGCGACCTTGGCCCCTGTCGAATCGGACTTCATGAACTGCTTGAACCCAAAGTATAAAATCGCCAAGCAAATCGCCAAACCGATCAATGGACCCACATTCGCCAGCAGCACGAACAATGCAATCAAACCTACAATAAACAAACCAAATTTCTTCATCGTTTTCGTCCTCCTTTCCATGTATATATCTTATCTATTTTTCCAAATTCGTATAATGAGCCTTAGCTATATTTTCATATAAGACCTAAGGCGTAGCGTATATAAGTCCCCCAACACTGAGAAGGAAAATTAAGCTGGTCCACTCTCCAATTTGGCGGTTTGACTCGCGATTTGGCTGGCTTTATCGCCAATTTGGGTGCTTTGCTCGCGAATTCGGGCGGTTTACTCGGAAATTTGGCAGTTTTACTCGCGAATTGGGCGCCCGGCTCGTTTTTTCCGTTGCTTCATTATTGCCTGGCGATAAAAGACAAAAAATCTTCCGGTTGTATTAAACCGAAAGATTTTTAGCGTTATCCATTATACATATAGGCCTTCGACGTAAACGGAGGTGATGGTTTGAGCGATTTCTTCGACAGAGCTTTGATGCTCGTTCCGGACAATTTCCCAGAGGTACATTTCATTTGTGAAAAACCAGCCTTTTGCAACAATCTCATGGTTCAATTCGGCTCTTGCCAGTCCTTTTTGCTGTGCATAGGCGACGTCCTTTGATATCCGCTGGGTGAATTTCAGGCGGATGGCTTTCCATTTATCTGAAATGACGGCCGACATTCCTATGGCCTGTTCGAAAACCTGGAGCATATTGCGTTCAGCCTCTGCCATTAATAAAAAAGCCTTGGCTTGGTTGTTTATGATTTGTCTCGCTTCGTCTTTTGATTTCGGAAAGAAAGAGGTCTCGGCAATTTCATAGAATTGCCCCATCACATTCTCCATTAATACTATTAATAGATCCTCTTTTCCTTTAAAGTGCACATAGGCCGTTCCATATCCGATATTCGCCCTTTTGATCATCTGGGATATGACTGCGGCTTGATACCCTTCTTCAAGAAAAATTTCTTTTGCAGCTTCCAATAGCTTTTGCCGTGTCATCATCGAGCGTAAATGACGTTTATCCCCTACTTGGCCATCAATCATGCATGCCCCCCCCCCTTATATCTAGCATAAAGGATTTCCATTAAAATAAAAACGTTTGCAGTAAATTGCAGTCTTTTTTTTATTGTTTTAATTTTCTGATTTTTTTATTGACATGATGTCATATTCTTTGCTACGATTTTCCTAGAAAGATAAGTATTTTTATATAGGAGGTCACTATGGTTACAACATACACGTTGGATTACGCGAAACAGCTGGATGAACAAGATGCCCTTCATGCATTTAGGAATGAGTTTTATTTAAAGCCTGATTCCATCTATATGGACGGGAACTCCTTAGGTCTGCTTTCAAAAAGGGCTGAGCGCACTCTTTTGGAATCTTTATCGGATTGGAAGGAACATGGGATCGACGGGTGGACACAGGGAAAACACCCATGGTTTTTCATGGCTGAGGAACTGGGGGCAAAAATGGCCCATTTGGTCGGTGCTTCCGCCGATGAGGTCATCGTAACCGGCTCGACTACGGTGAATCTGCATCAGCTCGTGTCCACCTTTTATAAGCCTGAAGGATCCCGCACAAAAATCCTGGCGGATGAGCTGACCTTTCCGACAGATATTTACGCACTCCAAAGCCAGCTGCGCACTCATGGGCTCGATCCGGAAACCCATCTCATCCGAGTGAAGAGCCGGGACGGCCGATTCCTTGAAGAGGATGATATCATCGAAGCCATGACCGATGATATCGCTCTCATCATCTTGCCGACGGTCCTGTATCGCAGCGGCCAAATATTGGATATGAAACGTCTGACCGAGGAAGCCCATGAAAGAGGAATCATGATCGGATTCGATGGATGCCATTCGATTGGTGCGATCCCGCATTCATTCAGGGAATGGGATGTTGATTTTGCTTATTGGTGCAATTATAAGCATTTGAATGGCGGTCCTGGCGCCGTTGGCGGCTTGTATGTAAACCGTAAACACTTTGGGACGATGCCTGGATTGGCCGGCTGGTTCAGCTCAAGTAAAGAAAAACAATTCGATATGGAGCATACGTTAACTCAAGCCGATTCCGCTGGTGCCTACCAAATTGGGACACCGAATGTGTTAAGCTGTGCCCCTTTAATCGGATCCTTGGAAATTTTTATGGAGGCAGGAATTGAAAACATCCGGGGAAAATCTCTCAAAATCAATCAATATTTAATCGACTTGGTCGAATATGAGTTGAAGGACATGGGGTTTTTCATCGGGACGCCTAGAGAAGAAGCGCGGCGCGGCGGCCATGTCAGTTTAGAGCATAAAGAAGCTGCACGCATTTGCAAAGCATTGAAAGCTAACGGCGTGATACCGGATTTCCGGGCGCCCAACATCATTCGCCTAGCTCCGGTTGCGCTCTATACCTCCTACGCGGAAGTTTGGGAAGTCGTCCGAATCCTCAAAAGAATCATGACAGAAAAACAATATGAAAAGTATAAAAATGAACGTGAAGTCGTGGCATGACAATAAAGCCTGGGGGACACCCTCCCCCAAAGGTTTGATTGGCTTTACATAAAGAAAGGGGATGAAATATGGAGAACAACAATATACAATTGAATAGGAAAGATGATCCAGAAAAAGGATTGAAGCGATCATTGGAAACCAATAAGCTTTCGATGATTGCCATGGGCTGTGCCATCGGGACGGGTTTATTCCTTGGCAGCGGGCTTGCCATTCAAGCGGCAGGTCCAAGCGTATTGCTCAGCTATGCACTGGGGGCGTTCATTGTCCTGCTGTTGATGGGCTGTTTGGCAGAAATGACAGTGGCTCATCCCACTTCCGGATCGTTTGGGGCCATTGCTGAAACGTACGTGAATCCCATGGCGGGTTATCTTGTTCGCTATTCTTACTGGATAAGCAATGTCTTGGCTGTTGGCGTGGAAGTTAGCGCAGTCAGCGTGTATATGAAATATTGGTTCCCTGCCGTACCGGGAATCGTATGGATTTTACTGTTTGCAGGTGTCCTTATTTATGTAAATGCCACTAGCGTAAATACCTTCGCTACATTTGAATATTGGTTCTCCTTTCTTAAAATAAGTGCCATCGTTGGTTTTATCCTCCTTGGAGCCTATGTACTACTCGGTACATCCGAACAGCCACATATAGGACCGGAGAACTTCGTGAATGAAGGCGGTTTTTTCCCATTTGGCTGGTGGGGAATGTGGGTAGCCGTATTCATTTCATTATTCAGCTTTCTTGGAACAGAAATGATAGCGATTACATCAGGCGAAGCAAAAGATCCCGATGTAGCCGTTCCGAAAGCATTAAAAGCTACGGTTTTTCGTTTATCCACTTTCTATGTCCTGACAATTGGGATCATGTTGATGATCGTTCCATGGAAAACAGCTGGAATCGAGGAAAGCCCCTTCGTAAAGGTGATGGAGATCTTGAACATCCCCGGTGCTTCCGGAATCATGAATTTCATCATTTTAACGGCCGCGCTATCTGCCATGAATGCTCAGCTCTATGCTTCGACACGCATGATGTTTTCGTTGGCGCGGCGGGAAAATGCACCTAGCATTTTAGGGAAATTAAACAAAAGGAACGTTCCGGCAAATGCACTGGCTGTCTCGACAATGGGGATTTTCATTGCTGCAGGTGTTCATGCTTTACTTCCAGGTTCCTCCTATGCCTTCATGATGGGCATTTCCATGTTCGGTGCCATCTTCACTTGGTTCATGATCTTCATCTCCCATTTGTATTTCAGGGTGCAATGGGAGAAATCAGGCGGCCGTAGGCTACCGGTAAGAATGATTGGCTTTCCCTATCTAACCATTTTAGGTGCAGGCCTTTTATTCTGCCTGATGATTACGACTTGGTTTACGGATTTCAAAATCATGCTTCAATTCGGGGTTCCTTGGCTGTTATTTTTATCTGTTGCTTATTTCGTTTCGAAAAAAAGAAATTCGATCCAGCATCCAGGACAGGAATCTCCCAATAAAAAGATAAATTAGAATGACATATCACCGTCTTTGTATATGAAAAGTGAGGGGATTAGCGGAATGAAGAATAGGAATGACAAGGAACAAAACGGATCTGGACTAGAAAGAAATATCCAAACCGATTTTCAAAAATCGATGTCTTACGGGGATTATCTCCACCTCGATCAGATTTTATCGAGTCAGCATAGGTGCTCCGATCATCATGATGAAATGCTTTTTATCATTATCCATCAAACGAGTGAGTTATGGATGAAACTCATTTTACATGAATTGAAAGCTGCGACGGAGTGCATCCGCCATAACAATCTGGAGCCCTCGTTTAAAATGCTGTCACGTGTTTCGAGAATCCAACAGCAGCTGATTCAGTCATGGAATGTCCTTGCAACCTTGACTCCGGCTGAATACATGGAGTTCAGGGATAAACTGGGACAATCCTCAGGATTCCAATCCTATCAAAATCGCCTGATTGAATTTGCGCTGGGAAACAAAAATGCCCATACGCTAGCAGTCTATCAGCACGAGGCCGACCTCTTTGAGCAAATGCAGCAGGCCCTTCATGAGCCAAGCATCTATGACGAGGCGATCACCGCTCTTGTCGCGCGTGGTCTGCCTGTTGATCAAGACGCCATCAGTCGCGATTGGTCGCAAAAATATGAACCGAATGCCAGTGTCGAGGATGCATGGCTGACCGTTTATCGCGATGTCGAGCAATATTGGGACTTATACGAGCTCGCAGAGAAGTTAGTGGACATCGGCCACCAGCAGCAATTATGGCGCTTCAATCATATGAGTACGGTCGAAAGGATCATTGGCAACAAAACCGGAACCGGTGGATCATCCGGTGTTACGTATTTAAAAAGGGCTCTCGACCAACACTTTTTCCCAGAACTTTGGAGCTTAAGAACGAAGCTTTAAGAAGAATACTGCTGGAGGTAACGCATGAGTACATGGATTGATATTTCACAGCGACTGGATGAACAAGTCGCAACTTGGCCGGGCGATAAACCATTCTCATACAAAGTAAGCTGGAGCAAGGAAGAAAGCGGATCGGTCAATGTAGGCCACATCAGCATGAGCGTCCATACTGGTACACATATCGATGCACCGTTTCATTTTGATAATGAGGGCAAACGGGTGATTGAATTGGATCTCGATTTATATATCGGGTGTTCCCGTGTCATCCACTTACCAAACAGGACGAACATAGGCGTCACTGATTTGGCCAATCACGACCTGCAAGGCGTGACCCGGCTGTTAATTCGGACGGATGCTTGGAAGGATAGGAGCGTATTTCCGGAAACCATTCCCCCTATCCAACCGGAAATAGCCACTTATCTTTCAGGTCTTGGCATTCGGCTTCTTGGCCTAGATTTACCTTCGGTCGATCCATTGGACAGCAAAGAGCTGTCTGCCCATCATGAACTTGCCGTCCATGGAATTCACATTCTTGAGGGCCTTGTTTTGGACGGGATAGATCCCGGGAATTATGAATTGGCTGCCCTTCCCCTGCCATTGGTTCATGCAGATGGAAGCCCGGTTCGTGCTGCATTGAAAAAAATCCCTTGAATGGGATCATCCGAAAAAACGGAAGTGGCTCCCGGATCATGCGGGAGCCATTTTTTTTATCACGGTGTCGCCGACGGGCTATGTACATAAATTTTTTTGAAAATCCAGCCTGTGATTATCTCGGCTCCACATGTATAGTTAGAACTACTAAACTAATTTCAAGGAGTGTTCTGAATGTTTATAAAGCTAACAAAAGAGCAACAGGAATTAATGATAGCCGATATCCAATATTTTTTTTCGCAAGAAAGAGATGAGGAAATAACTGAATTCGCTGCAGAACGAGTATTGGACTTCGTTAAAGAATCGCTCGCCCCCCATTTCTATAACGCCGCCGTCCATGATGTCAAACATGTCGTCGAACAGCAATACTCTTCCCTTGAAGATGAAATATTAACGCTCGAACGCCCGATTAAAAGATAAGCGATTTCACGAGCCTTGATTTATTGAAACTCGCGAGTAAACGGCTGAAATTCATAAATAAAACGCCCCATTGATGAATTTTTGCCTTTCGTCGCTCCCTCAACTGTGTTTGTTTATGTTATAATCTTCTGAATTCAACAACAAGAATGGAGGTCCGTATATGGATAACTTTTATTTGTTCGTGCTTATGTGCATTCTTCTCATTCTTTTGCCTGGTCCGGATACGGCAATAGCCACTAGGAATACGGTTACCGATGGGACGAAGGGTGGGTTTAAGACGATGCTGGGCACTTGCTGCGCCTTGCTTATTCATACTTCAGCAGCCGTGTTTGGTCTTTCTGCGATCATCGTGAAGTCGGCTTTGTTGTTTTCCGTCTTCAAATATGTGGGGGCCGTTTATCTGGTCTATCTAGGGATCAAAACGTTATGGGGATTAAAGAATAATCAAGCCGACAATGGCACAGTGGTACCCGCGAAAAGCAGGTATGAGAGCCATTCATGCTTCAAGCAGGGGTTTCTTACCAATTTACTCAACCCTAAAGTGGCCGTGTTTTTCTTGACTTTCCTGCCTCAGTTCGTGGATCCGGGCAATAAGACCTTTTTGCCGTTTTTGATCATGGGGATAACGTATACCGTTTTGACGGCGTTGTGGTTCATTTTTTATATCTATCTGTTGAACCAGATCAGCACTTTTATGAAAAAGCCGAGGACGCAGGCTATTTTTGAAGGACTGACTGGAACCGTTCTGATTGGTTTTGGGATAAAGCTGGCACTGGAAAAAGCCCATAATTAATTGGAACTGCACATCAATTGAGACATCTGTCATAATTGGTGTGCAGTTTTTCCCCATCTGAATGGGAGATATTCTTTTAATTGCTATCGGATTAAACGCTTGGCCGAATGGAGATTCCGGCATCATCGGTCATGACGCTTTCCGTTCTCCCCTTTCCCCTCTTCATATTGCCTTTCATTCAACGTATCCATTCACAAAAAAACCAATCGTTTCGAGTTCATGTTCCGTTAATTCCCGGTTTGCCTCTGTTGCCAAATCCCGCTCGATTTTGGCTCGATCTCCTCGATGCTCGACGACAGCTCTGGTGCATTGTTTCATCAAATTTAGTTCAGCCTCCATTTCCTGCTTCGTGCAAGGCTGATCATGATGGGAAAGGATATATGTATCGGCATCATAGGCTTCCATTTTCTCGACGAGCCTCGAGGCCTGTTCAGCGGTATAATTCCATTTTTCCGCATAGAGATTGGCGTATAAGCAGTCTCCAAGAAATAATGTTTTTTCCTCTGGAACATAAATGATACAGGAATCCTTGGCATGATCACCGCCGACGTGATCAATTATACAGGTTACATCGCCGAGATCGATCGTCAGCTTTTTTTCAAACCTGATATCGGGCAGCGGCATGGAAATTTCTCGATTTCTTCCAAGCTCCAGCTTGATGGCATCCGCACAAAATGGGATCTCCGTGCCTTCTTCAACCCGCTCGTCAAGAGCTTGATCTTCCCAAGAGAGCGGCTGCATTTCCTTAATATGCTGATAGGTTTTTTCGTGACAAATGACTGGAATTCGGATATGCTCCAGTCCGAATACGTGGTCCCAGTGGGAATGGGTCAATACAAGCAAATCCCCGTTTATATCATGTTTAAGCAATTCGTCCTGAAAGAGCTGTGCATGCCCCACGGAGTTACCGGCATCGATGAGGAGCGTTTTCTTGTTTCCCGTGACGGCGGCAAGAACCGGCCGATCCGTTTTTTGGACCGGCGTCAGGTAGACGATATGTTTCGAAAGGTGCTGTAAAGTTTGCATGATTGTTTCTCCTTCGGATAGGTATTGTGGATGGAAGCCTAAGTATACCAAACCGGTGCAATTCCATGGCATTAAATGAACCTGTTGCAATATACCGTTATTTTAGAGAGAGCTTTCAAAAAAGTGGCTTTAAAGTAGGATTCATCCTTTTTTATGTCTTCCGGTGGCTCGATATATTTTTTATCGGCAGCAACTAGTGTACTATCCGCAATTTTCGAATCCATCGCCTCAATTAACTGCGAGGCGAATGGTTCACTATCAATGATCACCATCGATTCCGTATTTAAAAAGGCAGATCGTGAATCCAAATTGAAGGAACCGACTGCACTTAACCGTCCATCATATACTACTGACTTCCCATGCAATGAATACAGCTTCGAATATTCATAAAGCCTTGCCCCTGTCTCGACGATACGATCCCTAAGCCCTAAATAACCGGAAAAAGCGATCACATTCGGAGTCGAAGTCACCGAATTGGTCAATATCGTCCACTCGGCTTCAGCATCCAGCCGGTTTGGCACGTACTCCTCCAACATGTCGGCCGGGACGATATAAGGGCTCTGGATGAATACCGATTGCTTCGCCTCCGCTGCAATATCCACTAATGATTTCCACACAAAAGGATATTTATAGAAACGCTCGATTGGATTATGAAGGAAAGAAACTTTTTGCGTAGTGGCTGTTGACGTGTTCCAATCGTTGATCGGATGAACGAAATCGGCATTCGCATGCCGGGCCTCACGATATTGACTGGATAATCTCGCCCTCATCTTTTTTCCTTTTTCCGTTTGTTTCTTGGAAAGATCCGCAAAAACCTCGCTCGTATATGGATGATTCCATAATTCATTCAAATAGCCCTTCATATCAACGATGACACTGTCTTCTTCTTGTTTCGCATTAAAAATCAGGACATCGCGGTCGTAGACAAAATCCTTAGGCGGCTTGCTTGCCAAATACTTATCGGCAATATTCCTGCCCCCGATGATGGCTAACTTGCCGTCCACTGTCATGATTTTGTCATGAAGCCGATTGTGCCAGGTCCATGGCCTGAATGGCTTGAAGGTTTCGTAGTACCTTAATTCGATATTTTCATGTGATGACAATGCATAGCGGGCATTCCGCAATTCACCCCTCAGGCCATGGCAAATTCCGTCCAGGAGGATCCGGACCTTGACGCCGCGATCGGCTGCTTCGATCAAAGCTCCCAGAAGCAGTTCGCTCGTTTCCCCTTTTGCGATGGAGTAGTAGGCAACATCGATCGATTCCTTCGCTTCCTGAATCATTTGCATGCGGGCCAGTCCTGATTCATATCCGTCTTCAAGAAGCTGCACACGATCGACGGTTGATCCTTTTGTTCCCATATAGGTACTTATGTGATCCGTCATCCTGCCTGCTTCTTTTTCCTTGGGAAAGCAGAAAATGACCACTGCCGCCACCACTACATAAAGAAAATATACTAAAAGAACAAGTAAAAAACCCTTCCATGCCATTTTGGCAGCCACTGACCATCCCCCCTTACCCGATATGTTACTACTATTCGTAATAAGCAAGGCTGCTATTCAGTTTAAATAAATAACCCTACCTGGCGGCTGAAATGCTGGAAACTTGGACATTTATTTTTTTAAAAAATGTGACAAAGTCGTGAACATGTAAGCAGTTGCATACTATTATATAGAAGGAGGGATTTTATGAATAACAAAATAAGCATCTTCAATTATTGCTTACCATTAGGTGTGTCAGAGGTGTTCTTCTTATCCAGCTTTTATCTTTCCATCCTAGACGTCTCTCTATTTGCTTTAGCTTTACCCTTTTCCGCCTTGTTTCTCCTGATATCCGTGTACCTATTCCTTCGAACGAATAAAGCGGCCAAAGCCCTACTTAACCAAGAAGAACGAAGAAGGGAAATTCATGCCTTTTACCATCAGTCCTTCGGGATTTTTGCGATCATTTTCGCTGCGTTACTTTTTGCTTCCTTAGCTTATATTCCCCTAATGGAAAACGGAGGGCACTTCTACCTTCTTTATTGTTTACCCATGGCGTTATGCTGCTTGATTCCTGTGGTCGCCTCTTATAAAGGGATGAAACAAAATAAACTGGAAATCGATCGGAATGCAACGACGAAAATCTAGATTTTACCAAAAAATAACAAGCACGGGAGTGACAATCAACCTCACTGCATTACTGGGTGAATAGGAACAAAGAAAACAGACATAAAAAAAGACACTGGTTTAACCAGCGTCTTGACTGAACAGCAAACTGCATAACGAGTGGCGGCTTTCCGTCGTAAGTCAGTAGCCACTAAGATCATGAAAGTAACCCAACCCTCCACGCATCTTTCCTGGTGGTGTGCAGGGGGTTGCTTTTTTTTATACCAAAACTGCTTATTGCTCCACTACTCGGCCATCTTTATATATGTTGAACCAGCCGATCGTACCTGTACCGCCTTGATCGATCCAATCCTGGTTGGCAGCTTTAAATAGGTAATAAGCTTTTCCTTTGCCATCTTTCAGCAATCTGCCGTCACCGCTAAATACGATTTTGCTCCCTAGCTTTTTCTTGCCTAGCGCAATTGCATCCTTATCCGTGAACTGTTTTCTTTCGACCTTATTTTCATCCAAGGCTGCCCATGTCTTCGGCCCGACGATACCATCCGAGCTCAGATCGTGCTCCACTTGAAATTCCCTAACGACATTTTGCGTTTGCGTACCAAAGATGCCATCAACACCCACGGTATATTTAACATCCTTAAGGCTTTGCTGCAGGTCGGTTACATAGCTTGAGCGCGAGCCTTTGCGGAGGGTCGGACGCGTTTCCGCCTTCGTTTCGATTTTCTGGACTTGGCTATCCTTTGAAGCTGCGTGGGTAATTGATGCAGCCCCTGTACCTAGTGGCGCAGCCATCAAGGCAACGGCAGGAATCATCACCAATAATTTTTTCTTCACTGTCCTATTACCTCCATTCATATAATCATCAGCTGATTTTCCGACTATCTTTCTATGGAGCACATTCATTATAACGTATGCGCTTGATTTATTGGGTTTAAATTACTTATTTTTAATAAAATGGTAATAAGTGTTCACGAGAGCCGAAGGTCTTCTGACTGATAGTCAAGCGTTGACCTCGATTACCAAAGTATCGAATAATTGGCCATCGATATAAACCAATATCGCCCATTTACCTGCTTTCGGCAACACAACGTTAGTGGGCAGGCTGGCATCCGCTCCATTAATTTTACCGCCGCCAATCCCGTTCCTTGACCAAACTCCTTCACTGAAAACGGGACTGATATCCTTCGATTCTTTATGATAGCCGACAAGAGACAATGGCCCCTCATCCATCCCCCAAAAGTGCCACAGCCATTTTTGGATTTCGTTTGCCTTTAATTCAGGTCCGATTATGCCGACTTTGTTCTCATTTCCTGACATGGCGCTGCCTGTATTTGTGTCAAACTCAGCGGCCGTCATTTCCCAATCGACCTCTTCAAAATCCTCTTCCGCAACAAAGCCGGGCGCATCATTGGAAAGATTCTGTTTAGGGGATTGTTGGGACTCCGGAACATTGGTTGCGGTACAGCCACTTACACCCATTAAACATAGCAATAAGAAAACCAGCCCTTTTTTCCCGCTCATAACTAAATTCCACCCTTTCTTTATCGTTTCATTTTGGACGCCGGCTGTTGACCTTCTTAGCAACCTAGCTCTATTGGTAAATTATAACATACTGAAAGAATAGACGTTTCATTCCATAGAAAAAACCGAAATCAACGCTGGATTTCGGTTTTACATGAACTCATGAGTGCACTTGCTTCGTTTTTTTGACTTCAACGACGGCCTTTTGATCGATTTTTGTAAAAATGCGCTCGACCTCCGTTTTATCATGCAACAAATGCTCGCGGTTTTCATTTAGCAGTTCTTTATACGATTTTCTTCTCCTAGACATGCTTTCATTCACCTCTCAAACGATTGAATTCTCTCTGCAGGACAACCATCGGCAGTTCGTAGAGCTGTTTATTATATTTCTTGAATAGGCCAAATTTCAGAAGTTCTTGGATAAGTTCTTCTTTCTTCCATTCTCTCTTATTATTTAATTGGGTAATCATCCATCACCCTCCTTAATAAGTAGGCAGTCTTTCGGTACTTATGGTTATTTTGCATCCGATTCCAAACGAGATACCGCCATTTCTTCCTTTTGCTTCCCCAACTAAGAGCCCGATCTGCAAAGTCTTCACATTGCCTTACCCGATCGTGTGCAGGTGCTCCCTGATCGATTTTCAAAACACGATCATAAACAGCAAATCCACATTGCTTCATCTTATTGGAGAGGATATTGATGGCACCGCAAGGCTTTGGCTGGCTCAAGTCACCTGCACCGAATAATGCGACCTTCACTCCATGAAAGTTGGCTTGATCGAGCTCTTCATAAAATTCGTTTGCCTCATATGGCAAACCTCCTTGATTCCATGTATATAAACCGATGAAGGACAAATCGAACTCCTTCAACGCTTCCACTTCTACCGTATCCAATCTTTCCATATATACGTCACAGCCGACAGCCAGCATTCGATTCTTTATGTTTACAGCCATTTTCTCGGTATTACCGGATAAACTGACGTAACCAATGAATACCTTCATCTATATCGCCCCCTAATGGAGAATAGCTTTCATTATACCTCTACTATAAATGAAAATGATTCTCATTGTCAATTATATATCCCCATAAATTTGATTCAGGATGAACGGAAAGGCCGGTTATGATTTTTTCACCCAAGTCATTGGTACGATTAGTCTCCGTTGGCCTTGCAATGATTGACAGCTCCAAAGAAAAAAGGGTTGCAGGGAAGGCGTCTCGTTCCCTGCAAACCTTTTGATAAAGCTTCCTTACATTTCGGCGCTCTCGCTGACGGGCTCATTCTTTTTCATTCTCTGTTTCTTTGATTTTTTGAAGTACAGCAATTCATAGATACATGGAATGACGATGAGTGTGAGCAGCGTAGAAACTGCCAGCCCGCCAATGACAACGATGGCCAGGCTTTGTGAAACGAGGCTTCCCGTTTCGGCCTTTTTATATAAAAGAGGCAGCATGGCACAAATGGTGGCTACAGCCGTCATGATGATCGGACGGAATCTTGTAGCTGTCGCTTCAATGATTGCATCCCGGATGATCATACTATCTTCGTTTTGCCTGACACGATCGAGAAGCACGATCGCGTTAGTCACGACGATTCCTATCAGCATGAGTGCGCCCAAAAGCGCTGTAATATCCACGGAAATCCGGCTGATGACCAATCCCAGCACTGCGCCGATTGCAGCGAACGGCAATGAAAATAGAATCGCGATTGGTGCCTTCATTGACTTGAATGTAAGAACCATGATCAGAAAGACAATGCCTATCGATAGGAACATCGTCAGGAACAAATCGGAAAAATCATCCGTCCGCTGAGCACTTGCTCCCCCGACATAAATATCTACATCCTTGGGAATCTTAAGGCCCTTGGTCTCTTTGTCTCCAAATATCTCAGCATTGACTTTATTTGAAATGTCAGACAGTTTAGCCGGATCTACCGTTGCCGTCAATCGGAGATACGTTTCTCCATCTTTATGGAACTGTGTCGTGGCACTCTCTTCGCTCGTCAATGAAGCGACTTTTGAGACTGGGACTAAACCGCCATCTGTCATAATGGGAATATTCTTTAAGTCATTGGGTTTTTTCGGATCCAAAATAGGTTCAAGTATTACCGGTGTCTGCTTATCCGCAAGCTTCATATGGCCAATCGGGGTTCCATTCAGCATGACACCCAGTTGTTGGCCTATTTGTTCTGCATTTCCTTTGGCCGGATCCACCTTGAAAGAATAAATGGTTTTCTTTTCATCCTGGTTCGTTGCAACATCCTCAATTCCCTTAATATCTTGAATGTTTCCTTTGATCTTATTGGCGGTCCGCTCCAAATCCCCCACATTCTTGCCAATGACATCGATCGTTATGTTCGTCTTTGAAGCCCCCATCATGAATGAGGAAGCGCTGGCTGTAAGCTTTGCCTCGGGATAGTTTTCTTTTTGCTTGTCGATTTCCTCCAGTATTGCATCCATATTTGCTTCATCTTTGACTAAAATACCGAAAGTCGCTTCCGTAGGCGAGGTGACGGCGCCATATTGAGCCGCTTCGGCAGAGTTTCCTAATTGCATGAACACATTATCCACTTCGCTCAAATCACGCATTTTTCCCTCGAGTTCAATTGCCTTCTCTTTTACTTGATCAAAGGGCTCATCATTTGGATAAGTTAATGTCACGGATACATAATCAGCTGAAGAATGATCGATCGCCCCTTTTGGCATCGCAAAATATGTACCAATCGAACCGACGAACAAGAGCAGCGCAATAATCAAGACAAACCATTTATGGTTTAATGACCAAGTGACAAGCTTCGTAAAATGCTTGGCCGGTCGATGTTTTCGCAGCTTCGCCCGTTTCAACAATCCCGCACTCATCAATGGAACGACCGTCAATGCGACGATCAAAGATGCCAGCAAAGAATACGTGACGGTTAAAGCAAAGGGAAGCAGGAATTCCTGAAGCCCGCCATTCAATAAAGCGACCGGCAAGAAAACGGCTACCGTCGTAAGCGTTGAAGCCGTGATTGCCACTCCGACCTCTTTTACCGCACCCATTACCAATTGGACCGATATCTTCTCCTGCTGCATTTTCCGGAAAATATTTTCAATCACAACAATGCTGTCGTCCACCAAGCGTCCAATCGCTACCGCAACACCGCCCAGCGTCAAGATATTCAGCGTCACCCCCGACAATGAAAGCAAAAATAAAGTAAAGCCAAGTGATAACGGAATCGATACGATCGTAATGAAGGTAGAACGTACATTTCGTAAAAAAACCATGATGACGATCGTGGCGAATAGTGCACCGAGCAGCACTTCTTTAACCATCGAATGGACGGAGGTCTCCACCATATCCGCTGTAGATAAATAGACGGTCGATTTCTGTTCCTTGTACTTTTCATTGATTTCCTTTGTTACCTTTTCAACTTCTTTACTGATTGTGACAGCATTGGATTGACTGTCCTTGATGATGCTGATATCGATGCTTTCTTTTCCGTTAAAACGGCTGATGAGGTTACCATCCTTCGCTTCTGCCACTTTTGCTATGTCTCCAAGTGTGACATCTGATGTGACCTTCAGCGCTTTTACTTTTTCTATGCTCGTTACATCACCGATGACCTTAATATTACTTGTCTTCCCATCGATCACCTTCTCACCAACGGCTAGAGCGGCATCCTGTCCGTTCAGTACGCTCATGACATTTTGGATCGAGACGTTCTTTTTAGACAATTGTTCATTATCGACCTTGACAGAAAGGACCGATTGGGAGATTCCAAATGTCTGTACATCCGAAACTCCTTTAATATCTTTATATAGAGGCTCCAGTTCCTTCTTCGTAAGATCCAAGCTTTCAGCTGTCAAGCCATCCTTGAACGTCACAGCTATGAACGATATCGGAATCATGGATGTATTTAACTGGGTAACGGTAGGCTTTGTCATACTTTGCGGCAACGCCACACTGCTTAAAGCCTCTTGAACATCCAGTTTTGCCTGTTTCATATCCGACCCTGATTCAAAGGAAAGATCGATTTTTGAAAATCCATCGCCAGTGGTCGAGTACATGGCACTCTTTCCTTTTACTCCCGTAACCGCGCTTTCAATCGGTTCGGTAACCTGCGCTTCCATCGTTTTCGAATCCGTGCCCTGACCCATCGTGATAATCGTAACTTGTGGATTATCGGCAGAAGGTAAAAATTCCATCGGCAGCTTAAAATAACTGATGATTCCGATCATTAAAATAAAAATGGTTACCAATGAAACGGCAGCCTTGTTCTTGAACGACCACTTTGTAAGAAATTCCACGTACACACCACCCCTGATATCATAGTCAACTAAATTATTCCAGTTTTTATATTACCATATATTACTAATGTTGACTAAGGGGTTTTATAACGATTTACCTAAAATTTAATATTCATTAATGAAAAAATACCTACTTTGGATCGATTCGTCGACACCTCTCTCTCACAATTTCAAACAATCCATGATATTCATTTCACAAATCACATCGCCCAAGATTTTCACATATAAAATAAGCATCACCAACATTAGTAAGGAGGAGATTGACCGTGAATCCTGGTTATGTTCCAGATAACAAGAACCTAAAAAAATCAAGTGGTACCCCGAATCTCTTTTTTGACTCAAGAGATAATGTTTTTTTCGAGCGCAATCCAAATAATGTCGCTTATGAAGTCACCTCGACCCAGTTACCGGCAATGGTCGGCGGGGCTTTTGTGGACCTGTATCTAACCAAGGGACATATACGGGAACCTCATTGGCATCCGAATGCCTGGGAGCTGGATGTCGTGGTTTCCGGCGAGGCCCTGATCTCCATCGTTGATCCCGACACGAAGAAATTGCATAACTATGTAGCCAAACCCGGTCAGGTCGTCTTCATTCCGATGGCTTGGTGGCATTGGATCAGACCCGTTTCACAAGAACTGCATCTCCACCTCTTTTTTAACAATGATCAATTCGAAACGGCGGAAGGATCCGACATGTTGCGTCTGACGCCGCCAGAGGTGTTCCAGCTTTCCTATGGCGTCAATGCCGAGAAAATCGCCGATTCATTGGCGCCCATTAACGAGTCGGTCGTCATCGGCCCCCCTGCGAGCCATACGAAAAATCAGGTCCCACACTATCCGGACCGGAACGAATTAACATACACGGAAAGACCCCATGGAAAAACGGAAGGAATAACGATTAACATCAATGATAAACCGATCGATTACTAATGGAATATATTCGGTATGGCAGTTTAGGATTACACCCCACAGAAAAAAAGGCTGCCACTGCAGCCCCCAACTTTTTGGCCATCACCTGAAACCTCTGAAGAAAAGCAAAATGATCGCCGAGATGATCAAACCGATAAATAATAAAGGCCCGATGCCTGAACTATACACGAAGTATACCGTAATATGGCGAAAGGCCATCACAACAAGGTAGAGGAATAGCAGGATGCACAAAATGATGACCAGAGCGGCATTTTTATTCCGATACAACGTAACCAGCCCCAATTTACAAGCATTATTTACAAGAAGGGAAACAGCAGCATTCCGTTAAGAAATGATATGCCTCCACCATTTTGTACTATTCTGTAAAAATGAATGTTTCAGCTTTGCTTCCCTTCAATAAAAAAAGGGCTGCCGCAGCAACCCATGTTCTTTCATTACAATCTAGGATCTACAGGGTCCGACTCCATGGCCAGCGTCCCCAAGACACATTCATGCACACGCTCGATCGATTCACCTTTAACATATCGTTGAATGCCCTCGATTCCCAGGGAGAATTCCCTCAGGGCCAATTTTTGCTTTTTGCCCGTATTCCTGTTTTTCAGCCTCTCCAGGTTTGCCGGAAGCAAGTAGTCCATGCCATAAATGATGTTCAGATATTTTCTTCCCCTTACTTTAATCGCAGGCTGCAGTAGCTTGCCTTTATTTCTTGCCATGAAGAATTCAGGCTTGATGACAATCCCCTCATGGCCCTCGCTGGTGATATCCTCCCACCATTTAATGACCTCTTCTTCACTCGCTTCATCCGTGATCAATTTATATTCGGTTTCGACGAATAAACTTGAACACTTTGCGAACTCCTGGTTTCTCTCCATATGCCAAGTATGAGGCTTATCGAAGAAGGCTTGATCACTATGGGCGAGCACATGGAATGGTGCGATTTGGATCGAATCCATATCCTCAATATCCCAGCAATACTTTTGAAAAACTTCTTTGAACGTATGGGCGTTTTCCAGTTTCAGCTCATACTCCTCCAGCCAGCCATGTATATCGGCATTTTCCAGAGACGCTGCCTCCAGTTTGTCCTTTAGCATCGTGCGGTCAAGAATCGCATTTTCGGATACATGGGCATATTGACGGCTGATGAGCTCTTTTGCCTTTAAGTTCCATGGCATGATTTCAGCATCGAGTAGGACATAATCCGTATCATACGTTTCAAAATAGCCGCTTTCATGCAAATCCTGGTTGATTTTGAAGAGAAGCTGTTCCTCCGTCTGAACGTCGAAGAAACGCCTTCCCGTTCTCGTATGGATAACTCCCAATGATTCAAAGCCGGTATATGTTTTCGATGCTTCCATATCCCGGAATAGGAAAAGGATGGCACGGCTGCCCATATGCTTCTTTTCCGCAATCATGGTTTGGATCCCATTGCTTCTATAATAGTCGATCGCCTCTCTTGGATGTTCCAAATAGTGAGCGTCTGAAGATGGACTCGGTGTCGGGCTCATCGTCGGCGGGATATAGATCAATTGTTCAATTGGTATCGTATGGTGGGACAGCTTATCGATGGCCGATTTTACGATGTCCTGCTGGACCTTGATCTCACCCATTTTTTCTGTCAAGACCGAATAGCCGTTGATGAATCTCCCGAGATTAGGCGGATTCAGCCTGTTTCTTTCCCATTCTTTCAAAGGGTTTTCGTCATCGCCGGAATGGTTTTGACTCGCTTGTACGGATATGACTTCCCCTTCCGGATAGCGGAAGGCGGTAAGTGCCCCGCCAAAGACGGCACCTTGATCAATATTGATGGTATTGTTGATCAAAAGCGGCTGCGGCTTGGGATCGTGTCCCCAGACGATAAGCGTGCTTTTCTTATGGGAATTATACCAATCCTTGCGCACGGGCTTTCCTCTTTCATCGAAGCCATCCGTATCGCCATACCGGCAAAAGTCGCTTATCGCCTCGGATTGTTTTCCGATGAATGCGTCCTTGATTCCGGCATGCACACAAATCACGGTCTGCACGCCATTCTTGGTGAATACGTAATGCGAAGGCGCCTGCAATAGGAATTTTTTAAGCGCCTGCTTCGTTTCCGCCGTTTTTTCGCTGCCATGCTCTTCTTCGTACCTTTTGAAGTCTTCTGCCACCTTTTCATCGCCATGATGTAAGGTGACGTTTCTTCCATCCAGCCATCTGGCAATCTTCCAGCCGTGATTACTGTCAATCATGTAGGCAACGCCCTTTTGAACATGTTCATGGAAAAAGAGCATCGTTTTAAGCGACTCCGGCCCCCTGCTCATGACATCTCCAACTGAAACGAACTTCCGTCCATCCGGATGCAGATAAAGACCTTCCTGATTTTTTTGATAGCCGAGCTTTTCAAGCAGGAGGATCAACTCTTCATGGCAGCCATGAATATCTCCGATGATATCGATACCGTGCCCGATGTCTTTTTCAAGAGGATTCGTATTCCTGCTGACGTCAAGGTTTTCTGCTTCCTTAATCGTGTAGATCGATGAAAAGTCTTCTTTTTTCAAATTTCGCTTTTCTCTTTTGAACGTTTGGCATTGCTGTTTGATACGCCTTTTTCCCCTTGGATGCTCTCTTCCCCCATCCCTTGCAAGCAATACTTCTTCAGGGGTATCGAGTACAATCGCCTGAACGGGTACATGATGCTTTTGGGCAATCGCGATATATCGCTTCCGATCGTCTGGATGAAGATTGGTTGCATCGAGCATGGTCAATTTATTCAAGCGGCATCTAGCCTCAATGACGGCATCCATCATGGAAAAAGCTTCCGCTGAAATCGTTTGATATTCGTCCATCAGACTCTCCGCTTCGTCCTTTGCCCGATCACGCCAATCAATGAATTCGATGTCACTGACCATAATCCTGAAATCATCCGAACTTATGACCTCCGAGGGTACAATCTCTTCTTTTTCGATCATGCTTTTTAATAAAGTTGTTTTACCGCTATTGGATGGACCAACCAACAAGACAATTCCTGCATAGGGCAATACGATAGGCATTATTCGTCCACCTTCCTTTCAAAAACGCACATTTGAGTCGGACAGCCTTGTGTGACATGATCATCACCAATTCCTTCGAAGCGAAGGTCGTAGTAGCCGCGATGATTCCGCGCTGCACACCATTGCTGAAATTCCGCCCTTGTCCACTCGAAACGATGATCCGTATGTCGAAGAACGTCCTCCATATCGTATACCTCATTATATTCCCGGTTTGGCGTTGTAAGGATCAGGGCTTTCGGCTGATAATCGTGCAAGATCGTATCCATCACCTTAGGAAGGCGGTGCTCGTCGATATGCTCGATGACCTCGCATAAAATGATGACATCCTTGTCCTTCAATCTTTCATCATAATAAAAAAGTGAGCCCCATAGTGTCTCGGGCACGACGAATTTTTCTTTATCCTTCACTTTATCGAATCGCTCTAATGCTTTGAGAGATGCAGATTGGGATGGCTCGACGGCCAGGATTTCTTTGATCCCCTTGACAAACCCGAGCCGTACGGAAAGCTTTCCTTCGCCTGACCCGAAATCGACCACGCTTCTTGCATTCAT
Organism: Peribacillus simplex; assembly: GCF_001542915.1. Lineage (GTDB taxonomy): Bacteria > Bacillota > Bacilli > Bacillales > DSM-1321 > Peribacillus > Peribacillus simplex_B. The sequence goes on along the minus strand of NZ_LNNH01000014.1, from coordinate 13,058 downwards.
TTCACTTACCGTATCCACGATTCTTTCATAGCGAAGGTCATTCAACCGAACCTTACTTTCTTTTTCAGCTTGCTTCTTTTCAGGTTTCTTGTTCTCGACAATGCTGTATACTTCCTTGAATCTAAGGGATTGGCGATAGATAAAATCGCGCATGGGATGATTCTCTAGCCAGCCTTCGCCATATCTTTCAAGTTTTTCAATTTCCTTTTCGTCAATGTAATAATGCTTATAATCGTCGATGACCGGAATCAAGACAAACAAATGCCTCAACCCTTCCTGTAACGTCTTCAGGCCCTTCAAGGAAATAAACCTTGCCGAACTCTTATCCTTCATATCGAAGGAATATTGGATTTCGGGACGCGTAATTTTCACTTCATAGCCAATCGGCTCGAATAGATCACATAATTGCCGGTCCGAAAGAGCAGAAACGACCGGACCGAAGTCGAACTGGAACGCAAACGGATGTGTCACCCACTCTGCGTATTCCTCCTTCGGCTGTCCATTCAATGCTGTCCCCAATGCAGACCTGATCAATGAGCAAAAAATGCTGCTAACCGCAAATTCGCGATCATTTATGTAGTGGGTGATATCATACGAATGAGCATCGCTTTTCACTAATTCCAGAGGGTCGGGGGTAACAAAGATGGTCGCCTCCAATTCCGTTTCCGAGCACTTACTATAAAAAAGGCGCACTAAATGCCCTTTATGATTTCTTTCATAGAGGTTATTCGGGTTCTTCGACAATAAGTAAGAGATCGCCTTCACATTGTCCCCCGTCGCCATAATCGTCAACTGCATGTAAAACACTCCTTTCAAAAGAACAGTCCATCAACTTCCAAATTCATCGCTTTCTGCAAAAAACATACTAGCAACCTTAATCTTACCATAAAGTGAAGGTGTGTTTCCGATAGGTTGGCGTTTTCTGTGCCTCAAATGTAGGGACGACTAAACCTACAGGAAAATGATAGATTGTCAGATTGACACCCCATTTGACTAGAAAAAAACAACATAAGCACGACCGACTAAAGAAATGGATCTTTAGACCTATTGTTCGGACGGCACCCTTAATTATAATCAATATATAACTATTTTGGGAAAATTTAATAAAGATGCTTTCTTAAAGCGATGAGAACTTTTCCAGCGATGAGGTGAAATGTTTGAAGAAAAAAAATATATTCATTGTCGGAATATTATTTTTTGTGATCTTTGTAGGGCTTTATATGTATAGTTCTTCAGGAAAAATATCGGGGAAGTCTGAGAATGGCATGTGGAAAGCAACCTACAAAAAACTTAGAGATCCTAGTGAAGGGTATGGATGGGTGGCTTCTATTAAGCAGAGCAGCAAGAATAAAGATGCCGTAGTTAAAAAGGTGATTTTCCAGGAAGGTGATAAAGTCTTAGTTGAGGTAACCGACTTTACTCCTGGTGAAAGCGAGGATGGTAAAGTCAACAAAATTAACCCTTTAGTCTACCCTGACTTTTACCAAGCAGATGCTCCTAAAAAGGGATTAACCTATAGAATTTCCGTAACATGGGAAAAGAATAACAAACAACACACGGATACATTTACTCTCGATTAATTTAGAAAGAAGGAGCAGGTCAGGTCCTGCTCCTTCTTTTTTTGTATCGTCCATCATCAGGCTTTCAGCGTTCACTTCACATGTATCAGTTCAAACCGCTCACAAACGAGGAGCATATCTTCTTTAAAGGTGTGGCCGATTTTGTGCAGTTCTTCTTTAAAAAAATGTTCATGTGCATTCCACCAGTATGTATACGTTCCATCGCCTTCACCTTCTGCAATCGCGAACTCCTCACTCACTTCATTCATCGGCAACTTTTCGACATTCACTGTTCGTATGATCGCTAAAGGAATATCCTCGCTGCTTAAAATAATGCTATAATCGCCTACGGAAGGCAATGGTTCATTTTCCTCTTCATAAAAAACATGACCGGAGCACGTTGCCGTTTTTATCCCGTCGATCACCAATTGAGCCAACTGATCGGGATCAGCGCCGAATTGCCACGCACTGACTGACTTTGGCATTTCTGCGCCTTTCTTTTCCCAAAATTCATTCCAATATAATGCCGCTTTCTGATTCATTTTATGAGCTTCCTCCTTGATTCGCATGGAAGTTATCCTTCCTGCATTCGTTCCCATTCACTTAGATACATCCGTGTCATGATCTTTTTGCGGTTTTCCAGCTTGCAAATGAGCTCCAAGCTATTGCCGTCCGGATCATTGAAATGGATTTTCGCATGCGCATATTCCCCATGAGGCATCACGAAAGGCTCGACCGGTTCAAAGCCAAAAGCCTCCCTCGGCTTATACCCCTTGCCTTCCAGCCATGCGACAGAGCGTTTCAAATCTTCCAAGGATACTTGAAAAGCAATGTGGCGCAATGAAGGATGATACTCAACCTCCGCTTTCTCCGTTTCCCATAGACCGAGCCAGCTTTTATCTTTTTCAATCCATAAAAAAGCCAAATCGTCCTCCACCTTGTGATCCAGCTGCAAGCCAAGTGCTTCATAAAATGCTATCGAACGAGCCAAATCACGCACAGGTAAATGCGCTTCATATAATCCTTTTATCATGCAATCACCCCCTTAAAGCTTCAGCTTCAGCCCTTCATGAGTGGCCGTGAATCCTAAGCGTTCATAAAAACGCAGCGAATCTTCCCGCTTTTTATCTGTCGTCAGCTGAATGATAAAACATTCACGCGCTTTCGCACGCTCGATTGCATATTGAATCAACTGGCTTCCAATGCCCTTCCCCCGCTCTGAAGCTACTGTCCTCACCCCTTCGATCGTAGCTCGCCAACCGCCTTGATGCGTAAGATATGGAGTGAAGGTAATCTGTTGCACCCCGACGATTCGCCCATCGAGGCAGGCAACGATCAATTCATTGTTCTGATCGGAATCAATGGATTGAAAGGCATCGATATAGCTTTCTGGAAGCGGGTTTTCATATCGCTCCCGCTCCTGACCTAATACATCGTCGGCGAGCATTTTCACGATTTCGCTTAAGTCCGTCGTTTCTGCATTCCTGAATGTGACCATATGATCCCTCCGTTCCGTTATAACTTCTGCTAATGGTCCGCCGTTCCCTCTTTTTCCTCCTCTCTTCCATAAAAAAAGACTTCTGCAATCCGTAATTTGCAGAAGTCATTATAATTGATCACTCGTTTAATAGGCGCTCCACCCTGCATCCGCTGTAATGACGGTGCCATTGACGAAACTTGAATCCTCAGAAGCCAGGAACAAAGCGATTTTCGCGATTTCCTCAGGTTTTCCATTGCGGGGATTGATAGCCATTCCCAATTGCTGACGAGATGCACCGAATCCATTGATATTCGTCATGCTTGAGCCGATATTGGTTTCAACTCCACCCGGTGCTATCGCATTGCAGCGTATGTTCTTGTCCGCGTACATGAAGCCCGTGTTTTTCGTGAAGCCCACCACTGCGTGCTTCGATGCCGTGTATGCTCCCCCTGCACGAGCGCCATGTAGACCGCCGGCGGAAGCGATATTGATGATCACGCCTGTTTGTTTTTCCAAAAAGATCGGCAGCACCTTTCTGGTCGCGCGCATGACGCTCGTCGTATTGATGGCAAAAATCCGCTCCCATTTAGCATCTTCAATATCACCTGCCGGTTCCATGCCATCCATGATGCCGGCGTTATTGACGAGGATATCGACCGTACCGAACGTACCAACCGTCGTATCGATCAAATGCTGAATATCCTCTTCCAATGCCACGTTCGTTTTAATCGCAAGTGCCGCCCCGCCAGACGCTTTAATTTCTTCGACCGTTTCATTCGCGCCATCTAGGTTCACATCCGATACGACGACTTTGGCACCTTCTCTTGCATAAAGCTTTGCAATTTGTTTACCCATACCTGAAGCCGCACCTGTGACAACGGCAACCTTGTCCTGTAATTTCATCTAATCTCCCCCAATGAATGATTGTTATAAAAATGTAACTTAGTGTACAAATGTTCATTAACTACCTTCCTTTATAGTATAATTAGTTTCCATAACGTTATACAATCAGCAAATGCAGCTCAAGATGTTGAACAATGAACAGTCAGGATGCATTTTGATCATTAACGGAACAAGGGGTGTTGAAAATGACCAATCAAAACATGGGGATTGATAGAAGAATCAGGAAAACCAAAAAGACATTAAAGGCTTCCCTCATATCGTTGATGCAGAGGAAGGATTTCAGGGAAATATCGATTACAGACATCGTAGAGCTCGCCGACCTGAATCGCGGTACCTTCTATAAACATTATCAATACAAAGAGGAGCTGCTCGAAGAAGTGATGGAGGACGTCATCGCAGACTTGATCATCTCTTACCGCGAGCCTTATAAACATGTCGATGTGTTCACGATCAATGAGCTCACGGCTTCAGTGATCAAAATATTCGAACATGTCGCTAACTTTGCCGACATTTATACACTCGTCCTAAAGTCGAACGCATTGCCGACTTTACATGATCGAATTTGTGAGGAATTAAAGAAGCTTCCATTGGAGGACCTGGAGGATTACCGGCCGAACCCTAAAATTAATAAAGAACTTGCCTCCAGCTACCAAGCCTATGCCATTTTGGGCATGATCATCGAATGGGTCCACACTGGATTTGAATATAGTGCAGACTATATGGCGGAACAATTACTTGAGATCATCACGAACAAACCAGTTGATGCTGTCTATAAAATAAGCAATACATTTAAAGAGGGCGGACAGGAATAAGAGGCATGCACCGGGCACCCCTCTTGTTCCTTCCAATACTAGACACGAACCTTTTTTCCGATCATGAACGATAGAAAAGCAAATAAAATGAGGAAAAAGGATAGAATCCCGTATGCTGCCCCCTCAAATCCCCTAATTTGGACATATCCGATATAAAATAAAATGAAGGCAGCCATCATTGATACGGTCCCTGGCAGCTTTATTATGAAGGGCGAAAAACCTCTTTTACGAAGCCACCAAGTGAGCGTCAAAACAACCATTCCCGGTATGAAAGCGATCAGCAACGGCACTAAAATCAGCATGAAATCCACTCCCCTCCTCCAGTTTAACATATTTTACCGGTTAGCTGTCATAGGCCTATGGGCGCCATCCATTCCCTTTTATAATTGTTGCTGATTTTTCACAAAAATGGAATAGACGCTAGGATCATGGAATCCCAATCGATCTGCCAGCTTCATGGATGCAAGATTTTCAACTTTGCAATCCCAGCGAGGTATCATCCCATTTTTTAAGCAATGATCAATAAAGGCTTGGCCCGCCTTCTTGGCTACACCCATTCCCCTATATTCGTCATTGGTATAAATATCGATTTCGGCATAGACCTTTCCCCTGAAAATCGACGTGCACTCACCTGCCAGTGCCGCATCCCCCTTCATCACGGAATAGCCAAATCCCTTTTCCAGAAAATGTTCTGCCGAACCCCAAAAACGCTCATAGTATTCAAGGTTGAACTCACGGCTGCTCCTTATCGTTACTTCATCAAGCCTGTGTACAGTGAATGATTCCTGCAGATGAATCTCTTCGACATCGTACTCTTCGGGATGAAAGGTAAAGGAATATCGGCTGCTTTGTTTCAGTTCTTTCTTGAAGCAATCCAAGATACGCCCGTCCCAACCACCATTCCCTGAAAAAAGCGTAAACCGCCTTCCTTCTTTCAGCTTGCTGCTGCAAAACTTCAAAAAGTGCTTATGGAACTCATCATTCGAATCCACCCCGCCAACAAAATACAAACCCGAATCCGTTCCCACAAAAATCGTTCTGGGCGAATCGGAATCATCGGCATAAACAAATCCCGGAATGAACCGTTCCAGGACCGAGAAAGCAAATGTCGGGCATGGTTCCTTACTTTTATATAGGTAAGGCAACAGCTTTCCAAATTCACTTTTTTCTATCTTCTGCAATCGTCTTCCCCCTCCTTCGGCCTTCATGCCATTTAATTCGTCCTTACACACCCTTTTTTCGACCCTCACGCCATTTTTTTCGACCCCCACACCTTTTTTTCGACCCTCACGCCCTTTTTTTCGGCCGCCTCACCCTTTTATTCGTCCTTCTTCTTCAGCCTAAGGCTGTTGACCGCTGAGAAGTAGTCGATGACAAATAGGCGGAATTGCTGGGCTGTTGGGGTGAAATAGCGTTTTTCCGACCAGCATAGACCGATCGTCCTTTGGCACATCGGCTCGGTTATCCGGATTTTATGTGAAGAGGATCCCGTTTGGTGCAGCCAGGTGAGTTCGGATACAAAGGCGACGCCCAGTCCTTTTTTGACCAGATCGGAGATGACAGCCGGTTCATCGCCTTCAAACGCGATGTGCTGGACAAAACCGGCCTCCAGGCAAAATTGGTCGGTTAGGCTGCGAAATCCGAAGCCTGTGTTCATGCTGATGAACGGTTCATCCTTCACTTCATGCAGTTCAATACTTTCCCTGCCTGCCAATCGGTGATCCGGTGGCACGATCAAGTATATTTCTTCAGTGATCAAGGGCTCCCACCTAATATCTGCTCCTTCAATCGGGACGGACGAAATGCAATAATCGATTTCTCCTTCAATGAGCAGCTGCTTCATGGATGTTATCGATTTCAGGAATTGCTGAAAGCGGACATCCGGATATTTGGTTAGAAAAGTGCCCAATAAATCAGGCAGGACCCTGGGAATGGTGACGGCCAGCGTGATGTTCTTTTGGCCTTGATCGGTTAATTCCTCGATTTCACGCCTGCCTTCATTCAGTTCGGCAAAAGCCCGGTCGACCCTGTTCAAGAATTTTCTCCCGGCTGCATTGAGCCTGATTTTCCGGTGTTCCCTATCGAATAGTGATACTCCCAAATCCTCTTCAAGGCGAGATATCGTTTTACTAAGGGAGGGCTGGGCTATTTGAAGCTTTTCGGCGGCCTTCGTCATATGTTCCAGGCGCGCTACGGTTTGAAAATACTGAAGCTGCAATAATTCCACTTTCCCCACTCTTTTCATATAGATTTAAATCTATTATTACATAATGAATTATGTATTATACAGCATTAAAAAAAGCCCTTATGATGAAATAATCTCATTTAGTTGGAAAGGGCAGGTTCGATAATGAAAGGTATACAACTTGTATTACATGATATTAAAGCAATGTGGATGCACAAACACGGGAGAATCGCGTTGATCTTCCTTTTGGTCGTTCCTTTGATATACTCAGGTTTCTTCCTGGCAGGCTATTGGAATCCTTATGGACAGTTAGATCAGCTCCCAGTAGCTGTCGTCAATCATGACAAAGGCGCGATGATGGACGATAAGCCGGTCGAAGCGGGTGAAGACTTCGTCAAGGAATTGAAAAAGCAAAAAGAATTGGACTTCCACTTCATCTCGCAAAAGGCGGCTGATACCGGCCTTAAAAAAGGTACCTATTATATGGTCGTGACGATTCCGAAGGATTTTTCCAAGAACGTCACGACATTAATGGATGAAAAACCGGAAACGGCCAAGCTTTTATATACGGTCAATCCTGGCAAGAACTTCGTTGCCTCACAGATCAGCACAACAGCGGTTGAAAAGATGACGACAAAAATCAATGCAAGCATAACAAAAGTCTATTCGGAAGGCATCCTCTCGAAGTTCCAGGATGTTTCAAAAGGCTTGGCCGACGCCGGGGATGGGGCGGAAAAGCTTCATCAAGGAACGGTGGCTGCGAAAAGCGGCAGTGAGAAGTTATCGGACGGCATTCAAGCTTTGAATAGTGGTGCCGAGAAGCTGCAATCGGGAAGCAACGAGCTTGTGGATGGGCAAGATGCCTTGGCTAACGGGGCCGACGGGATCTCGGACGGTTCCCAGAGCTTGTATTCCGGGATGAAGCAGCTTTCGACTGGACATCAATCATTGGAAAATGGGATGAAGGATCTTAACCGAGGGGTGAAGAACTGGTCAGCCGGTAATGAAAAATTAAGCCAAGGCCAGGACCAGGCAGCCGAAACGGCGAATACGCTAAAAAAACAATTGGCTGAGTATGGCAAGAGTCATCCTGATGCAATAAAGGATCAAGACTTCAAGCAGATTCTTGCCCTATCGGATGGATTATCCAAAGCAGCCGCCACGTTACAGTCCGGACAAAAGCAGCTGGGCGAGGGCGCTGCCAAAGTGGCTGATGGGCAAGATGCGATTCAGGCCGGGATGAAAACCTTCGGCGATAAAATGACACTAGTCCAGTCTGGGGCTAAGCAATTACATGACGGGTCTGTTGATTTTGCCAGTGGGTTCTCGCAATGGTCAAACGGCTTCACCAGTTTACAGGGCGGAATCGATTCACTTGCAAGCGGAAGCAACAGGCTCGCACGCGGCACGATGGATCTTCAAGACGGACTGGCTTCATTGGAAACCGGATCGAAGCAGTTATCGACGAAGCTAAATGATGCCGCCGACAAAACGGCCAGTTTGCAGTATGATGATTCGACCACGACGATGTTCTCTGAACCTGTTGAATTGGTCCAATCCAATCTTTCCGAGGTTCCTAATTATGGAACGGGAATTGCACCGTATTTCCTATCTTTAGCCTTTTATGTAGGAGGCATCATGGCTTCAAATATCTTGCCGCTCGGCCGCAGACAGAATCTCAAGGTGACCGGAACGGTCCATTTTACAAATAAGCTGGGGCTTGTCTATGTAATCGGCTTGATCCAGGCACTGCTGGTGGATGCAGTCGTCCTACTTGGCTTCCACTTGCATGTCGCAAGTGTCCCTGTATTCATCCTATCAAGCATCATCGTTTCCTTTACCTTCATGACGTTCATTCTCATGCTGGTCACCGTATTCGGCGTGGTCGGGAAATTCGCAGCCGTCACCCTTCTTGTTTTTCAATTGGCTACCTGCGGCGGAACATTCCCAGGCGAGTTGGGCATGTCATTATTGACGCAAATCGGTCAATTTTTACCTATGGCCCACTCCCTGCAGGAGCTTCAAGAAGTCATTTCATTAGGCGGCTGGGAAAACCTGCAAACACAAATAGTGATCTTGCTTGCTTACCTCGTTATTGCAGCGGTCATCGGCTGGATAACCAGTCATATCCAGCATGCTAAGCCGGCTCACGACGAAGTGACCTCATGATCTAAGAAGGTGCCGTGTCATTCCCAACAAAATGGCACGGCTCTTCGCCTTTTTGTATAATGGTCATAAAACAAGCGCAGATGGAGGGCGAGTGGAGATGCTTGTACAGCGATATGAAGTGATATCCTTGAATATGGGGAAAACGGAAACCTACCAATTCGGAAAAAAGGTGTATCGATCCGCAATTAAAAAGGAGCCAGTGAATGGTCCAGTATTCTTAAGCAAGGTGGGTTTGGCTGGAGATGAACAAGCCTATGAACATCACGGCGGGGAAAATAAGGCCTTATGTGTATACCCGTTAGACCATTATGAACATTGGAGGCCTGTTTTTCATAATATGGTCGATACCGCCCTTTTTGGCGAAAATCTCACGGTCAGCGGCCTGACGGAAGATATAGCCCATATCGGTGATATTTTTTCAATTGGCGAAGCCATTGTCCAAATATCCGAGCCGCGTAATCCCTGCTATAAACTTGCGGCCAAATATGAGGTGCCCAGCTTGATCGTCCAAGTTAGAAATACGGGCTACACAGGATTCCTGTTAAGGGTGCTGAAGGAAGGGATGATCTCGCCGCATGACGCGATGGAATTGATCGAGCCCCATCCGCAGCGGGTTTCGGTTGCTTTGGTCAATGACGTCAAATTCCATGACCGTTTCAATCGTGATAAAGTGAACCGGGTGTTACAAGTCAAAGAGTTATCTGAAAGCCTTCACCTTGCCATTAAACAACAGTTCGATTCCGGACAGAAAAATGGCTGGGGATGATGGCCCGGAACTTTTTTGAAATGGCATGGAAAAAGCCCCCATATGGCTGCCGAAGCAGATCATATGGGGGCTTTTTCACATTAAGCGGTTTGTTCTTTTTTCTCGGCTGGCTTTTCTTCAGCCGGCCAGGCACGCTTAATGAATATGGTTAAAATCAGCGCCACGCCCGCAATGAAGGTAGAAACAAGGAAGGAGAAGTTAATTCCATCCAGCATGGCCTGCATCCCGATTTGGGCTTTCATTTGTGCCATAACCTCAGCGGAGGGCTGGCTTGTTAATTTGCTCATTGCTTTCGTCATTAGTTCCTCACCGGTTGAAGCTGCACGGTTAGACATGACCGTAACAAGCAATGCTGTACCGATGGCACCGGAGATTTGGTTCAGTGTATTGTTCATGGCTGTACCGTGCGGGTTCATACGGGCTGGCAGCGAGTTCAATCCATTTGTCATGATCGGCATCATGGACATTGACATCCCGAATGAACGAACGGAAAACAGAATGACAATTTCTGTATAAGATGTTTCCATTGATAATTTACTTAAGTAATACGTAGTTGCTACAGTGATGAGCAAGCCGATTGAAGCAAGGATGCGGGCACCGAACTTATCGAAAAGCTTACCGGTAACCGGTGACATCAAGGCCATTAATAAGGCACCTGGCAGCATCAATAATCCTGAATCAAATGGTGAAATGCCACGCACTGTTTGTGTATACATCGGGATTAAGATCATCCCAGAAAACATTGCCATGTTCAGCACGATTGAAATCGTTGCGGATAGCGCGAACATTGGGTGCTTGAAGATCCTGAATTCAAGCATCGGCGTTTCCATTTTCAGCTGGCGTGTAATGAAAAGAACCAGGGAAACGGCACCGACTAAAAGTGTCCCATATACCCATGGGCTATCCCAGCCCTTACTGCCTGCGGAACTGAATCCGTACAGCAAGCCGCCGAAGCCCAAGCTTGAAAGGATGACCGATATTTTATCAATGTGAATATCGACTTTATCCTTATGGTCTTTTAGTTTAAAGAAACCAAAAATGAGCACGAGTAACGCAAGCGGAGTAATGAAATGGAACAGCATTCTCCAATCATAATGTTCAATGATCCAGCCTGAAAGCGTCGGCCCGATTGCAGGGGCAAACATCATGACTAAACCGAATAATCCCATGGCCGATCCCCGTTTTTCGACAGGGAAAGAAGTTAACAGCACGTTCATCAATAGCGGCATCATGATTGCCGACCCCGCAGCCTGAACCATACGAGCCCCCAATAATAATGGGAAGACTTCCGCTACACCGGCAACGATCGTACCGATGGAGAATAGCAGCATGGCTGTCAGGAAGAGATTACGTACCGAATATTTCCTTATTAAGAAGGCTGTTGTGGGAATCATGATTCCATTGACGAGCATATAGCCCGTTGTCAGCCATTGGACTGTTGATGTCTCAATTCCCAAGTCCGTTTTAATTGATGGCAGTGCAATATTTAAAAGGGTCGAATTTAATATCGATATGAACGCACCGATCATCAGGATGATCAAAATGCCATAAGAGCCCTTTTGTTCTTTTGTTTGTGCAGTACTCACTTTTTATCTATTCCTCCATTCAAACAATTGGTTCATTTAATTATACGACGGGTACACCCCAATCTCATAAAATCAATAATATACCTCTGGTCTATTTTTTGCAATAAAAATTTCATGGTTTAAATAAGGGTTTGTGCTGTGATTAAAAATAGAGTACGATTACTTTTATACAAGCAGTATAAAGAAATTAAGGTGATACGATGAAGAATCGAAGGCAGAATGTCATCGATACGGCTCATAAGCTATTTATTGAAAAGGGCTACCAAGCCACGTCCATCCAAGATATTTTAGACGGCAGCGGCATTTCAAAAGGTACATTTTATAATTATTTCCCTTCGAAGGGTGAATTATTTATCGCCATTTTCCGATCCTTCTACAAAAGGATCCGCCATGATCGGGAAAAACTGCTGGATGGTCAAGATTCAGCCGATATTGAAATTTTCATTCAGCAGCTCGAACTGCAAATGATGGGCAACAAGCAAAGCAAATTGCTGATCCTGATCGAAGAAGTCCGCGTTTCCAACGATGAAGAATTAAAGCAATTCATCAATCAAATCCTTTTGCTGAGCATACGCTGGATGCATGGCCGTTTCCTCGATATATTCGGGGAAAGCAAAAAAAACTATCTTCTGGATTGCGTCATCATTTTCCACTCGATGATGACCCATATGAATTACTTCAATCATAAGGCGAATGAAGTCCCGAAGCCGGAGATACAAATTATCCGCTACTGCATGAACCGAATCATCCAAACAGTCGATGAGGCGGCAAAAAGCAAGGAACAAATTCTTGATCCCGACTTAATGGATACGTGGTTCCCGAAGTTTGAAAACAATCTTTACCCTTGCCATAATGATTTATTGAAGGCAACCTTGGAATTAAAAAAGGCGATCAATACAGCTTTTCCCTGCGGTGAAAATCGGACAAGGGCCATTGAGCTGGTCGACTTTATCCAGGATGAGCTGATGCAGTCCGACACACCACGAAGATTTTTGATAGAAAGCCTGCTGCTCACCCTAAAGAATCAATATTCGGAGCAAGTTCAAACATACATGAAGGACTTTGAGGAAAGCATTAACGCTTGTCTGGTTCAATGAAAAATAAGAAGGCAGCCATTTGGCTGCCTCAGACTGTAGACAAACTCGATGAAAATCGAGTTTGTCTATTTTTATGGCCTGTACAATTTAGACGTTGATTTCCACTCCAGGCACTCGCTTTCCGCGGGCGGTCGGGGAGCCTCCTCGGCTTTGCCTGCGGGGTCTCCCCTAGACGCGCTTTTCCCGCAGGAGTCTCGTACCTTCCGTTCCAATCAACTTTGTCTTACCTTTTAGATAGAACACTTTTGACTGGAGTCATTTTTGTTTTAAAATTGAAGGATTAAAACTTGAGGTGATGAGGATGCTTTCTAAACATGATTCTATTCAGCGAGATCAACTTGAAATGATTACTTTAGATCAACTGGTGCCACCGAACCATTTGGTTCGTAAAATGGAGGCTACCATTGACTTCACTTTCATTTATGACTTGGTGAAAGATATGTACTCAGAGGTAGGACGCCCAAGTATTGATCCAGTTATTTTAGTTAAACTGACTTTCAT
>NZ_LNNH01000013.1 GCF_001542915.1 Peribacillus simplex | reverse complement strand
AGACCCTTTTCTTGGGCTTGAATTTGTCCTTTAAATTCTGGGACTCTCGCTTCCATTTTCCCTAAAGTATGGAGCTGTTTTTCAAGGTCCTTTCTTTCAGAAACCCCTTCTTTTTCCATCAACCCTTGGTTGTTATCACGTGAAGAAATTGCTTGCTCATACTCTAGTTTAGCCGTTTTTGAAACACGCAGTTTTCCCTTTAAGTAAGGATTGTTCTCGATTTTTTCAGCCAAGGCCTGCTGTTTTTCATAATTTCCCAGATAGCTTTCAGCACGCTGCAGGCGTGACCGATGCTGATTCACACGATCCAATTCACCATGGAGCCTGCGAATGTCTTCTTTACGGGTATTTATTGTGTTTTGGATGGTCTCAAGTGAGACCACTTTATTTCCATTTCCTCGATTAATTTCCATAAGTGTTTTAGCTGTTTTAACGCTCATATAACGCATTTCAGGTCGTTCAGGATAGTAAGAAGCCACTCGACGAACAAAAGCATGTCTATGGGCGTTTTCAGCCTTCTGAAGCACATCTCGTTCTGATCTAATTTGCTGAAGAGCATCCTTATTTGTCTCCAGGAGTCTTGGAAAATCTTTTTCATGCTGATTTTTAATCTGGCTAAATTCCTCTTCAGTCATGAATCCGAGTTTTTCACGATGGTATTTCAGCTTATCATCGTGGAAAGCAATTTGATCTTGAGCATGGAAAATATCTTTTTCAGCTTCCTCTTTTATTCGTTGATTGTTTTTTACTTTTATAGGATTAAACCAATTGATGTTGTCCATTCGTTGCTGGGCTTCCTGAATCTTATTCTTAAACGTATTGGTCCATCTAAAATGATCAGAAGCTTCTCGGATTCTACCCGTTTTCAAACGGAGATATTGATCACCGTTATGGACTCGATTTTCCCATTGATCGAGCTGTTTACGTCTTTTTACAATGTTCTGCAAAGAAGGTTCAGCTTTTAACATGTTGGAAGCATGTTGCAAGTCCACACGTTCCGCAGCCGTATTGAATGTTTCTTTGTTTTGTTTCAGTTCTCGTTGGCGTGCCTTCTCTTGTTCCAAGGCTTTTTTTTCTTCTCGGTAAGTTTGGAGATCCACAACAAGACGGTTATATTCCTGACGATCTCGATTCATATTTCCTCGGTCCGTTTGGACCCCGCGCTTTTCCATTTCATGAGCCACATGGCCAAGATGGACTGTTGGAAAAAGAATAAGGTTTCGTTTGGCATGAGATTCATGGGTGATGCGGTCTTGAATGCCTTCACGTTCCAAGGATTGGTTCGCATGAACGGCCCACTGTTCACGCCATTGCTGCAGCAACTCTTTTTTGTTCCAGTCCCGATTTTTTACGGTGAATCCTTCTTCGGAAATTTCACGAGTGGTCAACATCACATGGGCATGAGGATTGTCTTTATCGTCTCGATGAATCGCCACATCAGCAATCATGCCTTGATCGACGAATTCTTTTTGCACGTAGCCACGAATTAACTCCACTTGTTCTTGTTGGGAGATTTCTCTAGGCAACGCAATATTAATTTCTCTCGCCACTTGTGAGTTTTTTCTGGTTTCAGATTTCTCTACTTCATTCCAAAGTTGTTGCCGATCGTGTACCCATTCTGGAGAATGAGAGGGCGCAAGAATCATCGTTTCCGGTGGCACGTCTCGTTTATAGAATTTGGTTTCATCCGTCCGTTCATCCGTTAATCGTTCACCAGAACGATAAGCTGCCGAAGCCACAGCCGATTGACCTTTGCTTCTGGAAATCACTTGGGCTGAGAAATGGTAAATGGCCATGATCGCGCACCTCCTTTGATGGGTTTTATAATACGAAATGAAACAGACAGCATCGAAGATGGTGGCTGCTTCATTTCGTTTTCGCCGAACAGGCGAGGCCTTTTCGTATCCGTCCCGTAGACGGATACACCTTTTCCATTCGGCATGCAGCCGAATGAAGGATTTGGTTTTTTGTATTCGCTTCCTAGCGAATATGCTATTCCGTTGCGTAGCAACCGCACACAAACAAAGTTTGTATAAGTGCGCCCTTTGATCTTCGCTCTCAGGGAATCATGCCACACTCATTGTGGCGATTTCTCCCTTTTGTCTAGTATTCTATCACCTATTTCGCTATACTTAAAGAAAATTATGGGAATGAAGGTGGGGTTTGATTATATGGCTCGTAAAACGGATAGTGAGAGATTACAAGAATTAGAAGAAAAGATGGAGAAAATGAAGGCACAAAAACAGCAAGTGGAAAGTCGAATCAAACAAAAGGAACGAAAAGAACGGACGAAACGGTTGATTGAGATCGGCGCCATTTTTGAACATCACTTTGAGATTACGAGCAAAGAAGAAGCTGAAAAAATAGCATGGGGATTAAAAAAAGTCGTCACCAATCGAAAAGAGGATTTATTGAAACTGTCCCTAGAAGAGTTGAAAAATCAAAAAGAAAAAGAGCTTCAAAAAAGATAAGAGATCTGATCCGTATTCATTAAAATGCTAAAGGAGAGAAATGAGCATGCCACATAAAATGACGGTAACGGGAAAACCTGTAAGCCCCTTGTGTCAGAAAGGCTCTTTTTACACATTTGATATGGAGGAAAGTGGTTCCCCCTCTTCCCCCAAGGGACTTCCAGGAGGTTCGTCGATTACGTATACGGTCTTTCTCAATCAGAAACAGCTTCAAAAATCCGGCCTCACGGCCAAAAATATTAATCAGCAAAAAATCATGGTGCAAGGTGAACCCACATTGGATGTATCTGTGGAGGATTGTCCTGGAGAAATCGGGTTGATCTGTTTTCAAGTGTCCGTTCTCCCTGAAAAACCGGAGAAGAAGGCAACGCAGCCGGTAAAGAGCCAAGCAACAGAAAAGCCAAAAGAAAAACCGAAAGCACCAACAGGAACCGAGGATTTTATGGACATGAAAGCCATCACAGTGCCGGAAGCGTTTTTAAACTCGCATCCGAATCCTGAAAAAACGCAGCAAGTCGTGAACTTTGTTAAACAGAACGGACATTTAGATGAACCTATAACCATTAACCGGAAGACCAACATGCTGACAGATGGCTATAGGCGTTACATCGTGGCTCAACAGCTTGAATTAGAGTTCGTCCCTGTTACTTACGAAAAAGAAACGACTCCAGCCAATATTTAAAAAGCATAGATGTTTTAAGGGCGCTAGAAGCTCCGTCTAGCGTTTTTACCTAATGGCATACCCATTGGGTTGACCATATATCCCCAAACACACTAGGAAGCTAAATAAAGAGGAAACTAGAGTGAATGCAGTCTATGCACAAGCAATTTCCTTCTTTTTTTCTAGAATCTTATGTATGGGATGAAAAAACGTGTAAAGGCAACTCTGAATATACTTGATCCATACGTTTTTTAAAGGTACCTGTAAAATAACGAACAAAGTTGGTTTTTACTTTTCCTCGTTTATAGCCTCTAACGGATTGTTTAAAGGCATCTATGGCCGTATATGTAATGGTTTCTTGTTTGACTATGTGTGAAATAGACTTCGTATCCAAAAATACACTTTTCCAAAAGTTTTCAATCACAGCTGCCTGATCAAAAAAAGGCTGGACAGCTTGGACAAATTCTTTAGGAACATAAGAAGCCGTAAATGTAGCATCTAAATGAACATTCTTACGTATATTTAAGTTCTTTTTCTTGCTAGTTTCTAAAAGATTACTAGTTTCCCTTTCAAAGTTAGAGGGTTCAACCTTACTGTCACAAGGTTTTTCTTGATTCTCACAATGCGTCAATTTTCTCTTTTTAAATACATCAATTGTGTTGAAAATATAGACATTATGTCCTTTTCCACCTTTAGATTTCTTCGTATTTACGATGGATACGATCCCTAACTTTTTTGCTTTTCTTAGCATTCGTTCAAACGTGGACCGGCTGACCCCAAACCCCATCAGTTTTTCATTAATAGCTTTTAGGATCGTTCCAATCTTGGCATTGGCTACACCGGCATATTTGGCGGAGAATCGAACTAAGCGTTTAAACGCGACGAGTTCTCCTTTCGTAAAATCTTTTTTATGTTCGGCTAGGAACATTTCAATCGTATTGTTAAATTCCTTTATGCTGCTAAACTTGCTGTAGTCTTTAAAATTTTCAATTCTTCCTGCGACTAACATGGTATTTCCTCCTTAGAGGACAATAAAAAAGACACTACTCCCGATAAAAATTAAGGGAAACAGTGTCTTTTTTATTGTGTCTAAATAGAAAGAAACAATATTTTTTCCTTGAAACTGAAAGTAATATACACTAGAATAAGTGATATAATTTTATTAGTAACAAAGAACTTCGACAAGTGTTTTCCCTAGGGCAATTAGGGGGAACGGTTTAAGGGTATGGGGATACCACTTAAACACGTTGAGGTTCTTTTTTTCGTCCATATTTTGTTATGGTTAATTATCCAACAATTGCTACCAAAAAACAAGTGAATTTGATAGTTTGTGTATCTTTACGCTATAACGTATAACTATACAAAAAGAAAATAGTCTTTGTATATTCAATCCTTCAGTTTACAAAATGTTGTTTTCAGGAGTGTAGCAAAAGAACCAAGCCCATTTGTATAGGGGTGGTTCTCAGTTTTTTTTTCGTTTATCGTGTATTCAGGATTTTATACATGATTGATCTATTGGCGTTTGTAGCTCCTGAAGAAACCTGGCAGCTGAATAAAAAAATCGAGTTACGTTAATCATTTTTGTTCTATGACCTAATAAGGGGTTGGAGCGTACTCTTGGCTATTTAAGTGAAAGAGAGATAGTGTGAATTTTGAAATTAATAATCATTTTTAAAAATTACAAATAGACGTAGGCTTGTCCTTTAACTATTATTATTCAAAGATGAGCGTTTTTTTAAATCCCCTTGTCTGGACTAAGCCTACAAGGGGATATGCAGTTCTGAACTAAGTCTAACTACATGATGTATATTATGTACTGTTTATTTGAGTGTTACTTTACCAATTATTAACTAAGGAGAAAATCATGAGCAACAATCATAATTTATGTATAAGCTATTTGGATGAATCAAAAATAGTACATAATGGTATGCAACATTATACTATTGCAAGTATGACTGCTCGAAAGGCTGATTATATACAAATTATTGAAGTAGAATGGGCAACTCTTCGTAATACATATAATATTCCTAACGGTCAAGTATTACATTTTACAGATATCAAATATTTACTTAATCCTAAACCAAAGACAAATAGACCATATAAACCTGATCTGGTTTATATATTTGGTGATGGTTCAGGAAATATAGATTATTGTAAATTGAATAATTTTTTTAATGATGTTTTAAATACAATAAGTTCTTTACCTTTTGTTGTCCAAGTCACTGGTCTTAAATCTAATCCTAGACATAACATTCGCCAACACGGAAATCGAGACTTCAAAAGCTTTGTTTACTTTCCTCCTTATATCGCTCTTCGTGAACATCTTGATTTAATGGCTGTATATTTACTTGATTTACACCATTCAGCAAAAACTAGATATAATAAGCAAAGTAAATGTATTACAAAGTTAAGATACGATGGAGATGTAGGTTTAGAAGAAAGAGATGATTTAAAAGAAGCTTATCATCATGCAATAACATTAGGTACTAAGCATTTTAGACCTGAAATTATAAAAACACTATTTGATGAAATTCGTTTTATTGGAAAACAAGAAGTAGCTCAGACTGGACCTATAACTCATGCTGGGAGTGAAATTATTGATTTCATTACTACAATTGCTGCAAGAAATATGTGGGGACTTGAAACCAATAAAATTCCAATCAATGTACCTAACCATGCTAATCCTATAGATCCTTTGCCGGTTATTAATTCTAAAATTGTTAACCAGCAAAAAATTAATGATATTTATTTTTAAAATAAACTTGCAAATGAATTTGTAGTTGTGTATAATATTGAATTACTAAGAGGGATAAATTCTTGTCTTAGTGAACCTCGCAAGCTTAGTCTGGGCGAGAAGATTTAATTTAAATTTTAATCTCATTAAAGAGATATTATATTGCAAAGAAAAAGGCAGGCATTAACAGTATAAATTGTTAATGCTTTTTTACGTATATAGGGATAATTATAATAAATTGATAATACAGGTAGTTTTAGCATTAATAAAAAGGTAATTCAGCAACTGAATTACCTTTTTATACGTTATAGAAACATTTAAAGAGATAATTTACATCAAAACGATGGTAAATTTTCAAAATGTCTTTTCCATCTCTGTTTTCCAATTCCGAAGCTTATATTAGTACCTCTGTAGAGATTGTAGATGGTGGCTTCCCTGAGTTTCTTTATTCACTTTCCGAAAAGTCGAGCGAAAAAGCCCCTTTTTTGTTTATCCGGGTTTTCGTTGGCAGCTGCTATTAATTGTTTAGCTTCCTTTGCTGCCCTATTGAATTCATCCAGTTCTTTATCGCGTTCTATACTTCCTCTAATGCTAGATACTTCACCTTTTATTTGTTGGATACCTGGGATAACAAATTCTTTGTTGAAATTTTCCTGATTATCAAGCTGTTCTTTCATTTGTTTATTTTCTTCCCTAAGTGCCGCCATTTCTTCACGCATGGCTTTTAATTCTTCCGCGATCAATTCCCCGGCTTTCTTTTCAGGTTCCGGCTTGAATGATTCTCCACCAGTAGCAAAGTAATGTTCTATTTGCTTCATACTCCAGTTTTGTTCGCGGTGAAGAGCTTGTATCTCTTTGAAGCGTTCTATACCTTCACGCTTATAAATGTTATAGCCGTTACCTTTGTCGCTCTTTTCGTGAGGGATGTATTGGCGCAGCTCCTTAAACCAGTTTCTAATGACATTTGGGGTTTCATTTATGAAGCTTGCTACTTCTTTTACGGTAAAACCTTTATCCAAGTTTTCAACTTGCTTTTCTTCATCTGGATTTTCACTTTTATTCAAGTTTCCTACCACCTTTCTAATCTGGGTCTAAACATGGGTAAGTTGGATAAATGGGTTTGATAAGTAAATTTACAAAGGATTTTATCTATCTCTAAGAGCTATGTATGTATTAATTACTCATGATCCTGGTTAAATCCTGCCATGAATCTAAGTATAAATTATAAATCCATGTTTCATAAATAAAACGTTTGTCTATTAGCTGTGGTGTAATGGTATTTCTTTTTTAATTTACAGTGTAAAACAAAGAAAAAAAGGTGATCTCTTAAAGAGAATCACCTTAAACTATTTTTTAATCTCAGTGCTCGTATGAATATTCATTATCCCATAAATCACTACTTTTAAGGACTATTATAAAAATTTATTCATCTAAAACGTTAACATTGAATGTGTAAAATTTCTTGTCATTAAACATTGTAGTTAATTTCCAATTACCATCTTCTAATGGTTTAACCTTACTCTTTATTATTAAATTTGGTTCACCGATTATTGAATCTTTATATTTTAAAATTGTGATAGGAGGAATAACAGATTCTTTTTTTGTTCCTAGCTTACTTTCGTTTATTCCCCTTACTTCAAATGGGGTAGAAAGTTCTTCTTCGGTCCCCCAAACATAAAAAGTAATCTCGGACTCCTTACCCTTTTTTAAGGTTTCTGATTTCATACCTATTTTACCGTTCTTCCCCATAAGAGTATTCTTTTCATAATTAAATGTTGGAGTTTTCGTTGTTTTTTCATGTTTAGGTGAACATGATGTACAAAAAACTAAAATAATTAATGTAATCACTAATTTTGAACACCTCATAGTTTACTCCTTTTGTAGTAAGTTTAAAATTTCATAATTTTGTCCAAGTAGAGATAAATCATTTTTTTCTTTTAATTTTTTATCTCTGGCCATATAATAGTCAATTAATTGCTTATTTTTAGGTACTGTTTTATCTATGTTACCATATATTTCAATTGCAAGCCTAGTTGCTTCTGAATCTAATAATCCTGGTTCTGAAAATGTACCGTCTTTGTTTTGGAATTTAGATAGCTTTTCACTATTAATAGAGAACTTAGAGTACCTACTTAATTTAGATAAATTATAATATTGGATTAACAAGTTGCTAGTATCACTCACAATGTTTTTTTGAGTTTGATTTATAAATTCTTCTGTTACTACAGATTTGTTAATATCTAAGATGTCAGCTAACTCTATAAGAACAATAGCTTCTCCAACGTTATTTTTTGTGATCTTCTTGTTTTGTACAGTTTTAAGGGATTTAGAGATAATTTCTTTCACATTACTAATACCTTCATTATTCTTAGTTAAAATAAAACTTTGAAGGATGTATTTTATTTTTAAATAATCATTATATTGATATATATTTTTGTTTTTAATGTTATTTAATGATTTTTCTAAATATGTGTTTACTTTATCTGAGTTTATATTTTTAAACTCATTTTTTCTTACTGCAACAACTAAACCTTGATAAGTAGAATATACATTTAAAATTTGATCAGGCCTTGTCCAGCCATTTTCTAATTTAGTTCCATCAAAAAATTTGTGTAAAGAATCAAGTTCATCTTTATTTATAATAGATTTTGATATATAAAGTAAATTATATAGAGTCTGTATAGACATCTCTGAGTTTAATTGCGTATACCTTGTTATTACATCTTGTAAGTCTTTTTGAGAGAAATATGGGGTGAATTTAATATCAAATTGTTCTTTAAGTTTTTTTTCTTTGTAAAGTCTATTGATATCAACTGGCGTTAGGCTTCTATTTTGTATATTTATTGTTAGATTTTTTATAACTTTTCTTTTGAGCAAAGGATGTTCTTTGTCTAACAACATCAGTACATAGTAATAATCTATTTTTTCCATAATATTTTCAGTATTATTTAGATTAGATATTATTTTTGTTTCAAAACTTTTATACTCGTCACCCTCAACAGGAATATCAAGATATTTCTTAGTTTCAATTCTTATTAGATAATCGTCTTTCACCGTATATTTGTATAGCATATCAACTAAATCATCTTTTTCATCTTTACTATAATTAACTCCTAGATTGCTGTTAAATTTAATATAATCACGGATAGTATTATCTTCAGTGTCCATAGCTTTTGTTAATAAGGATTTTCGGTTCACATTATTATAATATCCTTGAAGTTTGTTCTTTTCAGGAATTTCCCAATTGAATAGATTATATATTTCACTTACCCATCTATTAGAATATATGTCGGAATCACTTTCACTAAATCCTGAATATTTACTAGTTACTACATAATGTTCTTTTAATGGAGATGATAAATCCTTTGAGTATACTTTTTTAGATGTATTTTCAGAGTTGATACAACCGGTTATTGACATTGATATTAAAAATAATGAAATAATAATACTTAGAGAACTTCTTTTCATAATTAATGTCCTTTCGTGATGAAATAAAATGTACGTTCGAGTTGTTATCATTAATCCTTTATATTTAAGTAAAATTATAATTTTACTATCGAGGAAGACATCAAAAAAAGTCGATTATATCGACTTTTTTGATGTCCATTATTATAGTCCTCGGTCACCTACACCCACTAAATTATCTTCATAAGTAGCGCCATTATTTATACTAATAGAACCCCAAGCATATACATCTGCCGAAAGTAGTGCTGTCTTTGAGCTGTCTGTATTATCCATATTGAGTGTTGCAATTACTGCTGCCTTACCGTTATCGCTAGAGGTCTTGGTAACAGCATCAAACAGTGTTGTATTATCCCCACCGGCTGTAACTGTTTCTTCCCTACCATCAATCGTACATACAATTTTAGTACCTGGTTCCCACACATCTTTCATAACTATTGTACTTGCATACCCATCATATTTTATACTAGCAAAACTACTAGTGATAGTTCCCTGTGATTTTAAATGCATAACTCCTGGTTCAAATCCATAACCATTGTCGGATAAACTCCAATTATTTGAAAGAGCTTTAGCCTCTCCCATCGGTAAAGCTAACATTCCACTGATTGCAATTCCACTTGATAATACTAATAGCTTCTTAAACAAAATAAATCCCCCTATTATCTCATATCTAATTATTGTTAAGCTGAACCGATTAATATATCTTTTTTTTGTTTATATTTGGAATTTTATGACCAGTTATAAAAAAAGAAAGACTATTTTTACTATTCAACCAAAATGAATATACCATGTTTCTTTACAAAAAAAAACAGTATTAAGTAAAAAATTCCAATACTTGAATAATTTATAGTTGTAAAATACAAAATATCAATAATACTCTAGTAAATCCGCATTTTTCTGATTGGATCCCTTATAAAGCCACTAATATTTTATTTCGAAGAAGGCTCTCCTTTGTTAATCGAATTTTCTTCTTTCAAGTTTAACTTACTAATACGCGTGCCTAATCCTAATGCAATAGCAGCACCTAAACAACTGAAAAGACAGCCAACAGCCAAGAAAATGGATGGATCTGATTCACCAATCATCACTGAAGCTATACCTCCTATTGCCGGAAAAAGGGCAACCATGTATCCACTTTTCGCTCCACCTATTTTCTCTACAAGTTTTAGGTAAAATAACCAAGCTCCAAAGGAGGCGAATATAGTTAAATAGAGCAAAGCAGATAAATATGAAACAGATGTTGGTATACTAACTGCTTGTCCTTTAATGAGTACAATTGCTGCTAAAAGAATTCCTCCTGCTGCAAATCCAATTACATTAGCATAAATTGGGTTCACCTGCTCCTTAGCATTTCTAGCCGAGCTCGCATCGCCCAATGCAGTAAGGATGGTACCAAGAACGGCAATCATGATACCTTTTATATCCTGAAAACCATGAATGTCATGTAAGTTTGGGTAAATAACGATGCACACAGCCAGCACACCGATTATTCCGCCAATCAAGATACGTAAATGCAAAGTCTCTTTCAAAAAAATTCGAAGAGCAATGGGTGTCAAAATAACTTTCAATGAAAATATCAATGTAACCATGGCTGCCGAACTTAAGATAGTCGCGTAATAAAGACATAAATAGCTTAAGGCAAAATTACATATTCCAAATACGATAATATATGGGATATCCTTTTTCATAGGTTTACCTGTAGGTTTAAGAATGCACAACAGAATCAAAAATAAGACTGCCGTCAAACCTAAACGATAGGTTAAAGATAATTCTAGACTAACAGGTGTACCTTGAATCTTTACTGCAATAAAATTAAGCCCCCACACTAATAAACAAAATATGTACATTAAGTTAATCATACGTTTACTAAAACTAATCTACTAGACAAAGGAATATCAAAATAAGTGAAAACTTCTGTTAAAGCAACAGTTAAATGGGATATTTGTTCTTCAGTATGGTTAGGTGTTACATTCACTCTAAAGCGTTCTGTACCAACAGCTACTGTAGGTGAATTAATAGGTTGTAAGTATATCTGATGTTTATCAAGTAATCTTTTTGCTGCCTTCTTACATTTCTTAGCATCTCCAATTAAAACAGGGAGAATATGAGTTTCGCTTGATTCCATTATCGGAATATCTGCCTTAGTGAGAAAATCTCTTAAAATATTTGTCTTCTCTTGAAGTGAAATTCTCTCTTTATCTGATGATATCAAATGTTTAATACTAGCATGACAAGCAGCTATAACCGCAGGAGGTAAGGAAGTTGTGAAAATGAATCCTGATGCAAAAGAACGAACCGCATCGATTAGAGAAGCAGAAGCAGTAATATACCCTCCTATTACACCAATAGCTTTTGCCATAGTACCTTGAATAATATCTACTTTGTGAGCTATACCAAGTTCTGCAGCAATCCCTGCACCTCTGGGTCCATACATTCCAATGGCATGGACTTCATCGAGAAAAGTAATGGCGTTATATTTTTTAGCAAGAGCTACAATCTCTTCAATTGGTGAAACATCCCCATCCATTGAGTAAACTGATTCAAATACAATTATTTTTGGACGATCCAGGGGTTGTGCATCTAGTAATCTTTCTAAGTGAGCTATATCATTATGCTTAAATATCGATTTTTCAACTTTAGCGCTACCAATACCATTAATAATGGAAGCATGATTACGTTCGTCCGAAAACACGATACAATTGGAGAAAAGCTTTAATAGGCACTGTAGTGTAGCATCATTTGATCCATAACCTGTAGGGAAAACAAGAGCTGATTCTTTTCCATGCCATTCTGCAAGAGTTTTTTCTAGCTCTGCATATTGATAATGTGTTCCTCCAATATTACGAGACCCACCAGAGCCGGCACCATACATTCTAATTGCATTATGCATTGCATCAGTTACTAGTGAGTGCTGAGACATTCCTAAATAATCATTACTACACCATACAACTACAGGTTTACCATTCTCATCACCATTTAATTGGGCTAAAGGATATTGACCACTTATGCGATTAAGAGTAACAAATTGGCGATATTGACCACTTTCTTTTAGTTCATTCAACTTATCATTAATGATCTTTTCATACATAATTTAACCACCTAAAATAATTTTTATTTTATTTATCCAATTTAATTAATTAATTAATAGAATTACATAAGAAATTAAATCAAAAAATAAAAATTGGTATAAATGTAATAATAAAGAAATACTAACAAATAAAAGTTAATTGTCAACATGGATTATTATTTTTAAATACAAAATATTCTATATTAATAATGATTTATTCAAACTTTTACTAGCAAATATACTATCCAGCAATAAAATGCAAAAAAATTTCTTTTTTTCATCTAACCTGTCCTGTTAGTTCATAAGGGGTAGTTGTTTACTCAAATTTGAATGTAGTACAAGAAAAGGAGGACGCCGATTGGCGTCCTCCTTTTCTTGTTTAACTTTTTGTTTCGTTCTAATTCATAATAAAAAAGCAATCAATCTTTTTCCTTATCATATACTTCTTCTCGATTACGTGGACCTATAACACTAGTTGCATCTCTACCTTGTTATCGTTCAATTCAACCGGACTGTAAATAATATTTAAAAATTACTATTAAGTTACCTTCAAACTTCTATACATATGGCTGTTTTTCAACTAATTCCCAACTTGACAAAATATTTTATTCATTTAATAACGCACAACATATTGTGTTTTATTAAATGAATAAAACACAATATGTTGTGCGTTATTTAATGTGTAGTATGATGTTTTAGAGATCGTGTGTTCGCGGTGGAAAGTAAAAAGAATCGAAGGTTTGGGGACCTCCGATTCTTAAAAATATTTCTCTAAAAAACTTTATTTAAGTAAGAATGTAACATTCTTACTTAAAGGTATCAATAGTGAATTTTACCGGATTCTCTACAAACACACATCTCTAAATACTAAGGGGAGGAAGGTGGAATTTATGGCAAAAAACGGACAACCAGGTAAAGGGAGAGTCGGCGCTGTGAAAGGACGAACTCAATTTCAAGGACCGAATGGAAACTGGGTTAAACGTGATGCAGGAACAGGCCGATTTTTAGATCAAAAAACAAGTGGTTCCCAACCATTTAAGGGTGTACGAAAAGAAAAATAAAAAAATATTATAAATGATGAACTCTTGGAGGATTCCCGGAGTTCTTTTTAGTCTCATAAAGAAAGAAAACGAACAAGGATTTGAATGTATGATAATGTGATGGATCGCACATTCAAAAGAGCACCCAAGACCACTCTTTTTTTCTTAAAGTAACTTTTTATTTTTTAAAGACCTTGTTCCACCAAGACTAGTATCCTTCCCTAGTTATTCCTCATCAATTTTAGGTTCGGATTGTAGTTCAACTTCCACCTGCTCAGTTTCTTTTGATCCTTTATTAATTGTCGAAGTATCACTATCACTACTAAGATTGAGAATTTTTTTATTATTAATAATGCTAGGTAATTCTGTAGACCAATTTGGACCTAAGTTTCGTTTAATATCAAAAACAGGTGATTTCTCAGACCAGTAATTACTAAAGGTTTTTTTATTATTAGTAATGCTAGATAATTCTGTAGACCAATTTGGACCTAAGTTTCGTTTAATATCAAAAATAGGTGATTTCTCAGACCAATCAGTATACCAAGATTCTAATCTAATTTTACCTATATCTTTAACCAAGGAGTCTTTTTCTTGCTTCTCAATATTTAGCTTTTCAATTCTAGATTCTAACTTCCTTAGTTCATTATCTTTAGCAATTAATGAATCTTGCATTTCACTCCACTCTTCTTTAATAATTTTAACTGCAGAGGACATCTCATCAGCACTACCAGCCAACCTATTTAACATTAATAAATTCAAGGTTAATACTTCCGGGATATTATTATTAGGATAGCTTAATAAGTGGTCTATTTCTCCGTATCCTTCCTCAAATATTGTCCTTACTTGGATTTCTGCAGTTAATAATTCATTGGTAGGTGCAAATTCAATTAAGTAATGGACAGACCTATATCCTGTTTCCCGATAATTAATAGGTATTTTTTGCTCTTCATAAATATCACGACTATCACCCTCGCGAATATTCACCTGCAATTCTTTGACTGCCCAAGTTGTACTAATAAATTCATGGATATCTTTCCAGTCCTCTTTAAATATATGTATAACCCTTACACCAATTAAATCTGTTATTTCAGTCCTATAGTTTTCAATAGTAAACTCAAAATCTTCACCCTTACTTTTTTTTCTTTCAGGTA
Organism: Peribacillus simplex; assembly: GCF_001542915.1. Taxonomy (GTDB): domain Bacteria; phylum Bacillota; class Bacilli; order Bacillales; family DSM-1321; genus Peribacillus; species Peribacillus simplex_B. Next base: position 2,258 of record NZ_LNNH01000013.1, on the reverse strand, counting down.
TTTTTCTTATTAATTTTGCTATTAAATGTTCTGGATCCTTAATTCTAGATCTAACAGTATGAACCTTTGGATGTTTTCTTAGAAGTTCTGCTAATAAGTTGGAATATACATCTAATTGTTCTCTTCTATCTATAAAATCATAATAAATATCATCTAATTTGTTCCAATCGATTTGAAATTCCTCAATCATTTTTACATCAAGATTATATTTATTTATAAAAGCATCTCTTTCAATATTCATATAATTCCCCCAAAAAAATCCATTTAACTAATTATACTAAATTACAACTACACTTTATATTATTTTTAGACTATTCAACACTTCTAGTACGAAAATAATAAGGGAAGTCGCATCATTCGAAAAAGAAAAGGGTTGCTCAATTTTTTGAAAAGTGAACAATGAAATTATACAATATTGAATAAGTTGATACTTTTTTTGTATAAAAAGCAAGCAGAAAAGAAATTAAAGGCAGGAGTGCAACCAATCTGAACCAACCATTTCCACCAATGAAATATAGTGATGGGGGACATGTGCAATTCCACTTAGTAATAATGCTTTCCAAGATTTTTTCCATAAACCCCATATAAATAAAAGCAATGAAGCTCCAATTAATTAAATCTACCCAAAAGAAGCCCATTTATTTTCCTCCTGTATTCTTTTGTCTCATCTTCTATATAATATTCGGTGTTTTTTTGTCGGATTCCTATTCAACTATCCTGCCCCGTTAGTTCATTAATGATTTTTAAACTTCATGATTCGAATGTATGATAATGGGAATTATCATACATTCAAAACCTTGATTTCATTGACTTTTTTTCACTTCTTCTCTATATACTTAAAGCACAAGAAAAATCGTACATTCAAATCATTGGTACATAAGGGATTGAAGGAGAGAAGGTCCATGAAGATGACGCAACCAAAAAATGTGCAGCCGATCCGGGATCAGCAGCAACTCGAAGATATGAAATGGGCGCTGAGGCGCCATTGTTCGGAACGGGATTACATCCTGTTTGTGGTAGGCTGCGAAACCGGCCTGCGTGTCGGGGACCTACTCAAGATGACCACAAAGCAGATCCTGGACCTTAAAAGCAAACAAAACAAGATTATCCGGGTCAAAGAAGGCAAAACGCAAAAAATCCGCGACATGTATATCGCGAATTGCTTTCAGGAGGTTTATGAGTACGCCAAAAACATCCCGAGTCCCTATTTATTCCCGTCTAGGAAGGGAGAAGGCCCCATTACCCCTACTCAGGCCTACAGGCAGCTAAACAAGGCTGCAGAGTTCGCTGGCGTAGAACATGTCGGCAACCATACTTTAAGAAAAACATTTGGCTACTGGTTTTACAAAGCGACCAAGGATATTGCGATGCTACAACGGATCCTGCATCATTCTCATCCATCCGTTACCTTGCGTTATATCGGCATTACAGAAGAAGAAACAAACAACGTATTGAAATATTTTAGCGTTTTTCATTAAGCCCTTCTTTATACAGTCAGGGGGGGTTTTCAAATAGAACAGGGGGGTTCTATTTGAGACCCCCCCCTGTTCTATTAAATTTTAGAAAATTGAAGAAAAAATAAAAATCAGTATAGATAGACCAGGTTAAATAACGAAAAGTACATGAATTTTAGAAATTAATATACTATAATGAAGATAAGAATTCCCTTCAATGGGGAAAGCTTAAAAGGTGTTACAAGAGAAAATAACCACCCCTCAGCTTGCTCGCATGGGGTGGTTATTTTTTGTTTCATTTATCCGTTATAGCAACATTAACATCGAAAATTCTATGCACAAAGATAAATCTTCATAGATGAAAAAACCATTAAACCTTTAGTGTTTTTCAAAATCGCAAAAAACTAAATTAAACAATAGGGGGGGGGCTTCTCAAATAGAAGACCCCCCCTTCTGTTTCAGAAGGGGGGGGGGGGAACTCCAACAAGCAAGGGGCTGTGTATCAAAAATTTGGCTTATGTCTCTAAAAACTTAAACTATATTCTATAGTACACTTAAAATTTTATTTCTCCATTTCCCATCCACTTGGACGACTTTTCCCTTTGCTTTTAGTTTTTGTAAGGCGCTTTTGTTCCTGTTTATGTTCTCGCTGCATGTCCCTTCCTGCCTGTTCAATGCCATTCATAATGCCCTCTAATAGGCCAAGACCCTTTTCTTGGGCTTGAATTTGTCCTTTAAATTCTGGGACTCTCGCTTCCATTTTCCCTAAAGTATGGAGCTGTTTTTCAAGGTCCTTTCTTTCAG
>NZ_LNNH01000012.1:668215-813395 GCF_001542915.1 Peribacillus simplex | reverse complement strand
TGATCTAAAGTAATCATTTCAAGTTGATCTCGCTGAATAGAATCATGTTTAGAAAGCATCCTCATCACCTCAAGTTTTAATCCTTCAATTTTAAAACAAATATGACTCCAGTCAAAAGTGTTCTATCTAAAAGGTAAGACAAAGTTGATTGGAGCGGGTGTTCGAGACTCCTGCGGGAAAAGCGCGTCTAGGGGAGACCCCGCAGGCAAAGCCGAGGAGGCTCCCCGACCGCCCGCGGAAAGCGAGTGCCTGGAGTGGAAATCAACGTCTAAATTGTACAGGCCATAAAAATAGACAAACTCGATTTTCATCGAGTTTGTCTACAGTCTGAGATGAGCACCCATTAATCGGGTGCTCATTTTTGGTTACATAAGGTATTTGTAGATAATAATGGAAAGGTTGTTGCTTCCTTAATGAACTAAATAAGACTGGTTTGTTGTATAATGAGATGAGTGGTTTTTCCATTAAATGTAAATAAAAGAGGGGCATAAATGCAATCAAAAGGAGTGGAAGCATGTTTCCTATATTAGAAACCGAACGTTTAGTCTTACGAGAGCTTATTGAAGAGGACGCACCAAATATATTAAAGTGCTTTTCTAATGCAGATGTATTACGTTATTACGGGCAAAGGCCATTAACAAGTTTAAATCAGGTGAACCAAATTGTCAGGAACTTTTCGAAAAGTTACGATGAAAAAAGTGGTATTAAATGGGGAATTGAAAGAAAAGGTATGGATGGTATCATTGGGACGATTGGGTTTCAAGAGTGGTCTCAAGAACATAAACGAGCTGAAATCAGCTATGCTCTTTTTTCTGAATATTGGGGCCAAGGGTACGCATCCGAGGCTGCTGGGAAAGTGATCTCCCATGGTTTTAACGAGCTGGGTTTGATGCGTATTGGTGCAGTTGTTTTTGTTGAAAATCAGGCATCCAAAAAATTATTAACAAAACTGGGCTTTGAAAAAGAAGGGGTAATGAGAAATTATATGTATCAGGATAATGTTCCGTTTGATGCGAATTTGTATTCTTTGTTAGTGTGAAGACGTTCGAAAAATCATACTAAAATGATGTTGAAGAAGGAAACACGTGTAGGATGGAAGGGGAGATATTAAAACGGGAGTCTGCGTGAATAACTCTATACACTGATTCAGAGATAAACCATTCCATTGGTTCGAGAATTTTATTCTAGCAAAAGACTAAAGGCAAACTCGATGTATGGAGTTTGCCTTTAGAAATAGCCTTCAACAAGGCGGAGCCGTTTAGCTCGAGGGATTTCAAACCTCTCTTTCATGTAGGGGCCTTTGCCGCAGCTTCTCCTTCATTTTTCACTAAATTGCCATTCCGGACGACTGGACCCGCGAGGAACTAGAACAGTGTTATATTCACCAGGTGTCTCTGACATTTTCACCTGGTCCGTTACCCCTTGATATAAACCAAGTGGAGTTTCAGCAGTAAATAAGTCTGGTGCGATATATTCATGCTCCTCTGAGGATCCGGCTGTTTTTTCAACAAATCGTTTGTCAAAGATACCCATGGAGAGAATCCATAAAGACACACGGTCTAAAGAGACACGGACACGATAACTGCCGCCTTCTTTTGCTCTTCTCTCCAGAGCTACTAAAGCTCCCACTTCAAGCAGCCAAGAAATTGCATAGTCGTTTACAATTGAAATGGGTGGTAATTTAGGATTGTCCGGAGAACCTTCAAGAGCCATTACGCCTGTTACACAGCCAGCTGTTTGGTCAAAGCCATTACGCGTTGCCCATTCGCCTTCCGTTCCATGTAAATTTACCGTGCAATGGATGATGCCTGGGCGAATTTGTGCACAATCCTCTGCAGATAGCTCTTGCTGCTCAATAAATCCAGAGCGGCGGTTTGCAAAAAAGATGTCCGCATCCTGCAGCAATTCTTTCATTTTATGTTTGCCTTCTTCAATTTTTAAATCCAGTGTAGCAGAACGCATTCCCACATTGGATGTTGCATATACAATATCGTGTTCCCAATCCGTTGGACGCCATATGTTTAAAACATCTGCACCATGTAACGCAAGCGCTCTTCCAAAACCTGCACCAGCGATAACATGGGCAAGTCCTAAGGCACGGACGCCTTCTAGTGGAGACTTGGCATCTTCGGAAAGTGGTTCTGGATCACTCTCGCCTATTTTTTCAATTTCGATCAGAGGTAGCTTCGCTACTTCTTCGTAAGTAGATTCTTTCATGAACTCTTCGATTGTCCGTACTACGGGCATGACGATTCCACGTTCAGCAGCAGCATTTTCTAAGTCCTTCGAATGCCATTGTTTGATGGCGCTGGCTACAGATTGGCGATCTTCCGTACAATTTAAAAATAGTAATGCTTCATGCTTGGATCGTGGATAAGGATTTAGTGGCATCACCCATTTCCCGTCTTTTGTTTGATAGAAAGTAAAGTCAAATGGGTTATAGGGGTCATTGGCTCTCCCTGGTGCTAACCCATTGATTTTTTCCCACTGCCTGTCGTAAAAAGGGGAAAGTCTTCGTAATGCCTTACGTAAATCCATGTGAATGTTTTGACCTTTTCCGCCACGCATTCTCCAAATTTTAGAAACGGCGATGGATTTTGCAACTAAAGCGATAGCAGCTGCTGATGCCAAGCGGAGTGTACTAGGAACTATCGGGTCTTGTCCGTAAAAGGTGACGGTTCCTTCGCAGTCTTCCACCGTTAATCCGACTTCCTTCAAAACGGTGGTTAGTTCTTTGTAAATATCGAAATCGTCAAGGTTTGTCAATTTATGTTCGTTTGCTTTAATGATAGCATCAGTAAGCTTTTTTTCTTCCGTGTTTGTAGTCATCATAATCCCTTCCTTATTGAAAATTGTGTATAAAGAGTTATTTATGTTTTTCATTGAACGCATCTAGTACAGATAACTGACGGGAATCACGCTTTTCATCAAGCCGATTCTCCTCTACCGCACCGTAGGATGACATAGCTTGTTCAGATAAATGCTGTATGGTGTCTTCATTTAGATGTGGGTTACCGAGATGATTCCAAAGAACATTCATTCCAGGACCTAAATGTTCTTTGGAATGCAGGGAATCCTCCATCACCGCCTCCCAAATGGAAGGTTAGGAATGGTTCGCCTGCTGCCCAGCGGAGTCCAATTGAGCTGGTGACGATTTCGTCAAGTTCCTCCATTGAAACGACACCTTCCAATACTAAATGAACAGCCTCACGGAATAATGCTGATTGCAGACGATTGGCTACAAACCCATCGATCTCTTTTTTTAAAACAAGAGCGTTCTTACCTAGAGATTCATAAAACTGAACAGCTTTTTCAACAGAGCTGGAAGCTGTTTCATTGCCTGGGACAATCTCCACCAATGGAACAAGATGAGGTGGATTAAATGGATGGCCAATTAACATACGCTCTGGATATTTCATTTTCGCTGCAATCTCACTGGCCTTTAAACCGGAAGAGGATGACAGCAGCAAAGTGTCTTTACTGACAAACCGTTCAATATTTTCATATAATTCCTGCTTGAAGCCTAGACGTTCAGGTCCGTTTTCTTGGACAACGGATGAGCCATCAAGTGCACGTTCGAGATTTCCCTCAATCGTTAATCGATCAGTAAGGTCCTCGGTTGGAAGTCCAAGCTTTTGTAAAGAGGGAATGATTTTTTTAATACCAGCATGCACAACTTCTTCTAAATCAGGGCGAACGTCATTCACCCGTACTTCTAAGCCTTTTGCAAGGAAGTAGGCGGTCCAGGAAATTCCGATGACGCCAGCTCCAATGACGGTAACAGGGCTAAACTTTTGCAAATCCTCTGATAACCGTGGACTGTTCCTATTTTCATTCATCTTGATCATCCCTTTTTTAAGTGTAAATACTTCTTCACATGCGTTCATGATTTCTTAGATAGTCATGTAACACAGTAGGTGAAGCTAAAGTGAGATCTGTGATGGTTAAACGTGAAGTTCATACTTTTGATCCATTTGTTGCAAAAAAAGCACTTGTTATAAATAATTATAGTAATAGAATGTACAATAACAAGAATCAATAAAAGCTGAAATGACGCTTAAGCAACAGCTCAACAGGATATTGTTGCAAAAATAGAAAAGTTAGTAAAGGAGAGTAAAGAAAAATGGAGAAAAAAGTGGATCCGCGGGTACGCCGTACAGACAATCTTCTCAGAGATTCTCTAATCGAGTTAATGGATGAAAAGAGCTATGAAAGCATAACGATAAAAGATATTACTGAACGTGCAACTCTCAACCGGGCGACTTTTTATCGCCACTATGAAGATAAAGAGGATTTATTGAATAAAAGTATAGATAGGATGCTTGAAGACCTTTTTGGAGATGCATCGAAGTTCTACAGTGTAACCAAAGATCCGCATGAATTACAGCATTATGTCGCTTTACATATTTTTGAACATATCGCTAGATCGAATAAGTTTTTCCACGTCATGTTGATCAAAAAAGGGATTCCTAACTTCCTCCAATATTTAAAAGATTTTATTTTTCAATTCTATGATCATATGATTTTGGAAACGGATGTAAAAGAAGAGGAACTTCCTGTTACAAAAGAAGTGATCGTCAGTTATATTTCTGCTGCATATATCGGGGTTATCTCCTGGTGGCTGGAAAATGATATGCCATTCTCTTCGGCTTCCATGGCTGAAAAAATGATTCAAATCAATATGCAAGGTCCGATTCAATTGTTGGGACAAAATCTGAATCGGTAAGTTGCTGCCTTTCTAAGAGAGAACTACACGAACCTAAGTATGCAAAAGAGGGGGAAAGGAACAGGAAGCTAAAAGGGAAACGTATTTGATAATATCTTTGCCAGTTAAAAAAGAAATTAAGTCAATTACAGTAACAGATGATAAGTATATGGTTATCAAATTTGAAGACTGACAGAAAAACCAGTTAAGCGATTTTTTAATAGATAAAACGAAGGTTTCTCATGATAAAAAAGAAACAAGGGATTGGAATGTCACGAAATGCTTTCCTGATGTTCTTGCAGTAATTGTTTCATTAAAAAAATGAAAACGGATTTCTCATAGGAGCTTTGAAAATGGCTCGGAGTATCCCATAATTGCTTGAATGTACATGATAATAAAGATTCACTTTTAACTTCACATCCAGTTAGCCTAAAAGCAACGTTGAGTAAGGCATGCTCAAATTTTGAATAGAGATGGGAAAAATAGGTTTTATCCCTATTTAAAATATGAGTGATGATTTCATCTTTGTTATGCACGACTAATTCCTCATTTCAATAGGTTGAACAGAATATGTACCTTGATTTTTGAAGAATTAAACCAAAAGATAATGTTTTTGACTGAATTTTCATGTAAATAATCCCCAAATATAAGTATTTAGTATCCTGATGGTTTTAGAAAAGCGAGGAAAGTCACGAGTACAAATGAATGGTCTGAAGGATCAACCGAAGTGATTCGAAACAATTGAACTGTCAGATGATGTTTGCGTGTAAATGGATGGTGTAAAAAAGCTAGGAACATATCAAAAAGTATAAATTGATTGGGAGAAGGAAGGACCAGGCCTGTTGTTTTTAACAGGCTTTTTTTGTTACCGATTTTTCTGCTTGTAGAGGATGATTTTTAATTGGGGGAATGTAGGTTGTTAGTGTTCCAGTAGGGGTATTACCTTCAACCGGGTTATTGCCGCTTTTAAAAGGTGATTACTAGGCAACTCAACTTGAAGTTCTAAGTAAAACTTTCACAAATAAAACCCTCTGTCCAAACGGATATTTTTTCCTTAGCATAAAATGATACATAATCATAAGGAGGAATATACGTGAGAAAGAAACTTTTGACGACGAGCTCGGAAGGTTTAATGGAGGATTCATTTCCATACCAGTTGTATCAAAAAGCAAAAAAGTTTGGAATTTGGAATCCTCAGCATATTAATTTTTCACAGGATCAACAAGACTGGAAAACGTTATCCGTAAAAGAAAAAGCTTGGATGCTAAGACTCCTTGCCCAATTTCAAGGAGGGGAAGAGGCGGTAACTCTTGACTTACTTCCATTGCTTAGGGTAATCGCTGGAGAAGGAAGGCTGGAGGAAGAGATGTTCCTTACCACATTTCTATACGATGAAGCCAAACATACTGAGTTCTTTCGGCTTGTACTGAATGCCATCGGTGAAAAAGGTGATTTGTCCCACTTGCATTCCAATAGTTATCGTAAGATATTTTATGATATTCTCCCCGAAACAATGGAGCGTCTATGGCATGAACAAACCCCCGAGGCAATAGCCGACGCAGCGACAGTGTACAATATGTTCGTAGAAGGAGTGTTGGCTGAAACTGGTTATAAATCATTTTACGATGGACTGAAAACGATTGGTAAAATGCCTGGGTTAATAGAAGGCATAGATTACCTGAAAAAAGATGAATCAAGGCATATTTCTTACGGAACCTTTTTGCTTCAACGCTTGATTTGTGAGCATCCGCATCTTTTTGATCGTGTGGTTAAGAAGCTCGAAGAATTGGCCCCTCTTTCAATTTCCTTGAATGCCGAGGGCGTTATCGGGGAGGGGGAAAAATTAAACCAATACAAATCCGAAATCAGGAAATACTCTGAAAAACAGCTGATGGTAAGAATTGAAATCCTTGCACGGGCAAAGGGGCAGACAATTGAAGAGATTTATCGATCTTCAGGAGCAAAATGAGTAACGATATCTAACTAAAAGAACTAATTAGTTAGATATCTTCTTAAGGTAATGGATCAACGAATGTTCATGGTCATCCTGCATCCATATGATTACATCAATCATATTTGTTTCATCAAATGAATGATCAATATAGAATGAAAGTTAGTGAGTAGTATGGTCCATAACTAAGCACTTTCATGAAATGCGCGGCATTAACCCAATTGAAAAGGTTTGTGCCATTTTTTTTAAAAAAGGATGGTCTTTTCATCGTAGGACAAACTGTTTTTATAGAGCGTATTCAAAACTTAAGAATTCTTAAGAAATTCTGCCACTTTTTCTTCAGGTTTGAATTGTATAGTAATTGATAAATTCAAACCGATGGGGTGACAATATGAAACAATCCATGTTCTTATTTCAATTCATGATAAATCCAAAAACGGTTGGTGCCGTCCTTCCTAGTTCTGGATTTCTCGGGAATAAAATGATTGAAGGAATTGATTTTAACAAAGCGAGATACATTGTTGAATATGGAGCGGGAACAGGTGTATTCACAGAAAAATTGTTAACAAAAAGAAATCGCGAGACCGTTATTTTATTAGTCGAAAATAATAGGGGGTTTTTTCAAGTATTACAAGAAAAATTTAAAGCAGAAAACAATGTATTCATTGTATATGGATCTGCTTCGGATATTGAACAGCATATGAAAAGATTCGATATTCCTTATGTCGATTATGTGGTCTCGGGGTTGCCTTTTGCAAGTTTGCCGAAAGAAATTTCAAATGAGATTCTTTTACATACCACTAAGATATTAAAAAAGGATGGACAATTCATCACCTTCCAATACACTACATGTAAAAAGGCTTTCATTGAGAAGTTTTTCAACAAAATAGATATAAAAAGAGAATATCGTAATTTGCCGCCAGCATATGTTTTTAGCTGTACGATTCCAAACCGGCATGTGGAGGATGATTATGGAGTCCCAAATACTAATTGTTGATGATGAAAAAGAAATCAGAAACCTCATTTCCGTTTATTTGGAAAATGAAGGGTTTCAAACCAAGCAGGCAGAGAATGGGTTTGAAGCCCTGGAATTATTGGATACTATCAAATTTGACCTCATTATTTTAGATATCATGATGCCAAAGATGGATGGCATGGAAGTATGTATGAAAATCAGGCAAGAGCGGAGTATGCCGATAATTATGCTTTCTGCAAAATCAGAAGATATGGATAAAATTCAAGGGCTTGCAATGGGTGCTGATGACTATCTGACAAAGCCGTTTAACGCATTGGAGTTAATAGCAAGAGTGAAATCACAGCTTAGAAGATATAAAAAATACAACACAGATGCCAATCATGACAAACATATCATTGAGATTGGTGATTTAACCATTAATACTGATACTCGGCAAACCATGGTCGGGGATATGGAGGTAAGATTAACTCCAAAGGAATTCGATATACTTGAATTGCTAGCTCGCAATAAAGGAATCGTATTGAGTGTCAGTAAAATTTATGAAGCTGTCTGGAAGGAGGGCTTTTTTAAATCTGACAATACGGTAATGGTTCATATCACCAAAATTAGAGACAAGATTGAAGCAGATCCCAAGCACCCCATTTATATCAAAACGGTTTGGGGGGTGGGCTATAAAATATGAGGAATATCAAATTGAATGATAAGTTGATCATAAAGCTTTATTTCGTGATAGCGATTAGCTTCCTGGTTGCAATTGGGATGATGATGCTGATTAGTTATTTTACTTTACCTATGTTCATGAAGGATCCAACCGAGATCAATTTGAAAAAATACAATTTGATGCTGATTTCATTGGGTATCCTGACGTTCATCGTAAGTTCATTATTTCTGGTGCGAAAAAAATTGGTTTATTTAAAGCTAATCACAGAAAATATCGAACAAATCGCCAATGGAAAGCTTGGTTTAACCATTGAGGTGCAAGGCAGGGATGAGGTGGCTCAACTGGCCATGAATATCAATTCCATGTCAGAAGAATTGAAAAGGAAGTTTGAAAATGAAAGACGTTTGGAAAGTTCAAAGAATGAGCTTATCACAAATGTTTCTCATGATTTGCGTACACCGTTAACTTCCATCATTGGCTATTTGGATTTGTTAAGAAAAGGTCAATATGCAAACAGGGAACAATTACAGGAGTATGTTGAAACGATTTATGGAAAATCACAAAGGCTCAAAAATCTAATCAATGAACTTTTCGAATATACCCGTCTATCAAGTCCTGATGTAAGACTAAACCTTAGGACTGTCGATTTGGCAAGTTTAATAAGGCAAATGTTTGGGGAGTATATCCCATTGTTGGAAGATGAACGATTGACTATCAGGGAATCGATAACGGACGAAGTCCTGCCTGCCTTAATAGATGTTGAAAAAATGGTTCGTGTGTATGAAAATCTCATTATGAATGCCATTAAATACAGCATGAAGCCATCCCCATTTCAAATAGTTTTGAAATCGGATGGGGTAAACGCGGTATTGGAAGTATCAAACAAAATTGTAGCCCCCCCGATAGACGATGCAAATAAATTGTTTGATCGCTTATTTATTGATGATGAGGAACGGACGGGTAATGGAGGGACAGGTCTGGGGCTTGCCATTTCGAAAAGGATTGTCCAACTTCATGGGGGGGCGATCCACGCGGAATATAATCAAAATTGGATTAGTTTTATCGTTGAACTTCCAATACAAAAATGATGGCCCATGAAGTTTTTTCGCTTCAGGGGCCATTACTTTTAGAGACACTTCACTGTACTCATGTTTTGGCTGCGGTAAACGAGAGTGCTCTTGGAAAGGAGAGCGATTTAAGGGGGAGAGAAAAACGTGTGAGAAGCATAAAAACCCTGCAGGAATATATCGGATGTTCAATTGCAGGGAATCAAGTCAGAAAATCTAGCCCCATTCAGCGGATGATTTAAAATAGTTCAATATAGTAACCAGCTAAGTTGCTAGTATCTTCACCAAAAAACGCGGGTTCATTTTTCATATTAAGGGATTCGCAGACAACCGGGATGATATTCAGTAATTCGGCATATGAGATATCAATATCATGAATATCTTTCAAGCTATGGCAAAATTCTATGCTGTCGATTTTATTGAAATTCTCGCCTATTAAAATCATATCGTGTTTTTCAATGGTATTTTCATTTCCCCATGAAGCAACAGGATCGATTGCTTGAGCGTCGTCTTTTAGCTGAACTAGAACTTCTTTTATTTTTTGTGAATTAGTCATTTTTACACTTCCTTTATTTTTGTACAGGTCCATTATACCAGATTTGGTTATGGCTGGGGCAAGAATAGTGAAATGCCCCTGAGAAAATCACCAGGGACATATCTGGATGTGCAGACAAAACGATATTGCGCCAATAGATCGATAAAAGTGAATCATGAAAAAGTCGACTCCTGACATTCAGGAATCGACTTTCTCGATGATTTCCTGCGAAAGGGATATACTCGCAGCTATTTTTCCTTGAACGACCATCCGTTCATCATCTTTTAACCGATGGCCTTACATCATGCGGGATGGGGGAGACATAAGCCTTTCCCTGCAATCGTTCTTTTAACTCGGCCTTTGCTTGATCGATCAATTCAGGATTTTGGAGAACTTCCACTGCAGTTGCAGCAATGACCTTGCCTGCATGAAGCATGCCTTTATGGGCGATGGAGGTTGATCCGAGGGTAACCCACTGCCAACTATGCAAAGGGGAACCTAGAACAAAACAAGCCGTTGTGCATTGTGCGGTAGGTACGATCCAGCTAACATCTCCTACATCCGAAGAACCTGTCAATGGCGCTTGGAGGCTTTCGATAGGTTCCAACCAATTGGCCATCGCCCCAACCTCGCCAGTATGAAATGGGATGACGGTACTATTCCTTTCCTGCTCGGTTAAAGTGGCACGAACTTCTCCGGCCAGCTTCTTTTCCCTGTCATCGTGCTGCGGTATGCCTAATTCCTCGAAATTCTTATACATGACGGACTCCAATACATTGTTTTGAATAACATTCGAGCAGGCTTTATCAAATACGATTTCCACTTCGGTCCCTGTCATAAGGGCAGCTCCTCTGGCAATATTACAAACTCTTAAGTAGATATCCTGTACTTGCGCAACCTCCGGGGCTCGTACTAAATAAAGCACCTCCGCATCTTGCTGGACCACATTTGGCGATGCTCCACCAGAATTCGTTATCGCATAATGAACTCTGGCTTCCTGGATAATATGCTCTCTTAAATAGTTCACGCCAACATTCATAAGCTCTACGGCATCTAATGCACTTCGTCCCAAATGGGGGGAGGCTGCCGCATGCGAGCTTTTGCCTTTAAACTTGAAGTACACTTGGAAATTTGAAAGGGAGTCCATGGTCATGATGCCATTAACATCTAAAGGATGCCAACAAAAGGCAAAATCGACTTCATCGAATAAACCTTCTCTGACCATGAAGGTTTTTCCGGATCCGCCTTCTTCTCCTGGGCAGCCATAATAACGGACCGTTCCTTGTATCGAATGTTCTACCATATATTCCTTCACAGCGACAGCAGCAGCTAATGATCCGGTACCAAGTAAATTGTGGCCACATCCATGACCATTTTCCCCTTGTACGATCGGCTCTTGTTTAGCTGTCGCTTTTTGTTGGCTCATCCCTGACAGTGCATCGAACTCTCCCATGATTGCCACAACAGGTTTACCGTTACCGAAGCTGCCTATAAATGCTGTTTCTATGTTTCCGACACCTCTCTCAACGGAAAAACCTTCGTTTTCTAACGTGGTGCATAGTAATTCAGCAGATTGATATTCTTCAAAACGGGTTTCGGCAAAATTCCATATACAGTCACTAACTTCAATGAATGTTTCCTTTTTTTGTTCGATGATTTCGGATAGTCTGGTTACATGTTTCATTATGTAAACATTCCTTTCTGAATATATTGGATGATATATAGGGCCTCATTATTTTAAAAGTCGTCTTGCGATAAGGCTCAAAAGCTCTACGCTCCGAGGTAAAACCTCTTCTTGGATATCAAATTCAGGGTGGTGATGAGGAGCGGGTATATCGGTCCCAATAATCATATAGGTGCCTTTGCCGCCATTATCCTGTACTCTGCGGATCATGAAGCTTGCATCCTCGCTTCCGGCAGATCCGGATTCCCTGCATGCTTTAATGGTTGAAAATCCATCTACATGTCTGGCTTCTTCCATGGCCAGATCGACAAGTTCTTGATCACAGCGAATCGTGATGGCTTGTCCGATAATTTCAATTTCATGATCAAGCTCATGCATTCCAGCGCTGTGAGCCACGATATTTCGCACGCGTTTTTCCATTTCATCATTTGTTTCTTCGGTTATGGAGCGGGTTTCGATGATCATTTTTGCGTGTGCCGGGATGATGTTTGCGGCAGTCCCGCCAGTTAGAACACCAACGTTTATGCGGGTCGATCCTGAACTGAACCTAGGTATGGCATGAATGTTCAATAATGCAGTGGCTGCTCCCAATAATGCATTTTTTCCTTTTTCAGGTGAAGCGCCTGCATGAGAAGATACCCCATGAAAATGTGCCGCCATTTTCGTGCTTGCCAAAAAGCCGGAAGAACCCCCATGAAATTCCCCTAGAGGGACATCGGTGCCAAGGTGGAGGCAATATAAATAATCGACATCATCCAGCATTCCTTTTTGTACAATCGAATAAGCACCGCGTACCCCTTCTTCAGCTGGTTGGAAAATTAGCTTAACCGTCCCGGCAAAGTTTCGGTCCGCTAGTTTTTCAGCAAGTCCCAAGCCGATTACCGTATGGCCATCGTGTGCACAGGCATGCATGTTTCCTTCATATTCGGATCGAAAACCATTTGCATGCGGGTAGTGGTCAGGGTTCTTACTTTCGGTTACGGGTAATGCATCCATATCAAACCGGAAAGCTACTGTGGGTCCATCCGTTTTTCCTTTTAATAGACCGATAACGGCAGTATATCCACCCTCCATTTCTTGGAGGATTTCCGGATTTGCACCATCTTGCAGGGCACGATCGAATGCTTCTTGTACTATTTTTGCACTGGGCACCCCACGGCGGGAATCCCCATCCAAAGCATCCTTTCCAAATATCACGTCATAGCTCAAGGAAGTCAGTATCTCTACCACCTTTGACGCAGTACGGAATTCTGTAAAGCCAACCTCCGGATGTCGATGAAAGTCACGTCTTAAAGCGATGATATCCATTTCGTTTCACTCCTCATTCTTTTTTTGTCTAATTCCTATATGGCAGGTTTTTGATCTCTAGCCTGAACAGCCCGCCCTTTTGGGGGGGGGCCATTCGAAGCAAGTGTGATAGGTAATGATCAGGGTAATTTCGGATATACTCCAGGACCGATCGGGAGGCCGAGGAAATACCAAACGACTACCAATAACGTCCAAATGATAAAGATGATGATCGGATAAGGTAAGATAAGAGAATAATAAGTGCCCAGTTTGGCATCTTTTCTATACTCTTGTAAGAAACTTAAGAATAGTGGGACGAATGGTGATACAGGTGCCAATGGGAGAACGGATGAATCCGCTACCCTGAACAGCATCTGGGCGAAGGAAGGATGATAGCCCAATACCATGAACATCGGTACGAAAACCGGAGCCAATATCGACCATATCGCCGAACCGCTGGCAATGAACATGGATAGGAGCCCCGATAAGAACATCAGCCCAATAAGGACTGGCGCACCTTCTATGTTCAGTTGTTCTAAAAGATCTGTGATGGATAATGCCAAAAATTTACCCATATTACTCCAGTTAAAACAAGCGACAAATTGGGAAAGTGGAAAAACCATGATGATGAACCCGGCCATTCCCTTGATCGGATCGACCAATAATTCGGGAATGTCATTTTGTTTTTTTATCGCTCCCACTTTAATACCATAGGTAATGGAGACTGTGAAAAAGAAAAGTAAGATGATTGCGACAATTCCCGACATGAATGGAGAGGGAAGAATCGCTCCAGTTTCTGGATTTCGTAACAATGCCCCTTCAGGTACGACGAGAGCGACCATGACAGCAATGAAAACCAATGCTGAAATGCCTGTAGCCAGAAGTGCTTTGTTTTGTAGCTTCGTTAATGGCTCCAGTTTTTTTTGTTGACCGGCGCCTTCATATTTTCCGAGGCGCGGCTCGACAAATTTATCAGTAATCAAGGCAATGACAACGGTAAGCAAGAGAACGGAAGTCCCCATGAAGAACCAGTTATCGGTAACGTTGACAGTCAAATTCGCATTCATACCTTTAGCCACTTCGGAGCTGATTCCTGATAGCAGGACATCCGTGGTGACGATTAATAGATTGGCCGTGAAACCTGAGCCGACCCCGGCAATCGCGGCGAGCAACCCAGCAACTGGGTGGCGTCCGACTGCAAGGAAAATCAACGCTCCGAGTGGAGGCATGATGACAAGCGCAGCATCGGAAGAAACATGACTAAAAAAGGCAACGAAGACAACTAAATAACTAGCATATTTTCCTGAGACCTTTAATGACATTTTTCGGATCAATACTTCCAACAGCCCGACTTTTTCTGCCAATCCGACTCCAAGCATAAGCGCTAAAATCGAACCTAATGGTAAAAAGCCGGAAAAATTCTTAATCATGTTCGGCAGGATCCATTGAATGCCTTCTCGGCTTAACAGGTTTTGAACTTCGACTTTGTCTCCGCTGATCGGGTCAGTTGCAGAAACATTAAAAATGGATAATAGGGCGGTCACGACAAATAAAAAAGCTATCATATAAATGAATAAAATAAAGGGGTGGGGAATTTTGTTTCCTATTCTCTCTACTTGATTGAAAAATCCACCCGTATTGTGTTTTTGTGGCTGATTTGAATCTTTCAGTACTTTTTGTTCCATTACATTCTCCTCCTAAACCTTCTTTCGTTTGTAGTCTGGATGCTTTTATCAACATTCCCTAAACCGATGATAAGCTCTCATTGCTTAAAATGGTCAATCATCAATTTGTACCTCATGCAAATCTATTTAACGAATGTTTAGCGCTATTTTCGTTAAATGTATTATATAATCAAGAATATTCTATTTCAATCAAATTTTCAGAAAAAAATACTTTTTTTCTGTTCGAATGGACTTTCCGAGCCAAGCAAAAAGGGTGAGAATGCATCATTATCGCGATTTAGAGAAGAAAAACCACTATAAATAGGTCGTTAAGCGCACGAAACGACCTTGTTACGTGGTTATCGGTATTACCTTCATATTTATTCTCCTGTTGGGGTTAATTGGTTATTTTGATATAATAAATCAAATAGCAAGATCGAGGGGGGAAATGAAATTGTATAAGATTGGTGTTGTAGGTCCACTGTCATCTTTAAAGAAAGTTCGGGATGTTACTGAAGAGTTTGAGCACGAAATTGATTTCATTGATTTTCCCTATGAGGATGCACGAGAAGTAACGGACATTATAAAAAATCATCAAAGTGCAGTAAATGGTTGGTTTTTCTCTGGACCTGTCCCTTATAGGATCGCAAAGGAAATGTTAGATTCAGAGGCGAATTTTACGTATTGTCCTCCCGTTGGCTCCAGTTTATATAGATGTTTTTTGCAAATGTCCAGGGATCAAAAACATTTCTTCGATAAGATATCGATTGATATGATTCGATTGGAAGACTTTTTTTTACAAGAGTCCCTGCAAGAGTTAGGGATCTCGACCGAAAACATTCATGTGAAAACATTTGATGAACAATATAATTTCCAAGACATTGTTGAATTTCACCTTGATTTGTGGAGGAAAGGGGACGTACAAGGTGTCCTTACCGTACTGCAATCCGTCTATGAGGCTTTGAAGCGGGAAAATGTTCCGGTCTATAAAATAAATATGACTAAAATGGAAATTCGGCAAGCGGTCAAGATATTAATAGAAAAGGCAAAAAGTACATATTTCAAGGATAGTCAGATAGGTGTAGAGATCATTGAAATCGATCAGTTTGATCAGTTTGTAGATGAGGTGAACATTCGATATCATCTGCAGCATTTAGAGCTGAAAATCAAACAAACATTACTTTCATTTTGCGAAAAACTAGATGGCTCCCTCATCGAAAATGGAAACGGCCGTTATCAAATATTTAGTTCACGCAAGGCGATTGAACGGGAAATCGGCAGCTTGCATAGCACTGTGCAGCATTTGTCGCTTGAGATGGATGCCTCTGTTGCAGTTGGAATAGGTTTTGGCGAGACGGCGGCATCGGCGGAAATCAATGCCAGGAAGGCGATCCGGCATTCGAAAAAACAAGAAAGTTCCGGCATCGTCGTCATCCAGGAAGATGGTGTAATCATCGAATCCGCTGGTCAAGATGAGCAATTGACCTATACCTTCCGTTCTGATGATAAAGAACTGCTGGATAAATTAAATCAGGCCAACATTAGCGTAAAAACGTATAAAAAGATAGAAGCATTGATCGATCGGATGAACTGGGAGGGGTTCACTTCCTCAGACTTAGCTTTACATCTATCCATGACCGTCCGAAATGCCCAAAGGATAATGAGTGGTTTAAACGAAAGCGGCTTAGTCGAGTACAAAGGAGAAGAGCTTCAATCGCCACGGGGAAGACCTCGTAAAATTTATATGTTAAAGAAGTGACATCTCGTCGTTCGGATAGTCTTACAAAAATAGATGTATAAAAAAAGTGTCAAGAATGCTCCTGTCCATAAAACGAAGTGTTGAACATTCCTCCATTATCGTTTTAGGACTATCCTCGGTTTTAATGTTAGCCATATTTTATCTGTACCACCACATCACCCTAAAACCTAACGATTGCCCTTATCGGACACCACCCGGCAAAAAGGGGTACCTGCCATGAATCGGCCCTGAAGGCTATCAAATGTTTACGGGCAGCTTTTTTTCTTATGCGGGGCAGGATCGGATTTGGATATTAGCCATTATTTGAAACACTGCCCTTCTACCTTGTCATATGATGAAGGTCAAAAAGCAGTTTCACTTAATCCGATGCTGTCTTTTCTTTTTGGATAAGGCAGGTAAAATCCTTTTGTGTGGAGAATATTTTTACAAAAGGGGGTTGTTGAAGTGCAGCATCATAATCAAATGGATTTATCTAAAGAGGATATTTTTAAATTGATCGTTCGGCACCTGAGTGTATTCCCCTTGACTAGCATAGGGGCGATTAGAGAAGTGATTGGAAGCTCTTTGAAACAGCGCGGATTGATTAGCGGTGTGACCGAACATTTCAGTGGATCTGCAGCAATCTATAACAGAAACATAACAGATGAGGATATCCGGTTAATGAATGATTGTATTTATGACCTATTAAATAGCCAGATCATCATGCCCGGCAATAATGGTGATTACAAGGATCTCCCTTGGATTCATGTTTCCGATGAAGAGAAGCTTAAACACTTGTTCGACCAAGCATGATCATCGGGACGGCCAAATCCCTGGTAGCCCCAATTATCACCTTTTTGCGGCGGCAAATGCTTCGAGGCAGGCTGATTTTATCTTAATGTGCGAAAAAAGGTTGATATTGAAAAAACTCCTGGCGGACATGCCCGTGAGCTGGAACAATGAAACATCAAATGCCAGCATGCCCTAACGATAAAAGGGAATGAGGTTGTAAGCGTTATCACGGGCATTCCGTCAGGGAGCTTTCACTTTACTGGAATTTTTCTTCGTTTTTTTAATTTGCAACCAAACGTAAAGAAGAGGCAAGTATAGGATAAGGAATGACACACAGTAAGGGTTGATGATCTTATTAAGTATATAAAGAGAATCAATATCAAAAACAAAAATATTGACCAGCAGGATAAGTAAAAACATCACCCATAGCGGATACTTTTGCTGGACGTTGAATATCCGTTTTATACCCCTGCTGGCAGTCCATAACGGAATGACCATGTTAGGAATGATGATGATGGTCCACCAAGAAATGATGATGTATTCAAACCGTTGAATGAAAGGAAATTCAATAATGCTTGTGATAGTAAGTGTCGGCCATAGAGTAAGGACCAACTGTTTCTCCGAATAAAAGACGATCGAAACCATGTAAATCAATAAGGTCAATAAGGTTGAAAGCAAGGCTCCTCCATGGGCGAATTTTTGTGATGTTTCTGCCTTTTTGATGAACGGATAATACATCAGAAGCATCTCAAAGCCAATCATGGATAATGAAGTGCTCCTGGTCCCATTCATTATTTCCATGAATGTATGATCAAAAATAGGGAGGACGTTGCTGAATTCAGAGTATTTTAAGCCATAGAAAGGAACAAAAATAAGCCAGTAGGACACTCCGACCGTTAAAAAGGCAATTCCGGTTATCGTACGGAACCCTCCGCTAATGATGCAATAAGTCAATGTCATGAAAACAAAAGCAAATGCCCAAGAAGGCACCTCTGAAAACATCCAGACATGGATGACATTTATATAGCTGTTAATGATCGTCATTCCTAGGAAAAAGCAGTAAAGGATGAATAAGAGACTGAAGAAGTTCCCAACCCATTTTCCAAATGCATGATTGCTAGCGGAAATGATATCACCTGGGACAATACTGAAAATCTTGTATATGATCCAAATGAATGTATGTACGATAAGTCCGGCTAGTAGGATCGAGATCCAGCCATCCGTTCCCGCCGACTTCGCCAACACCCTTTGAAAACTGAGTATGCCTATCCCTGTTTGCATGGAATGGACTAAAAAAAATACATAAAAAGGTGAGACCTTATACTTTTCATTAACGCCAGCTTGGTTCATGTATGACCCTCATTTATATCATTCATTATTTATGTCGTGTTACATGCATGGTAATAATCTGGCTTTTTCGATGGGATTTTATTCAGAATGATCGAAGCGGGAGGCATGAGAAAATGAATGACGGGAGTGTGAATGGGGCGATGTTTGAAGGATTCAACAAGCTTCCTTCGGTGGCGCACTGAAAAAAGTCTTCCTTACCTTATAGGTAAAGCTGGATAACATGAAAAAGAGACAATGATTCCGATCACAGCTCTTTTTCATGTTCGTGAAGCGGCAGCTATCAATACCAATGGAAAAAGTGACTGGCAAACAGAGGTGCACCAAATTTCAGGCAACAAATCCGGAACTACTGCTTTTCCGTTGGGCCAATTGCAGCAGCTTTCGAAATAAAACTAAAGAATGCTGAAAAACCGGGCTTTGGATAAACGTGTAGATAAACGTCATGACAAAAACCGGGCCGCCCAAGAGAAAGCCGATCAAAAGCACTAAGTTTTCCACGACTACCCGTGCCTGGCTGACTGATAAACGTGTCTTATCCGCGAGCGAAAGCATGAATCCATCTCTGGGACCGGCTCCAATACCTGCTGCTACATATAAACCTCCTCCAACACCAGTAATGACGATACCAGCTAACAGGATCATATAATCCGTCCATTCATGGGAGGCTTCGGGGAGGATATCCGACCACAAGAAAAAATCGATTATGGGGCCAATCAATAAAGCGTTCAAGAAAGTGCCAATATTAATATAGCGCCGGTCCACCACGAAAGAAATGGAAACGAGTACGAGACCGCACATGATGCCCCAAGTTCCTATCGTCAATCCATGTCTATCATGCAATGCGACATTCAAAACATCCCATGGATGCAAGCCGAGATAGCTGACCTTGATAGCTAGCGCGGTTCCCAAACCAAAAAGGATGAAGCCTGAAAATAAAAAAAGGTACCGCAGACATGTCATCTTGATATCCCCTTTCCTTCGATCTCCAAAAAAATATGATAATCATTATCTTATAATATAAAACCAGCATTTCATACATTAATTTAACTATTTGAAAAAATATGAAATCCATTAAATGTTTTTATTTTTACAAAGGTTCGGCCTTGCATTGATGGCAAGGGGAGATGGGGATCAAATTAAAATAAAATGGATGAGTAAAGGAAGGAATTACAACCTCTAAAGTGGAATTTACTTTTTATCCAGCTATTTCGGGAAAAATTATCTTATGATAAACCGTGGTATTCCCTTAGGTTCGAATTTGAATGGAAATCGATTAGAATGAACAAAAAAATGAAGGCGGTGCTATCATGTTAAAGCCAGTAACATTACGCGGTCATCTGGTCTGCCTGGAGCCGATGACGGTCGATCACGTCCATGAACTTTGCGCGGCAGCGTCAGAAGATAGGTCCACCTACATTTATACCAAGGTGCCCAATGGACGGGAAGAAACAGAACGATATATTGAAAGTGCCTTAAAGTCACACTCGGAAGGGAGTGTATTGCCATTCGTAGTTCGCCGTAATGACACGGACAGAATCGTCGGATCGACCAGGTTTCTTGATCTCGAAGTGTTCCAGTTGCCGCCATCATCGGCATCGCCATCAGGCGCATCGAAAGGAACCATACCTACCGATGACAATCCCCCGACCGTTGCCGAGATAGGCAATACTTGGTATGCAGCCTCTGCCCAGCGAACGGGTGTAAACACGGAGTGCAAGCTATTGATGCTTGCTCATGCATTTGACGTATGGCAAACGATTAGGGTCACGCTGAAGACCGATGCTCGAAACGATCGTTCGCGTACCGCCATTCAACGGCTAGGCGCCATTTTTGAAGGTGTACGCAGGGCCCATATCCCTGCAAGTGACGGCGGCATAAGGGACACTGCTTATTATTCGATAGTTGCTGACGAATGGCCTGAAGTCCGGAATGATCTTTTTCAAAGACAGCAAAGAAGCTAGTCTGGTGTGCTGAACGGGTGTATAGGGGTTTGTCACCTAACCATCAATCACATTTGCGCTGATCCATCTGTACAAGGATGGAGAGGAATAGCGTATTTGTTATTGGCGCATTTTTAAGTATTCATGAAAATATCTTATGAAAACGCCAGCCTTTCCATTTGTATAGGAAAGGCTGGCGTTTTTTTATTGAAGTTGCATGTATTCAGAAAGGTTTGAATGTTTGCTGAGTTAGTATTATACTAACTACTAATATAATTGCAGTATACCAAAGAATATGAAGCTCTCTGGACAACAAAATCTGTCCTTATTGTTATTGGGTATCGGCCCGTTTTAGTCGATGTATACATAGCTTCGAGTAGAAAAATGTAGAGTAAGGAGGGTATAAGGTGAGTTTAGAGAATGTCCATGTGGATACAGCTGCATCACCACGAGATAAAGATGGTTTTATGAGAGGGGTGAAAGATTGCGTCCCAACGTTGCTTGGCTATTTAAGTATTGGGTTAGCCGCTGGCGTTGTTCAAAAGACAGCAGGATTAAGCATAGCCGAGATTGCCTTAATGAGTTTAATTCTCTATGCTGGTTCTGCCCAATTCATTGCGGCGGGTATGATCGCGGCAAGCAGCTCTCCCACAGCCATCATTATCACCATATTATTTGTCAACCTGCGTCACCTTTTACTTAGTGCCGCGCTATCCCCGTATTTTCGCCATCTCTCACCACTGAGGAACATCCTTGTAGGGTCGCTGCTCACGGATGAGACATTCGGTGTCGCCATTAACCAAACGGCGAAAAAAAATCAAATCAATGAAAGTTGGATGCATGGCCTCAATATTACCGCCTACTTAAATTGGTTTTTTGCCAACATCGCAGGGGCTCTTCTCGCCCAATGGATTTCAGATCCGGAAAAATTCGGTCTTGAATTTGCCCTGCCAGCCATGTTCATCGGCATTCTCGTCTTGTCCATATTAGGCAGAAATAAAATCAAAACGGATATAGCTGTGGCCATAATAGCGGTTGTGATTGCGGTGGGTTGCTCCTTTGTCATGTCCAGCAGTATGGGAATCATTGTGGCTACGATCCTGGCCTCGACGATAGGGATGGTGGTGGAAAAATGGAAATAAGATGGGGTATTTTTTTGATCATTGCAGGAGCGGCTATTGTTACTTTCATTCCAAGGGTAGTTCCACTAATGGTCCTTAGCCGTATCGAATTACCAGAGTGGGGGATGCGTTGGTTAAATTATGTTCCCATATCGGTCATGGCTGCATTGATAAGCCAGGAAGTATTGGTTCATGATGGGAAGTTTTCTTCAATAACCGATAATGTCCAGCTATTGGCTGCCATTCCGACTTTTTTAATTGCGATAAAGACACGTAGTTTATTAGTAACGGTCCTCTCCGGCGTCACTTTTTTCATGTTGTTCCGTTGGGTTATTTCTTGACTTTGATTGGAGCCGATTCCCTGAAAAGGGAGTCGGTTTTTGGTGGCAGGAGGATCAACATTTTGAATATTTAGTATTGACAGATTTTATGTAGCCTATTAAGATAGCGATTAGAAAGCAGTATAATATCGAAACAAGCGAAGAAATGTGAGTTAAAACAAGTTTGAATACGCATTCAATAAATTAGAGATTCAGCGGAAATCTATGAAATAAAGCGAATATGCTCCGTTGGTTTTGAATGCGCATTCATCATGATATGATTTGCTCCAGAACATACGTGACTTGTAATGAGGTAGTTTTTTCATATTCAGGGTTTACTTACGTAATCAGCATTGGTGAAACTTGATCATGGAGATGTTAGTTTGTTTTTTTTTAAGCTTTATAGCAGCTTTTGATCATAAGGTAGGATGTGGATGAGAAGTGGATTACTCTATTGTGTTTGAATCGGTACTTTTGATCGGCTTAATGATTTTAGTGGGGGTGATCCTCTCGTACCTGAACCCCCTTAATGAACACAACAAGCAAACGTATTCGATGATTATCGTTAATGTGGCCATGCCGTGTATCGTCTTATCAAGTATTTTCAAAGTGGATATCAACCAAGAGATGTTACGGAATATCTTGATCGTTTTTATTCTTTCTCTAGCGATCAACCTTTTTGGAATTGGAATTGGCGGGTTGCTGGTTACCCTTTGCAGCCCTGGAAACGCATTCCGTCGGGAAATTTCCCTGCTATCAGGCTTGGGGAATACCGGATTTATCGGCATTCCATTATGTGCCACTCTATTAGGACCAGAGGGGGCAATGTATGCAGCCATTTTCGATGCCGGCATGGATATGGTCATTTGGACAGTTGGTGTGATGATCCTGCAAAAATCCAAATCCTTCTCGCTTTCCTCTATGAAGTCCATGCTCAATATGCCTACAGTGGCGATAGTGCTTGGGTTGAGTTTTGCTTTTGCAAATTATCATCCACATCATATTTTTGTCAGCTTAACAAACCAATTGGCTGCACTGGCATCACCGTTAGCGATGTTTTACATTGGGCTGTTGATCATGTCCATAACCAAATCGCAATTCCTGTCTGCCAAAAGCAAAATATTCATTCCGGCCGCCATTAAACTAGTTGTCTTGCCCCTGGTTGTATTTGCGCTAATAAAAATGATGGAAATGGACAGACTCCTTTCGGAAACCTTATTAATCCAAGCGATGATGCCTGCTCTTACTTTAGCTCCCATCCTGTTCGGCAAATATGGTGCGAACGATAAACTGGGAGCCATTACAACGATAATCACGACAATCATTTCCATGATTTCAATTCCATTATTCCTATTCATATTGACTAAATTCCATTATCTCTAGGTTGGTTTTATGTTAAAGCTGAATATATATCTTCTGGTCAGAAAATGAAAGTAAGCGCTTTGAGCGATGCTCCCAGTATCAGCCTTACTAGGAGTAGGACGGAAACAAATTGAGCTGAACATTACATTATCGATACGATCAAAAAGGTTCAGAATATCTCTTTAAAGGATTTAACCTCCCTATCCAGCTGGGTAGAGGCGCTTTCCACTTCTTTAAACGCCATGACAACCTGCTCGTTGAATGTCTGGTTATTTATGATACCCTCTTCTGATTGCGCGGTTACTTTACTAATTTTAGCTATTTCCGCCGTAATGCCTTCTACATGGGAATTGACTTCCTGAATCGAGTCTTGAACCCGGTTTGAAAGCTTTCTGACTTCACCTGCCACTACATTGAACCCTCTCCCATGTTCTCCGGCACGAGCGGCTTCTATTGCAGCATTCAATGCAAGGAGATTGGTTTGGGTAGCTATTTCACGGATCGTCTTTACAATGCTCCTAATCGATTGGGCTTGGAGTTTCAGAGATTCGAGGATTTCCATATTCTCTTTTGATCCAGCCACAAGCTTACTGGTTGCAACGGACGCTTCCTGACTTCTTGTGAAGCCAAGTTCAGCTTTTTCATGCAGTTCCTCGGACATTTTCTGCAGTCGTAATGCCACATCCCTCGCATTCGTTTCTCTTTCTGTAATGTCCGTTGCTATTTTTACTACGGCACAAACCTTTCCGATATGATCGAGGACAGGCGTATATGTAGCCTCCAACCATATTTCCTGTCCTGATTTCGTGATACGTTTTATTTTTTCCTGAAAGCTTTTTCCGTTGCGTAGATTTCTCCAAAATTGCTCATAAGCGATACTTGTTACAAAGTCTTCTGTGCAAAATCTTTTATGATGGAGACCTGGCATTTCATCCACTCTGTATCCCATCGTTTTAGCAAAATTTTCATTCGCCCAAAGTACGTGCCCGTCTTTATCGAATTCAATCATGGAAAGTGATCTTTCGATGGCGGCTAATACAGCGCTTTCTTCCAACAATTGTGTACTTTTGAGATTTTTCATTTTTAACATCGTTGCAAACCTGCCTTTATAAGAATGTTTTGTATCGTTGACAAACAATTGACATGCAAAAAGAAGGGGAATACTGCTTGACAGGAATGTGAAGGCTTACATACTAAGCTTCCCATATCCGTTGCCATTCGAAAAAAATAACCATTCGTTAGTTTATCGTACTGATTTCAAGGGATATTAACAATTTTAGGTGTTCTGTGCATTGAAATTTTATTTTCATGCACATCAATGCCTTATATGGGCCATAGGTTAAGAGGGCACGAATTTACTTTATTAAAATAATGATGTATTATGTGTATAAAGTGGATAATGTTTATCCTCTTTATACAGGAGTACAAAATTTTCATACTAGAAAAACATAGAGGAGTTGATGTTGATTGCATATGAAGACAGGGGTCGAGCAATCCGTCTATGCCATGTTGCTGCTTAATTTTCTCCCGGAAAAAGCTGTATTGTCTGGAGACGTGATCAGTCAGCAATTAGGGGGATCAGCAACTTATTACCAAAAGATATTAAGGAAATTAGTCAGTGCTGATCTGCTGACCTCCGTTCCCGGTATAAAAGGGGGGTTTAAATTAAAAAAACGTCCTGAAGATATACGTATATATGACGTTTATCTTGCAGTAGAAGGGAAGCAGTCCCTATATTCCTCAAGTGGCATTTTTCATGACATGCTTAATTTGAAGGAGAAGGATATTTGCTTGCTGTCAAATTTGATGGAAGAGGCGGAGACATCGTGGAAAACCATTCTCAAACGTGAAACCATCGCATCTCTGACTGAAGAAATAAACAAAAAATGTCCTAAGGAAAATTTGCAAATGTTAAAAAAAGTGGTGAATGAAAAAATGGTTTTATAGAGGTTAAGCATTATATCATCGTGATGAGGAGATTATGGAAATGAAAAATTTAGAGAAATATTTTGATTTATTCGATCAATCAAGAACAAGTGAAAAAGCTATGGAAGAATTGGTGTCATTATTTTCGGACGATATTGTTTTCATCCTAAATGGTCATGAAAAAAAGGGAATAGAAAACTGGAAGTTGTTCGTTAAGATGGTATTCCAAGAAAATAGTGATATTAAACATATGTTTGAAGGTTGGAAAAAAGTGGAAGGAACCGAACTTTTTGAAACACCGTGGGCGGTGTGTGGCAAACGATCATCGGGAACGGTATTCACGCAAACTGGCAAAGATATAGCTCGATTGAATGATGATGGAAAAATCAGTTATTTAGAAAATGTTCCGGACAACACGGACATGTTTGCCAATTATAAAAATTGACAAACGCAACATCCATGCTTGGATAAAATGTGAGGGGCTACTGATATGAGTCAGTAGCTTACATAATAGTAGAGGCAGGTTATATATGCTGCCGATGAACACTCAAAATGAAATAAGGCTCCTTGAAGAGAGTTGCAATTAGCTCTCTTCATCAATCTAGGAATGTAAAAGAGACTTTAGGAAATCCACGTGTTCCCGGTCTTTATCAAGAATTTTATGGACCAGGCCAAGACTTTCTTCATCAAGCTTATCCCTTACGAGGTCCTCGGACATTCTAATCCCATAAATATTTTCACCTTTGATGGCATGTTTGATGATTTCCTCATCAGTGTGGTTCCTTTCGAATAAATTTCCGATTGCGCCTTCAACCTTTCCAATCATTCCTTCACTCGTTACAGGTGTTCCGCCCAAATGTTGAATTCGCTCAGAAATGATGGCTGCATGGTTTTTTTGGTCTTTCTGAATGGAAATGAATGAATCTTTCAATGAAGTTTGTTGCAGTTTTTTTATAAAGTGTTCATAGCTATGTACGCCCATGTATATCCCTTGTAAAAATTTATTCAGCGTCTCAATCGTTTGGTTTTGTTTTTCCACTTTATCACTCCTTTACATAATAATCTTAGCATTCCATTTACAGGAATAATTATTTGGCCCATCTGCATTTTTTTCCTGGATTATTCTTGGGGTAAAAGGATATTTAAAGTGTAGGTTTCATGAGGGTCATAAGCCGAGAAAGACGTTGTTGCCTATAGCCCCGGGTGGGGCGGAACGTAAACGAGAGCATTAAGGCCTGTCGTTTTTATAGTCAATCCCTTGTTTGACAAGGGATTGAATAAGACAGTAAGCCATGCAACCAATGGAAAGACCATTCAACCTTTACGTTTCGGTTTTTTGCTGCTTTTTACCGTTCGTGTAAATCTGAAAATTCCTCAAGTTCGGATGCAGGATCGAATTTCTCCTTGCTCATGGCAATTGCGGCCACAAGCGCGAGGACGGATGGGATGATTGCCCATGCAAACGTATGAACGAGTGATGAGGACAATGCCTCTGTCATTTTATCCAAGATTTCGGGTGGAATCTTTTCACGAGTTTCAGGAGTCAAGATTTTACTAGGATCCCCTAATTGTAAACCATCCTGCCCAGTACCGCCGCTGCTGAACATGGAGGTTAATTTATTTGTAAACAGATGGCTTTGGATTATGCCGAATATGGTAATGCCCAATGCCATTCCCAGTTCACGCGTAAAACTGAGCGTTGAGCTGGCAGATCCGCGCTGCTTTGAGGTAAACCCATGGATTGCTGCATTACTTAAGACAGAGAAGGAAGATCCTATTCCGAGACCGATTAAAATCATAAAAATCGTGACGGTGAAGCGAGTGGAATCGGTTGTTAATGTAGTGAGCAATGAGATTCCTGCGACCAGAAGCGCTAAAGTCGCTATCATGATGGTCCGGTAAGTAAACTTGGACAATAAGAAACCGCCGCCTGCAGCTGTAATGACAGACCCTACCATCATGGGAAGAAGGACAAGGCCTGAATTCGTAGCAGAACCGCCAAATACCCCTTGTATAAAGATCGGAATGTAGACAGAGGCCGTAATGAAAGCTGCACCGCTGAATATGGCCATTACATTACTAGTTGAATAGAGGCGATTTTTGAACATCCCAAAGGTAATGATAGGTTCCTCTGCCCGTCGTTCGACCAAGATAAAAACAATCATAAGCAGGGCAAAGGCAAAGAATAAACCAAAAATCATACTGGAGTTCCATGCATATTCCTTTCCTCCAAGTTCCAGGGCAAACATCAAACAAAGAATGGAAGCGACAAGTGTTGACGCGCCAAGATAGTCGATTTTCTGCTTGGAATGCTCGACGGACTCTTTGTAAAAAAACGAAATCATGATGAATGCAATCAGCCCTATTGGTAAATTGATGTAAAAAATCCACGACCAATGGATATAATCCGTAATATATGCACCTAGAAGCGGACCGAAAATACTGGAAATACCGTACGCGGCACCAAATAAACCGCCTATTTTGCCTCGTTTCTCCGGAGAAACCACATCAAACATGATCGTGAAGGCAATGGGCACGAGAGCACCGCCGCCGATACCTTGGATTGCGCGGTAAATGCTTAGCTGAATGATCGAATCTGCTGTACCGCATAATGCAGAACCAATCATGAAAACAATGAGGCCAAAGATAAAGAAACGCTTTCGTCCATACATATCCGATAATTTGCCGAAAATCGGCATACCAGCCATTTCTGCCACCATATAGGCAGAGGTCACCCACATTAATTTGTCAAAGCCCCCTAAATCTCCTACGATCGTTCCAATTGCCGTAGCCACTATGGTGTTATCCATTGAGGCCATCAGGGTTGCCAGCAGCAACGCCACTATGATGACCCCCACCTTATTTTTCTTTTCCATCTCTTATGATTCCTCCAATTCACCCAACAAAAATTTTTCTGAATAAAATATATGTGCTATGCAAAATTGCTTGACCAGGACCGTATATGGTGCTGGTCTTCAGGGAGAAATGGGTGATTCCGCCGCTTGAAATTGTTTTTGCAAATTCGGGATCATGCTCCTTTCCATCAAGTAAAGGCAATGCCATCAAATGAAATTAAAATTGTTCGAGATTCTTGATTATAAAATATCTTTGTTATCAAGATAAATATATATTAAAAGGATGTATGAGTTTTGTCAAACTCTAATTAGTCAAAGAGTCCGCCACTAGTTGCGATAAAAAATCGTTCCGAAACGATAATCCTTTCCATTCGTAATAAAATTATGATGTACAAAAAAAGCCCTCCGATGAAGGACGGCCACGAAATAATCTAAAGAAAATGAAGTCATCAATATTTTTACTTGTTGCCCTTACATTCATGAAACAAGGCTTAATGGAAAATGATTATGTGTATGTTACCTTCATCTCCTGTAAGTAGGGGGACCTTCTTTAATATCATTATCCACTAATATTAAAACTTTCCCGGCTTTAATACCAGTCTCGTATCTTTCCGCGGCTCTTTCCGAAATGCCCAATCCAATCAAGGTACCAGCCAATCCACCGGTTCCTGCCCCTACCGCCACTCCAGCCAGTGCAGATACAATCGGTCCAGCGGCAAGCAGGGGTCCGATTCCTGGAATGGCCAATGCACCCGCACCGGCAAGCAGACCTGCCGCCCCGCCAATAACTCCCCCTGTGGCGGCACCTGTAGCTAATCCTTCTTCGGCTTTCGTACCCGTTTTTCTTTCAATCACTTTTGTTTCCTTGCGATCTTTTGCAACAATGGATATTTCATCACGTTTATACCCTTGTATCAAAAGCTCTTCTACCACTTTTACTGCTTCTTCACCGTTTTCATATATTCCAACCACTTGCTTACTCATTACACATCCTCCTTTAATTTTCAACTATTGTTCCCCTCATCATATGAAGCCTGTATGGGTTATATTCGTTACGCTAAAATGACAGATGAAAGAGATTAGCGATTACACGATGGAAACAATCCCTCTTTCTTGAAAGTTTCCAGTCTATGCTATCCGTACAGTATGTGTCTAGAGGACGGGAAATGGGGTATGGATAATAAAACGAATACCTAAAATAGAAGAGAAGAGTTTGATAACATAATCAGATATGATTGTTGCGAACGAATACATATCCACACGATTGAACAAGAGGAGCTTGATTAGATGACACATATAAAGGGCATTGATGTATCGCATTGGCAGGGTGCAATCCAGTGGGGGAAGGTTGCAAAGGATGGAGTTCAGTTTGTTTTCATCAAAGCAACGGAGGGAACGAATTATTCTAAGCTTTCCTATTTTAAGGAAAATGCCCCCAAAGCTTTGGCGGCGGGTTTGAAGGTGGGGGCTTATCACTATGCCAAATTTTCCAATGTGGCAGAAGCAAGGACTGAGGCCGCCTACTTTTTGGATGCGATTTGTTCCATTGCTTTAAATTATCCTCTGGTGCTTGACCTTGAAGAGAATAAAAAAGCGACAGGAAAACATGCACTGACGGATGCGGCCATTGCTTTTCTGGAAGCAGTGGAACGAGCCGGGCATGCTGCCATGCTTTATACGGGAAAATCCTTTCTTGAAAATGCGTTGGATGAATCAAGGTTGGCTAATTATCCCTTGTGGATTGCCCGCTACAACAGCATTCTGGGACGGAGCGCAGACATTTGGCAGCATTCCGATTCAGGAAAAGTGGATGGCATCGGGACGAAGGTGGATTTAAATATTGCCTATCGAGATTTTTCCAAGACTATAAATGCCTTTAAGGCACCCGCTAGGTCGAGTGAATACGAAGAACCATCCTCCATATACATCGTAAAGGGAGGCGACACGCTTAGCAGGATTGCCAAAAAATATGAAACGACCGTATCGTCGTTAGTCGGTCTTAACGGGATTGAAGATCCGAACAAAATTTATATCGGTCAAAAATTATGGATTAAGTGACTGGAACTTAGTGTAAGCATAAAGGAATATAGTATAGAGTTGCCGAGTATCGTGACAGGAGAGTTTGAATAAGAAATCCGCTTCAATGGGACAATATTTAGTGAAGAAAAAGCCGGAATGACTTTTATCCTTCGATCGAATTGGGATCTAAGACAGGGTAGCTTTCTTATAGGTTTATGAATGAATCACTTAGGGGGCTAATATGGAACTTACTTTATTACTGGAGTATGGATGGGTGTTAATTATTTTAATATTTTTAGAAGGTTTATTATCTGCTGATAATGCATTGGTATTAGCCATCATGTCAAAGCATTTGCCAGAGGGGCAGCAAAAAAAAGCGATTAATATCGGATTGCTTTTAGCTTTTATATTTAGGATTGGTGCCATTTTCATCATTTCGTACCTTTTCCACGTTTGGCAAGTTCAAGCGATCGGTGCAGCGTATTTGATTTTCATTTCTTTAAAACATTTACTGAAAAGGGATCATGAGGAAAATGATAAAAAAGGGAAAAGCTACCGCATGACCGTTGCGCAAATAGCATTGGCCGATATCGCCTTTGCCGTTGATTCGATTTTAGCGGCAGTCGCTCTTGTTTTGGCGTTGCCGGATACGCCGATGGGGAATATCGGTGGCATGGATGGAGCTAAATTCATCGTGATCCTGCTAGGTGCGATAGCGGGCTTGATTGTCATCCGCTTTGCAGCAGGTTATTTCGTTAAGATATTGACGGAGCGCCCGAGTCTCGAGACTGCAGCCATGTTACTTGTCGGCTGGGTTGGGGTCAAGTTACTTATGCATACCCTCGCGCATCCATCCGTGCACATCATTTCACACGAGTTTGTAGAGGGACCCATCTGGAATATAATCTTTTGGTCAGTCATGCTTCTTATTGCCTTGGGTGGCTGGTTTTTGTCTAAAGATAAAACGGCAAAAAATGATGAAGAATAATTTTCTGATCAATAGATCCGTTCAGCTTCATCAAGAAGTTCATGGTCAGTGCTTGGAAGGATCAATGGCATTTGGTTTGGAGTAAAGACCGATATGAATATTTCGGTCTTTTTTTGTTGGAAAGTGCAGGAAGAAGGAAGCGGTTTTTGAGCTTGCCCCATTATTTGATAGGGACCGGTTTTTAACCTTGAATATGGTCATTAAGCTGCTCGCTTACTCCCTTATCGGATGCTCGATTGTTATGTCTCCCTGCAAGTAATTCACAATGTCTGTTAATTGTTTCATGCATCTTTAAAATAAATGATAATAAACTAAAGGGTGGTGCATTACTTCAATAACAGGGGTTGCTGCGGCAGCCTTTTTCTTATGGAATGAATGGGGCATGTTAGTTCAACAAAGTCCTGATTCAATTCCAAAAATTACGATGATTTGATTCGAGCTAATTTCTTCGAAATCCAAATTTAGTATGATACAGTAAATATTAGAAAATTATAGATAGCAAAACGAGGTGGGACGAGAAATGAAAAAAGGTCTTTACGAAGCACATTTACCTGTAAGTAATCTTGAAAACTCCATTAAATTTTATGGAAAATTGGATTTGGAAATTGCCTATCAGAGTGAAAAAGTAGTTTTCTTCTGGCTTGAGAAAGGCAAAAGTTGGCTTGGTCTATGGGAAGCAAACCAAGTGGAAATTCCGTACCATCCTTCCATACGACATGTAGCTTTACGAATGGATATGGAGGACATGACATCAGCAAAAGCTTGGTTGAATAGTAAGGGTATCAAGATTCGTACAGCCTTTGACTTAACCGAAGAACACCAACCTTTAGTTCTTGATAACAATCCACAGGCTCACGCAGCTATTTATTTTAACGACCCAGACGGAATTCGCTTGAGTTGATTGCTCCTTTGAGATTGGATTTTGAGCAATCCCTTGGAGAGATCTCATTGGAGGATTGGTATAGACGAAATGCTGATCCGAGCTAATTCAGTTCCGATTCAGATGTAAAAGGGGGTGCTGTGGCAATCCTGATCCTTCTAGACAAACGGGTGCTTTAGCTGAAGACAGCTCTTTTTATGGGGCAGGGTGGCTCCGCAATAAACAAGTGATTTAACATTACAATAGAAAGACCAGGGGGTTCAGTATGTTCTTACATAAAATAGATGAGGAGTTCTTATTGAAGCTGTTGGAAGCAAAGGATGCAGAAAGAGTTTTCGAAATAACTAATAAATCCAGAGAATATCTGCGAGAATGGCTTCCTTGGTTGGATCATACAAAAGAACTTGAAGATACAAAAGGGTTCATTCAGGTTTGTTTAAGAGATTTTGCTGAAAACAAGAGCGTCAATACAGGTATTATGCATAAGGGACAAATTGTTGGCGTTGCAGGTTATAACCAATTAAATTGGTCAAATAAAACGGCATATATGGGTTATTGGCTCGGAGAAGAATATCAAGGAAATGGAATGATGACAAGGGTGGCTAAGGCATTGACTGATTATGCATTCAAAGAATTGAAACTGGATAAAGTGGAGGTTAGGGTTGCCTTGGAGAATCAGAAAAGCAGGGGGATTCCTGAAAGGTTAGGTTTTGTTAATGAAGGTTGTATCAGACAAGCAGAATGGCTGTATACCCATTATGTTGACCATATCGTTTACGGTATGTTAGCCAAGGATTGGAGCATGTAGTCATCCCTTAATGGAACTAAAGGGTGTGTTAACTGAAGGAAGCTGTCTTTA
Source organism: Peribacillus simplex (assembly GCF_001542915.1). GTDB lineage: Bacteria > Bacillota > Bacilli > Bacillales > DSM-1321 > Peribacillus > Peribacillus simplex_B. The sequence continues at coordinate 780,715 of NZ_LNNH01000012.1, read as the reverse complement.
AGGCAGCTATTTTCTTATGGAACTAAAAAGAGGCAGGTTAGTATAACAGCAAATGGGTGGTTACCTGAGGTGAATTCATGTAATCTACAAAAGTATGTTTTTTTTCCAATCGTAAAGGAGGTCCATAATTGAATTTAACAAATAGAAAACATTCAACAATTGTTGCCCTGTTGCTTGCGGGTACGTTTATTGCGCTCTTGAATCAAACCTTAATGATTACCGCGATTCCACCTGTAATGAAGGAAATGGATATTACAGCCAATAGTGCACAGTGGCTAACTACCGTTTTTATGCTGGTTAATGGGATTATGATTCCTGTGAGCGCGTTTTTACTGGAGCGCTTTACCACCAGGCAGCTCTTCCTTTCAGCCATGGGGATTTTTGCTATTGGTACCTTGGTTGCGGGGCTAGCCCCTAGTTTTGGGATGCTGCTTCTAGGACGGATCATTCAGTCGAGCGGTGCCGGTATCATGCTCCCTTTAATGCAAACAGTCTTCCTCATGATTTTCCCGGTTCAAAAACGGGGTGCGGCTATGGGGTTGGTTGGGCTGGTCATTTCCTTCGCCCCTGCTATTGGTCCCGCTTTATCGGGCTGGGTTACGGAGACCTACTCTTGGAGGGTATTATTCTTTATCATTCTTCCAGTTGCTATTATTGATATCATCGTTGCGTACTTCGCTTTAAAAAATGTAACAGAAGTTACACGACCAAAAGTGGATGTGCTCTCTATTGTTTTATCTTCCATGGGTTTCGGTGGATTATTGTATGGATTCACAGCGGCAGGTAATTATGGCTGGACAGACGGGAGTACGATCATATCCCTAGGCATTGGAACGATTTCACTTGTTTGGTTTATCAAAAGGCAATTGAGATTGAAGCATCCAATGCTGGAGTTCCGAGTGTTCACGTATTCATTATTTCCGTATGCTATCATTATTGGAGCCATTACATTTATGGGGCTGATAGGAGCCGAAACACTCATCCCGCTATTTATGCAAAATATGCGCGGATTTACTGCGTTTGAAGCTGGGTTAGCTATACTCCCTGGAGCCCTCATTACCGGATTACTGTCCCCATTCATTGGACGTATTTTTGATCGGATTGGGGCGAGGTGGTTGGTTATGGGTGGATTACTCATCATAACCGCTTCCTCCTTTACTTATATGGATGTTGGTCCTTCGACAAGCTTCACATTTATTATGGTCGTGTATAGCATTCGGATGTTCGGATTGGCCATGGTTATGATGCCTGTTTCAACGGCAGCCTTAAACCAGCTTCCTAAACGGTTAATTGCTCATGGTGCAGCTATGGATAATACGATGAAAATGATTGCCGCTTCTGTAGGTACAGCGATACTTGTAACTGTTATGACAACAGCTACCGAAAATGCTCAAGCGCGTCCCGAGATCATACATCCTGATATGTATGGCGCGCAAATCTCATTTATTGTCATCGCTGTACTTTCACTGATTAGCCTCCTCATTTCTTTTAAAATAACGGATCAAAAACCAGCAGGAAAAGAGTTCAGAGAAAGAGAAGAATTAAAGAATTGAATCGCGTCACATTCCATTGTCATGCATATCCAGGGACGCTAATAAAGAGGGGAACAAGTCATCCATGATTTGTTCTCCCTCTTTATCTTTTTTTCTTTTTATAAAAAAGTACACATGAAAATTAGAATGGATTTCCAATTGGAATCTTTAATCCGCCATATAATCGGTTCTGAATTCTGCGAATACTTCTGTGAAAAGGACCAGTTTCTTCTATATTGTACTGGAGAATTTGGAAGAATCCACGCATTTCATTCGCATTATAAAAGGGGCGGAAGGAGACCGAATATCCAATTTATTGATTGGAAACTTTATCGATGTATGATGAAGAATAATGTCCTGAACATATAGCTCCGTACAGTTTCAATAAGAAAATCAGGATCATCGCTTGGATGTGTCAATATCATTGGTTTGGAGCAAAGACCGTTTTGAAAATTCCGGTCTTTTTTTTATTGGAGAGTGCAGAAAGCGGGAAGCGGTTTCCGAGCTTCCCCCATTGTTTGAAAATGGGGGGGGGCTTTATTTCCGATAGATGTGCAGCAGCTTTCATAAATCATTTGCATTATTTCAGGAGACCATTGCGAAATCCATGAACCACGACTTGAGTTCGGTTTTTAGCCTTGAACTTCGTCATTAAGCTGCTCACGTAGTCCCTTATCGTATGCTCGCTTAATTGCAATAAATCGGCCATTTTCTTATTGTTATGTCCCTCTGCAAGCAAGTTCAAAATCATGGACTCCCGTTCGGTCAATTGGAGGTCTGTATCCTGTATCACCTCATCATCCTTCCTGGATAAATATAAACCTAGCCTTTTTCCAACCTGCTCGAGCAATAGGAGATCTTCTTTCACATAATCGAATTCCACCCCTATTTGATCGAATGTCAGCCAACCGAACACTTGCCGATCATGAAAGATCGGTACAAAAATGACGGAGGACAGGTTGAATAACCTTATATGCTCCTCTTTGATGTAAGGATGCGGATCCTTTAGAAATACAGGCTTTTTCGAATTGAAAACCAAGGACTGCTTTGCGCTTAGCTGGCCTCTCATGCTTTGTACCTTTGGAAGTTCCAACCCGATGGTGCCGTGGAATTGGTTGGACCAAGGGATATAAGCATAAAAAACACATCTTTTATAATGAAAGAACTCTTCGCATTTTTTTAGGATATAGGCAAAATCCTTGACGCCTGCTGAGTGGATTAAAAGTTCATCCAATTGGTCCAGTAAGCGCAGCCTGATAAGTTCAGCATTTTCCTGTTCGGTTTTGGAATATTGCTTTGGCTTGTCAGCATCCCATTTGTTAAAGCTATGGATAAGCTGGGAGAAAATCGAAAATAGATACATTAAGATGGAGATGGTATGGGTATGTTTCAGATTGACCATCAAGGTGACGATGGCTTTTTCAAAAATTAGCCGAAACATGCTGAAATGATTCGCATTTATCATCGATAAATGCGATTGTAGCCACGTGTCGATATGGTTTTCATGAGAATCCTTGATGTCTTCGATGCTTTGAGAGGATAAAAAGAGTAAGAATGAATCCAATAATGTTTGAATCGTGATTCGTTCAGGTTCATTGATGAATGGCTCCAGGTTCAAGTATATATTTATATTCTCTTCAATCTGCTTATTATGGCTTTTTATGAATAACACGAATTGTTGAAACGTTATCTCTTCATAAGGATGGATGGATTGGGTCATGGGAAGTTCTTCTCCTCAATAACTGAATACCCCTATAAAAAGGGGGGGATATCTTCTTATTATACAGCATTTTATAGGATAGTATTTCAGAATATGAGGAGTAAAATATAGATATGGACATACAAGGAAGCTTATTAAAGGAAGCTTATTAATGGTCATAACCCTTTCATTGAAAGGGTTATCGCGGCTTTCATTGCTTGTATACGATTCATCGCCAAGGGAAACCTCTAGGGAAGAGGATTCCAGATTTTTTCGGGATTTGGAGCATGGGAAAAAATAAAGGGGGATCTGATGAAATGAAAAGACTTGAAAACAAAGTGGCTATCATTACTGGCGGGGGAACGGGCATCGGGAAAGAAACCGCTTCATTATTCGCTAGTGAAGGAGCAAAAATCGTCATTACTGACATTAACCAGGATTCCGGAGATCAAGCTGTAAAGGACATTCAAGCGATCGGAGGAGAAGCGATATTCATTCGCCACGATGTCAGCAGCGAAGAAGATTGGAAAAAGGTTGCAAAGGAAACGATTGATGCATTTGCGAAAGTCGATGTTCTATTCAATAATGCGGGCATTTATATCATTAAACCGGTTACGGAGATTAAACTTGAGGAATGGAACCGGCTCATGTCGATTAACGTGACCGGCGTGTTTTTGGGAATGAAACATATCATGCCATTGATGGCGAAACAAAATAAAGGATCGGTCATCAATGCATCATCCATTGCAGGCTTGATCGGGGCGCCGGGACATGTTCTTTACGGAGCAAGCAAGGGGGCGGTCCGGGTCATGACAAAAGACGCTGCCATCGAATATGCTTCAACGGGAGTCAGAGTGAATTCGATTCATCCAGGATATATCGATACCGGGATGGCAGACTATGCTTCAGAGCAAACGGGCAGCTCAAAAGATGAATTGGGTAAAGAATTTCCGTTAGGACATCTGGGCACTGTCAAAAACGTGGCGAATACGGTGCTTTTCATTGCTTCCGATGAATCTTCCTATACGACCGGCACGGAATTTGTGATTGATGGCGGAGCGACAGCTCGCTAAGGGGCTGCCGCTGCAGTGGAAAGAAACTAAAACCGAAGGAGTGTTTGGAATGAGATTACAAGATAAAGTGGCAATCGTAACCGGCGGAGCGAGTGGGATTGGGGCCAGCACGGCGCAATTATTTGCAGCAGAGGGTGCAAAGGTTGTCATTGCTGACTTTGCTGATCATGGACAAGCAGTATCTGATGAGTTAAATGGAAAAGGGTACGATACTCTTTTTGTCAAAACCGATGTGACGAGTGAACCGGACATAAAGAATATGATTGAAAAAACCGTCAGCCAATACGGGAAGCTGGATATCATGTTTGCGAATGCGGGTATTGCAAGGGATGGAAACATCCATGAGTTGAGCTATGAGCAATGGCAAAAAACGATTGATATCAATTTATCAGGCGTCTTCCTTTCAGATAAATATGCGATACAGCAAATGCAAAAACAAGGGACAGGCGGAGCCATCGTCAATACAGGCTCCATCCATAGCCATGCCGGAAAACCTGGGGTAACGGCGTATTCCGCTGCAAAGGGCGGGGTCAAGCTACTAACCCAAACTTTAGGTACGACTTATGCCAAAGAAGGGATACGCGTCAATGCCGTTTGCCCAGGGTATATTGATACACCGCTCATTGCGGCAGCACAGGGTGACTTAAGGCAAGATTTGATCGATTTACATCCGATCGGCCGGTTGGGCAAAGCCGAGGAAGTGGCTAAAGCAGTTCTCTTTCTTGCAAGTGATGATGCATCATTTGTCACAGGCACAAGCCTTATTGTCGATGGCGGTTATACAGCAGTATAAAAGCCTTTTTCTGAAGGGTGAAAACAACTGCTTAATCGTCCGTTCACCGAAATAACGGACTACGTAAATAAATAATGGAGCTTCTTCCCTATGGGAGGCGATGTAAATCGCTTATCGTAAGGAAGGGCTCTTTTTTAGGCTCTTTTCGTAAAGATCCTCGTTATAAATACGAAACGATTGAGGTTGTTTGGAGAGAAGTCAACCATTCCGCATTACTTGTGAAAAGCAACCAAGTATCTTTTTTAAAAAAAAGAGCATATGAATTGCAGAAAAACCTAGTTGACCGAGAACCTCCGGGAGGTGCTGTTTGGCAATGTATAGGAAGGATATATAGGGAACATAAATATCATAAGGGACATATGTCCTTTCGCGAAGCTCCAGTTCTGTATTTTAATGAGTACAAGCAATCCAGAAAGGAGGAGGAAGGGTGAAAGGGATACTATTTTCGATTATTGCCGGTATATTCATTTCGTTGCAGGGGGTGTTTAATTCAAGAATGAGCGAGGACATTAGCGGTTGGCACACGACTGCGATTGTCCATCTAGTCGGATTTATCTTGTCGATCATCATTTATTTAATTGCCCGGGATGGCAGAGCGGAGGGCTTTCGTGAGGTTCCTTATTTTTATTTGCTTGGAGGCATTCTCGGGGTCGTGATCGTGTTCGGGGAAATGACATCGATAAATGTGCTGGGCATGTCTCTTGCAATCGCCACGATTTTAATTGCACAGCTTCTTTGTGCATTCCTTATAGACACTAAGGGACTATTCGGTATGATCAAGCATAAGGTGTCATTTCAACAAGTGATTGGAATGGCTATGATGTTAGTGGGGGTAATCCTATTTAAATGGTAAAAAGGTGATGTACATTGAAAAAAATAAATGATGGCCGCCGGATTCTTGAATATCTCGATCAATTTCAGCTGAATAGGGTTTTTTCGGAGGGAATGAAGAAAAAAATATCTCTTTACCAATTCAAAAAGGGAGAAATTTTGTGTGCAAGAGGTGAAGATATTCAGCACATGTATTTCCTGGTGAAGGGAAAGGTGAAGATCTTTACCACTTCTCCGGAAGGAAAAGCATGGATCGTTCGGTTCAAAACACCATTGGCGCTTTTCGGCGATGTGGAATATGTAAAGGGGATGCCCGTCCTCCATACTGTCGAAGCAGTCAGTGAAGGAATGGTCCTTTGCATTCATTTTGATGAGGTAAGGGCGATGGAATCCAACCGCGCGGAGTTTCTGAACTTTTTGTTGGAGATCATTACCCAAAAGTTTTACACGGAATCCCATGCTGCTAGTTTGAACAGGCTTCATCCAGTCGAGACACGTCTGGCAAGCTACCTATTGTCTCTTTCCTCGGAAGGGGACGGCTCCATGTTCCATAAGGAAATGGGCACGTCCAATCTAATGGAAATTGCTGATCTCATAGGTACCAGCTATCGGCACTTAAATCGTGTCATTCATAAATTGTGTGAAGAAGGAATCATCGAACGGAGGCAAGGGTCCCTGTATATTGAAGACTTGCCGATGCTCCGGGAAAGGGCAGATGGCAATATTTATGAATGAGATCGGAGGATACATGCATGCAAGGAATTTTGTTTGGAGTTATTGCAGGGGTCTTCATCAGTCTGCAAACGGTCTTTAATGCCCAAGTGAGTGAAAAGGTAGGTTCTTGGGCGACAACCACACTCGTGCTGGGACTTGGTTTCGTATCATCGTTCACCATGTTTATGATCATGGATGATACGAGCCTGTTGGCGCTCGGTCATGTAAACAAGCTTTATCTATCAAGTGGGGTCTTGGGTGTCATGCTCGTCTATTGCATCATGCAGGCGATCCGGCTTTTAGGCCCGGCATATGCGATCTCCATTGTACTTGTCGCCCAGCTCATTATGGCGGTTGTTATCGACACGTATGGCTGGTTCGGGTTTGAGACGGCTCCTTTTACCATGAATAAATTGTTCGGTATCGGAATCATGGTAGCGGGAATCATTATGTTTAAGACGAAAAGGAACGTTATCCAGAAAACCGATAAGCGGGGTATTTTACCTGAAAAAGCTCAACTGTAACGTATCCCATTAAGAAGAACATCCCCCTAATTAACGCATTGGGACAACGCGTTAATTAGGGGGATGGATCTCAAGTTTTAGGAATTGGCATTCGTTGTTCGAGAAGCATATGGGAAAAGGGGATCTTTAAGTTCAAACTCATAGCTTTGTCCATTTACAATTCCAACCACTTTGTCATGTTCATGCAGCTGAATCAAAAACTCAGCCATTTCCTTTGCTGTATGGTACTTCGGTAAAGTGGCATCATAATGGAATTCGTCAACATCAAAGGAGCGTTTGGCAAATTCCGTTTCAGTTGCAGCTGGAGCCAACACCTTCGCTTGCATTTTAGCACCTTGGCTTTTAAGTTCATGAGCAAGCCCTTCTGTAAAGGCGCTGACATAAAATTTAGTGGCGCAATAAGTGATTGCATCTGCAACAAGGGTGTACCCGCCGCCTGAAGAGATATTGATAAGCTGTGTGCCCTCAGTATTTGAATAGTCACGAACGTAAAGGGAGGACAATATTGTTAAGGCCTCAATATTCAGGTGAAGCATTTTCTCGATTTTCGGCAGCCTTTGCTCTCCGATCTTATCGAAGTTTCCAAAACCTGCATTGTTGATCCATGTTTCAATCTGGAGGTCTTTGAGACTTTCATATAGTCCGTAAACGTTCTCGGTAATTGATAGATCGGCAGCATGAACAACGATATCCAATTCTTTATTCATTTGCTCTATTTTTGTTTTTAGTTCGTCCAAATTTTGTTTTCTCCTGGCAACGAGAACTAAATTTTTCCCTCGGGATGCAAAGGCTAAAGCAGCTTCATATCCAATACCGGAGCTTGCTCCCGTGATAACCGTATATTTCATGTGTATACCTCCATTAATTTATGATAGGATGTCATTGTATTACTTAGAGTTCACTCTAAGTCAACAATTAGTCATGATGAGGTGTTTTTTATTTACACGATAAGTGAAGTGGGGCAAAAGCTTGGAATAAGCACACATGCCTTACGCTATTACGAAAAAGAAGAAATCATAACACCGGAAAGAAATGCTCAAGGAATCAGGCAATATACCGATTCACACCTTAAATGGATGGAGTTTGTAAAAAAACTGAGGGAAACGCAAATGCCCATCGAACAAATAAAAAAATATACCCAATTGTTCAAAGAAGGAGACCATACATCGATGGACCGCTTGAATCTATTAGAGAACCATCGCCGAAGCATCGAAGCCCAGATTGAAACATTGAAAGTCACTGAAGCAATGCTTGATAAGAAAATAACGGCATATAAACAGCACTTATCCACTTTGAATCCGTCAAACAGCTAGACCTGCACAAAAAGTGTTCCTTCTGCTGGTCACAGTATTAACGATGCGCCATTTTCTTGAAATTATGTACTTATGTATCGTTAATACTGTTCATCTCAATCTTAATAGGGTTGACTTTCAACATACTCAAAAGGAATGGAAACGGTTATCATATTTTTCACGATCAGAATTTCCTCAAATTTTATTTTGTTGCAAAATATAACTTGCTCCAGATTCGTTAATGAGCTTTGAAACCCCTTCTGGATAATAAGGCATTAGGCGGTCTGCCTTTTCCAAGTCCATCCATTCAACTTTCATAATATTTTCTTCATGTGGAATTTCCTTAGGCCGAGTTACGATGTATCCAAGATAAGTAAAAAAGAATACATGCTTTTCATCTATGAGACTCTCATTCAAAGCTACAATATTGCCGACTTCAATGTCATACCCGGTTTCTTCCTTGACTTCTCTTATAGCCGCTTCTGCCAAAGTCTCCCCGGCTTCAACTCCCCCTCCTGGCAATGTCCAAGTGCCTTTCTTATTGAATACCATCAGTATTTTACTTGTGGCCGCATCAAATAGTAATGAATATACAACATCAACTCGCTGGGAATTCATATCTTTACCTCCTCCGTAAATCGAATCAATCTTAAGTATAAAGTAAATTCATGATTATAGTGGAAAATAGCAGGGAAGGGAAATTCAGACAGTTTCGTTATTTTTAAAATTAAATATACGATCATGTAACAGGATATCCTCCCAATTCTTCCTCCAAACGTCTGGCAGTAAGAAAAGGGTGGGGAAATGTATGGATGATGTGATCATTGGCATCAAAACAAAGCAACCATGGAGATCCGGATGAAGATTGGATCTCGATAGCTACGTCACATATTTCTCCTAGCTACATCAAAAAAAGTGAATGATAGCTTTCTTCAATTATTAGGAGCAGTACCATTTTCCATTATAAAAAATACAGTTTTGCCCACCTTGCTGCCCACCAGGAAACCCTGGGAAAGGCTGCCCCTGCTGTCCGCCCTGCTGTCCGCCCTGCTGTCCGCCTTGCTGTCCACCCTGCTGTCCGCCTTGCTGTCCACCCTGCTGTCCGGGTTGTTGTACAGGCGGACATTGTAGACCTAAATATTGTAATCCAACGATATCATTGTGATGAACCTCGTTTGGCAAACCATCCTCAAGGATTTGAACCATGCCAGTTGTGGTGTTAAACCCCATCAAAATGAATGTGTGTGTCGAATTTCCCCAAAACCCCCTGAAACAATGCCCTTGGCGGCCTGCTTTTAAATGACTTTGTATCGTTGCAGTAGGTACTAAAGATTGCACTCTTTCTGCGTAATGATAAGGCATATTAGCATAATAATTATCGTAATAATATGGTACATTGTTTTGATGAAAGGCGTAGTTATAGTTATACATTCCGAAAATCCTCCCTTTTAGGTACACTATAAAATATGTAAAAATAAAGATTATGTCCTACATGGACAAAGATGGACAATGAATTTGGGCTGCCTAATTTCCAGCCGGGACTAGTATCACCGTAAAACAATCATGTTTATACTGCTTGCATCTTATTGAAACAGAACGCTATGGCCAAAGAGTATTTCAAAGCTAATGAATATTTCCCTAATTGTGAAATTAGTGTTCTTTGCTTCATGAAAGCGTCCTTTGCATAAAGGGTTTCAAGTGATAAATATAGAAGAAGATACTAGGCTGATAGGGTGATCCCTAAAAAAAGCAAATTCATAAAACGAAACTTATTGGAGGAAGCAAATGAAGGTAAAGAAAATCCATCATGTAGCAATCATATGCACGGATTATGAGAAATCAAAAAAATTCTATGTAAATATCCTAGGGTGTGAAATTAAGAAGGAAACCTATCGTGCAGAAAGAAAGTCGTATAAATTGGATTTACTGGTCGGGGGGGAATATCAGTTGGAATTGTTCTCCTTTCCGGAAAGTCCCTTAAGACAAAGTTATCCCGAAGCAAGCGGGCTAAGGCATTTGGCTTTTGAAGTGGAGGATATTGATCAAGCGGTCGAAGAGTTATGCAAAGAGAATATTTCTGTCGAACCCATCCGGGTTGACGAGATAACCGGAAAAAGATTTACGTTCTTTTGTGATCCCGATGATTTGCCTCTGGAATTATACGAAAAGTCTTGCTGAATGGAATCCATCTAGAAAGATAAACAAATTCGATTGGTCAGGTGCGAGGAGGTCCCGTTCAACTTGAACCTAAAAAAAGCAGACAAACTTTGGTATCCAAGGGGTTTGTCTGCATTTTGGAAGCTGCATGTCGATTGCGGCTTCTTTTTTTGTCATGGACTTAAAATGGGCTGTCAAGGACTGCTCTGTAGTATACAGTATTCAAGCAGGATTCATAAGATATAAAAAGGAGGGACAAGCAAATAAAGGAAGAATGCAAGAATGGAGATAAAAACAGTGGTCCAAAAGAAGCTCGGTTTCGTTTAATAACAGGCACATTTACTGACATGGAAACGGCAGAGCTGATGGCAGATGAGCTTAAGCATCGTTATGGCTGGATTGTCTATATAATACCTGAACAAAGAGGAAAAGAAGGGGGATTAGAATAAACGGACACTAACATCCTTGAGAATGCTCGGTGAATGAAGGGAAAATAATAGAGAGGATGGCTGACTTGAAATTACAAGATATTAAAGGGAAATATGATGTCATAATAAGTTTGGGCAGTTGGTGCGGTCCTTCACTTAATTTAAGGCGGCATAATTTAAGGAGGTTTTCATTCCCGCTTGATTGGGTCGTATCTAATTCATTATCCGATGTAAACAAATTGTTGAAGAACGGATTTGATGGGTTTATGGACATTAAGCAAATGCAGCGTATAGATGGTGTTGCCGCGTATCTTGATGATGGAGATGCCGTATTTGCGGACGAGGGCAGGAAGAAGCAAAACGCGCATTTTATTCAGGATAGCACGTATAATATTATCTCGGTACACGATTTCCCAATCATTGAGGAGCAGGATTGGAGACAACTTTACCCCGCCTATAAGGAAAAGCTTAATGACCGAATAAGAAAATTCATTGAAATACTTGCAAACAGCCAATCCGTTCTATTTATCCGGTGGGGGGCAGTAAGCATTCCGGAAGCACTTGAATTGCGATCTATCTTAGCAGGTATGACACCTGGAAAATGTAACATCCTGTTCCTTGATCCAATAGCAGATATACCGAGTGTTAAGGAAATCGACTGGGGAATTGACGGGATTTGTACGACACAGGTTCCAAGCCAAAGCCCTAATGATGATTCCATGTGGGATCATGTTTATGATGGACTGGCCATAACGGACTACTGGAAGAATTAAGGTAACCGTGATTATTTGACAGGATTATGGTTTGGGGAAATGATTCGGAGTTTCAGCCGGATTACGACGAATACGATCAAGAAATGGACAGATAAATGATTCAAATAGGGGTGCCTGCTCGAGCATTAGACATGAGTAGTCCCTCTTTTGGTCACTAGCAAATTGAAGGAAGAGCATGTTTTGGTTAAACATGCTCTCCTTCTTTAACGGATGTCTGGGGATAGGGCTCATTTAAAGGTGAAACGCCGTTTGAAATCCCAATCCAAAATAAATGAGTTATTTGCACCTGTTAAAAACTTATAATCAATATAGGTTCTTTCCTTTTTAGTCATTTCGTCTACATATGGGGAATAGGTACGGAAAAACAATTGGTTTTTCTTTTCATTGAATTCGACAAGTCTTAGCCAGCCATTCCCGCCACGATAATCCGATTGATAATTGACCACCATTTGAATGACATCATTCCCCGCTCTGTTTTTCTTTACTTGATGAGCAATGCCGAAATAATGTCCATTGACCGTCATGAAAACTTGATTATGATCCTTTACGAGTTCTTTCCATATCAGCCGGCCATTGGCCGATTCAGCGGCGATGGTTTCGTTATTAATCACATCAGGGAAAATGATATCATGTGAAACGAGGATTGTCGGTTTATCCTGATGCTGATCGAGGACACCTTCCGCCCATTGCAAGTCTTTATGAAGGTTTTTCATATCAACGATCAAGACCAAGTATTGATAACTACCGGCCTTAACGATTGCAAAGGAGCTGTACCCGGATTGGGATGAGCCCTTATAGTATGCTTTATTTTGAAAACGGTGCGGTCCATAGTGTGTTAGGAATGGGTTTCCGGCCGCATAATCATGATTTCCTGCCGCCATCATATAGGGGATGTGCTGCTTATCCAATTTCGAAATGGCTGAAAGTGAGTTTTGCCATTGTTTTTCCGTATCACTATCGACAATGTCACCTACGAATGAATTCATGATGATATGGTTCTTCTTCGTGTTCTTGGAAATCCAATTCATCTGGCTATTGAAAATCTCTGGGTTTTGGCTTGAATATTTCTGAGTATCAGGAATGAAAACGAAATTATAATTTTTTTTATTCGTCAAAAGGGGCATTGATTTATTAGAGCCTTCGAAGGGATCATCGTCACGGGGATCCTTCACAAGCCATTCTTTTTCAGTCAATGCTTTATTGGCGATCCGGATTTCCTCGATATTCCCCGCAAATAGTTTATCCAATTTATTGCTCCATTCGGATGCTCCGATGTTCCAGCCCTTCCCAGTCAATCCCGCAATGCCTATAGCCTTTTCCGATTCTCCGTAATCACTTATGCTATTTAAAGTCAAGGTGGTCGCGCTGCCATCATTGACTACAGCCAAGTGGTACCATTCATCCGCATTTAACGCTCTTGACCAATTGCTTACATTATAAGTTAGATTGGAAGGGTGGCTTGTCCAATGTATTTTTTGATCGCTTGATAAAGTAAGGGCAGAAAGAAGTTTCTTGTCGCCGTCCATTTTATTAAGGTCGACCGCTTTTCCTTGCCTGGAGAAAAGTCCTAACCCATTGTTGGTTTTAGTTTTAGCTGGTAATTTAAAAATAGCTTCGATTGTGAATCCATTATCGAATTTCTCTGAATTGATCGGTGCGTTTTTCTTGGTTTTGAAGTATCGTCCTGAAGGCCCGTTTTCCTGATTAGCGAATTTTAGGCTATCCACCCCTTCACGATCATGATAATCTTCTTCAGACCATTGAATCAATCCTTTTAATTCAGGGGAGGCAGCATCCCCGATGGTTGCCATCTCCAGATCGTTTCCGTGCTTGCTTGTATCCTCGATCATTAAGTTTCCTTTATCGATTGAACCACTTTTGACATGCTGTCTTGTGAATTTCCAATCAGCCAGGATCGTGCCTCGATCATTTTCAGCATCGGGATGTATGGAGTTTGCCGAATTGGCAATGCCGGGAACAATCATGAATAATAGTGTTAGACCAATAAATGCTTTTTTCATTTTCATAAAACATGCACCCCATTACAATTAGATAAAGCACTATTTGAATAGCCGCTATATTGTTATTCCTTATGTCATCCTGATATCTTTAACGAATTATGTAAGGAAAGAAGATTTATACCGCAATATCATTTAGTTTGCTTATCTTCTTGTTAACTTATTAAGGATAGGTAAAAAAGGCCTATTCGACCTGTTGATATCAGGAAGATAATGACACTTAAGTTCTATATAAGCTGTGAAGCGGCTGAAACTGAAGGCATTAAGGAATCAAAAAATCGCTATATCCGTGAAGAAATTCAACTTTTGGGTTCTCAAAAATAAGTGGGATTATGTTAATATATGGATAATTATTTTGACGGTCGTAAGAAAGAGACATATTGGAAGGCAAATCCTATACAGTAGCTTGGAAGGTGCGTATGGTAACAGAGGAGGAGAAATATGGAAAACGAATTCCCGGTTATTGAGACGAAAAGATTGATATTGCGTGAAGCAACAAAAGCGGACGCAGGTGATATGCTTGACTATCTAACTGATATCGAGGTCGTGAAGCATATGGGATTGGAGCCTTTCCAAACAGTCGATGAAGTGTGGGAGGAAATCGGTTGGTATCAGTCCATCCGCAAAGAAGGTACAGGAATTAGATGGGGAATAACGATGAAAGATAACGGGAAGGTGATCGGGAGCTGTGGATTTTTGAATAGGGCCCCTAAACATTTCCGGGCAGAAGTTGGCTATGAACTAAATCAAGCTCATTGGGGAAAAGGCATAGCAGGTGAAGCCTTGGAAGCCGTCGTCAGGTATGGCTATCATCACTTTCAATTGGAAAGGATCGAGGCTTTAATCGAGCCCGCCAATATTCCATCCCAAAGACTGGTGGAAAAGCAAGGCTTTAAAAGAGAGGGCTTGCTTAGGCATTATGAATATACTTGTGGGAAATTTGATGATTTATTGATGTACTCCCTAATAAAAAAAGATTTGAAAATCATCTAACGTCATGAAACAAATCCATGCTTTTTTTTAAAACCGCTGTAAAGCGGTCTTTTTTATGAACTTGATGCCGGAACGAGGTCCTAAGTTTTCTCACTTGTTGCGGTACTCTCTTTCAACCTTGCAAATACGTACGGAATAAGAGGAATACCAGTCTTTCATGCCTTTTTCCTGAGCTTTTTTGTGTAAAGCATTTTCCTTCCAGCGCTTGATTGAATCCTGGGATTTCCAATAAGATACGGTGATTCCTGAACCGTTTTGATCCCTTACGCTCTCTACTCCTAAAAAGTCTTCTTGCTGAGAGGCAAGCTCAACCATGAAATCAGCGGTTGAATCGTAGCCTGCCGCATCTCCTTCACTTCTGTTTGACGTAAAAATACAAGCGTAGTAAGGCGGTTCGGGTGTATTTGCAAAAAACATCAATGGATTTCCCCCTTTAACTGACTTTTTTAAAATCATATCCTATCAGGATATGCAGGGATAGGGACATTCAGAAGCCGGCAAACCAAGCAATGGGGTGGGGCGTGGAGTTCAAGATATGTTTGGTCCATTATGCAAGAGGGGGAAGGAGAGTATTTATTTTGGAACGAATATAGTACTTTGAAGGTTTGTTAAAAAAAGGAGATGGTTTTATGTGTGGGATTCTTCAGTGAACATTTGGAAAGAGACTCCTATTTGCCCAAGCATCGTGATATTTTGTTGCTTCATGCAATAAAGGACCTATCGGCTGACCGGGATGTTTTGGCCATATACCTTTCGGGGTCATTAGCGAAAGGGAACTTTGATGATTACTCTGATATCGATCTGCATACGGTTGTCATCCGAGAGCGGAAAGCAGCTTACTTAAAGGGAAAAATGCAACGAGCCAATGGCTGGGGGAATGCCGCTTTTCATGAAGATCACCATTCATCTTCACCATATATCGTCACACATTATGATACCTTCGTCAAAGTCGATAGCTGGTATCATTCACCTGAGGAAGTTGTACCTTCCATCTGGATGAAGGAAATTGAAATCCGCCATGATCCCTTTAATATCGTGAGTCAGGTTGTTGAGGCATCGGCAGAGATTGCTTACAAGTCTACAGTGGAGGAAGTGGAACTTTGGCGGGGGAAACTGCTTGCTTTTATCCATGAAACATACCGAGCTGTTATGAGGGGGGAGAGATTATATGCACGATCTAATCTCGATAAAGTGCGCTGGCACATCGTCCATGGCTGGTATATGGAAATGGGGGAGCATTTAGACGGCTCCTATGGAGCATGGACGAAAATGGAAGGAAAAAGAAGTAAATTGGATGAAAAGAAATTAAACCTCTTAAATGAATGGGGCAGCGATCGCAATCCTAGTGAAATCATGAAAACGATGGGAAAGATGATCCCGGAATTCCTTAGATTGAATAAGTGCCTAAGTATGCTGATGGACATCGAACCAAATGAAGATCTGATTAAAAAGATGATAAAAATGGCTACTTGATCTTAGTTTTCATAGCAGAAGATTTAAATGAATTGATTTGTGTTTAGATCACGATTTCAGAACAAATACGGAGGGATGTCTAACGTGGCTGAATTGATTTATCATGTGGCAGTATCGCTGGACCATTTCATTGCGGACCAAGGCATAATCGATGGAGATATCAGTAATTCCCTCTTTTTATTCGAAGGAGAGCATGTCCCGGATTTTTTAACGGAAATTCAGCAATATGACGCCGTATTGATGGGGCGGAAAACATATGAGTTTGGCTTTCATTTCGGCGCAAAACCGGGTGAACCTGGCTATAAGGGGCTGAAGCATTATATTTTCTCAAATTCCCTTCAGTTCGAATCGAACGAGGAAGTGGAGCTCATCAAGGGAAATGCCGTGGAATTCATTGAAAATCTCAAGCAGCAAGGGGAAGGTAAGCTATGGTTATGCGGCGGAGGCGAACTTGCCGGGAATTTAATCAAGCATAAACTCATCGATCGATTGGTACTGAAAGTGAACCCCATCATCATCGGGGAAGGCATCCCCCTTTTCGGCAGCGTCAAGCCTTTGCTTAAACTGGATTTAATTGAAATGACGCAGTATCCAAACGGTGTGATCAAACCCACATACAAAATTATCTATACCTAGGGAATCAGTGATCGGGTTGCGGCAGCGGCCCTTTTTTTGTTGTTAAAATCTATTGACCCGCTGATGAAAGAAACTATATTTATTCTTTTCAGATAGTTTGCTTCATCCAACATAGTTACCTAGCGCTTACATATATAAAACGATACAAAAAGGTTGCTATAGACCCACCCAATTTTAAGTTGGTATGATAATCAAGTACTTAATTGTGGGGGGAAGTTGAATGGAAGAACAGAAATATAATGACCTCAAATTAGGCGAACGTGGTGCAATCATTAGTATCATTGCTTATATTTGTCTATCTATTATAAAATTGGTTATTGGATACATAAGTGACTCAGCTGCTCTAAAAGCGGATGGTTTGAATAATACGACTGATATTATCGCATCCATTGCCGTATTGATTGGATTAAGGCTAGCCCAAAGACCCCCCGATAAAGATCATGGATATGGTCATTGGAAAAGTGAAACGATTGCCTCCATGGTGGCATCATTCATCATGTTTGCCGTTGGTGTGCAGGTATTGATCGATGCCATTTCGTCCATGCTTGACGGGGGCAAGGAGTCGCCTGACATCATGGCAGGGTATGTGGGAATTTTATCAGCAATCGCCATGTATTTTGTATATCGGTATAATAAAAAGCTGGCTCTTAAAATTAACAGTAAAGCCGTTATGGCCGCTTCGAAAGACAATATTTCAGATGCTTGGGTAAGTATTGGAACCGCTATCGGAATCTTCGGCTCCCAACTAAACATGCCATGGCTTGATCCGCTGACGGCAATCATCGTTGGGCTTTTAATATGCAAAACAGCATGGGAAATATTCAGCCAATCCTCTCATGAGCTTTCAGACGGATTCGATGAAAATAAAATCCATCTCTATAAAGATGTCATTACAAATGTGAATGGGGTCAAGGGTATAAAAGAAATTAAAGGGAGAAATTATGGCAATAATGAAGTCATCGATGTTGTGATTCTTGTTAATTCCACATTGGATATAAAAGAAGCACATGATATTGCAACACATGTAGAAAAAGTGATGATGAATGAACATGGGGTGTATGATGTACATGTTCATGTTGAGCCCAATTAACTATGCTGATTTTCCTTTGAACGAAGATATACCAACATATTAGACAAATGCATATACATGTAATGGCAGATACTCCCTCTCTAAATTGTTAGAGGGGGATTTTTTGCATTCAAAAAATAGTGTTATTGCTTAGTACAAGTTTCCACCTAATATCATAAGCTACAAAGAAGTAAAAAAAAGGTGGTGTTTTTATGAGTTGTAATTGTAGAAGATGTCGTGAACAAAGGGAAGAAGTGATTACAGATCCTACAAGGACCGTGGTGAATACGAGAACAAATCGGCGTGTCGTGAAGCATATTCATCCAACGGAAGTGATTAATGTTAATAGGACTGTGGTTAGAAATGAGCATTACTATCCTGTATATGAGAGAGACGTTTATGAAACGGTTGAAGAAAACGTTAATTGTGGCAGTAACCCGAACAATAATAATAGATGCAGACCCTTCTGGGACAGATGAATAAGGATGTAATGGAGCGCCCATACCTGGGTGCTTTTTTATTAAAGGAATTCAGCGAAGCGGTTGAAATGGGCAGGTACCGTAAAAATTGCCGTGAAATGGATGAAAATAGGGAGTGCCAACAGAAAAAAACGAACCGATTGTTATACATAAATAATGAATGTTGATGAACAAAAAGGAATGCCTTTCAGATTGAGCATTCCTCATATCTTCACTTCCTGCTTTCTTTGTTCTCGCTTTCCCGCTTCTTTATGATGGCGTAGGCAAGATAACCAATCAAGCCCATGAATAACCCAGTGCCGCCGACAATATAAATCATCGTGAACACTTTTCCGAACGTCGTCTGCGGTTCAAAACCGGGGTGGCCAACGGTACTTAGAGTGACAACACAAAAATAAAGAGAGTCAATTACGGTCAGCCCTTCCTGCTTAACATAGAAAATGGTTCCGGAAAGTAACATGACCAGGACCAAGGCGAAAAGAACTTGGAAATTCTTCATTTTAAAAGCGGACCATAGCGCTTTTAAAAAACGTTTTAGGGTAAGGATAAATGATATCATGGGTAATCAAAATTCCTTTCTGTTTCATTTCAGATTAGGCAGTAATTGTTCAATCCTGGCTAATCCTTTCACTATACAGGAAATTAGATTGGTTTGACAAAAAAAGAAGGAGGTGCGATTGTAGTGGTTACCATGGGGAGATTCAAAAAGGGGGGAAATATGTTGAAACCGCGTATTACTGTGCTTACGTTAGGCGTGGATGATTTGGAAAAATCGCTGGCATTCTATCAAGATGGAATGGGCTTTCAAACGGAAGGGATTATAGGGAAGGAATTCGAGCACGGCGCCGTTGCCTTTTTCGACTTGCAAGCAGGCCTAAAACTTGCCATTTGGAAGCGAAGCGATATAGCCCATGAGGCTAAGGTTCCATTGTCGCAGGCAAGCTCCACTGAATTCACGATTGGCCATAATGTAGGAAGCAAGGAAGAAGTTGATCGTGTATTGCTGCAAGCATATAAAGCGGGAGCCGAAATAACCGATCCGGCACACGATACGTTTTGGGGAGGATATTCCGGTCACTTTAAAGACCCTGATGGCCATCTTTGGGAGGTGGTCTGGAATCCGCAGTGGGACTTGGAAGAATGACGAACGCCTTTTTGAACATGGCCGGAACAAACTGATTGAGTATCAAAATGAAGGAAGCACTAGACCTTGAGGGGGATATGCTTCCTTTTTTATTTAAACAATTCCCTGCTTTTTTCATGCGTTATTCATTCTTTTCTATCTATTGTTCGCCACCACCTCCCATCCTTACCTGCTTAAAAAAGGCTTGATAATGACACCCTTCGTTTGATTTAGAATCCCATGATCTCCATATAAAAAAGGATTGACATAATAAGTATAACGTTATAATGTTTAATTATTGAATAATGTGTTTTTTCAGTCTTTTTACATAAAGGGGGAAAGATTATTGAATAGTTTTATGAATGTACTCGAGTCGAAGGTGCTTCCAGTGGCAAATAAAATTGGATCACAAAGACATCTGCTAGCAATCCGGCACGGTGTCCTTGCAACACTTCCTTTAACGATTATCGGTTCGTTTTTTGTTATTTTATTGAATTTCCCAATTGATGGGTATGATGAATGGATCGCTCCTTACCGAGCTGCATTGGATGTACCTTTCCGATTTACAGTTGGGGCGATGGCACTTTATGCTGCATTTGGGGTGGGTTCGGCTCTTGCTGGTCATTATAAATTAGATCAGCTCAGTGCAGGCTTTCTATCAGTCTTAGCTTTTTTGATTACATGTGTGGTGCCTACCCAAGTCATGGAAACTGTTCCAGGGGTGATTGATGCGGGGCGATGGTTACCTATTAGCGCTTTAAGTGCAGCTTCTTTGTTCGGAGCGATCGTCACCTCATTGATTTCCGTTGAAATTTTTCATTTTCTCATAAAACGGGACATCAAAATCAAATTACCGGAAAGTGTCCCGCCAATGGTGTCCAACTCGTTTGCAGCCCTGATTCCAACATTGGTCGTGGTCCTTCTTTTCTGGGGCATTCGTTATGGTTTAGGGTTTGATATTAATTCGATCATCACGACATTGGTGTCTCCTCTCAAAGATCTTTTGGTCGGTAATAGTTTAATAGGTGGTCTGCTTACCGTCTTCCTCATCGTTTTCTTTTGGTCGCTTGGTATTCATGGGCCGGCCATATTGGGACCGATCATACGGCCAATGTGGGATTCGGCGATACTCGAAAATATGGATGCGTTTGCAAGAACCGGTAATGCGGCGAATCTGCCCAATTTATTTACCGAACAATTCATTCAATGGTTCGTTTGGATTGGCGGGGCAGGATCGACTTTATCGCTTGTAGTACTATTCTTATTTTCAAAATCGAAGTATTTGAAAGAGCTGGGTAAACTATCTTTTGTTCCGGGGATTTTTAATATTAACGAACCTGTCATCTTTGGAGCACCTATCGTCATGAATCCGATATTGATGGTCCCGTTCATTGTTGCTCCTTTGGTGAATGTCGTCGTTTCTTACACGTTCTTTCAATTAGGATTGATTCCCATGATCATGGCCAAGCTTCCGTTTACGGTCTTCGGCCCGATTGCCGCTGTAATCAGCACGGATTGGACCATCATGGCTGGGGTTCTAGTTATATTGAATTTCTTCATTTCATTAATGATTTATTTTCCGTTTTTCAAGATGTTCGAAAAGCAGCACCTGCGTGATGAAAATAAAATCGAAGATGGACCGGAAGAAAAAAAGGCAGGCATTAAATATGCTTGAAATTATAGGCGCAGTGCTAGCCTTTGTCGGTGCCCAAATCCTATTTTCGCGAACGAAGCTAGCTGAATGGATAACACCTTGGAAATCAGTCGGCTTTACCATTTTAATCATTAGCATTTCCATCATTTTGTTTAGCGCATTAGGGTCAACTTATTATTTGATTGTCATCATGCCAACGATTATTTGTTCTGTAATGGTATCCTCCCGCTACCGTGACTATTTAATGAGGTTACAGGCAAGGCGGGTTCAATGGAAAGAAAATAGGGAGTGAATGAAGCTATGAGAAGATTGGGAATATCGATTTATCCGGAACACTCTACACCGGATCTCGACAAGCAATATATAAAATTGGCCCATCACTATGGGTTTGAACGGATATTCACGTGCTTATTATCGGTTTCAAAACCTTATGAAGTCGTCATGGAAGAATATAAAGATATCATTTCTTATGCGAAAACGCTGGATATGGAAGTCATCCTTGATGTTGCGCCGGCTGTTTTTGCCAAGTTTAATATAAGTTATGATGATTTAGGATTTTTCGCAGAAATGGGAGCGGACGGGGTTCGTCTCGATTTGGGCTTTGATGGCTTGAAGGAAGCTAAAATGACGTTTAATCCTTATGGATTGAAAATTGAATTGAATATGAGCAATGATGTCGAATATTTAACGAATATTTTGACGCATCAAGCAAATAAGGATCAAGTGATTGGGTGCCATAATTTTTATCCGCAAAAATTCACGGGTCTGCCTTATGAGTTCTTCATCTCCTGCAGCAAGCGATTTAAAGAACATGGCATCCGGACAGCGGCATTTGTTACTTCACAAACGGGTGACATAGGGCCGTGGAACATCAACGATGGATTGTGCACATTGGAACAGCATCGTGAACTTTCCATTGATGTGCAAGCCAAGCATTTATGGGCCACAAACTTAATTGATGATGTGATTATTGGAAACGCTTATGCCAGTGAAGCGGAATTGAAAATGCTGGGAACTTTAAAGCGGGACATGATCGAGTTGAAAGTGGAGCTCCATTCGGATGCATCCCCCATCGAGCATCAAGTCGCCTTGGAGGAAATACATATTCGCCGTGGTGATATCAGTGAATATATGGTCCGATCAGTTGAAGTAAGGAAAAAATACGGAAAGGAAAATTTTCCGATTCGGAAAAGTGTTCCACAGCAAAAAGGGGGCGTTTTCATCGGCAATGATTCCTTTGGAAAATATAAAGGAGAGCTTCAAGTCATTTTACGGGACATGCCCTTGGATGAACGGAAAAACCTTGTTGCACAAGTAGTGGAGGAAGAACGTTTTTTATTGGATTATATTAAACCATGGAGCTCATTCAGATTGATTAACTAAGCTGGAGCAAAGTTTGACAGGAAACAAATAAAACAAGGGAATTATGAGGAGGAAAATGTAATGAATATACTATTATGCTGTTCTGCAGGAATGTCTACAAGTCTATTGGTTAATAAAATGGAGAAAGCGGCATCGGAAGAAGGAGTGAATGCGAAAATCCAGGCAGTAGCCACTACGGAAGTGAGAAATCATATTAACGATGTGGACGTGATTTTGTTAGGGCCGCAGGTTCGTTACTTACTTAATGATATTAGGAAAATCGGAGATGAAAAGGGCGTGCCGGTAGATACGATAAATCCGATGCACTACGGATCATGCAATGGCAAGGAAGTGCTGAAAACAGCCATTCAATTAATATCCAAATAATTCACTTTGAAGAGATGAGAGGGTGCTAATATGGCGAAAACGAAAGAGGCGTTATCTGAACTATCTTTTCAATTGATCCTCCATAGCGGGAATGCCCGAAGCTGCGCAATGGAAGCCATCTCCTTGCAAAAGCAAGGCAAATCCAGCAATGCACAAGAAAAGCTGAAAGAAGCGGAGCAAGAGTTTGTGGCGGCACATAAAATCCAAACCGCCTTGATCCAAGCGGAAGTGAATGGTGAAAATTTCGACATACCAATGCTGCTGATTCATGCTCAAGATCACCTGATGACTTCCATGACAACAAAAGATTTAGCGATGGAAATCGTGGAATTACATGAGAAAATACAAAAGGTTCATTAAGTGAGGGTTGGCGCGCTTGGTGGTTTAAAAAGTCACCGAAAAATGATCTGACCCAATAATGTTAGACCTATAGTTTAAGCAGCTTCTAAGACCTGAGATCGGTTTTCTATCGGACTCAGGTCTTTTAATATTTCCTTCATACGTTCGTGGCTATAGAAATGAATATAATCATCTAATTCCTTTTCAAAGTGATCCATACTTTCAAAATCTTGGAGAAAAAGCATTTGGACTTTAACATGCCAAACAAATTTTCGATAACTGCTGTTGGTTTGGTTGGAGCGAAGGTTAACAAGTAAAGGAAACTTGTCCAAAACGATCAAGGATAAATGGTGGGGAACGGACGAAGAAAAATAGCCGCAGCCTTGAAATTCAATGTTAATCGGTGGTCTATCTAGATTTAGCTGATAATGGCTGTTTAAAGGAACAAAGTTGAATTTTTACCAAAATCTGTAGTTTGTGCATCTTCATTGACATGAATCAATAATAATATATAATACAGATATATGATATCTCTAATTGTAAATCATAAATGAATTTGAAGAATAGGAAGGAAATGAGGAGAGTGAAAGAAATCAACATTCAATTAAGCGTATAGGGGAACGTTTTTTTATCATCAATTATAGATAATGTAGATATCTAATATCATTTTGATAGTATTTAAGAATTTATCAAGAGTGGAAGACCACCACCAACGACGATATAAAACCCATACTGGTTCAGTTGCTGGGAAAATAAAAAACAAATGAGGGAAAAAACAATGTCAAAAATTTTATTTGTAAAAATTAACGATCGTCCTGAGGATCAAGCAATTAGTGTGCAAATGTATAATAAATTTTTAAACACGTTTAAAGAAACGACAAGAAATGAAGAGATTGTTGAATTAGATTTATTCAATATTAACCTTCCGTATTATGGGAATGCAGCTATTACAGGAGGATTCAAGCGGAGCAAAGGGTTAGAGTTAACAGCGGAAGAGGCAAAAGCTACAGATATTGTTGAACACTACTTAAAGCAGTTCTTGGATGCAGAAAAGGTAGTTTTCGCTTTTCCATTATGGTATTACACAGTTCCTGCTCCATTAATAACCTATATTTCTTACCTTTCCCAAGCAAGAAAAACTCAAGTTAGTAACAAAAAAGTTGCTATTTTATGTGCTCGTGGTTCGGATTACTCTTCTGAACATATGGCATCAAAGGAGATGGCCGTTAATTTTGTAACTAATTGGCTTCATTACCTCGGCATTACTGAACTTGAAACGGTCGTGATTGAAGGTCATACACAATATCCTGGTCTTTCACAAGGAATCATAGAAGATGGTTTGGACATGGTAGTAAAGGTTGCCTCCGATTTCTAATAATGAAGAGAAGGGACTTGGCAAAAAGATGACTCATTCATTGAAACCGGCATTGGTCGTCATTTTAAGATAAGTTCGGCAGGAGGGTCAGCTGCCATATTCAATGTGATTAAAAAATCTGAAAATATGATGTATTACGCTCTTTGGGGTATGATCCAGTCCTATATAAATATGGAGCAATTGAATTGTCTACTCAAGGAGATGAATAAATTTTTCTCATCCGTTTAAACCCAAGAGTTTGAAAAGGTAACTTGAAACGATGTTTTTGATAACATCTTACTGGCAATTAATGAAAGAACGGATTTAGCCAAAAAAATAGAAAAGATGTTGCCAAAAATATATATAGCAAAGGAGTGTATGGTACATGCATTTCAATGGATTTGATCAAACTGATTTTGACACGTTTACAATAGAAGGACTCGAAACTAGAATGGAAGCAATAAAAGATCGTATTCGGCCGAAGTTTCAAGCGATGGGCGACACACTGAAGGATGAATTGTCAATATTGGCTGGAAATGAAATGTTTTTGCATATTGCAAAACACGCACGACGAACGGTTAATGCTCCGAAAGACACTTGGCTAGCGATATCAGCAAACAAACAAGGATATAAAATGCTTCCGCATTTTCAAGTAGGCTTATTCGATGACCATGTTTTCATATGGCTTGCATTCATTTACGAATTACCTAACAAGAAGGAAATTGCGAGTAATTTTCTCAAGGAAATTGATAGTATTCGCGAGCTGATTCCGAGTGATTATGTCCTATCAATTGACCATATGAAAAAAGAATCCGAATCAATTTTCAATCTAGGTGAAGAAGGATTGGAAAAATCGTTAGAGCGCTTTCGAGACGTGAAAAAGGCAGAGTTCCTTGTTGGTCGCCATGTTCAATCTAATGATCCAATCTTGAAGGATGGTGATAAGTTCATTTCATTAGTTGGTGATACATTCAAGACATTATTTCCACTTTATAAAATATCGCTTCAATAAAAAAACGCTTACTACTCGTTTTGAAAGGCTGGAACTAGCCTTGTATCAGCGTACTACAGACCTACACACCATGAATTACCGAAAACCGTTAAAGCATACGGTTAAAACTACAATGTAAATGGGAAACTGTAAAGACATGGCTTCTATGGGACTTTTAATTTTTGAACAGTTTCCTGAATATATAAGCAACACATAGCCAAAAGCTTGTATAGGTACAGGGTCTGGCATCAGTAATGCATTACCATTATAGATATAAAGAACAATCTGTCTGATATATGTTTCATATCTGAACGGAAAATCACGAATGGTTCTAATCCTATGTGACAAAACTGAACAGATTAAGAAATTCAGTTGTGAAAATTAGGGATATAACCAAAACATCGGTTAAACTTTTTCTTTTCTTGATAGTATCCAAACTAGGACAATGAAAATTGATTTTAGACCCTAATTTTTTTAGTCGGAGGTTATTTACATGCAATTCAGCAAAGGAGTCGAATACGCTCTGCATTGTCTATCTTATTTTGTGGATTTACCTACAGGAAAGTCCGTCGGCGTTAAGGAACTAGCAACATTTCAAGGGGTTTCTGAAACGTATTTATCAAAAATTTTCACTAAATTAAAGAAGTCGGGCATCGTACGTTCCATGCCTGGCGTTAAAGGTGGGTACGAATTAGCTAAACACCCAAGTAAGATTGATTTTTGGGATGTTATAGAAGCCATCGAAGGAGAGCAGCCTTTTTTTCAGTGCGCAAACATCAGGCAAAAGTGCATCTTGTCTGAAGGACAAGAAGTTCAAGACCCCATTCATTGTGGACCCTGTACAATTAATGTCATTATGTTAGAAGCTGAGGAGAAGATGAAGGTTTATCTCAAGAGCAAAACCATCTTAGAGCTTAATGATACTTTAAAATTGAAATTGAAGGACAGACATTCAGAGGGAGTAGATTGGTTCCGAAAAGCCCTGGAACATAGATAGGGGGTCTTGTTCACGTTTTACTGAGTTCCTGTACTATGGGAGCCTTAAAATTAGCTGTACTGACTTAAATGAGTTTTTTTACGTATAATTACAGATAATAGGTATCTGTAATGTATGCGGTGTAGCACGAATTAATAAAGAAAAGGAAGGGAAGAAAATGAAGACTGAATCAGTAAATACCGTTGTAAATGCGAAAAAGCAATTTGATGAGATTGCGCTGCAATTTGAAACATTTAGGATCCTTAATGAAGAAGGTATAGTCATCAATGAAGATGCTATGCCAGATCTTACTGTAGAGCAATTAAAAGAACTGATGAGGCGAATGGTGTACACACGTATTTTAGATGAACGTTCAATCTCTTTAAACCGTCAAGGCCGATTAGGTTTCTATGCACCAACAGCTGGTCAAGAGGCTTCACAGATAGCTTCTCAATTTGCTCTAGAAAAAGAAGATTTCATTTTACCCGGATATCGTGATGTTCCACAGATTATTTGGCATGGTTTACCGTTATATCAAGCATTTTTATTCTCTCGTGGACATTACCATGGAAATCAAATGCCCGAAGGTGTTAACTGCTTAGCGCCACAAATTATTATTGGTGCTCAGTATATTCAAGCTACCGGTGTAGCTTTAGGTTTCAAGAAACGCGGGAAAAATTCAGTCGCAATTGCTTATACCGGTGATGGTGGTGCATCACAGGGCGATTTTTATGAAGGAATGAACTTTGCAGGTGCGTTCAAAGCACCAGCGATTTTCGTTGTTCAAAACAACCGTTATGCGATTTCGACTCCAGTTGAAAAGCAATCTGCCGCAGCTACTATTGCACAAAAAGCGGTAGCAGTTGGTATAGCAGGTGTTCAAGTTGATGGTATGGATCCACTTGCGGTGTATGCAGCAGTTCGGGATGCACGAGAACGGGCAATTAAGGGTGAGGGCCCTACTCTCATTGAAACGTTAACATACCGTTATGGACCACATACCATGTCCGGCGATGATCCGACACGTTACCGTACAAAAGAAATAGATAATGAATGGCACGAGGTAGATCCTTTAGTACGCTTCCGTAAATTCTTAGAAGCAAAAGACCTTTGGAATGAAGAAGAAGAAAAAAAGGTAATCGAACAAGCAAAAGAAGATATAAAAGCTGCAATACAAAAAGCCGACCAATACCCAAAACAAAAAGTTACTGATTTGATCAAGAATATGTACGAAAAAATGCCAGGTAATCTACAAGAACAATATGAAATTTATAAAGAAAAGGAGTCGAAATAGACCATGGCTCAAATAACGATGATTAAAGCAATCACCGATGCAATCCGTACAGAGTTAAAGAATAATGAAAATGTTTTAGTTTTTGGTGAAGATGTTGGTGTCAATGGGGGAGTATTCCGCGCAACTGAAGGCTTACAAAATGAATTTGGGGAAGAGCGAGTTTTCGATACACCTCTTGCAGAATCAGGTATAGGCGGCCTTGCGATAGGTTTGGGTCTAACTGGTTTTCGACCTGTCATTGAGATCCAATTCTTCGGTTTCGTATACGAAGCGATGGATTCCCTAAATGGACAGCTTGCCCGCATGCGATATCGGTATGGCGGTCGTTGGACGGCCCCAGTCACCATTCGTGCACCTTTTGGTGGGGGAGTTCATACACCCGAGTTTCATTCTGATAGTTTAGAAGGGCTCCTTGCTCAACAGCCTGGATTAAAAGTCGTTATACCATCAACCCCATATGACGCGAAGGGCCTGTTGATTTCGGCGATTCGTGATAACGATCCAGTTGTATTTTTAGAGCATATGAAATTGTATCGTTCTTTCCGTCAAGAGGTTCCGGAAGAAGAGTATACGATAGAAATTGGTAAAGCGGATGTGAAACGGGAAGGAACAGACCTATCGATCATTGCCTACGGTGCGATGGTTCACGAGTCAATAAAAGCAGCCGATGAACTCTCAAAAGAAGGGATATCAGCAGAAGTTGTCGACTTAAGGACGATTAGCCCGTTGGATATGGATACGATTATAGCATCCGTTGAAAAGACGGGTCGTTGTATAGTCGTTCAAGAAGCTCAGAAACAAGCTGGTATTGGAGCTCATGTGGTCGCTGAAATAAACGAGCGCGCAATCCTAAGTTTAGAATCTCCAGTATTACGTGTCTCAGCACCTGATACTGTATATGCATTTACTGAGGCGGAAAACATTTGGTTACCGAATTATAAAGATGTAATCGAAACAGCTAAAAAAGTTATGAACTTTTAATTGAAACGTAGCCACCATGTATCGTAAAAACAATTTCGCCTTGCATAGCGTATTTAAGGATATAAAAAAAGGAAAACAAATAATTGTAGACGGAGGATTGGATATGTCAAAACATATTTTAATTTTAGGCGCCGGGTACGGTGGTTTATTATCAGCCATGGCAGCCCGTCAACACCTAAGCGTGGATGAAGCAAGGATTACAGTAGTGAATCGGTTCGCTACACATCAAATCATTACAGAACTGCACCGTCTAGCCGTAGGAGACCTTAGTGAACAAGCAGTTGCCCTCCCACTTGATAAATTGCTTAAAGACTACAATGTTGTTTTAAAAATAGCGTCGGTAAAAGAAATTAGACCAGACCGCCGTGAAGTATCTCTTGAAGACGGAGCAATATTAAGTTACGACTATTTAGTGACTGCTCTAGGAAGCGAAACAGCTTACTTCGGTATCCCTGGTTTAGAAAAGCACAGTTTCGTACTTAAATCAGTAAATGATGCAAATCGATTACGTGCCCACGTAGAAGGTTGCATCGCTGCTTATAGCAAAACAAAAAATAAAGCGGACGGTACGATTGTGGTTGGCGGAGGGGGCTTGACTGGTATAGAACTTGTTGGAGAATATGCTGATAAAATACCAAGTTTATGCTTAAAATACGGCATTGATCCTAAAGATATTTCTCTTTACTGTGTAGAAGCTGGCCCTTCGATTCTTAAAGGCTTCCCTGCAGAATTAATTGAACGCGCTTATTCAAGTTTATCGAAACGTGGCGTTACAATCGTTACTGGTATACCAATTGTAAAAATGGATGGTAGATCCGTTGAACTTAAAGACGGCAGAAAAATTGAGACAAAAACAATGATATGGGCTGGAGGAGTCCAGGGGATCTCTGCAGTAGCCAAATCCGGTATGGAGGTGAATCGGGGACGCATACTCGTAAACGAGTTTTTACAGTCTACATCTCACCAAAATGTATTCGTTGCAGGTGATAGTGCTATCGTATTGGGTACAGACGGAAAGGCATATCCACCAACTGCTCAATTAGCTTGGCAAATGGGTGAAGTTGTGGGTGTGAACTTAGCTAGGTCCATACGCGGTGGTGCTATGGAACCGTTCATGCCTGTATTCTCTGGCACATTAGCAAGCCTTGGACGTAAAGATGCAGTTGGTACAATCGGTGGAAATAAAACGCAATTAAAAGGTTTGCCGGCAACATTAATGAAAGGAGCTAGTGATGTTCGTTACTTAACTCATATCAAAGGATTATATAGCAAAGCATATTAATTTTACATTTTCACGTTTCAATTCTACCCATTTTTTAAAAAGAAAATAAATTCCAATAAAAGTAAGGTGCAGAGGTGTAAATTATGCGAAGAGTGGTTATTTTAGGAACGGGTCCAGCGGGATTAACAGCTGCCATTTATTTAGCTAGGGCCGATATGAAGCCCCTTATCATTGAGGGGAGTCAACCAGGTGGCCAACTGACAATGACTAGGGAAGTGGATAATTATCCAGGTTTTGTGGGGGGGGGTGATGGGTCCCGAACTCATGGAAAACATGAGAAAACAAGCTGAGCGCTTCGGTGCCGAATTTAAGACAGGATGGGTGAATAGTTTAGACCTTAGTGGGCCCCCATATAGATTACGTGTAGAAGGATTAGGCGATATTTTAACACAATCTCTAATTATATCTACAGGCGCTTCTGCTAAGTTCTTAAACATTCCTGGGGAAAAAGAGAATATTGGTCGAGGTGTTAGTACATGTGCCACCTGTGACGGATTTTTCTTTAAGGATAAAAAGATAGTTGTTATAGGCGGTGGAGATACAGCGATGGAAGAAGCCCATTTTCTTGCAAAATTCGGTTCGGAAGTACGTATTGTGCACCGGAGAAATGAACTAAGAGCTTCAAAAATCATGCAAAATCGAGCACAGCAAAATAAAAAGATCACGTGGAGTTTAAATAAAACACCAATTGAAATAATGGCGAACAACAAGAATGAAGTAACAGGCTTGAAGATAAAAGACAATGGAACTGGCGAAGAGGAGATAATAGAAACAGACGGTATTTTCATTGCTATTGGCCATTTACCTAGCACTGGCTTCCTAAAAGGGCAGTTGAATACAGATGAAACTGGGTATATTATTGTAAAACCGGGTTCCACTCAAACAAGCGTTCCAGGTGTATTCGCTTGTGGGGATGTTCAAGATAGCAAGTACCGTCAAGCCATTACAGCTGCTGGAACAGGATGCATGGCCGCTTTAGACGCAGAACGTTATGTAGAAGGAAGTGCAGTCCATGATTGGAGTAAAGCGTGATAAAAAAAATACGATGATTGAGTAGCGAAGGTAATGATAGTATTCAGCAAAAGGTTCGTATTGTCCCATATTGAACATATGATCCTTAACCTTGAAAATGATTAGAAGCTATATTCCGAAGCTGACAGGTATTTAATTTGAAGGCTCTGATAAAGAGTTTCGTTGAAATTCAGGGACTCCATTCCAGGTGTCCCTTTATCCGCCAAATCCCTATTCCTTCTTAATCTTCAAGTTGCACAAAGCTTCGACTTGCGATATACCTCCATATGCTGAAGGACTTTGTCTTTTTCAAGGAAACGATTCGAATGCTTTAAACGGATTTATCTTTGTTAATCTCCTTTAAAGCCATTCGGTAACCTTCACTTTCATTAGTATATTTTCATTTCTCTTTGCCTGTAATGAAAATTTCATTTCGAAATTAAAAAAATATGACAGTTTAAGTAATGAACAATAAACTGTCATATTTTTGTTTGGAGTTTACCGACTAAAGGAATGTGGCGATAGTGATACCTTTTTTTAATAATACCGATCCCTTTAAAATCTTTGAGCTAAATCTTTTGCTTCCTGAATCCCTTTTTCTTTAATTTCCTGTGCACGATCAGGATATTGATTGTGTCCTTCGATAAATATCCCTTCCAATGAAGGGACACCGAAGAATCCCACAAGTAGGTTTTTAATATAACGGTGTCCCATTTCCAGATCAGCTGACGGTCCTTCGGAATAAATGCCGCCACGCGCTTGAATATGCAAGGCTTTTTTATCTGTCAATAAACCGACTGGTCCGGTTGCCGTATATTTGAATGTCTTCCCGGCTACTGCAACGGAATCAAGATACGCCTTCATTACAGGAGGGAAAGAGAAATTCCACATAGGTGTCACGAAAACATACTTATCGGCGGATACAAATTGTTCACTCAACTCTCCAAGACGGCTGACTTTTTCTTTTTCCTGATCGGAAAGTTCTTCAAATCCTTTGCCTGTTTGAAGTTTTCCCCACCCACTGAATATATCGGCATCTAGTGCAGGAATATGCTCCTTATATAAGTCGATATGAACCACTTCGTCGTTAGGGTTACTCTGTTTATAGGCTTCAATAAAAGAGCTTCCCGCCGCCAAACTAAAAGATTGTGTATGATCAAGTGGATGTGCTGTAATATAAAGGACTTTAGCCATAATCAATACCCGCTTTCCAAATTTTATAAAGTAGCCTCGATCTGTAAAATCAAAGCCCGATCATTTATTCTGCTTCACCAACAAGGGTGAATCGTTCATTCACATGTTGTGGAGTTTCAATCTCATCCACTACGGCGATGGCATAGTCAGCATAACTAATGTAGCTTTGCCCTTTACCATTTAAAATGACATGATCTTTTCCTGCCTGATAGGAGCCGGTTCTTTTCCCTTCCGGATCGAAGAAACCTGCAGGGCTGATATACGTCCATGTAATGGAATTTGATTGCTGCAACTCCTCAAGCTGTTTCGCTGCATTGGATGCAGTCGGATATACAAAGTCCGGGAAATCTGGTGTATCCATAAGTCTTGTTGTATGGGTTTCATCAACAAAGAGGCTCCCGGCACCGCCCACGACGACCAGTTTTGTCTGTGGGGCTTCATTAAGGGCTTTAATCAATACTCTGCCAGCATCTACATATAAATGTTCCTCGCCTTCTGGTGCCTTATAGGTATTGACCACTACATCAAAGGATGTAAGATCTGATCCAGTTAGCGCAAAAATATCTTTTTCAAGTACAGTAACGTTCGTTTCGGTAATTTTTGAAGCATTTCTCACGATTGCCGTTACGTCCATTCCTCTATCTTTCGCTTCTTTCATAATAAGATGTCCAACCTTGCCGCTTGCTCCAATGATTCCAATTTTCATCCTTTGTTCCTCCCAAAAGCATTGTTTGATAAAGCATAGTCATATATTATTACTTTAGACGTTACTTTGTAAGTAGTGATTTTTAAATAACATAGTCACAAAAACAAGACCATTAGGAAAAGGAGGTAGTTAGCATGGCTCGAACATCATTTCAGGGTGAAATTCCCAACGAACAGATAGAAGTATGCCCTGTCACGCATGCTCAAAATGTAATAGCAGGCAAATGGAAAATTATCATATTATGGCATTTGAAAGAGACAAGACGGTTTGGTGAGCTTCAAAGATTGGTCCCCGGAATTTCAAAAGGAATATTGACAAGTCAATTAAGGGAATTGGAAAAAGATCAAATGGTCATAAGGAAAGTATATCCAGAAGTGCCCCCAAAAGTAGAATATTCGCTAGCAGACGCAGGGAAAGGTTTCATGCCCATACTAGAAAGTATGGGTGACTGGGGAAAGAAATATGCCTTCAACAGCAAAAATTCTTAATCCTGCAATACTTAATGGAAAAAATCTAGCAATCGTGCTCTCGAGACATTTGTGTCTCAAGAGCCTTTTTTTGTTCTTCGGTGAGATGTTTATCTTTTTGTTGATAAAGATAGGTATGTATCTTATAATGGTTATAATGAATTTTTTCGCCATTGAAAATAGGGGGTTCGTACATGCTTAACACGGTCGTTTTATATTTACCCATAGGTAGAAAAACATTTGATATTGAAGCAGCTGAAATATATCGCAGGCAAAGTATGGATTGGTTGGAAGAAAGCTGCAGCCATCTTGTAGCACCAGAACAAACCGTGACTTCCGTTGAGGATCTTCAAGATTTTTTAGATTCTATAAAGGATGTGAAGGTCGACACGGTTTTATATCAAAGTGTTACATTTGCAGATGGGGAGTTCATGGTCAAAGTTTTGGAATATTTCAAGCAACCTGTGATCGTTTGGTCAGTACGCGAACCAAGCGTCGGGGGGCGTTTGCGTCTTAATTCATTAACGGGTGGGAACAGTACCAGCAATGTCCTGCGTAATCATCAACATCCTTTTGCATTTGTATTTGGGAATCCGGATGAAGAAGATTTAAGAAAGCGTTTACTAAGGCAATTTAATGTTATGCGTGTATTCAAGGCATTAAGTGAACTTAAAATTGGTGTTGTAGGTGAATATCCACCTGGTTTCTTCTTCTCACAAGCAAATGAAGGAGAATTGCAAACAGCACTTGGTGTTACACTTCATAAGATTGACTTGCAAGAGGCATTTGTACAATGCGTGGAACTTCCAGAGCAAGCATGGATCGGTGAAATTGAACGTGCCGAGAGACAGGTCATTGGGTTGAACCGAAATGATGAAACCGTAACAAAATTCGCACAATTTTCAACATACATCAAAAAACATATCCAGCAACAAGAGTTGGATGCATTAGCGATGCGTTGTTGGCCTGACTTTTTTAACGAATTGGGAGCAGCACCATGCTCAACGCTATCCCAGTTCACGGAAGACGGAATGGTAACATCTTGTGAATCCGATATTCACGGATCGGTTTCCATGTATATTCTACGTGAATTAGCTGGTGGCAATGCCCCGTACTTAGGCGATTTAGTCCATGTGGATGAAAAGAAAAATTCGGTTGTATTTTGGCATTGCGGTGCCGGGGCGTATTCACTGGCAAACCCTTCTACAGGGGCAACAGTCGGTGTACATCCAAATCGTAAAATAGGGTTTGCCATGGATTTTGGTTTGAAAGCAGGCGTAGTAACGATCTTTAGAGTAAGCCATACACCTGAAGGCTATCGTTTTTTGGTAATGAAAGGAAATGCATTGGATGGAGAACAGCCTTTTTCAGGGACTTCAGTGGAAGTTGAATTAAAAACAGATGTAACGGACACACTTTACAAACTTATGCATGCAGGCTACGAACCCCACTTCGCGTTAGTTTATGGAGATGTAACGGAACACCTAATTGAATTGGGACGAATGCTTCAAATAGAAACCGAAATATATGTCTGAAAGAAACCGGATCGCCCCTTATAGCAATGGCTGGTTTATGATATATACTTTATCGTAAAGACTGGCTTAAAGGAGTTGGACAACATGAAAAATATGATAGATGCCAATAAAAATGTGGCTCTTTATTTACAGGTGAAAGACATTTTAGTGAAGCGCATTCAGGAAAAAGTATGGAAGGCAAACGCTTTAATACCAACGGAACAAGAGTTGATGCAAGAATTCGATGTTAGCCGTACTACATTAAGGCAAGCGATTTCCATTCTTGTCCAAGACGGATTATTGGAGAAGAAGCAAGGAAGAGGAACAATCGTAAAGCCCCAACCCCTTATCGGCGGGAGTCTAGGAAGACTGAAGGGATTAGCGGAAGAAGTAACCGAGAGAGGTTTAACCCCCAATTCAAAATTACTGCGTGCAAATTTCACACAAGACTTATATTACGAAACATCAATGCTTCAACTGGCAGAGGGAGAAGAAGTTTTCGTGATTGAGAGGATCCGTTTCGCAGATGATGTCCCTATTGCAATTGAACGCTCATGCTGGCCCAAACATATTGGACAAATGTATGAAAAACATGACCTGAATAGTGCAAAATTTTATGAAATCTTAGAGGGAAATGGAATTTCGTTAAAACGGGCAAAAGAAAAAATCTGTGCAATCAACGCAACGATTTACGAAGCTGATTTATTGGGCATTCGCGGCGGTGAAGCTTTGCTTGAAATGACAAGGCTAAGCTTTGGATTCGATGATAAACCACTTGAGTTTACTATAACGAAATATCGAAGTGATAAATATCATTATGATATTGACCTTTTTAGGTGAATCTTAATAAAGCGGGGGAGTGGAGAGAATGACGAATTCAACACAAGTTAAGCAACATGGTTTATTAGTGGCGGGTCATTGGGAGAAAACGTCAGAAACAATGATGGTATTAAACAAATATACACAAGAACCGGCTGCTGAAATCTCGGTAGCGACAAAAAAACATGTGGATAAAGCTGTAAAGAGTGCGAAAGCTGCGTTAAAACAGAATTTTTCACCGTATGAACGATATGAGGTATTAATGAAAGCGGCCCAATTGCTATTAGAGCGCCGCGAAGAATTTGCCAGGATCTTAGCGATTGAAGTTGGAAAGTCCATTCGTGAATCACGCGGAGAAGTGGATCGTTCAGCTCAAACTTTACAAATATCTGCAGAGGAAGCAAAGCGCATCCATGGAGAAGGTGTTCCTGTTGAATCAGCTCAAGGTTCAGAGAATCGCATGGCCTTCACCATCCGTGTTCCTGTTGGCGTCATTGCAGCTATCACTCCGTTTAATGCACCGATCAATCTGGTCTGCCATAAAATCGGTCCAGCACTTGCGTCCGGTAATAGTGTAGTCTTAAAACCTGCTGAAGTCACTCCAATCTGTGCCATTAAACTGGCATCCTTATTGGAGGAGGCTGGGCTACCAAAGGGACGCCTTCAAGTGCTGACTGGAGATGGTGCAAAAATCGGTGAATGGTTACTGGAAAATCAAGATGTTAACATGTTTACTTTTACCGGAAGCCCTCGAGTGGGAGAATTAATCCGTTCAAAGGCAGGCTTACGTAAAGTGTCTCTTGAATTAGGGAATAATTCAGCGACCATCGTTCATAAAGATTCGGATTTGGAAAGAGCGGCAACTTTAGTTTCACAAAAAAGCTTTAATAATGCAGGACAAGTTTGTATATCCGTCCAACGCATTTATGTCCATCAAGATATCTATGAATCTTTTGTTGCTAAGTTAATAGAAAAAACGGAAGAGTTCGTGGTGGGTAACCCAATGGATGAAAAAACAGATATTGGACCGATGATTCGCCTTACTGAAGCGGAGAGAGTGGAGGCATGGGTGAAGGAAGCGGTGGAACAAGGGGCCCGGATTGAGGTTGGTGGTAAACGTGACGGCGCCTTCTATTTGCCTACCATTTTAACGAATGTAAAGGATGACATGAAAGTTTGTCGTCAAGAAGTGTTCGGTCCAATTGTATCGATTGCCACATATGAAGAAATAGACGAAGTGATCGCTAAAGTAAACGATTCTGATTATGGATTGCAAGCGGGGCTCTTCACGAACGATTTACAATTGGCCATGAAAGCGGCTCGTGAAATAGAAGTGGGAGGACTTATCGTTAATGATGCGTCGGCATACCGGGTCGATCATATGCCTTATGGCGGCGTGAAGAAAAGCGGGAACGGAAAAGAAGGCCCAAAATATGCGATGGAAGAAATGACGGAAGAACGTATCATCGTCTTGAATTTATGATTGAAAAAAAGGACCTAGAGTGGGAAGGATCTAGGTCTTTCCTTTAGTAGATGACAAAACAAAAGGTAATGAAGGTGACAAAAATGGAGTTTTTAACTATCCTCCTGCCGGTTTTCGGTATTTTTGCGATTGGGTTTATTGGACAAAAGAAAATCGGTTTTGATACAAAGACAATCTCAACAATGGCGCTTTACTTAATGTCGCCAATTCTTGTATTTCGAACTTTTTATACTACCCCATTCACTATTGATTACCTATACCTTACTTTTTACACATTTGCTCTTTGTTTTTCCTTGATTGCCGTTGTGTATGTCATTTCTTATTTTCACGGGTATTCGACTCCGGAAACATGTGGGATGATCTTGGCTTCGTCCTTTATGAACAACGGAAACTATGGTACCCCTGTAGTTCTATTACTCTTCGGTGCCACTGGTCTAAAATCTGCCATTGTGTTAATGGTGATACAACAAGTGGTGATGTGTACTGTGGGCGTGTATTATGCCGCAAAAGGGAGTCCGGATGGTAATGGGATACGCTCAGCTCTTCGGGCAGTTCAACGCATGCCCATCGTATATGGCGGGCTTTTAGGTGCCCTTTTTCAATTCCTGCATATCCCATTTAGCAATTCCGTACAAGAAGCCGTCAACTTAGTGGCTGATGCCGCAATTCCTACTGTAATGATTGTACTGGGCATGCAGCTTGCCAACATTTCAATAAAACAATTGGCCAAAGCCAGGATCTCTTGGTCGCTCCTTATCAAGCTTGCCATTTCACCAGCAATAGCGTATATGCTAACTCTTTTCTTGCCTGTAGATGAGATGGTTAAACAAATCATGATCATTATGGCTGCCATGCCGACTGCCGCCAATACGACGATGTACGCGCTTCAATTCAATACAGAGTCAGATTTCGTTTCAAGTACGACACTTATCAGTACTTCGTTAAGTCTTGCAACATTGCCTATTATATTCATGATTGTTTTATAAAGTGATAGCTGTTCCCATAGATGTTTTTCAATCAAAATGCAGGCCAACTTGATAAAATCGAGTTGGCCTGCATTTTTTTATATGTGTGCACCATTTAAGGTTGCTTTTGGCTCTGAATGAAAACGAAAGTCGACTTCAGATTGCTGATAACTTTGGAGGATCTGTACTTAGACCGTTTCATTCCACTTCCTCGCCCGCCCTCTTGAAAGCTGAGCATTGGAGGGCTACCATTAGCTCACCCTTATAATTTGGTGAAGGAGAGGTAGCCAGGGTAGGCAAACCTTTAGATATACCGACATCCGTCCCATTTACGTCCTCGAGTAAAAGGAGGATTACTTCGCAGACAGTACTATATACGATGCCTTTTATTGTGTTGCACACAATAAATGAAAGGGGATTTGGAGAGTGTCTCTAAAGCGTTATATGCCCACCCCAGCTTGTCTACAAGCTTTTTTATCAATGCTAGTTCCTTCTATATAAGGTGCTTGTCAGTGACTTGCCATTTCAGAAGCGATGGAGAGGATGGATAGTGGGGGCTACCCCTAAAGTTCAAAAGTAAGAAATATGAAAAATGCGGCCCTACCCGTATAAAGGGCAGTGCCGCATTCAGACTGTAGACAAACTCGATGAAAATCGAGTTTGTCTATTTTTATGGCCTGTACAATTTAGACGTTGATTTCCACTCCAGGCACTCGCTTTCCGCGGGCGGTCGGGGAGCCTCCTCGGCTTTGCCTGCGGGGTCTCCCCTAGACGCGCTTTTCCCGCAGGAGTCTCGAACACCCGCTCCAATCAACTTTGTCTTACCTTTTAGATAGAACACTTTTGACTGGAGTCATTTTTGTTTTAAAATTGAAGGATTAAAACTTGAGGTGATGAGGATGCTTTCTAAACATGATTCTATTCAGCGAGATCAACTTGAAATGATTACTTTAGATCAACTGGTGCCACCGAACCATTTGGTTCGTAAAATGGAGGCTTCCATTGACTTCACTTTCATTTATGACTTGGTGAAAGATATGTACTCAGAGGTAGGACGCCCAAGTATTGATCCAGTTATTTTAGTTAAACTGACTTTCATTCAATATACCTTCGGTATTCGTTCCATGCGTAAAACGATTGAAGAAGTTGAAACCAATATGGCTTACCGTTGGTTCTTAGGCTATGGTTTCCATGATAAAGTACCTCATTTCTCTACGTTCGGAAAAAATTATGAGCGACGCTTTAAAGATACAGACCTGTTTGAACAGATTTTCTGTCGCATTTTAATGACAGCTGCTAATAAAAAGTTAATAAGTGTAGAACACGTTTTCGTGGATTCCTCCACATGTGAAAGCCAGTGCGAATAAACGGAAATTTGAAAAGAAAATCGTTCGTAAAGAAACACGAGCGTATCAAGGACGTCTTCAAGAAGAAATCAATCAAGATTGTGAAAACCATGGAAAGAAGCCTTTTCCACCAGATAAATTTGATAAGGAAGAAACCAAAGCAATTAAAGAAAGTACTACGGATCCTGAGAGTGGCTACTATGTGAAAGATGAACGAACAAAACAGTTTGCCTATTCATTCCATGCGGCCGCAGACGGCAACGGTTTTGTATTGGGAACGATTGTAACACCTGGTAATACACATGACAGTCATATTTTGGAGCCACTTGTTGAGCAAGTGAATTGAGAAAGTTGGAAAACCAGAAGCAGTTGCCGCAGATGCAGCTTATAAAACACCAGCGATTACAAGCTACCTATTTAACAAAGAAATCACACCTGCTTTACCCTATACACGTCCTCGTACAAAAGAAGGATTCTTTCGTAAACATGACTATGTTTACGATGAACACTTTGATTGTTACCTTTGCCTTTCGGGAGAAACTTTAAAGTACTCAACAACAAATAAAGAGGGCTATCGCGAGTACAAATCGCCAAAACAAATTTGTGCAAAATGCTCATTTTTATCAAGGTGTACGGAAAGCAAAGACCATCAAAAAGTAGTGACACGGCATATCTGGCAAGCATATGTGGAAGAAGCAGATCATCTGCGTCATCATCAAGAGGTAAAACCTATATATGCGAAACGCAAAGAAACGATTGAGCGTGTATTCGCAGATGCAAAAGAAAAGCATGGTATGCGTTGGACTACTTTAAGGGGACTTAAGAAATTGTCGATGCAGGCGATGCTTACTTTCGCTGCCATGAATTTAAAGAAGATGGCCACTTGGACATGGCAAGGTCCTAAAATGGCTTAACATAGTGGCTCGAAGAGCCCAAATCTCGTAACCTTTGGTCAAAATTTCAAAGGAATTTCAAAAGGGGTTCGGAATTTTTTAATTCCGAACCCCTTTTGTCTACAAACTGAATGCGGCACTACCCGTATAAAGGGCAGTGCCGCATTTTCATGCTCCTCTGTATTACAAGGTTCTTGTGACCACCAAACAATAAATGGGGGATGCACCAATTCAATTAATTAGAGACAGTCGCTTTCTCATTATGAACTCTCTTTAACAATTCATCAATGTATACTACTTTTCCTGTTTTAATGGACTCTTCTGCTGCAATTCCGACGACAATGGACCAAAAGCCTTCTTCAACAGTGGCAGTCGTGGTTGAAACGCCTTCCATATTATCAATGAAGTATTTGTGCTCATAATATGTTCCGCCATTATGTCCACTGCTTTGGATAACAGATGGATAACATGGAGTGGAGATTCTTGTAGGTTTACTTTCACCACTTAAAACTTCCAGATGTGTATTTGGCCGATTCACCGGTAAAAAATCATCGTTTTCATAGGCTCTAAGTCTTCCTCCATCTCCACATATCGTAATTTCTTCATAAAACATAGGAGAAAACATGCACAAATTAAAATTCGTGTTCACACCGTTTTCATAGACGATATTGACATTTGCATGATCGATTACATCAGATTTTTGTTCTTTATATTCAAAATCGTTAAAATTGACAGCGCTTCCTCCGGTTGCATAAACGAAAGAGGGCTTGGATTGAGCCAATAAGTTTAAAAGGTCAAAATAATGACAACATTTTTCAACGAGCGTACCGCCTGAATATTTAGAGAATTTATTCCATTGGTTTACTTTATCCAGGAAGGGAACTCGATGTTCTACAATGCTGATTGTTTTAATATCACCAATTGATTTTCGCTCGATCGCTTCGTGAATGGATTCGTTGTAAATCGCTTTGTAACGATATTGTAGGCCGATTTGAAAGATCCCTTTATAACCATCGGCAAGTTCTTTAATTTCCAATGCATCAATTAAGTTTGTAGCCATTGGTTTTTCTAGTAAAATATGCTTTCCGGATTTGACCGCTTCTCTCACAATCTCAAGATGGGTATAATTCGGCGTACAAATAATTAGTCCATCTACTTGTGGATCATGACAAGCTTCCTCAAGAGTCCGATACTCCACTAGATCATGTCCAGGGAAGTTTTCCGAGAACATCCTTTTCGTATTTTCAATACTTTTCTTATCTAGATCATAAATGCCATGAATGGTTGCTCTTCCCTCCAGCATGGTAACTTTTATATGCTCATGACCTATCATCCCGGCACCAATCACGTTAAATTTATATTTTTGTTTTTCCTTTTTAAAAATGTATTTATCTTCTTCGGATAAGTAATCAACATTTAAAAAACTCGAGAAAAAATTACTGTTTAATTCTTTTCTTTTTGTACTCATATCAAAAACCTCCATGTAATTTTGTTAATCATCAATAGTTTCCATCCCTTTTTTCATGTTCCTTCGGATTTCACTGGTAATCCATAAATATGGAGCTAGCGGTAACCCAGGTAAACATAGTTACCTTTAAATAAAAATCAGTATCTTTGTTCATTATAAGAATACGTTTACAGAATTACAAGGGATGATTATAAAAAAAAGAAAAATTCTGAAAAAAACGTTCCAGTGCCGCGAAAGAGGTTTTAGGAACTCTGATATGAAATATTGATAGAGGATAGGCAAGCAGTCAGGCCAAGAAGATTGAATTTTTCAAACAAATGAAAAAAATATATGGAAAAGGCTTGCTATTTTGTATGCGTTTTCATAATATAATAAAACATAATAACTTTTTCAAAAAGATAGTAATGTTAGAAAAGAGTTTCTCTAAAACGATGGAAGGAGCACATGCCATGGAAGATTTTCAGCTGACAAGAACGTGAAATTTGAGTGCGCATTTCTTATGAAGGGTTCGTGACGATTAGACAATTGACATTTCTTTAATTTTAAAAATGGTATTTAAAAGGAGAGAACGTATGGAACAATCAGTCATTCAAAACATGGAACGTCCAGTTGATACTTCTAAGAAATTAAAGCTTAAGGAAAAAATAGCATACGGAATGGGGGATGTAGGAAATAATTTTTTATTTGATCTAGGTCAAATCTATTTGCTTAAGTTTTATACGGATGCACTTGGACTGCCATCAGCAACAGCAGGGTTAATCTTCTTAATTACAAAAATATGGGACGCCTTTGCCGACATTACTGTAGGCACTTGGGTGGATAATCGAAAAAAAATTGGTCCAAAAGGAAAGTTCAGGCCGTTTATCCTTTACACGGCAGTACCGTTAGCCCTCATTACAATCGTTAGTTTTACCAATCCTGATTTTTCACTCACTGGAAAAATGATTTGGGCTTATGCAACCTATATGGCATTTGGTACCATTTATAGTATTTCGAATATTCCTTACGGTTCAATGGTTCCTGCCATGACCAAAGATCCTGTAGAAAGAGCGGAGTTGGCTGCGTTTAGGCAAGCAGGATCAAACATGGGCCTATTGATTACTACGGTTGGGTTCATGCCTATCGTTTTACTTTTCAATAGTGAATCCACTGGATACATAGTGGCGGTATCGGTATTTGCTTTTTTAGGTGTACTATTGCAACTATATTGTTATAAGAATGTTAAAGAAAGATATGTGTACGAGAAGCCAAAAGAAGCTCAGGTGAAACTGAGTGAGAGTTATAAAGGGTTGTTAAAAAATACCCCTCTTTTGATCCTTTGTTTAGTGAACTTGTTTACTTTTTCAGCTTTCAATGTAAAGCTCGCAGTACAAGTATACTATTGCCAATATGTATTGAAAAATGTTTCAATCGTTCCTTACATGGGCTTTTTCAGCATTGGCTGTGTGTTTATAGGTGTAGCACTAGTTCCGTTCATGGTTAAAAAAATCGGAAAGAAATACACGTATATACTTGGTTGCGCAATTTGGGCAGTTGGCGATTTATTAGCTTATATTTTTGCTGATAATGCCGTAATATTTATCATTTTAGCTTGTTTTGCCTTCTTTGGAAGTGCATTTGTCAATAGTTTGAACTGGGCATTCGTTTCTGATGCGGTTGAATACGGGGAATGGAAAACAGGCAATAGATCGGAAGGTGTGGTTTATTCATTCTTCACTTTCTGTCGCAAATTATCTCAGGCTCTCGCAGGTTTTATCCCAGGTATTGTTTTAGGGCTAGTCGGGTATGTGCCCA
Organism: Peribacillus simplex; assembly: GCF_001542915.1. Taxonomy (GTDB): domain Bacteria; phylum Bacillota; class Bacilli; order Bacillales; family DSM-1321; genus Peribacillus; species Peribacillus simplex_B. The sequence continues at coordinate 736,828 of NZ_LNNH01000012.1, read as the reverse complement.
ATGCCGTGCAAAATGCCAATGTGGTAGAAGGGATTAGAGGGCTTATGTTCATATATCCAAGTACATTGGCCATGGCAACCATTATTGTTATGGCATTCTTTTATAAACTATCTGATGATAAATACAATAATATCGTAAAAGATCTTAATGAGCGTAAATCAGGTATACCTATGTAAAAAGTAATCAAGTACTTGACTGCCGGATTAAACTGTGATGATTTAAGTTGAAGGGCCCGTAATGTTGGTATAGTGTAGCTTATTTTACATTAAAACACGAACGGGCACTTGGCATAAAAAAATTTACTAGAATTTGTAAAGAAAAAGCTTGAAAGATAGCAAACTTTTTTTTATTATAGAATCAAAGGTAGTGACATTTTGTAAAACGTAGATACGTTTAAAACACATGAGGAGGAATAAAGTATGAAATATTTTTTGGACAGTGCCATTATGAAGGAAGTGCGTTATGCTTATGAAAATTGGGCCATCGATGGGGTAACGACGAATCCTCGCCACATCATGTCAAGCGGTAAACCATTCCTTACCGTGTTAGATGAATTAGGAAGCGAATTTAAGGGCGTTGAGAACTTTCCTATTTCAGTGGAAATTAATCCTCATTTAGACGATGCAAAAGAAATGGTTGAAACAGGAACGAAGATTGCACAATTGTCTTCCAATTTCGTCATTAAAATTCCGTGTACAGAACCAGGTTTGATTGCGGCGAGGGAATTTGAAAAAGAAGGCATCCCTACGAATGTCACGCTTGTTTTTTCTCCTTCCCAAGCCTTGCAAGCTGGAAGAATCAAGGCTAGTTTCGTATCGCCTTTCGTTGGATGGAAGGAAAATAGCGGGGATGACACGACTCAATACATTCAAGATATCGCAAATATCTATAAAACGTATCATTTCGAAACTGAAATTATCGTGGCCGCTTTGCGGAATGGCAAACAAATCGTTGATGCCGCTAAAGCAGGGGCCCATATCGTGACCTGTGGCTTCGATGTTTACAAGGAAAGCTTCCATCACGCATTTACTGATTATGGATTGGATAAATTCCGCAATGCCTGGGACAACACAATTACGGAAGCACCAGTATTGAAATGATAATAAATAACGTTGAAAGGTTCCTCATGGATGTTAATTTGAGGGCCTTTTAAAATGGAAGAAAGGAGCGGGGTGACCTTGTCAAAGTATGAAGTGATTAGAGGTTTAAATAAACATATTTCCATTTTCCATGTTGAAGATAGCAGGTTTGCACCATACGGTAAAATAATCATTGGGTATGATTTTCAAGAGCTGCAAACATATATGAAAGAAATGGAGATTCCTCAAGTTCATAATGTCTATATTCCTTCAGTTTCCGATATGGAAAATACGAGCGTGAAAGAACGGATTCAAACTGCCTTTTATGGAGAGATGCCGATTCAAATTGGATATTGTAATGGTCCGAGCTCAACGCTGAATGGTTTAGAATATCATAAAGGCAGTGAAATCAACATTGCGGTGACAGATATGGTTCTTCTATTGGGAAAAGTACAGGATATTCACGACAATAGTTATGACTCTACAAATGTAGAGGCGTTTTTTATCCCGAAAGGAACGGCGATAGAGTTATATAGTACAACCTTGCACTTTGCCCCGTGTAAAGTAAACGAAGAAGGGTTCAAGACAATCGTTATTTTGCCGGCCGGCACAAATGAGCCATTAAATCAGGAGATAAAAAAAAGAACGGAAGAGGATAAACTATTATTCATGAAAAATAAATGGCTGATTGCTCATCCTGAAAGCAAACAATTGGCAAGTAAAGGTGCATATGCCGGAATAAATGGTGATAATATTTCAATTTTCCATGGGAAAAATAAAATAAAAATCAAATAACTAACTTCATAGCTGCAAAAGAGGTGGGAGCTTTATGTCCCGCCTTTTTTATGTTCTCCAAAGCTTTCTATAAGGAAAATCCGGAAGTAGGCCGAATTAATTTCAGTTTGGTCGGAAAAAAGGAGAAGAAGGCCGAATTAATTCAAGTGGGGTCGGAAAAATGGCGAATACGGACAAAGTTATTCCATGCAATACCGAGATAGCGGCGAAGACGACCCGAATATTCCAGAACAGGATCAAGTCTTGCGAAGGCAGCAGGGTTGTTACTCAATGGAGAAAAATGCTATGGTGGATGGATGAGGTAAGAAAACATGAGGAAAAGAAGTGAAATAAATGGCTGAACCATTGAAGGATTTATATAGTGCTGCTTTCATCCGTGAATTCAGTGAAAAAGTGAGAAACGTCCATCCCCCCTTTTCTGCTCAATCTTTTCGAGAAGATGTGATGAATGAGGAATGGGATGAGATGAAGTTGAAAGAGCGAATCAGGCATATTTCGCTTACACTGGGAAGGCATCTTCCGAGTGATTATCAGGAGGCCCTGAATATCTTATATCAATTGGAAAAGGATTGTGAAGGCTTCAGATATTTATTTTTCCCGGATTTTGTTGAGGTGCATGGGTTAAGTAAGGAGAATTGGGCCCTGTCGCTTGAAGCCTTGGAGCGTTTTACTGTTAGGTCTTCTTCTGAATTTGCCGTGCGTGCATTCATCCTGCTTGAGCCCGTGTTAATGATTGCGAAGATGAAGGAATGGGCACAGAATGAGAATGAGCATGTCCGCAGGCTAGCCAGTGAAGGATGCCGGCCGAGGCTGCCTTGGGGACAATCTTTACCGATGTTCAAGGCAGATCCGCAGCCGGTTCTGGAACTGCTGGAAAGCCTGAAAAACGATCCCTCGCTCTATGTTCGTAAAAGTGTGGCCAATAACTTAAATGATATTGCCAAGGACCATCCGGCTGCCGTCATTCAAATTGCCAAGCGCTGGCATGAGAGCGGGGACGACCTTACGAATTGGATCATCCGGCGAGGCTGCAGATCACTTGTCAAACAAGCGAATCCCGAGGTGCTGGCTATGTTTGGTTATGCGGATGTATGGAGTGACCCGACGATGGTAGCTGCGGCTTTTATTGAAAATGAGCCGGCTTCCATTAAGATCGGGGAGACGAGTGAACTTCATTTTGGCTTTCAGGTGGAAGCCATCAGTACAGTGAAGCTTCGGATTGAGTACGCCATCGATTTTGTGAAAGCCAAGCAAAAAACGTCCCGAAAACTGTTCCTGCTGGCAGATAGGAATTTTGCAGCTGGAGAGCGCGTTGATAGAGTGAAAATTCACAATTGGAAGGATTTAACCACACGCCGTCATTATGGGGGCCTCCACAAGATCTCGCTTCTTGTGAATGGAGTGGAAGTTGCAGAAACGAATCTCACGCTTACATTGTCATGAGCAAAACTGCTGTATGGCCCCTAATGCGAAAGAAAACCGTATGATTTTCAAACCTTTTCCCGGCGGAATTCGGGGAAAGGCTTTTTATTTTTCAAAGGATATAGGATGGTTGAAAAAAAAGTGGTTGACACACCTGTACGTACAGGATAAGATGAAAGCGTAACCAAATCTTGTACGTACAGGTTTGGGGGACTAATATATTTTACTTTCTAAGGAAGGGAAGTACTCAAATGGGTAAATACACAGAACCAGCAGGGGATTTGCTCCAATATGTCGGAGGGAAAGAGAATATCGCCACGGTTACGCATTGTGCGACAAGAATGCGATTCGTACTGAAAGATACAGCAAAGGCGGATGTAACGAATATTGAATCAATCAAACTAGTAAAAGGAACCTTTACACAAGCCGGGCAGTTCCAGGTCATCATCGGCAATGAAGTATCATCCTTTTATAATGAATTCGTTTCGATAGCCGGCTTGCAGGAAGCATCTAAAGAAGACGTGAAAGCGGCAGCTAAACAGAATATGAGCTGGCTGCAGCGCTTGGTTGCCCATCTTGCGGATATTTTCACACCGCTGATTCCAGCCATAGTCGTCGGGGGCCTCATTCTTGGTTTCCGCAATATCATCGGGGATATTAAAATGTTCGATGATGGCACGAAGACGCTTGTGGAGATTTCCCAATTTTGGTCAGGGGTCCATGCTTTCCTTTGGCTGATTGGTGAAGCTATATTTCATTTTCTTCCAGTTGGGATCACGTGGTCCATTTCGAAGAAAATGGGCACCACGCAAATTCTCGGAATTGTCCTTGGTTTGACGCTCGTTTCTCCGCAGCTTCTTAATGCATATGCAGTGGCAGAGACAAAAGCAAGTGACATCCCGTTTTGGGATTTTGGCTTCGCCCAAGTCGATATGATCGGCTATCAAGCCCAGGTCATTCCGGCGATACTGGCAGGCTTCGTTTTAGCTTATTTAGAGCGGTTCCTGAGAGATCGAGTGCATAATTCCATTTCCATGATCGTCGTTCCATTTTTTGCTTTGCTTCCAACCGTGATCATTGCCCATACCGTTTTAGGGCCTATCGGCTGGAAAATCGGCACAGTCATTTCATCAGTTGTATACTCTGGTCTGACTTCATCGTTTGGCTGGCTATTCGCTGCCGTTTTCGGCTTTGCGTATGCACCGCTTGTCATCACCGGTTTGCATCACATGACAAACGCAATCGATTTGCAGCTTATGAGTGAATTGCACGGAACGAACCTTTGGCCGATGATCGCTTTATCGAACATTGCTCAAGGAACGGCTGTACTTGCGATGATTTACATCAATAGAAAGGACGAGGAGGAAAGACAAGTGTCGATCCCAGCCACAATTTCATGCTATCTCGGGGTAACCGAGCCGGCCATGTTCGGGATTAACTTGAAATACGGCTTCCCGTTCCTGGCAGGTATGATTGGTTCAATGTTTGCTGGCATCGTATCCGTCGGATCTGGTGTGATGGCCAACTCCATCGGCGTAGGCGGGATACCGGGTATCCTTTCCATCCAGCCAAAACATATGGGAATGTTTGCAGTGGCGATGCTGGTTGCCTTCATCGTGCCGTTCATTTTGACCATCGTCTTTTCCAAACGGCCTCAAATGAACTTGAAAACGAGAACGAAACCAACGAAATTAAATGCGTAACCATGCAAAGGGGGAGGAGTCTCCCTCTTTTTTTTATCATACTGGCAAAAGGTCGTTTGAAATAGCAGAGGAGGATTTTACAATGAAGGATTTTAAAAAAAGCACCGTGTATCAAATTTATCCGAAATCATTCAAGGATTCCAACGGGGACGGCATCGGGGATATCAATGGGGTGATTGAAAAAATGGATTACCTCGAGTTACTTGGAGTTGATTATATTTGGCTGACGCCATTTTACCGTTCACCGCAAAATGATAACGGCTATGATGTAGCGGATTATACATCCATCGATCCAGCGTTCGGGACAATGGCTGATTTCGAGAGATTGGTGAAGGCTGCCCAATCAAGGAATATGGAAATCATGCTGGATATGGTATTCAACCATACATCCACAGAGCATGAATGGTTCCAAAAGGCATTGGCAGGCGATAAGGAGTATAAGGATTATTATATTTTCAAAAAATCGCCCGACAGCGAACCGCCTACGAATTGGATTTCAAAATTTGGCGGCCCAGCATGGGAATATGTAGAAGAATTTGATGAATATTACCTTCACTTGTTCGACCGTACACAAGCTGACCTTAACTGGGAAAACCCTAGAGTAAGGCAAGAAATCTATGATGTCGTTAACTTTTGGATGGAAAAGGGTGTGAAAGGGTTCCGCCTGGATGTCATCAATCTCATTTCCAAGCCCGGCTTATTCGAAAATGATTTGGAAGGGGACGGCCGCTGCTTTTATACGGATGGCCACAAAATCCATCAATACCTTAAAGAATTGAATGAAGAAACGTTTGGGAAAGAAGAAAAAGTGGTGACGGTAGGAGAAATGTCATCGACGACGATCGATCATTGCATCCAATATTCCGCGCCTGATGAAAAGGAGCTGTCCATGGTATTCAACTTCCATCATCTCAAGGTGGATTACATGGATGGGGAAAAGTGGTCCATTGCCGATTTTGACTTCAGGATGTTAAAGGAAATCCTCAGCAGCTGGCAATACGGCATGCAAAAAGGTAACGGATGGAATGCACTCTTCTGGTGCAACCATGACCAGCCGCGAATAGTGTCCAGGTTTGGCAATGATGAAGAGTATCAAAAGCAATCGGCCAAGATGCTGGCAACAGCGATCCATATGCTCAGGGGAACGCCTTACATATATCAAGGCGAGGAAATAGGAATGACGAATCCGAAGTTCACCAAAATTGAACAATATCGCGATGTCGAATCGATTAATTATTTCAATATTTTAAAAGAAGAAGGAAAAGATGAAGAAGAAATAATGGAAATTCTCCAAGCTAAGTCCCGTGACAATTCCCGGACACCGATGCAGTGGGAACATGCGGAGCATGCCGGCTTCACGACGGGGACGCCTTGGATTGAAGTCCCAGATCATGCAAAGGCAATCAACGTTGAGCATTCACTGAGCGATCAAGATTCGATTTTCTATCATTACCAAAAACTAATATGTTTACGGAAGAAACATGATATCATTGCATATGGGGAATACCAGGAAATCCTTGGTGACCATCCCGAATTATTCGCTTATATCCGCAGTCATGAAGATAAGAAGCTCCTTGTCATCAATAATTTTTATGCAAAAGAAGCGTTTTTCGAGATGCCAAAGGATGCAAACCTGTCCGGCTTCAAGTCAGAGCTTCTAATTTCCAACTATGCCGATTCAAAAGAGCTTGCTGATCAATGTGTGCTGCGGCCCTATGAATCGGTGGTCTATTTGTTGGTAAAGGGACAGCCGGTTAACAAATAATATTGTGGTGATGAAATGAACAGCAAATACCTATCACTATATGGTGATATCGTTACAAAGATTGAAGAAAAAACTTTTTCCGCCAATGAAAAGCTTCCTTCCGAAAGCAGCTTCATGGAAGAGTATGGTATTTCAAGGGATACTGTGAGGAAGGCTTTGAATTTACTCGAACAAAATGGGTATATTCACAAAATCAAGGGCAAGGGATCTTTCGTGCTCGATATCAACAAATTCAATTTTCCTGTGGCAGGATTGATTTCCTTTAAGGAAATGGCGGAGAAGCTGAATCTGCATTCCAAAACGATCATTCATACGCTGGAGCTTGAGTCCCCGGACTCAAACATGATGAAGCATCTTGACCTAACGAAAGATCAGGAAATATGGAAGGTTTTTCGGATTCGGCAAATCAATGGCAAAAAAATCATCCTTGATAAAGATTATTTCAATAGTGAGCTTGTCCCTAAGCTGACAAAGGAAATCAGTGAGGATTCGATTTATCGATATATCGAGGGAGAACTGGGGCTTCAGATTGGATTTTCGAATAAGGAAATCACCGTGGAGCCATGCAGTGACGAAGATAAACAGCTATTGGATATTGAAGACTATGATATGGTCGCCGTCGTGAGAAGTACTGTCCATTTAATGGATGGAAGTTTGTTTCAGTATAGTGAATCCAGGCATAGGCCGGATAAATTCAAGTTCACCGACTTTGCACGGCGGACTTGGTAAAGACTTCAGCCGTATATGCCCAATAGTTCAAGACAAAAGGGGGTTCGGAATTTAACATTTCCGAACCCCCTTTTTACCTGTCAAATTCCGCCTTGAGTTGGTCATTTTGTACCTTTCATCTAGCTGTTTCATTCAGTTAGAGATGATTTCTTTGTTTGCTTCGAAGAATGGGAAGCGTTCAATAAAGCAACTCCGCCAATGATTAAGATTAACCCGCCTAACGTAAGTGTACTAAAGGGCTCATCCCAGAGAATAACGCCTATCAATGCAGTTAAAGCGGTGCCGATTCCAGACCAAATGGCATAAGCCAAGCTTAACGGAATCGTTTTAAGACATAAGGATAGGCAATAAAACGCCGTTCCGAAGCCCAGGATAACCCCTAATGTCGGGAAAAAATTAGTGAATCCATCAGATATCTTAAGCATGGTCGTCCCAAATACTTCGGTTATGATGGATATCCCCAGTGCCATGTACCCTTTCATTCCATTACCTCCAATATAATTAAAAACGTTATTGAGAATCACCAGCAGCAAGCTTCAAAATGACGACTCCGCCAATGATCAAAAGTAAACCTATGAATTTTTTCAGATTGAAGCTTTCTTTATAAACGATTACCCCCACTAAAGCTGTTAAGGCGGTTCCAATGCCGGACCATATCGCATACGCCGTTCCAAGTGGAATGGTCATGAGGGATATGGATAGGCAATAAAAGGCTAAACCCATTCCGATTATGACACCCAAGGAAGGGAAAAAACGTTTAAATCCGTTCGATCCTTTTAACATGGAGCTGCCAAACACTTCACTTACAATCGCTATTGCCAAGAATGCATATGGATACAAAATGATCTCCTCCTATATTGCTGTTCATGAATTTTTAAATTACTTTCTCAAGCATCTTATCATCTAAGGGAGCCATATAAAAAGTCTCGCAACAAAATGTAACATTCTATCATCATTCAGCATGTCACAGCGGTTCACATGCTATCTTGCTTCCCTATTCCTTTTCGATGCTGTTCATGGGCAATCTATCATTTCCAAGAACTGAATGAATCTTCCATGTTTTTGCTGCAGCTCTGCTTGAAGAAGCAAGCTAGTGCTCAATATATCACATAATAGAGTGCATAAGAGAAGGAAACACCAAATGAATCAAAACTGTCTGAGTGGTGTTGTCAACTCCGATGTGATGAAAGCCTAACTCGTGCTGCAAACTTTGTTTGTAAAAAAGGTCAAAAAGGGGTTCTTAGGAAATTTGTCGAATAGAGTTTATAAACGAATATCAAGGAGTGGTTTTTCTTATGGAATTTATGGTTAACAAAAACTGCCTTCATCAAGCTCTTTCAGCTGTCGGGCATGCAATTTCCACAAAAACGACACCATCCATTTTAACAGGGATAAAGATAGTCGCAAATGTGGATGGATTAATCCTCCTAGGCAGCAATTCAGACATTATCATCGAAAAAACCATTCCAGTTACGCTTGGCGGTGAAAGAGTATTGGAGGTGTATGATAAGGGAAGTGTCGTCTTACCAGCAAAATATTTACGTGATATCATCCAAAAATTATCCGATGACATCCATATTAAGCTCAACGCAAACCATTCAGTAACGATTAAATCGGCTGAAATCGTTACTGATCTTAATGGTTTCAATTCGACAGAATATCCTGATCTTCCGTTCATTGATGATTCCGCATTCATTGAGGTACACAGTGAAGGATTGCAGGAAATCATTAAGCAGACGGTTTTTGCCGTATCCAAAAGCGAGTCCAGGCCTGCACTGGCAGGAGTCAATATGACATTCAAGGAAAATTTGCTTTGTTGCGTGGCGACGAATTCGCATCGCTTGGCGTCAAGCGAGCTAGCGTTAGAGACCAAAATAACTGGTTCGTTCATCGTCCCAAGTAAGAGCCTGAATGAGCTGACCAAATTAATGAATGATGAAGCGGGTGTCGTACATATTTTTGTTTCAAAAAGTTACGTGGGATTCAAATCAAGCCATATTTCACTTTTTACCAGGTTGATAGATGGCAGCTATCCTAATGTATTGGAAATGCTGCCAAGAGATTCGAAAACGACCATCATCATGGACACTAATAAACTAGTAAAAGGAGTTGATAGAGCCTGTCTCTTTGCTAGGGATTGCCGAAATAACAATGTACACTTAGATCTCTTGGAGGGCAATGGATTACAAATTTCTTCCAATTCAACAGAACGAGGGAAAATAAAAGAAATCCAAACTATCAAGGGCATAAAAGGTGAAGGAGAAGTAAATGTTTCACTTGATGGATATTTCTTATTGGATGCCTTGAAGGTGATAAAGGAAAAAGAGGTCAAACTAAGCTTTGGCGGAGCCATGAAGCCTGTCCTAATCGAGCCTGTCAATGGTACTTCACAGCTTCATCTCATTTCACCTGTAAGATCACCATCAGCTTGATGTGTACATAGGTGCACGCTTGCATTTTAATAAAGTAAAAGATGGATACCGCCTATTTTCGCCACGGTATCCATCGTATAAATAATCAACGAGCAGTTACTAGGTTAATGCCGGCAGCTTTATTTCGAAGGAGAATGTCGACCCTTGTTCACTAGTCTCTTCAAGCCAAATGCTTCCATCCATCATTTCCGTCAATCGTTTACAGATGGAAAGGCCAAGGCCCGTCCCTGTTTTGAATGTTGCCGTGCCTTTTGGATACACTTGATTGAAAGGCTTAAAAAGGCTCGCTACTTGATCATTTGGAATACCGTTTCCTGAATCCTTTACATGGAAAGATAAATGGATGAAATCAGGATTGTTTTCTCCGGGCATTAAGGTGACGGAAATGTTAATGTTGCCATCATCCGTATACTTAATGGCGTTTTCTATTAAATTTACAAGGATCTGACGGATTTTATGATCATCGCCCAATAATACCATCGGAATCTCCGGATCGATATCACTAAGTAATCTCATTCCTTTTTTATCGGCTTCAGCTTTGAATGATTTGAATACTTGTTCTACACAGAAGTAGATATCAAAAGGCTGGATGTTCATTTCCATTTTACCCGTATCCATTTTAGAATAATTCAATATATGACTTACCATCGTAAGCAGCGCCTTGCCGCTCGTTTCGATGATTTCCGTATATTCTTTTTGTTCGTCCGTCATTTCAGTAGAATGAAGCAACTCCGTCATTCCCAAAATACCGATCATGGGATCTTTAATTTCTTGACTGAGGACAGCCAGTAAATCGGATTTATCCTTACTGAGTTTATCAATTTGGAGTGATGCCAAACGCAGCTCCATTTCATCCATGACGATCTGGGCAAGGGACCGGAGAATTTCCAGTTCTTGTTCCGTGATGACACGCGGCTTATAATCAATGACACAAAGAACGCCAAGATTATGGTTGTCATGCGTATTCAAAGGGATGCCGGCATAAAAACGGAACCCGTTTTCTCCTGCCACCAAAGGGTTTGCTAGCGATCGTGGATCTAAACTGGCATCTTTAAGTATATAAGGAACATTGTGAAGTATGGCTGAAGCACAGAGACCTGGCTCCCTTTCGATTTCCTCCACATCCAAGCCATGATGGGACTTGAACCATATCCGATCCTCGTCGACAAGGCTGGTAATGGCGATAGGTACATTCAGGAGCTGTGATGCAAGGGCCGTAACCCTATCGAAAGCGCCATCCGGCGGTGTATCAAGTATTTGATACCGCTGTAGGGCATTTATACGTTCTTTTTCATGTGGGGTAATTTCCATCATGTTCAATTAATTTTCCTCCTATGTCTCAAAGATTGCCATGCGCACAGTAAAGTGGTTCATGACATGAGACATTCCTATGCAGCATATACCATGATTTCATGGAGAATGACAAAAGCCCTATATTTGATGGAAGACTTATCGTCCATTCATGCATTCTTATACTGATGCTCCCATTATATCATTTAATAGGCGGAGGGGTTCGAATAATGTAGGACTTGTCCTTTACTACCCAGCCCGGAATGCTAAGCAATAAAAATCAATACCTTTTCTTAGAAAAGAGAAAAAAACATGATGGACAACTTCGTAAAACAAGTAGCTAATAAACCGTAATTGTCACATTCCGATTTCTATATATTCTTTATTTAGGCATGTTTTTCAGTATCCATTTTTTAATCAGCTTGGCCACTTGGGGTGGCGAAGTGCTGGAGGTATCTATTACTGGGATGGGAGGAGAGGATGTCTGAGCTTCCTGAACCAATTTTTCAGATAGTACATTCATATATTCGATGCTATTTTCCGTCCATTTCCCCCGTGCCGCTAGCCGTTCTGTGCGCGCTTTGTCATTACAAAAAAGATGGAGATAATGCACAGGACCAAAAAAAGGGAAGTGATCACAGATTTCTACGTTATATGGGTCAGGTACATGGCCAAACAAAACGGTATTCCGCCCGGAATATGCACTATAATAGGCAATTTTCAACCAATTATCACAAGCTTGCTGATAATTTTCATCATTTACAATAAGATCCATATCAAAAACATTTACATTTAAATCAACCATGATTTTCTGTAGTTCCAATGAGGTTGCCGATTTACCGGAACCACTGATGCCAGTCACAATAAAAATAGGGTACGTTATGATCATCACCTTCCAATGTGTTAAGGGAATGGGCTACTGATATCCCATATGATAGTTACACCTTATGTATCATATGTTGATGCTCTGGAATTGCATCTTTCGTATACCTAGAGCGAAAAAAAAACTTGAACGCTTTTTCCAGCTTTACATGGGGTCAGGGCGATAATCCATAATAAAAAACCCCGGATCGGGGTTTTGTTTGTTAATATCTGAACTGGTTCCTCGTAAAATTGCCTGGAGGAGCACCAACCAAGCCTTGGGGGGGATATCCATTCATGCCGTTACACCTGTGCGGAAAAAAATGTTTATATGTGATGACATGTTTATTTACGGTAGTGGTATGTGCGGGGTGAAAAACTGGAATGACAGTATTAATGATATTTGTTTTAACATAATGTCTGGTGGGGGAAGATTGAGACGGATCGTACTGTACAGGCATGGTCTGCGGCGGGCAATATTGCGGTGGGCGCTGGCCGCCATGTGGGTGCCCCCATGGTTTATTATACATTTCAACACCTCCCGTCATTTTTTTGGTCATTATTAGTTTATGAAATGAAATGGCAAAGGGACTAGTATAAACGCCTTTTTCTAAAAAATGTCTGTAACGTTGCTGAATATTCGATTTCGTTTATAGGTTTTTAGCAATGGCCAACCATTTTCATCGCTTGCTGAACAAATGACGTGAATCGCTTCCGCATGATCTTTTCTTTGTTTTTTTCCAAGCCCCATTCAGGAAACGAAGATAACCGTAATGCCGCATATAATTGCCAGAATGGTAAAGTGGCCAAATTCAAGTGTGGCATCATGGATACATAGACGTCGGTGAAGTTATCCATTGCTGCCGCTCCAAAATGAAATAATATTTCAAGCTGGCTATTGGCAAGGTCAGCCAAAGGATCACCTAAGGCTGCGTCTTCCCAGTCGATTACCGAAGCGAGGGTATCTTCAAAGAATAATATATTTCCTGGCCAATAATCACCATGAAGGATTACATCTCTATTCAATGAGGGAAATGGAATGGCTGATTTTAATACATGGAGGATCAAGCTGTTATTTAAGGTTTCGTCCATATTTGCCCTTTTTTCGTGGAGCATCTGTTCATGCAATTCTGTCTGTTTAGGAAGAAAAGAAAGCTCAAGATGTTCACATTCGAGACGATGAATGTGAACTAGATTGGCTGCGAGCTGGAAAATATAATCCGCCAGGTTGGACGGGGCAAACTCCGGCCCGCCCTCCACATATTCAATAAGTAAACATGGCCTAGTAAAAGCTCCCCCGGCTTGCTCAAAATAATAAGGTGTTGGAACGGGCAACCCTTCGTTTGTCAATATCTCCAAAAGCCTGTACTCATCCGCCGCAATATGGGGGTTGCGTTTCAAGTCATTCACGCCATGCTGACGGACGATCATTTGTACGATTTTTCCTGTAGGTTGTAATACTTCCAACCTTGTAACTTGCGCCGATATTCCCCCTTTTAAATCCCATGAACGAATAAGCTTGTTTGCTTGATCCAACTTCTGCACCAATTGTTCAAACCTAATCGTTTCAGATGCTCTGAAGTCCATCACTGCGACACTCCTTTTCGAATGGACGATAGATTGCAAGGTAACCCGACTGACAATAGCATGGTAGCGTATTCTTTTATGTACTTGCTATTTTTACGGGCAATATAATGGTAACTTCGGTCCCGGTGCCTACATCGCTTTTAAATTCAATCGTGCCTTGATGTAATTCGATAATCCTTCTGCAAATCATCAGTCCCAATCCAGTGCCCTTTTCTTTTGTGGTATAAAAAGGTTCGAACAATCTTTTGAGTCTGTCGCTCGTCATCCCGTTACCTTTATCCGTGATATGGATGAAAAATTTGTCATCGGATGCCTGTCCCAAGGAAATTTTGATCTCTTCTCCGTTTTCCTCAGTAGCTTCAATCGAATTTTGGATAAGATTAATCAATACCTGCTTCATTAGATTTTGGTCGCAAACAGCCGTAATTTGCTCTGATTGAGAGTCAAAATTGATCCTGATTCCTTTCAAATTTGACTGTGGTTCCATGAATTTATTGACATCTGCAATAAGCGAGTTGATATTGTACTTGCTGGCTTTCATGGTTTCATCCGGCTTTGCGATAAACATAAATTCATTTACAATGCTGTTGATCCTATCCAATTCCCTCATCATAATTCCAAGATAATCATGTATGCTCGCGTCATCAACACGTTCGCTTATGATTTGGGTAAACCCAATGATTGAAGTTAGCGGGTTACGGATTTCATGAGCTATACCAGCAGCCAATTCGCCCACTACAGCCAATTTTTCCAGCTCCAGAAGCTTGTTTTCGTTTCTTTTCTTATCTGTGATATCGATTGCCGTTCCGATGACCTCGGTTACTTTACCATTCACCATCAAAGGATTCAGTGACGCAACGTAATGAATATCACCGACTTTGCCTTCATAATTCACCGTTTCTCCATCCCATGCTATTTCATAAAACCGTTGTTTTATAAGAGCTTGTTTCATTGGCAAAAAGTCAGATAATTTTTTCCCGATGACCATCGCGGTTGGCATGATTGATTTTGTAATGAAATCGCCTTCAACGAAAGTGTGTATGAAGTCGTTATCTTTTTTTATGAATTTGAATAAGAATCCATTTCTCGGGATAAGGTCCCGGTAGTCATTATCCAATGCCTTGTTATCATTCTTTTCCATGTCTCAGCTCCATTATAAGGATATGTATGGTGAAACGGATTTGATCGCACGACCATTATTAATGGAAGTTCTTGTTAAGATTTTACCAAAGTAAAATAATAGAAGGAAGCTTTTTTCAGGTTGTTTCAAATGCATAATGTAAAGCGGCTAAAATATGTGGGAAGGTACAATTTTAAATAAATCCGGCGGGGAGAAGGCATCAGCTGCATGAGCAGAGGGGCCGTGTCGAAATATCAAACATTTCTTGAACTAGAGATTTTTTTTAGCTGTTAGTATACGTGTACAAGCATTTATCAAGCCGGTACATAAGATTAATAGAGGTGATTGAAATGGTAAAAATATTTATTGACCCCGGACACGGCGGTAGCGATCCAGGATCTGTAGGAAATGGCTTGAAGGAAAAAGACTTAACCTTATCCATCGCGACGCGAATCAAGGACATCTTGTTGATTGAATATACGAACGTTTTTGTAAAGATGAGCAGGACATCGGATACATTTCCCTCTTTAAGCGATCGGACCAATCAAGCGAACGCTTGGGGAGCCGACTTCTACCTTGCCATCCATATCAATGCTGGCGGCGGCACTGGATATGAGGATTATATCTATACGTCAACGAGCAGCGAGACGAAAACGTATCAAGATACCATTCATACAGAGGTCATGAAGCTGATCGACATTCCGGATAGGGGACAAAAAACAGGGGATTTACATGTACTTCGTGAAACGGACATGCCAGCACTTCTAACCGAAAGTGGTTTTGTCGATAATGTCAATGATGCAGCCAAGTTAAAAACGGCATCATTTATCGAATCCCTTGCTCGCGGGCATGTAAACGGCCTTGTGAAATGCTTCAAGCTTAAGAAAAAAGATACAGCGGTATATCATACGGTTGTTAGCGGCGACACCGTTTACTCTTTAAGCCTGGCTTATGGCAGTACCGTCCAAAAAATCAAAGAGTGGAACGACCTTGACAGCCAGTACACCATTGTCGTAAACCAGAAAGTAAGAGTGAAATGAAATTGCCGTTATGATTACAGGATAAGAGGAATGTTAACCTCAAATAGAGCATGCCTCTTAAGCAGGAGGCTCAAACTGCGGACAAACTCGGATGGTAAGGGAGTTTGCCTGCGGTTTTTGTTTTGCCCAGTTAACGTTGCTTTGGGCTGCAGAAACCAAGAAGCTGTATAGCAGTGGGGCCGGAATTCAGTCTCGCGCCGCCCGCACCAATGCCAATCCAAGCTGGAGTAATACGAAGGCAGGATCCGGACAACCCCGAAGTTTTGAAAGGGGTTGGATTGCGAGGGGAGAAGAGGAGAGCATTGAAAGCCATCCTCCATAATGAAGAATGGCTTTCAATGTTCTTGATAAATGCCTCTGACGGTTTCGAACCCACTCTCTTTTTGAAGCATAGGGTAGGGGAGGACATGCTCCCTTAAGGATTTTCACCTGTCTCCGGTTAATTTGCTTGTCAGAGAATAGGTGGCTACAAAGTTTTCCGGCGCTCTTCCGTCCTATTATTATTTTTACAATGCTGAAACTGATGTAAGGTAGGCCTATTTTTACGAAGACATCTATATATGTACCGGAAATAAAAAAGTACAAACCCGTATAAGGTTTGTACTTAGTCAATTGGATGGAAATGAACGAAATGATTAATCGTATAATTTGATGGCCTGAACCACTTTTCCTAGAATATTGACTTGATCGTTTTTGAAATGATAGGTTTTTTCCTCATAAAAAGGATCAGTACTGCAAGGAATGAGCGTAATTGTTTCTGCTGCAATTCTCACATGCTTGACTGTAGCTTCATGACCATTTACCAAGACTACACCTATATTCCCGTCCTCAAGGTAGCTTGTTTTTTCAACAAGAATCAAGGAGCCGTCGCTGAATTCTTTGTTCATGCTGTTTCCTTTTACTCGGAGAAAAAAATAGTCTTTGTTGTTTTTTAGCATCGAATTCAATGTAGGCATATAGGCTTCTATATATTCGTTCGTGAAATTAGGCTCTCCAGCAGGGATATTTCCATATACACCAATTAATCTAACATTCTTTTCGTTCAAAAATTCAATGGAAGAATCCTTTTTAACGATCGGTGTTCCGTCAACGAGGTGAGAAAGCGGTATGTCAAAGCAAGTGGACATCATGCTCAACTTATCCATCAAAGGTTTATTGCGGCCCGACTCCCAGGCGGAAACTGCCGTCGGGGCGACCTTTAATATCCTTGCCAAATCTTCTTGAGTCATTTTTCTTTCTTTTCTAAGTAATTTTATCCGTTCCCCAATGTGCATTTTTCTTCACCTCTCATTTGAATATACACCATGGGTGAAAGTGAGTAAACTCATAGTGCGCGAATTTTACAAAAAATTGATGGTAACTATACTTCAAGTGTGATATCATTTTTTATAAAGGAGGTGGCAAGATATGACACAGGTTAAATTCACACTAAAGCAAGCTAGGAAGTATAAAGGTTTAACCCAAGATGAAATGGCGAAAGTGCTAAGGATGGCCAAGAGGACATACATTGACTATGAACAATATAAGATTCCTTTAAGGGTCGATAAAGCGTATATGTTCGCTGAATGTGTAGGTTTTTCAATCGATGACATCATTTTTTTTGACCCGGATGTACACTTCAAATGTAGTTGAAGAGACAAGGGAGAACTGTGCTTTTTGACGAAAGAAAGGGCAAGCCGGCAATGGGCAATCTAATCATGAGCACCCCTAACGTATCGATGGAGTACAAAAATCCATAGTTACGGCGTTTCGTACGGAGGAACGGAGGCAGGTGAAACAACTGGAAAGAGAAATTGAATCCATTGAAGTCATTGATGGATTTGTTGTTAGTACCGTTGCAATTGGAAACGAAGTTGGCGGGGAAGTCGTTTCAGATATTATCCAACATGATGGAGTGTTCAAATTATACAATGGACGAGCTTATCACTTAAACCAAATTACCTGTCATTAGTGTGAAATATTGAAGAGGTGAAGGGGGATTTGTAGCGTAGAAGAAGGTATCCAAGTATTTCAGCTTGCTTTAACAGAATTCTCATCAACCATCCTCAGATGAAAGCACATCAATGGAAAGATAAAAGACTTTAAGTAGTATCCCATCGATGAAAGCCATTTATTGTGAAAAACCTTTACTGACGGCTTATTTCATGGTGACTGGCTTATTGAAAATACCAAGACTAGAGGTACATGGACAGTGGCACATTCGAAGGAATTGGCAGTTAGCATGCTTAATGATGGTCAAGCCCTCTCCACTTTTTAGGAGAAGGGTTTTTCCTCGTTTTTGAGCGACTCCTATCCATAAAAAATGCCCTGTTTCGGTTACATTAATGGACCTGTTACTCGAAGCACCAAGTATAGGTTATTACGATTGTGGAAGATCCTTGAAATTCGAGAGATAAGCATCGTGCTTTATCACTACGACAATGGTTTCGACCTAGTATCTTTTTCCCATCTTTTATGGAGATGGCAGGTAATGCGTGGCGAACGTACAAATACTATTTAATGAAAGGGCAAATTGGTAAAGGGGGTATTGTCTGTAGTGTATTTTTAAAAAAAGCAAAGGAAATAGGAGGAGAACTCAATTGAAAAGCAATGTCATCAATTATGTCGTTTTTCTTATCCTCATCGTAACATTCTTGATTATGGCAAAGCCGGACATGACCTCTGCTGGAAAATTAAAACCACCCTCTGAAACATTCACCCCTGGCGATTGGTTTTTGGGGGGCACTCCTCCCAACCATGACAAAAATAAACCGCCGATTGTATTTGTTCAAGGAAAGAATGGCAGTTCTACCAGCTGGTATGGTGAAACGGATTATCACGGGGTCAATGATATGTATACCAAAGCATATGAAGCGGGCTATCAAACCGTTTTCGTACAGCTTCATGATTCAGCCGGAAACGGTTCCGCTAGTCAATACGACAATGGCAGGCTGTTAGCGTCCATGCTAAAGGATATAAGCAAACATTTCGATGGTGAAAAAGTAAATATCATAGCACATAGCAAAGGGGGCCCGGACACCCAAGCGGCCCTTGTGCACTATGGAGCACACCAATATGTCGGCAGGGTCATCACCTTAGCATCCCCTCACCATGGATCGAACCTCGCTGATTTGGCATATAGCTGGTATGCAGGCTGGCTAGGCTCACTGCTGGGGCAAAAAGATGATGGAACATATTCTTTACAGGTTGGGAAAATGGCGGAATTTCGTTCTGTAACAGATAACCATATAAACTCCCGGAAAAACATGTATTTCACCGTTGCTGGAATGAATAGAGGACCAGCGTTGACTGCTTTATCACTTGGAGGAGAGTACTTGTCCTCCTATGGAGAAAACGATGGGCTTGTGAATGTCTGGAGCAGCAAAATCCCTTACGCGAAACATTTATTTACCGATTCAAACCTGGATCACGATAACATTCGCATGGGGGCTTCCGTATTTTCAAGAATTGAACCGTATTTAAGAAGGACTTCGATTGCATTCGTTCCTGATATGGATATCCAACATAACCTGCAAGGAGAGGATGAGCCCATCACTTCTGCATTCTCTCAAACCGTTTTCGGAGGCGATCTGCAACAAAATGCTTGGAATGAACATAGTTTCCATGTAGATGAAGCGGTACCAGGTGTTATTACCATATACACGGCCTCAAAAGATGTCGAAATCGAAGTCGTATCTCCGTCTAATGAAAGGCACTCCCTTTCACCCATAGCACATACCGCAAAAAATGAGACTTCCTTTTTTAAGGGAGCAGCCATCCAAACATTTAAAAAAAGCAAGCTGGAAATGGGTACCTGGCGGGTGCGGATGAAAACGAAGTCCCTTTTGGACGCATACTTATTAACGGCACAATTTAACGAACGTGATCCGATTACATTGAGCATGCCTGGAAAAGTTAAACAAAAGGATGCCGAATTTTTCATAAAGAAACCGCTCAATGGTAAAAAGGAGCAAGTACTCACAACCTTTAAGGTTCATCTAATCGATGAATTCGGTAAGGAAATCAGTCCAACAACCTCCATGCATATAAAGGGCAATGAAAATTTTTCTGGAACACTTCCGGAGGTGCCTAAATCCGGTGTATATAATGTAACGATCGATGTTAAGGAAAAAGGGGCGGATGGTACTGAACGAATACGTACCCTGATTCGTTCGATCTATATTGAAAAATAGCGTGGATGCTTGGAAGATGCCTTTTCTTATAGAAGGCATTTTTTATTTGAAAAAAAAGGCGGCGGGAGAGTAAAAAGACATCAAGTACCTACGAGTGAGCAAGCCTATGGCGAATGGAATGAAGGCGAGCCTCCTCGATACTAAACATATTCACTCCGTCTTTTGTTTGGATGATCGATAGGATAATATACCAGTTTTGAGGGCGGCATAATTGCCAATGCTTGCATATCCATAAAACCAGCCCATGAAAATGCCTGCAACCAAATGTTGTCGATGACTGATGAAAATGGAAATGAATAAACCGAGACCTAATACGATGGTAGGGATGAATTTGGATGGGATATGGAACATGATCTTGACGACCTGCGTGACGATCATGATGATAGGTATCGCTATCACAGCATCCCAAAAGTTTGTATGGATAGTTGGAAAGTCCATCAGTGCACCACCTTAAGTAAGAAATTCTTCAAGCTTATTTTTTACCATGTATAAACAAAATATACTATCGTAATATTGCTGATGATTTGGCTCTAATCTTGCAGGCGAGTCCAACTAGATACCCAATTGGTTGGACGACCTGTAACCTTTCTTATCCCTCTGAATACGATATGAGTGAAGGCATGCATTAATCTACTGGAGAATCTTATCGGGAGGTCGGAATGAGCAAGGAAACGTTTATAAATGAAATTGCACCCTATGCCCTGAGAATTCATGAAGAGTTTAAAATTTTACCTTCCGTCATAATAGCCCAAGCATGTTTGGAGAGTGGATATGGGACAAGCACTTTAGCCAAGCAAGCAAAAAATATATTCGGTACGAAAGGTGACTATAAAGGCGAATCTATCATTATGCAAACAATCGAATATGTTAACGGAGCACCTGTCCAAGTAAGGAATAAATTCAGAAAGTACCCGACATGGGAGGAAAGTCTTCGCGATCTTGCCAATCTGTATGCATTCGGGACTTCGTGGAATAGAAATTTATATACGGCCGTCATCGGTGAAAAGGATTTTAAAAAAGCCCTCAAGGCAATATACGATGCAGGCTACGCCACAGACCCGAAGTATATTGAAAAACTGGTGAACCTTATAGAAACGAGCGATTTAACCAAGTTTGACTCCATGGTGGGTGAGGTCTATCATATCGTGATAAAAGGGGATACCGTTTCTGCGCTTGCCAAGGCATATGGTTCAACGCAAGTTCAGATTCAGCAATGGAACGGGCTGGCCGATCTAAACTTAATCAAAGTGAACCAAAGATTAAGAGTGAAATGAACGTTAATCGGGAGGGAGTGCTATGCACTTGCTTTCTTTTTTTTGTCTGCCGATTGCATAGTGGAAGGGAAATGTGTTCTTTTCTAGTAAAAAATAATCCTATCAAAAAATCCCTACGCATAATGAGAGAGTTCTCTACATAAATTAAGAGACAAACAAAAAAAGCGCGGTTAGCGCTTTTAGTGTATTTGCCTATATAAGCCTATCACTTTTCCGAGTATGGATACATCCCGCAGAATGATGGGCTCCATATTCGAGTTCTCTGGCTGCAGCCTTATGTAATCCGGTTCCTTAAAGAATCGTTTTACTGTGGCTTCATCATCTTCAGTCATCGCCACGACGATATCTCCATTATTGGCACTGCTCTGTTGCTTCACGATGACATAATCACCGTCATGAATTCCTGCCTCGATCATACTTTCCCCCATGATTTCAAGCATGAATACATGATCATCATGCGGTACCATGCTTTCGGGAAGCGGAAAGTATTCCTCTATGTTTTCAATTGCCGTTATCGGCATGCCGGCTGTAACTTTACCAAGTAATGGAACGTTCACGACATTGGCTTTCGGAATATTGTTAGCATCCTCCAAATTCAGGATTTCAATGGCCCTCGGTTTGGTTGGATCACGTCTGATCAGTCCTTTGCTTTCCAGGCGGGATAAATGTCCGTGTACGGTCGAGCTTGATGCAAGCCCAACTGCTTCGCCGATTTCCCTTACGGATGGCGGATACCCTTTCAGGCGAACTTCTTCTTTAATGAAATCAAGAATATCTTGCTGCCGTTTTGATAGTTTAGTCATATGTGCACCTCTTCCCCAATGTTCTTTGCTTCATTATAGCATGGAGGCCAATCCTATACAAACATAAGTTCGAATTTTGTTGTTGACTGAAACAGGTGTTCTTATTATAATTTAAATATAAAATGCGAACGAACATTCGTGTCGGAGGGATTATTCATGAAAAAATTATACAAAAATTATATTTATACGATTCTATTAGCCGGTTCAGTATTTATATTTTCAATTTTATTCTCTTGCACAATAAACGATGATCAAAAAAAGGATTTCCTTTCTATAGAAGTAAGCGAAGGCGATACCTTATGGGAAATCGCCGAAGAATATGAAGAAGCTGATTTGACAAAAAAAGAATTCATTGGTTGGATAGAAGAGCATAATGGTATCAGTGGGGATTCGATTAAACCCGGACAAGTAATCGTGATACCGGTAAAAGGGGAAAAGCTCGTTCAGAATTTGGCCAGTCAGCAGTGAAGGTAGGGTATTATGAAGGCAGTTATCTATTGTAGGGTCAGCACGGAAAAAGAGACACAGGAAACATCATTGGCAAGGCAGGAAGATGAACTAGTCAAGTTGGCCGGGAAGATGGATGTGGACGTGGTTGCGGTAATAAAAGAGCAGGCGAGCGGGTATGAGCTAAACCGTGACGGGATTTTTGATATGCTGGAGCTTTTTAAAACCAAGGAAGCTGAAGTCCTATTAATCCAGGACGAGACACGGCTTGGAAGAGGCAATGCCAAAATCGCGCTTTTCCATGTCATCCTTAAAGAAGGCGTGAAAATTTACACACTTTCGCATGATGGGGAACTTGAGCTATCGGATTCAGATGCCATGGTCATCCAAATAGTCGGGATTGTGGAGGAATATCAAAGGAAGCTACATAATTTGAAAATAAAACGCGGGATGTTAAGGGCTGTCGAAAAAGGCTACCGCCCTCAAAAAAACCTGCATAACCAAAGGAATGCAACCGGAAGGGACCGCAAGGAAATTCCTGTAGAAGAAATCATTAAACTTCGTGCGAACGGATTGACGTTTGCAGAAATTGCAGCCACCTTAAGGGGGTTTGGCTATAAAGTATCCAAGGCTACCGTGAACCGCCGTTATCTTGAGCATCAGCAAAATACAGAGGAAAGTCAATCATAGAACTTGTAATTTCGCTTCTTTTTTAATACCATGACAATATCAGCAGATATGAAGGAGCGAAATTATGCTATCAAAAGAAAAATTGGCCCGCATTAATGAACTTTCCAAAAAGGCTAAGGAAGTCGGCTTGACGGAAATGGAAGCGAAAGAGCAAACGCTATTAAGAAGCGAGTATTTAGAAACATTCAGGCGATCGATGTCCGATACGTTAGAACACGTGAAAGTGGTCGATCCTGAAGGTAATGACGTCACTCCACAGAAAATTAAAGATATTAAAGAGAAAAGAAACTTACATTAATGCTGGGACTTTCCTGACGGGAACTCTCTATTTTTAAGCTTCTTTTGGACAGTAATCCTTAAAAGAGAGTGCATTCATGTATGTATTCTCCTATTTAGTTTAATCTAAATAGGGGAATTCTTTAATTTTGGCTAAAGGATGTATAATATTGGGTATCGAATAGTGATTTTAGTTGTGATATTTAGCGGGTCACTATAATATAAAGAGGTACATTACAGGAAGGGATGTTTTACTATATGTTAGATAAATTAGATGCACTTTCTATCAATACCATTCGTACTTTATCGATTGATGCAATTGAAAAGGCTAATTCTGGCCATCCAGGGATGCCTATGGGTGCAGCGCCAATGGCGTATAAACTATGGACTGAATATATGAATCATAACCCGAAAAATCCAGAGTGGTTCAATAGAGATCGTTTCGTTCTTTCAGCAGGACATGGATCGATGCTGTTGTATAGCCTCCTGCACTTGTCTGGGTATGGCTTGACCATTGATGATTTAAAAGGGTTCCGTCAATGGGGCAGTAAAACTCCAGGCCATCCTGAATTCGGACATACTGCAGGCGTAGATGCGACTACAGGACCGTTAGGACAAGGGATCGCGATGGCAGTTGGAATGGCAATGGCCGAACGACACTTGGCAGAAAGCTATAACCGTGATTCTTATAATGTGGTCGATCATCATACATATAGCATTTGCGGAGATGGAGATTTAATGGAGGGTGTTTCTGCTGAAGCGGCATCATTAGCTGGGCATCTCCAACTTGGAAGACTTGTTGTTTTATATGACTCCAATGATATCTCCCTTGATGGAGACTTAAGTCAGTCATTCAGTGAAAGTGTAGCGGAACGTTTCAAATCCTATAACTGGCAATATATCCGAGTTGAGGATGGAAATGATCTGGAAGAAATTGCGAAAGCGATTGAAGAAGCGAAAACGGATGAAAATCGTCCAACATTAATAGAAGTGAAAACAGTTATCGGCTACGGTTCACCAAACCGTTCAGGTAAGTCAGCAGTTCATGGCGCTCCGCTTGGTTCAGATGAGCTGAAGCTGACTAAGGAAGCATATAAATGGACGTTCGAGGAAGATTTCCATGTTCCTGAGGAAGTGTATTCACATTTCAATCAAGCTTGTGTTGAAGCTGGATCGAAAAAAGAAGAAGCTTGGAACGAACTGTTCAAGAATTACAAAGAAGCACATCCTGAATTAGCCGGACAATTGGAACTGGCCATCAAAGGTGAGCTGCCTGCTGAATGGGATCAGGAAGTACCGGTTTATGAAGAAGGAAAAACATTGGCTTCCCGTGCTTCAAGCGGAGAAGTTTTAAATGCGATTGCCAAAAGGGTGCCTAGCTTCATAGGTGGATCGGCAGATTTAGCCGGCTCGAATAACACGGCCATTAAAGGTGAGACGGATTTATTACCGGGTAATTACAGTGGCCGTAATATATGGTTTGGTGTACGTGAATTCGCAATGGGAGCTGCATTGAATGGGATGACTCTCCATGGCGGACTTAAAGTATACGGGGGGACTTTCTTCGTTTTCTCTGACTACTTGCGCCCAGCCATAAGAATGGCAGCACTGATGGGTTTACCTGTAACGTATGTATTCACACATGACAGCATTGCTGTAGGGGAAGATGGTCCGACCCATGAGCCAATCGAACAATTGGCTTCATTACGGGCGATGCCGAACCTAGGTGTAATCCGTCCAGCAGATGGGAATGAAACGGCAGCGGCTTGGAAAGTGGCTATGGAGTCTACAAATAAACCAACTGCCCTTGTACTTACTCGTCAAGGATTACCGACAATTAAGGACACGGATAAAAATGCTTATGAAGGTGTTTCAAAAGGAGCTTATATCATCTCCGACTCGAAAAAAGAAGAAGCTGATGCTTTGCTTCTTGCGACAGGCAGCGAAGTGAACTTGGCTGTGGAAGCACAGCAAGCTTTAGCGGCAGAAGGCATTGATGTCTCTGTAGTCAGCATGCCTTCATGGGATCGATTCGAAACGCAATCGAAAGAGTATAAACAGAGTGTCATCAATCCGGCTGTGAAAAAACGTCTAGCCATTGAAGTGGCTTCACCGTTTGGCTGGGATCGCTATACAGGTGATGAAGGTGAAATCTTGGCCATCAATCACTTTGGAGCGTCTGCACCTGGAAACAAGATCATGGAAGAGTTTGGGTTCACAGTCGATAATGTAGTGGCCCGTGTTAAAGAATTGTTAAAATGATCGTAAATGGAACTGACGCCAACTAGTTTGGTGTCAGTTTTTTATTGGAATTTCTTATTGTAAGGGGGAATTCTTCGATTCGACAAAAAAAGAAGAAAATTTCTCCAACAAACAACATATACCGTCCGTTTGTCAATATATAATGAGAATAATTAATTTTCGTTTAATTATGTCAATTATAGGGGAAAGTCATCATAGATAGTAAAAAATGGAAGGGTTTGGTGTTGCGTTGTCCGTGTGACCAAAATAGGAATGCTAGGAGGCATTGGCTGATGAGAACCTATCAAATTTTTTTAATCGAAGATGAATTTGCCCATCATTATTACGGTCGAGAAAAGCTATTTTTCAATTTGTTTTTGGAATATATTCATGCACGGGGCCGACTGAAGAGTATTTTGCAAAAACAAATCGAATTTGTCACCAAGACAGTCCCGACCATCCAATTGAAGTTGGCCATCGAGCACCGCTTGCAAAGAAAGATGAATTTTTGGACGCAAAATGGCAAATACTATCTAGAAAAAACAAATGGATCAAGTAAAGCCGTTTTAATTATCGAGAATGAATCCATTACACTAAAAGCTGATGGAGATTACGAAGCGGAGACTGCCTTTTTTGAATGTATTCGAAAATATGAGGCGAGTTTTCTCGCCATAGATTTTGAACACGAAAAATACGGCTGGTTAAAACCGATAAAAGAAAGAAAATTTGTCTAAATGGGGGACTTTTCGGCAGCGGGTATTGTATAATAACCTTTGGTCTAGTACACTGATGTTAGACAACACGAAGGAGGAAATAGTATGTGGGTTTACATTCTAGTTGGCGTACTGGCATTGATTGCTGGAGTAGTGCTGGGATTTTTCATCGCTCGTAAATACATGATGGATTACTTAAAGAAAAATCCGCCAATTAACGAACAGATGCTGAAAATGATGATGATGCAAATGGGTATGAAACCATCCCAAAAGAAAATTAATCAAATGATGAGCGCCATGAATAAACAACAAACAAAATAAACTCAAGGGTTCATTCATTGATTAATGGCAATTATAAGATAAGCAAATCATAAACTACTTTGAAGAGTGAATCTTTCATCATAAATTTCCATTGTTTTTGCTTTATCTTTCCATTACAGATCCGAAACCCCCTCTCTGCATGAATGAGCCAGAGAGAGGGTTTTTTTGTATTGCAGAAGAAGTCTTTGAGTGGTCTTGTTCCGTTACATAGCAAGGGGTTCTGACCGGCCTTTCCATGCAAACGGAGTCAAAGGATCTGCAAGTCAGGGTAATAATATCGCAAATGTTTGGATTATGGTTGGTGAATATGTAAAAAGGCTCGTTACAATAGCTCATATCTGGTAAAATAGTTAATTGTAACTACTACAACTGCTAACAGGAGGATCATTGATGAACGATTCAGTAGGTTTTTGGAAACGATTTTTCGCAGGAATTCTCGACGCACTAATAATATCTTTGCCTTTAACATTGATTTTTGGTTGGATAACCGGTGATTGGGAAAATGAAGATTTCTCAACAATATTGGACTTGCTATACATGCTGATCGTCCCGATAGTCTGGTATGGCTATACAGTCGGGAAAAGGTTCATGGGCATCCGTATCGTACGGGTCGATGGCAGGAAATTAGGTATAGGCACGATGCTGTTAAGAACATTCGTTGCAGGTATAGTCTATATCCTTACAATTGGGATAGGTTTTATTATTAGCGCATTCATGGTCGGTATAAGAAAGGATCATCGGTCGATTCATGATTTCATTGCTGGTACATATGTGACATCGGAGAAACCTTAATAAAAAATGAGCGGTATAAGCTACATAAAATTAAAAGACCTGAGTTCGGTAAGCTACCCTACTCAGGTCTTTTAATTTTATCAACATCCGTTTTCGGGTCTCGTACTATTTCTTTTGAAAATGCTCTTGGAGCAAATACCGATATCTGTTGGAAAGATGCATTTTTTCAATCTATCTAAACTCAATATTTAGAATGCTGAATGTTGAAAATGACAATTCTGTTCGAGGCTGCGCGCCTCCTCGGTTAATTTTCATCTTTTTCAATCATTTGTATGAAATTAAGCGCAGTTTCGGCAAGTGTATCTTTTTTTCTTGTACATAATGAGATGGGATTTTTTAATTGAATTTCATCTACATATACTGTGCCTACTTCTCCACGGGTAATATATTCGTTAACTTCTAGAGATGAAACAAAGGTAACTCCATAACCTTCAATCACTGTTCTGATTGTTTCATTCAATCCATTAATTTGTAAGCCAACGATTGGTTCATTTACATGATGGATTTTACATAAAGAAACCAACTTTTCCCTTGAGGAACTCCCTTCTTCTCGAAACACAAAAGGCTCTCTTGCCATTTCAGCCAATGTAATATGTTTTGAAGCGAACTTATGATCTTTATGCACGACAAATACCATTTTATCTTCAAGTAATTCCTTACTATGAATGAATGGATTAAACTCTTTTCTTCCACCTATGAAAGCAATTTCTGCTTCATAATTAATTAACTGATCGATTGCACTACGAGAATTAGTTGTTGTTAATTCTACCTCTACCTCAGGGTATCTTTGTTTGTATCGCCCTATCCATTTTGGTAATAAAAAATTTGCTGGAAGATATGTTGCGACAATACGTAGCTTTCCAACTGCTCCATTTTTGAGTTGATTAATATAAGAGTCTATTTCGGCTTCAAGGGAAAATAATCTTTTAGCTTGTTTAGCAAGTTGAAGGCCAGCTTGGGTTAATAAGATGCCTCTACCCTTAGGAGACAATAAATTTAACCCGATTTCTTGTTCTAATTTTTTAATTTGTGCCGTTACAGCAGGCTGACTTATATTCAGCTCCTCAGCCGCACGAGTAACATTTCCCTTTTCAGCGACAGTATGAAATAGTCGTAATGCATGTAGGTTCATTATTCACCTCTATAATCATAAATGAAACGTATGAATACCATAAAAAGATATATTATATGTATTGGTTTTCTTCCGTTATTATAAGACTATAAAAGTTCCAACTCAAGAAAATTTCTAAGTAAAGAGGTGAGAGGGCAGCTTGTATGTCCCTAATAAAATGAAATTAATATGTATCGACTGTGGTCAAGGAATGTCTTCCAATAATTTAAACCACCATTGTACATGTGGCGGACTTTTAGATATTGTCCAAGATTTTCACAACTATGATGCTGACTTTTTGAAGCATTTATTCAATGAACGCCTTTCTGAAAGAATGACACCATACGCAAGTGGGGTATGGAGATACAAAGAATTAATTTTTCCTGAGTTACCTGAAGACTGCATTATTACCAAATATGAAGGAAACACAGGATTATACTCTTCTGAGTTGATTAGGAAATATACGGGATTGAGTCAAGTTTCTTTAAAAGCGCAAAGTGAAAATCCTAGTGGTTCATTTAAAGACAATGGTATGACGGTTGCGGTTTCTCATGGGAAATCCTTGGGTTTTAAAAACTTCACTTGCACCTCAACAGGAAATACATCCTCTTCCTTAGCTATGTATGCCTCAATCGCTCATGCAAATTCTTATGTTTTCGTCCCAAATAAAGATATATCGATTAATAAAGTATTACAGACAATAGCGTACGGTGCACATGTTTTTAGTATTTCGGGTACTTATGATGACGGAATTCAGTTTTTAGAGGAGAATGCTAGTGATCTTGGTTTATACGTATGCAATTCCATTAATCCCTTTCGGATAGAAGGACAAAAAAGTATTATTTATGAAATTGCCCACTATTTAAACTGGAATTTACCTGAGTGGATTGTAGTACCTGGTGGAGCTTTAAGTAACGCAACTGCATTAGGTAAAGGATTACAGGATTTATTTTCACTCGGGTTTATAGACAAGGTGCCAAGAGTAGCAATTGTACAAGCTGAAGGTGCCAGCCCATTCCATAAAATGATAGCTCAAAATAAGAGTGAACTTATTCCTGAACCTCGGCCATATACTAGAGCTTCTGCATTGAATATCGGAAATCCACCTAGTTGGAAAAAAGCCATGCTTTCTTTAAGACAAACAAATGGGACGACCATTTCCGTAACAGATGATGAAATTCTTGACGCAAAAGCTATAATTGATAAAAGTGGCATTGGGTGTGAACCTGCTTCGGCAGCTACTGTTGCTGGACTACGAAAATTAGTGTCTCAGCAGGTGATTGACAAAGAGGAGTCAGCACTCTGTATCTTAACGGGAAATATCTTAAAGGATACAGATGCCCTGAATGAGTATCATTTTGGAGAAAGTAATCATTCAACCTTTAAAAATGAATGGCAACCGACTAGTTTGACATATGACACTATTAAAAAGTATATAGTATAGAAACCTTATTTTATTCGTAATGAAACCTAGGGAATTGGGGTTATCCCCGACAAGAAGACAAACATTAAAAGACAGGGCAGTGATCAAAAAACGAAATTCAAACGGAGCTCGGTGACTGAGTCGTTTTTGGAATCGTTTATAGTTTGAATTAGTAGATATGATCGGTTCTGGTGTAATTAGGACCTGTTCGAAACATATCACCTGAATATCCTTTTCATGTATGAATGATAAGGCGTTGGTCCTTTGGCAAGTTGGACCACGCCTTGTTTGCTTCGAACATTAAATATTTCTCTGGATAACCAATTATTGTAAATGGCTTTTGATTTCGGTAAGCCGTTTAGTCATTGGCTTTTCACCTCGTCCAGTTTGCTGGTTGCACTTTCTTCAATACTTTACTCTTCCTCTGTTATCTGTTTTTTCAAAGACTCGATATTGTCCACAATTGGAACAGGTTATTCTTTTATTGGGAATGACCTTACCTCACTATGTAATCAAAGCCATCTCCGACAAGCATTGGGTATCATTTGACGTTTTTTACCGATCCATTTCTTGAGTGTGGCAAAATGAATGACATGATCATAAAGTGGTGAGAGTTGACTTTAGCAACTGTAATGATTAAAATTACAGTAATCTCCTTGAGGAGGATGCCAAAAGTGAATAGTGATTTTACAATAGCTGTGCATAGTTTGGTTTATTTGGCTTATTTGCCCGATCATATGGCAAGTAGTGAGTCTATTGCAGAAAACGTTTGTACGAACTCGGCAAGAATTAGGAAAGTGATGAGCTGCTTACGGAATAAAGGGTATGTCAAGACTAAAGAAGGTGTTGGCGGAGGATATATTCTCGAATGTAATCCTGAAGAGGTAAGTTTAGCGGATATTTATATAACCGTCTCACATGGGACATTGAAACCGAAATGGTGTACGGGTGATCCGGAGAAAAAGTGTGTCATTTCTTCCAATACCCAGGTGGTCATGGATCAAATATTCGATGAAGCCGAGCTATATTTTGAAAAGTATTTAGAAAATATTACACTTAGCACGTTTTTGGAAAAAATTAAGCAATGTCCTCGATATTGATTAGTTTTTTCTTTTATCCTTACTGTATCTTTTATTTTTACAGTTAAGGGTTGTTCTTAAAATGAATATAAAAGAGGTGTTTCGATATGGCAGGAAATAGACCATTTGAAAACGGTGATTGGGTACAAGGAAGGTCGAGGGAGGGGGAACTCATTCATGGGTTCATCGAAACCATAGGCCGAAATCAAGATATCATTAAAGTGAATGTAGTGGAAAGTGATAATGAAAAGGCGGTTGGTAAATCGATTTGGATCCCAAGTAAATGGACTCAAAAGCTGCCCGATTTAGAAATTAGTAACGAAAGCCATCTATTGGCATTAATTGATTTAGCGTTACTTTCCAAAGATGAGACTTGGTTTATGGAGTTATCAGGTAAATTGGAATCTGTTAAGATACATCCCAAATTAAAGGCTGAGAAATCCGATTTCCTTATGGAGGAAAATCGAATCGCGAATCTTGATTTTAATAAATGAGGTTTTAAACTGGTGTTTATAACGGATAAAACGAGGAGGAAATGATCATGGCTATCGAGCATGTTACAGATGGAAATTTTGCTGTTGAAATTAAAGAGGGGTTAGTGCTGGTTGATTTTTGGGCCCCATGGTGCGGCCCGTGTAAAATGATTGCACCAGTCCTAAACGAATTGGACGATGAAATGGGTGAACAGGTTAAAATCGTTAAACTCAATGTTGATGAAAATACAGCGACGACACAACAATACGGGATAATGGGAATACCAGCACTTATTCTTTTCAAAGATGGAGAAAAGGTCGATCAGGCAGTGGGCCTTCAGCCTAAAGAAGCAATTTCGGCGTTAATCGCTAAGCATGCGTGATCATTCAATGACAACCGACCGTTACGTATTCGGTTGTTGGTAACTTACTTATAAATGGAGGACTGTCAAATGAATTCTAAATATACACCATTATTTGAATCATTCAATATAGGGAAAGGGGTGGAAGTGAAAAATCGTCTGGTGATGGCACCGATGACCAATTTCTCTTCGAATCCTGACGGGACCGTATCCGATGAAGAAATAAGCTATTATGAGCGCCGGTCAAGCGGGGTGGGCATGGTGATAACGGCTTGTACGTATGTGACGGCAAATGGCAAAGGATTTCATGGGGAGTTTGGCGGTGATACGGACGAAATGATTCCTAGCCTAAGTCGTTTAGCTTCGGCGATAAAAGCGAAAGGTGCAAAAGCAATCCTCCAGATTTTTCATGGCGGCCGCGAGGTTCCACCGGAATTAGTGCCTAATGGCGATGTTGTAAGCGCAGGTGATATCCCATCAGTTGGCGAAGGGAAAACGGTTCCGCGTCCACTGACCGAAAAGGAAATCGAATCGATCATTCTCGATTTTGGTGAAACCACTCGACGTGCCATAGAAGCTGGATATGATGGTGTCGAAATTCACGGTGCCAATGGTTACCTGATTCAGCAATTCTTTTCCCCGCACTCGAACCGTCGCGAAGACAAGTGGGGAGGATCACTTGAAAGGCGCCTGAGTTTTCCGTTAGCGGTGGTGGATGAAGTCCAAAAAGCCGTGGCAAACCATGCCAAAGCACCGTTCATCGTAGGATATCGCTTTTCACCAGAGGAACCTGAAACACCTGGAATCACGATGGACGATACACTTGCATTGATTGACGGACTTGTGAAAAAAGATCTGGCTTACCTTCATGTTTCATTAATGGATTTCTGGTCAAAAGGAAGAAGGGGAGCAAATGCTAACCGGCCCCGGATGGAAGTCATTAAAGAACGTGTCGGAGATCAAGTTCCTGTCATCGGCGTCGGTTCGATCTACACGGCAGATGATGCGATCAATGCACTGCAATCAGGCGTTCCTCTGCTTGCCTTAGGCCGTGAATTGATCATTGATCCGGAATGGGTACAAAAAGTGGAACAAGGAAGAGAAACGGAAATCGTCACAAAAATAAACAAAGATCATCAACGGCAATTAGAGATTCCTGATCCATTATGGCAGGCCATCATCCATTCCCCAGGGTGGTTTCCAGGGATTGAATAGGCCGACGCCTCCATGGAATATACAATGATAATTGAGTGAAACCGCGGATATGGGACACACATGAAAAAGTGTCCTTTATCCGCGGTTATTTAATGCTGGATATGACTCGTATATAATGGTGTTTAGAAGACCCTTCCTGCATTAGTACCTTCATCTTTCTCTTTGTTCAGAAGAGGATTCCCACAATGACAGTTCCGGCATAATGTTAAGGCTCTTTTCGCAAAGTAGGGAGCGTAAATCAACCACACCGCATTACTAGGTGATTTATAGCAAAATATGCGAAAACAGCCAATTTTAAATAAGAAAAAGGGGCAATGCGGGATGAGGTGATCATGAAAACGCTATATAATCGTAAATAGGAAGGAACAGCGCCTCGAATTTGCAGTTTTACAGGCATTTTTGAATTAAATGATCGTTGTTTGAGAAGTATGACTATGTTTAGTAGCAGAAAAAAACACGGAGTGGATATATCCGACTCCGTGTTTTTCACAATGATACATAGCTTAAAAAAGAATGGAATCAAGTGAGTAAGGACCAGCTCCAGTTAAAGCGACACCAATCGCAACTGCGAGGATGGCAAGATTGTATTCATATCCGTTCTGGGTTGCCCAATAGCCATTTGCTCCGTGAACCTTAACAATCGCAGCAAGCATGGTAGCGGCTATCAATATCCCAGCTAGAGGTGTAAGCAGACCTACAGCGAACAATGCACCGCCAATAAGCTCCGAAATACCCGCAAACAGGGCCATCGTAACTCCCGGCTTCATGCCGATCGAGTCAAACCAGCCTCCAGTTCCTTTTAATCCATGACCGCCAAACCAGCCAAACAATTTTTGCGCGCCATGACCAACGAACGATAGACCAATAACCAATCGTATTAGTAATAAACCTAAACCAATCATTTATGATTCCTCCTAAATTTTTATGTGTTAGTTAGATATCTTTAATCCGAGATAGTGTAGCATAAAAAATATCTCGAATTAAATTATCTTGAATTAAGAATAAATGATTGTATGTGATTTGTCAAATTCATTTATTTTCTACATGCAAAATCGTAACAAGATGGCGATGCTGTCCGTTAGGGAAAAAGCAATCACATCATTTCTTTGCTAGTTACCTAACGGCGAAACATTGCATAAACGCTCATTCGACAGGGAATGTTTGGAAAAAACCGGGAGAGCTTTGACTGGAACGAAATAATAGATCAGATACGGTCACGCACTTATAGCCGTTTTTATATAGATAATCCAAGGTCGGTTCCAGAGCCATTACCGTTTGGGGACGATCGCTCCAATCGTGGAGGAGAATGATGTCACCAGCCCGTAACGAATGTATGATGTGGGAGGATATTTTATTCGGTGCCGGCCGTTTCCAGTCTTGGGGATCTTGATGCCAGGACCATAAAACAACCTTGAATCCTTTTTTTACTGCGGTATTAATGATTATATCGTTATGAAGTCCACCTACAGGCCGGTATAATGTCGGTTTGTATTTGGCAATATCCCAAATCACTTTATCGGTTTTGTCCAATTCGGAAGATAATAATTCAGCTGTCATATTTTTGTCGTAATAGTGATGATACGTATGGTTCGCAATTTCATGTCCTTCTTTGATTTCTCTTTTGAGGATGCCAGGATTGCTTTTCACTTTATTGCCTGAAACAAAGAACGTGGCTTTGGCATTATATTTAGCCAATATATCCAGGATTTGAGGGGTATAGGAAGGGTGTGGACCATCATCAAAAGTGATTGCGACAATTTTTTCATTGGTTTTTCCATCCCAAATAACGTTTCCAGTTTTTTCGTATACCGCTCTGCTGGATGTTAAGGCGTCAATATGGTTCGCTTTACAGAAGAAAAGAAGAAAGAAAACGGAGAAAGTCATCATCATGGTCTTCAAAATAGTCCCCCCTGTACTTGTGTGTATATGAGTTAGTATATGGAGTTCCATTTTATTTAGCCGGTGGTGGGTAAATAAAGCATTAACTTCAATGACATTGAGGTTACAAAGAGATCATTCCCTTTTAGATAATGAACATTTGCAATATGATGGGTGTTCCTTTAATTGGGGCATCTGCGGTATTCAATGTAAGCTTTCCGGTTTCAACGGTGTAATTATCATGAGGTTGCAGGACGCCATTTATGAATAAATTGATATAAGATACTGTTGCTGGATCTGGTATGACCTGTTTTTCAATGTCCGATATCCCATCTTCTTCAACAAAAACCCGTTGGCATCCATTTGCGACGGCATAAAATTCATATGCAACGATACGTTTTGGGATTTTCGTGCGAACTTCCGTGAAAGAGCATGCAGGGAAAAACAACAAAGGTTTAGGGATTTCTTCATCCTCATTGATAAAACGGCAATATTTATTGTCCATTTTCTTAAATTCTCCCCTTTTTCTTATCTCCTATATATTTTATATAAAATACCGATTATCGTGAGGACCATTTTTGGAATTTGTCTATACACTTCCGTCCTTGAAGTCATAGCTTATAGAGAAGAGAGGTGAATATATTGCCGTTAAAGATCATGAAATTAGCCATTGAGGCTACCTCGCTGATTAGTGTAAATCCATTGATCACCCGTTTATTTTATGAGGTGCCTGCAGCATTGGAAGGTCCAACTGAACTGACGATCGATCCTGCAAGCTTTTGGACGGACACTGGCGGTGCGGCTACAGTGCTTCCTGTATTGACTGCTGAAAACAGCTCATTTGAAGTGTTTATTAATGGTGTGCTGCAAATGGAGGATATATCCACATACACTCCAGGTGCTACTGGTGTCGGCAGCCTCGTGCTGACCATTCCTGATGGTTCATCCGTTTTGGCAGGGTCACCTGTCGTTCTTGTCGTGACAAACTACGCACCTACCTCGGATGTCGATATTGTAACGTAAATCCATCTGACCTTCTTTAAGTTAAAATAAGAAAACAGGCAGCGAACGTGCTGCCTGTTTTTATGGAGGAATTTCATCAGGAGAAAGAATGAATAAAGGAGTTCTTCCGGGAAAGGAAGCATATACTGATACTGACAGGAGAGAATACGGCTGGAGATTACCCTGGGTAACATCCACGATACTAACGATTAAAAACCTGCACCGGTTTTATAAAAGAGTTCATCATATTTATTCAGTAATCGATCAAGCTGCTGGCTGTACTCCACGGCAATAGTTGAGTTCAAACCATCTTCAGCGACGACTTTTATCAATTCATTCCGCTTTAATTCGATTTGTTCAAGGAATTCATTCTGTTTAGCCATTATATTTCCTTTCTGGCCCTAGCATTTTATAAGGTACCCTTTAATGTGAGCTGGTTGTAAAATCTGTATGAATATAACAATTATATCGGCTTGGACCAATGAATTCAAATATGTGTTCATCTTATTGATCAAACAGATTTATTTGTTGTGGATCGTAAGTAGCTGTCAATGAATCTTCATAGTCCCATACATGTATTCAGTTATCTTATTTGTTACAATGTTTATAGGTTGATATACATAGGAGTGAATTCAATTGAATGACATAAATATATTTTTGGCCTTTGGCGCAGGTTTTTTAAGTTTTATTTCTCCGTGCTGCCTACCGCTGTATCCAGCCTTTTTGTCTTATATTACGGGTATGAGCGTCGGGGAAATCAAATCGGAGAACGCCATGCTACAAAGAAGGAGTATGCTGCATACTTTATTTTTCCTGCTTGGCTTTTCCTTGGTTTTCATTGCGATCGGTTTCAGTACAACCTATCTAGGATCATTCTTTACCAATTATAAAGAATTAATTCGTCAGATCGGTGCCATTTTGATCATCGTTTTTGGATTATTCATCGTTGGAATTTTTCAGCCGAAATCCTTGATGAAGGATAGCCGATTCGAATTCAAAAACCGTCCGAGCGGCTATATCGGTTCCATATTAATCGGATTGGCCTTTGCAGCTGGCTGGACACCTTGTGCAGGTCCATTATTAGGGGCAGTCATATCATTGGGCGCAACGAACCCTAGTGCCGCCATGAGCTATATGGCTGCTTACATTTTAGGTTTTGCCATACCATTTTTCATATTATCGTTCTTTGTCGGTAAGCTGAAGTGGATCAAAAAGTATAGCCAATCCATTATGAAGATTGGCGGATACCTCATGATTGTAATGGGTGTCATTTTGTTTTTTGATTGGATGACCCAAATCATTGCAGTCCTGTCTAGACTATTCGGTGGCTTTACCGGATTTTAGTCCATAAAAAGCTAGTTTTTCAAAAAAATTCAAACTGATTAAATGTAATTAGGTCTAATTACCCTTAAAAAAATGATTTTATACTTATTAATTGGATGATAATTCTTGATTTTAGGTCTAAAGTTTTATATCCTATACATACTGGATAAATCATTACATTTCTCACGCAGTTTTTTTGAATCTTGTTGTTGGAAATGAGGAGGAAGACCATGGCCCGAATAGTAATTGTTGATGATGCTAAGTTTATGAGAATGACGCTTTCAAATATTTTATCAAAGGCTGGACATGAAGTGATCGGTGAAGGGGAGAACGGCGAAGAGGCGATTGAACTATATCGACACCTTCAACCTGATTTGGTGACTATGGATATAACGATGCCACTCATGAGCGGGTTGGATGCAGTTAAAGAAATCAAAAAGGAATTTCGGGCTGCAAAGGTTATAATGTGCTCGGCAATGGGTCAGCAGAAAATGGTTGTCGAAGCGATAGAAGCTGGAGCAAAGGATTTTATCGTCAAGCCTTTTGACGAGAGCAGGGTAGTGGATGCCATCAATAGGGCGCTTGATTAAGTACACGCTCCTTGTTTATCTTAAATAGGTAATATATACTTTGTTTATTAATTGAAGTCATATATAATTTTTTATGGTACTTACCTATTTTTAGTTAAAAGGGATGGTTAAGAGATGATATATATATCAACGGGTATAGCGATCGTGATGGCTATGGGTGTTTTCATGTTGCGGATGAAGGAAACAAAAAAACCAGTGAACGAAAAGAAGATCATCTTGCCGCCGTTATTCATGAGTACGGGAGCTTTGATGTTTATTTTCCCCATGTTCCGGGTTTCTCGATACGAATTTTTGGAGGCTCTAGTCGCAGGGATGCTATTTTCCATCTTGCTCATCAAAACCTCAAAATTTGAAGTGAGAGATGAAAAGATTTACATTTTGCGCTCAAAAGCGTTCATATTCATCCTTATTGGCCTTATGGTGATTCGGCTCGTCGCGAAAATTATGCTCGGGAGCACCCTTGAAATAGGCGTCTTGAGCGGAATGTTTTTCTTACTCGCTTTTGCTATGATCGTCCCCTGGAGAATTGCGATGCTATATCAATATAAAAAGGTGAAGGCAGCCAGTTTCAGCTGATTTGTTGTGGAATTTCATTGCATGTCCTGCTTTTCACGAATGCCAGTAAAAGAAGTCAAAAAAACCTGAGTCGATCTTCAAAGCGACCCAGGTTTTTTTATTGTTAGGGAGCGTAAAGGGCAAGACGAGGATGTAAATCCCTTACTATCGATGATGGATATGGAATTAATTTGGAAAAACAGCGCGATTTAGAAAATGTAAACCTAGTAATTTCATCTGAATTATATTATATTAATATTATGATAAATTTACTAGAGGAGGAGACGGTTGATGTTACAAATGATTGTGTTAGGGATTATATGTGGGCTAATGCTCGGATTTGTGCTTCAAAGGGGCCGTTTCTGTGTTGTTGGTGCATATCGTGATTTGATTTTAGCTAAAGATGGACGGATGTTTTTAGCTACATTCGTTGTTATAGCGATACAAAGTATGGGTGTTTATGCTTTGAATGGCACAGGGGTCATTCAGTTTGGAAATGATGGATTTCCATGGCTGGGAACAATCGTGGGCGGCTTTATATTCGGTATCGGTATGGTTCTCGCAGGCGGTTGCGCTACCGGTACATGGTACCGGGCTGGAGAAGGAATGATTGGTAGCTGGGTAGCTCTTTTTGGTTATATGCTTGGAGCAGCCATGACGAAGTACGGTGTCTGGAAAGTGGCTGGGGATCATCTGTTATCCTATCGTACAAGCGACACGTACATTCACGAGACATTGAATGTTTCGCCTTGGGTGCTTGTGATCCTCGTAACCGTTTCGGTAGGCATCTTGGTGATACGTGAATTAAGGAAGCCTAAACTGCCAATCTTTCAAATGAAACCGAAGAAAAAGGGGCTGGCTCACCTATTATTCGAAAAACGGTGGCATCCATTTATTACGGCATTGTTGGTTGGCCTGATTGCCATCATTGCCTGGCCGTTAAGTGCGATGACAGGCAGGATGTTTGGTCTCGGAATCACGGCTCCTTCCGCGAACATCCTGACTTTCCTTATTACCGGGGATGATGCGTTAATCGATTGGGGGACGTTTTTAGTATTGGGAATTTTCCTCGGGGCTTTCATAGCGGCAAAAGGAAGCGGGGAATTCCGTTGGCGCCTGCCAGATATGAAAACATTACGTAATAATGCTTTTGGCGGTGTAATCATGGGATTCGGGGCGAGTGTCGCAGGAGGATGTACAATCGGGAATGGCTTGGTGAATTCTGCATTATTTGCCTGGCAAGGCTGGATTGCGATTATCTTCTTCCTTCTAGGTACATGGGTGGCTACTTATTTCACGATTATCCGTAAGCAAAAGCAGAAGGTTGGTTCTTCCAAAGCTGCTTAAGAATTCAGCAAAAATACGAACAAGGAGTGGATTTCACTTGGCAAAAGTACTGGAGACGACAGGGATGGTTTGTCCGTTCCCGTTAGTGGAAGCAAAAGAAGCAATTGTGGATATGGCAATGGGAGAGGAATTGATCATTAATTTCGATTGCACCCAAGCAACCGAAAGCATTCCGCGCTGGGCTGCCACTGAAGGTCATGAAATTACGGAGTTCGAACAGATCGATGATGCTAAATGGCGCATCATCGTCAAAAAGGGAAATTGATCAATAAAAAAAACGTGCGGGGAATTCCTTTGCACGTTTTTTTATTTTTTCAAGACTGAATCGTTGGCTAGGGCAGTTTCAAGTGATAACATGATTGAAAGAACATTTAAGGAGATGTGGATAATATGGTGGATGAGGTCATTTTAAATGATGTTCGGCTGATTGTTACTGATTTTCTTGCTGACACTGTAGAAGGATCTGAAGGTGGAGAAATCAGAAAAGTCAGTTTTAATTTCAAGGTAACGAATGAGGAATACCATGATATCACAACACTGCTTTATCAAATGATATTCGATATAAAGATTCCGCAGCTGAACGAGGAGTTTCGAGCGGAAATTCATAATTATGCTACTTCCGTTACAAATCTCTATGAAGAAAATGCAGTCGGGGATTTTTCATTGGTTCTACTGGAAGTGAACGAGCCGGAATGATTACTTTGCCAGTCTTGTAAAGATATGGGTTACTGTCTATAATGATAGTGACGATTCTATACATATGGGGTGATACTTTGCTTAGTGGCTGGTTTTTATGGTTTATTCTATTTTGGGTAGTCCTTTTAATCATATTGATGAGCATTGGCGGCTTTTTCATGTTTCGAAAGTTCCTGAAAAGATTTCCTAAAGAAGACGGAAAGTCGGATATGGATTGGGAAGAATACTATTTGGATCAAACCAAGCACTTATGGACAAAACAGCAAAAGGATTTGCTTGAAGATTTAGTGAGCCCTGTACCGGAACTTTTTCGGGATGTTGCCCGGCATAAGATTGCCGGGAAAATCGGTGAATTGGCCATCAAGGAAAAAGCGGGGGATATTACCGAGGACCTGGTGATCCGAGGATATATCATCGCGACACCAAAGCGTGATCACAAGTTCTTACAAAAAAAATTGGCTGAACGAGAAGTGAATATGAGTCCATATGAACATTTATTCAGTTAAGGTGAATAAGGACCGGCTGCAGGCAAACCCGATCGTATGGGAGTTTGTCTGCCGTTTTTTTGTTTTGCCTAGTATTCTCCATCAGCCTGACTGCCAACAGTGAAATGGACGATAACGGAGAGTGGACTGGTGCGAAAGGTGAAAGACCCGCTTTCGAATACAGTCCAAGGGAGACCCCGCAGGCCATGCACTTCACATAGAGCCAAGGAGGCTCACGGGACCTCCCGCAGAAAGCTAAGTGCCCGCAGTGAAAAGGAGCGTTTCTCCACCAAGCCTCCCTACCTGCTACCAATTCAATAAAAATTCAAGAGGGTTTCGGAATGGATAATTCCGAAGCCCTTCTTTCATCTGTACAGCAGATTCGAAAGAATGGTAAAAGTTAGAACGTTTGTGCCCAATCCATGCTATTCTATGAATTTTTGCTATAATAATAGTAAGTAAAAATGAGGACGGAGTGAAATTATGAAATTTATCCATACCGCTGATTGGCATTTAGGGAAAATTGTTCACGGTGTACATATGACTGAGGATCAAAGGTATGCACTGCTGCAATTCATAAATATAGTCGAGGAGGAAAAACCGGATGCGGTCGTGATTGCCGGGGACTTATATGATCGTTCGGTCCCGCCGATTGAAGCAGTGGAGCTTCTTGATGAAATCCTTTATACGATCAATGTGAAAATGAACATTCCGATCGTTGCCATATCAGGAAACCATGATTCGGCACAACGGCTTTCCTTCGGTTCATCATGGTATCGCCATAGCCAGTTATACATTCAGGGGAAATTGACAAAAACATGTGAGCCGGTCCGCATCAAGGGAGTGAATTTTTATTGCGTCCCGTATGCTGAACCAGGGACAATCCGCCATCTTTTTGAAGATGATAGCATCCATTCCCATCAAGACGCCATGAAGCGGATAACCGGCAAGATCGCGGAGAACCTCAATCAGGATGAACCGAATGTCTTTGTCGGACATGCGTTTGTTTTAGGCGGCAAAACGAGTGATTCGGAGCGTGTTTTGTCAGTAGGTGGTTCAGGCTGCGTTACCTCGGACCTATTCGATGCTTTCGATTATACGGCACTTGGTCATCTGCATAGTCCGGATGCCATTCGTCACCCTAAAGTGTTTTACTCCGGATCGTTGCTGAAATATTCATTCTCTGAGGCCAAGCAAAAAAAATCGCTTTCCGTCGTCGATATGAAAGAGGATGGGAGCTTTGAACTAAGCTATCGATCCTTGGCACCTAAGCTTGATATGAGGGAAATAGCAGGAACGATGGAAGAACTGCTCGATCCTGCCTTTTATCGATTGCAAAAACAGGATGACTACTTGAAAATAACCTTGAATGATGAGGGCTCGCTCATCGATCCGATCAATCGCTTACGCCAAATATACCCGAATGTACTTCACCTCGAGCGAAAATGGGATTTGACCGATCTGAGAAGAAAAAAAGCCTTCTCCTCGATCAAGGATGAGCAGAAATCGGAACTGGATCTGTTTGAATCGTTTTACCAAGAAATGACGGATCGCCAATTTGATTCGCAGAAACAAGATTTGATGGTGTCGGTAATCGAAGCCGTTAAGAAAGAGGAGGCCTTGAAATGAGACCACATATTTTAACGATGCAGGCATTCGGTCCTTATGCAGGAAGGGAAATCATTGACTTCAATTCCCTTGGGGAGCGGACGATGTTTGTCATTTCTGGTAAGACAGGTGCAGGAAAAACAACCATATTTGATGGGATTAGCTTTGCGATATATGGAAAGGCAAGCGGAGAGGACCGCAGCGGTCAAGATTTGCGGAGCCAGTTTGCCGAAGATGATATGTTGACGGAAGTCTCGCTGCAATTCACCTTGCGCGGAAAAACCTATTTAGTGATCCGGTCACCACAGCAGGAACGGAAGAAAAAGGCTGGCGAAGGAACGACAACAGTAGGAGCGAAAGCCGAATTATATGAAATATTGGCTGATGGAAACAAATTGCTAGGAGCGAATGTTCGTGAGGTTGAAGACAAAATCAAATCACTCATTGGGCTTGATGCCAATCAGTTTAGGCAAATCCTGATGATTCCGCAGAATGAATTCCGTAAACTGCTAACTTCCGATAGCAAGGATAAGGAACAGATTCTTCAGAAGTTATTTCATACAGAACTTTATAAACGTATAGAAGAAAAATTAAAAGAAGAAGCATCCGTCCTTAAGCGGAAAAGTGAAAAAAGCGCGCAGCGGCGAATCGAATTGATGAAGGGGATCAAAGCTGGCAATCATGAAGAATTGCAGGAGCGACTGCAAGCTGAAGAGCCTAACGAACAGCAGGTCCTTCCCCTTTTACAGGATGTCATATCGGCCGCCAGTGAAACAGGCAAACAGCTCAAGGAACAAATCGAGGAAAAGCAGAAGGCTCGTGATCAAGTGAATCAAGAGCTTTCTAAAGCGGCTGATTTGCTGAATCGGTTCTCGGATAAAGAGAAACTGCGAAATGAGAAGGCGGACCTTGAATCGAGGCAGCCGGAAATGGAAGTAGTGAAGCAGCGAATCAAAATGGCACAAAAAGCGGCATCGCTTGAAA
Source organism: Peribacillus simplex (assembly GCF_001542915.1). GTDB lineage: Bacteria > Bacillota > Bacilli > Bacillales > DSM-1321 > Peribacillus > Peribacillus simplex_B. The sequence continues at coordinate 693,145 of NZ_LNNH01000012.1, read as the reverse complement.
AGCAGGAACGATATTATTTGCGCATTGGCAAGCAAGTGCAAGATGCGAACGAGGAACTGCAAAAGCTAGGCGAGCAAGCGGAGAAGCTGCAAGCGGACCGTAAGGAGAAGCAGGATACCTTTGATAGGGAATTGCTGAAGGAAAAGGAAAGGGAGCAGGCCTTACGAAATGTGCATCAGCTAGAGCAGCTAAAAGGGGCTGTCATGAGTTTTGCCAGTTTGACAGCCCAAGTTACTTTGGATGAAAAAGAGTGGCGGAATAGTAAAGAGCTTCGTGAGAAAAATGTGGCCCAGTATCAGCAAGTCGAAAACGACGCAGAGAAGGCGGCGGTTGAAAAAAGCGAAGCCGAAAAAGCGGCGGTCCTTCATCGGGAGCAGGAAATGGAAGCAGAAAAACTGAATCGATCATTAATGAAAATGAAAAAACTTCAAGAATCCTTCTCCGAGATACAATATATGAAGCAGGATATGGATGATAAGAATAAACGGTTCCAGGAGAGTCAAAGAATGCAAGTTTCGGAGCAGGAGAAACTGGAGGCACTCAATCATAAGTGGCGTTCAGGTCAAGCTGGCAAGCTTGCTTCATTATTGCACTCTGGGGAGAATTGTCCTGTGTGCGGCTCGGAAAGTCATCCAAAACCAGCACGGATGCATGAGGACATGCCGACGGATTTGGAACTGAAAGAGCAAGATAACAAGCTGAAAATGGCAGAGCAGCAAAAAAGCCAAGCGGAAAGCGAATATTACCGGGCCCAATCCAAATATGATGCCCTGGCCGCCTCTTCTCAGGAAAAATTGCGGGACCTGCAAGCTGATATGCCCCAATTCAATCCGGAAGATATCGAATTGCATTTGAAGCAATTCACGGAAAAAGGCGAAACGCTCCATGCGCAATTGATGGAAACGATGCGGAAAAAAGCGGCAGTTACTGAATTGGAAAGAGTGATGCTGGCATTAAAAGAGAAGGCAGCCAAGCTTAAAGAGAATTTGATCGCCTTGGAAAGAAACGAAGACCAAGGTAAAACCAGATATATTGAAAGCTCCACGAAATTAGCGGGCTTAACGGATTCCCTCCCAGAAGGAATCCGGACTGCGGACGAATATGCTGCAGCTTATCAAATTGCCGTGAAAACACAGAAACAATTACAAACTGCCTTGGAAGATGCACAGAAAAACCTTCAAATGGTGAAGGAAAAAGAATCGGTCATCCAGGCAAAGAAAGAGTCCAGAAGCGGAAATATCGAGGCATTAAACGATGAATTGAAAGCGGAACGGGAAAAGTTCATTGCAGATATGACCCATCAAGGTTTTTCCAACTATAAAGAATATACCGCAGCGAAAAAATCGGAAGCGGCTCTCGGAAACTTGGAAGAGCAAATCCAGCAGTATAATCAAAATTGGCAAAGTGTTTTAAGTTTATTCCATGATCTGGAGATGAAATTAAAAGATGTCGTCAAACCGGATATGGAAGGATTGCAGAAGACCTTTGAATTCATAAATGAAGAATTGGAGTCCATGCGCCAAAGTCTAAACCAATTACTTTCGGAAAAACAGACGAATGAAGAAATCGAGAGTAAATTGGCACAAATCAGGGAAGATCAGAAAAGCCTCGATGAAAGGTACAGTATCGTCGGCCATCTATCAGAAATTTCCAAAGGCCAAAACTCCTTCCGAATTACGTTTGAACGGTATGTATTGGCAGCCTTTTTAGATGACATCTTAAAAGAAGCCAATTCAAGATTGCTGAAAATGACCAGCGGCCGTTACCAGCTGCTGCGAAAACTGGATCCAACACGCAGAAACATCCAAAGCGGGCTGGAATTATCCGTCTATGACCAATATACAGGACAGGAAAGGCATGTCAAAACCCTTTCGGGAGGAGAGAGCTTCAAGGCGTCACTTGCTCTCGCTTTAGGTCTTGCGGATATCGTCCAGCAGAATGCGGGTGGAATATCGCTCGAGACGATGTTCATCGATGAAGGGTTCGGTACGCTCGATCCTGAATCACTGGAGCAGGCGATTGAAGCGTTGATGGAGATACAAAGCACGGGAAGGTTAGTCGGTATCATATCGCATGTACCGGAATTGAAGGAAAGGATCGATGCCCAGCTCCAAGTCATTTCGACGCAAAAGGGAAGCCGGACGGCCTTTCACTTTGCTGGATAATTCAAGTGAAAAAGAATGGCCTGGGAGCAAAGATGCTCTCAAGACCATTCTTTTTTTGTTATGATGAACGAACTACTCAATATTAATATCCTCTGCTTTTTTTCCGGGGGAAAACTTATGGATGCGAATCACCAAAATGGGATTCGAGAATTCAGCGGTAATCCTGCGTGTGCAAATCGAAAAGGGGAAGGGAATATTTCTCTGTGTGGGAATGGTATCCGCTTTATTATCAATAAAAGGCTTATGAGCTTCGTCAACGATGATCGATAGCTCATTATCGCTCAGGCACACCTTAATATCCTCGACATCATGATTTTCCAAAACCGCCTCCACCATATACTCATCGTCACTTTCGTATATATCAATTGAAAAAAGCTGATGATCCAACGCACAAGTTTCCGGATCCAGAAAAAACTTTTTCACCCATTCATCAAACTTTTCAACTTCATTCTTTTGCGATCCATGTTGATAGTCTTGCATTATTGATACCCCCGGTTTTCCTTTGTTTGTATTATATGTCCGAAGGATGAAGAATGGTGAATGGAAAAGTGAAAATGTTTACATGAAAAATCAATCAATTCATTGCCGCTGTATTCATGAGAAGGAATGATGATTGCAAGAAAATTTGAACGTTAAAGAGTGATAAATCAGACGCTTTATGTTTAAAAAAGGATAATAAGTAGCAGATATTTTCCCTGTTATCGATAATTCAATAATGAATTATTTAATTATTGATGAATCCCTTGCAGTGAGGCATTTAAAAGGATCCAAATTCAATAATGAATTAATGCTTTAGCAGTTTATGCTACAAATGCCCGGCTCTGACTTGGCATGTAAGTTGCATGATAAATACGTATTAAACAGGCACGACAGGAGATTCGTTTATATCTGGAGGGATGAATGGTGCGTAAAACGATAGATCGACCGTGGGAGCAATGGTATGTGGGAAGGATGAAAACTATGAAGCTACCGGAAATATCCGTCTATTCCTTGCTTGATAGGGCAGCAAGAAAGTTTCCTCACCATACAGCCATCATTTATGAAGATCAAACGCTGGATTACCTCAATCTTAAAATGCAGGTCGACAAGCTTGCGGGAAAATGGAGGGAAATGGGTCTTGCAAAAGGAGAGCGAATTGGCCTGATGATGGCCAACCATCCTTATTTCATCATCAGCTATTATGCCGCCCAGGCGCTTGGCCTGATCGTCGTGCAGACGAATCCCATGTATAAACCAAGGGAACTATTGCAAATCCTGCTTGACTCTGGAGCTAAATATATTGTATTCGATGAAACCGCAGCCAGTACAGTCGAGGAAACGAAAGCGATATATGAGTTTGCCGTCTGCATGAAGACGGAAGGTGATCAAGATGGGACATATTCGCTTCAATCCATGATTCAATCCGGGGAGGCCATTCAAGCGGCGGAAAGCATCAGCCCATTTGAAGATATTGCGGTCATTCAATATACAGGGGGGACCACAGGGAAGATGAAGGGAGTCATGCTGACCCACCATAATTTGACTTCCAACGTCATCCAAAGCTATGAAATGTATGGGGATTCGATGATACCAGGAAAAGAGATCGTTTTGGCCGCTACACCGCTCTATCATGTTTATGCCATGACAAGTGCGATGAATCTCGGAATCTATCTAGGGGCCGCCATTCTATTATTTCCGAAATTCGATCTCCCGCATGTTCTGGCAAACATTAAAAAATATCGTCCAACCTTTTTTCCAGGAGTACCTAAGATGTATAATGCGTTCGTCAACCATCCTGAAATCGAAACATATGGACTGGATTGTTTAAAAAGCTGCTCTTGCGGCTCTGCGCCCCTTCCTATTGAAGTGATTAAGCGGTTCGAGATGCTGACCGGCGCCCAAATAGGAGAGGGGTTCGGTTTATCGGAAGCATCGCCCTCGACCCACCGTAATCCTCCTTTTGGTAAAAGGAAGGTGGGAAGCATCGGCATTCCATTTCCAGGTACGGATTGCATGATCATTGACGATGATAATAATGAAGTTCCCAACACAAGTGTCGGTGAATTGCTCATAAAAGGACCGCAAATCATGAAGGGATACTGGAATAACGAGGCCGAAACAAAAAAAGCACTACAGAATGGATGGCTTTACACCGGCGACCTTGCCGTCATGGATGATGAAGGATATTTCTATATAGTCGGCAGGAAAAAGGAAATGATCATCGTGGGCGGATTCAACATTTACCCGCAAGAGGTGGAAGGGGTACTGTATGAACATCCAGCGATTAAGGAAGCTGCTGTGGTGGGCATCCCCCATAAAGAAAAAGGCGAAGTCGTAAAAGCGTTCATCGTCCCTAAAGAAAGCGCTTCCATCGACCTTGAAGAGGTAGAAGGATATTGCTATTCCCAACTTACTCCATACAAGGTGCCGAAAGTGTTTGAAGTAAGAAATGAATTGCCGCGCAACACAGTCGGTAAGCTATTGAAAAGATTATTAGTAAAAGAAGAGCTTGAAAGGGAGGGGAGAAACGATTGAGGGACGAGGTGGATGCTATATACATTTCAACTCCATCCATTCGCGTGGGGCATGCGGATTTTTGAAGGTAGATATAAAAAGGAGGGTCTGTTATGCGTTGGGTTGTTCTCATTCTATTATTCTTTGGTGCCGTCATTAATTTTGCGGATAAATCGATTGTAGGACTTGCAGCTGTTCCCATCATGAAGGAATTCGATCTTTCTTATGCGGAGTGGGGCCTTGTTGGCAGCAGTTATTATTGGCTCTATCCCGTAACGGGGATTTTTGGAGCAGCATGGGCTGATCGACTTGGGGCCAAAAAAGTGCTTGGATTCATCATGTTGACCTGGACTGTGCTGCAATTCGGCGTATTGGCCATCGCCGCGCTGCCATTTCTCATTCTTTACAGGATTTTATTGGGCGCATTCGAAGGGCCTTACAGTCCAATTGCATACAGCCATGCCGATAAGTGGTTTCCCCCGAAGCTAAAAGGCTTTGCCAATTCAGTGGTTGTCGGCGGGGGAACGGTCGGTGCGATGATCGTGGCGCCCATCCTTGTTTCCTTAATCACGATATTCGGATGGAAGGCTGCCTTTGCTGCACTTGGTGCAGCAAGCTTTGTTTGGTTCTTCCTTTTTCAATTTTTAACAAAGGAAAACCCAGTCGAAGTCCATGAGCAGGTGCAAAAGAAACAGAAAGCAAAGCTGGAAAAAATCAAATGGAAGGACTTCTTGGCGCTACTGGCATCACCTACGGCTTTATTCACCACTCTCGCCTATTTTTCCACTTATATTTTAGTCGTTTGGTTTTCGGTTTGGCTCCCGATTTATTTAGTGGAAGCCGTAAAAATGACTCCAGGCCAAATGGGATCAAGCGTAGCAATAATCGGAGTCGTTTCCGTATGCATTTATATGGGGGTTTCGATGATTTCCGATCATTTATTCAAGAAGAATCAAAACTGGCGATCGTCAAGGGTGTACGTCGTTGCGGGATCGATGATTCTGGGGGCCTTGTTTTTTTCCTCCATCATGGTTTTTCAAAATCCAATCTGGGTGATAGGCGCCATGTGTTTAGCGAAAGGACTGACATATGCGATTTTGCCGATCGGGCCAACGATCATGATCAATGAAATGCAAGAGCGGGGTGGGTTGATGACGAGCATCCTGACCTCATCAGGTAACATAGCAGGCATCATTGCCCCTCTTGTAACAGGGTATATCATAAGTTTGGCTGGAGGTAACCAACTATTGGGCTATAATCTATCGATTTTGTTCATGGCGGCTCTTGTCTTGGTCTTTGGCATCTTATTTGCCATATTCGTAAAACCTGTCAAGTCAATCAGGGATCAAACAAATAAACAAACTGGGGACATGGACCTTAAGTCCTCATAAGCAACGGGAAAATCCATAAGTTCAGGTGTGAGATAAAAAAAGGGAGTGGATGAAAAATGAAGAGAGATGCGGTCATTGTATCAGCAGTACGTACAGCAATTGGAAAACAGGGCGGTGCACTTGCTTCGGTCCCGGCTCATGTATTTGGGGCGGAAGTGATGAAGGAAGCGATAAACCGGGCGAAGGTAAATCCCGAAATGATTGATGATGTCATCATGGGGAATGTTTTGAGCGGTGGCGGCAACATAGCCAGATTGACAGCATTGGAAACAGGTCTTTCGATACAGCTTCCTGGTTTGACGGTTGACCGTCAGTGCGGTTCCGGAATCAACGCGGTCAATTTAGCGGCACAAGCGATTTCTGCCAGTGAAGGGGAGATCTATATCGCCGGTGGCGTGGAGAGCATGAGCAGGGCCCCTTACTTGATGGATCGTCCGGAAAAAGCATATAACGCAAAGCCTCCGCAGTTCAGGAAGTCGCAGTTGTCCCCGAAAGAAATTGGCGATCCGCCAATGGGAATCACTGCTGAAAACTTAGCTCGAAAATATGAGGTCAGCAGGGAAGAACAAGATGAATTTGCTCTCCAAAGTCAAAAAAAGATGGCCAAAGCCATGGAAGAGGGCCGTTTTGATGAACAAATCATGCCAATGAGCATACCAGGCAGAAAGGGTGAAACACGCGAATTTAAGGTGGATGAACATCCTCGCCCGCAAATAACGAAAGAAGGGCTAGCCAACTTATCACCAGCTTTTTTGGCAGGTGGGTCCGTGACGGCAGGCAATAGTTCAGGATTGAATGATGCTGCTTCTGCATTGGTCATCATGTCGAGGGAAAAAGCGGAAGAGTGGGGGATCAAGCCTCTAGCGACGATCAAAGCACAGGCTGTTGCCGGTGTCGATCCAAATTATATGGGCATCGGACCTGTTCCCGCGATTAAAAAAGTAATGGAAAAATCGAAGCTCACCCTGGCTGACATGGACATCATTGAAATCAATGAAGCCTTTGCGGCACAAGTGATTGCCTGCAATAGGGAGCTTAATATGGATGCAGCCAAAATCAATGTGAATGGGGGAGCCATCGCCCACGGACACCCGCTTGGTGCGACTGGGGCCATTCTCATGACAAAGGCGGTTTACGAATTAAAGCGCATATCAGGAAGGTTCGCTCTTATAACGGCATGCATTGGTGGCGGTCAGGGAATTGCAACGATCATTGAGCGTGAAGCCTGATTTGGAATAAGGTGGGAAACAAAACGTAATTCCAGGAAAAAATCAAAGGAGGAAATAATCATGACAATCACGTTAACCAAGGAAATGCAGCAGATGAAGGACATGATCGGTCATTTCGTTGAAAGGGAAGTGGAGCCATTCGCGATTCAAATTGAAGAAGAAGATGCCATTCCCGAGCATTTAGTGGAACAAGCAAAAAACCTTGGTTTATTCGGAATCAGCATTCCCGAACAATACGGCGGAATTGGCTTGAATACAGTGGGCAAGGCTACCGTTTTGGAGCAGTTAGGCAGGACGCATAATGGCTTTGTTTCATTGATCAGCGCTCATACCGGGATAGGCAGTACGGGGCTGGTCAAGCTTGCATCCGAACATTTGAAAGAGAAATACTTGCCTGATATGGCAGCAGGCACAAAGATAGCAGCCTTTGCATTATCTGAGCCCGGAGCAGGTTCGGATGCCACCAATTTGGCTACATGCGCAGAAAAGAAGGGCGATTGCTGGGTGATGAACGGCACGAAGCATTTCATCACCAACGGGCCAATAGCCGATGTTTTTACCGTATTCGCCTTAACGGATAAGAGTAAAGGGGCCAAAGGCGGAATTACAGCTTTTTTAGTAGAAAGAGATTTTCCTGGATTGACTGTCGGCAAAAAGGACAAAAAAATGGGGCTGAGAGGATCGTATACCTCACAAGTCATATTCGAGGATTGTATCATACCTGAAGAAAATGTTATCGGTGAGGTTGGAATGGGATATATTTCAGCACTGACCATTTTGGGCGAGGGCCGTGTCGGCTTGGCGGCTAGGGCAGTGGGTTCATGCGGGAAGTTGATAGAATTATCGGCTAAGTATGCAAAGGAGCGCATTCAATTCGGCAAACCGATTGCCGATAACCAGGCGATTCAATGGATGCTGGCTGATATGGCGACGGAAACGGAAGCGGCAAGGGCCTTGACGATGATGGCGGCGCAAAAAATCGATGAAGGGAAAAAGGTGATCAAGGAAGCATCGATGGCAAAGCTATTCGCTTCTGACGTGTTCAACCGGGTGGCGGATAAAGCGGTCCAAATTCATGGCGGGATGGGCTATATGGCGGAATATCCAGTTGAACGTTTTTACCGTGATGCCCGCATTACGAAAATATATGAAGGAACGAATGAAATTCAACGTTTGATCATTGCAAGGAATGTGTTGGAAGAGTGCTGACCGCGCTTAAGCATTGATGAGCGGAATGCCGATGCATGAAATGGCGTGAAGGCAAAAATACGAGTATCTGAACTTTGAGGGGGAGATGTGAAGTGAGCGAAGAAATTGTAATCGTGAGTGCTGTCCGAACACCGATCGGCCGCTACGGAGGGGCATTAAAGAATATAAGTTCTGGGCATTTGGCTAGCCTCGTTATCAACGAGGCCATTAAACGGGCCAATATAGCAGCTGAACAAGTGGATGAAGTCATTTTCGGGGAGGTAAGGCAAACGACCGAATCCTCGAATGTCGCGAGGGTGGCAGCTCTGCGTTCAGGGATTCCTGAATCTGCACCAGCTTTTACGGTAAACCGTTTATGCGCATCAGGCATGCAGGCTATTGCTTCGGCCGCCCAGCAACTAAGCTCGGGACAAGCCAATATCGTCGTTGCCGGCGGTACGGAAAGCATGAGTCGTGCTCCACTTTATTTAAGAAGTGCCCGATTTGGCGGGGATCGGACCGAACTGGTAGACTCGAATACCGAAGCAGGGCAACAGCCTCAGGAGATGTATGGAAGCAGATTAGGGATGGGAATAACGGCTGAAAATGTCGCACGGCGATACAACATTTCCAGGGAAGAGCAAGATGCCTTTTCGATTGAAAGCCAACGAAGAGCGGCACAGGCGACCGAAACAGGGAAATTCAAGGAAGAGATCGTTCCTGTCCAGGTAAGTGAGAAAAAGGGGACGGTTACGATAGAAGTGGATGAATATCCGCGTCCGGATACCACAATGGAACGGCTTGCAGCTTTAAGACCGGCTTTCAAGGAAAATGGAACCGTGACGGCAGGAAATGCCTGCGGCCGTAATGACGGGGCTTCGGCATTGGTATTAATGAAAGCCAGTGAGGCAAAACGGTTGCAACTGAAGCCAATCGCGAAAATTGTAGATTGGGCGGCGGCTGGCGTTTCTCCTGAAGTGATGGGGATTGGACCTGTACCAGCCGTCGGAAAGCTTTTGGAGCGTACCGGTAAAAAGATTGAAGAAATCGGTCTTTTTGAATTGAATGAAGCATTCGCTTCACAAGCATTGGCGGTCATCAGGGAGCTGGCGCTTGATGAAAGCAAAGTGAATGTAAACGGCGGGGCGATTGCGCTCGGGCATCCAGTTGGATCAACGGGTGCGCGGATCGTGACAACACTCATTCACGAATTGATTCGCAGGAAAGAGAGATACGGAATCGCGACACTTTGTGTCGGCGGGGGACAGGGAATGGCGATCATGGTTGAAACCGTATAAGGAGTGGAGATCCGACGTGGTTCTGATCCTTTTAAGATAGTATTCGAGTAGTTGGAAAAGGAAGGGGGAATAGTGTGTCTGTTGAAGTGGAGGAAATTCGCAACCAATTCGAAAGCAGTGCGTTCTTTTCACATATCGGGTTTGAAATCACTCGCTTTGAGGAAGGAAATGTTAGGATCAAGTTAAACATTGAAGAGCATTTACTGAATGTTAATGGGACATTGCACGGAGGGATTCACGCTACCATGCTGGATACCATCCTTGGAATGGTGACCCGTTCCGTGACCAGATCAAAAGTGGTGACGACAAGTTTGACCGTACATTATTTGGCGAGCATATCGAGCGGTGAATTGTTTGCAGAAGCAAAAGTCCTGCAAAAAGGGCATAAAATTGCCTTTACTGAAGGAGAGATAAAAGATGTAAACGGTAATATCATTGCAAAGGGAACGGGAATATTCAAAATCATTCGAAACAAATGATACGAGGATGAACGAGCGGTAAGCAAAACTTAAAGTTACGAGCATTTTAACGACAAGGAAGTGGGAGAGATTGATGAAAACTTGGCAAAGATTTTATCCAGAAGAAACCCCTCCTGAAATTGAGATTCCCTTATTGTCCCTATATGGACTATTGGAGCGCTCTGCCAACCTTTACCCCTCAACGAAAGCCGTCATCGCCGGCGAGAATGAGCTGACTTATTTGGAATTGAAGGATGCCTCAGATTGGTTTGCCATGGATTTATTCAATAGGGGTTTTCAGATGAATGACCGGATAGCCATCATGCTGCCAAATTGTCTGGAATATATCATTGCTTACTATGCGATCCATCGTTTGGGAGGTGTGGTCGTTCAAGTGAATCCCTTGTATCAGCCCAATGAATTAGATGAGATATTGAGTGATTCCGAGGCAAAATGGTTCATTGGTCGTGAGGAACAACAGGAGAAATTGAGGGCGACAAGTTTTTCTGAGTTGGTGACGTTCATTCCTGCCGACACAGTACGGAAGGGTGGACCAGTTCCAACGACGCTGGACAAGGAACTGCCTGAGATTTCCCTAGATCAAAAGGAAGCGGTGGCCTTGCTGCAATATACCGGAGGAACGACCGGGAAATCCAAGGGAGTCATGCTCACCCACTTTAATTTGATTTCCAACGTTCTTCAAGACTTTTCCTTTACGGCGGAACCTCTCAAACTCCAAAGTCCTGGCGAACGGATGCTTGGATTGACGCCATTATTCCATGTGTTTGGCAATGGACGATTGAATAGTGCCGTTTATGCAGGGGCGACATATATAACATTGGAAAAATTTGAAATCGATAAAGTGGTCGAGCTGATCCGAAAACATCGGCCCACCATATTTCCAGGTGTTCCGACGATGTATATCGCCTTACTCAATCACCGGGATTTAACGGCAGACGATTTAAGCTGCTTTAAATACTGCAGCTGCGGTTCAGCCCCGCTCCCGATAGAAATCATCCATCAATTCCAAACAGCTTTCAGTATCTCGATATCGGAGGGATTCGGCATGTCCGAAACCTCACCCACGACTCACAGAAACCCTGTTAATGGACAAAAGAAGCCCGGAAGCATTGGGATACCATACCCTAATACAGACGCAAGAATCGTAGATTTGAAAACGGGGACAAAAGGTATGACACCAGGCGAAGCAGGTGAATTGATCATTAAAGGGCCACAGGTCATGAAGGGCTATTGGAAAAATCCAGGGGATACGGCAGCAGCTTTGCGGGATGGCTGGCTATACACCGGCGATATCGCGACGATGGACGAAGAAGGGTATTTTTATATCGTGGGCCGGAAGAAGGATATGATCATTGCAAGCGGCTATAATATCTATCCAACCGAAGTGGAGGACATTATTTATCAGCATCCTGCCGTGAAAGAAACGTGTGTATATGGCGTGCCGGATACATATCGCGGGGAAACGGTTAAAGCGGCGATAGTCATCAAGGAAGGACGATCCGTCTCGGAAGCGGAAATCCGGGCGTTCTGCCGTCAACGCATGGCCCGTTATAAGGTGCCGCGGGAATTTGAGTTCAGGAAACAGCTCCCAAAATCAGCGGTAGGGAAAATATTGCGCCGTATCTTATTGGAAGAAGAAATGCAGCGCCATACAGCAGGTGAACTATGAGTTGCTGTATGGCAGCTGACACGAAAATCAAACAACCGCCAAATAAGAGAACATTCCCTTGTCTGGCGGTATTATCTTAACTACTACACTATTTTCCTCTTAAGGGAACTTCAAACGAACTGCCCTTCATCAATAATTCATGTGATTCACCATCTGATATATCGTCTGTCGTGAATGAAAAGGACGCGAGCTCCCCAATGTTTTCCTCTGGATCGATCAATAAGCCAATTGTGCCTTCCCTCTTTTCGCCTGGTTGGTAATCCGAGCGGCTGACTTTTTTTGTCCCGATGAACGTATCACCGGAGTGGATGAAATTTTTAGTGGGCACATCATATGTAAGGTTACCATTGAAGGTGACATTTTCCATGCTGTAGAACTGGAGCTCCTTCGAATCTTTATTTTCCACGGAATAAGTAATTTCCAGGTAAGAAACCCGTTCGTCAATATCCGCTTTGGACCAGGCGGCTTTTTGGTCGATTTCCTCCATGCTTAAATGGTCTTTATAATAGATCGAGTAGGCCTCTTCAAAACTCAGACCAGTATAAGACTCCAGCTCTTTCTCTGCTTCGTCAGTAAGCGAGGATAATTGAATTCTGCGAATATCCTTGATCGTGATCACCATGTGAGCTAATTCAAACGACTTATTAACTGGCTTGGTCTCAAGTAAGGTGAGTGTTCCCCAATTTTTTTGATGGACCTTATCCCCGACTTTTTCAAGGTGAGGTCCGCCAAATTCCTCTACTACAGGGATCTTGGACTTCTCGGTTTTTCTACTTTCACGTTTTTGCGGTTCATTCTCGCTGCTGGAATTATTGAAGGCCAATACACCTAATGAAACGAGCAATAATCCAGCCAGTGTTGATAGCATCCATCTTTTTCTGATATTTCATCACTCCTTGTCTTACATCATTGATGTCCCATACTATAATATACCATCCATCCTTTACCATCCATCCTTTGCAAAACATGAAAAATGTGAGCTATGCTTGTAACCGCATACAAAAACGCTTGCCATTACAAAATAAACCTGTTAATCTATTTTTAAGAATAATCTAAACGTTTACATTTTTATAAACTCTTAAATGAGAATCGTATCTTGATATATCTGATGCTTGTCTTGAAAAATCTAAACGTTTACATTTTGAGGTGTCAACAAAATGGAATCTAAACCAAATATTCATGATGTTGCAAGTCTAGCAAACGTCTCCATTGCCACGGTATCCCGGGTCATCAATAACCAAGGAGGAGTCCGTAAAGTAACGGAGGAACGGATCCTTAAGGCAATCGAGGAACTGGGCTATATCCGCAGTGCAGCAGCAAGGACCATGAAGCTCAAAGAAACGAAAACGATTGGCGTCATTGTACCTGATATCAAGAATCCGTTCTTTCCGCTAGTAATGGCAGGAATCGAACAAAAAGCACGTGAAAAGGAGTACTTCACCATTTTAAGCAGCACGAATGAATCGCCCAAGATTGAAGAAGAAATCGTGAAAAATTTCATTGAGCGTGGCGTGGATGGAGTGATCATCACAACGGCAAATGAAAACGGCGATCATCTAAAGCTTCTTGAAGAACAAGGAATCCCTGTCGTAGCGGTTGACCGAAGCATTAAAAAATGGGAAGTGGATACGGTTCTTGTAGATAACAAGAAGGGGGCCTATCAGGCAGTACAGCAATTGATTTTACAAGGGCATGAAAAGATTGCGATCATATGCGGACCCTTGAATACGACCCCTGGGCTTGAGCGGTACTTGGGCTATCAACAAGCCTTGGCAGATTACAAAATCGAATTGGATGAACGATATGTCATTCAAGGTGATTTCGGGGAGCAAAGCGGCTATCAGTGTACAGAAAGGCTTTTTGAACTTGATGAGAGGCCGACTGCCATTTTTTCTTCCAACAATATGATGACGATCGGCTGTATGAAGGCGCTGGAGGATGTAAACTGGAGGCTTGGCAGTGAGGTATCGTTCATAGGTTTTGATGATGTGGATATTGCAACATTTTTGAACCCTAAGCTTAGTGTCGTAGCAAGGCCAATGAATTCCATAGGTGAGATTGCCTTTTTACTGTTGCACGAGCGGATTGGTTTAAAGGGGAATCTTCCAAAACGGGAGTATTTATTGTCTCCTGAGCTTAAAATCAGGCAGTCTTGCCGATTGGTGAACCCGACGTTTTAATTGTATGAAAGGGCACTGGACAATCAATCATCCAGTCGTCCATTTCCTTTCACGAATTGTAAGCGCTTTATTTTAAATGGGGAAAGAGAAGAGAATAAAATGATCAAGTCAAAAATAAACGACCATATCTTATGAAAGGCGGAAGCAACAAAAAAAACAGATCATGACTCTTTGTGATGAAGCAAGAGAATAGGGATTTGCCTTTGTATGTGTGAATCCGGTCTGGGTGAAAACGAAGGCAGAAGAATTTAAAGGAAGTGATGTGAAGGTTTGCGCGGTTACCAGCTTTCCGCTCAGTGCCTCGACGGCTGCGATAAAAGCGTTGGAAACAGAGAATGCCGTTCAAAATGGCGCCGAAGACGTGCTATGGTTTTAGCGATTGGATTATGGAAATCAGATGAATATGATGAGGCGGAGGCTGACATCAGGATTTGAAAGCGATGGTTCGGGCTGGTGCCACTCGAATAGGGGCAAGCTCCGGGGCGGCGATCATGGACGGCGAAGCAGTCGAAGATGAATACCGATATAGCGTGTAAGGGTTTTTTTAAAACTAATGGACACAAGGAGATGTTAAAAAATGAAAAAACAAAACTTAATTCAGCTGTCAGATGGTTATTTGAATCGTACGCCTATTTTTCAGTTTATCCTGTTGTCTTTGCTTTTCCCGTTATGGGCGGTTGCCGCCAGTTTGAACGATATCCTGATCGCACAGTTCAAGCATGTATTTGAGTTGACAGATTTTGCGAGTGCTTTAGTGCAGAGCGCATTTTATGGGGGGTATTTCCTGATTGCGATACCAGCTTCAATGGTGATTAAGAAAACGAATTATAAATTTGCCATCATTACCGGTTTGCTTTTTTATATTATAGGCTGCTCGTTGTTTTATCCAGCATCGCATATGGCTACGTATACGATGTTTTTATTCGCGATCTTCTCCATCGCGATCGGCCTGGGGTTTCTTGAGACGGCTGCAAATACATATAGTTCAATGATTGGGCCGCGAAAGTATGCGATTCTTCGCTTGAATATCAGCCAAACCTTTTATCCTATCGGTGCGATTTCTGGAATCTTATTAGGGAAATACCTTGTATTCCAGGAAGGGGCAAGCCTCGAGGCAAGGATGGCGACGATGTCGCCGGCAGAGGCTCAGGCCTTTGGGCTGAAAATGCTTGAAAATACGCTGGAACCGTATAGATTTATGATTTTCGTCCTGATCGGTATCTTGATCTTGTTCATTTTGACCAAGTTCCCATCATGTAAGCCCGAAGGGAAGAGCGGCAATGCTTCCGGGAAATCACCTGGGATCATGAGAACGCTTAAATACCTGGGTGGAAACAAACGATTCCGGAAAGGAGTGGCCGCGCAATTTTTATACGTGGGGATGCAGGTAACGGTTTGGTCCTTTACGATTCGCCTTGCGCTCGATTTAAATCCCGACATCAATGAGCGTACCGCATCAACCTTTATGGTATATAGTTTCAGTGCTTTCTTTGCAGGCAAGTTCATTGCGAATTTCTTGATGACCCGTTTTTCGCCAGCAAAAGTATTGGTCAGTTACGCCATTATTGGTTCAGCGCTTCTTGCCTATGTGGCATTCGTACCGAATATGACAGCGGTGTACGCAGCCGTTGCGGTCAGCATGCTGTTCGGGCCATGCTGGGCGACGATTTATGCGGAAACGCTTGAAGTCATCCAAGATAAGAAATATACCGAAACGGCCGGTGCGATCCTCGTCATGGCCATTGTAGGGGGAGCCTTCATTCCTGCGTTGCAAGGGTTTGCATCTGATTTCTTCGGTTCGATGCAACTGGCTTTCCTTGTATCCATGGCCTGCTTCATCTACGTTGGCTTCTATTTCTTCGGTGAAATGAAAACGCAAAAAGTCACAATTCAGGCTGCAGAAAAGCCAGCATCATCATTGTAAGTTCAGAAACGAATCTTCGGCATAGGGAAAAGTTCAAGCACCGCTTCCCTGTGCGAAGATAAAGTGAAAGGGTGGAAGGAATGAAGGGAATAATCGGACTGCAACGGAATTATTTTAAAGAAAGCCGCACACCGTTTTTTACCAACGAAGAATTCACTGTTAACTTATTCCGCTATCCATCAGGCATTGAAGCGATCGAGATTACCAATTCAAGAGGCAGGATGGTGGTTCTACCATACATGGGCCAAATGATTTGGGATTTGGAATTTGACGGTGTAGATCTTAAAATGAAGAGTATGTTCGCCCAGCCCAAAAAGGCTGATAGCATCATAGATACATATGGTTGCTTTGCTTTCCATTCAGGGCTTATCAGCAATGGCTGTCCGGGGCCTGATGATGACCATGAAATGCATGGAGAAATGCCCTGTGCCGAGATGGACAGTGCCTGGCTGGAAATAACCGATTCGTCCGTAAAAATCTGCGGCCGGACCGAATATATAAAAGGTTTCGGCCACCATTACCTAGCTTCTCCGAGCGTTGAAATGTTCAAAGCGAAAGGGTCGATCCAGATGACCATGGCTGTGAAAAATCTATCGGGCGAAGTGATGCCGCTACAGTATATGTGTCATACAAACTATGCTTACTTGGAAAATGCCGAAATGAAGCAAAATATCCCGAACAGTGCTTTCAAGCTAAGGGAGTCGATTCCAGATCATGTGAAACCGACCGATAAATGGCTGGGTTATAATAAGAAGCTATTAAATGGCGAGGCATTGCTTAAAGCAATAAATCATCCTGAAATGTATGATCCCGAAATCGTGTTTTTTGCAGACGAGCTGAATCTTTATCAGGAAGTAGCAGAGTTCGAGATGGTTTCACCTGACGGGATCACGTTTTTTACCCGTTTTTCAACAGCTGAATTGAACTACGCCACAAGGTGGTTATTGCATAACGTCAATCAGCATGTCGCTTCTTTCGTCCTGCCGGCCACAAGTCGTCCAGAAGGCTTCAGCGCCGCAGAAAAAGCAGGAACGTTGATGATGCTTGGAGCAGGGGAAGAGAGGACGTTCACGATAGTGACCGGAAAGAAATAAGGAGGAACAATAAATGGACATAGCAGTGATTGGATCGAATATGGTGGATTTGATCTCGTACATTGTGGACATGCCAAAAGAAGGAGAAACGCTTGAGGCACCGGATTTTAAAATGGGCTTCGGCGGGAAAGGTACCAACCAAGCGGTTGCAGCCGCCAAAATGGGCTCAAAGGTGATGATGGTAACGAAGGTCGGCGATGATCTTTTTGCGGATAACACGATCAAAAATCTTGAAAGCCATGGGATTGATACGGAATTCACCAGTAAAGTGACTGGCACATCAAGCGGGGTGGCACCGATTTTTGTCGATCAAGAATCAAAAAACCGCATCCTGATCATTAAGGGAGCAAACCAGCACTTGCTGCCGGCGGATGTCGACCGTGCCGCAGGGAAGCTTAAGACAGCTTCCTTGATTATCCTTCAGCTTGAAATTCCGCTTCCAACCGTTTACCGTGCGATTGATTTTGGTCGCGAACATAACATTCCGGTCATAGTAAATCCGGCTCCTGCGTCAAAAGAACTTGATTTTGATTATGTGTGCAAAAGTGACTTTTTTATCCCTAATGAGAGCGAACTGGAGATTTTAACGAACATGCCTGTTGCTACAGATGAACAAATTAAGGAAGCGGCGTCCATTCTCATAAATAAGGGCGTTGAAAATGTAATCGTAACGATGGGAAACCGGGGAGTCATGTGGATAACGAAGGAAAAAAGTGTGAAGGTTGCGTCGCAGAAAGTGACAGCGGTAGATACAACCGGAGCGGGGGATGCCTTCATAGGCTGCTTTGCCCACTTCTTAGTGCAAAATGGGGATGTACTCCAGGCGATAAAAAAGGCTGCAGCCTTTGCCGGATTAAGTGTCACGAAACGGGGAACTCAGTCTTCTTATCCAACGAGTGTGGAATTGGAAGCGTTCTTAATGTCGAGAAATTAAGGCAAGAGGGTAGGACAAGCCGGACAGGTGGCAAACTTTTTGCCGCCTGTCTATTTTTGTATCATCAATCAACCACAAAAAGCAACAGCTCCGGTCTCCACTGGGATTTTTGATGATTGTACAAGCCATTTATATGTAAATCCATATCATGTTACAAAAGGGATACTGTATGGAAGGCTTAGTTTGGTGATCTTGGGCCTTTCTAAAAAACAATCGTCTGGCACATTTACTTAAAAGGAGACGTGTAAAATTGTTGCTAAATAACAGTGGAAAAGAAAAAGGCCTACAAATGAATAAAGGTTCCATGTTGCGACCTGAAGAGATACAAGCCATTGACTCATGGGTAGCAAAAATGGGGAAGCACCATTTTTTTGAAACGACAGCACAAAGAATGACTTCCGCTACAAAAACGCTGAACCTTCAATATGAAATGATCGGGCATGGCTATAATCGAATCGTTTATGATCTGGATAATGGCTATATATTAAAAGTTGCCCTGTCCGAGATAGGTATGGTGGCCAACGCAAATGAAGCACACATCTATAATAATTGCAGGGAGGAAGTTAGAAAGTATATTTGTCCGGTTAGTGAATATGATTCTGGCTGGATCATCATGAAGAAGATGGACACAAGCGTGCGGCATGCAGTCCTTGACTATATGAAGCTTATCAAGCTCGAAATTATATTTCTGAAGTATGGCATGATTCCAATCGATTTGCGAATCGCAAATGTCGCTTTTTCCGAAGAACAAGAAATGGTCGTCATTGATTATGGCCTTTTCACGATGGATCTCAAAAGCCCTGTGTTTCGCTGGTTCATATGAAGGTTCACAACCATTTGCAAGGATTGGGTGATTACCTTTGGGAGATGGATGTTTCTGTCCATTTGTGATTGCCACTGCATTTCACCCTCTTCCTAACTCTCTTTTGATCGGATGAATAGAGAAGGATTTTTAGATAGCAATCAATCCTTGAAAATGGAAAATGAAAAAGGGAAAATCCCTATTACAAGCCGAATTCTCGAGTAAACAGCTTTTACGCAAGAATAAAAGTACACAAATTTACGCTTCTGAGTGTTGACGTATTATATTTTTTAGCATAAAATATACCCCCATAGGTATATAAAGCGAAAAGGAGAAAAAACAGAGATGACTGAACAGAAAAAAACGACAATCATCTTATTTAGTGGTGATTATGATAAGGCGATGGCTGCTTACATCATTGCAAATGGTGCGGCAGCCTACGATCATGAAGTGACCATCTTCCATACATTCTGGGGATTGAATGCATTGAGGAAGGACGAGCCGTTGAAGGTGAAAAAAGGGTGGCTTGAGAAAATGTTTGCCAAAATGATGCCGCGAGGTGCTGATAAGATGGGCTTATCCCAATTGAATTTTGTTGGAATGGGACCTAAAATGATCAAGCATGTCATGAAAAAACATAAGGCGATGTCACTGCCGCATTTAATCGAGCTGGCTCAAGAACAAGAGGTGAAACTAATCGCCTGTACGATGACAATGGACTTGCTCGGTTTACAACAAGAGGAATTATTGGCTGGTATCGAGTATGCAGGTGTGGCTGCTTATTTAGCGGAAGCTGAGGATGGGAATGTAAACTTATTCATTTAAAGGTAGTGCGAGGAGATAAAAATCATGAGAGAAATATTGCCTAATGAAGTGAATGATTTAGTGAAAGGGAACAAGCCAGTTCATGTCATTGATGTGCGTGAAGTGGATGAAGTGAAGGGCGGGAAGATTCCCGATGCCATGAACATCCCATTGGCTTTAGTGGAATGTACCATGCAGGACCTGGATAAATCAAAAGAGTACATCTTAGTCTGCCGTTCGGGGGGCAGAAGTTCAAGGGCTGCACAGTTACTAGAGCAGCATGGATATAAAGTGATGAACATGGTGGGGGGCATGAATGAATGGAAGGGTGCAACAGAATGACTTTTTGACCTTTTATATACCCCACCCCCTATTAATTGAACAAGGAGGAAAATGATGATTACAACGAATTCCGTACTGGATGCAAAAGGATTGGCCTGTCCCACGCCCATCGTCAAAACGAAAAAAGCGATGAACAATCTGGAAGCTGGAGAAGTGCTTGAGGTTCAAGCGACTGATAAAGGATCAACTGCCGATTTGAAGGCCTGGGCGGAAAGTTTAGGTCATCAATATTTGGGAACGGTGGAAGATGGAGTGGTTATGAAGCATTATCTTCGCAAAGCTAGTGCTGAAGATCAACAAGAAAGAATCCATGAAAAGATCATTACAAATGAAATGCTCCTGGAAAAAATCGAAGCAAAGGAAAACACGATCATCCTCGATGTAAGAGAAAGGGCAGAGTATGCTTTCAATCATATT
The DNA here is from genome assembly GCF_001542915.1 of Peribacillus simplex. Classification (GTDB taxonomy): domain Bacteria; phylum Bacillota; class Bacilli; order Bacillales; family DSM-1321; genus Peribacillus; species Peribacillus simplex_B. The sequence continues at coordinate 672,736 of NZ_LNNH01000012.1, read as the reverse complement.
CCAACGGCTATATCCTTTCCAATCGGTGATTTGGAACACCGTTTGGAGGAACTGGATAAAGGATCTGAGCTTTTTGTCATTTGCCGTACGGGCAGCCGAAGTGACCTTGCTGCATAAAAACTAACGGCAGCTGGATTTAAGGAAGTCATCAATGTTTTACCTGGCATGAGCCAATGGAACGGTCCTTCACAAACATCGGTCAAAAAATAATTGAACATTTAGTCGTGGAACGGCCTTCTTCTTTATGATCGAGTGCAATTGTTTCAATCGTTTTCTTGGGGATTTCGCCCCGGACGCTAATGGAGGGAAAAAATTTAATGATTAATATACTATATGGGGTATAAGGATGATCTATAAATCGATGACTGCAGCGGAGGTTGCAAGGAAAGTTATCAATGAAGATGAATTATTCATTTTGGATGTTCGAAATGAAACGGACTATATCAATTGGAAAATTGAAGGGGAATGGTTTGAAATCCTTAATATTCCATACTTTGATTTGTTGGATGGTGTGGAAAAAATCATCGAACGGATTCCGGAAAATAAAGACATTCTGGTGGTTTGCGCAAAAGAAGGCTCATCAATGATGGTGGCTGAAATGCTGGCTGAAGCTGGACTTCATGTTGCTTATTTAAAGGGGGGCATGAAAGCGTGGAGTGAGCACTTGGAACGGGTGAAGATCGGAACATTGACTGATGGCGGAGAAATTTATCAATTTGTCCGTCACGGCAAAGGGTGTTTATCTTATATGGTCGTATCCAATGGCGAAGCTGCCGTGATTGATTCCACAAGAATGATCGATGTTTACCTCGATTTTGCCGAAAGCATAGGTGCAAAAATCACGCATGTGTTGGATACACATCTACATGCTGACCATATTTCAGGAGGCCGAAATATAGCAAAAAAGACTAATGCAACTTACTGGCTGCCAACAAAAGATGCAACGGAAGTAACGTTTGATTACCAGCCATTGGAAAGCGGAAAGGTGATTAGAATCGGTCATACGGCGATCGATATCCAAGCCGTATATTCGCCAGGCCACACGGTAGGCTCGACATCATTCGTCATCGATGAAAAATACCTGCTTTCTGGAGACATCTTATTCATTAACTCCATCGGCAGACCGGACTTAGCAGGCTTGGCCGAGGATTGGGTAGGCGATTTGAGAGAAACCCTATATACACGTTATCGAGAACTATCAGAAGAGTTACTGGTATTACCTTCACATTTCATGATTCATGAAGAATTGAATAATGACGGTAGTGTCGCCAAAAAGCTAGGCTATTTATTTGCTGAGAATCATGGATTGAACATGGCAGACGAGTCAGAGTTCAGAGCATTGGTATCGGGTAATTTACCGCCTCAGCCAAATGCTTATCAAGAAATTCGTGAAACCAATATGGGGAAAATCCAACCGAAGGATGAAAAACAGCGCGAAATGGAAATTGGACCAAATCGTTGTGCCGTTCGTTAAGTATAAATGAAACCTGAATAAGGAGAGATTTGGGATGAATTCAGATAAAGTATTGGATGCTACAGGGCTTGCTTGCCCAATGCCGATCATTAAAACGAAAAAAGCGATGAATGAAATGCTGCAGGGGCAAGTGCTGGAAATACATGTAACTGATAAAGGAGCTAAAGCCGACTTGGCGGCTTGGTCAAAATCAGGCGGTCATGAACTAATCGACACAGCGATGGATCATGAGATACTTAAATTTTGGATCAGAAAAGGCTAAAGAAGCGAAGGGAACCTTTTAGATTCCCTTCGTTTTATGGGAGGCAAGTAATATGGATATCACTTTTATCATGACCATCTTCCTGATTGGATTCATAGGTTCATACATTTCCGGAATGCTCGGTATTGGCGGTGCGATCATTAATTACCCATTGCTTCTATTCGTTCCTCCCATTTTCGGTTTAGCGGCATTTAGTGCACATGATGTAACAGGTATAAGTGCGGTGCAAGTTTTGTTTGCTTCCATCGGAGGGGTCTGGAGCTATCGGAAAAGCGGACATGTAAATAAAACGCTCATTCTTTATATGGGAATCAGCGTGTTGATCGGAAGCATGCTCGGAAGTTTCGGATCACGAGAGATGTCGGAAAACGGAGTGAATATTGTCTACGGTGTTTTGGCGTTGATCGCTGCTTTTATGATGTTCATTCCGAGAAAAAGAATGGATCAAGTTACTAAGGAACAAGTGAGCTTTAACAAATGGCTGGCGGCCATCCTGGCTCTACTCGTTGGTTTGGGGGCAGGAATAGTCGGGGCAGGAGGCGGTTTTCTAATAGTCCCGATCATGCTTATCGTGTTAAGGATCCCGACCAGGGTCACGATCGCATCTTCACTGGCCATCACGCTCATCTCATCAATCGGTGCGACGGCAGGGAAAATCACGACTGGGCAAGTTGATTTTTATCCAACACTGATCATCGTTGCAGCTAGTTTGATAGCCGCTCCAATCGGGGCGATGGTCGGCAAAAAAATGGATGTAAAAGTCCTGCAAGTCCTATTGGCCCTCTTGATTTTGGCGACAGCTGTGAAAACCTGGCTGGGAATCATGACTTGAGATGATTTGGGGAAATGCAGGTGTCGAAAAAATGACCCTTTAGAAAGCATGGGAGAAAATCTTCAACATCTGCATTCAATGTTGGACAAACCAGGAAGACTGGAGACACTCCCATTAACATGAAGTTTGTCTCCAATCTGAAAACCCCGTTCTCGTAAAACGGGGTTTTTTAGTTTGGATAATATAAAATCATGCTTAACCGGGTCAGCGTTCCGCCGGTATTCAGGTAAGCATGGGGCTTGTCTGCCTTGAATCTGATGGAGTCGCCATCTTTTAAGATGTATTCATGATCATTTAGGCGGACAGTCAGCTCGCCTCCAAAAATAGTCAGAAATTCTTCCGTTCCTTCTTGATGTGGATCGGCACGATGAAGTCCACCTGCTTCGATCTCGATCGAATAAACCTCAAAACGTTTATCAGCTTCGAAGGGAAAGTGAGGATAAACTAGATATTTGCCGTTGTCTTCAGTTAATGTTCGAATATCACTTTTAAGAACAACCGTTGTATCTGGCCGGGGATGATCGATTAGCGAAGAAAAGGAAATCTTTAAACCATTGGCAATTTTCCAGATCGTTGTGATCGTGGGACTCGATTCCCCTCGTTCAATTTGGCCTATCATTGTTTTGCTTACACCAGTCAGCTCTGCAACCTTTTCGAGGCTTAACTTTTTATTTTCTCTGAAGGCTTTTAAGTTTTTCGCAAGTATAAGATTTATTTCCTCCATAAGTGCACTCCTTTATATACAATATAACGATCGTATTGTACAATAAAAAGTAAGTCGTTATATCGTTCTTTTTAAACAGTATAACATACATCTCTAAGGGAGGCGCACCCATGCCATTAGTAACATTTTTACTTTATGTTTTTGTCACCAGCTTCACCCCAGGCCCCAACAATATCATGGCGATGTTATTCGCTAACAAATACGGGTTTAAGCGGACGCTGAAATTCTGTTTAGGCGTAGGAGCAGGTTTCTTTGTGATCATGTTATTGTCGAGTTATTTTAATCTGCTGCTAAAAAATTTCATTCCAAAAATCGAATTTATCATGACAGTCCTTGCTGCCATCTATATGCTGTATCTGGCCACGAAAATAATCAAAAGTAAAAACAAAAGCGAGGATGAAGATGGAGATAAAAATAACCGTTTTCTGTCAGGCATGCTGCTGCAGTTCATCAATCCAAAAGGTATCTTGTATGGCATAACGGCCGTTTCAACTTTTATCATTCCCTATCATACTTCCAATGCCAGTCTGCTATTTTTCTCCTTATTTCTTGCATTTATCGGTTTCCTGAGTACGATGAGCTGGAGCGTGTTCGGTTCACTGTTTCAAAAGTTCCTCACAAAATATAGCAGTCAGTTCAATATCGTCATGGCCTTGTTATTGGTCTATAGTGCCATATCCATTCTTGTAGGATAGAACACCTTATCTAATATAAGGAAGAAATACGTAGTAAAGAAGCCTATTATACATATAAAAGGCTTCTTTCAGTTTGTAGACAAAAGGGGTTCGGAATTTAAAAATTCCGAACCCCTTTTGAAATTCCTTTGAAATTTTGACCAAAGGTTACGAGATTTGGGCTCTTCGAGCCACTATGTTAAGCCGTTTTAGGACCTTGCCATGTCCAAGTGGCCATCTTCTTTACATTCATGGCAGCGAAAGTAAGCATCGCCTGCATCGACAATTTTTTAAGTCCCCTTAAAGTAGTCCAACGCATACCATGCTTTTCTTTTGCATCTGCGAATACACGCTCTATCGTTTCTTTGCGTTTCGCATATATAGGTTTTACCTCTTGATGATGACGCAGATGATCTGCTTCTTCCACATATGCTTGCCAGATATGCCGTGTCACTACTTTTTGATGGTCTTTGCTTTCAGTACACCGTGATAAAAATGAGCATGTTGCACAAATTTGTTTTGGCGATTTGTACTCGCGATAGCCCTCTTTATTTC
>NZ_LNNH01000012.1:667747-667897 GCF_001542915.1 Peribacillus simplex | reverse complement strand
CTCGTGTTTCTTTACGAACGATTTTCTTTTCAAATTTCCGTTTATTCGCACTGGCTTTCACATGTGTGGAATCCACGAAAACGTGTTCTACACTTATTACTTTTTATTAGCAGCTGTCATTAAAATGCGACAGAAAATCTGTTCAAACAG
>NZ_LNNH01000012.1:667379-667737 GCF_001542915.1 Peribacillus simplex | reverse complement strand
CGTTCCCAATACAAAACCGTTGCCGTCTGCGGCCGCATGGAATGAATAGGCAAACTGTTTTGTTCGTTCATCTTTCACATAGTAGCCACTCTCAGGATCCTTAGTACTTTCTTTAATTGCTTTGGTTTCTTCCTTATCAAATTTATCTGGTGGGAAAGGCTTCTTTCCATGGTTTTCACGATCTTGATTGATTTCTTCTTGAAGACGTCCTTGATACGCTCGTGTTTCTTTACGAACGATTTTCTTTTCAAATTTCCGTTTATTCGCACTGGCTTTCACATGTGTGGAATCCACGAAAACGTGTTCTACACTTATTACCTTTTTATTAGCAGCTGTCATTAAAATGCGACAGAAAATA
>NZ_LNNH01000012.1:481454-667263 GCF_001542915.1 Peribacillus simplex | reverse complement strand
TCACCAAGTCATAAATGAAAGTGAAGTCAATGGCAGCCTCCATTTTACGAACCAAATGGTTCGGTGGCACCAGTTGATCTAAAGTAATCATTTCAAGTTGTTTTCGCTGAATAGAATCATGTTTAGAAAGCATCCTCATCACCTCAAGTTTTTATACTTCAATCTTAAAACAAAAATGACTCCAGTCAAAAGTGTTCTATCTAAAAGGTAAAACAAAGTTGATTGGAACGGAAGGTACGAGACTCCTGCGGGAAAAGCGCGTCTAGGGGAGACCCCGCAGGCAAAGCCGAGGAGGCTCCCCGACCGCCCGCGGAAAGCGAGTGCCTGGAGTGGAAATCAACGTCTAAATTGTACAGGCCATAAAAATAGACAAACTCGATTTTCATCGAGTTTGTCTACAGTCTGAAAGAAGCCTATTATACATATAAAAGGCTTCTTTTTGCTTCGTTCTCTGTTAACCTCGCCACGAGGGCTTGTAATTTTGAGGGGCTAATTTATAGTGTGTAAGCCACAATAAACATATAAAAATCAACTCAAATGCATTCGTGAGTGCCGAACTCGGTAAGGGGATAGGGATGGCGCTGCCGCCTACCATGATCAAGACCCCTAAAAGCATCCAAATCCAACGAGTTCTCAGGAAGATGTTGATGCTTATCACCAATAGTACAAGGGTTACTACAAGCACCATGAGAGGCGGACCAGAAGATCCCTCGCTAACATATCTTAAAACGCCATACTCGCGGACAGGTACAAAGGTTTTATGCATATTTTCGATACATTCATAGATGATGAGTCCTGCCGTAAGGCAAAGGAAAAAATAGAAAACGGCAATTTTCTTTGTAAAAGGAATATCGATTCTTTTTGCCATTCCCCAACCAAACAGAATCAATGTCGGTGTGATAAATCCGTGAATCCAGAAACGGGAGATATTGAGCATCTCAAGCATAGGTCCATCATTAATGAATTTCCCGGAAGCGATGATGATATTGTCCACAAAGAGTGCGAGCGTAACGAAGAGGAGAGAGCTTGAAAGGGAAAAATGGCTATCATGCCGTCGCATGAGGGTAATGCCCATTAGAAAAAGAATGATGTAAATGAGTGAAAAACAAAAATACAGAATGGTATCCAAATATATGTCCCCTTTACTGGTTTAGGTTCATTTCTTTCATTATAACGAAATCCGCTGTCAGGAAAAAGGAAAATACCCTGTCTTAAAAACGAACGTAACGAGCAATAATAGAACAGGAAGGGGGGAAGGGGGATGTCCGTCATCCATAAAAAAACTGATGATCCAGCGTGTGCTGGTTCATCAGTCTTTTTTATTAACGTGATATCAGTAAAAGCAGGCCATTCGTTTTGGGATTATTTCAAAGGCTGCCCTTCAAAAGCTTTAACATCCAAAGGAGCGGTGAGGAATTCTTTAGCTTTCCCGACAAATGAAGTGAAGTGCTCACTTGAGTTATGGCTAGCAACAGCTTGCTTATCTTCCCAAATCTCAACCATTGTAAATTGATTGTCGTTCTCTGTGTCTTTGTGAAGGTTGTAAGAAACATTACCGCTTTCCGCTCTTGAAGATTCGATAAGTGGTTGAATCTCAGCTAGAAATGCATCTTGTTTGGCTGGGTTGATATTGAATACGGCATGAATGATAATCATGTAAGTTCATCCTCTCTTTTTTCAAGCATCTTAAAAAAATTCAATCCATTACTTCCACTGAGCGACTTTATCAATTGGAAGGCGAACGGAGGCGTGCCCGCCATCAGCTGCTTTCCCAATGGAGATAAGCATGACTGGTACATAGCGTTCTTTGTCCATTCCAAAGGCTTCTGCAATTTTGTCCTTTTCATAGCCGCCAATCGGATTCGTATCATATCCAAAGGCTCTTGCCGCTAGCATTAGTTGCATGGACACCAGACCGCCATCAACCAATACGACTTCTTTCATTTCTTCAGTCGAGATTCTTTCGTAATATCCAGCAAAAGAGGTCAGGATATTTTCTTTTACTTCCAAAGGCATATGTCCCATTTCGACAGCTTTGCCGTAGATTTCCTCGGCGTTTTCAAAATTGTTCAGATCACCAAAAACAGCAATCACTGCGGAAGATGTTTCGACCTGAGTTTGGTTAAAGCGGGCAAGGGGGGCAAGTGTCGCTTTCCCCTCAGGGCTGTCTATGACCAAGAAGCGCCATGGTTGCATATTTACTGAAGAAGGGGCAAGTGTCGCTATTGTCAGGATTTCCTCCATTTCAGCGCGGGTTATTTTGACAGTCGTGTCATATTTTTTTATCGAGCGGCGACCTGTAAGTATTTCATTGAAGTCATTTGTAATTTGTGCAGTAGTCATTGATGAAAATCTCCTTTTATCCGTTTTTTTGTAAGGAAGCAGGCATCATACTTCACTTATATTATTTTGAATCCGTATGAGCATTTCCGTTAACTCTTTACGTTCCGTTTCATTGAAATCTTTAAGCATTAACGTGACGAAACGAGCCTTTTCAGCCTGGGAAGCGATGATTTGTTGACGACCGGGATCTGAAAGGGAAACGAGCGTGAATCGATTATCATCCGGATCTTTACGCCTTGTGATCATCCCAGTCGCTTCAAGTTGTTTTAAATGCCGGGTAATCGCAGCACCGTCAATTTTGACCTCTTTTTGAAGAGCTGTTTGACTCATTTCATTCACTTGATAAAGCTGATATAAAATATCATGTCTTGATTGACTGATACCCATACAACTCTCGAATTTTGAACTTATCTGCTTGTTAAGGCAGTTCATCTTATATAAAATAAGCGATTCATTGGAACATGAAGAATTCGTCAATAAACATCCTCTTTTCTTAATTGATAGGTCAATGATTGATGCATCAATTAATATACTATAACCAAAAAAATAAAGCAAGTACTTATGTTGTAACTATTTTTGCCTACCATTGTACCTTCTTATGTATTTATCTGAAAAAGCCATGAACAGAGACCAAAAGGGATTCTGCTTTAAAAGCAAAATCCCTTTTCCAATGCCATAGGAGCATGGCGGATCAATAGGTTAAGCCTTAAACTGTTCGACAGATTTTTCCAGACCGTTAGCGAGCTTTACCATCGAAGTGGTCGAGAATGAGATGTCTTCCATGGATTTTGCTTGCTGATCGGTTGAAAGTGCCACTTGCTGTGATACCTCAGCTGTTTCCTTAGTTAGAGCGGCAAAATTTTCAATCGAAGCATTGATTTCCTGAGAACCTGCAGCCATTTGCTCCGTTATGGCGGATATCTCCTGAATCTGATCACTAACATGCTCATAAGATTTTATCGTCTCATTAAATGTTTCCCTTGTATTCAGGACAACCTTCGTTCCTTCTTCGACCTCTTTCGTACCCGTTTCCATCATGGCCACTGAGTTATTGATGATCGATTTAAAATGAAGCAGGGATTCTTGGATATTGGTAGCAGATTCCTTGGTGCCTTCCGCTAATTTTCGCACCTCATTCGATACGACGGCAAAACCTTTCCCATGTTCACCAGCCCTAGCACTTTCAATCGCTGCATTTAGTGCCAGCAAGTTTGTTTGCTCTGCTATCCCCGTAATTAAATGGACGATATTCACGATTTCGTTTGCTTGTTCGTCCAGTTTCTTTATTTCTGAACTTGCTTGCAGCATCACATCTTTTACTTGTATGATTTGATTGGAGAGTCCATTTAAATCTTTATTTCCATTGGACATTTGGATGGACACCTGATTTGTTTGTTCGCTGACTTCTGACGACGCTTCGGCAATTTTTTGAATCCCTATGGTCATTTCCTCTATGACCCTTGATGATTCTTCACTCCTGTGCAATTGCACTTCCGTAGCTCCCGCAACTTGTTGAATGCCTTTCACGATATATTGTGTGGACGTGTCCATTTCACTAATTTTGTGTTCGATATCACTTGACGCTTCCAATAGCTGTAGTGATGAGCTTTTCATCGAATGGACAATCGATATCGTGTTGTTGGTCATTTCTGCGAATGCTTTCACTAAAACGTTGATCTCGTCATTACCCTTTACCTTCGTATGGCTAATCAGTTGATTGGCTGCGATTAAATCCCCATCGGCAATTTCCTTTGCAGCCATGCTGACCTTTTGAAGTGGCTTTAACTTTCTGGTCAAGTACCATATTAAAGCTCCCACAACGATTGCTATCAGGATTACATTGATGATGATCGTTAGAGGAAGGATTCCTCCCAGAACCTTGCTGGCTGTAGAATCCACTTTGCTCGCATCAATATCCACCCCTAATATCCCAATGACCTCATTTCCTTGTTTTATTGGAACGAAAACGGATAAATAGTCACCGTACTCAGGATCATGAACTATCGAAGTGGTAGAAACCTTTCCCTTCATTACGCTTTTTACATCAGAATATGCAGTGGCAGTTGTAGTAGTTAAGATGGGAGCTGCCTTTTCATCTTCCTTACTCATTCCATCGATCAGAATATGGACCTTTTTGCTTTTCTCGTCAATCCCTAATGTATATACATATAACGCTCCCGTTTTTTGCTTATAGTCATGTAACTGTTCCCGGATTTTCCAATATGCTTGCGTTTCTGTTTGATTGCCTAGAAACTCCGCATAATCCGTTTGATTTATGCCTTGGGCGATGGTCCTTGCCGTGTCCAAGCTGCTCATGGCTATCGTTTTCTCGACCGTATCATTTGTACTCTTATACATTAAAAGTAAACTTCCGATTAATGTAATGACCATCCCTGCTAACAGAACGAGACCTATTTTCGTACTAAGTTTATTCATCTTTGTTACTCCTTCTCGAAGTGATAAGTTATCCATGTATATATCGGAAGCAATGAAAGGGATTTAAAGAGAGCATAGGAAAACAAATATATTTTACCTATCCATTAACTTGAATTTAAAAATGACCAGAAGTTAGGCATCAGTTTTTTCCTTTTTCATTCTTTTGTTCGGCAGTACGACAGAAAAGGAAATTACTTATGAGGCAACAAGACATCACAACTTTCATGAATCAAAAACATGTTATCCTTGATGATCAGCGGAATGGATCTATATGATGGTTGAAAAAAATTGATAATGGTGGCTCTATGATCCGGGAGTCTAACGAGACATTGTTTGTATGACTTTGCATATAATCAAAGGGGAAAAGAAGGTATCGGACTTGTGAAGAAGGTTGAACTTGGAAAACATTTCCGTTAACATGTTATTGTGAGAGTCATATAAAAAGGGGGTTGCCCATTGAGTCTGCAAATCAATGAAGTTACGAAAAAATTCGGGGAGTTCACGGCTGTCAATCAGCTTGATTTAAAGATTCCCGAGAAAGAAATGTTTGGTTTTTTAGGCGGAAACGGAGCCGGGAAAACGACCACATTCCGGATGGTATTGGGATTGCTTGATCCCACTGAAGGAGAAGTGACCTGGAAGGGTAAGAAAATTGATTATACGACCAGTTCATTGATTGGTTACCTGCCTGAGGAACGCGGCTTGTATCCAAAGCTGAAGGTGCGCGATCAAATCGTCTATCTGGCAAGATTGAGAGGAATGAACAAACGGGATGCATTGAAAGAGTTGGAGTATTGGCTTGATCGCTTTATGGTTCCGGAATACATCGATAAGCGGGTCGAGGAGCTCTCCAAGGGAAATCAGCAAAAAATCCAGCTGATTGCATCCATGATCCATAAGCCCGAGTTGCTTATCCTTGACGAACCGTTTAGCGGACTGGACCCGGTGAATGTGGAAATATTGAAGAAGGCAGTCATCGATCTGAGGGATAATGGGACGACGATTGTATTCTCAAGCCATCGGATGGAGCATGTGGAAGAGATGTGTGAGCATCTTTGCATCATGCATAAAGGATCTCCGGTCGTTGCCGGGAAACTAAAAGAAATCAAACGTTCTTTTGGTAAAAAGAATGTGTCAATCAAAGCTGATTTTGATTTATCTTTCTTGGATACTTACGCTGGCGTAACGAAAGTTAAAAATACGATGGAAGGAAAGGTCCTTCAGGTCACAGGGGAAGATATTGCTGAGAACATGATCCGTGATCTTGTTCCAAAAGGATTCGTTCGAAAGTTCGAATTGGAGGAACCATCGCTGACGGATATTTTCATTGAAAAAGTAGGTGCAGTCTATGAATAAATTTTGGATTGTTCTTTCTCATACATATCTATCAAAATTAAAAACGAAATCATTTATCATTTCCACCATCATCATGATGGCCCTGATTCTTGTCCTGTCGAATATTTCCAAGCTGATTGATGCATTCGGCGATGATGAAACGCAAAAGGTGGCCGTCATCGACCAGACTGAAGATCGCTTATTCGATCCTTATAAAAAAGCCGTAAAAGGCATGAGCGAAGACCTTTCGATCATTTCTGCCCAGAATGAAAAGGAAGCGGAGAAGCTGGTAAGTGCAGATGAAATTATAGGCTATCTTTTAATCGAGAAGGAAGATCGCCTCGGCTTCAGGGGGACATATAAAGCGAATCAAATTTCAGATTCAAAGGTAAGCAATGATTTGCTTCTGGCACTTACCCAGCTGAAAAGCCAAATAACTGCGGATGATTTGAAATTGACAGATCAGCAAATCAGCCAATTGAATACACCGCCTGCTTTTGAAACGATTGCGCTTCAGGAAAATGCAAAAACCGAAGAAGACCTAGATCAAGCCCGCGGTCTTGTTTATGTGCTCTTGTTCGTCATTTATTTCGGTGTACTGATGTATGCAACGATGATAGCAATGGAAGTGGCCACTGAAAAAACATCACGAGTCATGGAAATCCTGATTTCAAGTGTCCCGCCAGTGACGCAGATGTTTGCCAAAATCATGGGCATCGCATTGCTTAGCCTTACCCAAATGATTTTATTTTTTGGCGTCGGTTATGTATCGATCAAACAAAACTTGGCAAGTATGGATGAAGGATTCTTTTCCTTTCTTGGTTTTGGTAACACGAAAATTTCAACCATCATTTATGCAATCATCTTCGCTTTGCTCGGCTACCTCCTATACGCGACGCTTGCGGCCTGTCTAGGATCGGTCGTCAGCAAAATAGAAGATGTTCAACAAATGATTTCACCGATGACCATGTTAGTTGTCATTGCCTTTTTGATTGCGATGTTCGGGCTCGGAAATCCATCGGCAAGTTATATCACCTTTACATCATTCATTCCATTTTTCACCCCAATGATCATGTTTCTGCGTGTAGGCATGCTCGATGTACCATTCTGGGAAATTGCCCTCAGCATCGCCATGATGATCATCACCATTGTTTTGCTAGGTATCATCGGGGCAAAAATCTATCGGGGTGGCGTCTTGATGTACGGAAGCTCAAAATCTCTGAAAAGCATCAAAAATGCCCTGCAATTATCAAAGAAAAATTAACGGCAAGCCTGGATTTTCCGTTTTCTTCGAGGAAATCCAGGCTTTATATAAATGGCCCATTCATAAAAGACGTCTGCGAACACAATCGATATTTTTGAATTCATAGCTAACGAATGTTAAGGCAACCATGATTGGAAGTGTATATTAGATGAACAATCCGATACCTTTGGCAATCGCTTCAGAAGCTTTTCTTTTGCTATCCTTCTTCATTATGTATGTATCTACCGGGAAATCCAAAAAGACCTTGATAATTGTACTCAGCATCATCGGAGGAGCGCCGCTTTTATATTTTGTCATAGACGATATGAACAGCAATTATGCAGATGCAAATATAGGGCTGGGCCTTGCTTTTATGTTTACCTGGTTATATAGCGCCATAGCGTTTATCATTGCAATCATTCTTCTAGTAGTAAAAAAGAAAGCGGATCATGATATTCCGAAAGAACCGTGATCAGCGCTTTTAGGAAATGATTCATGCAGGGACTACATGAAAAATGCAGTCCCTGCATTTTTATATTTGTGAAAGCAATAATATAGGAAAGATGAAGGAAAAGGACCTTAGTCATATTTCAACATATTCCAAAAAATTTTTTATCAGTCGGTATTGGCTTTGGTTTTCCAAATAAATGCCACCGACCATAGGAATTGTTCTGAGTTGATGGTGCAACGCATAGTGCACTGTATGATATCCCGGAATATGTAGGGTTAGCTGTACCTAAATTAACGGATTTCTTTAATCAGGAGCTTTAAGAATAAAAAAAGCTCGGAATGATGAAATGGTACCGCTGCAGGGCAGTAACGTTATATAAGGGTGTGCCCCTGCAGGTCCTTACCTATAATGAAATGTGCTGTACGCTTATACCTTCTAATACCCATTTTATGTTTGCCGATATGTTGAATTGGCTGACACTTTATCTGATTGGCCAAGTTTCGCTAGTTAGAGAGCCCGCCTTTATTTTTATACGATCCTCCATTAGATTTATCCGTAATCAATCTAACTCGAATTTATTAGAGAATGGCCACCAGCTGAATATGGAGAAATTCTTTGAGAAGATAACATGAAAAGCCTTACTAGGGAAAGCGGATAGTAAGGCTTTTTATTACTCGAGTTCCGGTTATTATTGTTGAGCAAGGGACATTATGCGTTTATTTTTTGATTATTCTTCTCTTTCAGACGCTTAATATCTTCTCTAGGCGGAAATCCAAACATCCTGGAATATTCACGGCTGAATTGCGATGGGCTTTCATATCCCACCCGAAAAGCAACATCAGCTGCGTCTGTCGATTCGGATAATAACAAGTGCCTGGCTTCCTGCAGTCTTAGTTGTTTTTGGAACTGGATCGGACTCATCGCCGTGACTTCTTTAAAGTGTCTATGGAGCGAGGATACGCTCATGCTTGCTATATCTGCAAGATCCTCGATTCGAAAAGACTGTTTATAGTGATGCATGATATGTTCGATTGCGTCTCTAATTCGATAGGTAGAGCTTCCTTCCATTGCCATCTGCCCTAGTGTCGCTCCATGTGGACCTTGAAGAACCCTATAGAGAATTTCCTGCTTGAACAAAGGCGCAAGCACTGGAATATCCTTAGGGTTATCCAGCAAACAAACTAATCTAAGCACAGCATCCAACATGGTCGAGTCTAAAGGGCTGACAAACATTGCCCTATTGGCACTTTTTTTCGGATCAGCCTGAAATTCAGCATTCCCTAATACGGCTAAGATTTGACTTGGTGTAAATTCAAGTTTGAAAGCCAGATAAGGAGCATCGGGGGAGGCTTCTATAACTTGTGCGGTAACCGGCAAATCAACAGATGCAACAAGGTAATCGGCAGAACTGTATGTATAGCGATCCTGGGCCAGTGATACCACCTTCTTACCTTGGACGATAATGCATAGGGAAGGATTGTAAACTCCATAATTCGGTCCGATGGCAGTGGATTGACGACTGAAAAATAAAGAAGGAATAGCAGTTGAGTGGGTACCATCCCGACCTGAATGGCTCTCAATCAGTTTAGCAAGTTTACCCTGCCCTTGATAAATTTGTTTGGACATAATAATAAGGTCCTCCTTGTTCCTCTATGATCTGATAGCAATTATAAGGCATATCTTCCTGTGATGTAAGTGTAACTGAGAGGATTAGGCAATCATTTGAGTCGAATGGGATACCGGTTGCTTTTTCAGCTGTTGCATAATAAGGATGCAGGTAAGTAATATAACCATTTAAAGCGATAAGAATGCAAAGAAGGGGGAGATGGTTAACCGCTAAAGGATACTCGGCTACGGTATTTTCATGGAACAAGATCTATCATACGAGGAGCGGTGTTATGAAAATTTTAATTTTAGGCGCTAATGATCAAATAGCCCGTAGCCTAACAAATGAATTGCTAAATAAAACGGATTATTCTATCATTTTTTATGCAAAAGCGGTCATTAGCTTTTAACTATCATTGATGATAGCTGCGAAGTTTTATTTGCTGGGATTTTAAAGACAGAGATAAACTGATATTAAGACATATTGAAGATGGATGATCATGCCGCATTTATTAGCTCTGCCTTTGACGGTATTTCCACCTCGCTTCTAGCCGGAGTAGAATCAAGCAAATCAAGTGGTCGAACTGATGTGGAATAATGAAGCAGGGGGAAGATGTAATGACCTTAATTACTCGCAAGATAAATGAATTGTATCCATTTCGGTGAGCGCTTGGGGATTGAACGGATTGAGTTCGGATAGCACCAAAGGAGAGAAGATAAATAACTGACATTTACTATGAAAAACAGGAGGATATAATATGCAAAAAGTAATGTTAAACAATGGTGTTGAGATGCCTATACTAGGTTTTGGTGTTTTTCAAATGACCGATCCAAAGGAATGTGAACAAGCCGTATATGATGCCCTTATGGCAGGATATCGCTTGATTGACACGGCTGCGTCTTATTTAAATG
Organism: Peribacillus simplex; assembly: GCF_001542915.1. GTDB lineage: Bacteria > Bacillota > Bacilli > Bacillales > DSM-1321 > Peribacillus > Peribacillus simplex_B. The sequence continues at coordinate 656,938 of NZ_LNNH01000012.1, read as the reverse complement.
AAAAGGAGGTCGGCTCGGCCATCAAACGAAGCGGCGTTCCAAGAGAGGAGCTATTCATTACGACAAAACTCTGGGTTCAAGATGCTGGTTACGAGAATACAAAGAAAGCATTCGCAAACTCACTGGAAAGATTGCAATTGGATTATCTGGATTTGTATTTAATTCATCAGCCATTTGGTGATGTCTATGGCTCTTGGCGTGCGATGGAGCAATTGTATCGTGAGGGAAAAATCAAGGCAATCGGTGTTAGTAACTTCTACCCAGACCGTCTAGTCGATTTAATTACACATAATGAAGTGGTCCCGGCTGTAAACCAGGTTGAAACCAATCCTTTCTGCCAGCAAATAGAAAGCGCTAAACTTATGGAAGAAAATAGGGTTCAAATCGAATCCTGGGCGCCTTTTGCAGAAGGTAAAAATGACATCTTCCAAAATGAAGTGTTGGTATGCATTGCTCAAACGCATAATAAATCTGTTGCTCAAGTAATTTTACGTTGGCTGACACAGAGAGGCGTCGTGGTGATTCCTAAGTCTGTTCGCAAAGAAAGAATCCTTGAGAACTTTACTATCTTTGACTTTGAATTAAGCCAAGGGGATATGGAAAAGATTGCGACGTTAGATACGAATGAGAGCTTGTTCTTCTCACATAGAGATCCTGAAATGGTAAAATCACTCAGTTCCCGTAAACTTGATATATAAATATTGATATCAACCGGATCACTCGTAGCTAGATCGAATAGAAACAATAAAGACGTTTGGTTTTTAAGTAAAAAAGAGGGCCTTAATGCTGTTTGTTCATACATGCGCTTCCGAGTTAGTCCTGGAAATTCGATACGTTGATATTGCAGAAGATCAATAAAAGCCCTTCTCGAGTGAGAGGGGATTTGTTGTTAATCTTTTTTATATTACCCCAAAAGTACAAGCGGGCAAGCCTCCTCATATTAAGAAACAATTAACTAACGGCACCCGATTTAAACATGTGATTATTAGAAATTACCTCCAATTTCTATTTTGCATAAAAAAATCCGCATGAAGTACTATATGAAGACAAGATGGTTTTTAAGGAGGAAGAAATGAGCGAACATGTTAAAGGCGAATTATCATTATTTACCGAGTTTATTATGTCATTATTATTTACAGCCTGCCTTGCAATTTTTCTTTCGAAGTTCACCGATACTTTTCCATGGCTTGCCTTCATCGGAATTTCATTAGGTCTTGCTATCATAATTTTCTGTTGGGAAAAAAAGAAGCACCAATGGCCTCTTTTTATTATAGGCTTATTATTGAACACCCTGGTGTGGTCCATCGTTTTGAATTGGTCTTCATTTTTCTGAATATAAAACATATAACCGTTTAATTCATGTTTCATGGAATCGGCTATTATGTTTTTTTTATATTCTATTCTATTCATTTTTTCTTTGACAGCCACTCTGCCACGATTGCAGCTTCTTCGTTGGAAATAACCCCAGCCGGCATGCCGTTTTTACCATTATTGATAATATCTTCTATTTCACTTTTGTCATATTTTGCACCAACTTTATTTATAGCTGGACCCGCTCCTCCTTGTAGATTTTCGCCGTGACATGATATACAGCTATTATTTACAATCTCTTCTGCACCAGCCGAAGTACCCTGTGTGCCCCCATCTGGGCTTGGTGATGGTGAAGGTTGCTGTCCTTTGTAAAAAAATAGTAAAAACACGAAACATCCTGCAAGAACAACACTGACTCCAGAGGTAAGCCAAATTTTTTTCATAAATGCCTCCCTATTTAAGTATGTAGAGTTAAAAACGTTTGAAATATGATTTTTTTCATTCTCATAGAATTCATTTTGGGCTGTATTTAACTTGAACATCCATGGTTCCTATTTATTATTCCTATCTTTCCCAAAAAAATATTATTGTATGACTCGATTTTTCTAATGGGCAGGATTCATTCTTATAAATCTAGTTACTATCATTCTAATTGGTAATTATAGGTATAAAAATGAGCCGTTCTGTGAATATATGTATAAAGGATAATAAGACACTCTCCTTACCATCCGTTTATTGCGGAGATGGGAACGTTATCGTTCTCCGGTAAGGCTACATAATGAATTTACCAGGAAATGCTGCTGATGCTTAAAAGGGAGGGTTGAGGATGTTTCAAAATATTGGGATTCCAGGCTTGGTTGTCATGCTTATCATCGCACTGGTGATTTTCGGTCCGAAAAAACTACCTGAAATTGGACGGGCATTTGGACGGACTTTCTCGGAATTCAAGAGCGCAACAAGTGGATTGATATCCGATGCCGATAAATCGGAAGAAAAACCTCCTGAACCGCCGATTGATGAAAAGAAGAAGGGATAAATCAGGTCATTCATAATATACTGCTGGTCATTGTCCTGGACGGATCTGTCCGCTAGTCAGTGGGATAGTGCTGTCTTTGACAAGGATGGGAATTCTCGATCCAATGAAATTGGCAAGGCGAGAGCAAAGGATCTTTTTTCCTTGGTAGTCGTGTCTATTATGATCACTCCTCCAGATTATCCCACCGCTCGTCCTTTATGGATGGAGTGTTACTAAATCCATCATCATCTATAAGATAAGGTCATTCACACCTTTATTCAGATAGGAGTTTTTTTATGTCGGACAATGAAAAAAGTCAAATAGAAAAACGGGGCAGTACCAGACGTACCTTTTTAAAGAATTCCGGATTAGCGGTCGGTGGCCTCATTTTAGGGGGCGCCGTGGGAAGCATATTTGATGGGAATTCTGATAGTGATGTGAAAACAGAACAAAAGAATCAAACTCAAGGCAATAATCCGAATGAAGCCTTGATGTTTTTTTATCCAGAAGAATATCAGACGACAGCGGCAGCTGCTGAGCGCATATTTCCAAAGGATGAAACGGGACCCGGGGCGCTGGAATTGAATGCGGCGATATACATTGACCATCAACTTAACAGTGGATGGGGCGTAAATGAAAAAGATTATAAGCTTGGACCCTATTATAAGCCAGAGCCAACACAAGGTGAACAGGTTAAACTTTACCGAAAGGATTTGTTCAGGCTAGGCTTAAAAGAATTGAATGCCTATAGTAACAAAAACTATCAAAAGAAATTTACGGATTTGGACGCTACTGGACAGGATGAAGTTTTGGCTGCGTTTGAGAAAGGCGAAGCGAGTTCACTTTCTGGCGTATCTTCATCGGCATTTTTCCAATTGTTAAGAACTCTGACTATTGAAGGGGTTTATGCCGATCCATTGTACGGAGGAAATAAGGAGATGCTTGGTTGGCAGATGCGGAAATACCCTGGTTCTCGAATGGGGTATACAAAGGAAATCCAAAGCAAGGATTTTGTAAAGCTAGATCCAAATAGCCTTCAGAGTCATATGAAGCATTAATCTCGGAAAGGGCTGAAACATATGGCAAAAAAACTATCAAAGGTACCCGTCGTCATTGTCGGCATGGGATGGGCTGGGGGTATCATCGCCTCGGAATTAACGAAAGCGGGAATTAAGGTTGTTGGACTTGAACGCGGGAAAGAACGGGATATGAGCGATTATTCAATGGTGCATGACGAATTGCGATTCCAACATCGTGAAGAATTGATGCAAGATCTGTCAAAAGAGACGATTACCCACCGCAATAATCTGAAGATGAGAGCGCTCCCTATGCGAAGTTATGGAACATTTATCGTAGGTGAAGGTCTTGGGGGGGCTGGAAGTCATTGGAATGGGCAAACCTACCGTTTCCTTCCTTATGATTTTGAGATTAGGTCGCTAACTGAAAAAAGGTATGGCAAAAATAAAATTAAATCAGACTATCCCATTCAGGACTGGGGCATTACATATGACGATATGGAACCATATTATGATACCTTTGAAAAAATGGCAGGCATTTCCGGTGAAACCGTTGAGCTATATGGAAAACGTTCCAATCCCTATCCAACAGGTCCGATGATAAAAACACCTGTTTTGGCGGAATTTGAACAAGCAGCGAAGAAGCTGGGCTACAAACCATATATGATCCCTTCTGCAAATCTATCAGAGAATTACAAAAACCCGGATGGCATTTCCCGTTCAGCCTGTCAATATTGTGCGTATTGTGAAAACTTCGGGTGTGAGTACGGGGCAAAAGCAGATCCGGTCGTTACGGTCATTCCCGTTGCAAAAGAAACGGGTAACCTTGACCTGCGCACCTATTCAAACGTCACCCGTATTGTAAATGACGGACGGAAAGCGACAGGTGTTATTTATGTGGATACCTTCACTGGCGAAGAATTCGAGCAGCCGGCAGAAGTAGTGGTATTAGCGAGTTATGTATTTAATAATGTCAGGCTTTTGCTTAATTCCAAGCTTGGAACACCTTATGATCCAAAAACGAAAAACGGTGTAATTGGCAAGAACTATTGTTACCAAGTAAGTTCAGGATATTCAAGCCTTTATTATAATGATCGTGAGTTCAATATATATGGTGGTGCAGGAGCTTTAGGTATAGAAATCCCGGATTTCGCAGGTGATAATTTTGACCATTCGGATGTAAACTTCCTTCATGGAGCAGGAATTCGTACAACCCAGTATGGTAACAGGCCGATAGCGAATAATAACTCACCAATCGGAACACCTTCTTGGGGCGCTGAATTCAAAAAGCAATCAATCAAATATGCCAATAGCATCCTGCAAGTCAAATCTCAAGGAGCCAGTATGCCACATACACAAAATTACCTTGATTTGGATCCCACTTACAAAGATGTTTACGGTATGCCCTTAATGCGGATGACGTATGATTATACCGCCCAAGATCGCGAGTTAGTTAAATACATGGCGAAAGTAACAAGGTCGATTGCTAAAAAAATGGGTCCTGACCATATTGATACGGTCGCTGAACAAGGGGATTTTAACGTAAACACAGATACGAATACGCATAACACAGGCGGAGTCATCATGGGGACCGATCCCAACGATTCAGCCGTTAACACATACCTGCAAATGTGGGATGCTGAAAATGTATTTGTTGCCGGCTCTTCGGCATTTCCACATAACAGCTCGTTTAACCCGACTGGTACACTAGGAGCCTTTTCATATCGAGCGGCTGAAGGAATCGTGAAATACCTTAAAAAAGGCGGCTCTCTCGTCTAAAAGCTCTTCCTTTGACCGTACATAAACAGGATCTGTTCCCAAAAAAATTGGGGATTGGTCCTGTTTTTTGGTGAATTTTATTCAAAGCAACAAATATTGTATGTCTCATTCCAGTCTAATTGCCTTGTTTAATGGACATATTAAACAACATACCAAAAACGTAAATGCGGAGGTTTGAAAAATGAGAGGCAAATGGAAGATCACAATTTTATCCTCTATCCTTTCTGTAAGCTTTCTAACAGCTTGTAATGCCGGTAATAAGGACTTTAATGATCGAGAGGACGTAGATTACCGTCCCGTCCGCTATGAAAGCGACACGAATCCAACGGATAATAATGATGCAGAAAATCGATCATTCAAGCATGATGAAAACCCAGATCAAACAGACAAGCAAATGGAAAAGGGCGATAATCTTGAATTTAACAAATCAAGAGGTGACTTATAAAGCTTGACCAGAGAAAAAAAAAATCAGCTAAAATCTTTTGATGATACTTTGCAAAAGAAGGAAAAAGATGATTGGCTTTATTATCATTATGTAGACCTCGTTATTTATGGACTTTTAGCGGAAGAATGAAAATGAATCATATAAAAAAAGCTTGGAAGTTCCGAGCTTTTTTTATTTATTTTATTTTTGGGGAATAAGGGGCAGGATCGTTTAACAAATCATTGGGTGAATTTGGTAGAATGTATGAATATGAAGAAAAAACATACATACACGGTGGGGGAGATCTTTTGAAAACTAATCATTACAATATATGCTTTATATTAATAGTATCTTTGATGATCATTTCTGGATGCACTGGTCAAGATAACAAAGACAGCATAGCTTCCATTTCGGTTAATTCCGATTCTGAATATACGAATACTTTTAAAAAATTAAATGTAGGGGAATTGTATGATTTTGATTTCAAATTAAATGAAGCAGATAAAACGTGGGTAAATGTGTGGATGGAACGTTACAAAGATGGAAAGAAAGAGCCTCAACCGTTTGCTAAACTATCCTATGGGAATAGCCCCAACAAAGTGGAGGAAGGAAATGTAGGATTTGGAATGATAAATACGAATGATTCGCGTTTAGTTTTTCTTTACGCACCCCATGTAACTGCACCGCCACAAAATATAGACAAAATCCATTCTGATCATGTTTTTACAGGATGGGATTATGCTGTAGGGGAAGATAAAATGACATTAAAATTGGGCGAAACCTATGTATTAGGTGCTTATAGAGAATCTGATGGAAACTCGATAAGGACATACAATTTACTAGACGAAAATGAAGTGAAGAAGATGATAAGTGATGATAAAATTGTCTTTTTGCTTAAAATGAAAATTGAAAAAAAATAAAACAGATATATTGTATGTACATATACTTATGAAGGTAAGCCGTATCGAATCGAAGGTGCACGTTTCTCTGATACCACTGAGGAAGCGGGCTAGCGGATGAGGTTCCTATGAACGTTCATTATGGGAATGGTAGGATAATCATGTGTTGCTGTAGAACTAATGAACAAGAAGACAAATATAAGGAGGACACTATGAGTAAATTCAGTTTGTTTGGCAAGTTCAGTGTACAAGAAGGCGAACGTGACACAATGGTGGAAATCTTGTTGGAAGCAGCGGAATCAATGGAGAATGTAAATGAGTGCGAGATATATCTTGTGAATATTTCTGAAACCGAACCAAATACTGTTTTTGTTTATGAAGTATGGAGTAATGAAACTGCCCATCAAGCGTCACTTACACTTGAAGCAACACAAACCTTAATAAAGCGTGCAAAGCCAATCATTACTGGAATGGAGAGAATCGGCACCTTACAGACAAGGGGAGGGAAGGGCATTTCACACGATGCTTGATTCACGATTCAAGGATTCAAGGGTACAATCCCGTTAATAAATGAACCGGGCAGGATACAAGAATAAATCTTTACCATTAATACTAGTTACCAGATACAGCAAAATTGTGGGTATCATACTTTCCATTTTACAGCTTTGTTGGCTTGGTCATTATATTTTTTATTGTTCAAAAAGTCATTAGTATGGGGATTGACCAATCAAAAGAAGGTAAGGCTTTAAGGTCCGAACTTAACGAAATCAAAAAACTGCTTAAAGATTTAAACGGAAGATAAACATAAAAATGAAAGGCTCCATTTAATTTGGAGCGTTTTTTTGTTTTCCGTTCAGGTGTAACAAGACGTTAAGGTATGATCAATAGAAGCCGTTGCTTGTCGTGCACTTGAAAGTAACTTTCCTTAATGATAAAAATATTGCCATTTCGCTAATTTCAAGTCAATATTATGTAGGTATGAATTGATGGATAAGGAATGATTAAATGAAAAGAATTATATTAATGCTCTTGGCTGCAGCTGTTATCATGATCGGGTTGGTCTTGAATCATGCGATTGCCAAGAAGGATAAGGCCATCTATGTTGCTGTCAATGGAGATGATCAAAGTGCCGGCACAAAATCAAAGCCATTTCGCACACTCAATAAAGCCGCTTCTGAAGCGAAAGCAGGGACGACTGTCTACATACGAAAAGGAATTTACAATGAAAAGCTAGTCGTGAAACATAGCGGAACAAAATTAAAACCAATCATTTTTAGAGCTTACAAAACGGAAAAAGTGATTATTAGTGGGAAAAATTCAAAGGATGTTGAAGGTGATACATCCTTAATTACGATTAATAATAAAAATAATCTTACAATAAAAGGTTTGATGATACAGGATTTAACGACCGATTTATCGGATGAAACAGTCATGGGGATTTATGTAACAGGGTCCAGCAGTCACATTACATTGGAACATAACCATGTGCACCGGATAAAAACACGTGCAGCCGATGGCAATGGTCATGGAATCGCGATCTACGGAACAGGTAAAATGAGAGACATAAATGTTTTGGGAAATACAGTAGAAGATTTAAAACTTGGTTTCAGCGAATCTCTTGTTCTTAATGGAAACATTGACGGCTTTAAGGTGGAAAACAACATAGTTCGCCGAAATGACAATATTGGCATTGATCTGATTGGTTACGAAGGCACCTCTACTGATAAAAATGCTGACTTTGTACGTAATGGAGTCGTAAAAAAAAATCGGGTTTATGAAATATCTTCTTTTGGCAATCCAGCTTATGGGGAAGAGTATTCCGCCGCAGGAATTTATGTGGATGGCGGGAAGAATATAGCCATTGAAAAAAATACCGTTTATCAAAGCGATATCGGAATAGAAGCAACCTCAGAGCATCCTGGAAAATATGCTGATCAGATAAACATAACAAACAATACGATATATCATAACTTTTTCACCGGAATATCAATTGGAGGGTATGATGAAAAGCGGGGCGGGACTAAAAATTCTCTTATCTCGCAAAACATTATGTATCGCAATGATACAAAGGGTATCGATGGTGGCCAGCTTTTATTGCAGCATGATATAAGTAACAACGTGATCGAAAAGAATATTTTGACTGCCGGACCATCCCGCATATTCATCGCTAACTATTTTTCAACAAATAAAGAAAATGATCTAGTGAAGAATGTATTTCATCAAGAAAAAGGAAAAAAGGGGATATGGGTTTGGAAGGAAGAAGACTATACATCTTTTCCTATTTTCAAAAAAGCCTCAAAAAGTGATGCAAAATCCAGTTATTTAGATCCTGGATTTGTTAATTCGAATAAATATGATTTTAGGCTGAAAAAAGATTCACCTGCAAAGTCCATTGTAGACTGAATGTCGCAGGTTAACATAAACTCCCTTATTAACATAAAAAAAAAGGCTGCCAATTTGGTTGCCTTTTTTTATTGCAAAAGAAAAAATCGGCAGATCTGCATTCTAGGTTTGATTGATAATGAATCATTGGCTGGTTTGGTTAACATAGCAAAAAAACCGATTTTGAACCTTATCATAATTGTATTCATTATCGGACATAGCTATATGAAAGTGGTTTAATCCTGAGTGAGGTGAAGAAAATTGTGAAACAATTATTTAAGCTAAGATCTGCTTGGTTTCCAGTTTGGTTAATTACATTACTCATGTTAATCATGATAAGTGTTTACTTACCTGTCTTTAGTGGTGCGAATAAAAATGTACCAAATGTTCCCTTAATCTTTGTGAACGAAGATCAAGGCACTGTTGGAGCCTCTATATTAATGAAACTTAAAGAAAAACAAAATGGAAACTCCTTTAATTGGAAGGCCGCTGACAATGAGAAAAAAGCATTGAATCAATTAAAAAACAATCAGGCACATGGTGCACTAATTATTCCGGCTGATTTTTCAAAAGAAATATCCGAGGTGCAAAAATCGCTACTGTCAGGAAAAGAAACGGGAAGACCAGCAACATTGAAGATTTTATTAAATGAAGGGATTGGCCAATCATCGTCCATGATTGCAAGCAACGTCCTGCAACTGGTTGCTGCGTCCACAAACCAGGAAGTCAGCGGTGAAATAAAAATTATATTAAATCAAAAAGGGATTTCCTTGTCCCCTGAAAACGCATCCCTGATGGATAATCCAGTTCAGTTCAAGACGGAAAATGTACTGGGTCTTCCGGATAATCTCAATAAAGGAATGACGCCATTCGTAATGGTCATCATTTCTTCGATAACAGGGATGATGGGGGCAAATATGATTCGCGGGTACCTTAGGAAAGCAAACGGCGATCTTGAAAACAATGGTTCTTCCTTGAGCTATACAAAAATCCTTAAAGCAGAAATGATATTTAGCATCATTTTAGCCTTTGGTGTCTCCTCCGTTTCCCAAATAGGTGTTTTTGGCTTCTTTGGGAGTTCACACACGTCCAGCATTTTTTTGATTTATCCATTTTCCTTTTTCTGCTGTCTGACCATGATTTCCTTATTCAAATCGCTTTCCTTAATCTTTGGTGGATGGGGGATGCTTGTGATGTTTCCAATAAACATCATGGGCATTTTTTCAAGTGGCGGACCGATACCTTTATCAACCCTGCCTATTGTCCATCGTATATTTAGCTATATCCTGCCTACGAAATATATGGTAGATGGCATGAGGGCGCTGCTATATTATAATGGCAGGATGCAAGCAGGACTCGGCACGGCTTTATTCGCCATATCCGTTTATTTCATTGTCACCCTCGCCATCATCATTGCTTTCATTGTATATTCATCAAATAGAGACAGAAATAATGCGAGTGAGGAAGAGGAAGAGAATATGCAAGTACCAATTGACAGTGAAATTCATGTCAAAAAATAATGATTACCGTATGGAAGAAGAATTGGATAGGACCGAATTACGGGAGCAAAAAGAAAGATACAGGTTTGTAGATCGGATTGAGTTTGCGGATGGAGCAACATCCAAAAAAAAGGCTATATCGCTGTAGAGTGCATCTTAGCACTAGGAAAAATGGGAAAAACTTACCTAGTGGGTAAGTTTTTTCGGCTAGAAGTTACTTCGAGAGATAAACGCGGGCTTCATAAGGTTTTAATGTATTTGAAGAAATCGTATCACAGCCTTGATCCGCATAGTTAGTGATTAACAGTTGTCCAGCTTCACCATTCAGATGCCTTGGCCATTCAAAGGGGGCCGCTTCCTCTGTAAAGTTACATAGAACCAGTAATGTTTCATGATCCAATGTACGTGTATACGCATATATTTGCTCATTCTCTTTTAATACAAGGTCATATGCACCGTACACAATTATGTCATGTTCTTTTCTTAGCTTAATTAGTTTCTGATAGTAGTAAAAGATGGAATTCGAGTCTTCCAATGCTTGCTTCACATTAATTTCCGCATGGTTTGGGTTCACTTTTAACCAAGGAGTGCCTGTAGTAAAACCTGCATTTTGACTATCGTCCCATTGCATGGGAGTCCTGGCGTTATCACGGCCTTTCATATAAATGGATTCCATTACTTTAGCTTGATCCTCTTGACCCTCTATCACTTTTTCACGGTACATATTCAGAATCTCGATATCCTTATAATCATCAAGATCCAATTTAACATTTGTCATGCCTATTTCCTCACCTTGGTAGATATAAGGCGTTCCCTGCATCATATGAAGGAAGGTTCCAAGCATTTTTGCGGATTCCACTCGGTAAGATGTATCATTGCCAAAGCGAGAGACCATTCTTGGCTGATCATGGTTGTTCAAATAAAGGCTATTCCAACCTTTTCCTTCCAATCCTTTCTGCCATTTTGTCATGCATTCTTTAAGATCGTCCAGCTTTAAAGGCTGTACATCCCATTTCCCGCCTGGTCCTGAATCCAAATCCATATGCTCGAATGTGAAAATCATATTTAGCTCAGTACCTCCATTGTTCGCATACTTAGTGGCATCTTCAACCGATGCCCCAGGACATTCGCCGACTGTCATCATGTCATATTTCGAAAGTACCTCACGATTCATCTCCTGCAGATACTCATGGACATGAGGACCATTCATGAAGAAATCGCCGCCCCAATCGTATCGCTTTCCGCCTGGTGTGCTGGGCAATCCTTCGGCTTTGGAAATGAGGTTAATCACATCCATTCGAAAACCATCAATGCCCTTATCAAGCCACCATATCATCATGTCATGAATTTCTTTTCTTACCGCAGGGTTTGCCCAATTTAAATCAGGCTGTTTTTTGCTGAACAGATGAAGGTAGTATTCATCTGTTTCTTGATCATATTGCCAAGCTGGACCACTAAAGACCGATGTCCAGTTGTTTGGCTCTTTTCCATCTTTGCCGGGGCGCCAAATATAGTAGTCTCTGTAAGAATCATCTTTTGATGAACGGGATTCAATGAACCATTTATGTTCATCCGATGAGTGATTAACAACAAGATCCATCATCAATTTCATATTTCGTGAATGTAATCCTTCTAAAAGGTCTTCCCAGTCATTCAAGGTACCAAACTCATCCATAATGTCTTGATAGTCACTAATATCATAGCCATTATCATCGTTTGGAGATTTGAAAACAGGGGATAGCCAAACGACATTGACTCCTAATTCATGTAAATAATCAAGTTTTGAAATAATTCCAGGCAAATCGCCGATTCCGTCCCCATTACTATCCATGAAACTCCGGGGATATATTTGATAAACAACACTTTCTTTCCACCATTTTCTCTCCAATTTCATCTTCCTTCCACTTTTAATTTGTTTCTTAAGTCTCATTCTGCCGTTATTTAACAGCACCTTTCGTCACGCCACTAATAATCCATTTTTGAGCGATGATATAAACAAGGACCATAGGGGAGAGTGCCATTAAATAGGAGGCAAATGCTAAGTTATAATTGGTTGTAAACTGGGACTGGAATACATATTGGACCAGCGGCAATGTCATCGAATCACGATCACTTAAAATAACAAGCGGTAACATAAAATCATTCCATGCCCACAAGCATGTTAAAATTCCGACTGTTGCGTTTATTGGGCTTAATAACGGAAAAATGACTTTCCAAAAAACTGTCCAAATACTTGCCCCATCCACATAAGCTGCTTCTTCCAATGACTTAGGGATCGAACGTATATAGCCCACATAAATAAAAATATTAAAAGCCAAGCCGTATACAATATAGAGAAAGATAAGTCCTGTCATATTATTCAATCCAAATAGGCTCGTTTGCTTGACAACAGGCAACATGATGATCGGAAAAGGTACAAACATCGCACTGACAAAATAGTAATAAAGCAACTTGAAGAATCGTCTATGCATATTACGGGCAATGGCATAAGCCACCATCGAATTAGTCAGTAAGGTAAGAGCAACTGTAAAAACGGTAACGATAAAACTATTTTTAATAGATTGGAAAAAATTCGTCAGGCGAATGGCTTCGGCGAAGTTTTCCCATCGTAATGTTTGGGGCAGTGCCAAAAGTGAGTTGCTCATTTCATCTGGTGACTTGAATGCTGTCACGATTGTAAGGTAGAGGGGAAATAAGATAACCAATGAGCAAATAATGAGCAGTATGGTTATAGGCCAATTTATTTTTTTACTTTCCATTACATATCCACCTCACGTTTTTGAAGGAATTTAATTTGGAGGATTGAAATAACCACAATTAAAATAAAGTAGACCACGGAATTTGCCGCCTGATAAGCGAATTCCCCCCCTGAGAAGCCCCCTTTATATATCAATACCGAAATGGCTTCCGTTGATTGACCTGGACCTCCATTTGTCATTGCAATAATATGGTCAAACACCATTAAAAAGTTTTTCATCGCGAGCACCATATTTATGGTGAAGAAAGATGCAATAAGTGGAAATGTAATGTGTTTAAAACTTTTCCATTTCCCCGCCCCATCTAAACTGGCAGCTTCGTACAATTCGGTTGGAATCGTTTGTAATCCTGCCAAATAGAGAATGGTATTAAATGCAACGGCTTGCCATACAGCCACAATCACAATTCCAACCCATGCTAAATCCGGGTTACCAAGAATATTTTGTGTTAAAGATGTGATGCCCAGCTTTTCAGCAATTTGAGGAATGAAAAATGCAAATAGGTAATTAAAGATAAACCCAACGATTAATACGCTTAGAATATTCGGCACGAAAAACACGGCTCTAAGTGTATTTTGAAATTTAATCTTGGCATTAAGTCCTATGGCAATGGCCAAACTAATGATATTTACGAGTAAAGTGGAAACAATGGCAAATTTAAATGTAAAGCCATAGGATGCCAAGATACGCTGGTCTTGGAATAAATTCACATAGTTTTTCAAGCCAACAAAATTAAAATCCCCATACCCTTTATAATTTGTAAAACTATAAATCATTCCTTGAAAAACTGGAACTGTATGAAATACAAAAAATATTAAAAATGCTGGAAGCACCATCCAGTAATAGGTCTTGGATTGTTTGACCACTCGTTTTTCCCCCTTGTCATTCTCTCGCTTTGACTTTATTCCACTCATCATCCAGTTTTGCAAGGAACGGTTTGACTTCTCCTTTAATTAAAAAATCCTGTACTAAATTGGCTGCCTGCATACTAGCAGGGAAATAGTGTTCCGGAAAACCAGTAATTTTTTGTTGTACAAAATAAGGATTTAGCTCCTTTAAAGCTTCATCATTTTGTAAAACATTTTTAACAGCAGAAAAACTGTTTTGTTCTTTAATGTAATACTGTGAATTTTCCTTTTCTAATAAAAAATGAATGAACATTAACGCTTCTTTTTTATGTGGTGTATTTTTGGACATCGTTAATGCAGTATCTACACCCGATACGAGTTTGTTTTGAGAAGAATCATTGGATGCAGGTAAGGGAAAGGAGCCGAGTTTTATATCTGGGTTAATGGCTTTAATGGCTGAGATGGCCCAGCTTCCCTGGATATACATAACTGAATCGCCATTTGCAAACGCCCGATTGCCTGCATTATAGTCACGACCAAAATTATCCTTATGACCGTAATCGAGCAATGTAAGCATTTTTTCCGAAGTTTCCTTGTAACGCTCCGTAAAAGTTGTTTTATTGGAAATGCGGTCTTGAATAAAGCCGTCCCCCTGCAAGTTACCTGCTAAAGCATTAAAAGAGACCATTGCAGTCCAAGCATCTTTGTACGTAAAATAAAAAGGTAATTCTCCCTCTTTTTGAATCTTTTTCGATAGGTTAATCAATTCATCCCATGTTTCAGGGACTTGTAAGCCTAACTCTTTAAATTTATCCTTGTTATACAAAAGCATATTAGCATTCGTCGCAAAGGGAATTCCATTATCCTCATTACTCGTTCTGCCTAATAAATTGAGCATATTAACATAGTCCGGTATAACTTTATTGATCGCTGGATCCTTTGAAAAATCGTAAAATAATCCTTCCTCTGCAATATCTCCATACGTAGCATTACCTCCAATCGCTAAAAGGTCCGGTACATCTTCTTTCACCAACCTCGTCCGTAATACCGTCTCGGAATCAGGAACGTTATTCTGTTCAATATCAATATGGGGGTGCAATTTTTCAAACCTCTCAATTAACTGATCGAATGTCGCTACAGCTTCAGGCTTATTTTGAAAAAATTCAATATGGATTTTTTCATCGGCCGTCGTTTGATTCGTACATCCTGCAAGTAAACTGGCTATAAATGCTGTAGTACAGAGGCAACGCCACTTATTCTTCATATACGCAACTCCCGTCTGAAAATTTCGTCTATTTTATGCGTAAGTAAACGTTTACTTAAATGCTATTAATGATTTAGAGTAAACGTTTACGTTAAGCCATTTATTATTGGAGTGATAATAGTGCAGTCACTATGTCCACCCCAATTCATACATTCGTTTTTATTCGCTATAGGCACGGACTGTATCACGTTCCGCAATATGATGAGGATAACGCTGGTTTATTTTTAAAGTTGGATTCAATAAAAGTTGAATGGAATCTTTACCCATCTTATATAAGGGCTGCGCTACCGTCGTAAGCGGGGGAATGGCCTTCTCGGCTGTAGCGGTATTATCGTATCCAATAATGGATATTTCTTCCGGTACACTGATGCCTTTTTTATATAATAGTGATAATGCACCTACAGCCATTTCATCGCTTGCACAAAATACAGCTCTTACTTTCGGGTAATTTTTCAATAAGTTCTTCATCCCCTCAATACCACTCTTGAAAGAAAAATCTCCAAACGTGATCATTTCCTTGGTCACTGTTATTCCAACGTTATTTAATGCATCTTTAAAGCCTTCAATACGTGGAGTTGTCGAAATGACATCGCTCTCCGTACCTGCAATCATTCCAATATCAGCATGGCCTTTTTTTACTAAATATGTAGTGGCATCGTAAGCAGCTTGATAATCATCTACTTTAATAAATGGAAGTGGATATTCTGATTCTGTGGCTACTAATACAACCGGTACTTTATTTGTTTCAATTGTTTTATAGTAATCTAGCGTGATAAATTCACTGACGATGATAATTCCATCCACTCGTTTTTCATACAATGCCTGCAAGTAGTTGATCGTTCGTTTACCATCATGATTCGTTTTACAAATCATTACACTGTAACCGAACTCATGTGCCTGTTCTTCGATTCCGGCTAAAACCTCACTTGCAAATAAATCGGATACGTTGGGAACGAGTACTCCTATCGTTTTAGTTTTGCGATTAATTAAACCTCTAGCAACGGCATTAGGTTGATAACCAAGTTCTTCTATTACCTTTTTCACTCGCTGTTGTGTTTCATCCGAGTAGCCAGGCAAATTATTTAGAATACGAGAAACAGTCGCAACGGATACATTTGCTTGTTTTGCTACATCTTTAATGGTAATCGACATGTTGCACCAACTTTCTACGTAAACGTTTTCTAAAAAAACAGTAACATATAAATAAAGCGGTTTCAATACAATTTATTTCAAAATTTGAATATTCTAACATGGATCGTTTGAATGGTTTCATAGGCAATCATTAAAAAAGACAAATATTATAAAAGCAGTGGAAAAGGGTGGGGAAGGGTCACCGGTGATAATTATAGCGGCCTCGAGATATGGAGAAATGCCCAAGATAGTAAATGCACCACATAAATGAAATCAAAAAAATAATCACTGAATATAAAAAAATATCTAGAACAGAAATTATCTAAGCAAATAGGCGGTTATTTCTACTTTTGGGAGAAAAACCAGACTTTGGCGATGGAAGATGAACCAAACAAGGGAAACCTCAGCTCTGAATCAGGATAAATGAAGCGTCTTTTGGAAGCGGAAGTTCGCTGCTGAAAATAATCCCGACTTCCGTTAGACCCCGGGTTCGTTCAGAAGGAAGAGCTCCGTTTATTTGGACTGATCATCAATCAACAGAGTAACTTTTTTGTTTTTACTGTCTATCCAAAGCGGATTAACCATACTTCATTTTGCGGTAACGGAATATCTTGTGAAGAAATAAAATTCGAAAATATCTGAAAAATCATTGAAAACGTTTTACGCATGTGCTAGGGTGTTTTTAGAAAACGTTTACCCAGAAGGTGGGTAAAAATTACAAGTAAAGATGCAGCAAGGAAAGCCGTTGTAACTGTTTCTGGCATTCGGAAAGAAAAGCAGTGCTTAGAAAAGTTTGGAAGAGACTAGATTATTACGCTATTGCTGTCAATGTAGCGAATTGATGTTGAGAAAGATTACAACAGGAGGTCTCCTTTCGCCAATCCCCCTGGGTAATCGATTTCCGGATTCGCTAAATGATGTTGATGCAACGGTAACCACCAGTACTCAAAGCCGCATTCTGTTCAAGTGATGAAATGGCTGTCTACTCACGAACATTGATTTTGCCATCATTTCCTATGAGGCAGAACCCACTTTCAGCAACGTAAACGTTTACGTTGCTTTGACGATTTAGTTCTGTGCAGGCCGAATCTACCGCATATAAAGTTGGAGATTTACAGAAAATAAGACCAATACTTGAAATTAAAATGAGAAGGAGTTTTTAAGATGGTAAAAGTAACTGTTTGGAATGAAAATCGACATGAACAAAAAAATCCAGTTGTAAGGGAAGTCTACCCTGAAGGTATTCATGGTGTAATTGCTGCCTTTTTGCAAGAAGCAGGATTCCATACAAAAACAGCTACATTGGATGAGCCCGAACATGGTTTAACAGATGCTGTTTTAGAAGAAACAGATGTGCTGATTTGGTGGGGGCATTTAGCTCACGATGAAGTAAATGACGTAGTCGTTGAAAAGGTCAAACAGTGTGTATTGGATGGGATGGGCTTAATCGTATTGCATTCTGGTCATTTTTCCAAAATATTCAAAGCGTTAATGGGGACGAGCTGTGATTTGAAATGGCGTGAAGCGGATGAGAAAGAGCGTCTGTGGGTTGTAGCGCCAAGCCATCCAATTGTAGAAGGAATTGGAGAGTTTATCGAATTAGAAAAAGAAGAAATGTACGGGGAACATTTTGACATCCCGGCTCCAGACGAATTAGTCTTTACGAGCTGGTTCGAAGGCGGGGAAGTTTTCCGCAGTGGCTGCACATATACACGAGGCAATGGAAAAGTCTTTTATTTTAGGCCAGGCCATGAAACGTATCCAACCTATCACAATAAAGATATTCAACGTGTCATTATGAATGGCGTGAAATGGGCACACCCAGTTGACAGAAAACGTCCTATATACGGAAATGCTGAACCACTGGAACGAATTGCAGTGAAAAATTAAGGCTATTAAAGGGGAAACTGATTATGAAAACAGTAAAAGTAGGAATCATCGGTTGTGGAAGTATCGCTCAACACCGCCATTTACCGGAATATAAAATGAACAAAGAAGTCGAGATCGTAGCGGTTTGTGATATAAATGAACAGCGCGCCCTTGAAGTTTCCAAGCAATATGGTGCAAAAGCGTATACAAATCATGAAGAATTACTCGCAAGCGGCACGGTGGACGCAGTGAGTGTTTGCACGCCAAACTATTTGCATGCACCCATATCCATATTAGCTTTAAACAAAGGCGTTCATGTATTGTGTGAAAAACCAATGGCTACATCAAAGGAAGAAGCTCAGGCCATGATTCAAGCTGCAAAAGATAGTGGCAAAAAACTTATGATCGGTCATAATCAACGCTTCGTTTCATCACATCAAAAAGCACGGGAACTAATCGAATGTGGTGAAATGGGAAGAATCTACAGCTTCCGGACCGCATTTGGTCATGGGGGGCCTGAGCAATGGAGTGTTGACGGTAAAGAGAGCTGGTTCTTTAAAAAGAATGAAGCGTTTATTGGAGCCATGGGAGATTTGGGTGTGCATAAAACAGATTTACTTCGTTACATTCTTGGTGAAGAAATCGTTGAAGTAGGTGCATTTGTACAAACGAGTGCCAAAGAATTTGCCAATGTCGATGACAATGCGGTTTGTGTATTGAAAACGGAAAGTGGAATTATTGGAACGCTCGCAGCTAGTTGGGCGTACGTTGGACAAGAAGATAACTCCACGATTATTTACGGTGAGAAAGGAATTCTTCGTATAGAAGATCATCCAACGTATTCCTTAATCGTTCAATACGCAACAGGGGAAGTTGCCAATTATGAGCTGGGCAAAATTCAATCAAACGATGAGGGCGGCCAAGATAACTCACATGTGATTGAGCAATTTGTAGATGCCATCGTAGAAGATAAAGAGCCAGCCGTTTCAGGTGAGGAAGGGGCAAAATCCCTATCTGTTATTCTAGCCGCTTTAGAATCTCATGAAACCAAACAAATGGTAAGTACCTTTTTAGCGATAAAAGAGGCAGCAGTTTAATATTGTCGGGGTCCTTGGTTCTCCTGCGATGAACTTCTTTACTGGTAGCTTAAAAAAGGCTATCTATCAAATGGGTCGAGCGTCTATCAAGGTGCCGGAAGGAAAATGAAAGTTGTACGTGAGCAAGTATATTTAGGTAAAAAACTGAGTAGGCGTTCGTCCAGAAGATTTTCATGATGAGCCAGTTTTCATTGAAGCCTCACCCAATACTCTCGTAATAAAGATATTCGTATTTCTTTTACTACCAAACCCATTAAAAAGAAAGCAGTCTCTAATAATACTTGTATGGACTTTGAGATATATTGCTTTATAAATAAATTGTGAAGGATAAGGATTGTTTGTTCCAATCTGCCGGAAAAAGCAGTTGTGGAGGTGCCTTGCCGCGAATCGAAATGGCATTACACCAGCGTATATGGGTGAACTTCCAGAACAGCTTGCGCCGCTGAATCGTTCAAATACATATGTATTGACCATTGAAGAGGCCATGATGACAAAAATGGCCAAATATTATATCAGGCAGCGATGCGCTGGATCCGCATAAAGCGGCAGAACTTTCAATGATGATATCATCAGCAAGTGTGACGACTAAATTGAAGAAAATGGCAAGATGCGCCAAAAATATAAAACGAATCAAGAAGCCATCAGACAGTACTACTGTCTGATGGTCGATGATAGTCATTCAATACTTTAAGCGAAAATGAGGGACTCCTATGGCCACAACAAAACGTCTGCATAGTCGTAAGTCTTGTTCCTGATGAAGCACCATCTGTCCTCATTTTATTATGTAGGCATTCGTAGATGCCAAAAGTCCATCTAATACAACACTAAGGATTTTTTGAAGGATAGGTTTGGATAAAAAATCCTTCCGTTTCCGACCATTCCCCATAGAGGATAGTCTCATTCGTTTTATAAATTTATTTCTGAAGCTTCTTCATAAGCCATTCTTTTGATTTTTTTACGGATTGAAGTTCTTCCTCTTTTATTTTGCCGTCCTCGATTACTAAGATAGAAGGAGGTTCATCTCCAGAATCCAGTCCAAGCATATCAGGTGTGACACTTCCTGTCTCCGTATGAAGCTTTACACTGATTTCCCCGCCTGGCTCAAGATATAAATCACGCACTTTCCGAAGAGTAAATACACCTTGTTTTCGAAGCATGGTACGTACCTGCTCAAGATCCAGATGATTATTTTTCATTTGTTTCATATCCCATTCGCCATTACGGATTATCAATGAAGGTTGCCCTTTGAGCAACTTTTTCATGCTATCTTTTTTCAGGGCGCAAACCTCTATAAAAACCCCCAAAGGCAAATGGCAAATCAATCATTGAATCACCTCATCTACTGTACTATTTCTCCCCTATTGACAAGATTTAAACCAAATAGTACTAGGATTAATTTTTCTATAATGGCACTTTTTATTATAGAGTAGAGATTTATGGACTGAAGGAAAATGGGTTGAACGAATGGATACGGGTATCGAAGGAGAGAAATTTGGTTTTTATCGGATCGCAAAAAAATGTATCCATATAAAGACGCCAGCGTATTTCTTCACTTGCTTTCTTCTCTTTGCAGCGGAGGTATCATCCAAAAGGGCTATTGTAAGCAAATGAATGAATATAATTCTGTTTTTGTATCAAAATAATGAATGTCCAAAGGCTTTTCTGTTTTTGGTGAAGCAGTCTAATATTGGAATTGTTTGCACAGTTTTTTATTTGGGATAACCTGAGAGGGAATACTCGAGATCTGTTTTTGCTCCAGCTAGTCTTCATTTCTCATTCTTGTACAAACGCATCGCATGGAGGTGACATGATTATTGAAGTTTAACAAGAAAAAAATCAACGTTGTGGATATTCAAACAGCGAAGAAAAGTGTGTTTGCCACAGGTGTGGGAAACGCCATGGAGTGGTTTGATTTTGGCTTATATTCCTATTTGGCTGTTATCATTAGTGAAAACTTTTTTAGTGCTGTTGAGAATGATGAGCTAAAATTAGTGTTCACTTTTGCAACCTTTGCCATCGCTTTTTTAATGCGCCCCATTGGCGGTATTATATTCGGTAAAATCGGAGATAGATTAGGAAGAAAAGTCGTTTTAACAACCACGATCATTTTGATGGCTTTTTCAACTTTACTGATTGGTTTATTACCTACATATGATCAAATTGGTATTTGGGCGCCGATCCTTTTATTGATCGCCAGAATTATTCAAGGTTTTTCAACTGGCGGGGAATACGCTGGTGCAATGGTCTATATTGCAGAATCTTCTCCAGATAATAAACGTAATATGCTTGGTAGTGGTTTGGAAATTGGTACGCTGACAGGGTATATATTAGCTTCAATACTTGCCAGTGCACTCTTTATTGTTTTATCTGATCAACAGATGGCCTCATGGGGCTGGAGAATCCCATTTCTACTCGGCTTACCCTTAGGGCTGATTGGATTGTATTTAAGAAAAAGTTTAGAAGAATCACCGATTTTTGAAAATGAACTTTCTGGTGACGAAGTCCAAGAGGAAGGCTTCCTATCTATTCTAAAAAATCACAAGAAAGATATTATCGTATGCTTTGTAGCTGTTGCCTTCTTTAATATTACAAGCTATATGCTATTATCATACATGCCTTCTTATTTAGATACGATCATTGGATTATCGAGTACTGTAGGAACCGTATTAATTACAGTTATCATGGTAATCATGGTGCCGCTAACTTTAATGTTTGGAAAGCTCAGTGATAAAATAGGCAACAAGACGATTTTATTACTCGGTTTAGGCGGATTGACCTTATTATCTGCCATTTCTTTTTATTTGATAAACTTGAATGCTTTAGTATTTATTTCGTTAGGGATCTTCATTTTAGGTGTACTGCTTTCAACCTATGAAGGCACGATACCCGGATCGTTACCAACGATGTTCTATACGGATATTCGATATCGGACATTGTCAGTGACCTTTAATGTCTCGGTTTCAATATTCGGCGGAACCACTCCATTGGTTTGCACATGGCTTGTTCACCAAACGGGAAATAACTTAGCACCTGGATTTTATCTGACAGTGGTGAGTATTATCGGATTTTTAGTGATATTATTCTTGTTCGATAGTACTTCAGGAAAATCCCTAAAAGGGTCTTACCCAACAGTCGCATCTAAATCCGATTTTCAGGAAGCAGTTGAAAATCCAAAAGATTCACTATGGTGGCAAAATGAACGAAGAGACAAATAAGTGTAATTAAATAGCATCAGTCAGCCGAATGACTACCCGAAATATAGACACTCGAACAAGAGCGTCTGTATTTCGGGTTTTTGTTTTATGTTGGTAATCACGATCAATAAAGTCATGAGGAAACACGAAGGAGTTATGGATGGAAATGACCATTCAAACAAAGGTTCTTGCTTAATTTGGAAGCATCATCCGGCAAGTGGTTTGCTCATTCCCCAATTAATGATCTTTGACTGAAATGCGGAGCGATTTTTATCCAAAATATCGGAGGAAGTAGAAAAGGGCATTTTCATATCAGTCTTGAATTTAATAAAGAAGTATGTCAAACAAAATTGGAGGTGAAATTTATGAAAGTACGCTTGAAATGTGTAACGAGAGAAAATTGGGAAGAGGCATTGGCACTGAAAGTGAAGGAACGGCAAAGGAACTTTGTACCGCCAGTAGCCGTATCACTTGCTAAAGTTTATATAAAACCAGACGGGGATAATATCGTTTATTTGCCCTTCGCCATCTATGACGGAAAGATGATGATCGGCTTTATCATGCATGCTTACGATGAAAATACGGCGAATATGTATTGGATAAACGGATTCATGATTGATGAGAGTCATCAAGGTAAAGGGTATGGCAGGGCGGCACTGTCTGAGATGGTTCATTGGATAGCGAATAGGTTTACTGGTTGTAAAGAAATTCGGCTCACGGTATTCAAAGAAAACGAAAATGCACGGGAATTATATAAACGTTTTGGCTTCCTTCCCACAGGGGATGTATATGGACAAGAAGATGTGTGGTTTCTGCCTCTAAAATAACGACGGTTCTCCTGAATGAATAAGGGGTGTTTTTAAGGATAGAAGGATGGACTTCTAAAAAATACATGTAAAAACCATCTCCTATCCTGACAAAATAGGAGATGCATCAAAATGATGGAAGCCTGTCGGTTATATAACCATGATGATCTCGGAAATGGATGAAATCGATCGGTTTTATCCATGTTAACGCTAATAATTGATATGAATTGATTCAAAATACGCTCTTAACATAATTAATTGAATGAATGACAGATTTTAAGGGTAAATTTGTTTAAAATTATGGGGCCTTTTGTGGATTTCATGGCAGCTTGAAATTAGGGACGTACTTGTCCTTTTGTTACACGGATGGTTTTTTATTGAGAAACAAGAATGAGGTGGGGCAGATCCATTCTCTCGACTTACATAGCTAATCAATAATGACATGCTGAAATTCCGGCATTTTCTTATCTTTTCGAAAACTGTCTGCAGAGTTGCCAATCATTTTCTTGAAAACTTTACTAAAATAATTCGCATTATCATAGCCTGTTTCCGTTGCGATTTCCTGAATCGTCTTATTTGTGATTGATAAGAGTTCCATTGCTTTCTGTATCCGTATCTTCGTCAGAAATTGAATAGGGGTCGTTTTCATGTACTTTTGGAATTTATTCGTAAAATAGTATTTGGACAGTCCGGCATGCTTGGCGATGGATTCCAATGATAGCGGTTCCTGATAGTTTGTCGTCATGAACTGAATCGCCATCAGGATATCATCCGGTATCCCAGGTTGTGGGCTATCCAGTCCTTTCGCAAAACGGTATAGTCCCATGATAAATTCATAGGCAAATGCAGAAGAAGTAAAGGTATCCTCTATGCCTTCATTTAACGCAAATTGATAGATTTTCTGAAGCAAAAAAATTAACGGGGCATTGGCATCCACTGGGACGACCAAGTCAAATTGTTTGATCAGGTGGTCCCAGCATTCCTCGGCTTTATCTCCCTTCAGAGTAATGAAGATAAATTCCCACTCCGGACTTTTTTCAGGAAGATAATAACAATGTTCACTTGGTACTTTGACGATAAATGCTTCGCCAGGTTTAATTGCATACGTTTTTTCACCTACCCGGACTTCTCCATATCCTTTCAGTGTATATTGGAAAATACACGTTTTTAAATCATTTGGTCGCATACGGCCATCCCAGTAATAATCAGTCGACGTTCGTTTTTCCAAACCGATGGAGGTTATCAGAGCTGCCTCAGTTAAAGGCTCTTTTGAAATATGATAGACAAAGCTATGGTTATGGTCATTTGATCGAGATAGCAATATATTACCTCTTTTCCGATTTTATTTACCATTGCCTGGATATTGGAAGCGCTGTATTATTTATTTTAACAATATGTTAATTAAAATTTACTAAATTTTCAACACTAACTTTTAATGGAGGATGACAAATGAAAAAGATTACATTCATCGGCGCGGGAAGTACCATTTTTACCAAAAACGTATTGGGTGACTGCATGTTGTCTCCGTCCCTCCAGGATTTTGAATTTGCTTTGTTCGATATTGACCCCGACCGTCTTTTAGAATCAGGAGTATTGCTCAACGCTTTGAAAAGAACAGTAAATGCCGGTGTTACGATCAAGACATACACAGATCGAAAAGAAGCATTGCATGGTGCAAAATATGTGATTAATGCCATTCAAGTCGGAGGATACAAGCCGAGTACAGTCATTGATTTTGACATTCCGAAAAAGTATGGCCTCCGTCAGACAATTGCCGACACAATTGGAATTGGGGGACTGTTCCGTGCGCTGCGTACGATTCCCGTCATGCTGGAGATTGCTAAGGATATCGAAGAAGTTTGCCCGGATGCTTGGCTCTTGAATTACACAAACCCGATGGCCACACTAACAGGAGCTGTTTTACGGCATACAAATGTGAAAATGGTTGGCTTATGCCATAGCGTTCAAGTATGTACAAGCGATCTACTAAAAGATCTTGCTATTCCATACGAAAACATTGAAGAACGAATTGCCGGCATTAATCATATGGCATGGCTGCTTGAAATCAAATCCAATGGCAAGGATTTATATCCTGAAATTAAGAAACGGGCGAAAGAAAAGCAAAAATCAAAGCATCATGACATGGTCCGCTATGAGCTAATGGACAAATTCGGATACTATGTGACGGAATCTTCTGAACATAACTCGGAATATCATCCTTTTTTCATTAAAGACAAATATCCTGAATTAATTGAACGATTCAATATTCCCCTAGATGAATATCCACGTCGATGTGAAGAACAAATTGCCAATTGGTTAAGAACGAAAGAAGAGCTGATGAATGACGAAAATGTAACGCATGAGCGCTCCAAAGAGTATGGATCGCGCATTATCGAAGCGATGGAAACGAACGAACCATTCGTATTTGGCGGCAACGTGTTAAATACCGGCGGCCTCATTTCCAATTTGCCGGAAAAAGCAGTTGTAGAGGTGCCTTGTATTGCGAATCGAAATGGCATTACACCAGCCTATATGGGTGAACTTCCGGAACAGCTTGCAGCGTTGAACCGCTCAAATATCAATACACAGCTATTGACCATTGAAGCAGCTATGACAAAATCATCCGAAAAAATTTATCAGGCCGCTATGCTTGATCCTCATACGGCGGCTGAGCTTTCCATGGATGATATTATCAGCTTGTGTGACGACTTAATTGAAGCGCATGGCGAGATGCTCCCGGAATATAAAATGGATAAAAAAGCTATCAAACAGTAAAACTTTCCGAAGTTAAATATCAGAACATTCTGATTATATAATCGTGAGCGATATCTTTCCATGCTACACTCATTTTGTTCAGTAAAATTTACTAAAAATTGAGGGAAGTCAAATGGCAACAATTAAAGATATTGCCAAACAAACGAATTTATCCGCTTCTACCGTGTCGCGAGTCTTAAATCATGATGAAACACTTTCTGCTTCACCAGAAACGAAACAAAGAGTTTTCCAGATGGCCAGAGAATTAAATTATCGGACGGTCAAAAGCAGGCGCATGCAAAATCTGGTCCATCAAAAAGAAGCAGGTAAAACAGGAGATACAAAAATTGGAATGGTACTGCTTCAGTCACAAAAGGAAGAAGCAAAAGATCCATACTGGCAGTCCATTCGGGAAGGCATTGAAAAAGAAAGTGCCGACAGGGGAATCACTTCGTTAAAGTTAATACGGCTTCAGCATATGGTCAAAGCAAAAGATGATCTTTCAGAACTGGACGGATTAGTTGTGGTTGGACGGATAGACACACAGATTCTTGAATCAATTTACGAATATAACCGCAATATTGTTCTTATTAACCAAGACGCGCATAAAGATCAATTCGATTCAATCATCTTTGATTACGAAAAAGCAGCCAGCCTGGCGATGGATCATCTGGGTGATTGTGGGTACAAGCGAATTGGCTATATTGGAGGGACAGAACGAATATCCGTCGAAGAAGCACAGGCATTGAAGAAGAAGGTTTATATACCTGACGCGCGCAAAACCGTTTATGAAAGCAAAATGAAGGAGCGAAATGCCTATGATCGGGATTTACTGTTTGTAAAAGAATATTCCATTCACTCCGGCTACGATTTAATGAAAGGTGCGGTTGGAAAGGGCAGCTTGCCAGAAGCATTTTTTATCGCGAGTGACTCAATGGCAATTGGTGCCATAAGAGCGCTTCAGGAGGCAAATATCCGTGTTCCGGATGATGTAGCAATCGTCAGTTTTAACGATATCGAAATGGCCCAATTTACAACACCGCCGCTGACAACCGTGAAAATCCCCACGGAAGAAATGGGCCGGTTTGGCGTCAAAATGATGCTTGATAGGTTAGAAGGCCGGGAAATGCCTGTAAAGATTATCGTTCCAACCACTTTAATTGTCCGGGAGAGCTGCGGTGTAAAAATGAAGAAGCTGGCAGAAAATCATCCACTAAAAGATATTCATTTGGAGGGAAATCCATGAAAAAACGAATGGTATTATCCGTACTTTCTATATCAGCATTGATTGCACTGACAGCCTGTGGAAATAACAGCGTGGATAGCGGAGGAGAAAGCGGCGGTCAAGTTAAATTGACACTTATGTCCACGGCAACGGTAAAAGCGGACATGGATACGTTTAAAGAAATCGTAGCGGATTTCGAGAAAGAAAACCCAAATATTGATATTGAAGATACATACCCAGGGGACGGTTACGAAGACCTTGCACGCGTTAAAATGGCAGCGGATGACATGCCTGACCTATTCGACACGCACGGGTGGGCAAAAAGTCGGTATGGGGAGTACACTGAAGATTTAGGTGATATGGAATGGGCAGCAAACTTGGATCCGGCGATGAAGCCTATTTTGACGGACGATGAAGGAAAACTTCACGCCTTTCCAATTAACCAGGCTCTGGACGGATTGTCTTACAATAAAACCCTTCTAGATGAATATGGCATTGAAGCACCGTCTACATTCGATGAATTCATGGAGGCACTTGAAGCCGTTAAAGAAAAAAGTAATGGAAAAGTCGTACCATTTTGGCTGGGAGGGTCTGATAAAAGCCAATTTGGCCAATATTTTGATCAATTTTCAACGCCGCTCCTTATCACCGATAAAGAAGACAGCTATAAAAAAGAGCTTTTGGACGGGTCCTTTGATTGGTCCAACTACACGTATCTTCCTGAAAAGCTGAAAGAAATGAATGATAAGGGATTGTTGAATAAAGACGTGCTGACAGCCCAATTAACACAGGGTCCAGAATTGATGGCACAAAATAAAATTGCGTTTACGATGCTGAACGGTTCTATTGGCCGTGAAGTAACGAAGCTGAATCCGGAATTGAAAGTTGGCACCATGCCGGTTCCCGCTATTCATCCCGGCGATTCACCTAGCTGGATCGGGGGAGAACGACTGACGCTTGCCGTATCGAAAAAATCGGAACATCTTGAAGAAGCAAAGCAATTTATCGAGTATATTGCCCAGCCGGAAGTAGCGAAAAAATTCGCGGAAGGAACGTCTCTTCCATCAGCGTTGACAAATGTAGAAGCAGACAATTACTTTGCGGAATTTTATAAACAATATGAAGGAACACAGATTCAGCCTTATTTTGATCGCATGTATTTGCCAAGCGGTATGTGGGATCCGATGGGCTCAACGGGACAAGAACTTATTGCTGGGACGATGGAGCCCGAACAGGTTTCTAAAAAAATGGCACAGGAATACACACGGTTAAGAGGTAAATAGCAGCATTTGGAAAAGGAGCGGACACCAGCTCCTTTTCTCCAATAGCTTAGAAAAAGGAGCTGGATAAAATGGCTGTAGTGCTGACGAAGGCAGCTGAAAAAACGAAAACGACGAGTCGAAAAATGAAAAAAACCCGGCGGGAATCTTCACTGTGGTGGATGTATCTGCCTAGTGCCCTGATTGTGTGTTTGTTTATTATCTATCCATTCTTGGACGGCATCAGGATCTCATTTACAAACTGGAACGGCTTCTCACAGACGTATGACTATGTTGGGCTTGATCAATATAAGCGGATGTTTGCCGACCCTGATACATGGCTAGTGGTGAAAAATACATTGCTTTTTGGCATTGGCAGCACGATTTTACAAAACATCGTTGGACTAGGATACGCTCTATTGCTCAATCACAATTTAAAAGTACGATCCTTTACGAGAACGATCATTTATTTGCCTGTTATTATCAGCCCACTTATTATGGGGTACATCTGGTATTTCTTCTTTGCATTCCAGGGCGGTGCGTTAAACGATATTATGATGTTTTTTGGCAAAGAGCCAATAAACGCACTCGGCAATCCAGCGGTCAATCCTTACATAATTGTATTCGTTAACACATTCCAGTTTGTTGGTATTGCGATGATTATTTATCTTGCTGGTTTGCAAAGCATTTCAAAAGATTACTTTGAAGCAGCGGATATTGATGGGGCGACTGGCTGGCAAAAGTTTAAAAACATTACCATTCCTCTATTAATGCCTTCAATCACGATTAATATCGTACTGAACATTATCGGCGGATTAAAACTGTTTGATGTAATCGTTGCATTGACGAACGGCGGTCCGGGAAATGCATCTCAGTCGATGTCGACATTTATGTATAACTTGTATTTTTCAAGACAGGATGCGGGTTACGCCGCAACGCAAGGGATATTAATGGCGCTGATTATTTTAGTCATCAGTATGGCTGCGCTTTTCTACTTTAAACGAAAAGAGGTTGAAGCTTAATGGGGCAACTTTCATCACGGACGAAATGGTTGCTGACCGCACTGGCGCTGTTAATCACTGCGTTTCACCTGATCCCATTTTATATTTTGATTACGACGTCCTTAAAAAAGACGGGCGATTTTACATCCAAATGGTCTTTTCCCGATTACTTTGACACAGAAAACTTCGCGCTCGCGTGGGAACATGCTAATCTGGGGAATGCATTTGTAAACACGGCAATCATTACAATCCTCTCTGCCGTGCTTCTCATCTTTTTCGGCTCCATGTCAGCATATGCACTGGCAAGAAGAACTACAAAGCTAAACAAATACATGTATTTTCTATTTGTCGGGGTTATGGTTATCCCCCCACTGACAGCACTTGTTCCATTGTACCGACTTGTTGTCGATATCGGGCTCATGAATACGCATTTGGTTGCGATTTTAAACAACGTCGCCGCCTTTATGCCATTGACGATTTTCTTATATGCAGGTTTTATCCGCTCAACCATTCCCAAAGAATTAGAAGAAGCCGCAAAACTAGACGGCGCCAGCACGCTAGGTGTATTTTTCAAAGTGGTATTTCCACTTTTGAAACCGATTACAGCAACAGTGTTGATCATTTCATCCGTATACATTTGGAACGACTACCAATTTGCAATTTTCTTCCTTCAAGATTCAAGTGTGCAGACATTGACCGTTGCACTTGCAGGCTTCTTTGGACAGAATGCCAGCCAGCTCAACCTCGTTGCTGCCGCCGCTTTAATGGCGTCGCTTCCTATGGTGATCGTATTCCTATTTCTGCAGAGGTTCTTCGTCGAAGGACTTGCGGCTGGAAGTGTAAAGGGATGATCGTTCAGGTCCGGTTTTATAACGGGCCTTTTTTTGTTGAACACCCCCACCTCGAAAACCTACTGTTTCCTTGGATTATCAAATCAGGTTTTTTAATTGAACTAGATGTGCGTCTTTACGAGCGCAAGCACTGTATCCAATGATTTTCCGATTATAAAGGTCGACAAATACATAGGGTATTTATGCTATAATTCCCAATATAAAAGATTGGAGAGAGAAACAATGAACTGGGTAGACTTCATGGCACTTTCTGGTATACTATTTTATTTAATTCCAATAGCATTTATTGCTTGGTTTTTAATCAGCTTTATCAAAACTCAAAAGGAAAGAAACACTTTACTAAGAGACATTTCGTTAAAGTTAGATAATGATAAAATGGCCAAAAAGGAAGAGTGATAAAAATACTCTTTCTTTTTCATTGTTCATTTTATTATTTCTGACAAAGTTGCTTGCCGTTTGGATATTGGTTTATTTAACTAGCGTGAATATACAAAGTATTAAACGCAGCTTCCTTTTATTATAGATGAATTCCTGAAGTAATAATTCCGTATTGTTGAAATGGAAACAAAAACTCCATATAATATGGGTAATGCACCATCGGGCGGGAGGACAGGCCATGAACAAAGAGGAACAGTTCATAATCGGTTTCAGGGAATTATATAACAAGATGGTTTGGCTTAATAAAGATAAGATGGAAGAGGGCCTCAAGGGTTATAAGCCTTCAGAAGTACATTGCATCGAATATATTGAAAAGAATATAGATTCCAACGTGACAAAACTTGCGGAGTCCTTTTATATGACTCGCGGTGCCATAAGTAGGTTGACTAAGAAGCTCATAAAAAAAGGCCTTATCGAAAGCTACCAGAAGTCGGATAACAAGAAAGAAATTTATTTTAGGCTTACTGAGCAAGGGAAGGAAGTTTATAAAATCCATGAGGAGCTGCACAAAGAATTTCAAGAGCGGGATAAAGGTGTATTTGAACAGGTAACCGAGGAACAATTTGACAGTATGCTAAGCTTCTTGGAAAAGTATAACAGCCATTTGGATGCAGAAATAAAAAAACAGGATCTTGGTATTAAGTCTTGATAAATTTGAACAAGGGAATGAAATCAAAGGCAGCCCAACTCTACGGAGAACGGGCTGCCTTTTTATTACTGTTATTTTGTTGACAAGGAAACAAAATAACGTTATTGTTTTGTTGACGAGGAAACAAAAAGATAACTGTTGAGGAGAATATCCAAATGTCCAAATTCAGATCACACAATGAACGGAATACAGAACGAACCATCAATAAACACGCTTTGATATTCGGTCTTATCTCTGTGTTTCTTTGCGGGATAGGCTTCAGTATCATAATGCCGGTCGTTCCATTTTTAGTGCAGCCTTATACAAGCAATCCGGGAGAACAAGCTATAGCCGTAACGCTTCTGACCTCTGTATATGCCGTTTGCGTGTTTTTCGCGGCCCCCGTACTTGGAGCTTTGAGCGACAAATATGGCCGCCGTCCAATGCTATTGGTTTGCCTTTTTGGTTCCGCAATCGGGTATATAGTTTTCGGATTGGGCGGAGCTTTATGGGTGTTGTTTGCTGGGCGCATAATAGAAGGTATAACAGGCGGAAGCATAAGCACGATCTTCGCCTATTTTGCAGACATCATTCCTCCAGAACAGAGAACCAAATATTTTGGATGGGTAAGTGCGGTTGTTGGAGTGGGCACCGTCATTGGCCCCGCTCTAGGCGGATTTCTTGCCAAGTTTGGTTATTCTGTACCCATGTATTTTGGAGCCATAATAACATTATTGAATGTTGTTTATGGAGCCTTATATATGCCTGAGAGCCTTGACAAAAATAATCGACTGAAAGAGATTCCCTTTGTAAGACTGAATCCTTTTACACAGCTGGTGAACGTACTTTCCATGAAAAACTTAAAAAGGCTGCTGGTCTCAGCGTTCTTGCTTTGGATCCCCAACGGATCTTTACAGGCAATTTTTTCACAATTTACCATGGACACTTTCAGTTGGAAGCCTGCACTAATCGGACTTATGTTTTCGATCATGGGCTTCCAGGACATCATTTCGCAAGGTTTCATAATGCCAAAGCTTTTGAAAACATGCAGTGATAATCAGATAGCCATCCTTGGAATGGTTTCGGAGATCATAGGCTACAGTTTGATTGCACTATCTGCATTATTTTCATTCTATCCTCTTTTTATTGCGGGGATGTTTATATTTGGGTTTGGTGATTCGGTCTTCGGTCCTTCATTCAATGGGATGCTCTCGAAGTCTGTCGATTCCAGTGAACAAGGAAGGATTCAAGGAGCCAGCCAATCTATTCAGGCTTTCGCAAGAATGATTGGGCCTCTCATTGGCGGTCAAATCTATGTAACATTTGGTCATGCTGCACCCGCTTTTATGGGGATGATCCTTATAGCAGCGGCAATAGCGGTTTTGCATAAGGGTACGTAGGCGTATAGGTAAATTGCCATCATTGTCTAACTTAGTGCAGCCGATTCATGATCCACTAATGGCGGGAGGCACCCTCGATACTGAAAATTAATGATTGGAGTTTCCTGCCCATTTTAGTTGCTTGTCTTTGCTTGTAAACTTCTTCTGTGTAATACACTCTTTTGCCGATAGAAAAACAGCCGCTAATCATATACGATTAGCGGCTGTTTTTTCCTTGCTTCATTTAACTAACTGGGTCTTTCCATAATTGTGGAGACTTTTTTATTATGGACATGTACTTGATTACGACCAGCTCGTTTTGCTGAGTATAAAGCTTCATCTGCTTTATGTAAAAGCTGATGTAGTGTTTCCCCTGTCCCGAACGTTGCCTCGGAAACCCCGCAGCTTATTGTAACAGAAATCATCTCATCAGCAGTACTTAAAGGATTTGTCTCTATAAACCTACGCAACTGATTAGCTAAGGTTTCGCCTTCTGATACCGTCCCCTTCAGTGCAAGCACGAACTCTTCACCGCCATAACGAGCAAAGAGAATATCTTCACTCAATTGCAATTGACAAGCGCTTACTACATGTTTTAGTAATTGATCACCAACATTATGACCATAAGTATCATTCACTCTTTTAAAATAATCTATATCAATTAAAATGATCGTAAATGGCAGGGAAACCTCTTTTGCTGGAGGAAACACTTTCTCGCATTTTTCAAAAAATGCCCGACGATTATAAATTTGTGTAAGCTCATCATGATAAGCTAGATGCTCTAATTTCATCTGCAGTCTTTTAAGCTCCGTGATATCCGTGAAAATAATCAATGAGCCTACAATATTACCATGATGCAATGAAGAAGTACGAACTTGATAAATATGTCTGGAATGATCGATAGCTAATTCTATTTCACAAGTAAACGCATTATTCCCTAACTTTAAAGGAAATGAGTCTCCTGATGTTAGTTTGAACCAAATCTTAGCAAAATCCATACCAAACAAGGATTCATTCAATTTTGGAAACATGCTTTTACACGCTTTGTTAAACTCAATTAAACGATAGGATTCATCCAATACAATAACACCATCATTGATACTATTGAAAATCGTATCTTTTGCGATGGGCATGAGAGTAAACATACGTGATGAGCTAATGGACCATAAATATAAAAGCGAAGAAATCCATAAAACCATTGGTACTGGATCGAATCCTGGGGGAGTTAATCCAAGTAAGTATATAAAAGCTGTTAGCATAGGGAGAAATTGGCCACAAATTAACGAGAATATTTGCAGTCGATAAATCTTGGCCGTCTCTTTCCAGTGAGAGAGTAATAGTAAAAAAGCTACAAACATACAAGCAAATGTGAAAACACCATGAATCATATACCATATTCCTATCTCTTGGTGAATATATGGAGCTCCCAAAGCTGGGTCAATTTCAAATATTCTATAATGAAAATGATGTAAATCATTCGTGGCAACCATTATTAAACTAATAAAAGGGATAGTAAGAAGAAAAACACCCATTTTTCTTGTGATTTTTATTCCTAGATACTGCATGATAAACATTAAACCTAAAGGTGGAGAAAAGGGCATGCCAATATATTCAATGATCGTCCAGAACTTTATTTGTTCAAGTGTTGTCGCCATTAAGTAAAAAGCAGAAGCGAAACAATATATCGTAATGGAAGCAGAGTAAAGAACAAAAAAATTAGCAATATTGGTATAGTTATATCGCTTGAAAAAAACAAATAGGCATAAATACAAATTAAGTACTCCTGAGGTACAGATTACAGTAATAAAAGCAGTCAATTGTGAATTCACGGTTATAAACCCCATTTTGAATAAAACTTTATCCTAAATGTAGCATACATGAAAATAAATGGGGAGATTTTGTAGAATAACTTCTTTATAGCGTTATTGTTAAAAAAGGGGATTGTTTAGAGGACGTAGCCAACAGACTACTAATCCTAGGGATCCTATTTCTTGTATGACTTCCCGTCAAATCTGGATTATTCTACTCTATCGAATCAAAGTCAGATAGATACGATAATCATTTTCTTAGTAAAAAGGAAATGGTTTTCAAAAAAACGTGATTACCGCTATTGGGAATATGAAGGTTATATAAAACAGACTATAAAAATGCAGAGGATACATGACAAAATGTGCCCCTGCATTTTTAGAGTAGAGAAAGCAATGATACACGTAAGAATTGGCTTACTTTACATATACTTTGCAAGCCAGTCAAATCATGATTGTTGGTTCAGTGGTGATTGTGATATTCCTGTAACAAACATTTTCTACAATGGATGTGAAGTGGAAGACTTCAAAAAACAAGTTTAGGAGCGAACCTAATGAAATCCATGAAAATTCTGCTATCCATTATATTGACAATGATGATACTAGCCGTCTCGGGCTGCAGTACGATGCAACAGGAGGAAGAAGATGAACCACAATTAATTGCTAACAAATCAAATGGGAAAATGGCGTTTTGGGATAAACAGAAAAGAGGAGCGAATTTTATGAATTCCACATCTTTACCCGAAAACTACAAAGCGGCGAAGGAGTTCAATATAGAATTTATTCGCTTGGCTCCGGATAAATGGGCAAAGGATCGTGACTTCCTGTTCAATGACAAGCCTGATGTTCATCCTGAAAGAGATTTTCTGATAGGTAGTGCAAATGAATACGAAGGGATCGATGAGGAGGATTTTGCAGAGTTGGAGGCAGATCTCGATGCTGCGTATGAACGGGGATCAAAAGTTGTCCTGACAGTGCTTAGTCTTCCGGGCAACCGTTGGAGGCAGTTCAATCATTATGAAAATGATGATCGTATTTGGAAAGATACTAAGTATCATGAACAATCTGCATCATTTTGGAGAGATCTTGCACAGAGATTGAAGAATCATCCGGCTGTGGTAGGCTATAACCTGATTAATGAACCACATCCCGAAACAGCTACAGGTTTCGGTGATTTTTGGACAGAGGATTATCGGGAGTGGTATAACAATGTAGAACATACAGCAGCCGATTTAAATGAATTGTATAAAACGATCGTCGATTCTGTTCGAACGGTGGATAAAGAAACACCCATAATCCTTAATTCGGGTCTGTATGCAACGCCATGGGCATTTGAATATTTAAAACCGATTAAGGACGATAAAGTTTTATATGCGTTCCATATGTATGAGCCATATGAAATGACCAGTCAAAATAAACGAAAAGGATTTACCTATAAATATCCTGGGCCGGTAGTAGTGGGAGAAAGGCAAACGGAGAAAGTGTTTAACAAAAATGCATTAGAGGAATTTTTGGAACCTGTAACGAAATGGTCAAAACAAAACAACATACCAGCAAATCGAATTATCGTCGAAGAATTTGGCATAAATCGATTAGTGGAAGGCTCAGATAAATATATGGCTGACCTCATTTCAATTTTCAACCAATATGGATGGCATTGGGCCTTTTATGCATTCCGCGAAGATACGTGGGAGGGGATGGATTATCAACTCGGGAATCAGGCGCCAAATTGGAAATACTGGGAGGCGCTGGAGAATGGAGAAAAGCCAAACCGAGAAGAAATTGAAGTACATAATCCGATTTGGAATGTGTTGAAAAAGGAATTAAAGGGAAATTAACTTCGATTTGTAATAAAACATAAAAAAAAGTGAAGTCTTAATGATAAGGTTTCACTTTTTTGATGGTATAAGGGGAGTTTTTAATGAATATTTTGATAGCTGATGATGAAAAACGATTGACAGACATATTGAAGACTTATTTTGAGAAGGAAGGATTCAATGTGTATGTTGCATACGATGGCGATGAGGCTCTGAGCCTCTTCTTTTCCCATAAAATCGATTTGGTTGTACTGGATTGGATGATGCCAAAATTAAACGGCATGGAAGTCTGTTCTGAAATAAAGAAAGTGAGCTTGGTGAAAGTGGTGATGCTTACAGCAAGATCATCCAATGATGATGAATTCCGTGCTCTGGATATTGGTGCCGATGAGTATATACGTAAACCATTTGACCCGCGAATTTTGATCATTAGAGTCAAAAAAATGCTTGGTTTGGAAAAAACAGTCAGAATCAGGGATTTAAAAATGGATTACCTGAAAATGAAAGTATACAAAAATGGTAAAGAGGTCAAGCTCTCCAAAAAAGAGTTTGAGTTGCTGACATTTTTGTATAAAAATAAAGGTCAGATTTTGGCTCGTGATACGTTGTTATCAATGGTATGGGGGATGAGCTATATCGGCGAAGAAAGAACAGTCGACACTCACATCAATAGATTGCGCGACAAGATTGGTGCCGATAATATCCTCACGCATAGGGGATTGGGGTATAGCTTTCATGATAAAGAGCAATAAAATAAGCATTAAGCTATTATCGATGGTCAGCATCATAATGGTTATCGTTTTCGGTGCTTCCTATTTATTGAACAACTATTTTCTATCTGATTATTATTTGTATAAGATGAAACAAAAACTTACATCAACTTATGATGAAATAAATGAAATGAGTATCAGTGAAATAAGGGAAATGAAAAGTTCCACTGAAAATATTAACAATGTCACGATTGTCGTCATCGAAAACAAAGGGAATATCGATGATTTGAATGAGCGGATGCAATTTAGTCTATATAAAGAGAAAATTCCATTGAACAAGTTTTGGATGTCCGAGGATACATTAAAAAAAGTAAGCGAGGGCATTCCAGTCAAACAGCTTTATAACCAAGGGAAAATTAAATCCAGCTTGCTTACACTATTATATGAGCAGGAGGGACATCTGGTTTTAATCGGGGCAGTTATCGTCCATAACTCCGATGCCATGAAAATTATCAATCAATTGTATTTTTACTCCATCGCTTTCGGGACCATCATTACGTTATTGTTGGTTGCCTATTATTCCAAAAAAATCATTACTCCATTGGAAAAGCTGAAAAGCGTGGCGAAAGATATTGCCAATTTGGACTTTAAACAAGTACATATAAAGTCAGGTGATGAAATTGAAGATCTATCTCACATTATCAATGATATGAGCTGTCGCTTGAAAAATGCCCATCTGCAATTGGAACAGAAAAATCAAAATTTGAATTCCTTGGTATCTAACATATCCCATGAGGTGAAGACACCTTTATCATTAATACAAGCCTATACAGTTGGTATAAAGGATGGCTTAGATGATGGTACATATACGAATGTCATTCTAGAGCAGGTGAAGAATACTTCTGATATGGTGGACCACTTAATTCTGCTTGCTAAAGTGCAGGCACTGGATATCAGCACGGAAACGTTTGATTTAAGAGCGTTTCTTCAACAGTTAATTGTTCACTATAAAATCTTATTGAGTAATAAAGGCATGGAAGTGCGCGAGGACTTGGCTTCAGCCGGGAATTGCATGGTGAAAGCAGATAAAAGCCAAATGGATATCGTCTTCAAAAACCTCATTGCCAATGCGATTAAATATGGGGAAGAGGCTTTTATTTTCATAACTTTGAACAATGAACCCGACGGCAGTTTGAAATTCGAAATAATAAATAAAACAACGATAGTTAAAAAAGAACATTTACAAAATATATGGAATTCTTTTTATGTTATAGAAGAATCGAGAAATAAAGAAATTTCCGGAACGGGTTTAGGCCTGGCAATAGTGGCCAATATATTGGCAAAAAATGATGTAAGATACGAAGCAACTTTAAAAGGAGAGAACATTCACTTTACGATCTGGTTTGAAACACAGTGAAGCATCACCACATTGGTGATGCTTCAGTTTGTAGACAAGAGGGGGTTCGGAATTAAAAATTCCGAACCCCTTTTTAAATTATCTTCGAATGTTCGCTGGATTTTAGAGATCAGGGCTCTACTAGCCCCCTTTGTTAGGAAAGTTTTGGACCTTGCCATGTCCAATTGGTAATCTTTTTTACATTCATGGAAGCGAAAGTAAGCATCGCCTGCATCGACAATTTTCGCATAGACAGGTTTTACATCTTGATGATGACGCAGATGATCAGACCTTCCACATGTGTTTGCCAGATATGCCGTGTCCTTGATGAATTTTGCTGTTTGTACATCGTGATAAAGATGAGCAGGTTGCACAGGTGTGTTGGGGCGATTTGTACTCACGATAGCCACCTTTATTCGTTATTGAGTAGGTTAATAGCGGACGTGAAGTCAATGGCAGCCTATATTTTTCCAACCAAATAGTTCGGTGGCACCAATTGATCTAACGTAATCATTTCAAGTTGATCTTGCTGAACAGAATTATGTTTAGAAGGCATCCTCATCACCTCAAGTTTTAATCCTCCTATTTTAAAACAAAAATGACTCGAGGTAAAAGTGTTCCATCTAAAGGTAAAACAAAGTTGATTGGAACGGAAGGTACGAGACTCCTGCGGGAAAAGCGCGTCTAGGGGAGACACCGTAGGCGTAATGCGCCGAGGAGGCTTCCCGACCGCCCGCGGAAAGCGAGTGCCTGGAGTGGAAAGCTCGTCAACATTGGTGATGCTTTTTTTTTGTCATAATTCTGTGACATATCGGAGGTACTATATACATCATAAATGAAATGTCATTTATTTATTAAATCCGACGATCGAAATAAAGGAATGAAAGGGTGGGGGAACTGTGAGAAGAGCGAGAGTAGGGAAAATTATTATTTTTACTTTAATATTGATAGCAGCTCTGAAAGTAACAAAACATTTTGACATAAACTCGGTTTCTACAGAAAAAATGATGGAAATTCAAAAAGTGGTAGATGAAACAAGTGTCGGGAAAATACAAGTGGATTGGAAAGAGGTAGCTGCCATTGCAAGTGTGGAATATGGAATAGACGCAATGTCAACGGCCGAATTAGAAAAGACGACAAACCTATTCATGGAGAAGAGGAAGAACCAATACCGATTGAAGGAAATGGATGAAGTGTATGAAGCACTGGGTTATGATGCAAAACAAAAAAAGGAAGTTAAAGCTTATTTGAAGCATTTAGATGCTGTGATTGATTTTTCAATGAAAAAAGAAGATAGCGTGCAAATGAATTTCATTTCAAGCTTAAAGGAGGGAGCCATAGAAAATTATAAAGAGTATGGCATTTTGCCTTCTATTACAATTGCACAAGCTATTTTAGAATCAGGTTGGGGAAAATCGGATTTGTCAGTGAAGTATAACAATATCTTCGGGATAAAAAGTTATAACTGGGATGGAGAGTCGGCCAATATTAGGACGAGTGAATTTCTTGATGAGGAAATTCAAGCGGATTTTAGAGTGTATGATACGGTTTCCGATTCACTCAAGGATCATTCAGTCTTTTTAACAGAAAATCCCCGATATGAAAAGCATGGTTTATTTTCTTCTAAAACGTATATCGAGCAGGCAACAGCTCTTCAGGAAGCGGGGTATAGTACAAAAGAAAATGAAGCCGGAAAGAAAATATATAGTGAGTTATTAATAGAATTGATTAGGCAGTATCAATTACAAGTGATGGATAGTGAAGCGCATCTTAAATATGGTTAATGTGTAAGCGTATGTAGTGATAGGTAAATCTGTAACGCGAAAAATCAAAAAGCGTTTTTGTCGGTATCTGAAGGGGCGGGGTGACCATTAAAAAATTACTGGTCGATCTTTTTTCAAATGCCAGGGGAGGACTTACTGGTGCGTGGGACTTCATCCGGAACAAACCTGTCCGTCCCTTGTATGCTAGTTAGCGATGTGCCACATCGATGGTGAGGGTATAAAATTTGGAGGCAGGAGTATGCTAATATACGTAAATAAGCTGCCGCGGGAGGTGAATCAGTATGAGCAATGCTGCAAGAGGTTCCAAAAAAAATAAACCAAATGATGCAAACCATGTGAATGCCGAGACGAAAGCAAATCAGAGACGAAATTCAGAAAAGAATAACCAAGACAATAAGGAAAAGTAAGCATATTGGGAGGCTTCAGTAGCGACTGCTTTTTTGAACCAAAAAATTGCATCTCATATAGAATTTTTTTCTAGAGAACTGATAGATCGACATCGGTTCTCTTTTATTGATTCATCACTTGAAAAAGAAGGTCATTTCTTTGCGTAAAATATCTAGGGTAATTACGATGATTAACCCGTTAATAAAAATATACAAAATACGGGGTTCGTGAACGGAGACACAATAATTATATATTCATAAATAGACCTCGTCAGAATACATTTTTTCTTATACCACAAAAAGGTAGCTAAACGGTTTTCCTTGAATAAGAACCCAATTTCCCATATGGGTTCAATTCAAGATCGGGCCTGGGTAACCAGCCTTGTCTGTATGATGCTCTTCAATGCTTAGATCATGACAACTTTTAAAACATCAGGCAAGCTTCATCTGCATCTTGGGCTAATTTGAAATACCCCTCATATTAAATTTCTTTCTGTATTGAATGGGGGAATAACGCTTATGCTCTTTAAATCTCCTAATGAAATAACTGAAATTCTCAAAACCGACCATAAAAGAAATATCCAAGACTTTTAAATCACTGCTTTTTAGCAACTCGGCCGCTTTTTCACATCGATATTCATTTATATACGTTATGGGCGTTTTACCGATTGCCTGATGAAAATATTTTGAAAAATAATTTTTATTCATATTTAATAGTGAGGCTAAGTCTTCAAGCAATATTTTTTTATCGTAATGATCCTGGATATAGGTGATTACTTTTTTTATGTTTTCCTGTTTTTCTTTTACGTTTGTTTGTAATTCCCAAAAAAGCTTTCGCTCAAAAAGCGCTAAAATAATTTCCAGTAACATGATTTTAATACTTAATGCAGATAATTCCATTGCAATGTGATTAGTTTTAATAATGGCTATTAACTTATCAACGATATATTTCGTTAACGGCCCGTCAATTTGAGTGGAAGAAGGGAACCGTAAATACCCCTTAGTTATAGGTGTGATAATGGAATTTTGGCTGGTATCCGGATAGTCAAAATTCAATATTTGCGGATGAAATACGATAGCATGATGAATCGAGGGACCGGTTGACGTAATTTGGTGCAAGTCACCGGAATTAATGAAAATAAACTGTCCCTTCACAACCTCTACCATATCCGAATTTACCGTAACTTCAATAACACCTTCCTCAACAAAGATAAATTCCAATTCCTCATGCCAATGATAGCCTACATGATAATCCCGTTCTCTGACCTTACTGTATATATGCAAGGGAAATGATGCAGTACCATGAGCGGAGTTTTCTTTTAAAGCTGACTTTTTCATATTACATCCCCTAAAGTGAAAATAGTGTTATTTCTTTTGAAAAAAGTGCAAGAAGTAATTATGTATAATCATTATACTTAAAATGTAAGCGCATTACAAAGGGGAGAAAAAAAGTGAAAGAAAATCAACAAAAGTGGTGGCATAAAAATGTCATTTATCAAATCTATCCTCGAAGCTTTTATGATAGTAACGGTGACGGAATTGGCGATATAGAAGGGATCATACTCAAATTAGATTATTTGGAAAAATTGGGGATCGATGTTATTTGGCTGAGCCCCGTTTATGAATCTCCCAATGTAGATAATGGTTACGATATTAGTGATTACTATTGCATTTTATCTGAATTCGGCACGATGCAAAATATGAATGAATTGCTACTGGAAAGTGAAAAAAGAGGTATAAAAATCATTATGGATCTAGTAGTGAACCACACTTCAGATCAGCATCCTTGGTTCGTTGAAGCGAAAAAATCGAAAGATAATCCAAATAGAGATTACTACATTTGGCGCGATCCGGTGAATGGTCAGGAGCCAAATGAACTAAAATCCAATTTTGGTGGATCAGCTTGGGAATATGATGAAAATACAAACCAGTATTATTTACATTTCTATAGCAAACAGCAACCTGATTTGAATTGGGAGAATGCAGAAATGAGAAATAGTATATGGGACATGATGAATTTCTGGATAGATAAAGGCATAAGTGGCTTCCGCATGGATGTAATCGATTTAATCGGGAAAGACCCTGATCATCTAATAAAAGAAAACGGTTCCAAATTACATGATTATTTGCAAGACATGTATAGAAATACTTTCGGAAACCATGATTTACTCACAGTCGGGGAAACATGGGGAGTCACAACGGAGAATGCTAAATTATACTCTGATCCTAAAAGAAAAGAATTAAATATGGTCTTTCAATTTGAACATATGCAATTAGATAAGGTACCAGGGAAACAAAGATGGGATTTAAGGAAGTTGGAATTAGTAGAGTTAAAAAACGTGTTAAGTAAATGGCAATACGCTCTTGATCAAGAGGGGTGGAATAGCCTATTTTGGAATAATCATGACTTACCGCGGATTGTCTCCAGATGGGGGAATGACCGTGAATATAGGGTAGAGTCAGCAAAAATGTTGGCAACGCTTTTACACGGTATGAAAGGTACTCCGTATATTTATCAAGGTGAGGAAATTGGCATGACTAATGCAGCTTTTACCTCCATTGAAGATTATATTGACATTGAAACTCAAAATATCTATAAAGAACGAATGGCTGCAGGTTTTAATGAAGAAGAAATAATGAAATCGTTTTATATGAAAGCAAGAGACAATGCCAGGACCCCGATGCAGTGGTCTGATGACAAGCATG
Organism: Peribacillus simplex; assembly: GCF_001542915.1. Lineage (GTDB taxonomy): Bacteria > Bacillota > Bacilli > Bacillales > DSM-1321 > Peribacillus > Peribacillus simplex_B. The sequence goes on along the minus strand of NZ_LNNH01000012.1, from coordinate 613,509 downwards.
CAGGTTTTTCCGAAGGTAAACCATGGATGAAAGTCAATCCTAATTACACTTCTATTAATGTTGAAAACGCCCTAAATGATTCAAATTCCATCTTCTTTCACTATCAACAACTAATTAAGCTGAGGAAGCACAATAATACGCTTGTGTATGGATCTTATAAGCTTCTTGATTCCGAGGATAAAAGTATTTATGCGTATGAACGGATTTTAAAGAATAAGAAGCTCTTAATTGTTTGTAACTTTTATGAGCATGAAAAAGAGTTTTGCTATCCGATTACTCATCATTCAGAAGTAGAAATATTAATAAGTAATTATATTGACTCTGGTTCAGATATCAAGAATATAAAGTTACGGCCGTATGAGGCAATTATCTATGAAATAAGTGAAGGGGAGGCTTGAAGAAAGTGAACAACAAAATAGAAGAAAATGCTCAACAAATATTGGATATTATCGGCGGTTCTGAAAATATACTGAGCGCGGCGCATTGCGCAACTCGGCTACGTTTAGTTTTAAAAGACGAATCAGTCGTAAATTCGGAAGATTTATTACATGTCGAATTAGTAAAAGGCCAATTCAGTAATTCTGGCCAATATCAAATTATAATAGGTGCCGGAACAGTAAATGAGGTTTATAATTCACTAATTAAATTAGCTAATATTACCGAATCGACTAAAGCAGAGGTTAAAAAAGAAGCAGACAAAAAAATGAATCCGCTTCAAAAGCTTGTGAAACTTCTGTCAGATATATTCGTTCCAATCATCCCTGCCCTTGTAGCGGCTGGTCTTCTGATGGGAATAAACAATGTGTTAACCTCTAAGGGATTATTCTTTGACGGTAAATCCTTAATGGACATTTACCCGCAAATGACCGACTTTGCCAACATGATCAATATTTTTGCCAATGCTGCTTTTGTTTTCCTGCCGATCTTAATCGGTTTTTCAGCTACGAGAATGTTTGGGGGGAATCCTTATTTAGGTGCAGTTATTGGGATGATAATGGTACATCCCGATTTGTTGAATGCTTATGGATATGGCGAGGCGGTTCTTAAAAATACTGTACCGGTCTGGAATGTTTTTGGCTTAACCATTGAAAAGGTAGGATATCAGGGAACCGTATTCCCGGTCCTGGCCGCGTCATTCATTTTGGCATGGATCGAGAAGAATTTACGTAAAATCATTCCATCCGCTCTAGATAACTTATTGACACCTTTATTGGCTGTTTTTATTACAAGCTTTCTTACCTTTACGGTCGTAGGCGGAATCATGAGGTCGGCAGGAGACTTATTGGCTGATGGGTTGGTTTGGATCTATGATACATTAGGCATGTTTGGAGGTGCTATTTTTGGATTTATCATGGCACCGCTAACATTGACAGGTATGCATCACAGTCTTCTCCCTGTTGATATCCAGCTGATTGCAGGAGGTGGTTCATTCTTGCTTGCCCTTGTAGCCAGTAACAACGTCGCTCAAGGAGGAGCAACATTTGCAGCCATGCTGCTTTCAAAGGATAAAAAACTGAAAAGTATAGCAGTATCTTCAGGTATATCAGCTTTGTTAGGGATTACAGAACCGGCGATGTTTGGTGTGAATCTTAAATTGAAATACCCTTTCTACGCAGCAATGATAGGTTCTGCATTAGGATGTGCTTATGCAGCTTTTGCCCATATCACAAATGTAGCCCCCGGACCGGCTGGTATTATTGGTTTTGTTACTGTCCAAGCTGGTGATGTTATAAACTTTTTAATAGCAGTAAGTATTTCTCTGATTGCATCCTTTTCGATAACCATCCTCCTGTCTAAAACAAAATTTAATAAAAGCTTGTAATCTTTATAGAATGAAATAAATAATCGCTAAAAAACGAGTTGCTTTAGCAGCTCGTTTTTATTAATTTTCGGTTTTGGAGGTAAATAACGATGGAATGGACACAAGAAGCACGCTATCGTACGTATGAAAGTATGACTGCGGAGGAACGTCTGAAGCTGGAAAGGTGCGTATCAGCCAGTCCGTGGCGGCAAAAATATCATATTCAGCCGATGTATGGTTTATTGAACGATCCAAATGGTTTTGTTTGGTTCAAAGGGCGTTACCACTTATTTTATCAATGGTTCCCTTTTGGCGCGGTACATGGGATGAAACACTGGTTCCATACAGAATCAGCTAATTTGGTCGAGTGGGAAAACAAAGGGGTAGCCTTACAACCAGAACTTTCATTTGAAAGCCACGGAATATATTCAGGAAGCGGTTTTGTGCATAAGAATTCTCTATATTTGTTCTATACGGGAAATAAACGAGATGAAGAATGGAATCGCCATTCCTCAAAGTGTTTAGCGATCATGAACAGGAATGGAAAAATAACGAAGCGGGATGTACCTATCATTAAGAGACAGCCAAATGGATATACCGAGCATTTTAGGGACCCGAAGGTATGGCAGGTGGAAGACAAATTCTATATGGTCGTAGGAGCACAACGTGAAAATGTAACAGGCTGTGTCCTTCTTTATCAATCCTATGATTTGATCGCTTGGTCACTGCTTGGAGAGATTGCAACGAAAGAAACGGATTTCGGCTATATGTGGGAATGTCCTGATTACTTTCCCTTACAAAATTATGGAATTCTATTATGTTCCCCTCAAGGGTTGAAGCCAGAAGGTGATTCATACCGCAATATTTATCATTCGGGCGTGTGGGTAGGCAAGCCTTTAAATATTGAAAATGGTCATTTCGACCATGGTGATTTTCAGGAACTCGATGCCGGCTTTGATTTCTATGCACCGCAAACGACGTTATCTCCTGATGGCAGACGGCTTCTTGTTGGTTGGATGGGGTTGCCGGAAATAGAGTATCCCACTGATTCAGAAGGATGGGCACATTGTTTGACCATACCAAGAGAGCTTTCGATTAAGGAAGGTCTTCTTTGTCAGCAGCCTGTTCGTGAATTAAAAGAGAAACGAAAAAAGGAAGCGCGGGCAGCCATGAATGTGAGTAACGAAGTAAGCGATCTGGGTGAACTTTCAGGTGATTGTTTTGAAATGATAGGTGAAATTGAAGTGGGTAATGCAAAGAGAGCTGGACTGAGGTTGCGTGTTGGAAAAGGGGAAGAAACGATACTTTATCTTAATACGGAAACTCAAAAGGTAGTGCTTGACCGTACAAACGCAGGTCTATCGTTTGCGCAAGACTATGGTTCCATTCGTCAAAAGCATTATTCGAAAAACAAGATACGTTTTCACATTTTCATGGATACCTCTTCGATTGAAGTGTTTGTGAATGATGGGGAAATGGTGTTTACATCGCGTTTATTTCCAAGAAAAGAAAGCCAGGGTATTCAGTTTTTTGCAGAAAAAGGTACAGCAAAAATCGATGCAGTCCAGTGGAAATATGACTGAATTCATTTTTGAGAAGTATAAGGGAGGAGTGAGGATAGATGAGCGGAAATAATCTAGTCGTTTGTGTGGGGGAATTATTGATCGATTTCTTTTGCATGGATATCGATGTGGACTTAAAGGCCGGTTCAAGCTTCGTTAAGCGAGCAGGGGGTGCTCCAGCGAATGTGACAGCTGCCATTGCAAAGTTAGGTGGAAATGCTGCATTAGTAGGTAAAGTAGGGAGTGATCCATTTGGCACATTCCTTATTGATGTGATGAAAGAAGTGAAAGTTGATACTGCGCTGGTTACAAGAGATGACCAGGTTCAAACTACGATGGCATTCGTCTCTCTTCAAGCTAATGGTGAAAGAGATTTTGTCTTTTTCCGTGGAGCGGATGAACAATTAAATATAGGTGAGCTGAATCTTGAAAAAGTAATGGCCGCAAAAGTATTACATTTTGGATCTGCTACAGCCATGCTTGGAGGTACAGTACTCATAACGTATTTTAACCTGATGAAGATCGCAAAAGAGAAAGGTATCTTTCTCTCATTTGATCCAAACTTCAGGGCAAATCTTTGGGAGGGCAGAGAAAATGAATTCGTAGAATTAACAAAACGAGCCATCTCTAAGGCCGATCTAGTAAAAGTCAGTGAAGAAGAATTAAAACTTATATCCGGACTAAACGATGTAAAAGCTGGGGTGTTATCCTTGCATCAGTTAGGTGCAAAAATGATTACCGTAACATTAGGTGAAAATGGAACGTTTGTTTCAAATGGCGATGAGCAATCCATCATCTCAAGTATCCCTGTAAAGTCCATTGATTCAACAGGAGCAGGCGATGCTTTTATCGGAGCATTGTTATACCAGATTTCCAACGAAGAAAATTTATCCATTTTTCTAAATGATTACAATAAGCAAAAAGAAATGGTGACCTTTGCAAACAAAGTTGGTGCCTTGACGTGTACGAAAATTGGAGCAATTTCTGCATTGCCGACTCTTGATGAAGTAGTAATGAAAAAATAGTGGAATTTCGCTCATTCCCGAAAGGAACCTTTTTTTTCAAACTTTTGCTGAACCTTCTGAACCAAAGAGCGAAAGGGCAAATTAAAACCAAGCAAAGTGGGTGGATCGTATCGCTTCGAGCGAGTGATTTATATAGAAGGAGTATCCAGCCCTTTCCAGGAAGAAGGCTGACTTTCGGATTTTCCAATAACCGTAAAAATCGAGGGCCGGTATATTCATGCTCAATAAATTGGGTTATAAATAATAATTGAGGCAGACATTTTCTTAATAGAATGTCTGCTTTTTATTCGAAAGTTCGCATTTGAAAAAGGTGTATTTAAAATATTATTAGCAAACCAAGGAGGCTTTTTTGTTTAGACAATCATAAACTATCGAAGTTGGTTGAACAAGCTAGTTCTCTCTATCATCATTGAAGGTAACTAAGAGGTTCTGATTATGAGTAGTGTTGACATGCATGAAAGTATGTTTGAAACGTGTTATCAGAGAATACTGGGAAGAGGCATTAGCACTGAAAGTCAAGGAACAGCAACGTAGCTTTGTACCGTCAATAGCCGTATCACTTGCTAAAGTTTATATTAAAACAGACGTGGAAAATATTGTTTATGTGCCCTGCGCCATCTTTGGCAAAGAAATAATGGTCAGGCAGCCATGTCTGAAATGGTTCATTGGATAGCCAATAGTTTTATTAATTGTAAAAAACATCGTCTAACTGTATGTAAAGAACGAAAATGCTCGCGGTTATCTTCCGATGGAGATGTAAATGATGGAGAAGATGTGTGGGGTGTTTCTATTCAGTAGTGAATTTTCTATCAAAAATAAGTGACTTTCTTAATTGGGAAGGTTGCAGAGTCAGCCTTTTCTATGAATATTCCTTAGGGAACATATTGTAGGAAAAAAATGGTTTTTAACATAAATGATTATACATAGTTGGAGTATGATCGAAACATAATTCAGAAGATTGACCTTATATGCCTGTTAGTATACACAAATAGAATAAACAAGTCACAGTGGAAGTAAAAAATAATGATAAGGTTTATTTATGATATTCAAAATAATTATACTAAAGTAAAAGGGAATTTAAGTGGCATTACCAGAAAAACAAAATCATTAAAAAAAGAAATATAAAAATTTTTTAAAATTAGAAGATGAGTTCTTAAAACGGAATAACTACATAATGAACAGTATGATATGTGTTTATTTAGCAGGTGCGTCAGCTGAAAATCAATGCTGTCTCTAATAAATGAGAGAGGGAGTTTAGTACTACTGGTAAATGTCATATCTGAGGATTTCATATATTCGACGCCCTTGGGGGAATACAAGTTAAAGTGGTGGTGATGGATAAGACGTCCACAATCATGTGCGGTCCCGGTTGGAGATTATACATACAGAAGTAAGAAGGAATTTGATTAACGTCTCATTTCATTAATTTACATGTAATAATTCATGGTAGAGTCATCTAGTAATAAAAAAGAGAATATAAGGTAATCCAATAGAGTTTAATAGATTATCATATATTCTCATGTAACGTACTATTCTGTTTTAAATAGCTGATTCAGCTTCTGTTCGGTTGGAACTTACTTTTTGCAGAGCTTTTACCATAGTGATAGTTTCCATTTCCATAGCTTCATTTTTACGTTCAATTGCTTTACCAATAGCAAACACGTCGAATAAAGACCAAATTCCAAGACCACCAAAAGTTAGCAACATTCCTATTCCCATACCGGTATTACCGGCATAAAATCTATGTCCGCCCCAAACTCCTGTGAACCACCAAAGAGCATAAGCAATTCCTTTTGATTTTGCCTTGCTATTTACTTCGGATTGAACCATTGCCAATTGTTCAGCAGTCATTCCTTGTTTAGCTAATAATGTTGTATTCATAAAATATTTCCTCCAAGTTGTTTGTTAGTTTGTAAATAATTCTTTATTAATAGGCAAATTAGCGTTCTACTTTTTCAATAGATATACCAGGAATGGAAATATCTCCACCCATAGTTGATTCATAAGTTAACAAGCCGGTTGATAATCCCATGATCGTAATTTTATCATCTTCTAGAATTCGAGAGTCAACGATAGAAGAGTCAAGCTCTGCATAAAGGATAGTATCGTAATCATCACCAACTGCAAATCTTATTTGAGTTGTACCGTCACCTTCAATTACTTGAACAACAGTCCCATGGAATTTTACTTTTTCACCTATATAGTCATCTGGAGTTCTAGCTAATTGGTCATAGGTAATTCCTGTGTCATACCCTTTCTTTTCTTTCTCTTCCGCTATTCGATCAGCTTCTTCTTGGGCCTTTTTTTCCGCTTCACTCGCTGCTTTTTCCTCCGCTTCTTTCTTAGCCTTAGCAGCTTCTTCTTTTTTCTTTAGCTCCGCTTCTTTTTCTTTACGTTCTTCATCTTTTAACTTAAAGAACGGTTCAGCTTCCTTCACTTTAGCTTCAAGCTGTGTGTTTTCTTCCTCCAATTGGCTATTTTTTAATGACATTTCTTCATTCCTGTTGTCTAGCTCTGTATTCTTACGAACAGCAGCATCATATTCTTCAACAGAAGGGCCAAACAATGAACCAATAAACAATGCGATAATGGCAGGGAGAATATATCTCCAATTTTTATGGGTAAACCTAAGAAATTTTTCAAACATCGTAACGAATTTCCTTTCATGTTGAATTATGATAAAAAAGAAACCGGCATAATTGAATAGCCCATTTAAACACCAATTATTATCTATGGAAATTATCATAGTTAATACGTTCCTAAGCCCGCTGTAGCATTTTCTTCTTTTTCTATGTCATTTAAACTAGATATAATTTCTTCATGCTTTCTCCTTTAGTCAGTATCTGCGAACATTCTTTTAAGTTGTAAACTAAAAAGTGATCCAATTAATAGGTAAATATATGTATGGAAATTGGCATGCTCAGCAAGAGATAAAAATAGGATGACTGCCTTAACATATTTTCTTTCTAACTATTTAAGAGAATATGAATTGGTACATGTTACTTATGGTTGCCCTTAATTGTTATTTTCCAATCTATTACATTTCCTCCTTTTGTATTACTAGTAAACCTAAATAAATACCTATATCTAGTAATAAACTCCCGTTTTTACAAAAAATCTGTTAAAAGACCGACTATTAGTATACTACTTATTTCCTATTTAGTCATTATAATTTTTGATAAATTAACCAATTGTAGTAACTTAGTCCTCACAATATGCCTCGCGATCGGAACTCCTCTCCTACTTATCAAAAATTCCAATGTTAGAAACCTTAACTTTAATTAAATCCCCTTTTCATTTGGTAATTGGAAATTCTACTTGGGGCTTAATAAAATCCGCCTTCAATATTGCTTTGGTTGTACTTTTCAATCCTCGCATGGAAGTATTAAATAAGAGTTCTTGGAGTTAATGTCTTTCCTTTAAAATCAGGTAGCCTGTACCATCCAAAAAAAGTTTTTGAATAGAAAACGTAACAAAGCGAAAAGTAATCATGATGAGCACTAAACCTTTTCTTTGCATAGGGTAGGAGGGTATGGTATATTAAGGTGTGAGGAGGGATGGGCAATGGATGAATTGGTAAATGGGCCAGATTCACTAAATGAACAAGAATGCTGTACGACAATTTCCAACGGCCGTAAAAGTCATCACTCAGATGCAGTAAAAAAGAATTTAACGACCCGCTTAAATCGTATCGAGGGGCAAATTCGCGGTATTAAGGGTCTGATTGAAAAAGATACGTATTGTGATGATGTGATAACTCAGATAGCGGCCACTCAAAGCGCGATGAATAGTGTCGCCAAGATTTTGTTGGAGGGGCATCTAAAAAATTGTGTCGTGGATCGGCTGAATGAAGGAGATACAGAGGTCATAGATGAAGTCCTAGTTACGATACAAAAATTAATGAAAAAATAAGGAGTGTTGGTTTGTATGGAAAATGTAACATTGAATGTTAGTGGAATGTCTTGTGGGCATTGTGTCAGCGCAGTGGAAGGGAATGTAGGAAAACTGGCAGGTGTGGAAAGTGTGAAGGTGCACTTGGAATCCGGTAAAGTGGATGTAACGTTCGAGAATGGAAAAGTATCACTCGAAAAAATTAAAGAAACGATTGATGATCAGGGGTATGATGTCGAGTAAGTCATGAGAGTGCTTTTAGGGCACTTCTTTTTTACAAAAAAATATACCCCATGGTGGTATGGAAAGGCGAGGATAACATGGGCGATCCCATAAAAGAAACAAGTATGCAAATTTCAGGGATGACTTGCGCTGCTTGTGCTAACCGAATTGAAAAAGGGTTAAACAGGCTGGAAGGCGTCAAAGAAGCTACCGTTAATTTGGCTTTGGAGAAGTCAGTCATTAAATACGACGCTTCAATAGTTAGTGATTCCGATATTGAAATGAAAATTCAAGATCTTGGCTACGATGTCGTAAAAGAGAAAAGGGAATTCACGATTACAGGCATGACTTGTGCTGCCTGTGCAACCCGAATTGAAAAAGGGGTAAATAAATTGGGCGGCGTGAGCAAGGCCAATGTGAATCTGGCGCTCGAAAGTGCAACCGTCGAATATACACCTTCCGAAATCACTCCGGCTGATATCATACAAAAAGTCGAAAAGCTAGGGTATGGAGCGATCATCAAGGAAGATAATAGGGAATCCATTGATTTCCGCCAAAAGGAAATTCAAAAGCAAAAGAATACATTCATCTTTTCCATCATTTTATCGTTTCCGTTGTTATGGGCGATGGTGAGTCATTTCAGGCTCACTTCGTTTATCTATATGCCTGATTTCCTCATGAATCCTTGGGTGCAAATGGCATTCGCCACACCTGTGCAATTCATCATAGGAAAGCAGTTTTATGTAGGGGCGTATAAGGCCTTGAAAAATAAAAGTGCCAATATGGATGTTTTAGTCGCAATGGGTACATCGGCTGCTTATTTTTACAGTGTCTATCAAGCCATCATTTCGGTTGGCTCCCATCACCATACGGCACAGCTTTATTTCGAAACAAGTTCCATTCTGATTACCCTCATTCTATTAGGGAAGCTTTTCGAAGCAAAAGCAAAAGGGCGTTCTTCCGAGGCAATCAAAAAGTTGATGGGTCTCCAGGCAAAGACAGCCTTGGTGTTAAGGAATGGAGAGGAGCGGGAAATCCCCCTTGAAGAAGTACTCGTAGGTGATCTCGTTTTGGTGAAGCCAGGTGAAAAAATCCCTGTAGATGGGGAAGTGGTCGAAGGGAACTCAGCCGTCGATGAGTCCATGTTAACGGGAGAAAGCATTCCAGTCGATAAAACGATCGGTGCTAATGTGATTGGTTCTACTTTGAATAAAAATGGTCATCTGAAAATGAGAGCAACAAAGATAGGCAAGGATACAGCTCTTTCCCAAATCATTAAAGTCGTTGAAGATGCTCAAGGTTCGAAAGCTCCCATTCAGAGGCTTGCTGACAAAATTTCCGGAGTGTTTGTTCCTATCGTTGTCGGAATCGCCCTTTTAACTTTCCTCGTTTGGATCATTTGGGTGAACCCTGGCGTCTTTACACCAGCTTTTGAAGCCATGATTGCGGTGCTCGTCATAGCCTGTCCCTGTGCTTTAGGTTTGGCAACGCCAACTTCCATCATGGCAGGATCGGGGCGGGCTGCAGAATTCGGAATCCTCTTCAAAGCAGGGGAGCACCTGGAAACGACGCATCATATCGGTACGGTCATTTTGGATAAGACGGGTACGGTAACGAATGGAACCCCGATGCTGACCGATGTCATTGTCGCGAATGGCATGGAGGAAGAAGAATTCCTCTCTCTAATCGCCTCAGCTGAAAAGCAATCTGAACATCCACTTGCCCAAGCAATCGTCCAAGGAATTCAAGCAAGAAAGATAGCACTTTCCGACGTTGAAGAGTTTGAAGCGATACCTGGTTATGGGGTGAAAGCGATCGTGAAGCAAAATGGGCTATTGATTGGAACGAGGAAACTGATGAAGCGAAATAATGTGGATATCGCTTCGGCGGAAGCAGTGATGGAAGAATTTGAAGCGCAAGGAAAAACAGCCATGCTTGCTAGCATTGAAGGAAACTATGCAGGGATCATTGCTGTTGCGGATACGATCAAGGAAACTTCGCTGGATGCGATTGCCAGGTTAAAAGCGATGAATATCGAGGTCATCATGATAACCGGCGATAATCAAACGACAGCTAATGCCATCGGCAATCAAGTGGGCATCGGCAAAGTGATTGCCGAAGTCCTTCCTGAAGGGAAGGCGGAAGAGGTGAAAAAACTCCAGGACTCCGGTAAAAAGGTCGCGATGGTCGGTGATGGCATAAATGATGCACCCGCGCTTGCGTTGGCTGATATCGGCATGGCTATCGGAACCGGCACGGACATAGCCATGGAGGCAGCGGACATCACCTTGATCCGCGGTGATTTAAACAGTATTGCTGATGCAATGCTCATGAGCAGGAAAACGATGCGGAATATTAAACAAAACCTGTTCTGGGCCTTTGCCTATAACGTAATCGGATTACCGATCGCGGCAATTGGGCTGCTTGCCCCTTGGTTAGCGGGAGCTGCGATGGCCTTCAGTTCCGTATCAGTCGTTCTGAATGCGCTTCGCCTTCAAAGAGTGAAGCTCTAAAGGCTGGCTTTTTTACAATGAAAGCATTGGTACTCGTACCAATGCTTTTTTTTTATTATTACTCATCCATGAAGTTGGAGGATTGGAAATTAACTTTCTGGGATAATGGTAACGGCAATTGTCCGAACAGGAGCATCTTTTTCTTTTCCAGAGGCATGGTAGTATTTTGTCATCAATTCATTTAATTCAGTTTGAAATTGCATAAAGTGATCCTCAGCGAGCTTTAATTCCACCATAGAGAATGTTGCACCATCTTCCTCGCCTTTTTGTTCTTTCACTTGCTTTAGATAATTTTGATATTGCGTCAAAATTGATAACTGATAAAGGGAAACATAATCAAGCTTCTTTGCAGCTGAGGCTTTTTTCCATTCTTCTGCTTTGATTGTCGCTTCCATTTCATTTAAAGCGTAATATTTTTCGGATACGGATTTCACTTTTTTTTCGTTAATGACGCGAATGATCCCAGCATCCAACATAGCTTGTATATGTCTATATAAAGTTGCTTGAGGTACACCTTCGATGATTTTTACCATTTCCAGGGGAGTCATGCCATGTTCTTTGTTTCTCATCAGAACCTGTGAAATCTTCATTCGTACCGGATGCATTAAAACTTCAGCTTTATTGACCATGCAGTTCTCCTCGTTAGTAGTTAGATTTGATTCTTATTATAAATAATGAGAATGGCTATTGCAATATTCTAATCTGAAAGTTATCATTATCATTATCGATAATGATAATGATAATAGAAGAGAGGAGTTCAACAAATGGAGAAGCACTATGGTTTTAATGATTTGATGAATATCGATATATTCGCCTTCCTCCCCGTGATATTGCCATTTATGGCTGCGGCTTTCCTGTTGGTTTTCATTGCATGGATTGATTTGTACCGACATAGAAAAACGAGGGATAACCTCCTCATTTGGACCGCTGTCATCCTTTTTGTCAGTACGATTGGCCCAATTCTATATCTTGTAATCGGCAGAAAGGAGCGCGATAGATTATGAAACTTGAAATCCGGAATGTGACAAAAGCATTTAATGGAAAAATCGCTGTAGATGATTTCTCGATGGATGTCGAAGCTGGATCATGTGTCGGCTTGATCGGACCGAACGGTGCGGGGAAATCCAGCTTAATAAAAGTGATCTCGAATGTCATGGACTCAGACCGAGGCGAAGTTATGCTGGATGGACAGGACATATCGAAAATGAAAAGCCAAATTGGCTACCTGCCGCAGTATCCAAATTTTTATAATTGGATGACAGCAACAGAAACGCTTACGTTCATGGGGAGACTTTCTGGATTGCAAAAACGGGGTTTAACACGAACCATACCAGGACTTTTAGCAAAGGTGGGTCTGTGCGGTGAAGGGGATTCCAAGATTGGCACATTTTCAGGCGGCATGAAACAAAGACTTGGCATTGCTCAAGCGTTGCTGCATAGTCCTGCACTAATTGTCATGGATGAACCGGTTTCCGCATTAGATCCCATTGGCCGCAGGGAAGTGTTGAACCTGATTGGGAAAATAAAAAAAGAAACGACGATTTTATTATCAACCCACATTTTGAGCGATGCGGAAGAAATATGCGAAAGGTTTGCCATCATGAAAAATGGCAGGAAGATAGAAGATGCCACGATTACTAATCTATTAAGCCGTAATTGGAAAAATAAGCTTTGCGTGAAAATAACAGCGAAGGATCATAGATGGATTAACATTGTAAAAAAATTGCCTTATGTGAAGGAAGTGGAGGTCATTGGATCTGAGGTCAATATAAAAGTGGCAAACATTGAAGAAAACAAATCCCGAATTTTGAAAAACGCGCTTGAAAATGAAGTGGATATAATCAAATTCGAAACGAAAAGCGATACTTTAGAAGATATCTTTCATAAGTTGGTGGTCATGAAATGAATGCCTTTAATGTACTAATGAAAAAAGAATTTATCCATATGTTAAGGGAATATAAAGCTGTTTGGATGCCACTCGTTTTTATCCTGTTAGGGATCACTCAGCCAATAGTAACCCATTACTTGCCCTCTATCATCAAAGCATTGTCCGGGGGACAGGGTATCATGATTGATCCGAATCTGCCAGCCCTTAAGGGGGCGGCAGTATTAGCCAGTACATTAGGTTCGCAATTTGACCAGCTTGGTCTTATGATCCTTGTCATCTCAATGATGGGGATAATACAGACAGATAAAGCAGATGGGATGCTGGCATTTATTTTAACTCGACCTGTTAAGGCAAATTCCTATATTGCTGGAAAAATCGTCTCGAATTTTATGATTGCAGCCTTTAGTGTAGCAATTGGTTACATTGCTTCTACTATCTATGCAAATTACCTATTCACGAATGTTCCATTTTCACTAATGATACCTGCATTTTTGTTGTATCTTGTATGGGTCCTCTTTATCGTCACTTTTACAGCCTTGATCAGTATGATATGTAATGGTCAAGGCATGATCGCTTTAATCTCGCTTGTCTTCCTTATAGGTTGCAGAATCATCGTCAACTTAAATCCTGTACTCGATATAATCAATCCAGCAAGTATGAGCAATCATGCCATGACATTACTCATCACAGGTACAATAAGTTCACATGCTGTAATCAGCCTGCTTGTAGCGTTATTTTGGATGGTTTTGATGTTTTATGTAATGAATTATTGGATCTCTGATAAGAAATACAATCAAGTGTAACCTTAAAAACATCAAACGGATGGAGTTGTGTTACTTGTGAATCACTCACTTTATTTGTGAATTTCGCAATCTCTGCTACCGCAAGGTCAAGAAACCTTCACAAGATTAATATAATAGTGGAAAAAATAGAAAAAAATGAAACAAACGAATGGAAAAATGGTAACATTTAGATGGTGAGTGTTTTGGGTGGGAGTTGATAGGTGAAGAGAGGCATAACCAATAATTAAAGTTATCAGAACGCTATGTAAAAGCAGGTACGAAAAAATTGAAAAAGATTCGGTGATTATGTGAATAAACGAAAAAGTTATTTTGATTCCAATCTGGCTCTGTTAATTGTCATATTGATGATTTTCAGCAGCGTTAGTTTATACAGTGCGCAAAAATATGCACAGCTCAATGTAGATTACTTCCAACAGCAAATCGTATGGTTTGTCATAAGTGGTGTGATGGTCCTGATCATTTTTTATTTTGATTTTGAATCTATCATGAAATTGACCCCATATATCTATTCATTCGGCATTTTGCTTCTATTGTTCGTCTTATTAGGCCCCGAAACGATTGCCCCGGTCAGGAAGGGGGCGAAATCTTGGATCGAAATTCCTGGATTGGGTTCGATACAACCATCTGAGTTCATGAAAATATTTTTAATATTGATGCTGTCCCATATCCTGACTAAACATATTGAAAAGTTTCCAGTAGGGGATATAAGATTCGATATTAAGCTATTGTGCAAGATGGGGTTGCTGGCTGCTCTTCCTATTGGCCTAACCCTGTTGCAAAACGACTTTGGTACTTCATTGGTAATGGCCGTCATCACCATGGGGATTGTCCTCGTATCGGGAATCAATTGGAAGATGATCGCATCCGTGGTTACGGTAGTTGTCGCTTTTATATGTTCCCTAGTAATTACGTTTTTGTATGATCCTAACCTATTATTGGGCTTATTGGATGGCTATCAATTGGATAGGATCAATTCCTGGCTCGATCCATTTGGACATGGCCAGGGAATCGGATACCAATTGAAGCAATCGATATTGGCAATCGGTTCCGGCATGACCGACGGGAAAGGCTTCAACCAAAGCGATGTCTACATACCTGAGGCACATACCGATTTCATATTTACGATAGTTGCCGAGGAGTTTGGGTTCATTGGGGCGAGTTTGCTGATATCCCTTTATTTCTTCATTATCTATAAAATCGTTGCGACAGCTCTGAATTCCTCTTTTTTCGAATCCTTCATTTGTGTAGGGGTCATCTCCTTCTTGACCTTTCACATCTTTCAAAATATTGGAATGGTCATCGGGCTGATTCCCATCACGGGAATTCCGCTTCCGTTGATGAGCTATGGAGGCAGTTCGGTAATGGCTACGATGATGGGGCTTGGACTCGTATTGAATGTTTCATTGAAGAAGAAGGATTACATGTTTTCGAATGAGTGACAAATATCCTCATGACAGTTCTTAGATCAAGCGATGCTTGGTCTTTTTTTCGTTTAAAAAGCATATAAAATCAGGGATGATGTATGCTTCCTTCACCGCTATTTCACCTAACAAGCCTTAAAACCACTTAATAGTAAGGCAATCATTTTTTATGTTAGGTTGGTCACGTCTTCATGAAACACTGAAAAAGGGCCTTCTAGTGAACCTTTGTGATGTTGAACAAGGCGGCCACTAAGTGTATGTATTGATACATTCCTTTATAGTTAGGGAGATTATCGATATAATAAACGTAAATCAGTTATATAGAGGAGCAAACAGATAATGACGAAGATTGATGAGACACGGGATCTTATTATTAAGACCTCCTTGGCTTTGTTTAATAAAAAAGGTTATAGTCAAACATCTATTCAGGATATTATGAGTGAATCGGGCCTACCCAAAGGGGCAATCTACAGAAGGTTTGAAAATAAAAATGAAATCGCTCTTGCTGCTTTTGATTACGCTGGAGGTATTATTTGGAGTCATTTCTTTGAGTCTACCAAGTCTAAGGGAACAGCAACAGAGAAATTAATTGCTATGTGCCATGTCTATCAGGATGCTGTTCATAATCCGCCTATTGAGGGAGGTTGCCCTTTACTGAATACAGCCATTGAAAGCGATTTTGGTTTCCAGGAGCTTCATGAGAAAGCTTCGGAAGCTTATAATCAAACATTACTTTTTATTCAATCTGTCATTGAAGAGGGGATTAGAAGTAAAGAATTTCGTCAAGACGTTAATTCTTATTCACTTGCTTCCTTTCTGTTTTCAACAATTGAAGGTGCAGTGATGGCAAGCCGTTTATCACTCAATAATGATCACATATTCCACAGTATTGAACAAGTTGAAGTATTGTTGAAGCATTACAAGAATGGAAGGTAGGAGGTACTTTTACCTTCCGTTCAATAAATGTTCACATTTCCACTGGTTGCATAACTATGTTTCCTAAGATAGAATATCCTTATCGGACCGGACGGTTCGGTCCTAAAAGATTCGAAAAGCGAGGTATTTATTGATGCATATCCAAGTTGTGTTATTTGATGGTTTTGATCTACTAGATGCAATTGCTCCTTATGAAGTTTTTACTGCTGCGGCGATGTTTACCAATCAAGAGTTAACAGTGGAACTGGTAACAGCAGAAGGAAAACGCATGGTGAAAAGTGGTATTAATGACTTGCTGATTCCAGCGAGCGGTAAGCTTGACGTAACTCGTGGCGGAATCATCCTTGTGCCTGGCGCTTCCGGATCAGTTTATGGGGGTGGAGCCGATTCAGTGCCTGCAAAGTTAAAGAGGGCGACGGAGACGGAATTAAGTAACATGTTAAAATATGCTTTGAATACTTCAGACACACTTGTGTCCACAGTCTGTGGAGGTTCTCTCATTCTAGCAATGAACGGTTTATTAGTCGGTCGCCATGCCGTAACGCATCATATGGGAATGGAATTATTACATGCGACGGATGCAATTCCTATCAATGCACGAATTGTAGATGACGGAAATTTAGTAACTGGCGGTGGTGTTACTTCGGGAATCGATGTGGCCCTTTATCTGATTGAACGAGAATTAGGTCCTCGTATTGCGCATGCAGTTGAACAATTATTCGAATATGAACGTAGAGGGACAGTGTGGAAAGCAGTAGGAAATACACCAAAAGAAGAAAAAGAAATTGAAGTAACAATCGTCGCGCCTCCCCTCCCATCTATGAAAGGTGGATTGGATAATACTTTCGTAGGGGAATGGGACACGACTCTTTCAACACCGATTGGTAAGCTATCAGTACTTTTGAATCTATTTTCTGAAGATGGACGATTCTACGGGACCGCTAAGCAAGGGGACGATGTCGCTACATTAGAGAATCTTATCATTGAAGGCGATCGATTACAATGGTCGATGTTGTCAACGAAGCCCATGCGTTTAAATTTGAAATTCTCTGTTTCGGTCAATGGAGACAGTATGTCTGGTGAAGCAAAAGCGGGAAGGCTGCCTTCATCAAAACTAGTGGGGCACCGTGTGTTATAGGGAGTCACAAAGGATATTTACTAACTAGATAAGGAGTTAAATATGTATCAGTTATTGATATTCATTCATGTAACAAGCGCGTTATTTCTTGGAAGCTTTCTCGTGCTTCCTTGGATGATTAAGACGATATTTTCTCGTACAGGTGATGAGATTATTGGATTTCTTCGAATGGCTTTGAGCTTTCTCCGTTCTGGTCACTATGCGCTTATCTTTCTAATGATAAGTGGGTGGGCTATGGTAACAGGATATTCAGCGTTTCCTTCAATCCTGTGGGTGAGTATAGCAGTTGTTCTGCTGTTGTTGATAGGTGCACTGATGGGGATGATTCTCCAAACGTTCAAGGGAATTATTAAAGCAGAACATCCCCGTAATCATTTCGCGGAAAACCTTACAAAGTTAAGAACGATGAGCTGGGTGATGTTTTTAACGATCTTAATTGCCGTTCTAATTATGACGAATCAGAGTTTGCTTAAAGTATAGGAGGAAGACACATTGAAAGATAAAGTAATAAGGACGATCATATTAATTATTCCGTTAATGTGGGTACTCCATACTCTTTCGAAAAACTTTATGGTCGATCCCAATTTTCAAGGGTTTCTGTCAAAAAAAGACGAGCTACTGGCAAATGAATCGTTGTGGGTGATTATGATTCGTATTCACATTATGTTAGCCATCATCTCGCTTTTAACCGGTCCACTTGGAATCATTAAGTCAATTCGGGTCAAGTTTTTAAAATTTCATCGGTGGAATGGCCGTATTTATGTTTTATCAATTGCCTTAAATTACATTCCTGGATTGTATGTGTCATTCTTTGCAACGGGAGGTTGGGTAAGTACTGTAGGCTTTCTCATTTTAAACACTCTATGGATAACCACAACACTACTTGGCTATTCGTATATTAAGAAGAGGCAAGTACTTGCCCACAGCAAGTGGATGGTTAGAAGCTTTTTTCTTTCCTTTGCCAACATGATAATTTATATAATCGTCGCGATTTCCCACAATGCACTAAGCTTTTCTTACGACACTTCATACACGATAGCAGTTTGGCTTTGCTGGATGCTTAATCTTTCGTTAGCGGAGTTGTTAATCAGAAAGAAGACAGTTTAGGGAGATTTTGTAAAACGAAAAAAATTGACGATTCGTGATTCATTTAAATAGTTGAATTTGTTTGCTTTGCCTTTTTATCATTCATAGTAGAGCTTCCTCTTTAAGATGAGTTTTGGTTTGTGTATCCTCTCATCATACTGAGGGGCTCTGTTTTTTTGAAGAATGCTCTACAGGAATATGACGGTGCGCAGGATAGTTGAAAAGTGTTGATTGACCATTTCGAACAATCTGGCCATTTATTGGAGGAGGATGGTTTTTAACAAAATTATTTATTTATATTGATGGATCAGGTAGTGGATAAAGACTAGTTTAAGTCAGGGAGCATTTTTCAGTTAATAATTCCGCGCAAAAGGATAATTATTTATTGTAAATCGATAAAAATTCCATTAAAATTATGGTGAAGATACTCAAGTGAGGTGCTTTTTGTGAAACAAGTTACGACACTCTTTTTAAAGCTAGCTGTTATTTTTATAGGAATTCCCGTTCTTGCCTTGTGCATATTTTTGGTGCCTAAGATCGGGAATTTTGCTGGAGAATTATATCCAGATATTGCTTATATGAAATCTCTCGTTTTAATAGATATGTATGCGGCAGCGATCCCTTTTTACTTTGCTTTGTATCAAGCTTTTAAACTTTTAAGCTATATTGATAAGAATCAGGCGTTCTCGGAATTATCGGTAAAGGCTTTAAAGAATATAAAGTACTCTGCCATCACAATCAGTACCTTGTACCTGCTGGGTATGCCACTCTACTATCTTATGGCGGAAAGAGTCGACCCTCCAAGTTTTAGACCTATCGGATTGGTGATTATTTTCGCCTCTATGGTGATTGCCTTTTTTGCTGCTGTACTCCAAAGACTATTACAAGAAGCCATTAATATAAAATCGGAAAATGATTTAACGGTCTGAGTTGTGTAAAGGTAGCAAAACGAAAAATGAGCGTAACGGAGCTTTCCGAGAGGGGTGGGATTACGATGGAGAATGTCAACATTAGAAAAAATCTGCGAAGTTTTAGCGTGTCAACCAGGTGATAGTCTAGAATATCAAAGATATTAATTCATTATCTGGATAAGAAAAAGGATTCGATCTCGCGACTAAATGACCTGTGAGCAGTTTAAGTTCAAAAAAACAGCCTGTTGGCTGCCTGTAATTTCAATCGGGGAATCATACCAACGAAGGAGCCTTATGGGTTCTTCGTTTCTTTATCTTGTAGTTGCCTTATTTCGCAATGAACCGGATCTCGTAATCTTTGCCGCTGATATCCTTAAGTGAGGATTTTATCGATTCACCGTAGCGCTCTTCTAACCAATCTCTGGCGAATTCATTAGGTGCAACTAATGTCATTAGGCCATTTTCATCCGATGATACGAACACACCTTTAAACCATGTTTCGTAACTTGGCTTGCTGATCTTTTTCTGCATTTGCACTTTAACTAAAGAGAACAAGTCCTGTTCATTCGATATTTCCATATGTATGTGGCCATCTTCCGTCGGGGGTTTCGTTTCATTTTCCCGTGTTAAATGATCGATTATTTTCGTGACACGTCTTACCTCATGTTCAAGTGAAGTTTTTAGGTCTTTTAATTCCTTCATTAATATATCTTTATCATTCATTGTCCGCTCTCCTTGATGTCTGGTTAGGTATTTCCATTGAATTCAGTTCGTGTTCTAGTCTTATGAACCGAAACAGGACCATTATGCATACAGGAGGTCTCATGTATAGTTGATTCAAGAAAAGATGAGGAGATATTGTCTAGGAGAAGCAGCTGTATGATCTTCTTTGGTGAATCTCGTACACTGCAATTTATATGTTTGTTTTACATTTGCTGAAAACCAATCATTTCTTTTTCATGCCCTAGTAAATTCAATAGTTTATCTAATTCCTGACTAATATGTAAAGTGTTTGGTGCAGTGAATCCATACTTTAATGCGGTGGTTATTAATTCTTTCCTCAATATCTCGATTTTTTCATGTAATGCTTCCATACTATCCAATGCAAAATCCCTCGAGTACTATTTTTTTGGTATAAATTCTATTATTACATAAATTAGGATGTTTTTAAATGAAAAGTTAAGTATTTACTTATTTAAATAGTGTTCAATCCTTTGTAATGACAGCAACAGCCTTTTGGGTCCTGCATTTGACCCATTATCCATTTGGTATATGTAATGATTCAATAAATGATTCATGAAGAAAAATAAGACGAAGGTCTGTCATGATGTGTAAGAGTTCGTAGGTCGATGTCATTAATGGAGTGAACATCAGCGTTACTTTCGTATCGCTGGTACCAAAAGTCATGAATGTAAATCCCTAAATGAGGCATTCATTGTTTAACACTTCTTCATATATCATTAAAAAAATCCTTCTATACTTGAAGCAGATTCAACTATTAGGAGGGAAAGACCCATGAATAATGAGAGAGCAATGGAAGATTTAATGAAGAATTGGAGCGAACTAGGCAAGAATATGGACCGCAGGGATATTATCGAGGGAGCAAGCAAGCTTGCCGGGCTTTCATTAGGTCTAGCCCTTGCCCAGTCAATGGGCGGGATTGAAGTGAATGCAGCTCCTAAGTTCAGTGATTACCCTTTTACCCTCGGCGTAGCCTCAGGTGATCCGCTCCCGGATGGTGTGGTCTTATGGACAAGGCTGGCACCGGATCCGTTGAATGGAGGGGGAATGCCCAATGAATCCATCGCCGTTAAATGGGAAGTGGCCAAGGATGAGCATTTCAGGAAAATTGTCCAGCATGGTAAGGAAGTAGCCAAACCTGAGCTTGGACATTCGGTGCATGTGGATGTAAGCGGGCTAAAACCGGATAAGGTCTATTATTACCGGTTTAAAAGCGGCGGGGAAGTAAGTCAGATCGGGAGGACGAAAACACTTCCGTCAATTAGTTCAACTGTTTCAAGCCTGTCCTTCGCCTTTGTCTCTTGTCAGCAATTCGAGCATGGATATTATACGGCTTACAAGCATTTGGCAAAAGAAGATCTGGATCTTGTCTTTCACCTTGGAGATTACATATATGAATACGGGCCAAATGAATATATTGCCACAACAGGTAATGTTCGAGTACATAACAGTCCCGAGATCATCACCCTTGAGGATTATCGGAATAGATATGCCCAATACCGCTCCGATACTCATTTAAAAGCGGCACACGCTGCATTTCCATGGGTCGTGACTTGGGATGATCATGAAGTTGAAAATAATTATGCAAATGTCATCCCGGAAAAGGGACAATCCGTCGAGGCGTTCATCAAGCGAAGGGCAGCTGCCTATCAAGCTTATTATGAGCATATGCCACTTCGTAAATCGTCATTGCCTAAAGGAGCCGATATGCGCTTATACCGGAATTTCTCATATGGTGGCCTTGCTTCATTCTTTGTACTTGATTCACGTCAATACAGGGATGATCAGGCAAATGGCGACACGAGCTCACCGCAAACCCCTGAATCTCTTGATCCGAAGCGAACCTTGCTCGGACAAGAGCAGGAACAGTGGCTGACGGATGGTCTTTCAAATTCAAAAACGAAGTGGAACGTGCTGCCGCAGCAAATTTTCTTTGCCCAGCGGAATTATGGAACGCCTGCCGCGCCGAAATTCAGCATGGATTCCTGGGATGGATACCCGGCCGCACGTGACCGGTTGATAGATGTCATAAAAAGCAGCAACATCGAAAATCTGGTTGTATTGACCGGTGATGTACATGCAAGCTGGGCCGCCAATTTGAAACAGGACTTCAACGATCCCAATTCGCGCATTTTCGGCGTGGAGTTTGTCGGTACATCCATCACATCCGGGGGCAATGGGGCAGATATGCGTTCCGATACGGATAAAATACTAAGTCAGAATTCTCATATTAAGTTTTTTAATGATTACCGCGGTTATGTCCGTTGTCAAGTAACACCTGAACAATGGAAGGCGGATTATCGCGTAGTCCCATTCGTCACCGAACCAGGAGCCGACATATCGACAAGGGCCTCCTTCGTTTTTGATAAAGACCAAACGGGCCTACGAAAGGTGGCAGCCGCCCCGGTAACGGATGGTGTCAAAAAAACGAGCGAAGTCGAGGAGGACCGGACGCGCGCACATGGTCGAGCACATGAAAAGCAAAAAATGAAGCAGCGAGGCAAAGTTACGAATTGATGAAGCGTCAACGGAATAATGTATGCAAAAAATTTATTGAAAAAGGATTGGAGTGAATTTGGATGCTTTCTAATATTGGGATACCCGGGCTAGTCATCGTTCTCGTGATCGCATTGATCATTTTTGGACCGTCGAAGCTGCCGGAAATCGGCCGTGCCTTCGGTCGTACTTTAACCGAGTTCAAAAGTGCAACTAAAGGATTGGTGAATGATTCAGATAAAGAGGATGAAAATGAGAAAAAGGCAGCATTAAAAAAAGGATGAGTATGAAGAGATAAAGTGGGTGGAAAGGCTCGCCCGCTTCTTTTTCATATCGCAATCAGGAAATGTAAGCCTTTGATGAAGCCATCGATCAATAACGGGATTCTTGAAAAGGAGTGGTGAAGGTGGGGAGCAAGGAAGTACATGTTATGGAGCATATGGAAGAGCTCCGAAGCAGAATCATTAAAACGCTGATAGGATTTGTCGCTGCCTTCATAGTGAGTTTCATTTTCGTACAGGATATTTATGAGGTGCTCATTAAGGATATGGACGGGAAGCTTGCCGTGCTTGGACCAAGTGATATCCTCTGGGTATATATGATGATCGCTGCGGTTAGCTCAATCGCTGCAACGATCCCGCTGGCAGCTTATCAGTTATGGCGTTTTGTAGCGCCTGCGTTGAAACCGGAAGAGAGAAAAGTGACATTCCGTTTCATCCCTTGGTTGTTCATTTTATTCATAACCGGCATCTCATTCGGTTATTTTGTGTTGTTTCCCATCGTGCTAGGTTTCCTCACCTCCCTATCCGCGGGGCAGTTCGAGATAGTGTTCACTGCGGAAAAATATTTTCGGTTCATGATTAATTTGATCCTGCCATTTGGCGTTTTATTCGAAATGCCGCTTGTGGTCATGTTTCTGACCAGATTAGGAATCATTAATCCTACCGTGCTGAAAAAGTCACGCAAGATTTCTTACTTCGCTCTTGTTATCATCTCTATCGTGATTACGCCGCCTGACATCCTTTCGGATATTTTGGTCATCATCCCTTTGCTTATGCTTTATGAAATGAGTGTCCAGCTGTCCAATCTTGTTTATAGAAAAAGGCTTATGAGAGAGGGAGCAGCTCTATCTGTAATATGAAATGTATCTACCAATCTTTTGAAAAAAAACATTTCTTAGGAAATATTTAAAGGTATACAAAAAAGTTGAGGCGGGTATTCTCCTCAACTTTTTTGAGGGCAAAATAATACTTTGAGAAGTGATTAGGACAATCAAGCATCAATTCAAGCATCCATAATGGGTTTTCATCCATTGCCGGAAAAGATGCATAAACATGCCAAGCATGACCCAGGGCATGTTTATTTATTTTTTTGAAGGAGAGAGGATTCTTACTAGCGAATAATTGTAATCACCTGAATTTACAACGGCACTCGATCAAAAAACCTGCAATTTTACTCTAGCAACGTAAAATCCTGAATGATTCGAAATAAGTCGATGGAGTAATGAATGTTGATTTTATCATTACAGTATAAATACATATCGAGGTTCAAAATGTATGAAAGGAAAGGTGAGTACTCATGAAAGATTTCATGAAAATTATTGCAGGAAACATTTCGATGACTTTTGCTTATGCTTGCTTAATCGTGCCCAATGAAATTATCAATGGGGGCGTAACTAGCTCTGCGTTGTTATTGAATGCTTTATCGGGCTATGACCTGGCCCTGCTGGCTAATTTCGTTACCGGATTTTTGTTAATCATTTGTTTAGTTTTTTTAGGTAAAGAGTACTTCGTTAAGTCGATAGTAAGTTCGCTTAGTTATATGTTGTTTTTCAATATTTTTTATTCACTGAATATACGTTTTGACTTGAATATCGTTTTAGTCGTTCTAATATCGTCGATTTTGATAGCGGTAGGATACTATCTATGTATAACAGCAAATGCCACTACTGTTGGTTTTGATGTGATCGCGCTAATTTTACATCATAAAAATGAAAAAATAGATATTGCAGTGACAATAAGAATAATAAATCTAATTGTACTGGTCCTAGGGCTTCTTGTTTACGGTTATTCATCGATCATGAAGGGTGTTGCGTTTACCTTGCTCTTTTCATACTTTTTAAAGAAAATGCTGGATAGAAAGCAAAATTCGCTAAAGGCAGATAAGGATCATACAAAGGATGAGACTTCCAGAGCGAAAGAAATATGACACCTTTGCAGGATGTTGTATGTAGGCTCTCCACACATTGCAACTTCGATTTTCATTTCATTATCCAAATATTCTGATTTTGGATTGACTTTAAAAAAATCAGAGTGTATTATAACCATAGTAAGTGGTACTAACGTCATGACGTAGTGATGTTATTACCTCTTACAGAATTGGATAATAGGAAGGGGGAATAGTCATAGAGTCATATCCTGAGTTGTTTGAATAGGCCGAGGTTCCAAGCTCCACTTTCCTTGTGAAAATGTAAGGGACAGAAAGCGAAATCTTTACTTTTACATCGATGTAGTGATTATCTTTAGTTGATTCCCCAAAATATTGAAAGTTGGTGGAGGGTATGAAACATCAACAAGAAGAACTGAAACCAGGTCTGAAACAAAGACATTTAACGATGATATCATTGAGTGGAGTCATCGGTGCTGGTTTATTCGTTGGAAGCGGTATCATTATTGGTCAAACGGGCCCCGGAGCGATTTTATCATATGTTTTGGCAGGCTTGATCGTTGTTTTAGTCATGAGAATGCTTGGGGAAATGGCAACCGTAAATCCCAATACTGGATCATTTGCGGTTTATGCAAGAGAAGGAATCGGTGAATGGGCCGGTTTCACCACTGGTTGGTTATATTGGTTCTTTTGGGTTATCGTAATTGCATTGGAAGCGACAGCAGGAGCTGCAATCATACATGGCTGGGTTCCTTCCGTTCCGGTCTGGGTCATAAGTCTCTCGCTGATTATCCTTTTGAAGCTGACGAATATTTTTTCCGTTAAATCGTTTGGTGAGTTTGAATACTGGTTTTCCATCATTAAAATAATCAGTATCATCCTATTTCTTTGTCTGGGCGTTGCAGTGATCTTAGGTTTTATCCCATCGATAAAACCACCTGGTACCTCCAACCTTTTGAACTTTGGCGGTTTTATTCCAAATGGGATAAGCTCGGTACTTGTCGGGGTCGCCATTGTTTTCCATGCTTTTGTAGGAGTGGAGATTCCTGCAATTGCGGCTGGTGAAACGAGTGATCCAGTTAAATCAGTAAGAAGTGCATTGAACAGTGTGGTTTGGAGAATCCTGATTTTCTATATCGGATCCATTGCCGTACTAGTGACCCTTTTACCATGGAATTCGGCTTCCTTGCTGAAAAGTCCGTTTGTTGCCGTACTTGAAATGCTAGGAATTCCTTCTGCTGCCCTGATCATGAATATAGTGATTCTCATTGCATTGCTTTCCTGTTTGAATTCCGGATTATATACAAGCTCCCGTATGTTATTCTCCCTTGCACAAAAGGGTGATGCACCAAAGCTATTCTCAAGGGTGAGCAAGAACGGTGTCCCTATTCTTGCTGTCATCGGTTCTACATTATTTGCCTTCATCAGCACCATTTTCAGTTACGTCTCACCAGATAAAATCTTTTTCTTTTTAGTGAATTCCTCGGGTGGGGTCGGAATACTTGTCTATTTATCGATTGCGGTATCTCATCTCCGATTAAGGAAGAGGATGGAGAAAGAAAATCCAGGGGTATTCAAGATCAAGATGTGGTTATTCCCGTATTTAACGTACGCAACCATTCTTTCCATGGTTTCCGTGATCATATTGATGGCATTTATCGATTCCCAGCGTCCTCAGTTTATCTTTACCATGTTATTTAGCTTGATCGTAATTTGTTCTTTCTTTTTCATTCGACGAAGAAAAGCGAAATATATGGAGAGTGAATTAAATATGGTTCATGGTGCCCCCAATTCCGAAAAGTTATAGTTTTTAGCAAGGGCACTAAACCAGAATAGACTTAATTGAACTATAGTACAGATTGTTTTGTATACTTCTAAGTTATTCCTCAGATGAATTTCTTCAAGCACTTTTCAACTAGAATATGATACCCATAGAAAAAAGAGTGCCATGTACCAACAAGCATGAGGCGGCATTGTCTTTTAGGATCATGATGGAGGGATTATCTTGAATGTTTCCCGTTTATTGACCAATGGGCTCATCTTTGGCACCATGTTGCTGCTGTCAGCCTGTAACAATACGATAAAACCGGACGAACACAACCAAGAAAAAAATCCGGTTACAAATGAGAGGTCCGATAAAAGTGCAGCAGAGACCCAGGATGCAGAAGGTATTGAAACTGGTGTCGCCGAAGTCGTTCAATCAATAAATGCTTTGGTAACTGAAGGAAGTGCCGAGGCAGATCCAGAGAAAATTCAAGAACTGGGTAAAAAGGTCAGTTCCGATTGGGATTCGATAGAGAAGCAAGTGGAAGATGATTTTCCCGACTGGTATGAACGAATTGAGAAAAATCTCTACCCATTAATCGGGGAGTCAGGAAATCCTGAAAAAGACACAGAAAAAATCGAGGAACTCTCTAAAGCGGCGATAGAAGATTTACAGTTATTTTTGAAAGAAGTGAATTGAATGTACGGTATATTCGGATCCATCACAAAATGTTTTTTTTTGACGGGGAAAGAGATGGAGAAGGGAGAGGGGATTGGCTTGGGAAATGCAAAAGGACGGAACGAGGTACAGGCAGTAATATTCGATTGGGCAGGAACGACGGTGGATTATGGTTGTTTGGCGCCGGTTGAAGCATTTGTCGAGATATTCAGGATAAGGGAAATTGAAATTACCATCGAGGAAGCAAGGGAGCCCATGGGTTTATCGAAAATGGATCATATAAGGGAACTCTTGAACATGACTCGAATCCGGAATTTATGGATTGCTAAATTCGCGAAAGAACCGGACGAAGGAAATCTTGAATTCTTATATAAGGACTTTGAGGCTTTGCTTTTAAAGGTTCTCAAGGAAAATGCCAAACCTATACCTGGCGTAATTGAATTAGTCAGGCGTTTAAGGCAGCAAGGAATAAAAATCGGTTCGACAACAGGGTATACTCGTGAAATGATTAATATTGTTAAAGAAGAGGCGAAAATATGGGGTTATCAACCAGATTCCATCGTTGCGTCCAACGATGTGCCTGCAGGAAGGCCTGCACCTTGGATGTGCTTTAAGACGGCAATGGATCTCCAAGTATATCCACTCAGCAAAATCGTTAAAGTCGGCGATACGATCAGTGACATCAAAGAAGGCATTTCTGCGGGAATGTGGACGGTTGCCGTATTGAAAGGCGGCAGTGAAATTGGCCTTTCAGAAACAGAAATCAACGAAATGGATCCTTATGAGCTGCAATCCCGTATGAAAACTGCTGAAAACCGTTTTCTTAATGCAGGTGCCGATTTCGTGATTGATGAAATAGGCGATTTATTGGAGATCATTGATAGGATCGACTACAGATTGACCGAAAAAAAGGATACGTTTATTAGTTAAGTAGACGTTTGTTCATGAAGTCCTGCATGAATGGGGAAACTAAAATATTCAAAAAATTCAATTTATTGATTGACGGTTTGGTCAAATGGGAGTATTATACATCTTATAACTGGTACGGACGTCGCAACGTCGTTATCAGAAATAAATATAATTAAGGAGAATGCGCTATGGTCGAAACAAAAACGGTAAGGGGAACGAAAGTTAAAATGACACCAAGTGAAGCAATCGTTGAGACGTTAGTGGCCGAGGGAGTTAAACATATCTCGGGAATACTGGGATCTGCCTTCATGGATATGCTTGATTTATTGCCAACTGCAGGCATCCGTTTCATAGGTGTCCGCCATGAACAAAGTGCAGCACATATGGAAGATGCCTATTGTCGTGTCTCAGGTGTTGCCGGAGTCGTCATCGGGCAAAACGGACCGGGAATGACCAATATGGTCACCTCCGTTGCAGCGGCCAATCAAGCTCATACTCCAATGGTAGTCATCTCTCCTTCGGCTGGCACACCAACGGTTGGATGGGATGGTTTTCAGGAATGTGATCAAGTTTCCATCTTCAAGGCCATCACGAAAGAAACGGTGAGAGTGACACATCCAGGCCGGGTCGCTGATTGCCTTAGGACAGCATTTCGGATTGCCTATGCCGAGAGGGGACCGGTATTATTCGATATCCCCCGTGATTACTTCTATGGTGAAGTGGAAGATCAAATACTAAAACCACATCAATATCGCGTAGATGAAAGAGGTTGCGGGTCTTCTGCCTCCTTGAATAGAGCAGCGGAAATTTTGGCTGAGGCTGAGTATCCCGTGATTATTTCCGGCAGGGGAACGGTTGATTCCGATGGCATTGAGGAAATTAAGAATATTGCAGAATATCTAACAGCTCCGGTAGCTGTCTCCTATATGCATAATGATGCTTTTCCTTCTGAACATCCATTATCAGTCGGCCCGATCGGTTACATGGGTTCAAAGGCGGCCATGAATACACTTAAGAAAGCGGACGTCATATTGGCGGTCGGTACAAGATTATCAGTATTTGGTACGTTACCATGCTATGACATTGATTATTTCCCTAAAGATGCCCAAATCATCCAAATCGATATTAACCCAAGGCAAATTGCCAGAACACATCCCGTCGAAGTTGGAATCATCGGAGATGCCCGTGAGGCGAGTCGTGAAATCCTGAAACGTTTGAAGGCAAATAAACCTAACGTAAAACAAGAAAAAAATCGGATTGTCGAAGTAACGAATGAAAAACAAAAATGGGAAGAAGAATTGGTCAAACTTGCGATGATCGATGGAACACCGATCAATCCGCGTCGAGCCCTTTTGGAATTGACTAAGGTGTTGCCCGAAAATGCCATCGTCACTACTGATATCGGTAATGTATCGTCAACTGCAAACGCTTACTTGAAATTCAACCAGAGCAGAAGACATATCGCTGCGCTAACATTCGGGAATACAGGATTTGCTTACCCATCCGCACTAGGTGCCAAGTTAGCTGAGCCAAATACGCCTGTTTTAGCCATTGTTGGAGATGGGGCATGGGGGATGAGCTTACATGAAGTGAGTACGGCCGTTGAAGAAAACATCCCAGTCATCGCGTGCGTCTTCAATAATAATGCATGGTGCGCAGAGAAAAAGAACCAAGTGGATTTCTATAATAACCGTTTTGTAGGTGCGGACATCCAAAATCCTGATTTTGCAGAAGTTGCACGATCAATGGGTGCAGTAGGTATTAGAGTGGAAAAACCTGAGGAACTAGGGTCTGCCATAGAAAAAGCAATAAAATCAAACAAACCGACTGTCATTGACATCCAAGTGGATGGAACACAGTTAGCTCCTCCATTTAGAAAAGATGCATTAAAAATGCCTACTAGATTACTAGAAAAATATTCTCATTTAGATCATAAAAACTGGGATAAATGAGGGTGTGAAAGGTGTAACGGTGGCGCGATGACTCAATGAATAATAAGGGGGTTCAATTGTGAAGTTAGAAACTGAAACGAAAGACCTTGTTCAAATGGATAAAGATCATTTATGGCATGCAATGCATCGCTATAATGAAAAGGATGCTCCCATGATGGCTACGGAAGGAGCAGGCTCATGGTTCACGGATACTAAAGGAGATAAATATTTAGATGGAGTTTCCGGATTATGGTGCTTGAATCTGGGCCACGGACGGAAAGAAATCGCCCAGGCAGCCTATGAACAAATGATTAACTTATCTTATTTCCCTTTAACGTTAAGCCATAAGCCGGCCATCGAATTATCGGCAAAAATAAGTGAACACTTAAAGGGTCCGTATACAACTTTTTTTACGAACAGCGGATCGGAGGCGAATGAGACCGCATTCAAGATCGCTCGTCAATATCATTCTCAAAATGGAAACCCTGGGAAATATAAATTCATTTCCAGGTATCGAGCTTATCATGGTAATACGTTTGGCTCATTAAGCGCAACGGCACAAGCGAATCGGAGAGAGAAATATGACCCGGGTGTTCCAGGTTTCCTCCATGTGCCGCCGCCGTACAGTTATCGTAGTTCGTTTGGGGAAAACGTTGAAAACTCCGACCTTCTTGCAGCGGATTATATCGATCAGGTTATTAACTTTGAAGGCTCCAAAACGGTAGCTGGCGTTATTCTTGAACCATTCATCTCTGGTGGAGGGGTCCTTATTCCTTCAAAAGAATACTTAACAAAAGTTGCTGAAATCTGTAAGAAGCATGATGTACTTTTAATTGTGGATGAGGTGGTTTCAGGTTTTGGAAGAACTGGAAAAATGTTCGGGTTCATGCATTCAGATGAGGTTCAGCCAGATATTGTAACGATGGCAAAGGGTTTGACCAGTGGATATCTTCCACTTGGGGCAACAGCGGTGAATTCAAGGATTTATGATAAATTCAAAGGTGATGGTGATTTAAATCACTTTAGGCATGTGTCAACATATGGAGGCCATCCTGCCTCATGTGCAGTGGCTCTTAAGAATATTGAAATCATCGAAAAAGAAAGGATTGTTCAAAGAGTTGCCCAACTAAGTGAAACTAAGTTAAGTAAGCTCTTTGAATTGACAGCCCTTGATAAGGTCGGGGAGGTACGCGGGGTTGGATTTTTATATGGAATTGAATTAGTGGAAGATAAAAAATCAAAAACGCCAGTTTCCGATGAATTCATGGGGAAAGTAATAGGTTCATGTAAGGCTAAAGGGCTTATCATCGGCCGTAACGGAGATACAGTTCCTGGTTATGGGAATGTATTGATCATCGCACCGCCTTTATCTTCAACAAATGAAGATGTAGATTTTGTCATTGAAACAGTAAAATCCGTTTTATATGAATTATGCTAACCCGTAAAAGGTGATTGTCCCTAGAGACATACCGTAACCAATTAAAGAAGATGGGCATGATATGTCTAGTTGTTTTGACATCCATGTCCATGTTTTTATTTTATGTAGGGCCAAACCCTATAGGACCTGGACAATACCAATTAGGAGGAACTATGCAAACAAAGCGCAGGTTATTAGTGGTACTTGCACATCCCGATGATGAATCATTTCTGTGTGGCGGAACCATTGCCAAAATGTCAGAGCGTGGTATTCAAATAACTTTGTTATGTGCGACAAAAGGCGAAATGGGCAGACGCATGGGAAATCCCATTCTTACAACAAGGGAGTCATTGCCTGGACTTAGGGTAAGGGAGTTAAAAGGCGCTTGTGAAGAATTAGGGATCAAAGACCTGCGATTTTTACATGTAAGGGATAAAACGATTGAATTTGAATCGATTGATTTATTGGCGGAGAGAATCATAAAGGTGATTCGTGAAGTTCAACCGGATGCACTCGTCACGTTCCATGAAAAATATGGGGGACACCCCGACCATTGTGCGATTGGCCGTGCTGCCGAATATGCTTTTCTAAAATCCGGTGATCCCGATTTTTTTCCAGATCCCGTTTTTCCGGCTTTTAAGATCCATAGTCTGTACTTTGTCCTTTGGTACGCTTTTTATGAGGATTGGCTAAATAAAAACGGGCAGGGCAGTATCACAACAGTGAATATAACAGGAACTTTACAGAAAAAGATTCGTGCCCTAAGGTCCCATCGTTCCCAGACTTTAGCCGTTCCGGAATTGTGGGGGGACCATAATCCGAGCTTGCCTTTTTTAGGGGAAGTCGAGTATTTCATCAGAGGTTATTCTCCTACTAATATAGAAGAAACTGATCTTTTTCAAACGATTGAAAGGATGGGATGACCCGTATATTAGCTGTGGAAAGTCTGTGCTAGATGGAAAGGGGGAAGGAATGTATGGAATTAGAAAAATATGGGCCTCTGGGAGAATCCATTGAGGAGCCGAAAAAATTGAAATCACCGCTTCGTAATAGCAAGCTGTTATGGTTGAGCGGTATTGCCTTCACTTTTTTTATCGCCCTATTAGGCTTGGGGCTATCTGAAATTTCAGGATTCAATCGAATAGGACCTCTTGCGTGCTCGATCATCATCGCCGTTATTTATCGTCAAATCGCGGGATATCCAGAAAAATTCCGGACTGGGATTGAATTTTCCGCAAAAAAACTATTGCGTTTTGCCATTATTTTATACGGGTTGAGATTAAATATCGATGTGATTTTCAATCAGGGTTTGCCATTGTTGGTACGTGACATAGGGACAGTAACATTTGCCATCGTCGTAATGGTCCTGATTGCAAAGTGGTTAAAGGCGGATACATCCATTTCCCTTCTGCTTGCGGTAGGAACAGGGGTATGCGGCGCAGCAGCCATCGCGGCAATTTCTCCCATCGTGAAAGCTAAGGAAGAAGATACAGCCATAGGCGTCGGGATCATCGCTTTAATGGGAACACTATTTTCTATCATATACACCCTCATACGTCCGATTCTTCCGATATCGAATGTGGATTACGGTATATGGTCAGGGATCAGTCTTCATGAAATCGCCCATGTTGCATTGGCAGGGGCGCCTGCAGGTGAAGATGCGCTAGCGATTGCACTCCTTGCCAAATTGGGCCGTGTTTTTTTACTTATCCCATTATGTTTCATTTTTATGTATTGGATGAAAAAGCGGACAAAGGATAAAACGGGCCGTGGTGCAAAAATTGATTTTCCATGGTTTCTCGTTGGTTTTATTATCATGAGTTTAATCGGGAGTTATGTGTTTGGAACTTATATTACAGTATCACCTGCCGTAATGGACGGTATTTCTAAAACGACCACTTTTGTTTTGACAATGGCCATGATCGGTCTAGGACTGAATGTAAGCCTGCAGGCACTTCGCACAAAAGCCATGCGTCCCCTTATAGCCATGACGATGACTTCTTTGCTCCTTTCCATCATATCGTACTTTTTCGTTTAATATATGTATGGAAGCTTTCCATTGTTATCCCCCTTGATACCGAAAAAAGATCTACCCTGAATAGCCGTTGCTATTCAGGGCTTTTGACTACATAAAAATGAAACGGTTATTTACACCTGAACACGAATTGTGGTAAGGAAAGGTGAATTGTTGCCGTGTTTGAATATTATAACTATTTGGTTTACAATAAAAGAACTGATACGAACATTACAATGTCTTTATTTGTTTGGAGGAAATTTTATGGAGTTAGACTTTAATAATCCACTCCCTTTACATGCTCAATTAAAAACTATATTGGAAAATCAGATTTTGGATGGTTATTATAAGGACAAAATTCCGAGTGAAAGGGAACTCATGGATATGTATTCGGTCAGCAGGAGCACTGTACGGGAAGCAGTTTCCATCCTGGTCCGTGAGGGTATATTGGAAAAAAGGCATGGCAAGGGAACGTTCGTATCCCTTAAACCTGTACAGGAATGGCTTAAGATGATAAGTTTCACTGAGACTACAAAAAGCATGGGAATTAAATTACTTGATCATGGCCGTGTACGGACACCTGAAAATATAGCTGATGCAAATGGGTTTGAGGATGAATCATACCAAATCAAAAGGTTGCGTTTACAGGGGGATGTCCCCATAGCCATTGAATTGCATTATTATTCTTTGGAACTAGGGAAAAAATTGACCCAATTCGATTTGAGTACCACAGTATTGTATGATGCACTCGAAGGAGATTTAAACATTAACTTTTGTGAAGCGGAACAGATCATTACCTGTGGATTCCCAACAAAAGAAGATGCAGAGCATTTGGGTATACCCGAAACGATGTGCCTGCTGATTACGGAACGGATGATTTTTGATTCTGATGGTAATTTAGTAGAATATTATAAAGGGATATTCCGATCGGATATGTACTCATTCACTATGAAAATGTCCCGGAAGAACTGATTTTCCACAGGAAGTGACCTAAACCTTTCATTGAAGTAGAGAGGCTTAGGTCATTTTCGATCCTCGATCTGTGTAAAGGAATTTGCTGCCTGATGAAATAATGGTTCAGCCCCTCTCAAGACAATTCGGCCCCCCAGAAGCTCAAAACCAAGTCCTTAAACGCCTTTTATGCATACTTGTACACAAACATAAAACGAAACGATAACAAAGGTAAACAATACGGTTGCACACAATGATAAGTAAACGCATAGCTTCACCTCCTTATTGTCGTCAAGGGCTGACAGCGACTCACTACTCCAGACATGGCAAACGACAAATAGCGAACACGCAGGAAATTTTCACGAATGAGAAGTAATGATTTAGACGAAAAAAGACATTAACTAAATGAAGAGGTAATTTTGGGTTAACAATAGGATATAAGTGAAAGGAGTTAATTCCTTGAAAGAGCAACCAAATCATAAAACACTGCTTCAATCAGTGAAAATAGCATAGGCTGGTGGAAAGCGATTATAGAGTCAATCAATGACGGTGTTCGAGTGATTGATCACAATGGGTATGAGGGTGGTTTAGCTTTATGAATAACCATTGGTTAAAATGCTTAAGCTGGTTGTGGAAATAAATATATAAAAGGGGCTCGATTTCAATTTGAAATGGAGCCCCTTTTTATATTATCCTGCTACACTTTCAGAAAACTGGCTATTGTAAAGGTCTGCGTAGAAACCGGATGCCTCTAAAAGTTGTGAATGTGTTCCTTGTTCAATTACTTTCCCTTGATCCATAACAAGAATCAGGTCAGCATCTTTTATGGTAGAAAGACGATGGGCAATGACAAAACTTGTTCGTCCTTCCATCAGCCGGTTCATCGCCTTTTGGATAAAGACCTCTGTCCGAGTGTCCACACTTGATGTCGCTTCATCCAATATCATGATCGGTGGATCTGCAAGCACAGCTCGTGCGATTGTCAAAAGCTGCTTTTGTCCTTGTGAGATGTTCGAAGCTTCTTCGTTTAAAACTGTCTCATATCCATCTGGCAGTGTTCGAATGAAATGGTCGGCATGTGCCATGCGGGCCGCTGCAAAAATATCTTCATCTGTTGCTTCATTTTTTCCATAACCGATATTGTCCTTAATCGTACCATTAAAGAGCCAGGTATCTTGAAGAACCATTCCGAAGTTCCGGCGAAGATCACTTCGTGACATATTTCGTGTATCAAGACCATCGATCTTGATCTTTCCGCCATTGAGTTCATAAAATCTCATCAAAAGATTTATCATCGTCGTTTTCCCAGCACCGGTCGGTCCTACAATTGCGACCGTCTGTCCAGGCAACACCTCGATGTTCATATCCTTCATTAACAAGTCGTCACCATACCCAAAGTCTACATGTTCAAAGGTGACAGCACCGTTCGCTCTATTTAAATGAGCCGTGGTTTTTTCTTTTATTTCCTCTTCTTCATCAAGTAGCTCAAAAACGCGCTCAGCTGCTGCAACAGTGGACTGAATGATGTTTGCGATGTTTGCCGTTTGGGTGATCGGCTGGGTGAACTGCTTTGAATATGTGATGAATGCTTGGATATCACCAATTGAGATAGAACGTTGGGTTACCAATATTCCGCCGACGACGCTGATGAGAACATAGCTCAAATTCCCGATAAAAAACATCAAGGGCATGATAATTCCAGATATGAACTGCGCCTTGCTTCCTGCTTTATATAATTCTTCATTTACCTTTGTAAACTGGGCACTTGCCTTTTTTTCATGTCCGAATGCTTTAACGACTTGATGGCCCGTATACATTTCTTCAATGTGCCCGTTCAATTCTCCAAGTGTACGCTGTTGATCGGCAAAATGTTTTTGGGATCTTTTTAAAATGGGCCGGATTGCAAATATTGACAAAGGTAAACTGATGATGGAAATTAGTGTCAATAACGGGCTGATAGAGAGCATCATAATGATAATGCCCAAGATTGTTACGATCGATGTGATAAACTGGGTTAAGCTTTGTTGAAGGGTGCTCCCGATTGTATCGATATCATTTGTCATTCTGCTAAGTGTTTCTCCGTTCGGACGGCCTTCAAAATAGTTAAGGGGAAGTTTCTCGAGCTTTTTATTAACATCTTCCCGTAAATCATAGACCGTATCTTGGGCAACGCTGGACATAATGTATTGTTGTACATAATTGAAAAGGCTGCTTAAGACATAGAGGCCAGCAAGTAGCAGGAGGATCTGGCCGATTTTATCAAAGTTAATAGCAGCTCCCGGTATTTCTTGGAATTTACCGTAAGCCCCTTCGAATAATTCCGTAATCGCCGTTCCCATTATTTTTGGTCCGACAATCATGAAAATCGTACTCATGATGGCAGCGATGAACACGGCAATCAATTTGTTGCGCCGCGGTTTTAAATAGGCCAAAAGCCGTCGTAGTGTTCCTTTAAAATCTTTTGCTTTTTGACCCATCATCATCATGTTCCCGCCGCCAGGACCGTGCCCCATCTGACCGCCGCTTTGAGGTTTTTTTCGGTTACTCATGCAATTTCCTCCTCTGAGAGCTGTGATAAGGCGATTTCACGATATATGTCGTTTGTGCTAAGCAACTCTTGGTGTGTCCCAATGCCGACAATGTGCCCTTTGTCTAAAACGATGATTCTGTCAGCATCCACGACTGTACTAACACGCTGTGCGACGAGTAATACGGTCGCATTCTTCGTTTCATCTTTCAAAGCTGCACGAAGTTTGGCATCTGTCTTGAAATCAAGAGCGGAAAAACTATCATCGAATATATAAATGTCCGGTTTTCGAATGATTGCCCTTGCAATCGAGAGCCGTTGTTTTTGGCCACCTGAAAGGTTTGATCCACCTTGTTCGATTTCTGCATCATAGCCGTCTTTCAATTGGC
The DNA here is from genome assembly GCF_001542915.1 of Peribacillus simplex. Taxonomy (GTDB): domain Bacteria; phylum Bacillota; class Bacilli; order Bacillales; family DSM-1321; genus Peribacillus; species Peribacillus simplex_B. Next base: position 576,328 of record NZ_LNNH01000012.1, on the reverse strand, counting down.
TTATGAAATCTTCCGCCTGGGCGATACGGGCCGCATGGTCAATTTCCTCCTGGGTGGCCGTTTGTTTTCCGAAGCGAATGTTGTCAGCAATGGTACCCGTAAAGAGGATGGCTTTTTGTGGCACAAAGCCAATTTTGGAACGAACTTCATCTTGTGGGGCATTACGAATATCAACACCATTGACGCGAATGAATCCATTTGAAATATCATAAAAGCGGGGGATCAAATTTACGAGCGTTGATTTCCCTGAGCCTGTTCCTCCGATGATTGCGGTGGTTTCACCAGGTCTTGCGGAAAAACTAATATCCGATAGGGCAGGTTCCTCCGCTCCTGGGTAACTGAACGTCACATGTTCAAATTCAAGGGTGCCGTGGTCACGATCTGCCTTTTCCGTTCCTTCATCTAGGAATGAAGGTTCCATATCAAGGACTTCGTTGATCCGAGTTGCCGACACGGCCGCACGTGGAATCATAACGAACATCATGGAAGCCATGACGAGTGCGAACATAATTTGCATCACGTATTGGATAAATGCCATTAAATCCCCGATCTGCATAGCGCCATTATCAATCCGTACTCCTCCAAACCAAATGATTCCAACAACCGTCAAGTTCATGACAAGCATCATTATAGGCATCATGAATGCCATGATTTTATTGACTTTTATCGAGACAGCCGTCAAATCCTTATTCGCTTTCTTAAGTCGTTCCTTTTCTTGGTTTTCACGATTAAAGGCACGAACTACGCGAATCCCGGTTAGATTTTCTCGTAATACAAGGTTCAGACGGTCCAAACGTTTTTGCACCAACTGAAAAAGAGGCACACCCTTATAGAGAATGAGCAGGATTGAACCAATCAACACAGGCATTGTGAAGACGATGACAAGTGATAATTTGGCATCCTTCGAAACGGCCATAATCACTCCGCCAATTAACATAATGGGTGCACTGATGACCATGCGCAGCATCATAATAACCACTTGCTGGACTTGAGTTATATCATTGGTCGTTCGTGTAATGAGGGACGCGGTACCGACTTCGTCAAATTCTTGTAATGAAAATTTTTCAACATGATTAAAGACTTTTAAGCGGATATCGCGTCCCATTCCCATTGCGGCTTTCGAAGAATAGTAACTTGCGATAACGGAAGCACAGGCGCCTAGTGCTGAAATTAACAGCATTAATCCACCTATTTTCCAGATGTAGGGAGTGTCTCCAGGGACGACACCTTTGTCGATAATATCGGCCATTAGTGTCGGTAAGAAAAGGTCGGACATCGATTGGATAAAGACGAGCCCGAAAACTGCTGAAATAAGCCATTTATAAATGGATAAGTTTTTCAGTATTTTTATCATTTTGAACACTCTCCTTGTTCTATTGCTTGCGCTTCTAAATCATTTGTAATTTGAAGATGTGTCCCAATCAATCCTTCAAATTGTTCTTCAGTGAGCCTTTCAACGACCGCTTGAAAGGATTGGTGAATGCTGCCTTCATGCAAATGAATCGTTTTCAATAGATTTTTTCCTTTTTCGGTGATCGTCAGCTGAATCTCACGACGGTTCCCCTCCACTGGCTCACGATGGAGCAGGCCTGCACGTACAAGACCATCGACCGATTGGCTTAGTGTGCTTTTTGGAAGAAAGGTTTTCTCCCCAACATTTTTTTGCGTCATCTCTTTGTAAAGGATAATGGTCATCAAAATAGAATATTGCGGAACGGATAATCCGTACTCTACTGCTGTTTTTTGGACGATTCGCATGATATTTTTCTGCACATTCCAAAATGAACGTAAAAGTTGTGCGGAACGCATCAATTTTTGATTTTCAGTCTCCAAAATACATCACATTCTTTCTTTTTCGAACTGTTCCAAAACGAACAGTTATTTTTTTGAATCATTAAAATTTACAACTATTTCCGCATCTAGTCAAGTCCATAAGCCAATCGTTATATATTTTCATGATTTCCACTGTCACCGCGATTGACTTAAGTATGCCCATGAATGGTCGAACCCTTAATTTAATTAAATAAAAATTGATATCTTTAGAAAGTGAATTAGTTGAAAAAATGAGCGAAAAAGTGGTAGGATATTAATGTGTAGAATTAGTACCAGGTAATAACAGTAGATAATATAACAATTCGCTATTTTTTTGAAGATATTGATCGTGAAATCTAATGTTACATATTGTTTAGGAGGATGATGACATATGGTAGAGAACCGTCATCTACAGGCTGGACTCAGTGATGAGGAAGTGCTTGAGATGTTTAAAGTGATGTTGCTGGCAAGACGTATAGATGAACGGATGTGGTTGCTGAACCGTTCTGGTAAGATTCCATTTGTCGTTTCTTGTCAGGGGCAGGAAGCCTCTCAGGTGGGGGCGGCGTTTGCATTGAATCGTGAAAAGGACTACGTTCTTCCATATTATCGCGACCTTGGGGTCGTTTTAGCGTTTGGGATGACAGCGAGGGACTTAATGTTATCCAGTTTTGCAAAAGCCGAAGATCCAAATTCAGGAGGCAGGCAAATGCCAGGCCATTTCGGACAAAAGAAAAACCGGATCGTGACGGGTTCTTCACCAGTGACGACTCAAGTGCCGCATGCTGTGGGGATTGCCCTCGCTGCAAAAATGGAAGGACAAGATATCGTTTCCTTCGTCACATTTGGAGAAGGTTCATCAAACCAAGGTGACTTCCATGAAGGTGCGAATTTTGCTGGTGTTCACAAACTTCCGGTAATTTTGATGTGCGAAAATAATCAATATGCGATTTCCATCCCGCTGGAAAGACAATTGGCTTGTGGGAAAGTGTCGGATCGCGCCATTGGGTATGGCATGCCAGGAGTGACGGTCGATGGAAACGATCCGATCGCAGTATACCTGGCGGTGAAAGAAGCGGCCGATAGAGGCAGGCGAGGTGAAGGGCCAAGCTTGATCGAGGCGGTTTCCTACAGGCTTACACCTCACTCAAGCGATGATGATGACAGTCAATACAGGTCGGCCGATGAAGTATCGGAGGCAAAAAAAATAGATTCGATCATTACATTTGGTGCTTATTTAAAGGCCACAGGGGTCATGGATGACGAAATGGAGAATCAGATCAATGATGAAATAATGAAAGTTGTAAACGAAGCGACTGATTACGCAGAAGAAGCTCCATTTGCAACGGAAGATACACTCTCAAAATACGTTTATGCTAATGAGTAAGGAGGAAAGAAGATGGCAGTAATATCATATATAGATGCAGTGATAATGGCGATACGTGAAGAAATGGAACGTGATTCCCGTGTATTTGTCCTAGGAGAGGACGTTGGAAGGAAAGGCGGCGTGTTCAAGGCGACATCAGGCTTGTATGAACAATTCGGGGAACAGCGTGTCATTGACACCCCGCTTGCTGAATCGGCCATCGCCGGAGTGGGCATTGGAGCGGCGATGTATGGGATGAGGCCGATTGCGGAAATGCAATTCGCCGATTTCATCATGCCTGCAATCAACCAAATCATATCGGAAGCGGCAAAAATCCGTTACCGGTCAAATAACGACTGGCAATGTCCTATCGTCATCAGGGCCCCATACGGCGGAGGGGTACATGGGGCTCTATATCATTCGCAATCCGTCGAAGCGATTTTTGCCAATCAACCGGGGCTGAAAATCGTCATGCCTTCCACACCTTATGATGTAAAGGGATTGTTGAAGGCGGCCATCCGCGATGAGGATCCGGTCCTGTTCTTTGAACATAAGCGTGCTTACCGTTTAATTAAAGAGGAAGTGCCTGACGATGATTATGTTTTACCGATTGGAAAAGCGGATATCAAGCGTGATGGTGATGATGTAACCGTGATTACATACGGCCTTTGTGTTCATTTTGCCCTACAAGCAGCGGAAAAGCTGGCCAGTGACGGCATTTCCGTTCATATACTTGACTTAAGAACCGTTTATCCTCTGGATCAAGAGGCGATCATTGAAGCAGCCGCAAAAACGGGAAAAGTGCTTTTAATTACGGAGGATAATAAAGAAGGAAGCATCATTAGTGAAGTGTCGGCGATCATTGCGGAAAATTGCCTCTTTGATTTGGATGCCCCCATCATGAGACTGGCTGGGCCTGATGTACCTGCCATGCCATATTCGCCAGCATTGGAAAAGTCCTTCATGGTGAACCCAGAAAAAGTGGAAAAGGCATTGCGTGACCTAGCTGCCTATTAAATGCAAGCTAAAGGCATCATTCATTTACGGGAGGTGTATGTTTCATGCGCTCAGAAGAAGAGATGATGTCATTGATCATCCATGTCGCTGAACGTGATGATCGCATTCGAGCTGTCTGCATGAATGGGTCGCGAACGAATGCGAGTGTCCCAAAAGATGTGCTCCAAGATTATGATATCGTCTATCTCGTCTCGGATATCGAGTCATTCAGAATGAATCCTGGCTGGATAGATGACTTTGGTGAAAGGATCATCTTGCAGACCCCGGAGGATATGTGTTTATTTCCGCCGAGTTTAGGAGGTCGCTTCTCTTATTTGATGCTGTTCATGGACGGAAACCGGATTGATTTACAATTGGTCCCCATAGAGCAAAAAGAAAGATATTGCAGGGAGGATAAGCTAACGACCGTCTTGATGGATAAAACGGGCTGTCTTCCCGTGCTTCCTCCTCCCACTGATGAGGGTTATTGGGTGAAAAAACCTACCGTTGAACTTTATAACGATTGCTGCAATGAGTTTTGGTGGGTCTCGACATATGTAGCCAAAGGTTTATGGCGAAAGGAAATTCTTTATGCTCAGGAACATCTTGGCCAAATAAGGAAGATGTTCATTCAAATGCTGGAATGGCAGGTGGGCATTGAAACCGACTATTCCGTTAGCGTCGGTAAATGCGGAAAATATTTGGAGAAATTTTTGTCCGAAGAGAGCTGGTCCCAACTTCTGTCCACATATGCAGATGGAAGGGATGAGAGTGTATGGCAGGCACTGTTTTCCATATGCCGTTCTTTTGAACAAACGGCAATGCTAGTAGGGAAACGATTGAATTATGACAATCCTTTTCAGTATGATAGACGAGTTTATTCATACTTGGAACATATTCAAGCCTTGCCGGTAAATGATTGATCGACCAAGTTATTTAGTTAAGTTTAATGAGAAAAAAAGCATCAGCACCTTTATCAAGTTCCAAAAGTCGAACCGGAATGTTGACAAAGGTGTTTTTTTTATATAAAATTACTTTGAAGTTGAGATATATTAATTCGAGATAGTCCTCTGAAAAATCTCAAAGATATTTAATGAATATTCGAGGCTGCTTGAAGGGAAAATGTAGGGAATTGAAGAAAAACGGAACATCCATAAGCTGATATCGTTTATTAGGAGGAAAAGTAGATGAATGGATTAAAAGGGATACACCACGTTACGGCCATCACAAGCAGTGCAGAGAAAAATTATGAATTCTTCACGTATATATTGGGGATGCGCTTAGTCAAGAAAACGGTCAATCAAGATGATATCCAAACCTATCACCTGTTTTTTGCTGATGATGTTGGCGGTCCGGGAACGGATATGACTTTCTTTGACTTTCCGGGTATCCCCAAGGGGGTCCATGGGACCAATGAAATTTCAAAAACATCATTCCGCGTTCCGAGTGATGCCGCATTGCAATATTGGGAGAAGCGTTTTGACAGGTTTAAAGTCAGCCATACAGGAATACAAACCCAATTTGGTAAAAAGACCTTATCCTTCGTTGATTTTGATGATCAACGCTACCAATTGATCTCGGATGAAAACAACAAAGGGGTCGCATCAGGGATTCCTTGGCAAAAAGGGCCGGTACCTCTTGAGAACGCAATCACAGGATTAGGACCGATTTTCATTCGGATTGCCAACTTCGACTACTTTAAGGAAATGATGGAGAAAGTACTTTTATTCAAAGAAGTGGAACAAGATGGAGCATTTCATCTGTTTGAAGTAGGCGAAGGTGGAAATGGAGCACAAGTCATTGTCGAGCATGACTCAAACCTGCCCCAAGCACGCCAAGGTTTCGGTACGGTACACCATACAGCCTTTCGCGTTGAGGACCGTTCCGTATTGGAGGAATGGATCGAACGTATGGAAAGCTTCCAATTTCAAACCTCCGGTCATGTTGACCGTCACTTTTTTGAATCGCTTTATGTACGAGTGGCACCGCAAATCTTGTTCGAGTTTGCCACCGATGGTCCTGGATTCATGGGAGATGAGCCGTATGAAACGCTTGGAGAAAAGCTATCACTGCCACCGTTCTTGGAACCGAAAAGAGATCATATCGAAAAACTGGTTCGTCCCATCGATACAGTAAGAAGTACCAAGGAGTTCCCAAAAGAATAATGACTTGGTTTCTGCCCATCCTAAAGCAGGCAAATATAAAAAGGGCAATATATAAATCACTCTAAAAAATTCAGGAGGAATGAATGATGACTAAAGATTTTTACACAGCTATCAAAGAAAGACGTTCTTATTATGGAATCAATAAGGAGGTACAAGTGTCCGATGAGAAGATCAAGGAGATTGTCGAGTTTGCCGTAAAACATACACCATCGGCTTTTAATTCCCAGACTACCCGCCTTGTCGTGTTGACTGGTGCAGCTCATAATAAATTATGGGACATCACCACACAAGAGTTAAAAAAAGCAGTTGGGGAAAGGGACTTTACAAGCACCCAACAAAAAATGGATTCCTTTAAAGCGGGGTATGGAACGGTTTTATTCTTTGAAGATCAATCCATTGTGAAGTCGCTGCAAGAACAATTCGCCCTATATGCCGATAATTTCCCGATTTGGTCACAGCAGACATCAGGCATGCATCAACTGGTCGTTTGGACTGCTTTGGAAGGTGAGGGCTTAGGGGCAACGCTACAGCATTATAATCCGCTTATCGATGATGAAGTGAAAAAAGAATATGATGTTCCAGGTGATTGGAAATTGATTGCCCAAATGCCATTTGGACATCCAACGGCACCAGCAGGTGAAAAAGAATACAAACCGCTTGATGAGCGCATTAAGTTTTACAAGTAAGGGTCAATAGGCTCTCTCATACTGCAGCCAAACTTCGATTTTATTGGAGTTTGGCTGCAGTTTTTTTTGAGGTTGTTACCATTGGAAGGTGACTTTTCACTTCATAGCACTGCACTCTGCGTGAAAACAAAGCTAGGATCTCCATTGTCTATAGTTTTGGGAAATTGGATATGGTCCGTTGCTTTCCACAGCAGGCATTCACTTATCCAGAGGCGGTTAAGCCTCCTTGGCGTTTCCGCCTGCAAAATCTCACGTAGACGCGCATTTCCCGCAGCAGTCTCGCGTCTTTCGTTTCAATCCACACCTTAAGATCAAATCTGAAATAACCTAATTTTTGAGGATTTCAATTTGGATATTCAAAGTTTGGCGCCTTTGCCGGGGAGCTTCGTCGGCGGTACAAAAAGCGTAGGTTATTTTGTTGATCTGTTGTATAATAATGGATATTATTGCGGGGTTTCTATGTATTTGACTCATTTAGAATAGGGGGAAGTATATGAACAACCAATTTTATTTCATTAATGCTTTTTCTAAAGAAAAATTCAAGGGGAACCCTGCCGCTATCGTTTTCATGAACAAGAATAGATCGGATGCGTGGATGATATCCTTGGCAGGAGAACTAAATCAACCCATCACCACTTTCATCGAACCAAAAGGCGGTAATAGCTATCAGCTTAGATGGTTCACCCCGACTGAAGAGATTGATTTGTGTGGCCACGGTACATTAGGAGCAGCTCATATTCTGTGGAGTGAGGGCTTTACTTCATCAGAGTCAGCCATTACTTTTCATACTCATGCAGGAATCCTGCACTCCAAGTTAACAAATCAACAAATAATCCTGAAGTTTAATGTGAAGGAATCCACTGAAACAAAGGTGACCGAGAAATTAAAACGAGTCATTCAGTTTCCTATAAAAGATGCTGCTTGGGCTGAAGATCGGTATATCTTAGAACTGGAAAATCAGGATATGGTTCATAAGGCGGTGCCTAATTTGGGGGCAATCAAAGAACTGGACGGTCCAGGGGTAATCATTACTAGTATTGGCTCAGGTAAGTATGACTTTGTATCAAGGGTGTTTGCTCCAAAGATAGGAATTAATGAAGATTACGTTACTGGATCTGCACACTGTGCGTTAGCCTCATATTGGGGCAATCGTTTAAACAAAAAGGAATTTATGGCATACCAGGATTCAAAGCGCGGCGGTGAACTAAAGCTAAAGATAATCGCAGAAAAAGTCGAGTTGATTGGGGACTGTATAACTTTACTGCAGGGAGAACTATATAATTAGCTCACTTGCGCTTCAAAGTGAATTGTACGTGGGAGTTTGACTAACTGAGCAGATTAACGACAAAAGCTCGCTAACTTTACAAGCCAGATCTGCTTGACCACAACACTAATTCATATCCTATTGTAAATCGGAAGCCAACCGAAATTCTGGTACAATTAAATGAAAAAGGATGTTTTTAATGACAAACCGTAATACAAATTCTAAGGTTGATGAATTTTTAAGTAAAGCTAAAAACTGGCAGGAAGAATATGAGGTATTGAGAAGGATTGTTCTTGAGTGTGAGCTTACTGAAGAATTTAAATGGATGCACCCTTGTTACACTTATGAGAAAAAAAACATCGTTTTAATACACGGATTTAAAGAGTATTGTGCGCTTCTGTTTCACAAAGGTGCCTTGTTGAAGGATGCTCATGGAATTCTCATCCAACAAACGGAGAACGTACAGGGTGCACGCCAGATTCGGTTCACTAATGTCCAGGAAATCGTTGCAATCGAACCCATCTTGAAAGCATATATTCAAGAAGCCATTGAAGTTGAAAAATCAGGTCTGGAAGTGGAGTATAAGACAGAAATCATTATTCCCGAAGAGCTTCAAAATAAATTCGATGAACTCCCTGCATTGAAAACTGCTTTTGAAGCATTGACTCCAGGACGGCAAAGAGCATACTTTCTTCACTTTTCTCAACCGAAGCAATCGAAAACCCGCATTTCAAGGGTTGAAAAATGTACACAGCAAATTCTTGATGGAAAAGGATTAAAGGATTAGCCGTTAGTGGATCTTTATTAAAGGACAAATCAGCATGCAAACAAAGGTGTACTATTTGGCTTTTTGCTGAGTGGTACGCTTTTCTTTCACTTTTATGAAAAAGCCAATATATTCCATCATTATCTTATAGTTAGGAGGCCTTGGATGAATACATGGGATGAGGTAGATTTACGGAGATATAAACCAGAATACCTGCCATGGTTAAAAGCATTTGAATTGCCAAAAGAACAAGAAAAATTCACCGCACTACCAACCAAGATGCTGGAAATAACGAAAGAGAGACATCCGATAGTAATCTTACATAATAATGAACCAGTGGGTTTTTTCGTATTACATTCAAGTGATAGGGTAAAAGAGTATACCAATAACCGGAAAGCCATGTTATTAACTGCCCTGTCCATAAATCACTCCAAACAAGGCAGAGGATTTGCCAATAAAGGGATGAGAAAAATACAGAGCTTTGTCGATTAACAATTCCCAGAGTGCAATGAAATCATTTTAGCAGTAAACCATAAAAATGTTCCTGCCCAGAAGTTATATGAAAAAGTTGGTTTTAAGGATACGGGTACAAGGAAGATAGGCAGGATCGGAGAGCAATACATATATACCTTCATTATTAAATGAAGAAGGGAATTTCGTTACCGAAGGTTGCAGAAGCAGCCTTTTTCTTGTGTCACTAAAACGAGGAATGTATAGTAACTTCCTTTTATTTTATAAGTATGTGCTATAGAAAAATAAACAAGTAATTTCAGTGTTGTTATGTTAAAATATGGGTGTTATTACAGGTGTTACTAGTTAATAAATGAGGAGGTTTAGTCATGAAAAGAAAAGCAACGTTCATTTTTGGTTTTGGAGGAGTGCTGGCCCTATCTTTTTTTATGAAAGATATGCAAAGTACATCTGTCCTTGAACAAGATGAACAACCAAAAGTTGAAGATTGGCAAACTAGCACGAATGGAAGAAATCTAAATATAGTTGTAACAAGTGAAGAGCAAAATAAGGTGGACAATATGGTGAAATTGATGTCTGCCGAAGAAGTAGGGGTTTTGAATCAAGAGGGCGGAACAGCGGTCTTTTTCAAAAAAGCGAAATAAGAGTAGAATTGTGCTCACGAAGTTGTTCTGTTTACAAATAGTAAGGGTACCACCTCATATTTAGGGGGGAAGAATTTGATTACTCATTTCGCGGATTTAGAATTAACAACAGTATCTTTAGAAGGCGTAAAACAATGCTACGCTAACAGACTGCAGCTCCCCATCATCTATGAATCCAATGATTTCATTCGGTTTCAGCTTACGTCATTTACGACTTTAAGTTTTAGAGAGGCCTATGAATCGGTTCCTCCAGCGCACTTTGCTTTTCAAGTCCCGTATTCAAAGTTTGATGAAGTGGCAGCTTTCGTTCAACAATCTGGATTATTGATTTTAAAACAAGAACTGGGCCAGTATATTGACGAAACAAATGGGAGGAAAAATCTATATTTCCGTGATGGAGATGGTCACCTTCTTGAAATTATTGCACATGATTATATTAAAGAGGACGTAATAAACACTACTGGGAAGTTAAGAACACTTTATATAAGAGAGATAGGCTTTCCTGTTGATAACGTCCCAACTTTTCGCGATTGGCTGAAAAAGGATTTTGGCATGAAAACAGTAAACGAATCAAATCTATTCAATTTTGTAATCAGTGGAACGGCACATGCAATAGTTGTTTCAAAACAGAGACCTTGGATTCCCATTGCCATGAAGGCATTGCCGCCAAAGATGGTGGTGACATTTGGCACGCCCGATCTAGAGTTTATTAAGAACCTTTCAAAAAACATGGACAACTCTTTTTTGAAAGAAAAGAAGCTACTTATAACGAAGGATGGTTATACTTTTTGGATTGAGCACACTCCTGATTTTACAGCTTCTTTGGCAGAAAGTTTAAATTTGCCTAAGTTCTCATTAGGTTAAGGTTTTAACACCGTTCGGATCATTAGAACGGTGTTTACGAATTTTGCTTGATTATTTATTTGTTGAACAGTCTTTCACTAGTTCGATAAATTCTTGTGCCTTTTTCTCATCTTTTTTTAACACCTCGATGTTTGCTGGTATTAAAAGAACCTTTATAATCTTGTTGTTATGCCAAAAAACATGAGTGTAACGGGCATCTACATATAGCTCCCTGAACCATTCTTCAGAACTTAGATTTTCAATCGCCATCTTTAGCTTGGAAGAGGAGGTGGCTTTCAATAGAATTATCTCTGACATTATTTGAATGAAATCCACGCTAATTCACCAGCCTTTTTAAAAAATGATTTTCAACTATCTATACGCAGAAATGTTTGGATGCATTCCTTTGCTTGTTGATATGCGTTTGGAGCTAGGAAATGGTATGAAGACTCACTTGAACAGCTTTTTGGATTGGTGGGGGATGAAGATGCTTAAACGAAAATATGGAAACCGATTAGAATGGAAACGTGTCTTGGAGAGAAAGTATGCACAAACGTTTCTTGATACTAAACAATATAAGGGCTATATCACATTATTGCATGCAATTAAAGTGGCTGAACCATTATTCGCCATGTACGAAGAAAAGAAAATTTGTATTGTAGATGATGGCTATATGTGGCTTCAACAATTTCCCTTGGAAAAAAACCATTCAGTGACAACAATGTATGATGATAAAGGAAAGATAGTGCAATGGTATATTGATGTTTGCCTGAGGAATGGAGTAGAGCATGATATTCCCTATTTGGATGATTTATTTTTAGATCTCATTTTACTGCCTTCTGGAGAAGTCATACAAAAGGATGCCGATGAGCTAGAAGCGGCATTATTAAGTGGAATGATTGATATATCTCTTTACGATGCTGCTTGGAATGAAGGGAAGCTCCTTACTCATTTGATAAATAACGGCAGCTTTGAATTGCTTGAGCTATCCCACTATCATAAGGGGTTATTAATTAATGAATTAAAGTGACTTTTTATAAATAAGTTAAATATTTCGACTTCATACCTTGTCAGGAATAGTTTAACAAGGGCGTATAGGAAGAGCAATAGTTAGGGGGAAAAAGTATATGGGAGAACAAGAGAAGCTAAGGATCTTTGATGAAAACAAAAAACAAATCGGCGTTGCTTCTCGGAGTGATGTACATAGGAATGGATATTGGCATGAAGTGTTTCATTGTTGGTTTATCATCAATGAACATGGAATGGATTATATTATTTACAGCTTCGCAGTGAAAATAAAAAAGACTATCCTAACCTTTTGGATATTACTGCTGCTGGACATTTATTAGTTGATGAAACAGTAAAGGATGGAGTAAGGGAAATAAAAGAAGAAATAGGAATCGATCTAGCTTTTGAGGATTTAGTTCAGTTAGGTGTTATGGAATATTGTGTTATTAAAGACCATTTTATTGATAAAGAATTAGCAAACGTTTTTTTATATAAGAGTGGGAATACATTGGATGATTTTACACTTCAAGTAGAAGAAGTGTCAGGAATTGTAAAAGCCCAATTTAGTGATTTTGCTCAACTTTGGTTTTATGAAAAAGATGAAATTGAAATGAAAGGTTTTGAAGTAAATGAGGATGGAAAAACGCTTAAAATAAATAAATATGTAAACAGGAATGACTTTGTCCCACATGAAATGTCTTTTTATCAAGAAGTTATTCAAAAGATACACGAACAGATTAGGGGAAATAGTAAGCAATGGTAAAATATTTAAAGCATGTAAGTAAAGTAAGAAAAAATATAAGGTGGAATGATCATGATTGGTTTGCTGAACCTTGGAAGTCTCGTGCTTGGACTACTTGCTTGGATCCTTCCGATTGTAAATCTCTTGCGATTTAAAAGTAAGGAGGGTAACAGCTGGGTAACACTTTCTTTGATAAGTATCAGTGCTTGTGCTACATCGTTATGTTTCCAGATTATATATCATTATCACCTAGTAAGGATTGAGGATTGGGGTGCCCTTATGGACACCATGTATGCGGTTGCATTCACAGCTACAGTTCTCCTCATCGTTACCACGATTTTAAATGTAATTACGTTAGTTTTATATCGTGATAGAACAGTAAAGTAGAGGTGTGGATGTATAGAAAGATGTACGCTGGAGTAAAGGCGGGATAGACTTCATTATGTATTTATCCTTCTGACAGGTATGGTAGTTATTATTTTGGAAGCGTGCCTCATGTTTTGTTGAATTTGTAATTTTTCTGTTCATTTTTTGGTATCCTTTCTAACGATTTAGCAATCTGGATACGACGAAAATAGGTGAGTGGCCTCGGCAGTTCTTTATCTTATGAAAATTGCAGGGGAGAGGAAAGAAGACAGTATATTCATGCAGGGAACATTGGTCATGACTTGCATGTGAAAAGCTAAAAATGAGGGTGTTATTGTTTGTGTAAAATATTATTAACGTCTAATGGCTTTTTTACGGATAGAATTAAACAACAATTCCTGCAAAGTATTGATGGTCAAATTATGAACGCAAAAGCCGCTATCATTACTACAGGTTCTCAACAGAAGCAATACAATAAGTTTGCAATGAAGGCAAAAGAAGACTTAGTGAAACTGGGTTTTAAGCAAGTTGATTTTATGGATATAGAATTTGATTTTCCTGAACGACTTAAACCATATAACGTGATTTACATTAACGGCGGAAATCCGTTTCATTTGTTGTTTCATATGAAAAAAAGTGGTACTGACTTGATATTAAAAGGCTTAGCAAAACTAAACACTGTATTTGTCGGGGTAAGTGCTGGAGCAATCATTCTAGGGCCGAACATCCAGGTTGTGAATTTTTTTACTCCGCAGATCAATACGGTACATTTGAAGGATTTAGCTGCATTGAGTTTAACCGATATAGCTGTTTTTCCTCATTATGATCGAGAAGATCTGTTTCCTAATAACGCTGGCAAGTCAATAGAAGAGAGGTTGAAAGTGTTCGAACATATAAATGAATGTTCTCTTGTAAGACTCAAGGATGACGAATCCATCCTTTTACATTGAAAATCGAAGAATAAAAAAAGTCATGGCTGAAAACTTTTTTTGATTTGAAATATCTTGATGTAAGATTTTAATGGCTGCATTTTTTTGAAGGGTGCATTTGTATGCAAACAAATATAATTCAAAAAGTAGGGCAAATTGGGTTAGCTGTTAAAGATTTAGATAACAAAGATAAACTTGATCTTTCGCTTTTATTTAACACTGAAAATATGGCATTCTTTGAATGCAATGGACTGCGATTGCTTTTAAGCCTCCCGGGTATTTTAGTGAGTTCAATACCAGCTGATTTTGCTGTAACCATGATTCGGCAAGCCATATCTAATGTCACTATCCTCATGATTGCATCTGAATGTTGGAGAATTGGTGCCCAATATTTTATGAACTATTGAATTTGAAAGTATAAAAGCCCTCTTGAATGATGTGTCACAGGACACTGACCCAACACTAAAAAAGGGGGCTTGTTTATGTTATTCACCGTACGAGTGATCTGGAAATTTCCTTGCCTTTCAATCCTCAATGGATAGGGAGGGTGCCTGTCCCATTTTCATGATCAGAAATCCGCTCCAGGCAAACAGGAGGGAAGCAAGGTAAAAAATGCTGCCGATCGTTAGGAAGTCGACTAAATATCCGGTGGCGATTACCGCCGCTGCCGCACCAATGGAGGTCCAGACATGGTAGTTGCCGATTTCCTTGCCAGCCGTCGCTTTCGTAACATATCGTGCAAGTACAGTTTTTTCCGTGTTTTTTTGAACGGCTCCAAGAATGCCCATGATAATTTGCAAGAGATACACATGCCATATTTCATAGGCAAGAGGAAAGGCCAGGAGGATCAGGGCCATTCCCCATGAATAAATGAGGAGAAATGCTTTGTCACCTGCTTTGTCCGTGATTTTTCCTATCAGTGGGTAACATAGTGCTGCAGTCAGCGAAAATATTCCATATGCCCAGCCGAATTGGGAATAGCTTGTCCCGACATTTTTGATAAGCAATATATAAAAGGGGAATATCATGCTTGCAGCCATTCCTACAGTACCTTGGTAAACAATAAATCGTTTATAATTCATGGATGATACTCCTTATAGAAAAGATTCAAAAAGCGATTATCTGGATCGTATTTCTTTTTTAAGTGAAAGAATTCCTCCGCATGAGGATAGGCTTCATATAATTGAGCTTTGGTCGGATACCCGTAATAAGGTAAATAATAGCTGCCACTATGGGCTAGCGCCACATCGATCATGCTGCGGATGACCCTTTCCGTGTTTCGTTTACTTTCGTCATCAGTTCCTTGGTTGATGAGCATGACAAGGGCGAACATATCGTCTTTGGCATACGACATAAGTGAATCATCGTTTTTTTCAACATAACGAATGGTAATATTTAATAAATTAAAATCTTTTTCATTGGACAAAACGTTTCTTAAATCATCGATGTAATCCGCAAACTGATCTACCGGCACGAAGTATTCCTGCAGTACTTCCGTTTTGGAGGGATTGCTATAATCCATGAAGGCCGAGTCGGACCGCATCGCATTATTCCTGGAAATCATGGTCCCATCCAGCTTGGCGGTGTATGACTCCTGAATGTTCCAAAACCGCTCTTTTCCCCAATCATTGTAACGCGATAAGCCGAGGAAGAATTTTGGTAGGGCCACGATCGTTTCCCGTTTCAGGAAATCGTAGTCCGCAAGCCTCGTTTGATTTTTCGCCATATAATAGTCGGTTACATACATTTCGTCCAGATAGGAACCAGGAGCGACGGATATCCTAGCTAGATGCATTTTCACCTCATTCTTTTGCAAAACCTCTTGTTTAAAATACGACGTATATTCATCATAATGCAGTGATTTTGTTTTGATTTGATATAGCTCATCATCAGTGAGATGAAGGGTCACATCCAGAATGATGCCAAACAAACCATATCCGCCGATGACCGCAGAAAACAATTCCGGATTTTCTTCACGGCTCACGGTGAGAATCTGTCCTTTTGCATCAAGCAATCGAAACGACTCAACAGTTTCAATCAATGCATGATGCCGGATATCGCGGCCGTGGACATTGACGCTCAAAGAACCGCCGATTGTGAATATATTCTGAGATTGGCTGACCTTTAATGATAGTCCGTAAGGGTTGATATACTCTTGCACATCGGCCCAAGTTGCGCCGCTCTGGACCGTGATACGCTTCCTCGATACATTCAAATCAAGGATTTCATCATAATTCTTCATATCGATCAGGATCCCATTCGGATATAAGGTCTGTCCCCCTTGGCTGTGCTGCATACCGGCAATGGATATTGGGTCATCGTCCTTCCTTGCTTTCAACACGATCTTTTGGAGCGCCCCTTCATCATCTTCTGCTTTAATTGCCTTCATTTTAACCGGCATCAGCCGGCTGATATCTTCGGCGATCGGGTGGTTTAGCTTGAAATGAAATGCGTGTAGGGAAAGACCGAATAATATAGAATATAAGATGGCAAAGATAAATCGTTTCATAATAAAGCTCAAGTAGCTCCTCTTTTTAGTATTTAATTCTAATGTATTCATAGTTCATATATAACTGATTCAGGTTTGTTGATCATGTAGGAGGAAGTCCGCGTTACTCTATCATAACCTTTATCACTAAAAAGCCTAGAAAAATAGTGAAATGATTGGACGCTGGATTTTTTTTCACTGGCGTATCCATTAATCTTTTCATCTAGTTATATCGTAAATAAAACCAGGATAGTTTAGGAGTGAGGAATTTGCCGTGATGACTTGTTCAAAGCATTCGCTTTCGAATAGAATGGAGGAAAGGGCAGTGCTTATATTCTATTGATGAATGCTTCTTGGAAATGAGGTGATTAGGTGGAAATCCATTTGGTGGCAAAGGATGAGATAGAGGCCCAAGGAATTCGGTGGATCGTGGAGTCCCACCTAACCGGGATCCGATTGGTCCTCTGGGAAACGATTGAAGAATTCGAAAAAGACATGCGCAACCAGCAGCCGGAATTCGTTATTTTGGATATGGATATGTGGACAAATGATAGTGAAGCGATGGGCGTTTCATTAAAACGAAGGGGAATTCGATGGTTAGGCATTTCATCGGAGAGAATATTTCAAACGGCTTATCGGGCCTTGCAGTTTCGTGCAGAAGATGTTCTATTCCGTCCCTTTTCTTCAGCGGATTTGGTGAAGCATATTCAACAATTGCGTTATCAATTAAGAAATGGACAAGGCATTCACGCGAGGAACACATTGGGCGAAGAGCAATCATTGGATATCAATTATCCGGATTTCTTCCTGACAGAGCGGAGGCATGATCATCGAATTACGATGGCCGCATTTTTGACGCCGGATAATAAAACGCTTCCTCTCGTTTATGATGATCTTCAGCGGTATTCCTTTATCGGAAAAAACCAGATCTTCGCTTTATCGGATTTCATTTTATGCGTCCAGGAATCGGAGGGGGATGAGGTGTTCAAGGAAGAATACCAAGCATTCCTCGCTCAATGGAAAGAAAAAATGGACGAGCCGCTTGCCATCATCATCAAAGCGGCAACGCCCGCCGATTCTTTAAAAAAGATCTATCAGCAAACGCGTGAATTGACGAGACAAATCTTTTTTGATGGATATGATATCATCTTGGCTGAAAGTCAACGAATGTCCCCGAAGGAGATGGATCCATTCCTTACTCCTCTTGAACAAAGACTGTGGATAGAAATGCTCGAAAGGCGGGATGCGAAAGCGATCAAGGAATGGACCGAACGCGAATTCCTCACTTTCCAACGGCCATATCCCGACCCGGAAATCGTTCGCATTCGCCTAACAAGCGTACTGGCGCAAATTCGCAGGCACATGAAATCATATAACCTGCAAACCGCCTCTCTAGAAGCGATTTATTATGACGTCTTCCAGCAAATCGTACATAAACCGGTCATTCATCAAATCGTAAAAGCCTTGCACTCGTTCACCACCCATTTGCTTCAGCAGGATCATGAACAAGTACAAGAAGGAGCGAACACACTAAGCGAAAAAGCAAGGGAACTGATTGAGTCCAATTATTGGGATCCCCAGTGGAATTTAACGGCCTGTGCAGACATATTGCGTATTAATAAAAGCACCCTCAGCCGTCGTTTTGCAGCTGAGTCCGGCACGTCATTCCGCAGTACGCTTCATCAAGTGCGGATAAGGGAGGCAAAACGTCTCTTAAAGGAAACGGATTTATCATTGGAGGAAATCGCACAATTGGCGGGCTATTCCCACCAAACCTACTTCAATGCCAAATTCAAATTGTTTGAGGCTAGCACCCCTTCAGCTTATCGGTGGGGATTAAAGGGTTCTATGTAAAGGTCAAAACCTATTGAAAACGATATTTTTTCAACGGTTCAGTCGCTGCTGAACCGTATTTTTTTGTAGAAAATATTAAACAGATTGGAATCATTCATAATATTATAATTTTAACTGTAAAAATATGAAACTATTTATAAAATAATCATTATATTATAAGTAATTTTCTGAATTTTTCCTATACAATGAAAATATACCGAAACAAGGAGGCAATACTATGAACACTACGACAAATAAGGTTATCCGTTATAGAGGGACAGATTTGCATACAAAAGGATGGCAGCAAGAGGCAGTGCTGAGGATGTTGATGAATAATCTGGATCCTGAAGTAGCCGAACGGCCCGAGGATCTCGTGGTTTATGGCGGGATTGGGAAAGCAGCTCGTAACTGGGAATGCTTTGATGCAATCGTCAAATCACTGAAAGAGCTTGAAGATGATGAGACTTTATTGGTCCAATCGGGTAAACCGGTGGCGATTTTTAAAACCCATACCGATGCGCCGCGCGTCCTGCTTGCCAATTCGAACATCGTTCCTGCTTATGCAAATTGGGAAACATTCCATGAGCTCGATAAAAAAGGCTTGATGATGTATGGACAAATGACGGCAGGCAGCTGGATATATATCGGGTCACAAGGAATTGTGCAAGGTACATATGAAACATTTGCCGAGCTTGCCAAACAACATTTCAATTCTTCATTAAAAGGCACGATTACGTTAACGGCAGGTTTAGGCGGTATGGGTGGGGCACAGCCGCTAGCCGTTACGATGAACGGCGGAGTCTGTATTGGAATCGATGTGGATGAGACAAGGATCGACAGAAGGATCGAAACTCGTTATACCGATGTGAAAACGGATTCATTGGATGAAGCCATTCGTTTAGCGACGGAAGCCAAGCATGCAGGGAAAGCATTATCGATTGGTTTGATTGGGAATGCTTCCGATCTTCTTCCTGAAATGATCGCCCGGAACTTCATTCCGGATGTCCTGACGGATCAAACTTCCGCCCATGATCCGCTAAATGGATACACGCCTTCAGGCATGAATATGGTGGAGGCTGCAGAATTACGAAGTGCAGATCCAGATGAATATATTAAACTCTCAAAAGCTTCCATGGCCAAACATGTAAGTGCGATGCTAGAGATGATGGAAAAAGGGGCCATTACGTTCGATTATGGCAACAATATCCGTCAAGTTGCGAAAGATGAAGGGGTGGAGAATGCCTTTGACTTCCCTGGTTTCGTTCCAGCCTATATCCGGCCGCAATTTTGTGAAGGAAAAGGTCCGTTTCGCTGGGTGGCGTTATCGGGTGATCCTGAAGACATTTATAAAACAGATCAAGCGATTCTCCGCGAATTTGCCGATAATGAACATTTATGTAACTGGATTAAAATGGCTCAAGAAAAAATCCAATTTCAAGGTTTGCCATCGCGCATTTGCTGGCTTGGTTATGGCGAGCGTGCCCGCTTCGGGAAAATCCTCAATGATATGGTCGCAAGCGGTGAATTGAAGGCGCCGATCGTAATTGGGCGAGATCATTTGGATTCAGGGTCTGTCGCTTCACCGAATCGTGAAACGGAAGCGATGAAGGATGGTTCGGATGTAGTGGCTGACTGGCCGATCTTGAATGCAATGGTCAATGCCGTGGGTGGAGCCACTTGGGTGTCCGTACATCATGGCGGCGGAGTGGGAATGGGGTACTCCATGCATGCTGGAGTCGTCATTGTCGCTGACGGCACGAAAGAAGCAGGGGCGAGAATTGAACGTGTCTTGACGACCGACCCGGGGATGGGTGTAGTTCGACATGTGGATGCAGGCTATGAGCTGGCAGAGAAAACGGCACGTGAAAAAGGGATTCATATCCCAATGCTTAACAAAGGAAATGATGAGTCATGACAAAACCGATTTGGATAAAGCATGCCGCACAACTCGCTACACTTGCACAGCATGGCGGGGCTCCTCGTTCCAAGGAAGCAATGTCTGAGCTGGGGTTGATTGAAGACGGAAGCATCTGGATGGAAGCTGGCCTGATTCAAGCGGTCGGAACTACCAAAGAATTGGAAGAACGCTATGCAGATAGGATTCATGAAGCTGAAGTATTCGATGCCGCTGGCCATTTGGTGACCCCAGGACTGGTTGACCCGCATACACACGTCGTATACGGCGGGAGCCGGGAGCGTGAATTCGAGATGCGTCTCGAAGGTGCAACATATATGGACATCATGAACTCTGGAGGCGGCATTCATGCCACCACCCGCATGACCCGTGAAGCAAGCGAACAAGAATTGATGGAGCAAACCGCACGCCGCCTTGATTCGTTTCTCGCTCATGGTGTAACGACAGTAGAGGGTAAAAGCGGCTATGGAATGAATGTGGAAACGGAATTGAAACAGCTGAGGGTGATGAAGAAGCTGCAGGAAGAACATCCCATCGATCTCGTTCCCACTTTTATGGGAGCACATGCGGTACCCAACGATTATAAAGGTCGTGAAGACGAATTTGTCGATCATTTGATTAATGATATGCTTCCAATCGTGTCTGAAGAAAAGCTAGCTGAATTCAATGATGTATTTTGTGAAAAGGGTGTCTATACTCCTGAGCAATCGGAGCGGATTTTAACGGCTGGAAAAAGGTATGGATTGATTCCTAAAATTCATGCCGATGAAATTGAGCCATATGGCGGAGCTGAATTAGCGGCCAAGGTAGGGGCGATTTCAGCCGAGCATCTATTGAAGGTTTCACAAGAGGGGATAAAGGCAATGGCAAAGTCAGGAACGATTGCCTGCTTGCTTCCGGCCACCGCTTTGTACTTACGGGAAGAAGCGGCACCTGGCAGGAGGATGGTCGATGAAGGTGTGGCCGTTGCCATTTCCACCGATTGCAATCCAGGTTCCTCCCCGACGACTTCCATGCCGCTCGTCATGAACCTGGCATGCATTTCGATGCGTCTTACCCCTGCCGAAGCCCTGACGGCGGCAACATACAATGCCGCGTGTGCCATCAACAGGCAAAACAAGGTCGGCTCACTTGAGGTCGGAAAACAAGCGGATGTCGTTTTATGGAATGTTGAAAACTATCAGGAATTGCAATATTTATTCGGGGTCAACCATGTTAAGTCTGTATGGAAAAACGGAGTGCAAGTCGTGAAATGATGGCAGGATTTGGGCACTTCGCACGCACGTGATTTTTTGTTGCTCCAGGCGGCTCCAGCTCCTGCGCGGAGGGAGTATGCCTGGAGGCAAACCAATTCCTATCCATGATCCAAACTATCATCCTTTTCAATGCAACAAGGGGGAACTATATGTTGAAAAATAATTATCGTTATTTTATCATTTTCATGATCATTGTCATCACGATCATCAACTACATTGATAGGGGTGCCTTGTCGTATGCCCAGGCAGAAATCATCGATGAGTTTCATTTAAATCCGGCTAGCTGGGGAGCGATCTTAGGGTACTTTGGATATGGATATATATTCGGGGCATTGTTGGGTGGAGCACTGGCAGACAAAAAAGGACCGAAATTCATGTGGATCATCGCGGGGACCGCCTGGTCAATATTTGAAATCGGGACCATATTCGCCGGTCATATCGGGACGGCATTATTCGGCGGTTCAGCCTTAGCGGGATTTGCCGTGTTTCGTGTTTTATTCGGATTCGCTGAAGGCCCTACACTATCCGTCATGAACAGGACGATGGCCAATTGGGTTTCCCCGAAAGAGAAGGGGTTCGCCGTGGCATTAGGATTGGTTGGAACCCCAATAGGTGCTTTGGTTACTGCCCCTGTTGTCGTTGGCTTGCTTACCTATACAAATTGGAAAGCGACGTTTGTTATTCTTGGACTATTAGGGATCATTTGGGTCGTTATCTGGAATAAAGTCTTCACTAACTTACCTGAAGAACATCCAAGAGTTACTAAAGCCGAGCTGGAAGGCATTCGAAGTGCCGACCAATTGATTAAAGGAGAAACGACATTGGATCAGCAAATGCCTATACCATGGTACCATTTCTTCAAGAACCCTACCTTGGTTATGAATGCCATTGGATATTTCGCTTTTTTATATGTCAATATCCTTTTATTGACCTGGACGCCGAAATACCTGCAGGACGAATTCAATTATTCGCTTTCATCGCTTTCCTATATCGGGATGATCCCTTGGATAGGTGCTATCATTACGGGACTGTTAGGCGGTAAAATCTCGGATCTGCTGCGGGTGAAAACAGGGAATTTACGGATAGCAAGATCTTGGTTCACGGTGGTGTCCCTATTTTGTACAGCTGTTTGTTTCTTGTTGATTCCAACCGTCGAGAGTGCAGCCGCCGTTCTTGCCTTGATGTGTCTCGGCAATGCGTTCAATTATTTACCCAATTCGATCTATTGGATTGTCGTCCTGGACACGGAACCGACAAAAGCAGGAACATTCGGCGGGGTAACGCATTTCATCGCCAATCTCGCCACGATCATTGCACCGACCCTGACAGGAAGTCTTGTCGCCATTCATGGATATAATGCGATGTTCATCGCGGCATCCATCGCCGTCACGATCGGCATGATCGCCATGGTTTTCGTGAAGCCGGGCAAGCAAGGGACTTTCCCGCAGGTCACCAATGAAATGGCCGATTCGAAAGCATAGCTCAATAAGAACCTACAGCTTGGCTGGAGCAATCGTCACAGCGATTGCTCTTTTTTTGGAAGATATCGCTTCGATGGTCGGCAAGGCAACGGTGGGACCTGAAGTGGGCTTATCAAAAAAATTAATGGATGAAATCTGAAAATTATAATAATTGGGGGGCGTTTATTTTGAGCGAGCGAACATTTACAATTGATGATGCACCATTTAAAAAGTTCCACTTTAGAATTGCAGGACTTACTTTCGGGTCCAGCTTCTGTGACGGCTATTCCTTAGGAATCATCGCGATGGCTCTGACATTGCTCGGACCGCAATTAGAGCTGAATGCCATGTGGAGCGGTTTGATTGGCAGCTCGGCATTAATCGGGCTTTTTGCAGGTGCATTGGTCCTTGGAAAACTATCTGATCGTATAGGCAGGCAGAAAATCTTCCTTGTCAATTTTTTGCTGATTACCGTTGTGACGATTCTTCAATTTTTCGTTAATGGACCGGCAGAGCTGTTTGTTTTGCGGTTGCTGATAGGTTTTGGGCTTGGAGGAGATTATGCAGTCGGGACAACATTACTTGCAGAATTTTCCCCGAAAAAATATAGGGCCCCGCTCCTCGCATCTTTAAACGTCGTTTGGACGCTTGGTTATGTAGCATCTAACTTTGTCGGATATTATTTAGGACAAGCTGGGCCAGGATCATGGCGCTGGATGCTAGTCAGTGCAGCCATTCCTGCTGTAGTGGTTTTATTCTTGCGGATTGGAACGCCAGAATCTCCAAGGTGGCTCGTGAGCAAGGGACGTGCCGAAGAAGCGCGGCTTATCGTGAAGAAGCATTTAGGACAGAACGTGGAAATGGGCGAAACGTCGGCGCATGCAGTAAACCCATCCGATTTAGGATTCCGTGGCCTTTTCAGCCAAAAGCTGCGCAAGCGTACCGCTTTTGGCGGGATATTCAAATTGACTCTCGTCATTCCGTATTTCGCCATCTACACCTTCCTTCCGTCCATTTTGCATACAATGGGTTTTGAACAAAACTTTTTTGCCGATACGATGCTAAACATTTTCTTGCTGGTCGGTGCGATCGTCGGCCTTTGGTTCCTTGCAAAATTTTCCCGCAGAGGTTTTACAATAGGTGCCTTTGCGATACTCACAGTTTCTTTATTTTCCCTCAGTCTCCTGCATAATGGCTCACAATATTTCATGTTGACATTCTTCCTGATTTTCACTTTTTTCATGTCGGCTGCTTCCAACCTAACGTTAGTTTACCCTGCAGAACTATTCCCAACGGAGATTCGTGGAACGGGAATTGGCATGGTCACGGCAATCAGCAGGATTGGATCTGCAATTGGAACTTTCCTTCTGCCATTAAGTCTCAATTCCTTTGGTTTAAGCTCTTCAATGGTCGGCATGGCGGTCATCTTGCTAGTCGGTTTGATCGCATCCATAGCCTGGGCACCAGAGACAAAGGCACTCTCCCTGAATGAAGCAAGTGATCCCATGCTTGAAGGTGGTCAGCCTGCTTCAGGAAGTCATGCTTCATTGCGGCAAATCAGAGAAGAAATTAAATGATGCAATCCGATAGTTTATCAATAAATTATAGTGTTGAAGGAGAAGTGAACCGTGACAACGACAAATTGCAGACACGCAAAGGATATAAAAAAAGTCGTATTGGGTGATGGTCCCATCTCCATCAATGAGGTAATTGCTGTTGCAAGATATGGGGCAGAGGTCTCCTTTACAAGAGAGTATTTTAATAGAATCGATGAATCAAGAAGTTTAATGGATAGGTTCCTGTTGGAAAATAGGGTTATTTATGGTGTGACAACAGGGTTTGGCAGCAATGTGACAGAGATGATTTCCCCGGAAGATGCAGAAACGCTTCAACGGAATATCATTCGTTCTCATGCGGTCTCCGTAGGGGAGCCTTTAGAAAGAGAAGTAGTGAGGGCCATTCAATTGATGATCCTGGTAAATTTGGGTCAAGGTTATTCAGGGGTCAGGTTAGTGGTTTTGGAGCTGATTGCTTCGCTGCTGAATCACGATATTGTCCCATTTGCCCCGGGTGATGGTTCAGTGGGATACCTTTCACCTGAATCTCACATGGCCCTAGTGCTGATCGGAGAGGGGAAGGCATGGCAAGACGGCGAGCTCATCCCTGGAGCGGCAGCTTTGGCAAAAGCCGGATTGGCACCTGTCACATTAGGTCCTAAAGAAGGATTGGCCCTTATAAGTGGAACGACTTCCGCCACGGCGATGGCAGCCTTAGCGGTATACAATGGCATCCAGGCTGCGAAAACGGCGGATATTACGGGAGCTATGTCCTTGGAGGTGCTTAAGGGTACCATTCATGCTTTTGACCCTCGCTCCCACAAATTAAAAAGGCATGGAGAACAGGCAAAGACAGCCAGAAATGTGTCAAGGATCCTTGAAGGAAGTCAAATCATGGACACATATAAGGAACATCGAGTACAAGATGCGCTTAGTTTACGATGCATTCCACAAATTCACGGTGCCGTAAAAAGAGCGTTGAAGGACGCGAAGGCCACTATTGAAAATGAAATGAACTCTGCAAGTGATAATCCTATCATTTATCCGGATGGTGCTGACGGGACGGCGCTTATGGGGGGGAACTTTGATGGATCATTCGTAGGGATTTATGCAGATATGATGTGCATCGCCCTGGCGAATCTGGCAAAGGTCACCGAAAGAAGGATCGATCGCCTAGTAAACCATCACCTTAGTGAGCTGCCGAATTTTTTGGTGGCAAACCCGGGTTTAAATAACGGCTACATGGTCCCGCAATATACTGCAGCAGGATTATTGAATGAAATCAGAGTACTTACACAACCTGCAACAATCGATAATGTGCCGACATGTGCAAATCAGGAAGACGTGATAAGTTTTTCCTATTTTGCTTCGAGGAAAGCCTATCAAATTTCAAAGAAGCTGGAATATATTTTAGCGATTGAACTTATGACGGCAACGCAAGCTATGGATTTTCATCACCCATTGAAACCTGCCCCTATCACGGAGAAGGTGTACCGTTTAATACGCAGGAAAGTACCCATGGTAAAAGAAGATCGTTTCTTTCATCCTGACATAGAAGTGATTAAAGGGGAAATTCATGAAGGAGAACTAACCCAACTTGTCGAATTGGAAATGGGTGAAATCGAGTTTTAAAGATGATAGCAGGCGGTATTTTTTAGTCAAGCCTGTTGCAAAGTTTCGTGACCCGCCTCACAAACGAATAGGTGTCATCAACAAGAACGGAGGAATAACGGAAACATGCATTATGATGTAATTGTAATTGGAGCCGGATCGATGGGTATGTCGGCAGGTTATTACCTATCCAAGTCCGGAAAGAAGGTAGTATTATTGGACTCTTTCGTCCCGCCTCACAATAAAGGAAGTCATCATGGAGAAACAAGGATCATTAGACATGCGTATGGGGAAGGGGAAGAGTATGTATCACTGGTCCTGAAAGCGCAAGACCTATGGGAACACTTAGAGCAGCTTACGGAAAGACAACTATTTCTTCGGACGGGCGTTCTGAATGCGGGCAGTCAGCAATCCCCCTTCATCAAGCAAGTGATCGCAAGTTCGAATAAATTTGGTTTGCCTTTGGAAAAACTCGATGCTAATCAGGTTCATAAAAGATGGGCAGGCATCACCCTTCCAGAAGATTATATAGGTTGCTTTGAACCTGCTTCAGGAGTGCTAAAAAGTGAAGAGTGCATTCGGGCTTACCAGCAGCTTGCCAAATCACACGGTGCCGACATCAAAGTGAACAGCCCGGTAAGGAACCTGACTGTCCAAGGTGACGGGGTCACGGTGAAAACCGATGACCAAAGCTATCATGCCGAAGCATTGGTCGTTGCAGCAGGAGCTTGGTCACCGAAGTTATTGGATATGTTAGGGTTGAATGTGCCACTGACACCTATCCGGAAAACCTTCGCCTGGTTCGACGCAGATGAAAAATTATATGGTCACAATGGCTTTTCTGCATTCACGTTCGATACACCTGAAGGTACATACTATGGCTTTCCAAGTATAAGTGGAGCTGGTTTGAAACTTGGGAGACATGACGGGGGAAACCGGATGAATCCCGAAGAAACGATGGCCCGATTTGGTGAATTTGCGGAGGATGCCGGGGATTTGGAACGTTTCTTGAACCGATTCATGCCTTTCGGTCAAACGTTGAGACATGGAAAAAACTGCATCTATACGATGACGCCGGATGAGGACTTTATCGTTGATCTACATCCTCATCATCCCCACATTGCCATTGCAGCGGGTTTCTCGGGACATGGATTTAAGTTCAGCAGTGTAATTGGTGAGAGTTTAAGTGACCTTATTCTTTCGGGAAAGACGGAGAATGATATTTCCCCATTTTCGCTAAACAGATTCCAATAGGTTCATCGCTTTACCAACATATAAAACGAATAGGCTAGCCGTCGATTCCTTTTCAAGGGAAGCAACGGCTTTTTTATATTGTTCCCGTTCTCTTGATTTATAAGTTAACGGCGCAATAAACATCAATGGGGTTATCTGCCAACTATTGTCTAAAAAAATAATGCGTGGTAGAATAAGAATATTCCGAAATTTGAAACTACAATTCCGAATTTCGGTATTTCATTACATACTTTTAAGGAAATCATAAACGGGAATTTTTCAAAATGAAGGAGGAGGAACAATGAATGCCGTTGATTTGAATTGTGATTTAGGAGAGAGTTATGGCGCCTACCGGATGGGGAATGACAAGGAAATTTTAGATTATGTCACATCGGCCAATGTCGCTTGTGGTTTTCACGCTGGTGATCCGACCGTCATGCGAAAAACGGTTCAACTTGCCTTGGAAAAAGGTGTCAGGATCGGGGCTCATCCTGGTTTACCGGATTTAATGGGGTTTGGCAGACGCAATATGAATATTGCGCCCGAGGAGGCTTATGACATTGTCGTCTATCAAATTGGCGCATTGAATGGTTTCTTGCAGTCCGAGGGAGGAAGCATGCAGCATGTGAAACCGCATGGAGCTTTGTACAATATGGCCGCCCAAAACGAAGCATTAGCGATGGCGATTGCCGAGGCTATATATAAAGTGAACCCTGAGCTTATTCTCTTTGGTTTGTCGGGAAGTGAATTGATTCGCGCTGGTGAGGCAGTCGGATTGCGAACGGCCAGTGAAGTATTTGCCGATCGCACCTATCAACAAGATGGTTCATTGACTTCACGAATGGAGAAATATGCTTTATTGGAAAATGATGAGGATGCTGCTGCGCAGGTGATTCGGATGGTAAAGGAAGGGAAGGTTTTGTCCCAACAAGGATCCGATGTGGCTTTGAGGGCAGATACGATTTGCATCCATGGGGACGGTGCACATGCATTGGCCTTTGCCCGACATGTGAAAAATTCTTTGGAATTATCCGAAATAACAGTCAAGTCATTTTCATAAACCTGCATAGGAGGTCAGTCCATTGGAGCCAAACAAATATACTGCAGCTCAGGAAAAGATTCCCGCTAAGCCGAAAACAAACCGCACTTTATTATTGGGTGCAGCCTTCTTAATGGCTACATCGGCAATAGGGCCGGGATTTTTAATGCAAACGACCGTTTATACCCAAAGTCTTGCGGCAAGTTTCGGTTTCGTCATCCTTATTTCGGTCCTTCTTGATATTTTTGCCCAAACAAATGTATGGCGCATCATTGCTGTATCTGAAAAGAGGGGTCAAGAGATTGCCAATATGGTTTTGCCTGGTCTTGGTTATGTCCTGGCGGCACTCATCGTCATGGGAGGCCTCGCCTTCAATATTGGCAATATTGCAGGAGCAGGGCTTGGACTCAATGCGATGACGGGGATATCGCCTACAGCGGGCGCCGCAATAAGTGCGGTCATCGCGGTCTTGATATTTGTCGTCAAGGAAGCGGGAAAGGCCATGGACCGCTTTACGCAAATCGCCGGCTTCTTTATGATCTGTTTGATGATTTACGTTGCCTGGACAACCTCTCCTCCAGTAGGGGAAGCGGTAGTGAGGACATTTGCACCTGTTCAAATCGATATCATCGCCATCGTCACTTTAGTGGGAGGGTCGGTCGGCGGCTACATAACATTTGCAGGGGGCCATCGGCTATTGGATGCAGGCGTTAAAGGCGTTGGAGCATTACCTCAAGTAACTAAGAGTTCAATAGTGGGAATCTTGATCACCACCGTCATGCGTGTCGCGTTATTTCTGGCAGTGCTTGGTGTCGTATCGAAAGGTTTACAGATCAATCAGGATAATCCTGCAGCATCCGTTTTTCAACTGGCTGCCGGAGACGTCGGATACCGCATATTCGGGGTCGTGATGTGGGCAGCGGCAATCACTTCTGTCGTTGGAGCTGCATATACTTCCGTCTCGTTTATCAGAACATTCAGCAAAATGATCAATAAAAAGGCAAACTGGATAATCATTGGCTTTATCGTCTTGTCGACAGTTTGCTTTTTGTTAATTGGCCAGCCGGTTAAAGTACTGCTAATTGTAGGCGCCATCAATGGCTTGATTTTGCCGATCGCGCTTGGGACATTATTGATTGCCGCATATAAGCGAAACATTGTCGGCGATTATAAACACCCGCTATGGTTAACGATCTCAGGTGTCTTTGTCGTAATCGTCATGGCGCTGATGGGTGGATATACATTAATCAAGCAATTGCCTACACTATTTTAATACAATGACTGTGATGGGCAGGTCACTTCTAACCTGCCATTCTTGAATAGGAGATGTATAGGTATGATCGATCTTTCTCAAGCGGACCCCGCGGAGTTGCGTTCAATGATTCGAAATGCCGAATTGATTGAACCGACCGCAGGAATGGCCAATGGGTATGCCCAGGCAAACTTGGCCATCTTAAAAAAGGAGCATGCTTTTGACTTCTTATTATTCTGTCAGCGCAACTCTAAATCATGTCCCTTGCTGGATGTAACGGAAATTGGTTCTGCCATTCCCGCATTTGCAGCTCCCGATGGGGATATACGCACGGATATTCCTAAATACAGGGTATACAAACGTGGGGAATTGACTGATGAGGTAACAGATATATCAAAATACTGGGAAGAGGATATGGTTGGTTTTCTGATTGGGTGCAGCTTTACCTTCGAGCACGCTCTGTTAAACAATGATATTCCGATTCGCCATATTGAAGAGGGCTGTAATGTACCCATGTATAAAACCAATATTCCTTGTATGGAGGCAGGGATTTTCCATGGCAAGATGGTGGCTAGCATGAGACCGATCCCTCAAAAGGATGTGGTGAGGGCTGTTCAAGTGACTTCGCGTTTCCCGGCAGTTCATGGGGGACCGATCCACATCGGAGATCCTGAAGCAATCGGGGTGTGCAATATCGATCAACCGGACTTTGGTGATCCCGTAACGGTGCATCAGGGGGAAGTGCCAGTCTTTTGGGCATGTGGCGTAACGCCGCAATCCATCGCCATGGAAACAAAACCGGAAATCATGATCACACATGCACCTGGACATATGTTCATCACAGACATCCGTGATGAAAAATTAGGTGTATTATAATGGACAGGTCGAAAAATCTTTTGAATGAAACGGCTTGTAACATGTCTCCCTTGGGCGATTCCGCAATTGTGATTACATTTGGGAATGGAATGGAATACAGCATTCACAAAAAGATAAAGTTGTTTATGGATTTGTTGGAAGAAGAACCTTTTGCCGGGTTTGTGGAATGTGTACCGGCTTTTACGAATTTGACGATTTTTTATGATCCGCTCGTAATCTATAACATTCATAAGCAAAGCAATGAAGCTACTTCTCCCTATGACGTGGTTCGGTCGATATTGAACAGGAAACTGCTTGACTTAATAGAAGACACAAAGGTGTCACATCGTACGGTTTCCATCCCTGTTTGTTATGGAGGGGAGTATGGACCGGACTTGGAAGATGTAGCTCGTTATCATGATTTGACCACAGATGAAGTCATCCATATCCATTCAACCGGTGAGTACTTAGCTTATATGATAGGATTCGCCCCGGGCTTTCCGTTTCTGGGAGGACTTTCGAAAGACATCGCAACCCCGAGGCGATCTTCCCCGAGAATGACTATACCAGCAGGTGCAGTCGGGATTGCCGGTATGCAGACGGGGGTATATCCGATATCAACACCTGGGGGATGGCAATTGATTGGACAAACGCCAATGGAATTATTTTTACCGAATGTAACCCCCCCAAGCTTATTACAAGCGGGAGACATGGTGAAGTTCCAGCCAATCTCTGAACAAGAATATAAAGAGATCAAGGGGGGATAAGATGAGCCTTCGTATAATCAAGCCCGGATTATTGACTAGTATTCAAGATCTAGGCAGAAAAGGGTTTCAGCAACATGGGGTGATCGTAAGTGGGGCGATGGATCGCTATTCACTGCGGATTGCCAACATGTTGGTAGGTAATCATGAAGGGGAGGCAGCCATGGAAATTACACTGATGGGGCCCACTATAAAAATGGAGAAAAATTGCCTGATATCGATAACGGGTGCGAATTTAACACCTACAATCGATAATCATGATGCCCCGATGTGGAGGCCCATTTATGTAAAGGAAGGATCCATCCTGCGCTTCGAAGGGTGTAAATCAGGCTGCCGGACTTATTTAGCCGTTGGCGGGGGATATGAGGTTCCAAAAGTGATGGGTAGCAAGAGCACCTATTTACGAGCTGGGATCGGAGGCTATTTGGGAAGGGCTTTAAAGGCTGGCGATGTGCTTGCTTGTAATGAACTTCAAACCATTATGGGCAGGAGGGAGTTGAAGGAATCTTTTTTCTCTCCGAAGTGGTACGTCAATGAAAAGGAGTTCATACCAGCTCGAAATCCACTCATCCGTTTCATTGCTGGAAGCCAGTACGAGCAATTCATCCATTCGAGTAAACAACGTTTTGAAGAGCATTCATTTAAGGTTTCCAATCAATCTGACCGGATGGGATATAGAATTTCAGGTCCGGCGCTTGAATGGCAAAATCAAGAGGAGCTGCTTTCCGAGGCGGTCACTAATGGCTCGATCCAGGTTCCGCCGGATGGAAATCCGATCATTCTCCTTGCGGATAGCCAAACGACGGGCGGATATCCTAAAATAGCTCAAGTAATAACCGCCGATTTATCAATGATCTCTCAGGTTAAACCAGGGGAATCCATTCAATTTTCCCGCGTGAACTTAAGGGAGGCAGAACTCCTGTACCTTCAAAAAGAACGCGAAATGAAAGAATTGCAGACTTCGATTTCATTGGCCTTGAATAAATGGCAGTTCATATGATTCCATCAGGAGGTTCCCGTGCCGGGCGCCTTCTTTCCTGTTTCAGTTTTTTTTCGTCTTTTGCTTACATCTTTTTTCCGTGTTTTATAATAGAATGAGAGATGATAAGGAAGAAGAATACTGAGGAAAAACTTTGAAAGGAGTCATGGCATGCACGCACATAACAAAACCGTCGTGAAATCGATGCAGATCCTTACGCTCTTCATTGATCATCCGAAACTCACCTTTAATGAAATGATGGAACACTCCAACCTGCCCAAAACCTCATTGCACCGAATGGTGGGATCATTGGAAGAAATGGGTTTTTTAACACGGGATGATGATGGTTACTACTCACTTGGCCTAATATTCTTGCAGTTTGGTCAACTGGTGGGTGAGCGTTTGGATATCAGAGCAATCGCTTATCCCATCATGAAGCAACTTCGGGATGACGTGGAAGAGGCCGTGAATTTGATCGTGCGGGATAAGGACGAAGCCATGTATATTGAAAAGGTTGATACTTTGCAGCCCGTCCGGCTTTATACGTCCATCGGCAGGCGTTCACCACTATATGCCGGCGACTCTCGGATCATACTCGCGTATTTGCCTGAAGAAGAACGTGAAACGTATATCGACGGCACCGATCTTCATCCCATAGCAATTGGAACGATAACCGATGAATACACACTCCGGCATGCTTTGGAAGAAGCAAGGTCGAACGGCTACACGATAACTTCGTCAGAATTGGAGAATTATACAAAATCGGTCAGCGCACCGATCCTTAACGGAAAAAATCAAATTATCGCTGCCATTAGCGTTGCTGGGATTGAAGCAAGATTTCAGGAGGACCGTTTGCCTGAATTGATAGATAAGGTGACGAAAGCAGCCAAGGAGATTTCGATGAAACTAGGTTCGCAAACTCATTAAGATAAGGTTTATACATAAACGAACGGCCCCCTTGTGCAAAAAGGGGGCATAATGGGTGAAGATCATCCGAATCTATTATTCCTTGTTTTTGAAAAAGCTTTCAATCTCATTAACCAAATTACTAACAGATGCCGGCAAATAACGATCCGCCAAGTAGGCCATATAAACAGTCCTATGCAAAAACATCGAATTTATTTCAAGGATCGCAGTATTCCTGGTTACAACGGATTTAATATAGCTTTCAGGTAAAATGGTGACGCCCAAGCCTTCGTCAACCAAACTGCAAGCTGTTTCCAGCCTTTCAATTTCGTAAAAGATGCTCGGGTACACCTTTTCATTTTTGAAGGCTTCCATAATATCATCTCTTGTTTGAAATCCAGCTGTACTGATGATCATTTCTTTCCCTTCAAGGTCATGTAAAGTGATGGAATCTTTTTCATTCAAGTCGTCATCTTTATGGACCAAAAGCATGAATTGTTCCTTATAAAGGGGAATGGATATGATCTCGGCATGGTTTATCGGCTGATTGGTGATCGTGAAATGAACTTGATACTGGTTCAGCGCCTCGATGACATGTTCTTCGCCCAAAATCTCCCGAATCTTTAAATGGATGGCAGGATGATCGTTTTTAAATGTCCTGATGATTTTTGGAAACCAAAATTTGAATGATTCAATCGATCCTATCGATATTGTCCCGCTTCCAACCTGTTTCATTTCCTCAAATTCCACTTGCATATTATTGAACCTCCGCAGCAGATCTTGAGATCTTGAATAAAAAATGGCTCCTGCCTCCGTAAGCTCGATTCCCCTTGTATTGCGTTCCAATAGTTGTAAATCAACTTCTTTCTCCAATTTCATGATCGCATTACTTAAGGACGGCTGTGATATATGCAATAATTTAGCTGCTTTGGAGTAGCTCATCTCTTGGACAATGGTGATGAAATAACGAAGTTGGCGAAAATCCATACTAGTCTCCTTTTATAGCTTTAAACTATAGATCTATTGAAAAATGGTATTAGTAATTATATATCATCTCCATTATACTGTAAAAAAAGATATTTCTGAATTTTTTAGCGAAAGGAGAAATTATGTATAATGAACCGTCATTAACCCATTGGAATGGCAGAGTGGATTCCGAAACGGATATGGATAGCTTCAGATACCACCAAAGAGTGAAAATGAGGCCGATTTCCGAATTGTCCATCACTGGCAAGGAATCAAAAACATATGGAATGATTGGCTTCAAATGTGATGAAGGTGTCAAAAGGAACAAAGGCAGGATCGGTGCGGGTGAAGCCCCTGATTATATTAGGCAGTCATTGGCCAAGCTACCTTGCCATTTAACACCGGAAACGGAGTTGGTGGATACTGGCGATGTCGTATGTGAATCTGGGGAAATGGAGGCCGCGCAAGAACAATTGGGTGCAGCAGTTGCCAGGATTCTGGAGAGTGACGTAATTCCCATCATTTTAGGCGGTGGACATGAAACCTTTTATGGTCATTATCTCGGCGCCAGGAAATTCCTCGGCTCGAAGGCTAGATTGGGAATGATTAATATCGATGCCCACTTTGATATGCGGCCTTATGAAAAAGAAAGTTCATCAGGAACGATGTTTAAACAAATCTTGGATAAGGATCAAAATTGCCGTTATTTATGTGTGGGAATTCAAAAGCAGGGCAATACAAAGGCCTTATTCAAAACGGCCGAAAAAAATAAAGTCGAATACATATTGGAAGAAGAATTGTCTTTGAATGATATGGAAGATACGAAACATCGGATCAACGAATTTGCCAAGGAAAACGACTTCATCATCCTCACGTTATGCACGGACGTCATCGATTCAGCTTATGCCCCTGGTGTAAGTGCACCATCGCCATTTGGGCTCGATCCGAAATTGGTACGTAGCCTGCTGCGGCATGTCGTAGCAAATGAAAAGATCCTTTCCTTTGATATCTCGGAAGTGAATCCAAGTTTGGACGAAAACAATAAAACCGTTACATTGGCGGCACACTTAGTCAATGAGGTTTTGCTGCATGTTATTTCATGAGCCAGTATCGCATCTCCTCCCTATTATCGATATCATCATATTTTAAAGTATGAATGGAATGAAGTAAGGACGAAACTGTCGTGTGATTCACGGCAGTCTTTTTGCTTAGGCGGGAGGAAGCGAGTGTTACATGGTGATAGAAGGATGCTTATGGTTTATAATAGCTACCATCCAGGCATATGAGGGGGGATTTTATGAATGAATATCGTGTAACGGTCAAAAATGGCAGTACGATGATTTTGTCAGAAATCATCGTAGCTGAAGATGAAAGGGAAGTGCTGGGCACGCTGTTGATTACGAGTGAATTATTTAATCAACCATTCACGGACATCAGGATTTTAGAACGCTGATTTGTACCTGTCGGATTTTTTTGTTAAACTGTAATAAATTTACAGGACAGCAGGCGATAGTATGTGCGGACGGTTCACTCTTTTTACAAGTATGGAAGAAATAATGGAACGCTTCGATATTCAAGGGTCATTCGATGAAGATTATCAATTCAGTTATAATATAGCCCCTTCCCATTCCGTGCTATCCGTCATTAATGATGGAACCAGGAATCGACTTGGATACCTTCGTTGGGGACTCATTCCTTTCTGGGCCAAAGATGAAAAAGTGGGCTATAAAATGATCAATGCCAGGGCGGAAACCATTGCAGAGAAGGCAAGCTTCAAGAATGCTTATAAGAAGAAACGGTGCTTGATCATCGCTGATTCCTTTTATGAGTGGAAGAAGACACCGGAACGAAAAATACCGATGCGAATCAAACTGA
This sequence comes from Peribacillus simplex, assembly GCF_001542915.1. Classification (GTDB taxonomy): domain Bacteria; phylum Bacillota; class Bacilli; order Bacillales; family DSM-1321; genus Peribacillus; species Peribacillus simplex_B. The sequence continues at coordinate 540,282 of NZ_LNNH01000012.1, read as the reverse complement.
AGGATGACGCTCCATTCGGTATGGCCGGTCTGTTCGAAACGTGGAAATCTCCAGATGGCACGAGCATCCATTCATGCTCGGTCATCACCACTGCACCCAATGAGCTGATGACGGGCATCCATGATCGCATGCCCGTCATCCTTAAACGTGGAGATGAAAAAGCTTGGCTGGACCTTTCCATTCATGATACGGGATATCTTCAACAATACTTAAAGCCCTTCGATTCGGAGCAAATGGAAGCATTTGAGGTATCGACTGATGTGAATTCGACTAAAAACAACTCGCCAAGCCTCATCCAACAAATGTGCTGATAGGTTGTTAGACTTCTTTAACCAAAAGTGAACGGCCCCAAAGATGTTAGACACAAAACTAACATCTTTGGGGTGTTTTTATTGATACATGCTAGTTTGGATTTGAGCTTTCCATTTCACTTAGTAGGCGTTTTTCTAGCAAGAGGCCGTCCGGGATCTCCGGCGTCTTTCTTACCATTTTAAGAATCGAAGTCGAATACTTTCAACTAATCCTTGCGAAAATATACAAAATACTGTACTCTTATATTTGCTTTTCGATGCGGCTTTCGATGTCGTTGATACCATAATATACTATAAATCTTCTTATCAAGAGAGACGGAGGGACTGGCCCGCAGATGTCTCGGCAGCAGACTTTACAGGAGTGCTGTGCCAAATCCAGCAGGTTCATTTCGCCTGAAAGATAAGGAGGGTGTTTTTTATAAAATAAAAGACCTCTTCTTGTGTTTATTGGAAGAGGTCTTTTATATTTATTGGATTTAGATAGAACACGATTAAGCTAAAATGCTTTGGCAAATCAATATACAAAAGGAGTTCATCATGAGTACACACAACAAAGGAAATCCGTGGGCACTGATCCCATTTGTCGTTTTTTTGATTTTATTTATAGGCTCAGGAATCGTTACAAAAGATTTTTATTCATTTCCAGTGTTAGTGGCTATTTCCATTGCAGCGGCAGTGGCATTGTCCATGAATCGGAAAGAATCATTCAATCAAAAGGTCGACATTTTTTGTAAAGGAGCAGGGGACTCCAATATCATGTTAATGGTTGTCATATTCCTCTTGGCCGGTGCTTTTTCAGAAGTGGCGAATGGCATGGGGGCAGTTGAATCAACGGTCAACCTTGCCTTAGCGGTCTTTCCGCAAAATCTTTTGATGGTAGGGATTTTCATAATTGCCTGTTTTATTTCTTTATCCATGGGAACAAGCATGGGAACGATCGTAGCGCTTGCACCGATAGGAGTAGGCATTAGTGAGCAAACGGATATAACTCTTGCGCTTTCAATGGCTGCGGTTATCGGCGGTGCCATGTTTGGCGATAACTTATCATTCATTTCCGATACGACGATTGCGTCAGTACGTACGCAGGGGACGAAAATGAAGGATAAGTTTAAAGTGAATTTCTTCATCGTCCTGCCTGCGGCCATCGTCACATGTGTCATTTTGGGAATATTAACGGTAGGTGAGCAGGCGGCCATTACGCAACATTCCTATAATTGGGTGAAAATCCTTCCGTATCTGTGTGTATTGATCACGGCATTGGCAGGTGTCAACGTATTTCTTGTCCTATCCTTCGGCATCGTGTTTGCCGGTATTATCGGTTTAGCGGATGGGAGTTATAAGTTGCTGGGTGTGATCCAAAAAATGGGAGATGGAATGGCTGGCATGTATGAAATCTCGTTCCTGGCGATTTTGATTGCCGGTATGGTAGCGGTCATCCAACATAATGGCGGCATCGATTATTTACTGCATGTCGTCACCCAAAAAAGCAAATCAAAAAAAGGAGCTGAATTCAGCATTGCCGGACTAGTAGGCTTAACAAATCTATCAACGGCAAATAACACGATTTCGATCATCATTGCCGGACCGTTAGCGAAAAACATTGCCGAAAGGTATGGTATCGATCCTCGGAAATCAGCGAGCCTGCTAGACGTTTTTGCCTGTTGTGTCCAAGGATTGATTCCCTATGGCGCACAACTGCTTGTTGCAGCGGGGGTGGCAAAAATTTCGCCAATAAGCATCCTCCCCTATTCATATTACCCGATACTAATTGGAATTTGTGGAGTCATAGCCATCTTGATTGGTTATCCACGATTTCAGGCAAAAGATATCGAAGTAAAAAAACGGGCATCTTAAACCATGGAAACGTCCTGAATCTTAAGATTCAGGACGTTTCATTATATTCAGATAGTTTTGCGTTCGGTGAAAATGTCTTAATTTTCTGTGTTTTTTAATGGCGTTTTTTTGGCTCTTTCATGCAAATTCTTGAATGAAAAAAATAGAATCGTAGGATATAATAGATTATTGTAAGGAAATTCATGTTTGGATTTCCTTTTTTGTTTGTTTATTTCCCAGAGGAAACGGGAAATAAATTAAAATACAAAATGTTTTTATAATAATTCATGTAGATTAAAGGGGTTTTTTGGAGAAATGGAGTTTATAGGGAATTTTATTACTGAAACAAATAATTTTTTATGGTCGTTCATTTTGATCATTTTACTGATTGGCATGGGCATTTATTTTTCAATTCGAACTAAATTTGTTCAATTCAGAATGGCAGGGGAAATGTTCAGGCTTTTGGGTGAAGGTGCTTCGGCGGAAAAAAAGGGTGTTACATCTTTTCAAGCTTTTTGCATCAGCACCGCTTCACGGGTAGGAACTGGTAATCTTGCAGGTGTAGCCTTGGCGATTACGATGGGCGGTCCAGGCGCCGTATTCTGGATGTGGCTTATCGCTCTGATTGGGTCTGCTTCTGCGTTCATAGAAAGTACACTTGCCCAAATCTATAAAGTCAAGGATGGGGACGCTTTCCGTGGAGGTCCTGCGTATTATATGGAAAAAGCTTTGAATGCACGGTGGATGGGCATCACATTCGCAGTATTAATTTCGCTTACATTTGGACTTGCGTTCAACTCGGTACAAGCCAATACGATCACAAGCGCATTCAATGAATCATTTGGCATTGAAAAGTGGGTTACTGCAGTCATTCTGGCTATCGTGACGGCGTTCATCATTTTTGGTGGCATCAAAATGATTGCAAAAGTATCTGAAGTCATTGTCCCGATCATGGCCGGAGCATATGTAATCGTGGCATTGACAATAATCATCATGAATATAACCGAATTGCCCAGTGTTTTAGGGCTAATCTTTGAAAGTGCATTTGATGGTATAAAAGAAGTGGCTGGCGGAGCCTTGGGAGCTGCCATGATGCAGGGAATAAAGAGGGGGCTATTTTCCAATGAAGCTGGGATGGGCAGTGCACCCAATGCTGGTGCAACCGCAGATGTCAGTCATCCCGTCAAGCAAGGGTTGATTCAGTCTCTTGGCGTATTTGTAGATACGCTCGTCATCTGCAGTTCGACCGCCTTTATCATTTTGTTTTCAGGTCTTTATACCTCGAAAGAAGTGGATGGCATTGTTCTTACCCAAAATGCACTTGGTACGGCATTGGGTTCATGGGCTGGCGTTTTCCTTGCCATCATTGTTTTGTTATTTGCTTTTAGCTCCATTGTGGGAAACTATTATTATGGAGAATCGAACATTGGATTCATCAATGAGAATAAAGTTTGGTTGAATGTTTATCGTGTCGCAGTCGTAGGGATGGTAATATTCGGTTCTCTGGCATCACTGAAATTGGTGTGGGGTCTAGCTGACTTATTGATGGGGTTAATGGCAATTATCAATTTAGTCGCGATCGCTTTACTTGGAAAGATCGCATTTGCGGCCTTGGCGGATTATCAAAAACAAAAGAAAAGTGGGAAAAATCCTGTCTTCCATATCAATAATATTAAAGGTTTGAAGAATGTGGAATGTTGGGGAGACCCAACAGATAATATAGACGATAATAAGGAAAACTAGGCTTTTATTCAGCTTACAAGCATCGGTCCTGAGAATGGATTTTGCCTGTAAGCCTTTTTTCATTTTTCAATTGAAGAGCATATAAAAAGTCAGGATTTCATATATATTTCCATCATGCCTGTATAATGCTTTATTTTTTGCATAAAATACCCTTGTCTTTATGAACGACAATCAAGCAATGATGGGACAAGTTGAAAAATAGGAGTGAAAACAATGGATAACGAAAAATCAAAAGAGGAATCTTCAAATATTGCGGGAAAAGTGTATGATGTCAGTGATTACAAGCGTGATGACACGTTATCATCAGGTCTTGCCACCACCCACGAACAAGTTTCGGATGTGTATAACGCTGGCGGGATAACATCTGCCGATCGAAATGAAAAGGACAGTGAGAACGAAGAAAAAGAAAGGTAAATCAAATCCCTGCTTGTTGAGTTTTCCCAACAAGCAGGGGCTTTGTTTTATTAAAAGAATCTAGCCCCAAATTAGGCATCCAGCCTACATCAAGATAGCCGGTGCATTAGAGTTAAGGACCTTCCTCAGCAACATACGAATTGACGAATTTCGTCATATTTGCGACAGTTAATAAAAAGGAGGCGGCTTTTCATTTTCCCCACTGCAAATCTTCCCCAACCAATTTCATTAGTACCGGCAATATATCTGCTTAACATTTGCAAATAACTTACCAAACATGCAGCCGATTCCTTTGTTTTCGTTGCTAAAATTTCCGGTTAGAGGGGCTACCAGAGATGGACGGAAGCGTATGAACCATGTTCCCGAGAAATCGATGCCATTTATCATCGTTGTGCTCCTATATACAATCAATGTGAACGTCTATAGGCAAATGAATGAGTGATGCGAAATGAATTTTTCTGATATATACTGGAAATAACAGATGCAAAAAAAGACGAAACAGGCATCTATTGTTCAGGCTCTGGAAAGGTTCATATATAAGTTCCTGGACTGAAGCTGTCTTGCCACTGGCGTATGATCATTGACGACATCTGTAATGGTTCGGCATAGGCAAGTGGCCATTACAGGTAAGAAGGCGTGACGGTGCTTATGAAGGTGAAAATGGGGTATCATCGGCGTGTAGTCAAAGACTTGAGGTATAGGGGGACTGAAATGAAGGCACGATCGATCATGATACAGGGAACGGCTTCTGATGTAGGGAAAAGCTTGATTAGTACGGCACTTTGCCGAATTTTTGCCAATAAAGGGTACCGTGTCGTTCCATTCAAATCGCAAAACATGGCCTTGAATTCTTATGTAACCGTGGAAGGCGGTGAAATAGGACGGGCCCAAGGAGTGCAAGCAGAAGCGGCAAGGATCGTGGCAACCTCCGATATGAATCCCATTTTGCTGAAGCCAAAACGGGATATGGTTTCGGAGGTCATCGTCCACGGAAAACATTTTCTTGATATGAATGCCATGAACTATCGAAATCAGTTTGTTCAAGAGGCGATGCCGATCATTCGAAAGTCAGTCAAAAAACTGCAGCAGGAATACGACATCATCGTTCTTGAAGGAGCAGGCAGCCCTGCGGAAATTAACCTTAAAGACCGGGATATTGCCAATATGCGGATGGCCCACCTTGCGGATGCCGCTGTCATTTTAGTGGCCGATATCGATCGTGGCGGAGTATTTGCGTCCATCATCGGGACACTCGCCTTATTGGATGATGATGAACGTGATCGTGTAAAGGGAATCATCATCAATAAATTTCGCGGCATACGTGAATTACTGGACGACGGCATCGAATGGCTGGAAAAGGAAACCGGGATCCGAGTCCTCGGGGTGTTACCTTATTTAGACGTGAACATCGAAGCGGAGGATTCGCTGGCACTATCATCCTTACGTTTCAAAAAGCCTGAAAAGGGTGAATTCCCCATCGATGTAGCAGTTTTGAGATTCCCGCACATCTCCAATTTTACCGACCTGGACCCTTTTTTCGATGAACCGGGAGTGGGTGTCAGGCTTGTCGGAAATATCCATGAATTAGGAAATCCAGACCTTCTTATCTTGCCTGGCACAAAAAATACGATCGAAGATTTAGAATGGATGAAGCGTGCGGGAATGGATGGTGCCATTAAAGAGCTGCGTGAGCTTGGAACGGTCATTGTTGGAATATGCGGCGGTTTTCAAATGCTCGGGACGAACCTCTTCGATTCCGACGCGGTCGAAGGTAAGGGGGAAAACGCAGAAGGTCTTTCACTTCTGTCCGTGGAAACCATTTTTCAAGCGGAAAAGAAGACCGTGCAAATGGAAGGTGTCCTTGCTTCAGGGATTATGGAAGGCGAAATGAAGCTGGGCGGCTACGAGATTCATTTAGGTCAAACGACTTTGGATCCTCAAGTACAGCCCTTTCTTTTATTGAAGGATGGAAGAAAGGATGGGGCCATATCGGCGGACCAGAAGGTTTTCGGCACATATCTTCATGGCATATTCCATAATCGCCTATTTACGAGATTATTGGTTAACCAAATACGACGGAGCAAGGGGCTGGATGAAGTGTTGGAAAACATTCAAAGCGACTCAGAGCATCGGGAGGAGGCTTATAATCTCTTGGCCTCCCACTTGGAAGAAAACATTGATATGGATACCATCTATCAATGGCTGGAACTTGAATCAATGGAGGATCAAACTTTTAATTAGCCTTAATAAGTGACAGACGCATAGAAGATATGTTATGTTGTCTTCTCTACATATTTTTTAAGAAAAAAAGGATGAGGTGTTCATATGAATAAAACAGAATTAGTAAGCAGTGTGGCAGCACAAGCTGAATTGACAAAAGACGATGCAAAAAAAGTGGTGGATGCATTATTTGAAACGATCACGTCTACACTTGCTAAAGAAGAGAAAATCCAATTAGTTGGTTTTGGTACATTTGAAGTGCGTGACCGTGCAGCTCGTACTGGAAGAAACCCGCAAACCGGTGAAGAAATTCAAATTGCAGCAAGCAAAGTACCCGCTTTTAAAGCAGGTAAAGAATTAAAAGAAGCTGTAAAATAATAGATGAACGCAAAAAAACCTGGCGCTGTAAAGTCGTCAGGTTTTTTTTGGTGCTCCAATGAATGAACAAAACTTATAGTACATATTAATGAGGTTTATACTGTGACTATGTTAGGCTAAATGAATAACAGGCTTTAAATCCAAAAAAAAGAGGTGAAAGATATGTTGAAGAAAATAATGAAAAAGATCAAACAGTTTTCCCAAGGCAGCAGTGAGCGAAGACATGGCCATTACCGCAGGGGCAGCAGCAGCAGCAGCCGGGGGTATAAGCGATCTCCCTTGAGCGGCAGTGACCGCTACAAGAGAAGAGGACGCGGCAGCAGCAGCTAATTCAGGCCTTGGAATATAATGCAGCCTTCAGGTCAATGGCAATTTCTTCGATATCCGAATATGGCTCTTGGATGCTTAATAGCCTTTTCAGGATATGCACCGTTTCTTTTTCTAACGAAAGCTCTTCTGTCCAAGGAAGGGTTTTTTTATTTTTGGCGGTATACGTCGTATAAAGGACATATAGGAGTATTTCCCCCAAATCATAAAAATCCTGCCGTTTCATTTCCAAAACAAGTTCATCCGTGATATCTGTCGAAACGAATCGTTTGGACAACCCAAAGTCTATTAAAATGGGCTGATGGTTCTGCAGCAGTATATTTGGTATCCGTATATCTTGATGGACAATTTCATGGTCATGCAAATAAGCTACCAATCCCGCCAGCTCAGCAAGGAAAAGCAGGGCTTCCTTCTCAGTGAACGTTTCATGATTGTAGAAAATATGGTCTTCCAAATTATCTCCTTCAATGAATTCCATCACAAAATAAACATTTTCGCGGTGCGTGAATTCCTCGTGAAATGTGGGGATGCTTTCATGGTCCAGGGCTTGTAATATGGAGATTTCCTGTTCGAACTGTTCAAGATCTTTTTTGCTGCGGCGTTTGCTTTTCCGGAGCTGTTTGATCACGATTTGTTCATTCGCTTGCCAATCCTTGCAAAGATAAACGATACCGTAGCTTCCTTTTCCGATGACAGTGGTGATTTCGTAGCGGTTATGTAAAACGACTCCTTTTTTTAAGGGCTTATCCACAAAAAATTGATAGATTTTTCTAATGGTACGCAAAATTGAAACGTCCCTCACCCCTTTCATGCATTCTAATAATGACCATTTAAAAATGAATCATGGCTAGTGTACCACTGAATGATGAAAATGAGGTAATGTAAGAGATGATATGGTTTTAGAAATCAGTAAAACAACGGTAATTACAAGCTTCGAAAAAACTCGCGAGTAAAGTGATTGGATTCGAGGGCAAACTACCAACTTTCACTAGTATATGTCACCAATTATTAAGAAATCTTCCAAATTGACGAGTGATTGCCCAAGGTCAACAGTAAAACAATCAAACTAACGAGTTAACGTCCTGTTACACGATAATTCATCATGTGAAAAAGCTTTTAAAATTTTTTTCAAGATTTCATAATGTGAAATTTAACAATTTTTTTATTTTTTACATTTAATATAATGATCTCATAATAAAAGCGTAGGAGGTGAAAGGATGAATGGGCACGAGTTGAGAAATTGTTTGGATGAACTCCCATTCGGAGACCCGATAGTGAGCTGCTTTGTGGGAAATTCCAAAAGGGCATGACTGTAAATCCATTTACTTCGGCTTCCCTGGACCGCCGCTTGCTTTAGTATTCATTCATAAAGAAGCAAAAGCCTGCACTAGCATTAAAAATAAATCTTTTACCATCAATAATTTGTCAGATGAACAAGAATCCCCATTGCATGGAAATCTGCAGGAAGACCGCTTAAGATTGATGGGGGGAATGAAGGATTTCACCATAAATAAATGGTAATGCTGCCTGGCCGGAATGCAAACATGGAGAGAGTATGACGCTGGTGATCATGTACTGTTCAAAGGTGAAATACAGGAGATATTCTTTGATCATTTGGAAGCGCTTACTTTTTTATCGAGTGAAAATGGAAGCTACAAATCAATTTGTAAGTTAGGGGAGAATTTATGGGGATTAAAACCGGCGCAGACTATATTAATAGAATTAAATCCAGAAAGCCAGAAGTCTGGCTTGGTGGAAGAGTAATTGAAGATATTCATAATGAGCCAATTTTTAAACAGCCGATACAAGAAATTGCAAAGCTTTATGACATTCAACATGATCCGGAATATCAAGATGATATCACCCATATTTGCAATGAAACCGGAGAACGTGTTAACAATGCTTTTTTATTCCCGAAGACAGCGGAGGATTTGCAGAAAAGAAGTAAATTATTTGAAGTGTACGCCAGGATGACATATGGACTAATGGGGAGAACGCCGGACTTTTTAAATGTCGTGATCACTTCCATGGCACATAATTCCTGGTTTCTTGATCAATACAACAAAGACTGGTCTAAGAACATCCATGATTATTATACCTATATTCGTGACAACGACCTTTTCTTGACGCATGCAATCATTAATCCTCAAAATGATCGAAGCAAGCAATCTCATGAACAAAAGGAAATATATACCCACTTAGGGACAGTTGAGGAAAAAGAAGAAGGAATACTGGTCCGCGGTGCAAAAATGTTAGCCACACTTGCACCCATTACAGATGAAGTGATTATCTATTCTTTCCCAGGCTTCCTACCTGGGGATGAACGTCATGCGGTGGCCTTTGCACTGCCGATTGATACACCTGGACTTCGTATAATTTGCCGGGAACCAATGCAGGACGGAACACGCTCGATATTTGATCATCCTCTGGCCTCCCGCTATGAGGAAATGGACGCTCTGCTAGTATTCAATGATGTCTTGGTTCCTTGGGATCGTGTCTTCTTATACAACAATGTGGAGGCTGCAAACCGCTTGTATCCAATGACGGGAATCGCCGAACAGCCTGCTCACCAATCTGGGGTGCGTGGATATATTAAATTGGCGTTTGCCGTTGAAGTCGCTTGTAAAGTGGCAGACTCCATCGGGGTTGATGGATTCCTGCATGTACAGCGTGATTTGGGTGAACTTGTGCAATCTGTCGAAGTCATCCGTTCACTGCTCCGGGTAGCCGAATATGAGTATGCGATTAATGAATACGGTGAGGCTCGCCCAAATCCGGATGCATTGGAAACGATTCGTGGTTTCCTTCCTGAGATGTATCCCCGTGCCATCGAGATTATCCAGACCATCGGAGCTGGCGGCCTGTTGATGTCTCCGACTGAGGCCGACTTTAATAATCCAGAATTGCGAGTAGATATCGATAAATATTATGGAGGGCGAAGCGGAGTTACAGCGGAAGAGCGCGTTCGGGTGTTTAAACTCGCGTGGGATTTATGCGGCGAAGCATTTGGGCAGCGACTCCTCCAATACGAACGTTATTACACGGGTGACCCAGTTCGTAAAAGAGCCATTTATTATAATAAATATAAGAAAAACAAAAACAAAAACGTTAGCATGGTCGATGAGGTTCTTAACAATCCGAAGCATGTCGCCATCGATGTGGTTAACCAATAATACTAATAGTTGAATAGTGAGGGGGGGCCATCATGATTTCGTCCGTCGAGAAGCTGATAAAGATACTTGATTTATTCACGAATGAAGAACCTGCACTTGGGAATAAGGAAATAGCAGAAAAATTGAATATGAGTCCAAGTTCATCTCATCATCTAGTGAAAACGATGTGCAAGGACGGGATGTTGATCCAAGGCAAAGACCGAAAATACCGGCTAGGATGGAAGTTACTTGAGTGGAGCAGTAAAGTTATGTATCAGCAGGATATTCATCTTGAAGCTGGCCCGATTATCAGTAATCTTGTCCTGCAATTTAGAGGTAATTCTCACATCGGTATGTTTCACGAAGGCGAAGTCAGGTTTGTGATGAAAATGTCGTCCCCTCATGCCGAGCATATGGCCACATATATAGGAGCAAGAAAACCAGCTCATTGTACGAGCAGCGGCAAAGTATTACTTGCCTTTAACCCATCCTTTATTCAGCCTACGTTTGCGAAAGGGCTATTGAAGCACTCAACTAATACGATCACTTGCATTAACCAATTGAATGAAGAGTTGAAGGACATCCGCAAACGGGGATATGCAATCAGTGATGATGAAAATGACAATGGAATGTATGGGGTTGCAGCGCCGATCAAATCCTATAATGGCCAAGTTATTGCTGCACTTAACCTTGTAGGTGAGCGGAATTATATGATTGGAAAAGAAAAAACGAGAATTATTCAGTCGGTGATCCGTTCGGCACAAATGATTTCAAAACAGGTTGGTTATATGTCGTTAATGTAAATTTTCAAAATATTAAGAAAAATAAGGAGGTAATTTATTTATGAAGGAAGTAGCTCAATCTTTAAAACTACAGGCTAGGTCATTGAACCTATTGAAAGTTATGGAGGACAATAAGCATTTATTGAAGCCGCCAGTCAATAACAAAGTGCTTTGGGAAGATTCCGAATTCATTGTCATGCTTCTGGGTGGACCGAATTATCGGCGTGATTTTCATGTGGATCCTTCTGACGAGCTATTTTACCAGATAAAAGGTTCCTGCTATGTTGAATGCATCAATCGAAACGGTGAGCGTGAGGTAGTGGAGGTAAAAGAAGGGGAACTGTTCATGCTGCCATCTGATGTACCGCACTCCCCTCACCGTGTATCGAATACTTACGGCATTGTTGTAGAACGGAAGCGTGCAAAAGGTGAGCTTGAAGACTTTGTTTGGTTCTGCGGGAATTGTAACCATGAGATGCACAAAGTCACGGTCCAATTGACGAATATTGAGGTCCAGGTGAAAGAAGCGATCGAGGCCTTCAATGGTAGTAAAGAACTGCGCACCTGTAACGAATGCGGTCATATTATGTCAGAAAACGTCGAGGCTTGGAAATGCGAATAGATTTCCATACACATATTCTCCCGTTGGATCTGCCGGACTTATCTGGTAAATTTGGTCAGGACCGCTGGCCAGTCCTGGAACTGAAATGTTCTTGCGGCGCGGATATCATGGTTAGCGGAAAGCTGTTCAGGAAAGTGACTGACCAGGTATGGGACGCTGAAAAACGCATTCAGGATATGAATGCGGAAGGCGTCGATATGCAGGTGCTCTCACCGGTGCCAGTGACATTTTCATACTGGGCGCCAATTGATCAAGCCCTATACATGTCCAGCTTCCAGAATGATTTCATTGCTGAGACTGTCAACAGGCATCCTGACAAATTCATCGGACTTGGTACAGTACCGCTTCAGGATTTGAAAGTAGCAATTAAGGAAATGGAACGCTGTAAATTCGAACTTGGTCTGGCAGGAATCGAGATAGGAACGAATGTAAATGGAGAAAACCTGGATTCACCTGTTTTATTGGAATTCTTCCAAATGGCCGAAAAATGGAATGTCCCTCTGTTTATACATCCGTGGGAGACAATGGCAAAGGACCGGACGGAACGGCATAACCTCATGTATACAGTGGCCATGCCGAGTGAAACGGCATTGGCGGCAGCTAGCATTGCCTGGAGTGGCGTCATGGAAAAGTTCCCGGATCTGAAAATCTGTTTTGCACATGGCGGCGGCTCATTTCCATATATTTTACCGCGGATCGATCAGGGGTGGGCAGTATGGCCTGAATTAAGAAAAACTTCCATGCCACCAAGTTATTATGCACAAAAGTTTTATTTCGATTCCTTGAACTATGATACCCGGAATATTGAATATCTGATTGATAGATTTGGATATCAGAAAGTGCTGATGGGATCCGACTATCCATTTTTATTGAGAGAAAAGCCTCCAGGTCAAGTGATTGACGACACTCTAAATCTTTCAGATGAAGTGAAAGCGAAACTATTGGGGGGAAATGCATTAAGGTTTTTAAATTTGGAATTGTGAGGGGAGAATCATGGAAAAGCAGATTAAAGCACCGGAGCAAGTGCTTGAAGAACTTGGAATCATGCTCGAGCCGCCAAGGGAAGCGGTTGGTAACTATGTCAGCCACGTCCGTGTTGGAAATTTGATTTTCACATCCGGACAAGGTGTGGATGAATATCATGGAAAGGTTGGCAAAGATCTGACGGAAGATGAAGGGTACCAGGCAGCGAGGCAGTCGATGGTAAATCTTCTGCGGGTGCTTAAGGCTGAGCTTGGTGATCTGACAAGAGTGAAGAAGGTCATCAAAATTCTCGGAATGGTGAATTCCACAGAAAATTTCACAGGCCAGCCCAAAGTATTGAATGGTGCATCAGATCTGCTTGTGGCCGTATTCGGAGAGAGGGGTAGACATGCTCGGTCAGCAGTGGGAATGGCCCAACTTCCGAATAATACGGCAATTGAAATTGAAATGATCGTGGAAATACAAGATTGAGGCACTTGTCTAAGCCAATACCTCAATAAAGGGAGAGGGATGTTTCATGCAAGCAGCAAAAGATAGTAGATATACAGCTAAATCTATAGATTGCCGGCACTTTATTAACGGGGAATTCCTGAATCCAAATCAATCCAAGACTTTTGATAATATCAATCCCGCAACCGAAGAAAAACTTGGCTGGGTTGCAGAAGGGGGGAAAGAGGAGGTGAATCTGGCTGTTTCGGCAGCAAGACATGCACTTAAAGGTCCTTGGAAATCTTTTACCGATAGTGAACGCACTAAGGTTTTAAGGAAAATTGGTGATCTCATTTTGGAAAAGAAGGAAGAACTGACAATTTTGGAAACGCTTGATACAGGGAAACCATATAGTCTTGCAATGGAAATGGACATCAAGCGTTCCGCTCACAATTTTCACTTTTTCGCAGACTATATCACCACACTTGGCAATGAATCCTTCAATCAAAACAACATGGCCCTTCATTATTCCATTAGGCGGCCTGTAGGGGTGGTAGGGATGATTAATCCTTGGAATTTACCTTTGCTATTGTTGACCTGGAAATTGGCACCATGCCTGGCAGCTGGCAATACAGCGGTTTTGAAACCAGCAGAACTGACACCGATGACAGCGACAAAGTTAATGGAAATATGCAAGGAAGCGGGAGTTCCGGATGGAGTTGTCAATCTTGTGCATGGATTTGGTGTCAATTCTGCCGGAGCTGCTCTGAGTGAACATCCGGACGTCGATGCGATAACTTTCACAGGGGAAACTAAAACGGGAACGGCGATTATGAAAGCTGCCGCGCCTACGTTGAAAAAAATTTCTTTTGAACTGGGCGGGAAAAATCCGAATATTGTGTTTGCAGACTCAGATCTTGATGAAGTAATCGAAACGACATTGAAATCAAGCTTCATGAACCAAGGTGAAGTTTGTTTATGTGGATCGCGTATCTATGTTCAGCAAGGTTTGTATGACGAATTCCTTGAAAAGATGGTCTTACGAACAAAAAAATTAAAAGTTGGCGATCCGTTTGATTCCGAAACGGAGGTAGGAGCTGTAATAGGAGAAGAACATTTTCAAAAAGTGATGAGTTACATTGATTTGGCGAAAGAAGAAGGCGCAAGAATAGTAACGGGTGGAAGAAGAGCTGGACAATATGAAAAAGGGTTTTTCATTGAACCGACTATCATTGCCGGGGTTACGCGTGAATCCCGTTGTGTAAGGGAAGAAATTTTTGGCCCTGTAGTAACGGTCATGCCTTTCGAAACGGAAGAAGAAGTACTAGATCATGCCAATGACACTCATTACGGTCTGGGGGCAACGATTTGGACCAATGATTTAAGGAGAGCACATCGTGTCGCTTCTAAAATAGAAGCGGGCATTATCTGGGTGAATACATGGTATTTGCGTGATTTGCGTACACCTTTTGGTGGTATGAAGCACAGTGGCATCGGCCGTGAAGGCGGATCGCATAGCTTCGAATTTTACAGTGAATTGTCTAACGTCACGATTAAATTATAGGGATGGGGGAAAGCATCATGAACGCTAGTTTAACGGAATGGTCTGCCAGGTTTTTGAAAGCGGAAAAAACAAGAATCGGAATAGCGGCCCCCACCAGTGAAATTGCAGATTTGGACGTGGAGGACGCCTACCAAATTCAGCTTGAAACCATTCGAAGGAAAATCCAATCCGGTCTAGAGGTATCAGGAAAGAAAATAGGCTTGACCTCAAAGGCTATGCAGGAAGTTCTGGGGGTCAATGAACCAGATTACGGACATTTACTGGATGGAATGAGGGTGGAGAATGGTGGCTGCATATCCAGTTCACGATTGATTCAACCGAAAGTGGAGGCAGAAGTAGCTTTCATTTTAAAGAAAGATCTACATGGTCCCGATATTACGGTTGATGATGTAATCGAAGCCACGGATTATGTGGTTGCCGCAATCGAAGTGGTTGATAGCCGGGTGATGGATTGGAAGATTAAACTTCCGGACACTGTCGCGGATAATGCCTCATCCGGCTTATATATTTTGGGAGACCGCAAAATCCAATTACGTGAAATCGAACTCCCTTCCGTCCAAATGAGTTTATATAAAAATGGTGATTTCATGAACGAAGGAACAGGTGAGGCGGTATTGGGAAACCCAGCGACTTGCGTGGCCTGGTTAGCAAACAAACTGCATGCGTTTAATGGTACATTGAATGCGGGCGAAGTCATACTATCAGGTGCACTATCCGCCGCAATCGAAGCGAAACCGGGTGACCATTTTTCTGCTGACTTTGGAGAAAAACTTGGAATAGTCACGATTAATTTTGAGTGAAAGGAGCTCAAGTGCCATGAAAAAGCTAAAAGTAGGCATTATCGGATCAGGGAATATCGGAACGGACTTAATGATGAAAATCCACCGGTCGGATGTTCTTGAAATGTCGGTAATGATTGGTATTGATAAGGAATCAAAGGGTTTATCGAGGGCTAGAGCGCACGGACATCATATCATTGCAAATGGCCTGGATGGATTTTTAGATAAGCCGGAGCTTGCAGACATTTTGTTTGATGCCACATCCGCGAAGGCTCACGTGATGATTCACTATGAAGCCCTGAAAAAGTTGAACAAGAGGGTCATAGACTTGACTCCGGCCGCAATCGCACCCTTTGTTGTTCCTTCTGTCAATTTGCAGAACAATATGGAAGAAATGGAAGTTAATATGATTACTTGTGGCGGTCAGGCGACAATCCCAATTGTTCATGCGATCAGTCAAGTGGCCCAAGTCGAATATGCTGAAATAATCGCGACCATTTCCAGCAAGAGTGCCGGTCCCGGAACTCGGGAGAATATCGATGAGTTTACCCAAACGACGGCAAGGGCACTGGAGCAGGTCGGTGGAGCGAAAAAGGGAAAGGCTATCATTCTGCTAAATCCTGCCGAGCCGCCACTCATTATGAGGGATACGATTCACTGTCTCCTTCAATCTGATCCTTTTGATGTGAAAGCGATAATGACCTCCATTCATAAGATGGTCGAAAAGGTTTCTGAATATGTTCCTGGATATAGTCTGAAGGCAGAGCCGATCATTGACGGTAAACAAATAACAGTTTTTCTGGAAGTGAGGGGGTTAGGAGATTATCTGCCCGTTTATGCAGGTAATTTGGATATAATGACGGCTTCAGCTGTAAAAGTAGGGGAAGAAATGGCGAAAAATATTTTCAATGGTTATGTATGAAAACGAAAATGGAAGTGGTAAAGGAGGAGTTCGTTTGGAAAGAGATGTAGTAGTAACGGAAGTGGCTTTGCGGGATGGGAGCCATGTAGTGGCACATCAGTTTACGATCGAGCAAGTAAAGAATCTGACTGGGAAACTCAGTGCTGCGGGTGTCCCTTACATTGAAGTGTCACACGGAGATGGCCTAGGCGGATCATCCTTGCAATACGGCTTTTCAAAAGTGAATGATATCGAATTAGTTGAGGCGGCTGTTGAGGTAGCTGGCGAATCCGCTATTTCCGTCCTTTTAATTCCGGGTATAGGAACAATTGATCAATTAAGAGAAGCAGCTGATGTAGGCGCCAAAATGGCGCGCGTTGCAACACACGTAACCGAAGCCGATGTCTCAAAGCAGCATCTGGAGGCTGCGAAACATCTCGGTATGGAAGCAATTGGATTTTTAATGATGTCTCACATGGCATCCCCCGAAAAACTTGTTGAACAAGCCCTTTTAATGGAATCCTATGGAGCGGATGCTGTGTATGTGGTTGATTCCGCAGGGGCTTTTTTGCCCCAAGAAGTGAAGACGCGAATCAATTTATTAAAAACAAATTTGAATATCGATATCGGTTTTCATGCTCACAATAACTTATCACTCGCTGTGGCAAATTCACTTGTAGCAATTGAAGAGGGGGCGAATCGAATTGATGGCAGCATCCGCTGTCTCGGTGCAGGAGCCGGGAATGCCCAGACGGAGGTGCTTGTTGCCGTTCTGGATAGGCTGGGCATCCGTACGGATATCGACTTATATAAAATGCTTGATCTTTCGGAGGAAGTGGGAAATACAATCATGCAAAAGCCCCAGGAAATAACAGATTCGAGTTTAATAATGGGATATAGTGGCGTGTACTCCAGCTTTTTATTGCATGCGAATAAAGCGGCGAAAAAATATGGAGTCGACGCAAGGGATATTTTAATGGAGCTTGGTCGGCAAAAAGTGGTTGGTGGACAGGAAGATACGATCATTGAAGTGGCAAAGCAAATGGCGTTACAGAAAGAAGGGACTTTAAGATGAAACTTGTTCAACTAGCAAAACATGTAGCAGAATCGCAAAGAAATGGCTATGAGATGGATAAACTTACATTATCCAATCCAGAACTCACAGTAAATCAAGCCTATGAAATTCAGAAGTTGAGCATTAATGAAACGCTCACCGGTGATAACAAATTCATCGGGTGGAAGATGGGCTTGACTAGCAAAGTCAAGCAACAGCAAGTAGGGGTAGAGGAAGCGATTTATGGCAGGCTGACATCTGCCATGGAACTTAATAATCCATATTTAAAAGTTGGGGAATTCATTCATCCGAGAGTGGAGCCCGAATTCGCTTTTTTGTTCAAGGGGGAATTGAAAGGTGCAAATATAACGGCGAAAGACGTATGGCCGGCCGTAGAATGTGTATTTCTAGCATTGGAAGTCATTGACAGTCGTTATAAAAATTTTTCTTTTACACTTACAGATGTAGTGGCGGATAACGCATCCTCAGCCAAAATCCTGCTTAGCAATCAAGCTTTTTCTCCATATCACACGGACTGGGCACTAGCAGAAGTTATGCTCTTTCAAAATGGTGAAATGCAAAAGAAGGGGCTTGGTGAGGCTGTACTCGATCATCCGATTCATTCGATCGTGGAACTTGTAAAGATGATAAGCCGGGAAGGACTTTCCATTCAAGCTGGTATGATCGTTTTGGTAGGCGGTATTACAGATGCCATTTCCATACAGGCAAACGATGAAATTATAGCAGATTACGGTAAGCTTGGGAAACTGACATTGCATGTCATAGCGTGAAAGAGGTGGGAATCAATTGCGTGAAGTCAATGCATCGGAAGAGGTCGCCAATAGTAAATTTGGACCCTTTACATTTAATGAATTTTATGTGGTGTTTGTTCGCCATAAAAAATGCTTTAGTTTAACAAGACACCATAAAATGATCAAACTTTTAGAAAACAATATGTACATTAAATACATGTAAATGATGTGAGAACCATTTAAATTTCAATAGTTCTCACATCTAATCAAGATAATTGGGAATTAATAGTGCTAATGGGTCTAGCCCTTAATGATCCTTGATATCACAACGTAAAGAGAACCTTCATAATCACCTTGTCTTTTTGTTCTATTAATATCCCAATTTCTGTTCCTCCAGGGCTGTCCCCCCATCGTCCACATACCCTTGTTACGTGACTTGATCTCCTCCGGAATATGGATTTTGGGGTTCCATTCTAGGGATTCATTTCTTAATAGTTTCCAAGCATCCGAGGAGTCTGGTACTCATACACAGTATTCTCACTCGATGAATCAGGAAACATCACTCTCCCAAGTTATCACCCAGAAGTTACGGTGGAAGATGACTCGATTGCTTCAGGAGAAAAATTACCAACCAAATCAACTAGAAGATAGAATGAGGCTTTCTTCGCTCCCCACATATTTCGAAAGAGTCGCAAACCAGGAATAAAAGATCAGGTCTTAGTGAGTGTTTCGTACTTTCCTGAGATCAAAAATTCAGAAAATGGAGAATTGTGTTACAATATATGTGCTTGAAAGCTTTTTTTAAAGGCGACTTTTTATTTTTTTGCTTTGATTAAACGTTTAATCAAAAAAGGAGGAGAGGAAACGTGCACAAAAAGAAAGGTTGGTTAAAAGTTGTCTTGCGAATTACGATGATTTTAGTTCTTAGTTTATCACCCTTGCTAACTTGGACAGGTACTTCCCCAAGTTATGCAGAAGGCGCAGTATTGTCAGAAATACCTGACGATCATGTGCGTGTTCATTACAAACGCTTAGACGGGAATTATGAGGGGTGGGGCTTGCACTTGTGGAATCAGGATCCTAGCAGCCCGGCAATTGAATCGGACAGCGATTTCAGTTCTCCAGTCCTATTTGATGAAACATCCGAGTGGGGGAGATATGTGGACATCCCTGTCATCGATATTAAAAATGGGCTGAATTTTATCGTACACAAAGGAGACCAGAAAGATACGTCAAACGACCGGAGTTTTCCTGCCACAGGGGAACGAGAATTCTGGATTGTCCAAGGAGATACAAATGTATACTTAGATGAACCATATGTAAGTACAAGTGTAAAAATGGCAAAAATCACAAGTGATCGAGAAATAATTGCCAAGCTCAGTCAGGAGGTCGAAGATGCCAAAATCTCGGATTTCACTTTAGTTCGTGCGGATGGAAAAGTGATTCCACTGGTTTCACAACGAGCTGAAGGGCAGGCAGTAACCTTAACAACATCCAAAAAGCTAGACTTAACTCAGACCCATACATTGAAGTACCAAGAAACATCCACTAACGTGAAAGTGGACTGGAAGCTTATTGATAAAAAGTTTGCTTACGATGATGAATTGGGAGCTATCCCCCACCAAGACGGCACAGCCACACTGAAACTCTGGTCACCAATCGTAGCCAATGTGGAAGTCGTTCTTTATGATAAGGATGACCAGTATAAAGTGATTAAAGACGATATCGCTATGGAAAAAGGGAAGAATGGCGTATGGGAGATCACATTAGATCAACGCAATACAGGGATAAAAGATTTAAAAGGTTATTTTTATCAATACAAAATTGAAGCCTACGGTGAAGAAAAACTGGCGCTGGATCCTTATGCAAAATCAATGGCAGCATCCAATAATGAAGACAATGATGAGGTAGGAAAAGCCGCGATTGTTGATCCGTCATCCATTGGACCAAAACTGGATTTTGCTAAAATCAAAGGATTTGAAAAACGGGAAGATGCGATCATTTGGGAAGCACATGTGCGTGATTTCACTTCAGACCCAAGCATAGAAGGCGAATTAGACTCCCAATTTGGTACCTTCAATGCCTTTGTTGAGAAATTAGATTACTTGAAAGAGCTTGGGGTTACACATATACAGTTGCTTCCAGTGATGAAATATTATTTCGGTGATGAACTGGACAGCAGTACCCGAGAGATGGAGTATTCAGCCCAGGACAACAATTACAACTGGGGCTATGACCCACATTCGTATTTTGCTCTTTCCGGAATGTATTCAGAACGTCCGCAAGATCCTGAAGAGCGGATCGCTGAATTTAAGCACCTAATAAAAGAAATCCATAAGCGTAAAATGGGTGTAATTTTGGATGTTGTCTATAATCACACAGCCAAAGTAAGTATCCTTGAAGACCTAGTTCCAGGTTATTACCACTTTATGGATGAAGAAGGGGACGTGAAGGTCGGTTATGGCGGTGGAAAAGTGGGAACCACCCATGACATGTCGCGCAAGTTGATGATCGACTCCATCAAATACTGGGTAGATGAGTTCAAGGTGGATGGCTTTCGTTTCGACTTGATGGGCGACCTCGATGCCAAAAGTGTGCAGATGGCTTACGAGGAAGCGAAAGCGCTGAACCCGGATATATTAATGTTAGGGGAAGGCTGGCGCACCTTTGTCGGTGATGGCAGTTCAGGTGAAAGCGTTACTCCAGCAGATCAGGATTGGATGGACGAAACCAATGGAGCTGCTGTCTTTTCTGATGAAATCCGTAATGAATTGAAATCAGGATACGGTAGTGAAGGTGAGCCTCGTTTTATTACAGGCGGTGCAAGAGACGTCCAAACCATTTTCAATAATATCAAAGGACAGCCTGGAAATGTGTCAGAAGATGACCCTGGTGATGTCGTGCAGTACATTGCTGCTCATGATAATCTCACATTACATGATGTGATCGCCCAGTCAATTCAAAAAGATCCAGCCAAGCACGAGGAAGAAATCCAAAAGCGTATTAGAATCGGGAATTCCATGGTATTAACAAGTCAAGGTATCTCCTTCCTTCACGCAGGTCAAGAATATGGAATTACCAAACAGTGGAAAGATAAAGAGAAACCAGAGGCGAAGTACACATACATGACTGATGAAAATGGAAAACCATTTGAAAACCCTTATTTCATTCACGATTCCTACGATTCTACGGATGTAATCAACCAATTCGATTGGGAGGCTGTAACAAATGATACGATTCATAAGGAAACAATGGAATATACAAAAGGGTTAATTGAGCTGAGAAAATCGACCAATGCGTTCCGATTGGGTTCTCGCTCTCTCGTGGATTCTAATGTAACGATGATTGCCGCACCTGAGATTGAAGAGACCGATCTGGTCCTGGCCTATAAAAGTATTTCCACAGGAAAAAAAGGAAAAGATACCTATTATGTGTTCATCAACGCCGATGAGAAACAGAGATCGCTTACACTAGATGAAGATTTAAGAAAAGGTAAGGTACTTGTCGATGATGATGAAGCGGGCCGGAAGCAAGTCAAGAAAGTATCGGGCTTGACGGTGAATAAAAACCAAATCACCATCGATCCTTTAACAACGGTCGTGATTAAGCAGAAATAAGTGAAATGAACCCAAAAAGTTAGAATAGTTAGGCAACCATGAGGGCATGAACCCGGAAATCTTCCGGACTCATGCCTTTTTATTTCACTTTAATTCACTGATGATTGTAATAATGTATGTAATTTTCCAGTTTTTCTTTGGAATGCTCCATAAAATTCTGTAAATAAAGTAATTCAGATTTTAATAAGCCGAAGAAGTTTTCCATCACAGTGATGTCGAGACAATTTCCCTTCCGAGACATACATTGTGTAATCCCGTATGTCTTCAAGGTATGTGAATTTGATTTCATCTGGTAATGCCAGACTTGATCCGAATGAAGGATGCGTGAATCTTCCAATTCCAATCGCATAAGGACCTGGTCTACCATCTGGGAGACTAAAGGTTAAATTGGACTTGATTGGATATTGCAGGCGATGATTTCTCCAATTAAATCCAGAGAATACACCAATGGATTTAGCTATCCTTTTAACCCTCTCTGTACCTTGAAAATATCTTTGTACAGCTTGTATTTAATGTTGTGGTGTGAATTTGGCCATAAAGAAACTGCACCTCCAATAGATAGACGTTTTTTTCTAACAATTGGGGTGCAGATCAGATACCTGCCTGCGTTTTTTTGAAAATTATGGTACGATTTGTTTATTAATAAGTCGGAGGGGTGGAAGATGCTTCAGGAAAATATCAACATTAAATTCATCGCGGAGAAGGCGAATGTTTCCATCGCTACCGTATCAAACGTGATCAATTCCAAGGGCAGGGTATCAGTGGAAACAGCCCTTCGTGTGAAAGAGGTCATCGACAGTTATCAATATAGCGGGAACCTGGCTGCCAAAAATCTTCGGACAAGGAAGTCCTACCTATTTGGAGTGGTCGTTTCTCTTTTACAGCCGGAAGGTAGGATTAAGAATAACCCGTTTTATTGGGAGTTGGTCTCAGGGATTGAATCAAAGGCAAGGGAAAAATCATTTGATATTGTCCTTAAGGGAATCGAATCCCCCGAAGAACTGACAACCTTTATAACTCAAAGGAACCTGGATGGACTGATTCTTGTAGGTGCGAAATCGGATTCGCCAGTTGTAGCAAAAGTGAAAGAGCTGGATCTTCCGATTGTGTTTTTGGACAGCTACTTGGATGAGTCGGCTCCTTTTCAAGTAGGGATTGATGACGCATTCGGCGGACGCGTCGCAACCGAGCATTTGTTATCACTTGGTCATCAGCGCATAGCCCTCATCACTGGGGACTTGGAGCCGGACTCTGTGAACGGACGGCGGTTTCGTGGATACCGATCTGCGCTTCAGAAAAATCGCAGCTTTGACCAAAATCTCATATTCGAATCAGACACGTCCGCTCAAGGCGGTTTTGAAGCGACTGAAAAGATAATAACAGAAACAAATGCCACTGCCATCCTTTCTTTTTCAGACGTGTCCGCCTTAGGGGTGTACAAATGCCTGAACGAAAAAGGTTGTAAAATTCCTGACGATTATTCTGTAGTAGGGTTTGATGGATCTTACTTTTCTACTTTTATGACGCCGACTTTAGCAACAGTCAAACAGGATGTAGGGGAAAAAGGTGAAAAAGCCGTAGATTTACTCTTTTTACAAATAGAAGATGCAAATCGTCTCAAACAACAATCGCGAATTTCGCTACCTGTTACATTTATGGTAGGGAGTAGCACAGCTCCTCCTAGATCAACACGCCGCTGATCTGTTGGAGGGGCCCTATCTTTTCCGCTTTGATTCCTTTTCCATGAGCTCTAAAAAAAAATCAGCAATAAGGCTGGATGTTGCCATACCTCTTTATTTCATGATAATCAAGGAAATTGACAAAAACGGCCACCACCGAGGAAATGATTGATACACAGATTGATTTAAGAAGAAACTACAAAAATCGTGTCATGAAAAAATGAAGCTTTGGAAAGATAATCATATCAAAAATATTGATTAAAGTTAGATGGTGCAAATACACCCAGCAGCTAATAAAGATACTATCGCTAAACCAGCTCCAAAAATCATTGAATAAACAAAAATATCTTTAAGTGCCATAATAGTCCAAATTGACGAGTAATCCGCCAACCTTGGCAAACTAGCAATCCAACCTTATAAGGTATCGGCCAGAAAACTTTTCTAATCTGTTTGACAATTTAATTTATCGTGTTAATATAAAGGCAACTGCATGATATATACAATTTGTACCACTAGGGGTGCTTTATTGGTAAAAGCTATTTTACCTGAGAAGCTGAGATTAAAGTATGACTTTAAGACCCTTAGAACCTGATCTGGTTTATACCAGCGTAGGGAAGTGGGGGCTGGAACAATACGTTTTTGTATTATTTCAAGTACAACCACTTTCTTACGTCAAAGAAAGTGGTTTTTTATTTGCCAAAAAAAAGGAGGTTCTTTCACGGTTCAGTCTTTAAAAAAATAAAAATTTGGAGGAAATGATGATGAAGTTTTCAGAGGAAATTCGGCAGGAAGTGGATCATATTTGGGAAGCGAGTTTTAATCACCCATTTGTTAAAGGAATAGGTGATGGTACATTACGTTTGGAATGTTTTCGTTTTTATGTTTTGCAAGATGCTTATTATTTATCACATTTTGCTAGAGTTCAAGCATTAGGGGCAGTCAAAGCTCCAGATTTACATACAACCAGCAGGCTTGCCGGCCATGCACAAGGTACATATGAAGCGGAGTTGAAGCTTCATGAGAATTTTTCTGAGAGATTAGGAATCACAAAAGAAGAAAGGGATGATTTCAAGCCTGCACCGACTGCTTATGCCTATACTTCCCATATGTATCGTGCGGCTTATTCGGGACATTTAGGAGATGTTATTGCAGCGATCCTGCCGTGTTATTGGCTGTATTATGAAATAGGTGAAAAGCTGCAGGGGTGCATACCCGATGAGCCGATTTATCAAGAATGGATAGCGGCGTACGGTGGAGAGTGGTTCCGCACCTTGGTGGAAGAACAAATTGCGAGGCTTGATGAGATTGCTGAAAAAGTAACGGATGCAGATAGAGAACGGATGAAAGAGCATTTTATCCTTAGCAGCCAGTATGAATATTCATTTTGGGAAATGGCTTACGATTTGGAAACATGGCCGGTGCATAAGGAAACACTAGAAGTGTAAAGGAGATTAATAACCATGAAAAAAGGGTTGAAATTAACGGATGTTTTAGTCACGATCGTGATTGCTGTAGCATTTGGGATCATCTATATCCTCTGGGGTTCGATTTATTATTTCGCTAAACCATTGGGGTTACATGTAGATCAACTTATTTATGGAATGTGGTTTATTGCTGGTCCCGTAGCCTTTTTAATTTTACGGAAACCGGGTGTGGCACTTCTGGCGGAGATAGCTGCAGCTTCCGGTGAATTCTTTCTAGGTTCGCCATGGGGGCTGACCGTCCTCTTATATGGGGTCGTGCAAGGGTTGTTCGCGGAGCTGGTGTTCATGGTGTTCAGATATAAAAAATTCAATATGTCAGTGGCTGTATTAGCGGCGATCGCTTCTTGTTTGGGTTCAGTCTTCATGGATTTTGCATATGGGGAAATTGGAGCGCTCTCTACCTGGAATCTATCGTTATTCATGATAGCGAGGTTCATAGGTTCCGTTTTCTTTGCCGGTGTGACTGCTTACTACTTAGTTAAGGTTTTAGAAACAACAGGGGTAACGAATCTTGTACGTCCAGTTTCTAGTAAAGATTATGCAGAGCTGGATCAAAAGTAGAGGTTGATGTGTATGGAACAAATCGTTTCTGTTGAGAAGTTAAGAATGAAATTTCCTGGTGATGAGTCCATGATCTTCAAGGATCTATCGATCTCATTTGGGAAAGGTGAAAAAGTGTTATTGTTGGGACCATCAGGATGTGGAAAGTCGACCCTTTTACAAGTGTTAAGTGGATTGATTCCGAATTCCATTGAAGTGCCGTTGAAAGCGGGAAAATTGAAGTGTCCTTCCTCATGGGGATATGTTTTTCAAGATCCTGATAGTCAGTTTTGCATGCCATTTGCCGATGAGGAAGTTGCTTTCGTTCTCGAGAATCTTTCCGTCCCTAAGCAAGAAATGAAAGAGAAGATCCAACATCACCTTCATCAAGTTGGATTGAACTTAAGAGCTATTCATACAAGTATTGATACATTATCAGGCGGCATGAAACAGCGTCTGGCAATCGCTTCAGTACTGGCCCTTGAACCAGAAGTTCTGTTTTTAGATGAACCGACTGCCATGCTCGATCCGGAAGGAACAAAAGAAATGTGGGAATTATTGAAGGAAGTCGGTAGAGGTAAAACGGTTATTGTAGTGGAACATAAAATTGACCATGTTTTAGAATTCATTGATCGAATCGTGCTTTTTAATGATGAAGGTCAAATTATTGCTGATGGCCCAAAAGACACCATTCTTTCACGGTATAAAAATGAAATGAAAGAACATGGGATATGGTTCCCTGGTGTTTGGGATGAGTATGTTAAGAATCATGCACCTGTTCGTAAACAACCACTCACGGATGATGTTCCTCTTATGCAAGTCCGAGATTTTAGCGGTTTTCGGAATAAAGAAGAGAAAATCAAGGTTGATGAGCTCGAGGTCACTTCAGGGGAATGGATTGTAATCAGGGGAGAAAATGGAGCGGGTAAGAGTACTCTTTTGCATGCACTGATGCAATTCATTAAAACGAGTGGTATCTATGATTTAATGGGGACCTCCATTAAAAGAGTGAAAAACCCAATTGATCATATGACGTTTGTGTTTCAAAATCCTGAGTTTCAGTTCGTTGCAAATACGGTATATGAAGAAATTGCTTATTCATTGCGGATAGATAAAAGGCCGCAACAAGAAATAGATGAGAGAGTCCGTTCATTGCTTAAAGTGTTCCGCCTTGAGGCACATCGGGATAAACATCCATTTCAATTATCAATGGGTCAAAAACGTCGCTTAAGTGTAGCCGCTTCAATCGTTAAAGACAAGAAAATCATTCTCTTGGATGAGCCTACCTTTGGTCAAGATTCGAAGAATACCTTTGCTCTACTGGAATGGCTTGAGGTATATCGAAGCCGCGGCGTAACCGTAATCATGGTTACGCATGACGATCATATTTCAAAAAACTTCGCAACGAGGATCTTGACGGTTCAGGATGGGAACGTAATAAGTGATGAAAAAGTCATCCAGCCAGGATGTATGGAAACCGAAGTTTCTCAATATAAAAGGAGTGTCATGTAGATGACCGTTACAAATGCAGAAACATGGCTCTATAAGATTAATCCAAGTCTTAAACTTTTCGTATTGATGGTGTTATGCATAGTGGCATTATTCATCGATGATCTGAATTATATGATCAATGTCACCATGGGTGTTTTACTCATATTTTTGTGTTTTACCGGGCATTCGATAAAACGTATCATACTCTTGTCTATCCCTTTTGGTTTCATTTTCATATCCACTTCTCTAGCGATGATTTTTTTTGGTAAAGGGAAGACACTTTGGTTTGAATGGGGCCTTATATCAATTACAGAAGAAAGTTTCATGAGAGGATTACTTGTAGGCTTTCGAGCTTTGCTTTTTGCAGCACTCGGTTTAACGTTTTCCTTAACGACGCGACCTGTGAACTTGTTTTATTCGTTAATGCAGCAAGTTAAGCTTAAACCAAAATATGCTTATAGTTTCATGGCTGCATTAAGGCTTATTCCGATCATGATGCAGGAGTTTCAAACGATACGAAACGCGATGAAGGTACGCGGTTTTGAAAGAGGAACAGGAGTTAAATCGATCTATTTCAAAATGAAAGCCTATTCCATTCCGCTGTTATCCGGAAGCATTAGAAGAGCTCACAGAATCGCCGTTGCAATGGAGGCGAAGCGATTTACAGATACGAGGGATCGAACATATTATTATGACTTCGGGTTTTCAAAATACGACCAAGGATTCATCTTATATTTCATCATCCTGCTGTTGGCCGGTTTTTATCTATCGATTCAATTCCCGTTAGTATCGATTTAATTTTATGAGTATATACAGGTAAGGGGTTCTTCGTATGAATGCACAACAATTGCATATTATTTCTACCGGGAAACAGCCAATAGAAAAGTTCATAGAGATCGCTTCGCATATACAGGAACATGTTGATTACTTTTATTTCAGAGAAAAGCAAAGTAGCGCCTCGGAACTTTATCGAGCAGTGACCCTTTTACATGATAAAAAGATTCCGCTTTCTAAGATCATCATTAATGACCGGGTGGATGTAGCATGGGTACACAAGGTCTTTGGTGTGCAATTGGCTTTTCATAGTTTAGATGCAGGGGTCGTACAAGCAGCATTTCCAGGGATGAGTGTTGGCTGTTCGATTCATTCCATGGCTGAAGCGAAAGCCGCTTTCAGTAAAGGGGCCCATTACGGGATTTACGGACATGTTTTTGAAACGGATTCGAAACGCGGTCTTCCTCCTAAGGGAATTGAGGAACTTCATGCAATCACAAGAAGTGTCAATCTTCCGATTATTGCGATAGGAGGAATAACACCATCCAATTGTCAAGTCGTCCTGGATGCAGGGGCACGAGGAATTGCAGTCATGTCAGGTGTGCTTGAAGCTAAAGATCCGATTAAAGCCGTTAAAGAATATTCGAAGTCTTTGGGAAAGGAGATATAAGATGAATTCCATATATGATGCAATCATTGTTGGGGGAGGAGTGATAGGTGGGTCGATTGCTTTTCAATTAGCCAAACGAGGTAAAAAAGTCCTGTTATTGGAAAAAGATAGACTTGCCAGTAAAGCATCCAGTGCTGCAGCAGGGATGTTAGGAGCGCAATCCGAGTTAGATGTCGATCAGCCACTTTTTAGATTGGCAACCGAAAGCAGGGAGATGTTTCCGGAACTGGCCGAAGAATTGAAAGACACAAGCGGAATTGACATTGAATTGGTGAACAAAGGGATGTTCAAGGTGGCATTAACGAATGATGGGGCAGCCAAGTTGAAGAACATAATCAAAACCCAGCAAGCTGCCGGCCTTGAGGCCCAATGGTTATCGACTGCCGAAGCAAGGAAAGCGGAACCGCTTCTTTCGGATGAGCTTAAAGGAGCCATGTATATTCCGAAAGATGGACAAGTTTCAGCCACCAGACTGTCACTCGCTTTCACTAAATCCGCAGCTGCCCTAGGTGTGGATATAAAGGAATTTGTACATGTCTCAGATTTATGTACAAAGGACGGAGCAGTAAAAGGCGTTGTCACGAATATAGGAGAATTTTCATGTGAAAATGTCATTGTAGCAAGTGGGGCTTGGAGCGCATTCCTCCTTGAGAAATTAGGGGTTACCCTCGACACCTATCCGGTAAAGGGAGAATGCTTTTCCGTTCTGACGAATTCACCATTGCTTGAAAGAACGATTTTTTCGGATGGTTGCTATCTTGTACCAAAGGTTGGCGGGAGAATCATTGTCGGGGCAACGGTTAAAGCGAATACTTTCGATCAAAAGGTAAGTCTCGAAGGAATTTCAACTTTAATGGAAAGAGCAACGCAATTGCTTCCTGCCATTAAAGAAACCGAATTGGAAAAGACATGGGCAGGTATACGGCCCCAAACAGGGGACGGTCTGCCATACTTTGGTGAACATCCAGCATGCAATGGACTTTTCATTGCAACGGGGCACTACAGGAATGGCATCCTGCTTTCTCCAATTACAGGTGTGCTTATGGCGGATATGGTAGAAAAGAAGAAAAAACCTCAATGGTCCGCTTTTCGATTGGATCGTGCAATACAGCCACTTTTTTCTTAATGGAGGTGAAAGAAATGGAATTGGTTATTAACGGGGAAAAAATACGGGTTCCTGCTGATGAATCAACAGTCACAGCGCTTTTGCAACACTTTAATTTACATCAAAAAGTAGTGATTGTTGAATTGAATGATGAAATAGTAGCGAAAGAACACCTAAGTAAAACATTTTTGTCAAATGGAGACAAGGTCGAGATTGTACATTTTGTAGGAGGCGGATGATATGTTAAAGATTGGTTCTTATGAATTTTCTTCAAGGTTATTGTTAGGTACTGGAAAATATCCGAACTTCGATGTTCAAAAGCAAGCTGTGGAGGTTTCAGAGACCGAAATATTAACATTTGCGATTAGGAGAATGAACATTTTTGAAGCGACTCAACCTAATTTTTTAGAAAAACTTGATTTGAAGAAATATACACTTCTTCCTAATACAGCAGGTGCGAAAACCGCCAAAGAAGCCGTTCGCATAGCGCAGCTTGCCAAGGCCTCTGGGCTATGTGACATGATTAAGGTTGAAGTCATCGGTTGTCAAAAAACGCTTTTGCCTGATCCAATTGAAACGTTAAAAGCTGCTGAGGAATTAGTGAAACTGGGGTTCATCGTTTTACCTTACACTTCGGATGATGTGTTACTAGCGAGGCGCCTGGAGGAAGTGGGCTGTCATGCAATCATGCCTGGTGCTTCACCTATCGGCTCTGGTCAGGGCATTTTAAATCCACTGAATCTACGATTCATCATCGAACAAGCCGAAGTTCCGGTAATTGTTGATGCTGGAATCGGTACTCCTTCCGATGCGGCAATCGCGATGGAATTAGGAGCGGATGGTGTTTTGCTTAACACGGCAGTTTCCGGAGCAAAAGATCCGATCAAAATGGCGATAGCAATGAAACTTGCCATTGAGGCTGGTCGACTAGGGTATGAAGCTGGAAGAATAGAAAAAAATGATTACGCCATAGCCAGCAGTCCAGTAGAAGGAATGAGCATGGGATGAATGAACGTTATTCACGTCAAGAGCTTTTTGGCCCTATAGGGGAAGAAGGGCAACTGAAAATCCGTAAAAAACATGTTTTGGTGATTGGGGCAGGTGCTCTCGGAACAGGAAGTGCTGAAGGTCTTGTCCGGGCAGGAATCGGAAAGCTGACGATTGTGGACAGAGATTATGTGGAGTGGAGCAACCTTCAGCGACAACAGCTTTATTGTGAAGCAGATGCTGAAAAAAGACTACCGAAAGCAGTGGCAGCAAAGAAGCGCTTGAATGCCTTAAATTCAGAAGTTATCGTTAAATCGCTCGTATCGGATGTATCGGTTGATGAACTGGAGCAGCTCGTATACGGAGTGGACTTAATAGTGGATGCCACGGATAATTTCGATACGAGGATGCTCATAAATGATAGTGCACAAAAATTTAACATACCTTGGATATACGGTGCCTGTGTAGGGAGTTATGGGATAAGCTATACGGTGATTCCACAGGTGACCCCATGTTTGAATTGCTTGCTGGAAACGGTTCCGATTGGAGGGCTGACTTGTGATACGGCGGGAATCATTAGCCCTGCCGTTCAAACGGTCGTTGCCCATCAATTAACGGAAGCTTTGAAAATTCTTGTCGAAGATTATGGATCCCTAAGAAACAAAATCGTTTCATTCGATCTTTGGAAAAATGAACATTCGTCCATACATGTAGCGAAATTAAAAAAAGACAGTTGTCCCTCATGCGGGAAGAACCGAACGTATCCCCACCTTTCTTATGCAAACCGAACAAAAACAGCGGTCTTATGCGGGAGGGACACTGTCCAGATTCGGCCATCAAAGGAACAGGAATGGGATCTCGCGGAGCTCGAAAACAATTTACACGCTCAAGACGGCCATGTTGTAAGAAATCCGTATTTACTTTCATTTTCCGTCGGAAAACATCGGTTGGTCGTTTTTAAAGACGGACGGGCATTGATTCATGGAACGAAAGATATTGCGGAAGCAAAAACTTTATATCATCGATTTTTAGGATGAAACGTTTTTTCGTTTGAATAAAAGGAGCTTGGGTACCCAAGCTCCTTTTTCATTAACCTAAATAAAGTGAAAATAAGCATCGTTACGTAAGGGCGCCTTCTCAGATACTAACAACAAAAAAAAAATCAATGAAAAAGGCGAATATAATAGATTTAACAGAATATACGACAAAAAATATGATAATCTTAAATTTGAAAGCCAACCGCGCAGATGAGGCTCCGGTTAGTAGATTGGATGAAAAATGCTGGGGGATTACAGAAAAAAATCAATTATGTTAAAGCCTTGTTGAACAGCGAAGCGCATAGCTCGACTGCGATCGGATTTGAAGTGTAGCGACCAAATGGGGAAAAATGCTGTCATTTAGCCATCCTTTTTATTTGAAGAATGGAGCCATGATAGCTAACTGGTTAAACTAGTCGTGCTCCGCATTAGCAGCAGGAAAAGAACCATTACATATCCTCGTCCTGCTCATCCAACATATTAGAATCTGTACCGATTGATGAAATCAACAGTCAGTTTAGCCAAAGGCCCATGCGTAATGAACTCATTATCAAAATACATATTAGCAAAGGGGAGCGAATACATGACCATTTTAAAACTTAAGCCAATTTTTCAAAAAAGAATTTGGGGAGGAAGAAAGCTCGAAACGGATTTCAATTACTCGATTCCGAAAGGCCCGATTGGTGAATGCTGGGGAATATCCGCTCATCATCACGGAGAAAGCGTCGTTGAAGAGGGCGAGTTTAAAGGAGAAGTCTTATCTGCATTATGGAGAAACCATCGCAGCAAGCTATTTGGCGACTATAAAATGGAAGAATTCCCCTTGCTCATTAAGATCCTCGATGCAAACGATGATTTATCCGTCCAGGTTCATCCTAATGATGAACAGGCTTCAGAACTAGAAGGAGAACCGTACGGAAAAACAGAATGCTGGTATGTCATTGACGCAGAACCTGATTCAGAAATCATCCTTGGTCATAAAGCTCAAACAAAAGAAGAAATGGTGAAGCTGACATCGGACGAAAGGTGGGACGACCTGCTGCAAAAACAGCCTGTAAAGCGCGGAGATTTCATATTTGTAAAAAGCGGGACCGTTCACGCAATCGGGAAAGGCATCGTCATCTTAGAAACCCAACAATCTTCCGATACAACCTATAGGGTATATGATTATTACAGAACGGATTCAGAAGGAAATAAACGTGAACTGCATCTCGAGAAAGCACTACAGGTAACGACAGTCCCAGATTCTCAGACAATTCATGCATCACAAACGGTAACGGCTGCTGGAGGGGAAACAACATTCCTCATTGAAGTTCCTGAATTCTCTGTCGTTCATCATAAAATATCAGGAACAGGATATCGGTTAGCAGGGAGAGGCACCTTCCAATTAATCAGCATCATTGAAGGAACTGGAAAAATCGAATCCGAGAGTGAAGTGATGGAAGTGAAAAAAGGAGACCACTTGATCATGACGCGGGAACTGAAGGAATTGATTGCATCTGGAGAAATGGAATGGATTACGAGTTTTATATAAGCAAAAAACCACTCAAGTGAAAGCTTGAGTGGTTTTTTTAAAGGAAGAAACATTCATATGATAAATTCAGAAATGAAGCCTTTTTTAAAAAAACTGAATAGTATTTTAATTAAATGTCTAGACATTTATAATAAAATGATCATAATAATAAATGTAAGCGTTTTAGATGATTGTTAAAAAAATACAAAAGGGGAGGTAATAAGTATGAATCGAATCTTACTTGCATGTAGTTCTGGAATGTCCACGAGCTTATTAGTTACTAAAATGGAGCAGCACGCCAAATCGATAGGCGAAGATGCAAAAATCTGGGCGGTTGGCCAGGATAAAGCGAAGAAAGAAATGGCAGATGCGGATGTAGTGCTAATCGGACCGCAAATGAGTTTCCTTAAGGGGGAACTTCAAAAAGAGGCATCCATATACAATATCAAGGTAGATGTAATCGATATGATGGCTTATGGAATGGCAGATGGTAAAAAAGCGTATGATCAAGCTATTTCCTTGATAGGTAATAAATGATGGAGCAAATGAAGTTGGAAGACCTCACGAGCGAACAAATTAATTTTCAATTGATTTTATATAGTGGCAATGCCCGCAGCAAGGTGATTCAATCCTTACGTGAATATCGCGGAGGGAACGTGGAAGAATCGGAATTGTTGATTGCTCAAGCAGAGCAGGATTTGGCTGTTGCTCACGACGTTCACTTCCAATTGGTTCAAAAGGAAGCACAGGGTGAAAAGGTGGAAATTTCGATGCTATTCATTCATTCTGAAGACCATCTGATGTCAACTTTGACGATGAAGGAACTAGTAAAAGAGTTACTGGATATTTTCAAAGCAAAAAATATCTGATCATTCATCTATAATGGGGGGTCTACTATGTTTGACAAGCTGAGTCAGTTTCTCATTCCACTAGCGGGGAAGCTAAATAACAATCGCTATTTATCGGTTTTACGGGACGCATTTATGTTAGCGTTCCCACTTACGATATTCGGTTCGATATTTGTCGTTTTAACTAATTTGCCCTTTTTAAACCAATTTTTAAGTGACCATTCCCTCATGACCATGCAATCTTCATTCGCAATCGCTTCACAGGCCACGATGGGAATTCTGTCGGTGTTCGTTGTTTTCGGAATCGGATATTTCCTCTCAAAGAGCTATGATGTCGAAGCTGTGTTTGGTGGAGTTATCGCTCTTGCTTCCTTTCTAATCCTAACCCCGTTTGTGATTGAGGCGGAATCAGGAGAAACGGTCGCTAATGTCATCCCACTTGACCGGCTTGGTGCGAAAGGAATGTTTCTCGGAATGATCTCCGCTTTTATTGCCGGTGAAATTTACCGGAAAATCGTTCAAAGAGATATAACGATTAAAATGCCTGCAGGTGTACCCCCAGCTGTTGCAAAATCATTCGCTGCCCTGTTGCCTGCCTTAATCACGTTAACGGTTTTCTTAGCGGTAAATGTAATCGTTACACTAGGATTCCATACGAATTTACATGATTTTATTTATGACGTGATTCAGGCGCCCCTTGTTGGTTTAGGTAGTGGAATCATCCCTACTTTGATCGCTGTATTCTTCATACAGGTTTTGTGGTTCTTTGGCTTACATGGTCAAATCATCATCAACTCTGTTATGGATCCCATCTGGGCAACTCTTGCACTCGAAAACCTCGAAGCTTTTAGAGGAAAGGAAGAGTTACCGAATATTGTTTCTAAACCGTTCATAGAAGTCTTTACTGTAGGTATGGGTGGTACTGGGATGACATTGGCGGTCGTCATCGCCATCTTATGGTTCATGAAGAGCAAGCAAATGAAACAAGTAGGAAAGCTTGGTGTAGGACCGGGTATCTTTAACGTGAATGAACCGATTATTTTTGGGCTGCCGATCGTGATGAATCCAATCGTTGTCATCCCTTGGATTATTGCACCAATGGTGGTTACAGGCTTTACATATTTCACCATGGCAACTGGAATTGTCCCACCACCAACAGGTGTCACCGTTCCATGGACGGTGCCAATCGGAATAAGTGGTTACCTTGCGACCAATAGCTTCAGGGGCTCTTTGTTGCAAATCGTTAATTTATTGATCGTATTCGTCATCTGGTTTCCATTCCTAAAAGCATTGGATAAAACGAATGTGAAAAAAGAAAGAGAAGCGGAAAATCAAAACAAGGCTTCTTAAACACCAGGGCAGGAAGATACAAAAAAACGTAAACCAGATTCGGCATGCCATGACTGTTTCCGGTTTAAAAAGAATGGGGGAAATTAAGGATGAAACTGAAAGAAGAAACGACTGAAAAATTACAATATCATTTTCCAGAAGGTTTTTGGTGGGGATCATCTGCTTCGGCCACTCAAACGGAAGGTGCAGCAGATATAGACGGAAAAGGCAAAAACATATGGGATCACTGGTATGAAATTGAGCCCAATCGTTTTTTCAACGCCGTCGGACCTCAGGACACTTCTCAGTTTTACTATAAGTATAAAGAAGATATAAAGTTAATGAAGGAAATTGGTCATAACTCTTTCCGGTTATCGATTTCATGGTCACGTATGTTCCCGAAAGGAAAAGGGGAAGTGAACAAGAAAGCGGTGGATTTTTATAATTCGGTCATTGATGAAATGGTGGAAACGGGCATCGAACCATTCGTCAATTTATACCACTTTGATATGCCCATGGCCCTGCAGGACATCGGAGGATGGGAAAACAGGGACACCGTCGATGCGTTTGAAGGTTATGCTGCGACATGCTTCCAATTGTTCGGAGATCGTGTTGCAAAGTGGTTCACGCATAATGAACCTATTGTCCCGGTAGAGGGCGGGTATTTATACAATTTTCATTATCCGAATATCGTCGATTTTAAAAAAGCGGTACAAGTTGGTTATCATACGATTTTATCCAGCGCAAAAGCGATCAAAAAGTATAGGGACATGAATATGGATGGCAAAATCGGGATTATATTGAATTTGACGCCATCGTACCCGCGAAGCCAGAATCCAGCCGATTTAAAAGCATCAAAGATTGCCGATGCCTTTTTCAACCGGTCTTTCCTGGATCCTTCCGTTAAAGGCGAATTCCCATCAGATCTGGTTGCCATCTTAAAGACAGAAGGGTTCATGCCTGCTATGGCAGCTGGCGATTTGGATATAATCCAGCAAAATACCGTCGATCTTTTAGGGATCAACTATTATCAGCCTCGACGTGTAAAGGCAAAGGAACATGCCCGTAACCCTGATGCTCCATTTTTGCCTGAACTGTATTTTGATCATTATGAAATGCCCGGAAGAAAAATGAACGTCCACCGCGGCTGGGAAATATACGAAAAGGGAATCTATGATATTTTAATGAATGTAAAAGAAAACTACGGGAATATCGAATGCTTCATTTCTGAAAATGGAATGGGAGTGGAAGGGGAAGAACGCTTCCGTGATGAAAATGGCATGATACAGGATGATTACCGAATCGAGTTCATAAGCGAACATTTGAAGTGGGTTCATAAAGCCATAAGCGAAGGGTCGAATGTATGGGGGTATCATTTATGGACTTTCATGGATAATTGGTCTTGGAGCAATGCTTACAAAAATCGATATGGTTTCGTTTCTGTCAATCTGGAAAAAGATGCTGAAAGAACAGTGAAAAAGAGCGGCCATTGGTTTAAAAAAGTGGCAAATATGAACGGGTTTTAAAAAATCGGGGCCTGAATACGCAATCTTTCCTTGATGCCTGATGGAACTGGATTTGGAAGTATTTGTCTCCCTTGACCTGCTTGTAAGGGAAGATGCGTTAACTTTCAGAAAAATCGATTCTTTACAGTGATAACCCTGATTTCTTATAATGGAAAAAGCGGATGACTTAAACTGTATTGTTTTTTGTAAGTAGGAGCGAATAAAAATGAATAAATATGAAAAAATTTCAATTGAAATGAGAAAAAGGGTCAAGGAAGGGTTTTATCGGGTAGATCATCCGATCCCTGACGAAATCACGCTTGCTAAAGAATTCGAATGCAGCCGGATGACAATGAAAAGAGGCCTGGATATTCTCGTGGAGGAAGGGCTGCTTTTCAGAAAACGGGGGCATGGAACATTTATTGTCCAATCACCTGTAAATGACGAGAAGGTGAATGTCATCAGTGAGGAAACCCTCGGTTTGTCTAATGTGCTTCCGAACAGAAATGTAACAAGCACGATCATCGCCTTTGATGTGCAATTTCCAGAAAAGGAAGTGGCCGAACAGCTTTCAATTAGCGAGGATGCACCAGTGTATCACATAATCAGACTTAGAAAAGTGGATGGTGAGCCATATGTCATCGAGAGGACATATATGCCGGTATCGATGATTCCAGGAATCACAGAAAAAGTGTTACAAGCATCCATCTATAATTATATTCATGAAACACTTGAATTGAAAATTGGCGGTGCACATCGGAAAATTAGAGCAGATAAACCTAATGAACTGGATCAAATTCATTTAGAGTGTTTGCCGGATGACCCGATATTGGAGGTTGAACAGGTTGGCTATTTAAACAATGGCTTGCCTTTTGAATATTCTTTTTCCAGGCACCGTTATGATAAATTCGTTTTTACGACAGTGACCATCCGCAAATAAAAACATGAGGTGAGTGGAGCCGTGAGGTTATATGGGGCGATTGAAGCAGGGGGAACGAAATTTGTTTGTGCCGTAGGTGATGAAAAAGGAAATGTGAGGAAGCGAATACAAATTCCGACGACTGTTCCTGAGGAAACCATACCGGAAGTTATCCGTTTTTTTTCCGAATACGAGCTAGTAGCGATTGGAATCGGTTCATTCGGTCCGGTCAACATTGACCCTGCCAGTCCGGCATACGGAAATATAACGACTACACCAAAGCCAGGGTGGAAGGACTTTCCCTTTTTACAAACGATTAAAAAGGAATGTAAAGTACCTGTCGGCTTTCATACGGATGTAAATGCAGCCGCATTGGGGGAAGCAAGATTTGGAGCAGCTGCGGGAATGGATAGTTGTTTATATATAACCGTAGGCACGGGAATTGGAGCCGGTGCAGTGGTTGGCGGTCGATTATTGGAAGGGCTTTCTCATCCGGAAATGGGTCATATCATGGTTCGAAAGCACCCAGAAGATTCATATAAAGGCAAATGTCCTTTTCATGGGGATTGTTTGGAAGGTCTTGCATCCGGTCCCGCCATTGAGGAAAGATGGGGAAAACCTGCTGGTCAATTAGCGGATAGGCATGAAGTATGGGAACTGGAAGCCTATTATTTAGCTCAGGCAATCGCCCAATACATATTAATCCTATCTCCTAAGAAAATTATCCTTGGGGGCGGAGTCGGTAAACAGGAGTCCATTTTCCAAATGATTAGAAATCAGGTGAAGGAAGTACTGAAAGGGTATGTTTCACTTCCAGAACTTGAAACCGAAATATCCGATTATATTGTAAAGCCCGGCTTAGGGGACGACGCTGGAATTATTGGTTCACTTCTGCTCGCGGATCTTGCTTATCAAAAAGAAATGAAGCTGGGGATGACTTGAACTACCGCCGCTTATCGATTTAACTGTCTGATTGAAGGGGATATGGGCTACCCCCGTCATTCAGACAATAAATTCTGGCTGCATTCATTAAAGGACTCTTCCGATCATTAGAGGGAAATGGGCCGTTCAGGTCAATTATTAACAATGAAGTTATCGATAAATTTTTATGAGAACTACTTGTTTGTTAGTTGGATAGATTCCAAATGTATGAGCCTGGTTTACCACCATTGGTATCACCTTTAATTATTCGTAACTAAGGAGCGTAAGTTTGTCGTGACCGCCATTTTTCTCAGGCTTTCCTCTGGGGTTCTGCCTCCGATCATCTAACTGTGGAGCGGGTCCCTTTTTCAACATTTACAAAATATACAAATCAATGGAAGCAGGTAGTTGTTCGGATCAGGTGTTAGCGGCACCTGGTCTTTTTTAGATAGCCCAGATTCTTGCCTCTGTTCCTGCTTGTTCCATAGGATTTAAGATCGATGACATCCACAGGAATCCCATACGGTGCAGCTGTATTTTCAGCTGCCTTTTTCATGAGTTTCACTTGGGGTCCTAATAGAATCGCGATTAGATAATTACCGGACCGGCCTTCACGAATGGCTTCGACAAAATGGCTCTTTGCCTCTCCAGAGTAGGAAATGATTTGGAGTGCTGCCGATTGCATTCCTTCTATAGTTTTCCTTCGTTGGCTGTTTCAAAAATGAAAAAAGCTGCAATCGCAAGAGGAGTTGACTATCATATCTATGCAATTCCCGAATCTTCCATCGGTGAAGTACCTTAAACAGCCAAGAATAACCCCCCTTTGGACATATATCCATTGGGGGTTTTCTAATGGACGGAGGACTCTATCTGTATTCGACTACAGTCCGTTGCTTTTCATGAGAGATGCACCTTTACCGTAAATCGTATCTAGTCAATTCAGAAAACCAGGTTGCTAGAAATCCTTGCTTCTCATTTCTCTTGATTCTCCAAATAGTCTATCGCTTTTTTTAACCGGTCGAGACCTTCCAATAGCTTTGATTTTGGACAACCCACATTCAATCTGATAAAACTGCGCCCTGATTCTCCAAATGTTTCGCCAGGCATGATCGCTACTTTCCCATGATGTACAAGGGAATCCTGTATTTGATTGCTGGAAAAGGGGAGTTGCGACACATTAATCCAAGCGAGATAGGTGGATTCGGGTATATGGAAAGAAAGCATCGGTAAGTGTGCCTTTAAAAAATCTTGAATGATCCGTAAGTTGTCGTGTACATACCCCGTTAAATCGTCTACCCAATATTCACATTCATTATAAGCGGTGATCAGTGCTTCCATTCCAAATACGCTGGCACTGGATAGCCCATCTTTATTCTTCAAGGAAACAAGAAAGGCTTCACGAATACTACTATCTGGTATGAGACAGTATGAACCTCCTAACCCTGGAGTATTGAATGTTTTACTGGCTGAAGAGCAGATGCACAATCTATTTGGATCAATAGCCGAATGAATGATTGGTGTATGGGCATTCCCTTCATGGATGATATCCATATGAATCTCGTCGGAAATAATGTATACATCATATCGATTGCAAAGGGCTACGATGTTATTCAGTTCATCACGAGTCCAGACACGGCCTGTAGGGTTATGCGGACTGCATAGTAGTAGCACTTTTGCTTTTGGATGGGCTAGTTTTTCTTCTAGATCCGAAAAATTGATCGAGTATGTTCCTTCATGATAGATTAATTCATTACTTGATATCAGGCGTTTATTATCTTGGATCGTTTTAAAGAATGCATCATACGCCGGTGTTTGAATGACAACGTGATCGTCCACGGCCGTCATGATCTCGATTATCTTGGAAACGGAGTAAATGACGGAGGGACTATAAGTAATCCAAGCTGCTTCAATGGGACAAACAAATCTTTTTTTATACCAATTGGTGATTGCGTCTTTGAATGGTGAGTGGTTCCAGCGTGTATATCCAAAGATTCCATGTTGCAATCGTTGCTGGATGGCCTGCAAAATTTCAGGTGGACATCCGAAATCGGTATCGGAAATCGAGAAGGGGAGAAGGTCTTTCTCTCCGAATCGATCTTCCACATAGTCCCATTGGGTACAAAATGTCCCCTTGCGATCAATTGTTTCATTAAAGTCGTGCTGCATGATTTACAACTCCATTTTCATGAAATTTTTTCAATTTGTGATTTTAATAGGCCGACTTGCGGCCCGATGACGACTTGTAAATTATGCTCATCGAGAATCACAACTCCAAGAGCGCCACATTCTTCTTTCAAGATTTTTTCGTCTACTTTGTCCATTACATCCACGACGAGACGAAGGCGGGTTACACAATTATCCAATGATTGGATGTTTTCTTTACCACCTAGGGCAGATAATACTTTTTGGGCATTGTAGCTTGTTCCTTTCGTAATAGCAGAATCATTGGCAGGGTCATCACTCATCTTTTCCCGTCCCGGAGTTTTTAAATTGAATTTTACTATCGCATAGCGGAAAATCATATAATAGAGCCCGAACCAAATCGGTCCAATGACAAGAACGAGATACCATTTTGTAGCGAATCCCTGCATGATACCAAAAATTAAGAAATCGAGTAAACCGCCATCTGTATTCCCGATGGTCACGCCCAGTAACGCCATAATCATAAATCCTAAACCGGTCATAATGGCGTGAATTAAGAACAAAGCGGGGGCTACAAACAAGAATAAAAATTCAATAGGTTCTGTAATACCTGTAACAGCAGTGGCAATCACTCCTGATATTAATAACCCCTTAATTTTCGTACGGTTTTCGATCCGAGCCGTATGATATATGGCTAATGCAACGCCTGGCAACCCGAACATGAAAGTGGGCATTTTACCTTGTGATAAAAAAGCCGTTGCAGCAGGGCTGATTGCACTTCCACTTTGTAATTGGGCATAGAATATATTCAATGCTCCCGAAATCGTTTTACCATTGACAACTTCTGTCCCGCCAGCTTCCGTGAAGCGGATCATCGCGACCAGGATATGGTGCAGGCCAAAAGGAAGTAATAAACGTTCACCGGCACCGAATAAAAACGGGCCAAACATGCCTGATTTATTAATGATGGTACCGATGAAAGCGATGGCTGTGGCGAAAATGGGCCAAATCATTGGAAGAAGCAGACCCACAATCGACAATGTGAATGCGGTAACTATAGGGACAAACCGTGCTCCTCCGAAAAAGGCAAAAGCGTCCGGCAATTTAATTTCATAGAAACGATTATGTAATAAATACACGGTAATCCCAGCAATGATGCCCCCCAGTACACCTGTTTCTATGGTTTGGATCCCCATTACCATTCCTTGGCCAGCTTGGCGCAATTGTTCAGGATTTGCTAAAGTTCCCGTTTCAGTTAAATAGAAATTGATGGCTAAGTTCATGATTACATATCCAGTAAAGCCTGAGAAAGCAGCTACACCTTTTTCATAGCGTACCAGACCCATTGGAATGGCCATTGCGAAAAGTACAGGTAAATAAGTAAAGGCAAAGCCACCTATCGTCGCCAAGAAACTAAAGATGAACTGAAGGAAAGAATTATTCAAGAAGGGAAAGGCTTCGATAGTGGTCGGGCTAGTGAACGAGCTTCCAATTCCTAATATGAGCCCCATGAATGCCAATAAAGCAACCGGCAGCATGAACGTTTTGCCTAGTCCTTGGAAAAACTCCCAAAGCTGTGATTTTAGACGTTTATTCTTTTTCATTATTCTGACTCCTTCCGGCGGATAAACATAACTTTAATATACACTGAGGATCAAAAGTATCAACCGTTGACAGACTAGATGTATGTGTGTACATTTTTTGTATATTCAAACAATTCTGCCCGTTCAAGGAAAAAGACCCGTAAAATGCAGTGGCATTTTCTACGGGTCTTTTAGGAATCTTTATATTTCTCCAGATAGGTTAAAATAATGAAATCCAAAATAATGCTCAAAGGGAAGCGCGAGCTCATATCTAATTCACCATAATAGCGATTCATTACGTGTGCCTGGAAAGATAAATCCACCTCTTGCTGTAACCGATTATTATGTTGTCCTGTGATGGAAATGGTTTTAACGTTGCGCTTCTTTAACAGGGAGGCGTATTCCAATGTGTATATCGTTTCCCCACTATACGAAACCAAGATCGCCAAATCATCTGCACGTAAACTATTGGCAACGCTTCTCAATTCATCCCAATCTTCACGGGCACTGCTTATTTTCCCCGAGAACATTAATTTCCTTGCTGCATCGACACAAGGTGGCAGTGAATTTCCTACACCAAAGAACTCTACATGCTTACTTATATGTAT
Organism: Peribacillus simplex; assembly: GCF_001542915.1. GTDB lineage: Bacteria > Bacillota > Bacilli > Bacillales > DSM-1321 > Peribacillus > Peribacillus simplex_B. Next base: position 497,285 of record NZ_LNNH01000012.1, on the reverse strand, counting down.
ATACTTTGCAGCCTCGATTATTTTTCCTTCATCAATATAATCAATCGTACTTTCAATTTCCTGCTTGAAACGATCAATATGATTACTTAAGGCTTCAGAACGAGAAGAAGCAATATTATGGGTCTCTTTGGTCGTTTCTTTTATGAATGAGTATTTCAAATCTTGAAATCCACGAAAACCTAACTGTTGGCATGTCCTGCTTATGGTTGCCGTGGATACAAAAAGCTTCTTCGCTAATTCATCTAAATTCATATGCACAATTATTTCATGATGATGCAATATGTACTCTAACACGCCCATCTCTAACTGGCTCAATCGTTCCCGCTGCTGGGATAAACGCTTCAGAAAAGCTTGCATGAACTCACCCTCTTTATAAGGAATCAGACCTTATAGTCTATCATAATCGTAAAATAGAAAAGTAGGAAGTTGTAATTTTTATAAGAAGACGATTTAAATGGGTGAAACACTTTAAGGGTTTAATGATAAAGCTTATGGTTGTCCGTTATCCAAATAAAGAGCGGTGCCTGGCAAATGGCAGGCACCGCTTCGTTATCAAATGAAAAAGCAGCTTACATATCGTGGCCGCTATTATGCTTTTGACGGGAATGCTGTCTATTTTTCACCTTATGGGAACCGCTTAACGGAGCAGGTTGACCTGGGTTATTCCCTTTAGGTGCATTTTTTCGAATATCTTTGCCATCATTTTTGTTCATATGCTGATCCCTCCTATATCTTAAGATAAGCAATTCGGGGATTTTTATTCACATACATATATTTGTAACCCTCGTACATCCTATGAGTGATACTAATTAAGGAGCTGAATCACATTGCAGGATAAACAAGATAAACGCAGGGCATTCCAGGAAGCACAGCAAAGTTACCAACAGGTGTTTGATGCATATTCTTCAATCGAAAAGACGGCACCGAATTATGGAACGGAATTGAAGCATGTGAAGCAGGAAGTGAACGAGGCTTACCAGCAAATACAAACTGCCTTGGTTACCGCTTCTGAGCACCAACGGGATCAATTGAAACAATTCGAGCAGGATATTTCTGCAATCGTCCAAGAAGTGAATTCTGAGGACTGATGGATGTCTGATTTGAGGGGTGAAAAGGCTTTTTGAACATGTGATTTTCAAAAAGCCTTCCTTATTAATGCCTGAAAATTGATATTATTGGTTTTTCTTTCTTTTTTTGTTGTTTTGTCTTTGTTCTTCCGATAATGGCGGTTCATTTCCCAATTCATCATGGTATCCTGTCCCATTACCTTGTGCTTTTGCTGCATTCATCCCTGGTATGACATGATTTGCCTTTTGTTTTGACATTTCGACACCTCCACCAATAGAATGTGATAATGCGGAATGATTATGTATGTTTGCCTAATATGTTTTGTTGGAATAATTTCTCAGCTTGTATATGGGGTTTTTTTCACCAATTGGAAGGCGGGTAAGGCTCTTAAACGTCACTTTCATATAAAAAGGAATTATTAACATAAGTGAAACTTATCAAAAACAATAACTTTCTTGTTATTTACTTATACTCATTTCTATATTAGTATTAAGTTGAAGGAAGAGTTAGGGTGGGAGAACAGAGAGAAAATTCGACAAACTAACTTTTTTGTTTATATTTATTGGTAAACATGGTTTCAGTGAACCAGGTTTTACTTTCATGTGCAGAATAAGTTGTTCTGACAGTTTAATAGGGGGTAATATTCATGACGAAAAATGACGTGTACCAATCGCGTAAATCCTTCGAAATTGAAGGGAAACGCTACAACTACTACAGCCTAGACGCTATTGAAAAAGCAGGGGATGGCAAAGTTTCACGCCTTCCATATTCCATTAAAGTATTACTTGAGGCAGTTCTGCGCCAAGTGGACGGAAGAGTTATCACAAAAGAACATGTTGCGAACCTTGCTAAATGGGGAACAAGCGAGCAACAAGATATAGATGTACCTTTCAAGCCTTCACGTGTCATCCTTCAAGATTTCACGGGTGTGCCGGTTGTTGTAGATTTAGCTTCTCTACGTAATGCCTTCGCGGCCCTTGGTGGAGATCCAGACAAAATCAACCCGGAAATTCCAGTTGACCTTGTAATCGACCACTCAGTCCAAGTTGATAAAGCAGGTACTATGGATTCCCTTGATGCCAATATGGATCTTGAATTCGAACGTAATGCAGAGCGTTACCAGTTCCTAAGCTGGGCTCAAAAATCATTCAACAACTACCGTGCGGTTCCGCCAGCGACTGGTATCGTTCACCAAGTTAACCTTGAGTACCTTGCGAACGTAGTACACGCAGTTGAAACTCCAAACGGCGACTTCGAAGTATTCCCTGATTCTGTATTCGGTACGGATTCACATACGACAATGATCAACGGTATCGGTGTTCTTGGTTGGGGCGTCGGCGGTATCGAAGCTGAAGCAGGCATGCTTGGACAGCCATCATACTTCCCAGTTCCAAAAGTGGTTGGTGTTAAGCTAACTGGCCAACTTCCTAAAGGAACGACAGCTACTGACCTTGCTTTGAAAGTAACGCAAGTTCTTCGTGCACACGGCGTAGTTGGTAAATTCGTTGAGTTCTACGGCCCAGGAGTAGGATACCTTCCGCTTGCTGACCGTGCAACAATCGCTAACATGGCTCCTGAATACGGTGCTACAGTCGGTTTCTTCCCAGTTGATGCAGAAGCGATCGATTACATGCGCTTAACAGGCCGTGATGAAAAACAAATCCAAGTGGTTGAATCTTACTGCAAAGAAAACGGCTTGTTCTATGCTCCTGAAAACGAAGATCCAGCATACAACGATGTAGTGGAAATCGATCTTTCAGCAATCGAACCAAACCTTTCAGGCCCTAAACGCCCGCAAGATTTGATTCCGCTTTCTCAAATGAAGAAATCTTTCCATGATGCCATCAATGCACCAATGGGTAACCAAGGCTTCGGCATGGACAATTCCGAATTGGATAAAGAAGTGACTGTTAAATTCGCCGATGGCAAAGAATCGGTCATGAAAACTGGTGCGATCGCAATTGCTGCAATCACGAGCTGTACAAATACTTCAAATCCATACGTAATGCTTGGAGCAGGTCTGATCGCTAAAAAAGCGGTTGAAAAAGGCTTGACAGTTCCGGATTATGTAAAAACATCATTGGCACCAGGCTCTAAAGTTGTTACTGGTTACCTTCGTGATGCAGGTCTTCAACCATACCTTGATCAATTAGGATTCAACGTAGTCGGTTATGGCTGTACAACATGTATCGGTAACTCAGGTCCATTAGCGGACGAAATCGAAGCAGCTGTTGCTGAAGCCGATCTTCTGGTAACTTCAGTACTTTCAGGTAACCGTAACTTCGAAGGCCGTATCCATCCGCTTGTGAAAGCAAACTACCTTGCTTCTCCAACTTTAGTTGTGGCATATGCCCTTGCAGGTACTGTGGACTTCGATCTTAACAATGATTCACTTGGTAAAGATAAAGATGGCAACGATGTATACCTTGCTGATATCTGGCCATCACAAGAAGAAGTAAACGCTGCTGTTAAAGCAACGGTTACACCGGAATTATTCCGTAAAGAATACGAAACAGTATTCAACGATAACAAACGTTGGAATGAAATCCAAACAAGCAACGAAGCGATTTACGCTTTCGATTCCAAATCAACATACATTCAAAATCCTCCGTTCTTTGAAGGATTATCACCAGAACCAGGTTCAGTTAACCCGCTTTCTGGCTTGCGCGTTGTAGGTAAATTCGGTGATTCAGTAACTACTGACCACATTTCTCCTGCAGGTGCAATCGGTAAAGATACACCAGCTGGTATCTACCTTCGTGAAAACGGTGTGAAACCGCGTGACTTTAACTCTTACGGTTCTCGTCGCGGTAACCACGAAGCAATGATGCGCGGAACATTCGCAAACATCCGTATCCGTAACCAAGTGGCTCCAGGTACAGAAGGCGGATTCACGACTTACTGGCCGACAGGCGATGTAATGGCTATCTATGATGCTTGCATGAAATACAAAGCTGATGGAACAGGTCTTGCCGTTATCGCTGGTAAAGACTACGGTATGGGAAGCTCTCGTGACTGGGCTGCAAAAGGTACGAACCTTCTTGGCATCAAAACGGTCATCGCTGAAAGCTTTGAACGTATTCACCGTTCTAACCTTGCATTGATGGGTGTTCTTCCTCTTCAATTCAAAGAAGGCGAAAACGCTGAAACGCTTGGATTGACTGGTAAAGAAGCGATTGCTGTTAAAATCGACGAAACCGTTAAACCGCGTGATATCGTAACCGTTACAGCTACTGATGAAGCTGGAAACGTGAAAGAATTTGATGTACTTGTTCGTTTCGACTCAGAAATCGAAATCGACTACTACCGTCATGGCGGTATCCTTCAAATGGTACTGCGCAATAAATTAAAAGGCTAATTCGGCCCTTTTGGAATCGGTAAACCTAGAACCTAGGTTTACCGATTCTTTTTTTGTGTCAAGATTATGAAAGCGGGCGAATAACATGAAACGAATACAGGGGTTTCACTATTCCCCATGTCTTTTTATTGTTAAAATGAAAAAGGGAAGTTGTTCTATTTCTGGAAATGGCTTAATAACTTTATTGTATTGGGACTAGGGGGACAAAAGTGTATGCTTAAAAAAATTATCGCCTCAGTGCTCTTACTGTCACTGATTGGAATTGCGATTGTACAAGCGATGGATAATGAACCAAACAACCATGGGAAAAAGGATTCATTGGGCGGTTTGAAAATAGGAGCTAAAGCGCCCAATTTCACCTTGGAGACCTTGGATGGAAAACAAGTTGAATTGGCTGATTATAAAGGGAAAAAGGTTATGCTGAATTTTTGGGCAACGTGGTGCCCGCCCTGCAAAAAAGAAATGCCGGATATGGAGCAATATACGAAGCAAGCAGGTGATGATGCCATCGTTCTTGCAGTCAATATAGACCCTGAAAACGATGTACGGTCATTTGTGAAGGAAAATAAAATCACCTTCACCATACCTCTTGATAGCAACAGTGCAAAAAATCCAGTGAATGAGCAGTATAAAGTGCTAAGCATTCCTACTACATATTTCATCGACAAGAAAGGCAAGATCAGTCACAAAGTGATATCAGCCATGCAGCTTAAAGATATGGAACGATACATGAATAGCATGCAGTAGCGGGACCTTTAAAGGTTCCGTTTTTTTCGTTGAATGATTGCTTGTTAACAAAGTTGTCAAAAATTAAAAATAATATTGTTAAAATTCAAAATTTTTGGTTAATAAAGATAAGAAAAGGGTTAAAGTATAAAGAGGGGCAAAGTAAGGAATGATTGATGCTACTAAAAGTCAGATAATTATGACAATTTATTGTTGTAAAACCATATAGTCATAATTTTACGTTAATTTGGCAATGCTGAATCATATACTAAAAAAAGTAGGTGAAAACATGAAAAAAAGAAAAAGAACATTTGAAGAATTGATCAAAGAAAACAAAAGGGAATTAATGATGGACCTTAAACAAATGGAAAGACTAGAGGAACGCCTTGAAAAAAAACATATGCAAAAAGCTGAGTAACCAAGAGGGTTCATTAGCTAAATATGAGTCAGTACGTTGTCTTCAATCGTGCTGGCTTTTTATTTTGCGCTTTTCAAAATCTGGCACTCATGAATTGCTTCCTTTTCACCCATTATAATAGAAGGAGGCGATAAAATGAGTAATCCAAAAAAAGATTCCAAACACTTTAGACCAAGCCATCTTGGAACACAGCCAAGGGAAGCTGGAAGCAATAACGGTAAGCAAATGCAGGATAAATCCGGGAAGCATGCCCAGGTGATTCAGACAAAAGGCGAATGACGAAGGATTAGCGCGAATTGATAATATTATTATGTAAACCATTTTTTTGATTAGAGGTGAAAACCAATGGATTCATTCAAACATAATCAGGATAACCGTTTGGATAATGTAGAGAAACTTCAGGACGCGATTCACAATACGGAACAGAACATGACAGCGGCGAATGATGCGACATCCTTTTCATCAGCTGAGGACAAAATGGCGATTACAGCCAAAAACGAGCGAAGAAAAGCGAGCATTGAAGCGATGAAGCAAGAAGTACAAGATGAGCAAGAAGCACGGGAGAACGGCTACAGTACCGATAATATTTAGTTTATGGATGATGGGGAAGAAAGAAGCATGATTGCTTTCTTCCCCATTTTTTCATGAGAGCTGAAGCCTGCTTAAATGAAAAGGGAACGGTTGTTATGGTAATATGTTTATATTGCAAAAATGAAAGTGGGGAAGAAAAATGTTCATAGCTGAAAATGATATTGAAGTGAGGTATGCAGAGACAGACCAGATGGGTGTTGTTTACCATGCCAATTATTTAATATGGATGGAACTGGGCAGGACAAAATTAATCGAAGATTTAGGATTTCGTTATGCCGATATGGAGGCGGTTGGGATCCTATCCCCTGTCATGGACATACAGGCTTCATACAAATCGCCTATACGATATGGTGATAAAGTAAAGGTGAGGACCTGGATTGATATGTATGACGGGTTACGGGTCGTGTATGGTTATGAAATCGTCAATGGTAAAGGGGAAGTGGCGGCTACTGGCCATTCTTCACATGTTTGCGTGAAAAAGGACAGCTTCCGTCCGATATCGATTAAACGTATGTTTCCTGATTGGCATGAGGCCTATGAAAAAAATAAAAAACAGAATGAGCTGGTTTAATTAATCGAGGTGTATAGACATGGCTTTCGGCATTAAACGGAAAGATGTAGTGGAGTGGAAACAGCGGATCGATCAAGGCGAAATCGCTTTTTTAACTCATTATTGGCTGGACGACCGTTTTCCTGGCTGCAAGACGGTTACAAAAGTCGGCAGTAAAGATTTAGGCCGATTATCTGAATGGGGTAAGCAATACGGACTGAAAAAAGAGTGGATCCATCACCGCAAGGATGGCTATTCTCATTATGACCTTCTGGGCGACAAACAAAGGGATATCCTCAAAGCGGAAGGGATTTCTGTAGTGCTTCTCGATGAATAGAAAAGAAGAGGCAACAGCAGTTTGCACCGCTGCTGCATGGTCATGCGCTCTTATCATAATGAAATTCAGGCTCAGTCAGCTTTTCGTTGAAGGTAATCCGCAGATCATGGCCATCGAAGTACCAAATATCTTTTTCTTCAACATAGAAATGAACATTATTCGTCGATGATACGGCTGCCGCATTTTCAGGAGCTTCTTGCATGATGCCCAATGAAAAGCCGCTTTGGACGGAACTGTGTCCGCCATATCTTACATAAAAGCGCAAATGTGAGCCTTCCTGGAGCTCCAATTCATCCGCATACCACTTGGCTGCTTGATCGGAAATGGTCAGTTTCATAGTCATTCTCCTTCCTTGAGGTTCGTTATTTAAGTATAAAGTAATTATGAAGTAGATGCGAATAATGTGCGTTTTAGAAAGGAAATACAATGGAGATCATTTATACAATTTGTTTCATTACCCGTAAAACGAACAATAAAGCTGAAGTGTTGATGCTATTCCGCAAGAAAGATCCCAATCGGGGGAAATGGAATGGCATTGGAGGGAAAATCGAGGAAGGTGAGACGGTCCGTGAATCGATGGAACGGGAAATTTTTGAAGAAACTGGTTTGAAGGTCAAGCGATTGACCTATAGGGGAATCGTGACATGGAATGAGACGGGCGGAATGTATGTGTACCGCGCTGAAGATACAGGGGGAAGTCTTGGGCCATGTGATGAAGGAGAATTGGCTTGGAAGCCTTATCAATGGATCATGGAGGCAGCTGAAGTCGTATCCAACATCAAGCACTATCTTAGTGAGGTATTGGATGCCTCACCTCCGCAAGAATTTGCCTGCATCTATGAAAAGGATCACTTCGTTTCCATGAAAAAGAAGGAACTGCCTCCTTTCGCAAAAGAATCGGTTTTAACCAATTGAAGACCGCCAATGGGCGGTTTTTTATTTGGTTTTTATAAACAAGACTATTCAATGTTAATAGGTAGTAAAGAAATCAGAATATTGTTATATTAAAAAGAAAGTCAAAGAATATGCGGTATCGTGAGGGGGGAATGCGTCGCTATATATGAAGAATATATAGTTTTCGACCTACCTATTTAAGTATCTTATTTAGAGGGGGCTGCCGAATTTGCGAAAAGCGGAGCTATTAAAAGGAAGTACGGAGATGGTATTGCTTTCGTTGCTGGCTCAGAAGGATATGTACGGCTATGAAATGATCGAACAGCTCAAACAGCTGAGTGATGGTTATTTGCAATATAAAGAAGGCATGCTTTACCCCGCATTAAAAAGGCTGGAAGAGAAGGAGTATTTAAAAAGCTATTGGAGGGATTCCTTGGAAGGGCCGAAAAGGAAATACTATTATGCGACCAAATCGGGCCTCAGCCAATTTCAAGGGCAGTGGGAAGAATGGAACGCCTTTCAGCAGGTGATCCGGAAGGTGATCACGCACACATCTGAGCGCACACAAAAATAGCTGCAGGCTTCTGCAGCTATTTTCTCTTTTCGTTTTCAATTGCTTCAGCCTCGGCAAGCTTTTTCAGCAAGATGGGTGTGGGCATATGCATGATTTGCTCCAAGGGCAAATTGAGGGATTTGGATAATTTCAATGCAGTTTCCGGTGAAATTTGCAGTGGCTTCATGACGGATTCTCCTTAATGGTAAGCGTAATTAGTTCCAGTTTAGCCTCTATGCAACAATTAATCAATCTTTACTTAGCTGTATAGGCTTCTCGAAACAATATCTTTAAATAAGATGTTAGGTAAAAAGATCCTTGTGATTACAGGTTTAAATAAGGATGGGCATTTTCATAATAGTGAAGCAGGAAAAAGCAAGTGATACGGTCGGAATATTGGATGCAGGATCAGATGGGACTTCAGGTCATGATTGCTGAAGAAGGGAAGGAGCGCAGGCAAATCCTGACCGGAAAAGGACAGAACCTGATTATATGTCGAGGAAAAACCAATCCTTCCACAGCATCAACGAGGCTGTAAAACTAGTGCAGGAGATAGCTGATAGCTATTATGAAGGAAGTGGCTGGGTCTGTCCAAAGGGTCAGGGAGGTCGTTTAGGCAGGAGGCAAAGAAGCGGTTTTAACCGGAAAGTCTTTCAATGAAATCATTGGCGTGATCGAAGGGAATATTACCGATTCAAAGGAAATGGAATGGACCATTCAACGTTTGATATCGGTCATCCAGAAAATGAGGGACTTTTCGGAAAAGGTATCCAGTCAAGCCGGTGCACTGAATAATACGGCACATGCATTGTAGAATGGAAATGGACCTGTGGGACCTGGCCCATTCCCATCCTGAAAATCGCTTATAACCATTTGACTTTTGGTTCAGTTTTATCAATAATTCGTTTAATGTTCGCCCGGTGCCGGTAGAAAATGAAGATCATAAAAACGCCGATCACTGTAATGAGGGCCCAATCACCTGCATGAAACACCAAACTATAGATAAACGCAAGAAGGGAGGCGATCATGGACGAAAGTGATACGTATTTGGAAATGTATAAGGATATAAAGAAAATGATGACGGCAATGAGAAAAAATAATGGTTCATAAGCAAGAATGACACCAGCTGAAGTCGCAACCGCTTTCCCGCCCCTAAAGTTTGCAAAAACGGGAAACATATGGCCGATGACGGCAATTACGCCGATAAGCATCTCATTTATATTTATATCAGCACTAAGCAAAAACGGGAGTGAAGTTGCAAGGGTCCCTTTAAGGATATCCATGATGGTGACGGTAAGCCCTGCCTTGACACCCAATGTCCGGAAGGTATTTGTCCCGCCAAGATTTTTACTGCCATGCTCCCGAATGTCGATTTTGTAAAACGTTTTGCCGATAATTAAACCGGATGGGATCGATCCAATCAAGTAGGCGGACAGTATAATGATAAATGTAAGCATTCTATGACCCTTTCTTTAAGAAAAATCTTCTTATTTATTCATGTTTAAGAGGCTGATTGTCACCATATTTGAAAAAAATAGCCAAAAACAGCGTTAAACTGCATGATAAGCATCTCTTATTGTAACATTTTCGTGACAAAATGGTACGGCTGTCCGAAAAAAATCTATTGAAAAATGAATTTTACTTGATGAATATGCACTTTTTAATATAGGTTTAAGTTGTAGCAGGGCAAAAGGTTTAGGATTTCTTATTTTCGTATATATAAAATGGAGCCTGTTTGTATAAAGCCTAACAATACGTGGCAGGCTGGTTGAACAGAAAGGGCGGCAAGGGAGCCATGCCTTTTCGAAACATATTTTTTCTTGTATAATTGTTTTTCTTAATAATGGGAAATAATCAGCTTGCCATTGCAAAATATCCTTGTTAAGTATACTTTTTATGCAATATAACATTTTATAAATAGAGGGGATTGGTAAGAATGATAGAAAATCCAAGCAGAGCGGAAATGGGCCAAATGCTAAAAAAAGCGAAGCGGATCGCTGTAGTCGGTTTATCGAATAACCCCGAGCGGACGTCTTATATGGTATCCAAGGCGATGCAGGACAGCGGATATGAGATCATCCCGGTTAACCCTTCCGTATCCGAAGTGTTGGGCGTCAAGGCCGTGAAAGCCCTCAAAGATATTGAAGGCCATGTCGATATCGTCAATGTGTTTCGCCGTTCGGAATTCCTCCCGGAGATTGCCAAAGAGTTTGCCGACATTGATGCTGATATCTTTTGGGCTCAGCTGGGTGTGGAAAACGAGGAAGCCTATAATTTCTTGAAGGAAAAGGGTTATACTGTCATCATGGATCGATGCATTAAAGTCGAACACGCCCTGACGAAGTAAAGTCAAAAGAGCGGACATCCGCTCTTTTTAGGATGTTGCTTGAGAGTCTCAACCATGGCCAAAGCCGCGGGATATCCAGGGGATTTAACAACATTTTGATCAAAATAGTAAAAGTATATTTGCCAAATGAAAAATTACCGCTACAATTAGAACGGTAGCTATGATACGTTTTCAAGCGAAAAGTTCCAGGCAAATGGGCTAACGCTAATAAAAGGGACAAAAAAATAGAACACTTGTTCTTTTCTCGTGAAAGTATTATACTTTTTATATGAATAGTAACGTATGTGAAAAATTGTTAAAGCTAGTGAGTCATTTCATTGCAGTATGATTTGGCCCGGAAATTGTGTTTAGTAAGGAAAGGGGAATTTCTGTGGCAAAAAAGGTAAAAGCAATCGAGTACAATGATGATGCAATTCAGGTACTGGAAGGACTCGAAGCGGTCAGAAAACGTCCCGGTATGTATATCGGCAGTACTGATGCACGCGGACTTCATCATTTAGTGTACGAGATTGTAGATAACTCCGTAGATGAGGCTTTGGCTGGTTATGGAGACCAAATTAGTGTGAAAATACATAAAGATAACAGTTTAAGTGTAACGGATAGGGGCCGCGGGATGCCTACGGGTATGCATAAATTGGGTAAACCGACGCCTGAAGTCATTTTGACGATCCTCCATGCAGGGGGGAAATTCGGACAAGGTGGATATAAAACGAGCGGAGGCCTTCACGGTGTGGGTGCTTCAGTCGTTAATGCGCTGTCTGAATGGCTTGTCGTGACGATCAAAAGGGACGGGTTCATATACGAACAACGGTTTTTCAATGGAGGCAAGCCTGAAACGACCTTGGAGAAACTCGGTAAAACGAATCAAACGGGTACGAAGATTCACTTCAAGCCCGATCCAAAGATATTTTCGGTGACCACCTTCAATTACGATATCCTATGTGAACGTCTCCGTGAATCAGCGTTTCTATTAAAGGGCATGAAGATAGAATTGACGGATGAACGCAACGACCGAAATGAAACCTTCCATTATGAAAATGGAATCGAAGCATTTGTGGATTACTTAAATGAGGAAAAAGAGACCCTTCATGGTGTTGTTAGCCTGGAAGGGGAGCAAAATGGGATAGAAGTTGAACTTGCCTTCCAATTCAACGATGGCTACTCAGAGAATATATTAAGCTTCGTCAATAATGTTCGTACAAAAGACGGCGGCACCCATGAAATCGGCGCAAAAACGGCCATGACCAGGGCATTTAATGATTATGCGAGAAAAATGGGGCTATTGAAGGAAAAAGATAAAAACCTCGAAGGTACCGATATACGTGAAGGCTTGTCATCGATCATCTCAGTCCGCATTCCGGAAGAACTGCTTCAATTCGAGGGGCAGACCAAGAGCAAGCTTGGCACCAGCGAGGCGCGCTCTGCAGTCGATTCCATCGTGTCAGAGCACTTAGCCTACTTTTTTGAAGAAGATCCGACCACGAGTACCTTGTTGGTTAAAAAATCGATTAAAGCGTTCCAGGCACGCGAAGCGGCCCGCAAAGCAAGGGAGGATGCAAGGAGCGGAAAGAAACGAAAAAAATCCGATGCCATCCTATCTGGTAAGCTGACGCCGGCTCAATCGAAAAATCCCGAACGTAATGAATTGTACCTTGTGGAAGGGGACTCTGCCGGAGGATCCGCAAAGCAAGGGCGGGATCGCCGTTTTCAGGCGGTTTTGCCTTTAAGGGGTAAAGTCATCAATACGGAAAAGGCCAAACTGGCTGATATTTTTAAGAACGAAGAAATCAATACGATCATCCACGCCATTGGCGGAGGGGTCGGGGCCGAGTTCAATACGCCGGACACCAATTACGATAAAGTGATCATCATGACCGATGCCGATACGGATGGTGCCCATATCCAAGTGCTTCTTCTGACTTTCTTTTACCGTTATATGAAACCATTGATAGAGTCAGGGAAGGTTTATATTGCCCTGCCGCCATTATATAAAGTGAGTAAAGGGACCGGGAAGAAAGAAGTGATTGAATATGCCTGGAGTGACGAGGAGCTTCAGGGAGCGATAGACAAAGTGGGGAAAGGCTATATGATTCAGCGTTATAAAGGGCTTGGAGAGATGAATGCCGATCAATTATGGGATACCACGATGAACCCGGAGACAAGGACGCTGATCCGTGTGAAAATCGATGATGGGGCCCGTGCTGAAAGACGAGTGACGACATTAATGGGAGACAAGGTTGAACCGCGCCGCAAATGGATTGAAGCAAATGTCGCTTTTGGTCTCGAGGAAGAATCGAATATTTTAGATAATGAAAATATGTCGATTGAAGAGGAGGCCAATAACGATGGTATTTGAAGAAACGTTTCGGGATTTGCCGCTTGAAGAGGTCATCGGAGATCGCTTCGGGCGCTATAGTAAATACATTATCCAGGATCGGGCCCTTCCCGATGCCAGGGACGGCTTAAAACCGGTACAGCGCAGGATCTTGTATGCGATGCATGTGGAAGGAAATACACAGGAAAAAGGATTCAGGAAATCTGCAAAAACGGTCGGTAATGTCATTGGTAACTATCATCCCCATGGGGATTCATCTGTATATGAGGCGATGGTAAGGATGAGCCAAGACTGGAAGCTGCGGAAAGTCATGGTCCAAATGCACGGAAACAATGGTAGCATCGATGGCGACCCGCCTGCTGCGATGCGGTATACGGAAGCCAGGCTTTCATCGATTGCTTCGGAGATGTTACGTGATATTGAAAAACGGACGGTCGACTTCGTGCCGAACTTTGATGATACTTCGGAAGAGCCGATCGTGTTGCCTGCGATGTTCCCGAACTTGCTCGTAAACGGTTCCACTGGGATCTCAGCCGGATATGCCACGGAAATTCCGCCGCATCAAATAGGAGAGGTCATCGATGCCGCCATCATGCGGATCGATAAGCCTGAAGCGACCGTCGCGGATTTAATGACGGTCATCAAGGGACCGGATTTCCCTACTGGCGGAATCATACAAGGCATCGAAGGCATTCGCAAAGCCTATGAAACAGGCAAAGGAAAAATCATCATTCGCGGTCTGGCGGACGTGGAAACGATTCGTGGCGGCAAACAGCAAATCGTCATCACCGAAATCCCATATGAAGTCAATAAAGCGAACCTGGTCAAGAAGATGGATGAGTTCCGTCTAGACCGGAAAGTGGAAGGCATCGCCGAAGTAAGGGATGAAACGGACCGGACCGGACTGCGCATCGTCATCGAATTGAAGAAAGAAGCGGATGCAAACGGTGTCCTGCATTACTTATACAAGAATTCCGATCTTCAAATTGCCTATAACTTCAATATGGTCGCGATATATAAAAAACGGCCGACTTTGATGAGCCTTCCAAAAATGCTCGATGCGTATATCGATCACCGTAAAGAGGTAATCGTGAACCGTTCCCGTTATGAGCTGCAAAAGGCGCATGACCGGGCGCATATCGTCGATGGCTTAGTGAAGGCCCTGTCGATATTGGATGAAGTCATTGCCGTTATCCGTGCTTCCAAAGACAAACGCAATGCCAAAGATAACCTGATCGCCCAATTCGCGTTTACGGAAGCGCAAGCCGAAGCCATCGTATCTTTACAGTTATATAGACTGACAAACACGGATATTACGGCACTTGAGGCAGAAGCAGCGGAATTGAAAAACAGGATTGAGGAATTGACGAAGATCCTTGGCAGCGAAAAGGTGCTTCTTCAAGTCATAAAAAAAGAACTTCGGTTCATTAAAAAAGGCTATGATGACGGAAGACGTTCGAAAATCGAAAAGGAAATAGAGGAAATCAAAATTAATCTTGAAGTCTTGATCGCAAGTGAAGACGTAATGGTGACCGTGACGAAAGAAGGCTATGTGAAACGGACATCATTACGGTCATATGCGGCATCGGGCGGTCTTGATTTTGGCATGAAGGATTCCGATCGCTTGCTTCAGCGCCTGGAAATGAATACAACGGATGTCCTGTTGCTGTTCACATCCAAAGGGAACTTTCTCTATTGTCCAGTTCATCAGCTTCCTGATATTCGCTGGAAGGAAACCGGCCAGCATATCGCGAACATCATTCCGATCGATAGGGAAGAGCAGATCATAAAAGCAATTCCAATCAAGGACTTTACCCTTCCTCAATTCCTGGTGTTCATCACGAAAAACGGGATGGTGAAAAAGACGGAACTTGCTGCTTATAAAGCCCAACGTCATTCTAAACCATTGGTCGGCATCAACTTAAAAGGCGATGATGAACTGGTCGATGTTCATCATACCGATGGTCAGGAAGATCTTTTCCTTGTCACCCATAACGGTTATAGTTTATGGTTCGATGAAGAAGAGGTGAGTATCGTCGGTGTCCGTGCAGCGGGTGTAAAAGGGATTAATTTGAAAGAAGATGACTATGTTATCGGCGGCAAGATGTTAACCAAGGATAGCAAAGAATCGATCCTAATCGTTACCCAGCGCGGCGCCATCAAGAAAATGAAATTAACCGAGTTTGAAAAAACGAGCCGGGCAAAACGCGGTGTCGTGGTATTAAGGGAATTGAAATCGAATCCCCACCGGGTCATCGGATTTACTACGGTCAATAAAACCGACAGTTTGTTCATTCTTTCGGAAAAGGGAACGGTTGAAACCGTTCATGCGGCCTCATTAAAAAATCACGATCGCTACACGAATGGATCTTTTGTTTTTGATGAAACGGTCAGTGGGAAGGCGAAAGAACTATGGAAAATATCATTGGAAGATGAAGCCTCCATGGAGGAGTGATTCATTTTTTCTGACGGGATGCTGGATAAATCAGCATCCCGCAGTTTGTAGACAAAAGGGGTTCGGAATTAAAAAATTCCGAACCCCTTTTGAAATTCCTTTGAAATTTTGAACAAAGGTTACGAGATTTGGGCTCTTCGAGCCACTATGTTAAGCCGTTTTAGGACCTTGCCATGTCCAAGTGGCCATCTTCTTTACC
>NZ_LNNH01000012.1:481203-481444 GCF_001542915.1 Peribacillus simplex | reverse complement strand
AAGTAGTCCAACGCATACCATGCTTTTCTTTTGCATCTGCGAATACACGCTCAATCGTTTCTTTGCGTTTCGCATATATAGGTTTTACCTCTTGATGATGCGCAGATGATCTGCTTCTTCCACATATGCTTGCCAGATATGCCGTGTCACTACTTTTTGATGGTCTTTGCTTTCCGTACACCGTGATAAAAATGAGCATGTTGCACAAATTTGTTTGGACGATTTGTACTCGCGATAGCTT
>NZ_LNNH01000012.1:393581-480717 GCF_001542915.1 Peribacillus simplex | reverse complement strand
AGGATCCGTAGTACTTTCTTTAATTGCTTTGGTTTCTTCCTTATCAAATTTATCTGGTGGAAAAGGCTTCTTACCATGGTTTTCACGATCTTGATTGATTCTTCTTGAAGACGTCCTTGATACGCTCGTGTTTCTTTACGAACGATTTTCTTTTCAAATTTCCGTTTATTCGCACTGGCTTTCACATGGGCGGAATCCACGAAAACGTGTTCTACACTTATTACCTTTTTATTAGCAGCTGTCATTAAAATGCGACAGAAAATCTGTTCAAACAGGTCTGTATCTTTAAAGCGTCGCTCATAATTTTTTCCGAACGTATCATGGAAACCATAGCCTAAGAACCAACGGTAAGCCATATTGGTTTCAACTTCTTCAATCGTTTTACGCATGGAACGAATACCGAAGGTATATTGAATGAAAGTCAGTTTAACTAAAATAACTGGATCAATACTTGGGCGTCCTACATCTGAGTACATATCTTTCACCAAGTCATAAATGAAAGTGAAGTCAATGGCAGCCTCCATTTTACGAACCAAATGGTTCGGTGGCACCAGTTGATCTAAAGTAATCATTTCAAGTTGATCTCGCTGAATAGAATCATGTTTAGAAAGCATCCTCATCACCTCAAGTTTTAATCCTTCAATTTTAAAACAAAAATGACTCCAGTCAAAAGTGTTCTATCTAAAAGGTAAGACAAAGTTGATTGGAACGGAAGGTACGAGACTCCTGCGGGAAAAGCGCGTCTAGGGGAGACCCCGCAGGCAAAGCCGAGGAGGCTCCCCGACCGCCCGCGGAAAGCGAGTGCCTGGAGTGGAAATCAACGTCTAAATTGTACACGCCATAAAAATAGACAAACTCGATTTTCATCGAGCTTGTCTACAGTCTGCGGGATGCTGGATAAATCAGCATCCCGTTTTTTTGTTTCTTTTAATTTTTTCTTCGATTAACATTCTCATAAACGCTTTGAGTCAAAAATGACTTCTTGAGTCAATTTTAAATTGGTTATATTACCAGTCCATTAATCATAAATGAAGACCGAATAATTCAAAAATGGATTTTGCTGTTCATGTATTCATGATATCTTCACGTTCCATTTTTGGCACAGCTCTTGCATATTAATAGTTTGACTTCTTTGTTTTATCAAAAGAAGAAAGGGGAGGACAAATGGATAGACCTTGGAAAAAGCATATCCCGTCCGGAAATCCATTGGAAATCGAAATACCTGAAATGTCTGTGACAGACCTTTTTTATCAATCAGTCGAAAAATATGCGGATCATACCGCGATTACGTTTAATGAGGATAGGTATACATATTCCCAGTTAGGACAGCTAGTGAAAAGGTTTGCCCGCTTACTTGCTGAGGCGGGGATTGAAAAAGGAGATCGTGTGGCGCTTATGCTCCCCAATTGTCCGCAATATCCGATCAGTTTTTACGGGACGCTTTTAAATGGGGCGATCGTTGTCCAAATTAACCCGATGTATAAATCAAACGAATTGATACATGTCCTGAAAGACTCGGGTGCCAGGCACATCATCGTCCTGGATGACTTAATCCCCATAGTGGAAGCGGTCCTGGATGAAACCGAACTTGAAAAGATATGGCCCGTATCGAAGGAAAAGAATGAATGTGAATTGATGAAGGGCCTGCTGCCTTTAGCGGAAATTGATTACTCGGTATCCATCGATCCCGGAGATGATGTCGCCGTCCTCCAATATACGGGGGGGACCACCGGACGTTCAAAAGGAGCGATGCTGACCCATCGGAATATTGTGGCCAATACCCTGCAAAGTGCCGCCACTTCCAAAATCAAAATTCAAGAGGGCAAGGAAAAGGTGCTTGGCGTTTCACCATTATTTCATGTATATGGGATGACATCAGGCATGAATTTGACTTTTTATAATGGCGGTGAATTGATCATCGTTTCCCGGTTTGAGGTGGCAGGAATCGTTGAGATGATCAAAACGGTTAAACCGACCATTTTTCCCGGTGTGCCAACGATGTATATCGCATTATTACAATATTACCAGTCTCATCCGTTTGATTTGCATTCCTTGAAATCCTGCGTTTCAGGGTCGTCCCCATTGCCCTTGCATGTCTTATCAAGATTTAACGAAGTGAGTGGCTCGAAGATTGCAGAGGGCTATGGACTTTCCGAAGCATCACCAGTTACGCACCGAAATCCAGTCAGTGGCCTGCAAAAGCCGGGAAGTATCGGAATTCCGATACAAAATACGGATGCCGCCATCATTGACAGCGTTACTGGTGAGCCAGCTCTCATGGTTGATACCCCAGGTGAATTGGTCATCAAAGGACCTCAAGTGATGAAAGGGTATTGGGGGATGCCCGAAGAGACGAAGAAGACGATTCAAAACGGCTGGCTGTATACTGGCGATATCGCGAAGATGGATGAAGATGGCTTCTTTTACATTGTCGGTCGCAAGAAGGAAATGATCATCGCAGGCGGCTTCAATATTTACCCCATTGAAATTGAAGAGGTTCTCTACAGCCATCCAAAGGTTTTGGAAGCTGCCGTATTCGGTGTTCCCGATCAATATCGCGGTGAAACGGTACATGCAGCGGTCGTTCTAAAGCCTACTGAAACAATAACGGAAAAAGAATTGCAGGAGTATTGCCGGAAACATCTGGCCGCCTTCAAGATACCCGAAAGGATCACGTTTCAACTTGAATTCCCAAAGACGGCGGTGGGTAAAGTCTTGAAACGCAAGCTTCAAGAGGCTCATCGAGTTCATTCAGGTAGAACGTGAAAGCGCTGACAATTAAATTGCCTGAGAAAGGGGAATGCATGTGGACTTTCGCTTAGATGATGATATCGTCCTGTTAAAAGAAACCATTCGCCAGTTTATTGAAGAACAAATCGATCCTTTTTCCATGCAAATTGAGGATGAAGATCATATCCCGGATAGCATCATAAATTTATCGAAAGAAATCGGACTATTCGGACTGAGCATTCCGGAAAGGTATGGCGGTCTCGGGATAGGAATGATCGGGAAATGCGCTTTATATGAGGAAATCGGCAAAACACATAATGGCTATACTACTTTGATTGGTGCCCATACTGGCATCGGGACGGTAGGGATCGTCGAAATGGGCAATGAAATGCAAAAGGAAAAGTATTTGCCAGAAATGGCAAGCGGCAATAAAATCGGTGCATTTGCCCTAACGGAGCCTGCGGCGGGATCACATGCGACCAATCTGAAGATGACGGCAGTCAAAAACGGCGATGCCTATATTCTGAACGGGACGAAGCATTATATAACGAATGCGGATGTAGCCGATATTTTTACAGTCATGGCAGTAACGGATAAGGATAAAGGAGCAAAAGGAATCACCTCATTCATCGTGGAGAAAGGCTTTCCGGGTTTTAAAGTGGGAAGCTTGGAGCGGAAGATGGGTCTTCGAGGCTCGCATTCGGCTGAATTGATTTTTGAAGATTGCGAGGTTCCCGCTGAAAATGTCCTGGGAGAAGTAGGCCAGGGGTATGTGAATGCGTTGAAAATCCTTGCGAATGGACGGGCGGGACTTGCAGCAAGGAATTTGGGGTCGTGTCAATATTTGCTGGATCTCTCGACTAAATACGCGATGGAGCGGGAGCAGTTCGATGTGCCGATCATCGATCATCAGGCTGTATCTCATATGCTTGCTGAAATGGCAATGGAAATCGAAGCGCTTCGTTCATTCACATATCGGGTCGCATGGATGGTCGATCAAAAGGAAAAAATCATCAAGGAAGCGGCAATGCTGAAGCTGTATGGTTCGGAAGTGTATAATCGGGTCGCTGATAAGGCGGTCCAAATTCATGGCGGTATCGGATACATGAAGGACTACCCGGTGGAACGCTTTTTCAGAGATGCCAGAATCACTCGAATATATGAAGGTACGTCCGAAATCCAGAAAAATATCATAGCTGCGCAATTGAAGAAAAAATATCAACACTAGTCTAATAGGGAAAGTGGAGGGATTCACATGGATTTACGCTTATCGGAAGAACAAAAAATGGTCCAAAAAACAATCCGCAAGTTCGTGGAGAATGAATTGATTCCTTTGGAAAATGAAGTGCTGCGCAATGAAATGGCAGGAAAGCCTAGTTTGCCAGAGGAAACATTGAAAGAATTACAGGAAAAAGCTAAAAATGCAGGCTTTTGGGGCATCAATACGCCGGAAGAGTATGGCGGGGCGGAATTGGGGCAGCTTATGATGGCCATCGTCTTGATGGAAGTATCGAAGACGTTCGTCCCTTTTAGCTTTGGCGGATCGGCGGATAATATCCTGTATTATGGAAACGAGGAACAAAAAAAGAAATACCTCATCCCAACGATCAATGGGGAGAAAAAATCCTGTTTTGCGATGACGGAGCCGGGAGCTGGCTCAGATACAAGGAATATAAAAATGACGGCTGTGAAAGATGGCACCGACTGGCTGCTTAACGGTGAAAAAACGTTCATTACTGGTGGGAATGATGCCGATTTCGTCATGGTCATTGCCGTTACGGACAAAGAGCGTCACCAGGCGACCGGGACCGAGGGTGTAACCTGCTTCATCGTCGACCGCGACATGGGCTGGAGATCCGAGTATATCCATACGATGGGAGAATGGGGACCAGCCGGGTTAGTTTTCGATAATGTAAGGGTACCCGAGGAAAACATCTTAGGGGAAATACATGGCGGTTATAAATTGGGATTGGAATGGATCGGGTTTGCCAGGTGGATTGTGGGGGCGCGTGCTGTCGGATCTGCGGAAAGATTGCTGCAAATGGCGATAGAGTATGCGAAAGAACGAGTCACCTTCGGTAAGCCGATCGCCGAGCGTCAGGCCATCCAATGGCAGATTGCAGATTCGGCAGTGGAGATCGAAGCGGCTCGGTGGCTTGTACTGAACGCCGCTTTCACACTCGATAATGGCGAAGACAACCGACATTTGGCTTCAATGGCTAAGCTCTTTGGCGCAAATATGGGGAACCGGGTCGTTGACCGCGTGTTGCAAATACATGGCGGCATGGGTTATACGAAAGAGCTTCCCATCGAACGGTGGTATCGGGAGGCAAGGCTGTGGCGGATTTATGATGGAACGGATGAAATACAGCGGATGATCATTTCCCGTAATTTAATCAAGGGGCATGTTAAATTAGGGCAATTCTTATAATAGATTAGGAGGAAAAGAGATGACAGGAAGATTTTCAGGAAAAACGGCGCTAGTAACAGGTGGGAGCAGAGGAATTGGCCGGGCGATCGTCGAGCTGTTTGCCAGTGAAGGGGCAAAGGTCGCCATCATCGATATCAACGAAGAGGTATTGACATCAGCGGGAAATGAATTGAGGGACAAGGGATACACCATTTTTACGAAGGTGGCAAATGTGGTCGATCCCGAAGAGGTCGAAGCTTCGGTTACCGAGATAGCCGACACATTCGGCTCGCTTGATATTCTTGTGAATAACGCAGGGGTCATCCGGGATAATCTTCTCTTTAAAATGACCGATTCAGATTGGCAAACCGTAATGGATGTACATTTAAAAGGCACTTTCAATGCAGTCCGTGCCGCCCAAAAGCATATGGTTGCGAATAAATACGGAAGAATCATTAATATATCCTCCACCTCCGCCCTTGGCAATCGCGGTCAGGCCAATTATTCAGCAGCTAAAGCCGGGCTTCAGGGGTTAACGAAAACGCTTGCTATCGAGCTTGGAAAGTATGGGATAACTGCCAATTCAGTCGCTCCTGGCTTTATCGAAACCGAAATGACGAAAGAAACAGCGAAGCGGGTGGGGGTAAGCTTTGATCAATTCATTCAGGATCGGGCAAACAGCATTCCTGTTGCGAGGAGCGGCCAACCAAGTGATATTGCGCATGCTGTGGGGTTCTTTGCCGATGAAGCATCCTCATTCATCAGCGGTCAGGTTTTATATGTTGCAGGCGGTCCAAAAAATTAAGGGAAAAGGCGGGATGATATGTTTAACGATAGTATTGGAAAGCGATCTAAACCCGTTAAAAACATCGTGGAACGGGGAGCCGTAAGAAAATTCGCATGCTCGATTGGTGATCCGCACCCGATTTTCATTGATGAAGAAGCGGGCAGGCAATCGAGATATGGAACGAATATTGCTCCGCCAACCTTCCCGCGGGTCTTTGATTATGGCACGATTGAATCGCTGAATCTTCCGGATAAAGGGCTGATTCATGGCGAACAGGTTTATCGCTACAATAGGCCGCTTTTGGTCGGCGAGGAAATCACCTGTTATTCGGAAGTGAAGGATTACTATGAGAAAAAAGGAAAACAGGGCGAAATGGGATTCCTGGCCTTGAAAAATTATGGATCGGACGCCGATGGTAAATTGGTATTTAGTGCCGAACAGCTTGTCATCATTAATGAAACGATCAGAAAGAAGGTGATGAGCAAGTGACGACATTGACCGAACTCCATATTGGTGACTCGCTGCATTCAATTGAGCTGAAACCTGTTACGCGTATGGACCTGATTAAGTACGCTGGAGCATCAGGCGACTTCAATCCCATTCATACGATTGACGAGGAAGCAAAAAATGCAGGTCTTCCCGGTATCATTGCCCATGGGATGTGGACGATGGGAAATCTGGCAAAGCTTTTCAGTAATCTGTATGAAATCGGCTTTATCGAAGAATACAAGATCCGATTCAAAGGGATGGTTTTCTTGAATGATGTAATCACCCTCTCTGCCGATTTAAAAGAAAAAAACGAAGATAGATACCATTTCAAAGTGGCAGCAACTGACCAGACAGGCAAAGAAGCGATCAGCGGTGAGGTTGTGTTTAAAGTCTATTAAACGAAAGTAGTGATGAAAATTATTTCATCACTATTTTTTTTAGGAATGAAAATCGACAATTTTAAAGGAGATTCGAGATTTATCCAGAATTGTACGTATTAAGAATTCTTTTTGCGGCGGTGAATAGTTATGAATCAAGTAAAACAGGATTCTCCAATCGAATTGCTCAAGGAATACCCCTTTCCTGCACTTGTCCTGGATTCTGCAAACCGGATTAAGGAATGGGGCATGTACTTCGATCCGTTGATGGAAAATGATGGGGATACGACAGTAACCGAACAATTCGATGAGTGGCAATTTCTCGATAACAATAGACTTGCGGCAGCAAAACTGCGTGACAAGCGGTACTTATTTTTGCTAATGAAACGATCGGATGATGACAATCGTCTTTATATAGGCAGTGAAACACAATTTTTGGATGATTTACTGGTAGATGCCCATGAGTCGGACAAACTGAACCGGGCCCTGGATGCCATAATCGAAAGTTCCTATGACGGGATATATATCACCGATCAACAGGGGACGACGCTTTATACCAATTCAGCGATTGAGCGGATCACCGGTATCCCTAAAGAGTACTATATCGGCAAGTCGGTGGATCAGCTGATTAAGCGCGGCATCCTGAATGCCTCTGTCACGCATAAGGTCGTCAAGTTGAGACGAACTGTATCGGTCGTTCAGGATAATTTTGCCGGAAAAGAAACATTGATTACCGGTAGCCCCGTTTTTAATGAAGCGGGGGAAATCGAGCAAGTCGTAACGAATATTAGGGATTTGTCAGATTTAAATGAACTGATGCACGAATTGACGAAGGCAAATGAATTGAATCATCAATATAAGCAGGAAATCGAAAAACTGCGAAAGATAACAAGTCAGGATGGAGTCGTTTTTGTCAGTGATAAGATGAAAACGATTTACGAGATCGCTGAAAGAATATCGGATATCGATGCGACCGTGCTCATCCTTGGAGAAACGGGCGTCGGGAAAGATGTCCTTGCCCGAAATATATATAATCGGAGCATCCGGTCCAAGAAAGGCGATTTCATCAAAATAAATTGCGGGGCCATTCCTGCCGATTTATTGGAATCCGAGCTATTTGGATATGAAGGCGGAGCATTTACCGGGGCAAATCAAAAGGGGAAACCAGGGATGTTCGAGATGGCAGAGAGCGGCATCTTATTTTTGGATGAAGTCGGTGAACTCCCCTTGCAATTGCAGGTAAAGCTGCTGCGGGCACTTCAGGAAAGGGAGATTCAAAGAATCGGTGGTACGAAGCCGAAGAAAATCGATGTTCGGATAATAGCGGCCACGAACCGCAATTTATCGGAAATGGTCAAGTCTGGTGATTTTCGCGAAGACCTTTTTTATAGGCTGAATGTCATTCCCATCACGATTCCCCCATTACGCGAAAGAAGAGAAGATATCTTGGCTTTGACTGATTTGTTCTTAAAGAAATCGAACGAACAATATAAATTTTCGAAAGAAATAGATTCGAGGCTGAAAGAATATTTTTTTCAACATGATTGGCCGGGAAATGTCCGTGAGTTGATAAATATTGTCGAAAGGCTCGTCGTACTGACGGATCATTCGTTATTAACGATGAATGACCTGCCGGAAGAATATCAGCCCGAAAACCGGAACCAAGCAAATTATAATTCTTCGCTAACGTTAAAAGCGGCTGTGGAAAGAGCCGAAAAGGAGATCTTGACAAAAGCGGCACAAACGTACCAAACGACATATGAAATCGCAGCTGCCCTTGATTCAAGTCAGGCAACGATCGTAAGGAAACTAAAAAAATATCGACTGAAGGTCAGTGAAAAAACCTAAGCAAGCAAGGGGATGCCTTAATCGGTATCCCTTCAATTATGCCCAAAGCTTTGACGGACGCGGACTGACCGTCTCCATAACTGAAGACACCCGCTTGTGAGCAACCGGTCCGGGAGGCTCATCCTTGACGATTATTATTTTGGATATGCGTTGGGGGCAAATCACACGTTTGTGGATTTCAGCGGCGGAAATCTTTAATGAATGAAAGACTATTTTCATTTATGTCTTGTGCCCATCAATCTCCTGCCTCATTGCCTCCTTGATCTTGAATAACACTCCATTTATTTTAATTCAATACTGATTTTTTTCAATCAAAAGTGAATGATGGACATCCCCTTTGGAAGCCGCTCTTTTCAATTTTACAATTCATTAATGAATTCTGTTTTGCTGGGTAATAGCCGTTTGACGGTGATATTGCTTGTGGCACGGTACTTGCATCATTAAACCAGGAAAAATCCGCAACAGGAAAAAGATCTGCGGAATGATTCTGTAGAAAAGTGTAAAGGGAGGGGGGCGGAATCAGGCGATGGCCAAGTGAAGAAAAAGTTAACCAGTGCAAATTGAAGCAATCGTCACACGAGGCCTGATCAATCAGAAAAATCAAAAAGGGCAATCAGAATTGTTATCTTCAGTAAAGAAAGCGGATGATAGCTTACGAGAAAATGGTGTCGATGGATGATCATCATTTATGAAAGCGCTAACAAAATCTGCTTGCGTCTCATTCAAGAGCAGGAGGAAATTGAAGCAATACAACCCTATACCTTACTCCACTGAATAATATCAGTCTTCTGCCTAAACAGTTAATCGAGTTGAAACAAACATGACAGATGAACCTGTTACGGGCATCCACACCACTGTTTTCATTCACGACTCCTTCAGACATGAAAATTTTTAAACAAGACTGTAAAAAGCAGTTCCAGCTGTGTAACACAATCCATTCTACTTGCGTGAAATAACTTGCGAATCCCCCATCCCCCTCTTGAAGCGTTTAAGTCATAGTATTGGTAATTGCGGGAGCATGATTAGCAAGATGAAATTCAATAATTAGTCAGGGAGGAAGTAAATGGATATATTAATCCAACAGCTTTTTAATGGTTTGACGATTGGCAGCGTATATAGTCTAGTTGCCTTGGGATTGACGCTCGTTTATGGTATTTTGCATATCCCGAACTTTGCTCATGGTGCTCTCTATATGCTTGGTGGATATATCACATTGTCCATGATGACATTATATGGGGTCAATTACTGGCTGGCGATGTTTGTATCCATTATCGTCGTTGGCTTGCTTGGGGTGCTTTTGGAACGCTTCGTGTTCCGCCTGTTAAGAGAAGCGCCTCCCTTGCACGATAAAATCGCGGCAATCGGCATTCTTCTTTTTCTTGAAGCGTTCGCCCAATTTGTCTGGGGAGCAGACTTCCATACCATGAATTCCCCTTACGGCCAAGTTGTCCAGATCATGGGCTTGACATTTACACTTCAGCGATTATTGATCATCGTCGCTGCTATCGTGGTGATGGTTTTACTTTACGTATTCCTGAAGAAAACGTATACAGGTTCAACGATCATTGCGATGTCCCAAAATCGTGAAGGTGCATCATTGGTCGGAATCAATATCAACAAAGTCGCGATGCTGACCTTCATGATATCGGGAGGATTGGCAGCCATCGCTTCGTCCCTGGCTTCACCGATAAATCTAGTATTTCCCGGAATGGGGCACCTGGTCATCCTTAAAGCCTTCGTCATCATCATCCTCGGCGGGATGGGAAGCATTCCGGGGGCCATTGTCGGCGGGTATATCCTCGGATTCAGTGAAAGCCTTGGCGCAACCTACCTATCCAATGACTATAAAGACATCATTGCTTTCATTCTATTAGTCGTGATATTGACTGTGAAGCCAACAGGTCTTTTTGCCAAGGGGGAGAGATAACATGAAGATATTGACGAAACGAAATGGATTGATCGCCCTGACCATCTTTGCTTTTTCATTTCCATATATCGCCCAAAACGACTATTACCTCCATATGCTGACTCTTTCATTCATATGGGCGATAGCCGTTTATGGGATCAATTTATTATCCGGGTATACCGGTTATCTCTCGCTTGCGCATGCTGGTTTTTTTGCGATTGGAGCCTACTCGCTTGGACTCCTGACCGTGAAGGCGGGAATGAACTTTTGGATGGCACTTGCAGGGGCCTGTGTTATTACCTGTGTGATCGGCCTTTTGATCGGATTGATCGCACTTAGGACAAAAGAGCATTTCTTCGCGATTTATACACTATGCGTAGGGTATATCATTTACCTTGTCATTGATAAATGGGAAGGGCTTACGGAAGGAGTCAGGGGCCTTATCGGCATCCCGGCACCAGGCAGCATCGGTCCAATCACCTTTGATACGGCAGCTTCACAATATTACCTCGTTCTCCTTTTCCTGATCGCCGTGATCGTCATCATGTATCGAATCATCCACTCGTTGACGGGGAGGACCTTTATCGCCATCAGGAACAGCGAGGATCTTGCCCGGACGATTGGCATCTCCACAATGAAGAATAAGCTAACCGCTTTTGTCTTATCTACATTCTTTGCCGGGCTGGCGGGTGCCTTGTATGCTTCTTTCATTCGATTCATCGGCCCTGATATCGGGTCAACGGCCATTATGTTCGATTTGTTGATGTATTTGCTGGTTGGAGGAATCGGAACTCTTTCGGGCCCATTGGTAGGGACGTTATTGTTGGTGATCCTTTCTCAGAATCTGCAATTCCTGCAAGAATATCGAATGTTGATATTCGGTCCCTTGCTTACGTTGATCATCATCTTTTATCCACGGGGTATCGCCGGGGCCGCCTTTGAATGGCAAAGAAAGCGAAAGGATAAAAAATTGTCCATGGTTAGAGCCGATATGCACATAAAAGCGGAGGAGGGATGAATTTTGCTGATTGAAACAAAGAATTTAACGAAGCGCTTCGGCGGCTTGACAGCGGTCAATCAAGTGGATTTCATCATTGAAAAAGGAAGGATCAATGCCATAATCGGACCGAATGGTGCTGGGAAATCCACTTTTTTTAACTTGATTAGTGGTTTTCATCGGCCCAGTTCCGGTACGGTATTTTTTAAAGGGATCGATATCACGAAGCTTCCGCCAAATGAAATAGCGGCACTTGGTATTTCAAGAACCTTTCAATCGACAAGCCTTTTTGATCAATCGACCGTATTGGACAATGTCGTCATCGGACATAGGCTTCGAACCAAATCCAATCTGGCGGATGCCATTTTTAGGACGAAACGGTTAAAGCGGGAGGAAGCGGCATGCAGGGAAAAGGCAATGGAGGCACTCGATGTTGTCGGGCTGACAAAATCTGCTGACAAAATCGTGGCCAGCATCTCTCAGGAAGAGAAGAAACGGACAGCGATTGCCCTGGCCCTTGCAACTGTACCGGAAATAATTTTTCTGGATGAACCGGCTGCAGGCATAAACCCTGATGAAACGGAAGGATTGACAGAACTGATTAAAAAATTAAATCGTTCGGGACTGACCGTATGTTTAATCGAGCACAAAATGCATATGATCATGAACTTGGCAGATCACATCATGGTCCTTAATTACGGGGAAAAAATTGCCGAAGGCACACCGAAGGAAATCCGCGGAAATGATGCGGTAATCAAAGCCTATTTGGGAGGTAGTGCGAGTGCTTAAGTTAACAGATGTAGCCGTAGCTTATGGCAGCTTCACTGCAATCAAACATGTGAATATCGAGGTTGCGCAAGGGGAAATCGTGGTCCTGTTGGGAGCTAACGGTGCCGGGAAGAGTACGACTTTCCGTTCCATCAGCGGCATCAGTAAGCTTTCACGCGGAGAAATCCACTTTCAAGGCATTCCAATAGGGGGGAGGGCGCCTGATAGGAATGTGCGGGAGGGGATTGTCCAGTGTGCCGAAGGGCGTAAACTGTTCCCTCAGATGACCGTCCAGGAAAACCTGAAGATGGGAGCTTATGTGCATCGAAAGAAAAAGGATGATATCAAGCGCTCCTTGGAATACGTCTATCATTTATTCCCGATTTTACGGGAAAAGCACCAAGATGAAGCGGGAAGTCTTAGCGGCGGCCAGCAGCAAATGCTGGCAATAGGGAGGGCATTGATGTCGAAGCCCAAATTATTGATGCTCGATGAGCCTTCGATTGGACTTGCTCCTCTTATCGTCGAGCAGATGTTTCAGGTCATCGAAGAAATAAACCGCGAAGGGATCACGATCCTGCTTGCCGAACAAAATGCGAATGCGGCCCTCGGCATCGCCAAAAAAGGATACGTGTTTGAAAATGGGGAAATTGTCGTTCAAGGCACAGCAAGTGAGTTATTGGCTAATGATGAAGTGAAGAAAGCATATATCGGGGCCTGAAAAAAGAAGGGGGATTTTTATGAAAAAGCTAACAGCATCATTCGTTCTACTGCTGGTGATCATGACTGTTTTGGCTGGATGCAATAAAGGGGATAGCCCAGCATCCAGCAACGGCAATAAAGGGAAAGGAGGCAACGTCGTGAACATTGGGTTCAGTGGTCCATTAAGCGGGGCCGCTGCGTTATATGGGAAGCGGACTCTGAATGGTGTTGAAATGGCCGTTAAAGAAATTAACGATGCAGGCGGATTTGAAGTGAAGGGTAAAAAATACACACTGAACCTAGTATCGCTCGATGATAAATACTTACCGAATGAAACAGGGGCGAATGCGAAACGATTGGTTCAGGAGTATGATACACCGATCATCTTCACGCCGCACAGCGGAGGGGTGCTGGCACTGCAGGTCTTTAATGAACAAGAAAAATTCATCATTGGCGCTTATACGAGTGAACCGTCGGTAACCGAAAGCGGTAATTCTTTGACCGTTCGGATACCTCCCAATTACGAAGGCTATATCGAACCTTTTTCATCCTATGCAATGGAACACTTCGGCAAGAAAATAGCCGCTTTGCCGACATCTTCGCAATATGGCAAAGACTGGACCGAGGCGATACTTCCATATTGGGAAAAGCAAGGGGGAAAGGTCGTATATAACGCTTCGATCGATTTCGCCAAAGAGACCGATTTCTTTACGATCGTTACGAACGCACTGAAGAAAGATCCTGATGTGCTGTTTATCGGCGGTGCGTCCGAGCCTACCGCAAAAGTGGCGAAGCAAGCTAGGGAGCTAGGGTTTAAAGGCGGTTTCATCATCATGGACCAGGCAAAGCTTGATCAAATGAAGCCGATTGCCGGTTCATACGAAACATTGGAAGGCTCGATCGGCGTTTTGCCGCTGATAGATTCTGATGAAGAGGCAGTGCCTGCCTTCGTAAAGAACTATCAAAAGCAATATAAGGAAGATCCAAGCTCGGAAGTAGGCTTGAATTATATCGCCATGCATGCGTTTGTCGAAGCGATGAAAGCAGCAGGCAGTGTGGATGATGCTCAGGCCATCCGTAAGCATATGCAAGATGGTCTTACAAATTTAGCTCCGGAACAAAAAATCTATGACATCCCTTCCATTGATGAACACGGCGGATTTGCATCGACCATTGTCGTAGGTGCCGTGGAAGACGGAAAAGTCGTGCCCATTCGATAAGGATATCCACTTAACTTGATGGAACTTTTCAAAAGCGTGTGCTTGGCTCCTCTGATTGTTGTCAGGGGGGCAGGCACACGTTTTTTTGTTTTCTAATAGAAGGGAGGGAGCAATCGGATCCGGATAAGAGATAGATTAGCAGAGAAATGAATGTGCATGGAAAAAAACGAGGTTTGCCGCACGGGGAAAACTGTTTATTAAGAATTCACATTATTTCGCGATTATTCAAAAAAATATTGTCACCGGGTCATGAAAACGTTATCATTGAATATAATATAAAATATAATTTCAGGATTATCTACAAAAAGTTGAAATTATATTTAAATCAACTAGTAATGGGAGGATCTAATTTGTCTATGGAAGAGCATTTGCATTCATTAACGACTGAAATGCGGAATGAAGGGACGATGAACATCGATCGCATGGATACGATGGATATCATTTCAGCAATCAATAAGGAAGATCTAAAAGTGGCTGTTGCCGTGCAGGAGGTGTTACCGGAGATTGAAACGGCGGTCGATTGGGCTTGCGAATCTTTAAAGAAAGGGGGAAGGCTCATATACATAGGAGCCGGAACGAGCGGAAGGCTCGGTGTCCTCGATGCTGTTGAATGTCCGCCGACATTCAGCACATCTCCTGAAACGGTTGTAGGAATAATCGCGGGGGGAAACAAGGCATACGTTCATGCCATTGAAGGAGCGGAGGATAAAAAAGAGTTTGGCGAACGGGATTTAATCAAAGCAGCCCTTACAGCGGATGATACGGTGATCGGCATTGCCGCAAGCGGGCGTACCCCCTATGTGAGGGGGGCCTTGGATTACGCCAAAAGAATGGGCGCCAAAGCGGTTGCTCTATCAAGCAATAAAAACGCGAGCATAACAGGAGCTGCAGATTTGGGAATTGAGGTGGTCGTAGGTCCAGAGGTTTTAACGGGGTCCACGAGAATGAAAGCGGCAACCGCCCATAAAATGGTGCTCAATATGATCTCAACGGCAACCATGATTCGGATGGGAAAAGTGTACGAAAATCTGATGGTGGATGTACATGTAAGCAATCAAAAACTGAAGGAGCGTGCCATCCGCATCATTGAAACGGTGACGGATGCAGACTATGATCACGCCATGGAAATGCTCGAAAAGGCAAATAATCAAGTTAAACCAGCGATTGTCATGATCAAAACGTCAAGTGATTATGTTCAGGCAATGGAGTTACTAGAAAAAGCTGATGGAGATGTCAGAAAGGCCATCTCGAACGGCGAAATATAAGGAGAGAAGCGAACAATGGCTACTGGAGGATTAGCGATCATACAGACGATGCTGAACAAGCTTCCGCAATCAGAACAAAAACTGGCAGAATACATTCTTCAGAATCCTCATGAAGTGGTGAACAGCACGGTACAGGAATTGAGCACTTCCGCCAATTCAAGTGGAGCTGCCGTTATCAGATTGTGTAAATCGCTTGGTATAAAGGGATTTCAAGATTTGAAAATACGGATTGCCGGAGATTTGATGAAGAACGTTGAGCAAGGATACCGGGATATCGAGCCCTCTGAATCGCTGTATCGAATTGTCGAGAAAACGACGAGCAATTCGATTCAAACCATTCGGGACACATCTGAAATCATCGATCACGACAATCTCAAACAAGCAATTGCCTTAATGCTAAATGCTAAAACCGTCCACTTTTGCGGTGTCGGTGCCTCCAATATCGTTGCTGCCGACGCTCAGCAAAAATTGCTCCGCATCAATAAAGGGGCAACCGCTTTTACAGACATGCATTTAGTTGCAACACTAATCGCCAATGCGGAGGAAAGTGACGTGGTTTTTGCCATCTCATTCTCCGGGGAGACGCCTGAAGTGATCAATATACTGAAGCTTGCAAAAGAACGGGGAGTGAAGACGGTCGGGCTGACTCATTTTGGTCAAACGACAGTTTCTTCGTTATGCGATGCCTCACTCTATACATCGTTTTCGAATGAAGCGCCATTTAGAAGTGCTGCAACATCCTCACGATTGGCACAACTGTATTTGATTGACATTTTATTTTTAGGGATGGCTTCGGAGCAATATGAAGCGACCGTCCAATATATCGATAAGACTAGAGCTGCCATCAAATCGATGACGGATGGTTATAAATGAAAATCTCATAGTTTATACAAAGGGGGGACTTCGGTATGACCAAGAAAGATAGGTATGCCAGTTTAGCAGAAGAATTAATGGAGAAATTGGGCGGACGGGGCAATGTTGCCACAGCTGAACATTGCATGACCAGATTACGGGTGCTGCCAATCGATCGTTCCAAAGTGAACATGGTGGACATAAAGGATACGGAAGGCGTTCTTGGCGTCATTGAAGAGGAGACGATCCAAATTGTGCTCGGCCCAGGTGTGGTAAACAAGGTTCATGCCGAGTTTGAAAAACTTCTTGCGTCGTCTGCAGGGGATTTAAACTTGAAAGAAATGGCTTCAAAGAACAAATCAGAGATTAATAGGAAAAACGCAAAACCGCTTAAGCTATTTTTACGCAGAATCGCAAGCATCTTCATTCCGCTAATTCCTGCATTGGTCGCGTCAGGTTTGATTACAGGAATTACGAAAGCGATCGTCCAAGCGGGCTGGCTGTCGGCAGAATCCCAACTGGCGATCACATTGACCGTCATCGGATCGGGGTTATTTGCATATTTGGGGATTTTGGTCGGGACGAATGCGGCAAAGGAATACGGAGGATCCCCTGCACTTGGTGCAGTCGCGGGAATATTGGTCATCAATCCCGCAGTCGGCGATATTTCATTATTCGGTGAAAACCTGCTCCCTGGCCGTGGTGGTTTGATCGGCGTCCTTTTTGCTGCCATTTTCATTGCGCTAGTGGAAAAACAGGTCAGGAAATTCATTCCTCAATCTCTCGATATCATATTGACGCCAACCATTGCCCTGTTGATTACAGGCATTGTCACGTACGTCGTTTTTATGCCGGTCGGAGGATTTTTATCGGATGCCATTACCTCCGGATTACTGAATCTCTTGGATTTTGGCGGTGTCGTGGCTGGTTTCGTGCTGGGTGCTGCATTCCTGCCGCTTGTCATAACTGGTTTACATCAAGGGTTGACACCTGTTCATCTTGAATTGATCAATTCGATTGGAGATGATCCTCTGCTCCCTATTTTAGCCATGGGCGGTGCAGGTCAAGTGGGGGCGGCATTTGCCATCTACATGAAAACGAAAAAAGCCAGCCTTAAAAGAGCAATTGGCGGAGGACTTCCTTCAGGGCTGCTAGGTATCGGCGAGCCCCTTATATTCGGGGTGACACTCCCACTTGGCAGGCCTTTCTTGACCGCCTGTTTAGGAGCAGGGGTGGGCGGGGCATTTCAAGCACATTTCGGGATTGCGACGTCGGCGATAGGCGTATCGGGACTGCCGCTTACGTTTTTAGTGCATGCAAACCAGATTCTCCTGTTCTTGGCTGGATTGTTCCTTTCCTATGCAGCTGGGTTCATTTTCACCTATTTATTCGGATTCAAAGATGAAATGGCGGTTGAATTCAAGTGATAGGGATTTCCTTTTATCTGCAAGATCCGGATGCGTCAAACCAAATCATCCGGGCTGCCAACCTAGGGGTGGGGCGAGCGTTTACCTCGCTTCATATTCCTGAAGAAAAAGGTGAGCTTGTCGGGAGGATGTGCGAGCTATTGAAGTTAGCACAAACTCTCGGGGTGGACATTCATGCAGATGTATCTTTAAAGACGCTTGATCATTTGGGCATTGCTGAATTTACGGATTTAGCGCCATTGGGTGTGAAAGGAATTCGCCTTGATGATGGTTTCGACATGGACACGATAACCGCTTTATCCAAGGTGTTTTCCCTTTCATTGAATGCTAGCACGCTGAATGAAGAGGAATTGCTGGCCATACTTGAAAGCGGGATAAAACCACAAAGTCTTATTGCATGGCATAATTTTTATCCAAGACCTGAAACGGGCCTTGTGGAAGCATTCTTTCATGAACAAAATCGAATGTTCAAAAAACATGGGTTACCGATCTATGCATTCATCCCTGGTTCAGGAAGTAAGCGGGGCCCATTGCATGCTGGACTCCCGACACTTGAAAAACACAGGTTCATGAATCCTTACGCTGCCGGCGTCGACCTGCTCTCCCATGTAGATGCCGTGTTTGTTGGCGATCAAGGAACGGAGGGGAATTTGCTTCAGAATCTATCTAGCTATGAAAGTCTGAATATTTTATCTGTAAGAATGGAATCCGAACGCTTGCCAAGCGGAAGCTATAAATTGAGGCCGGATGTATCTCGAGATGTATTCAGGCTGCAAAATACCCGCGTGACTGCGTCTGTTGAGCCGAATCATACGGTAGGACGCAGTCTTGGAGCCATTACGATGGATAATGATGAATATGGACGATATCGGGGAGAAATTCAAATTTGCAAACGGGATTTGCAGGCTGATCACCGGGTCAATGTAATAGGGAGAGTCGTGGAAGAGGACCTCCCCTTGCTGGCCTTTCTAAAACCTTGTCATTCCTTAGTATTGGTAAATGAAGGACGAAAATAGTTCCAGAGAACAATGAACCTTGGGAAATTTTTGTTTTGGGGGCATGTTAAAGATAGGCGGCTGAGGGGATACCGGAAGCTGCCTACTTTCTTTTCAGGATCTTTATAAGATCTGAAAAAGATAAAGGGGGAAGCCTTGATGATCATTCGGAAAACGTTCACTGCTGGATTCGCCATTCTCTTGATTATTTCCCTTCTCGGAGGGCATGGCGCTGCTAAGGAATCAGTGAAAGGGAAGCCCGTAATGAACATAGATGAAATGATAGCGAGCATGTCGCTCGATGAAAAAATCGGTCAAATGCTCATGCCGGACTTTCGCAATTGGCAGAAACAAGGGGAAGGGAAAGCCACTGGGTTTATTGAAATGAACTCCGAGGTTGCAAGCATCATTGAAAAATACCATTTAGGTGGTGTAATCTTGTTTGCCGAAAATGTTGTCGACACCGAACAAACGGTTCGGCTCACGGATGGCCTGCAAAAGGCAAGCCCGGACCTTCCATTGTTCATCACGATCGATCAAGAGGGCGGAATCGTAACCAGGCTTCAGACGGGAACGAATCTTCCTGGGAACATGGCCCTTGGTGCAGCAAGGAAGGAGAATTATGCTTATCAGACCGGAGCAATCATTGGATCGGAACTGTTGTCTCTTGGCATAAATGTGAATTTCGGCCCCTCGGTCGATGTTAATAATAATCCAAGTAATCCGGTGATTGGCGTCCGTTCCTTCAGTTCGGACCCGTCACTCGTATCGAAGCTTGGCATCCAGACAATAAAAGGATTGCAAAGGCAGAACATGATAGCAACGACCAAACATTTCCCTGGTCATGGGGATACCGCTGTGGATAGCCATTATGGCCTTCCCCTTGTTGCTCATGATAAAGAGCGGTTGCGAACCATCGAGCTGGTCCCTTTTCAAAAAGCCATCGATGCCGGCGTGGATATGATGATGACGGCTCATGTTCAGTTTCCTGCGTTCGATGATACGATGTATACCAGTAAAAAAGATGGACAAAAAATCATGGTTCCCGCTACGCTTTCCGATAAGGTCATTACAGGTCTTCTTCGTGAAGAGATGGGATATGACGGCGTAGTGGTGACGGATGCCCTGAACATGTTGGCCATTGCAGACAATTTCGGCCAGGAGGAGGCCGTGGTGCTAGCCATTAAGTCAGGTGTCGATATTGCTTTGATGCCGGCACAGGTGAATTCGCTCGACATGGAGAAAAATTTAACCTCCGTTTTCAATGCGGTGAAGTCAGCCGTGGAAAACGGGGAAATCCTTTTGGAACAAGTGAATAACTCAGTAGCACGAATACTTGAGCTGAAAGTGAGAAGGGGGATACTGGATAAAAGCGCTACAGCTCCTCCGCTTGATAAAAAAATCAAAAGAGCACTACAAGTGGTTGGAAGTGTTGAACATTCGAAAAAGGAAAGGAAAATGGCGGAGGATGCTACGACCCTATTGAAAAATGAAGAAAGAACCCTCCCCTTCAAACCAAGGAAAAATGATAAGGTTTTAGTTCTTGCCCCCTTTGATGATCAAGTTGAATCCTTGACAAGAAGCATCCGAGAATTGGCTGATAAAAAGAAGATAAAGAGAGTTCAGGTGACAAGCATGAGCTATTCGGGAAAGACATTTACGGATGAAGCGGTCCGACTCATCAATGAAGCGGATTATGTCATAATTGGTTCCTATATTGTCAAAAACGATCCGGTTGTCAAGGATGGAGCGATCGATGACAGCATTCAAGATGCAAAAAGGTGGGCAACGGCTTTCCCAAGAGCAGTGATGAATGATGCAAACAAAAAAGGTAAGGCATTTGTTGTGATGAGTTTGAGGAACCCTTACGATGTCGCTAATTTCGAAGAAGCGAAAGCGGTGCTTGCCGTTTACGGTTATAAAGGGTACTCCAACGGGCGATATAGGCAGCCTAATATTCCGGCAGGCATTTCGGCAATTTTTGGAGCCTCAAAGCCTCGGGGCACATTGCCGATCGATATACCATCAGTGATCAATCCATCTGAAAAGCTTTATGAATTTGGATATGGATTAGACGTGAATTCTGGCAAACCACTAAAAATGAAGGGGGTTGCAAATTGAAAAAGACGATGATCATATTGGCCGTTTTCTTGTTGGCATTTTGCCTCTCTTCCTCAAAAAGTGTTACTGCTGTAAAGGAGGAGAAAAAACAAAAGGTCAGTCCTGGGATAGAAGTTCTTTTAAAAGAAGAAAAGAAGCTTTTAAAAGGAAAGAAGGTGGGATTGATAACGAATCCAACGGGCATTGATTCTCATTTAACCAGTGTCGTCGATTTGCTTCATGACGATCCGGAGATACAATTGACTACCTTATTTGGTCCCGAGCATGGAGTGCGCGGAGATGCGCAAGCAGGTGCAAGTGTGGACTTTTATGTAGATGAAAAAACGGGATTGCCCGTTTATAGCTTATATGGAAAAACGAAAAAGCCAACTTCTGAAATGTTAAAAGATGTTGAGGTGTTAGTATTTGATATCCAGGATGTAGGAACGCGCTATTACACCTATATTTATACGATGGCTTATGCGATGGAAGCGGCGAAAGAGAACGATATCCCTTTTATCGTGCTGGATCGTCCAAACCCGCTAGGCGGTGAGGCTGTTGATGGACCCGTGCTCGAGCAGGAATTTTCATCGTTCGTGGGAATGTACCCGATTCCACTCAAGCATGGCATGACAGTAGGCGAACTTGCCACGTTATTCAATAAGGAATTCAAAATTGGTGCCAATCTCCAGGTCATCAAGATGAAAGGCTGGAAGCGGGACATGGATTATGACGCGACAGGGCTCCCATTTGTCCTGCCATCGCCAAACATGCCCACAGTATCGACTGCATTCGTATATCCAGCTACAGGATTGATCGAGGGAACGAATGTCTCGGAAGGCAGGGGAACGACCAAACCATTCGAATTGATTGGTGCTCCTTATATAAACGGAGATGTACTTGCCGGGAAATTGAATGCTTTGCGCTTACCTGGCGTTCAATTCAGAGGAGCTTCATTTACACCGATGTTTTCCAAGCATGCAGGTCAGCTTAGCCATGGAGTGGAAATCTATGTTACCGATCGAAAGAAATTCAAGGCAGTACCAACAGGACTTCATCTCATCAAGACCATTCATGATCTATATCCGGATGACTTTGAGTTCCTGCAAGCCAACAATTTTAATTTATTGATCGGAAATGGCTGGGTAAAGGGGAAAATTGACGAAGGCTCGTCTGTAAATGAAATCATGCAAGAGTATCAGGATGATTTAGATGCATTTAAAAAGGTTCGTAAAAATTACTTGCTTTATAGATAACAGAAAATCTCGTATAAACTTATCTCAAGCTGCAGGCAAGCCCTTTAGTATTAAGGAGTTTACCTGCAGTTTTTTTTATGGTGTTATACCTTGACCGTTACATTCGAAGTAAGATAGAACCCTGATTGCCCGCAGCTCGAAGGATGTGCTTGTGATATTTCAATCTCCAGCAAGGGGTTTCTTTCGGCGGCGGTCCCGGAGCCACGCACTTTTACCATGCGTGAACCCATCATTCTGAAGGCTTTATTCATTTCATGCGTGAAGTATAAATGGCTATTGCATTAGTCTGGAGTAACATTAATTCATTAAATCAAGTTCTAAAATGGAAGGAACGGTTGTCTAATAGAATATGGGTTTTACCCTAAATCGATAATTGTCAGGAGGAGAGTCGATGAAACAATACCTTCAGAAAATTGGTCGGTCCTTGATGCTTCCGGTAGCCGTCTTGCCAGCAGCAGCGATTTTGATGGGAATAGGCTATTGGATTGACCCGGCAGGATGGGGGGCGGGAAGTCCGTTAGCGGCTTTTTTGATCAAGGCCGGTTCCTCGGTCATAACTAATATGTCGATCTTATTTGCTGTCGGGATTGCCTTGGGGATGTCGAAGGAAAAGGATGGTTCAGCCGCTTTGAGTGGGCTTGTAGCCTTTCTGGTCGTAACGACATTGCTTTCACCGGAGTCGGTAGCGATGCTGCAGGGTCTCGATGCAAATGAAGTGAATCCCGCTTTTGGGAACATCGATAATCAATTCATCGGAATTCTCTCTGGGCTTGTGGCTGCATCCATGTTCAACCGTTTTAGTAAGGTCGAGCTCCCGGATGCCTTCGCTTTCTTCAGTGGCAAACGGCTGGTGCCCATCGTCACGGCGGTTGCGATGCTGCTCGTTTCGCTTATCTTATTTTTCGTGTGGCCGCTTATCTACTCCTGGTTAGTTGCGTTCGGGGAGGGAATCAGTGAATTAGGCGCGGCTGGTGCAGGGCTCTACGGCTTCTTCAACCGGTTGTTGATTCCAACAGGACTGCATCATGCGTTAAACTCCGTATTTTGGTTTGATGTGATCGGACTTAACGATATCGGCAATTTCTGGGCGGGGACAGGGACAAAGGGGACGACAGGCATGTACCAAGCCGGCTTCTTTCCCGTCATGATGTTCGGCTTGCCCGCAGCGGCGCTTGCGATGTACCATTCGGCTAATTCCAAGAAAAAGAAACAAGTGGCTTCCTTGATGCTTGCCGCAGGATTCGCATCGTTTTTTACTGGAGTTACAGAACCATTGGAATTTGCCTTCATGTTCGTTGCGCCTGGCCTATTTGTGGTGCACGCCTTATTAACCGGAATTTCATTGGCGATTGCCGCAACGTTCCACTGGACAGCAGGATTTGGATTTAGCGCAGGATTTATTGATTTCGTTTTAAGCTCAAGATTGCCACTGGCAAATGAACCTTATATGCTGCTCCTTCAAGGCCTTGCTTTTGCTGTCATCTACTATTTCTTATTTCGCTTTTTAATCGCCAAGTTCAATTTAATGACCCCTGGCAGAGAAGATGACCGAGAAGAACGGGATGGAGAAGAAGAGGCCCAAGCGGACAGTGGGGCGATCGAGTACAACGAGAATGAATGGAAATTTTTCAGGATCGCTTCAGCTATTTACGAGGGGCTGGGTGGGGACGCCAATGTAGTTTCTGTCGATAACTGCGTTACCCGGTTACGAGTTGAAGTGGAGGATATGGAAGCGGTCGATCAAAGCAAAATCAAATCGACTGGCATTGCCGGAATCAATGTTGTCGGTCCCCAAAGCATACAAGTCATTGTCGGGCCTCAGGTACAATTCATAGCTGAAGAAATCGAAAAGATCCGAAAGAGATAGCCCATGGAGTTGCCTGATGGAATTGCATGGATGAAGCTGGCGGTTTTTGGATGGCGCTAGGGTGGTTATTCTACGATCAGAATGAAGTGTACACAGATTTTCTGATCGTAGAGGTTTTATGAGGAATATATGGGGAAGAGGCTATTTTCAATCGTGAGGAAACCTGATTTGGGCTTTTTAGAGATTAGAATAAAAAGAATAAATGTTCTATAATGGAGTAAGGGTCTGAAAAAAAGGAATTGCATGTAAGGGAGGAGAATTAGTAAGGAAGGGGTTTTGTCATTATGATAACCTGATGTATAGAACCGTTTCCATTCATTTGCCTCGTATAGCATTCTGTTTTAACTCTAGCAGCCTACATAAAATGTAAACTCGATTCCGCCATAGCTTTGGATTTTAAGATTGTCAGTATAAGGGAGGTACCGACCTTGTATCAACCAAAAACAAAAGAAACGGATTCCAGTGTCATTGAGTTCATCGAGAATGTCGATAATCCGAAAAAGCGTGAAGACGCATACGAACTATTAAATGTTTTTATGGAAACGACAGGGTTTGAAGCCAAGATGTGGGGACCGAGCATCATAGGATTCGGAAGCTATCATTACAAATATGAATCCGGTCACGAAGGAGATGCCCCCCTTGTCGGCTTTTCACCTCGAAAAGCAAAGATCAGTTTATACTTTTCCCTGGAAGAGAACCAAAGGGAGGAACTGTTGCGTTCATTTGGAAAGCACACCGCTGG
Organism: Peribacillus simplex; assembly: GCF_001542915.1. GTDB lineage: Bacteria > Bacillota > Bacilli > Bacillales > DSM-1321 > Peribacillus > Peribacillus simplex_B. Next base: position 455,979 of record NZ_LNNH01000012.1, on the reverse strand, counting down.
AAAAGGCTGTGTGTACATCAATAAAGTAGCAGATATCGAGCTTGATGTATTGAAAGAATTCATAAATCAGTCTGTAAAGTTTTTGAGAGAAACATATCCGAATGAAGAAGTGAAATAATTCCGGGTCTGGTGTAACTCTTTTTAAGGATAAAGAAAGTGAGTGGATAGGTAATGGGAAAAATTAAAGTGGGAATCGTTGGGTATGGATTGTCAGGTGCAACATTTCACGCACCTTTATTAAGTGTTTTAGAGCAATTTCATATAGCGAAAGTGGTCAGCTCCCAAAAGGAAAAGGTCCGACAAGACTTGAAGGACGTGGAAGTGGTCGGCAGCTTGGAGGACATTCTCGAAGATGAATCAATCGATTTGGTGGTTATCACGACACCGAGCGGATTGCATTATGAAATGGCCAAACAAAGCTTATTAGCCGGAAAGCATGTCATCTTGGAGAAACCGATGGTAGTGAAAACTTGGGAGGCAGCGGACCTCATCAAGATTGCCGAGGAAGAACATCTACTTTTAAGTGTCTACCATAACCGGAGATGGGATAATGATTTCTTGACGGTCAAAAAATTATTGGATGATGGCGTGCTTGGTGATATCAATACATACCAGGTTCATTATGATCGATTCAGGCCGGCTGTCAGGGATAGATGGAGGGAGAAGCCAGGCCCCGGATCAGGAACGCTTTATGATTTAGGCTCACATCTAATAGATCAAGCCCTGCATTTGTTCGGATTGCCACAATTCGTTTCTGCAGATGTATTTGCCCAAAAGGAGGATGCGGAAACGGATGATTATTTTCATGTCCTATTAGGATATGAAAAGCTGAGGGTCATTCTGCATTCTGGCTCGATCGTTCCGGTTAATGGACCGAGGTTTCAGGTACATGGCAATAAAGGGTCATTCATCAAATATGGTATTGATGGCCAGGAGCAGGCCTTAAGCGAGGGCAAAAAACCGCTGGATAGCTCCTGGGGTGCCGATGTCCCTGAAAACTATGGCCAACTGGTTACGATCGAAGGCGAAAACGTGAAACATGAAACGATCCAAACCATACATGGCTCTTATTTAAACTTTTACAAGGAAATTGCCGACAGTATCCTGATCGGGAAAAAAGCTCCCGTCACGGCTCAAGAGGGACTGGCGGTTATTCGAATCATTGATGCGGCCTTTGAAAGCAGTAAAAGCAAGAAAGTCGTATATATTAATTGAGACATTTCGTCCACAACCGAGGCAAAAGAAGCGGATGATAGCTGTCCGTGTTTTCTTTCAATTTAGGAGATGCGGCCACTTTTTCCGGCTTCACATGCCAAAAATACCCCGAATGCAAATTCGGGGTATTAGGCATGGATATTTTCTTCAAATCTACGATAATGCCTTCGCATGATGAGAGCGTTTGTTCCAAGCCATGGTGATCAATAAAGTAATGATCAAGAGGAAAAGTCCCAACATGAACGGATAGGTAATATGGATATCATACATTAATCCGGCAAGAGTGGGTCCAAGGACATTTCCAATGCTCATATACGCATTATTCATTCCCATCGCAAAGCCCTGCTCGTTTCCAGCCATTTTCGAAATCAATGTATTGAGTACAGGACGCAAGATGGATGTGGATAGGAAGATGATAAGTGAGATTAAAAAGAAAGTCAGGTAACTTGAAGCGAAAAGGGATAGAAGGAAACCGATGGCCGCTACACTGATAAAAATGTTCAGCACATTGACTTCCCCGAAACGGCGAACAATCCGGTCGACGACAAATAGCTGGACGATTACACTGACGATACCGGTCGCTGTAACCATGACGGCGATATCCTTTGGACTGGAATCGAATTGATTGTCAAGATAAAGACCAATTACGGATTCGTATGCCATTAAACCAAAACTCATTACAAGTGTAATGATAAGAGGAATGAAATAGGGCATTTTTACAGATAAGGCAATCTTGCGAACCATTGAGTCATTGCTCTCCGGAGCAGAGGCAATCTGTGCCGTTTCACTTTCTTTTAAAACGAAAATCGAAAATACCACGGCTGAAAGTGATACAAGGGCAGAAATTAAAAAGGGAAACTTCAAGCCAAAGTCCGCTAAAAACCCTCCGATTCCTGGACCGATGACAATGCCCAGGGACATGGCTGCAGAAACTAAGCTATTGCCCTTTGCGCGTTGATCGAATGTGGTGATGTCCGCCACATAAGCGAAAATTGCGGGAATAAGCAAGGCTGCTCCGATCCCGCCGATGACACGGGAAGCATATAATAACCAAATCGAATTGACGGCGAAAAAAATGAACATCGATAATGTCAATCCAACCAGTCCGTATATGATCATTTTCCTGCGGCCGTATAGGTCGGTCCATTTTCCGGCAATTGGGGAAAAAATAAGCTGTGCCCCCGCGAAAATGGCAATCATAAGACCAGCGGCGGTTCCCCCTTGATCAATGGAAGCGAGGTACGCTGGTAAAATAGGAATGATGATGCCGAAACTTCCTATTGCTATAAACATATTGATCATAAGGATTATGATCTTTTTTCTTTGTTCTGCTGACATGGGCAGCCTCTCTCTCTCTTTAAAATCAGTAACCATTTTAATTCGCATGGTTAATTTTTCGATACGTTAATTATGTTATAGTTTAAGATAGATAGTTGTCAATAAGAAAGGATTGTCAAACATGAATCCAAGTGAATTGTATGATTTGCATATAGAAATCAAGGAGTTAAGCAGGCTCTCCCAGGAATTGATCGAACCGTCATTGGTAAAATACGATTTAACATCCGTCCAGTATCGCGCATTGCAGCTAATTGTCTTAAATGAATCCTTGGCTGTAAAATACATATCGAATCATTTAAACATCAAGCCTGCAGCCGGGACGGCGCTGATTGACAGGCTTGAACGGAAGAATTTGATTGAAAGATGCCACAGTGAGGATGATCGGCGAGTCGTTTACATCCAAGCCACCGAAATCGGGAAAGAAACCTATCATTCCATAAACCGGTGTTTCACCAAAATTTTTAACGACTTTTATGGCGTTTTGAATGAAGAGGAAACGGTGAGGCTAAAACAAATTGTCGGAAAGCTGACCGACCATGTGTCATCTTGTATAGAGGAACAGTAAAGATCTTCCAATAAAGACAGCAGTGCTATGAAAAGTGGGTGCTGCTTTACAAGGTTAATAATCTGAATATTGAATGTATTTAAATTGAAATTCCTTACAGTTTTCATGAATTCTCCCTCGAACTAAGGAGGATATGCCAATCCGAAATAGAATATGAATCAGAAGATTCCATGTTTTTTACGTGACTCATGATGCGGCGAACGGTCAGTGATACTATCGGATGAAGGAGCTGGTTTTAATGATTTCACCATTGACCCCAATGGATTGGAAGCGCAGGGCCGTGAAATATTATCCTCATAAAGTGGCTGTCATAGATGGAAAGAAAGAGTTTACCTACATGGAATTCGGACAGCGTGTCGATCGGCTTTCCCTGGCACTTCACGTTTCAGGAATTGAAAAAGGAGATCATATTGCCGTGATGCTGCCGAATACGCATCATATGCTGGAATGTTTTTATGGGATCTGTCAATTGGGTGCGGTAATGGTGCCCCTGAATTACAGGCTTTCTGCTGAAGATTTGGAGTATATCATCAAGCATAGTGATGCAAAAATGTTAATAGTCGATGCAGAATTTGCAGCACCGATCGAGACAATCGTTACGAACCTATCAATGGAGACGATCATTATTGTTCCTGTAGATGGCCATGAAACAGATTTGGCCGGAATAAACTATGAGGATTTCTTAAAGCATGTGAATGACGGAAATCGCCTGCCCGTGGCAGATATTGATGAAAATCAGCTATTGACGATAAATTACACGAGTGGCACGACCTCAAAACCAAAGGGAGTCATGTTGACCCATCGCGGCAATTACCTGAATGCGGCCAATTTCATTTATCACCTAACATTGAAGCATGATGATGTGTACCTCCATACCCTACCGATGTTTCATGCCAACGGCTGGGGAGGCGTATGGGCGATTACGGCCACTGGGGGGACCCATGTATGTTTAAGAAAAGTGGGTCCCCCAAAAATTCTTGAATTATTCTCAAAATGCAAAATTACATTATTATGCGGCGCACCGACAGTCGTCAATATGCTGGTGAATGAACCTGGGGCAAAGGAAACCGATATCAAGGTGCGTCCGCGCATGGCAACGGCGGGAGCCCCGCCATCAGCCGCCCTCATACATAAAGCAGAGGAGATCCTTGGCTTGAATATGATCCACGTATATGGACTGACGGAAACATCCCCTTTCATCCTATATAATGAATGGAAAGGTGAATATGACGCCAAATCAGCGGACGAACAAGCGATGATAAAAGCAAGACAAGGCATTGAATTGGTTTTTAATGGGGAGACGATGGTCGTCAATCAAGACGGGGCAGAAGTTGCCTGGGATGGAACGGAGTTAGGGGAAATCATTACACGTGGCAATGTCGTGATGGAAGGATATTATAAAGATTCGGAGAAGACGGCAGAAGCGATCAGGGACGGCTGGTTTTATACAGGTGATCTGGCCGTGACCCATCCTGACGGATATATTGAAATTCAGGACAGGGCTAAGGATTTGATCATATCCGGTGGTGAAAATATTTCCTCAACTGAAATTGAAGGGATTTTATATAAGCATCCTGATGTATTGGAGGCAGCGGTCATTGCCGTACCTCATGATAACTGGGGTGAAACGCCAAAGGCAATACTAGTCCTGAAAGATAACGCCCTTGTGACGGAAAGCGAGATCATTACCTTTTGCCGCTCGCGAATGGCTCATTTTAAAGCGCCTACAACGGTTGAATTCGTTGAAGACCTTCCGAAAACCGCAACAGGCAAACTCCAAAAGTACCGTCTGAGGGAAATCCATTGGAAAGGAACAAAAAAGGTGAATTAATGTCTAAAGTAAAACCAAGCATGCTATGGAAGCAGCATGTTTGGTTTTTTTCTTGCATTCTATTTGGGAGGAATGCTTGTATCAGTTTCCACGACAAATCGGGGCTTCTAAAGGAAAGGTTGGATTCAGTGTAATAAATAAAAGGTTTTTTGATAAATCTGGCTTTTTACCCCTCGCATAGACCGTAAGCGCGTTTTCTGGAATGATATGCTGCTATTTAACCATTAGGACTGGCGACGAGTGCCGATGCAAGTGCTACAGTTGGGCCATCTGCAAACACAAGCGTACTTACAATGCTTGACCAGGTTGTTCCCTTTTGGTGTGCCGTTATCATTTTTCCTAAATGGGCATTAGTAGCCATGATTGCTAATAATTACTCTTTATGTCCATGTTTTATCATCAGGATGTCTCCATCAATGATAGCTGATCGAAATGTATTTTCCATCTACAACATAGACCCATATAGTGTCGTAAATAAAGAAGAAAAGATAAAAAATATTGATTGTTAATGCTTAACGAGCCATGAAAAATCACTTTATATAAGCAAAACTTATGAAGGTGCATTTAAACATTATAACGTTATATTGATTAGTTCAGGGAAATATGTTAATCTATTTTTGTAAAGAGAATATCATGAATTCTCATATTCCATTGTAACCGTTTACGAATTTTACTTACAATCAATAGGACGTTCTTAAAAAGGATGAGGGAAATGACAAGTAGGTTAATACTGAAAAATGTAAGGATGCTAGATGGTAACGGAGCAGATATCATCTTGGAAAATGGGGTGATTAAGGAAATCACTCTGGCAGGGACTGCAAGTGCAACTGGAGCTGAAATGATTGATTACGAGAATAAGGTTTTTGTTTCCAGCGGCTGGATTGATATGCATGTACATGCCTTTCCTGAATTAGACCCTTATGGTGATGATGTTGATGAGATTGGCTGTAAAACAGGTGTAACAACGATCGTTGATGCAGGAAGTACTGGGGCAGATAGGATATCTGATTTAGTTAACAGTTGTGAAAAATCCAAAACGAATGTTTTCGCCTTTCTGAATATTTCGCGGATTGGTTTGAAAAGGATCGATGAGTTATCGGATACTTCATGGCTTGATGAAACGGAATTAAAAAAGGCAATCTCACAGTATGGTGATTTTGTCGTTGGACTTAAAGCCAGAATTAGTAAGAGTGTGGTTGGTCCGAATGGGATCGAACCATTAAAGATCGCTAGGAAATTCTCTGCCGATACTGGATTGCCTTTAATGGTCCATATCGGTTCAGGGCCGCCTGATATTAGAGACGTCCTTAATTTATTAGAGGAAAAAGATATTATTACGCACTACTTAAATGGTAAAGCCAATAATTTATTTGATGAAAAAGGAGAGCCCCTACCTGAGTTCAATAAAGCGATTGAACGGGGGGTTCATCTGGATGTTGGTCATGGAACAGCAAGCTTTTCTTTTCCAACTGCAGAAATGGCGAAAAAGAGGGATATTCGTTTCAATACGATCAGTACAGATATATATCGGGGAAATCGATTAAATGGACCTGTTTATAGTATGGCAAATGTGCTTACTAAATTCTTGTATCTGGGATACCCCTTAAAAGAGGTAATAGATGCAGTTACGGTCAATGCAGCAGTGTGGCTGCATAAGCCAGAGCTAGGAAGGATTTCAGTTGGGGATATGGGGAATCTGACTCTATTTTCCCTTGAGGATGAGTCTACCCTTCTGCAGGATTCCGAAGGCGAAAAAAGGATGGCGGAAAAAAGAGTGGTCGTAAAAGGAGTGGTTATTAATGGAGAGTTCAATGAATGCTAAATACGGTTTGAAAAGAGTCATTAATGCTAGCGGAAGAATGAGTATACTTGGTGTTTCTGCTCCGACTGACACAGTGATGGATGCGATGAAAACAGGTGGACAAAATTATGTTGAAATCTCTGAATTAGTCGAAAAGTCAGGACAGCATATAGCGAATTTACTTCAATCAGAAGCAGCGGTCGTCGTAAACTCAGCTTCCAGCGGAATCGCCCTTTCAGTGGCGGCAATCGTCACTGAAGGAAATAGAAGGAAAAGTGAAAGACTTCATCAAGATCACATTCAAAAGAATGAAGTCATCATGCTGAAAGGACACAATGTTCAGTATGGAGCGCCAGTCGAAACGATGATTTACCTTGGTGGCGGAAAATTGGTTGAAGTGGGATATGCAAACGAAGGCAAGGCAGAACATATTGCCGACGCCATTAATGATAATACGTCCGCGATCTTATACGTGAAATCCCATCATGCCGTTCAGAAGAATATGATTTCGATAGAAGAAGCCTGGGAAGTGGCAAAAACTTATAATATTCCTTTGATTGTCGATGCTGCAGCGGAGGAAGACTTGAAGAAATATGTACAAGTCTCCGATTTAGCCATTTACAGTGGTTCAAAAGCGATTGAAGGACCAACATCGGGTATTGTTGCTGGGAAACAAAAATATATCGGGTGGTTGAAGGTACAATTGCAATGTAACGGCAGGAGTATGAAAGTTGGTAAAGAAACAACCTTTGGGTTGCTTCAGGCATTGGATGAGTATTTTGTCAAAGCGGACAATAGCGGACAAGAAAAAGCTAGTTTACAAGTTCTTGCATCCCTGGAATCCATTGATGGCGTAAAAGTAACGATTGTTCAAGATGAGGCAGGTAGAGCCATCTATAGAGCTCGTATCTCCATTGATCCTTTGATTACGGAAACAACGGCAAAGGAAGTGAACGAGCAGCTGAAAAATGGAAATATTGCCATTTACACGCGTGATTATGGTGTACGTCAAGGCTTTTTCGATATCGATCCGCGTCCATTGCAAGGTGATGACATTCATGTCATTGAAGCACAGTTAAGAACCATTTTAGGAGGGAATCAAGGATGACTAACATAAACGAACGCTTTTTGAATGATCGAGTGGCGCTTAATGTACTTGCCGATAGTGTAGAAAATGCAGTGGAGGTGTTCAACGCAGCGGAAGGCCATGTCTTGGTGGGGGTGCTTTCCAAGGATTATCCAACCGTTGAAGCGGGAGTGGCTGCAATGCAGGAGTATGGCGATGCCATTGATGAGGCCGTTTCAATCGGCCTTGGCGCTGGTGATAATAGGCAGGCGGCAGTTGTTGCAGAAATTGCAAAATATTATCCTGGCAGCCATATTAATCAGGTTTTCCCGAGTGTGGGAGCGACAAGGGCAAATTTGGGCGAAAAGGATAGCTGGATAAATTCGTTGGTTTCTCCAACTGGCAAAGTCGGCTATGTGAATATTTCCACCGGCCCTGTTAGTGCAGGTGCAAGTGAAACTGCCATTGTACCGATCAAAGCGGCCATTGCCTTGGTCCGGGATATGGGAGGTAATGCATTGAAATACTTCCCGATGAAGGGCCTGAAGCATGAAGAGGAGTACCGTGCAGTGGCCAAAGCTTGCGGTGAAGAGGGCTTTGCTTTAGAACCGACTGGTGGAATCGACTTGGAGAATTTCGAAACCATTCTGGAAATAGCTTTGGAAGCAAAAGTGCCTAAAATCATTCCCCATGTTTATTCTTCCATCATTGATCAAGAAACCGGCAAAACGAATGAGGAGGATGTAAGGAAATTATTGGCCATGACAAAAAAATTGGTTGAAAAATATGCGTAAACGGATCGTGGCATTCGGGGAAGTGATGATGCGCTTGCAGGTACCGGGACATGCCCTATTATCACAAGCCAACACGCTGCAATACTCCTTTTCAGGCACGGGGGTAAACGTTGCTTCTGCGATGACCAAACTTGGGCATGATGGTTTCCTGGTGACAAAATTACCGGATAATCCCCTTGGGGATTCTGCGGTGGTTTCCTTGCAGCACTTAGGCATTGAACGGGATTTCATTTCCAGAGGCGGTAAGTATTTGGGGATGTACTTTCTGGAAAACGGCTTTGGGCAACGTGCAAGCCGGGTTACCTACTCAAATCGGCTCGAAAGCAGTTTCAATACTGCTTCGCTATCCGATTATGATTTGGGACTGATTGCAGAAAAGGCAGATATCATTCATTTTTGCGGGATCACACTTGCCATGGCGGATAATGTACGGGAAAGCATGAAGGTGCTGGCGAGAAAAGTAAAAGAAAAAGGCGGTACGGTCTGTTTCGATTGCAATTACCGCCCTTCCTTATGGGAGGGAGGGTATGCAGCTGCCAAGCCTCATTATGAAGAAATGCTTTCATTGGCGGATATTGTCATGATGAATGAAAAAGACGCCATGTATATTTTAGGGATGAAGTCCAAATCTCCACATCGGGATGGACAGCTTAGGGAGTTGGTGCCTGAAGTGGCCAAAAAATACAATATCCGGTCAATAGCGGGGACACATCGTTCAATCAATAGTGATACTACCCATACTTTACGTGGATACCTGTACAAGGGGCAAACATTTCACTTTTCAGATAACCTATCATTTTCGGTTTATGATAGAATAGGTTCAGGCGATGCATATACGAGCGGAATCCTCCATGGAGAATTGACAGGCTTTTCCCCGGAAAAGACAGTTTTGTTTGCAGCTGTTTCAGGAATGCTTGCGTGTACGGTCGTTGGTGATACTCCTTTGGCAACTGAAATGGAGATCCTGTCAGCCATGGAAGGTAAAATGGAAGATATAATGAGATAAAAGGCAGGAGATGTGGGATGAGAGTGAACAGGAAAAATGGACCTATGTATTTACAAATTAAAGAAATATTGAAGGATCGTATTTTACATGGTGTTTATGCCATTGACACGAACATCCCCTCCGAGCCTCTGCTGGAAGAAGAATTTAAGGTAAGTAAGGTTACTGTCCGCAATGCGATTAAAGAACTTGTGCAAGAGGGATATGTCGAAAAGAAAAGCGGAAAAGGCACTAGAGTCATAGCGAATGGTTCGATTGTCAAGCTTTCCAAAGGGAAGCGTTTCACGGAATTATTGGTGGAGGAAGGGCATTTCATTTTCAAAAAAATGTTGAACATCAGTCATGTTGAACTTCCTGCTGATTCTAACCTGCATTCTTTATTCGGCGATCATTGCATAAACATTGAACGAATCTATTTGTTGGACAATGAGCCTTATATTTACTTTACGCATTACGTTTCCCTGGATTTGGACCAAGATGAGTTGGAAGAGGTCCAAATCAATTCCTTGTACCGTTTTTTAGAGGATCATAACGTCCAGCTTGAAACTTTCAGGGACGAATTTGGCGTTACCATCCCACCGGACCATATATGTGAAGCACTGAAAATCGAACCCAATAGTGCTGTTCTAAAAAGGATTCGGATTTCAAGTGACAGGGACGGAAAGGTCATGGAATATAGTGAAGGATTTTACAACACGGCGAAACAGAATTATATCGTTACATATAATGAGCCGGTACAATAATTCGATTTTCGATTTATTGTATCGCTTTGAATGTAAGCGATTTCTTAAGGGCGGGTAGAGCATATGGAGCTATATTTATTAGGAATTACGCTGATAGCGATCGTCATTGTTATTTTGGGGGTATCATGGTGGAAATGGCATGCATTCATAAGTTTGACTGTAGCCAGTTTATTCTTAGCTGTTTTTTCCGGTCTTCCTATGGACAAGATTGTAGGCGCTTACGAAACGGGCGTCGGTGCAGTCCTGGGACACCTTATAGGCATTTTGGCATTAGGGACGATTCTAGGGAAGATGATGTCCGACTCAGGAGCTGGCATGCAGGTAGCCGACTTCTTCATTCATAGATTTGGTGTGAAGAAATTGCCATGGGCGATGCTGTTGTCAGGCTTCATCATCGGGATACCGGTATTTTTCGAAGTGGGCTTGGTCATATTGCTCCCTTTGGTCATTTCCATACGGAAATCGACTAAAGTGAATATACTATTAATCGGAATTCCAGTACTTGCTGGTTTATCGATCGTACATGGGCTTGTACCCCCGCATCCGGGTGCGATGACGGCAATCGGGATTTATAATGCTAACATGGGGCACGTACTTCTTTACTCATTGATCATAGCATTCCCGACAGCTGTACTTGCCGGTCCTTTGTTTGCGAAATGGATTCAAAAACGGGTAGTTCCAGTTGGGGAACCGGAATTGATCCGGGTGGAAACGAAGGCAAATGCCTTGCCAGGCACAGGAGTTTCGTTCTTTATCATCCTCTTGCCTGTATTGCTTATGGTCTTGACGGTGTTGGCTCCTTATCTGCCAATACCGGCTTCCATGGAAAAATGCTTGTTATTTATCGGAAGTCCGGTCATTGCCCTATTAATCTCTTGTTTTGCAGCTTACTATTTCTTGGGCTTTAGGCAGGGAATGGATAAATCGCTCATTAAAAAATTAACGGAAGAATGCTTATTGCCTTTGGCTTCCATTATTTTAATAATTGGAGCGGGGGGTGGCTTCAAGCAGATCTTAATCGATAGTGGCGTGGGAACCGCCATTGCATCCATGTCTGAACAAATATCATTATCACCACTCGTGCTTGCATTTCTAGTGGCTGGATTGATCCGGATTGCCACAGGCTCTGCAACGGTCGCTTTGACCACAGCAGCAGGAATCGTTTCACCAGTCGTTGCCAATATGACGGGTGTCAATTTGGAATTACTCGTCATTGCCACGGGCGCAGGTTCACTTATGTTTTCCCATGTCAATGATGCAGGCTTCTGGTTGGTCAAGGAATATATGGGGTTAACCGTAAAAGAAACGTTCAAAACATGGACAGTCATGGAAACCTTACTTTCCTTTGTGGCTTTCGGTCTTGTATTGATCTTGGATCTATTTGTTTAGGCAATATGAGGGACAAATGTAGTGGATAGATAACAATTCTTTACCCCCGTGATGTGTCAAGGGGTGACATATCACCGGGGGTTTTCATTTTGTATTAAGGTTCCAAAGGCTAAGTGAAGCAAACGAATGGATATGGCCGGCTTGGATGACATAGGAGATTGGAATAAGATTCATCCCGAACTTTCTTCGTTTCACCCAGAGGTTGTGGGGCTTGCTCCTCTAATGTATAAATCCTGACAGAGACTTCGATATTGTAAGATAGACAGCTTACCGTTGACATATTCATTTTGAATATAGTCTAACAATTCATTGGCATGATTGGGCTTCCGGCGTTTTTCCTGAATGTAATGGAGGATTAAAACTTCTATAGTCACACACTCACCTTACTTGACAAGTATTTTTTTCATTAACAATATAACACGGTAATTCAAGTAATTATCATTTTTTGAATATTTTAACTATCGACATTTTTATACAAATATAAGAGCGGTTAAATTCGAACTTTGCCGAAAGAAGCCATGGCCGGTGAAAAATAAGCATTTACCCGTAGTTATTAAGGATTTGCACTGAGATTGCTTCTTCCTCCTCTCCAAGTTATATGGAGAGAATTTAGTTATTGACCGTTTCATTTCACTGCAGTCACCCGCTCATCAAGGGCGGTCCGCCCTTGATGAGCGGCGCATCTTTTCGAATCCACTTTGTAATAGGTTGATGGGAAATGATCTTGCATATGTAAGAGTGAGAGTATGAGGGAATGGGAGTCTATCATCGTTCGTAAGGAAACATTGCCTTGAAGAAGAAATACATAAGGAAGGTATAAAGGTTTCGGAATGAAATCATCCCGAAACCTTTTTGTTTATGAACGGCAATCATTGAGGTGTAAGGGGTAATGACTAAATGAACATCATGCCTGGACTTTTTGAACGGAAAATGGCGCTCCCTGAAGTTCGGCTGCCTCTCTCTTAATGGAGAATATATAAGCGGCCAGGCCTAAGAGGGCTGCAAAAATCAGCATGGCAATCGATGTACTGAAGTCCCCGCCGGAAAGATCGCGCAGCCAGCCCATGATATAACTGGAGAAGCCGCCCATGATATTGGTGAATCCAAGCAAGCCAGCGGCACGCCCGGCCGTTTCTGGCGTTGAATATTTAACCATGAGCATATTGCTCAGATGGAACACTCCGCCTTGGGCACCCATTGCCAGTCCCATGCATAGCCCTGCCAGAATTGGATTTCCAATGAAGACGGCCACTGTCAAAAAGATAGCCGTCATCGCAAATAGAAGCGAGGCCATCAAGCTGGGACGCCGCGTCTTGTCTGCTAGAAATCCGCATGCCAGGACAAAACCAAGCGCAAATAACCAGGAAAGGGAAGTGATGCTCGACATTCCTTCCTTTTCGAAGCCTTTTGCTTCTATAAGATAAGTAGGAAGCCAAATACTTATTCCGAAAAACAGGAATGAACAGACAAGCATACCGAACCAGACGATCCAGAAGCGATGATCTTTGGCGAAATTTTTAGCCTCGGATGGTTCGCCGTTCTTGTCTTCCTCATCCTGCTGGCGAATGAAAGCCAATTCTTCTTTACTTAACCGGGGGTGCTCCTCCGGGGTATTTCTCGTCATGAAAATGAACATCGGGATGTTGATGAATAAGTTGAATGCTGCGAGCATGAAGAAAGCAGCTTGCCAGTGAAGTAAAGAGATAACAAGCACCAATATAATGGCCCCTATCGCTGGCCCTAAATAGTTGCCAGTAAGCCAGGAGGACTGGGCCCTTCCTAATTCACGTTTATGAAACCAGCTGGAAATGAATTTCCCCGATACGGGAATCATCATGCCTTCCCCGAATCCGAGTATGATCCTGCTAATCAGGAACACTTCATACGAATTGGCAAGGCCTGACGTGATCATGGTAAGTGTCCATATGAATAAACCGGCAATGGCGGTTTTTCGGGCCCCCAGTTTATCGATGATGAATCCCCAAAAAAGGTTTGAAACTCCATAGGCAATCGTGAATACGAAAGAAAGAAGACCGATTTTTGCATTTTTATCATCACCTGTCATACCGAGTGCATTCAAGAATTCTGGATCTGTTTGAATGATGGAAATGCCAACCTTATCTATTTGTCCGAAAAACCAAAAGAAAAAAATTGGAACGGCAATGTACAACCATCTTTTTTTCCCATTTAACACAACACCATCTCCTTGTCGATTTTAGCATGACTTAAAACACTTACCATCAAGAATAAGTGAATGTCGGATCTTGGTTTGGATTGTCCCCCTTATCCGCCGCATCCCGCCTTTCTTTAATGAAACTAAAGGTGACTTTTCTGGGTGATGTTTTGTAAGCAAAACAACGTTTCACTTTCTTAACGATAAAATAAATAGAATTGATTGTCAATTTAATATTTTGATAATTTTATATTTTTAGAAAATAGTTCCGGACTGTCAGGTGAGAATGACAGTAAAAAACAACTAATCAAACCGGGAAAAAGAGGATAAGCAAGATGATTGGGAAAATGCAAGTGGTAATGATGAAGAATTTGGCTCTCGCTTATTAAGAGGTTTCCGCTTCAAGAAACCCGCTTCTCTACCGAATTATGAAATTTTACGTTTGTTTTTATTTTCAAACTTAGATATATTTGGAAGGTGATAAGTCTTGATCAAGCAGTGCTTTGGTCATTGCAAAATGCCGAAAGGACTGAATCACCCAAATAGTTTTATATTCGTAAATATGCTTTAATTAACAAATAAGCAATTAATCTATTCATTCGTGATAATAAAAAGGATTGGGAGGTTTAAAAATGTCTATCAGGCACTTGGAAAAACACTCGATTCACTATCTGGAATCGGGAGATGGAAAGGCGCTCGTCATTTTGCATGGCTTAGGAAACAATTCACAGTCATGGAAGCAACAGCTCAGTCAGTTGAAGGAAGATTTCAGGGTAATTGCCTGGGATGCGCCAGGTTACGGTGAAAGTTCTGATCCAGAGGAAGAATTTCAGGATTTTTCGCAGTTTGCGGATGTGTTGAAGGAATTTCTTGAGAGTCTAGGTTTGCCATCGGTGTACCTGCTCGGCCATTCGATGGGATCGGCCATTGCGCTCGATTTTACAAGCAGGTTTCCGAAGATGGTTGAGGCGCTGATCATAGCGGATGCGACGCGGGGAGCGGCCGGGGTAAGCTCTGAGGAAAATAAACGGAAACTTCAGAATAGATTACATTCGATTAATACGTTAAGGCCGGAGGAACTTGCGAGGAAAAGAGTGAAGGCGCTCTTATCGTCAAATGCTTCTTCCGGGGTAGTCAAGGAAGCGGAACGGATCATGTCGCAAGTACGCCCAGCTGGATACCGGTCCGTATCGTACGCTTTATCGAATGTAAACCAAATGGAATTGCTTTCATCCATATCCGTTCCGACCTTAGTCATTTGTGGTGAATTGGATCTGGTCACGCCTGTTAGTGAATCAAAGGTTTTTCATGAGTTGATTCCCCATTCCGAATTGGCCATCGTCCCGAATACCGGCCATTTATGCTATCAGGAAGATCCGGTAACATTTAATGAAATTGTTACCGATTTTTTGAAGCGGCACTTGGCAGACCATACATAATAAGTGACTTGAAGATTGTGGTTTTTTGGAAAAACGAGAAATGAGATGAATATACAACTGGAGGAATACGCGAATGGTAAGCGAAGAAAAAGAAAAAGAGAAATATAGTGCTAATTCATTGGTGAGAGGGCTGGAGATCATTAAGCTATTCAATGAATCACAGCCGAATTTGTCTCTTTCGGAAATTGCAAAACAACTGGGTGTGAGCAGAACGGTTCCATACCGGTTATTATTTACGTTACAAAATATTGGCTACCTATCACAGGACGAACATACAAAACGGTATAGTTTAACCCCAAAAGTGCTGGAATTGGGATTCAGTTATTTGAATAGCCTGAAATTCCAGGAAATTGTCCAACCATATATGGAGGCACTGCGTGATGAAATAGGAGCCTCCTGCCATCTTTCCATTTTGGATGGACAGGAAGTCGTTTATGTTGGCAGTGCTCCGATCAGAGGCGTTTCCGCTGTCAATGTGAACATCGGCTTGCGGCTGCCTGCACATGCGGTGGCGAATGGGAAATTACTTTTGGCTTATCAACCGAAAGAAATGCTTATGCAAATGATCAAAATATCGAACCTTACACCTTATACGGACAAAACACTTACTACTCCTGGGGAATTCATGAAGCAACTGGAGGCGATTCGCCAAAATGGTTACTCGATGACAAGCGGGGAATTCCACCCCGGCATCCGTTCTGTAGCTGCACCTATTTTTGATAGGAATGGTAAGGTACTGGCTGCCTTGAATGTCGTGGCGACAGAATCGGCTTATCAGGCAGACTTCATCGATAAAATCGCCCTGCCGAAACTGCTGGAAATTTCCCGGCAGTTATCCGTGTACATGGGATATAGTGGAGCAAAGCCATTTCAACATGAAGATGTCTGAAGAGATGTATACGATCAAAAATGTATCAACCATTATAAAAATGTGGATTCCTAAAACTTGGGTGTCCACATTTTTTTGTGGAAAAAAGACAGATTCTGCCCTAGTAAGCAAAAAAAGTGCCAATCGCGCAGGTAATGTAAAATGTTTTTAATATTCCAAAAATTAATTGACAATGAATGGGATTCGTTTTAGTATTAATTTATAAATGAAACATTGTTTTGCCAATGAAACATAAACGCATAAAAGGAGGATTTTAATAATGACAAAAGAGACTTTTTCAGTGAAGGATTTCGAAAAAAAATATGTTGCAAGGCTGAAGGATCGGACGCTCGATTGGAACGTCCTGAAGTTCCAGGAAGAAATCGATCCGGCATATAAGCGTGCACAGATGAGATATATCGGACGTGGTGCCACTGCGAATAATGACACAAATGTCATTGCAGGTGAACACTTCACCCTCAGTACGATGGTGCTTCCGCCCGGTTGCATCGGGCCTTTGCACCTTCACGATGATGTTGAAGAAGTATTCTTCATCCTTGAGGGGGAAGTTACGGCCTTGATCCAGGAAGATAGTTACAGTGAAGTGCATGAGATCAAGTTAAATGCCAGAGATTGCATAAGCAGTCCTCCAGGAGTTTATCGGGGAATCAGGAATGACGGGGATGTTGAAGCTCGGATGCTTGTCATGCTTGGGGCGGTGAAACCTAACCTGCCGACATACCCTGAGGGAAGCGAGCTTGAGGAACTTCGGAAACAACGCTCGAAAGAAAGAGAGGCCATCATTAAAGACTGATCATTTACACGAAAAGGGCACCTGCATTATGAAAATTAATCGGGCGCCCTTTTCGATTATCTTGTTATTTCCGGTCCATGCATTCTGTTAAAAAGTAATCTATTTTTATGGGAGGGAGAAAAAGATGCTTGGAATTACCCATTTACGCCATATTGGCATGATCACGCCGAACTTTGATGAACAAGCAGCGTTTTATGAAAAGGTTTGGGGCTTGGACAGGGTGCCGGCCCCTGAAGAGAACACCGTTTATTTCCGTGGTGCTGGCCCAGAACATCATATTTTAAGTCTTCATAAGGGAGAGCAGCGTGGCCTGCACCACATTTCATTCGGGATGGTTGATAAAAATGCCGTGGATCGGGCGGCGGGAATTTTACAATCGAAGGGTGTTCGAATCATCGATCAACCGGGATATTTGGATGAAGCGGGTGCAGGTTATGGATTACGCTTCGTTGATCCGGAAAACCGGGTGATCGAGCTTTCAGCTTGGGTCGAGGTTCAAACCTCAATTTGGAACAAGAAGAATGTGGATCCAGTGAAACTGAATCATGTTGTCATGAACACGAGGGATTTGGATATGATCGTAAAGTTTTATACGGATATCCTTGGTTTTAAAGTTACCGATTGGAGCGAGCATCAAATGTCTTTTCTAAGGTGCAACAGGAAGCATCATTCCATTGCTTTCAATCAAGAAGGCCATGCTTCCGTAAACCATATTGCCTATGAGGTTGATTCCGTGGATGAGCTGATGCGCGGAATAAGCAATGTTCGGAAAGCCGGACTTTCCGAGCTTTGGGGGCCTGGACGTCACGGACCGGGTGACAATATTTTCTGTTACTTCCAGGACCCGGGCGGTTTTGTCATGGAGTATACATGCTACCTGGAAACGATTGAGGATGAGGCGGAATGGCGAGCGCGTGTTTGGAAACGTGTCCCGCATTTAATGGATCAATGGGGTATTGCAGGTCCGCCGAAACCTGAAGCGCGCAAGGCGATGGGCGGAGAACCTGATTTGGGCTGGGTGGATGCTTCCACAAGTGAATCCATCATGTCGGAAAAATGAGAGGGATTTCTAATCTCCTCCCGTATCCTTAAGGCACAAGAAGATTAGGGCAGGGTAATTTCTAAAGAAGAGGGTTTCGAAAAGGAGTGACAAGATGGATTTGGGCCTGCAAGGAAAAGTGGCTGTCATCATGGGCGGCACATCGGGCGTTGGTTTGAAAACAGCAGAAATGTTTTTAGCTGAAGGCGCGAAGGTGGCTATATGCGGCAGAAGCAAGGAGCGTATGGATAATGCTCAACGTCATTTGCTCTCACTAGCTGATGAAGAAGATATTTTTGCATCAATTTGTAATGTCACCTCAAGAACGGAAGTGGATTCCTTCATTGATGGAACGGCAAAAAGGTTCGGCGGGATCGATATATTGGTGAATGCCGCCGGGCAAAGCGTGATGGGTCATTTTTTTGACATAACGGATGAACAGTGGGATGAACAGATTCAATTAAAGTTTTTTGCAATCATATATGCCGTTCGCGCTTCGCACCCGCACCTTGTCAAAAGAGGCGGAGGACGGATCATCAATATTAATGCAACGCTAGCTAAAGAACCGGAGCGTCACATGGTGGCGACTGCAGCGGCAAGGGCTGGTCTCTTGAATTTAAGCAAAACGCTGTCCCAGGAACTGGCCTTTGACAATATATTGGTGAATTCTGTAAGTCTCGGATTGATTCGGACCGATCAGTGGGAGCGGAGAAGAATGAAAAATGCACCGCATATGGATGCGGACGAGTATTACAAAGATCTTGCGAACAAGAGGAATATCCCGCTCGGGCGTGTAGGTGAAGCGGAGGAAGTCGCCAGTGTCATCGTTTTCCTTGCTTCGGAAAAAGCAAGTTATGTGGCGGGTTCAACGATTGAAACGGCAGGAGCGATTGGAAAGGCACTTTAAATATTACTGAAAAGGTAGGATTACGCGATGAATATAATAGAAGAACTGGAGTTTACGACTTCCGATTCCATCGTGAAGGAGCTGGTTCATGCAGGTGTTGAGGTAGCCTTTGGTATCGTCAGCATTCACAATATGCCGATTTATGATGCGATTCTTAGAGATGGAACGATTAAACTCGTTTGTTCACGCGGAGAGAGCGGAGCGGTCAACATGGCCGATGGATATGCTCGTGCAACGGGGAAATTGGGCGTTGTGATTACCAGTACAGGTACAGGAGCTGGTAATGCCGCGGGTTCATTGGTGGAGGCATGGGCTGCGGGGGTACCGCTTCTTCACCTTACGGGGGAGGTCGCTTCCGCTTACCTTGGAACAGGCAAAGGATACATACATGAGTGCAAGGACCAGCTGGCCATGATGGACGGTGCCTGCAAAAATGCAGTAAGGCTTAGGAACCCCTCCCAAGCTGGAGCAGTCGTAAGGCAGGCAATAACCGAAGCATTGACGGCTCCAGCCGGACCGGTTACATTGGAAATCCCCATCGATTACCAATCGGCCATCATCGATGATCTTTCAGCCGATAAGCTTCAGGCTCCAGAGTTTGAAACGAAAACGGCAGCCATTATTCCTGAACGGGTTATGGAACAAATCGCAAAAGCACGGCGGCCGGTGATATGGTCCGGAGGCGGGGTCATAAGCGCCAACGCTTCGCAAGAGCTGCAAAAATTAGCCGAGCTTTTGGGCGCAGCAGTCATAACCAGTCAATCAGGAAAAGGTTCGATCCCTGAAAACCATGAACAGTGCATAGGGCATTTTGCTGCCTATGAACAAACGAAAGAGTTTTTGAGGAATGCCGATCTATTGATTAGCGTAGGCGTAAGATTCAGGGGAAATGAAACCTCCAACTGGAAGGTGCCGGTCCCCAAAGCTCATATAGCGATTGATGCAGATTGGCAGGCAATCAACCGAAACTATAAAGCCACGCTAGGTTTGGTTGGTGATGCAAAAGATATGCTGGCAGCGATCATTCATAAGCTTGAGGAAAAATCAGTGCACCCGGCTCCTTCTTATTTACAAGAAGTCCTTACTCTTCGTGATGAAGTGCGCGCTCAACTCCGTCTCACCCTTGGCCCTTATGAACAATTTGTCGTCGGGATGAGGGAAATATTGCCTCAAGACACCATTTTGGTCCGTGATGTAACGGTTCAGGCAAACGTATGGGGCAGCCGGCTGTTTGAAATCCATGAACCGAGGACATCCATTCATGCATCAGGGGGCGGAATCGGTCAAGGGCTTCCAACGGCGATCGGGGCACAAATGGGCTGTCAAGATAAAACCGTCGTTCTCATGGCAGGAGATGGGGGGTTCATGGTCAATATCGGGGAAATGGTTACGGCAGCGGAAGAAAATTTGCCAATCATCATCGTATTGTTTGATGACTCTGGTTATGGGGTACTTCGCAATATTCAATCTGCTGCGTATGGAAGACAGGTAGCTGTGGATTTATTGAGCCCTGATTTTGTGCAACTGGCTGAAGCGATGCATTTTGCTGCGGTTCGAATCGGCTCAGGAGATGAATTCGTATCCGAATTGAAAAAAGCGAAAGAAAGACGCAAGCCCTCTATGATCGTCGTTGATATGGAAGCCGTGGGGCCAATGGCCAAGCCTTTTGGCGGTCCTCCTGGTGCTGCCGAAGCCTTTAAACCAAAAAAATTATGATGGGGGACCTTAGAATGATTTCGACATACCCATTTGTTTCAGGTAAATGCCTAATTGATGGAGCATGGATAGAACAAGGGGAAAAAGTGGGGGTAATCAATCCTGCAAACACTTCTGAAGTTGTAGGGCAAGTGGCAATATGTTCTGGGGACACCGTGAATGAAGCAATTGAAGTGGCAGAAAAGGCCTTTGATACATGGTCACGCTCGGATGTGAGCGACCGGGCTGACCGGATGAATGCTGCTGCGGTTGAATTGGAAAAAATTATCGAGGAAAATGTTACAATGTTTGTACGGGAAAATGGCAAAACACTTGTTGAAGCTAAAAAAGACTTGGTACGGTGTGTGGAAGTCATGAGGGGCTGTGCAGCAGAGCTGCTGAATTGGTGGAAACCAGAAGAGGTTGCAGGTAAACAAAAAGTCCAAATCAGAAGAAGGGCGAGAGGGGTCACGGCCATTATCACGCCATGGAATTCCCCGATGATATTAACCTTCAAACGGGTGATACCTGCTGTTTTGGCAGGCAATGCCGTTATCGTGAAACCTGCCACGAATTGCCCGCTGACGATCATGACCTGCTTAAAAGTCGTGGCTGAACATTTTCCCCCGGGAGTCATCAATATAGTGACAGGTTCAGGAAAAGTGATTGGGGATTTGGTTTGTTCCGATTCCCGTGTCCGGACAGTGGCATTCGTCGGGAGTACAGAAACCGGAAAGGAAATCATGAAGAAATCGGCGCCGAAGCTGCAGAACGTATATATGGAACTCGGAGGGAATGATCCGGCGTTAATCATGGAAGATGCCAATTTGGATGAAGCGGCGATCCAACGTTTGAGAATGGGGATTTTACGGGCTTCCGGCCAAGTATGTTCTGCGGTTAAGCGAGTGTATGTCCATTCATCACGACATGATGAGGTTGTTGGAAAGCTAACCAAAGAGTTTAGCAGGGTGGTGGTCGGTGATGGCATTCAGCCTGACGTAACCATGGGACCGTTGAATAATAAGGCACAATTCGATTTCGTGCAAGGCTTGATCGAGCGTACGGCCAATGCAGGCGGAAACATCATCACGACTGGCATTCAACTCAATCCGGAAACGTGGGATGCTGGCTACTATATGCTCCCGTCCCTTGTAACAGGCGTCAATCAGCAGAGCGAATTGGTACGGGTCGAGCAATTCGGACCGATCATCCCCATCATCCCCTTCAATGAAGAGGAAGAAGCCATAAGGCTTGCGAATGACAGTGAGTTTGGCCTGCGTGCATCCGTTTGGACAGAGAACGTGGAAGTAGCCATTAAATTGGCAGATCGCCTGGAAGCTGGAGCGGTCTTTCATAACAATCATACGGTGTTCAGTGATTTGGCCCTTGATTTCCCTGGCTTAAAAGAAAGCGGTGTCTCCCGGGAAACAAAACATTGCGGACTTGAATTCTTTGCAGACTCTTACGGGTTTGCTGATTGAGGAAGGATGAAATGACATGAGATTGGGTTTAATCGGATGCGGAAATATCGGGAAATTTCTGCTTCAAGCAATAAATGAAGACGGACTTCTTCCCGGCAGCAAAATCGTTGCGATCTATGCACGCCGTGAAGAAATCGCTGCCCCACTATCTGATGAATTCAAGGCAAAGGCGTATGGGGATGTCGATGCAATCCTGAAATCGGATGTCGATTTAATCATTGAAGCAGCGACGGTTGAAGCTGCGAAGGATTACGGATTGAATGTGCTGAAAAGCGGCAAGGACCTTTTGCTAAGCAGTATCGGGGCGATGGCTGATCCTGATTTTGCCGAAAACGCGAACAAGCTTTGCCAAATGAATAACGTTCAGCTTTTCCTTCCGTCAGGTGCGATCGGAGGTCTTGATATCCTTAAATCGGCAAATGCCATGAATGGACTTGAAACCGTCTCCATCACCACGAGAAAACCGCCAAGCGCATTGCCGGCATGTTCATCATTGGCAAACGAAAAAGTGTTATTTGTTGGTTCTGCTGCAGAGGCCATCAAGCAGTTTCCGAGAAATATCAATGTTGCGATCGTTTTGTCTTTGGCCGGACTTGGATCAGAGCGTACGAAAGTGAAAATCATTGCCGATCCCAATGTGGTGAAAAACATTCATTTGATCGAAGCGACTGGCTCGTTCGGGAAACTGAAGCTTGAAGTGGAAAACGAACCGTTGCCCAATAATCCGAAAACCAGTTATCTTGCGGCACTAAGTGTTTTGGCGACGCTGCAAAACAACGAAAAATGCGTTCAAATCGGATAATGAAAAATGGACTGAAAGCCTATCGAAAGGAGAGAAAAAGTATGATTAAAACGGATAAACCATTGGAAGAAATGTCCAAGCGGCAAGTGGTAAACCATTTATACGATACGGTCAAACCAGAGGAAGGAGTTATACCTGCCTATCTCCTTGGCGATCCAAAGGTGTATGAAATCGAACACGAAAAAGTGTTTTTGAAAACCTGGGTTTTTGTCGGCCATGAATCTGAAGTTCCCAACAAAGGAGACTTCATGACCCGTGAACTTGCTGGTTACTCACTGATCATCACTCGTGATGGTGAAGGGGAAATACGGGCATTTTATAATATGTGCACGCACCGTGGAATGAAGCTTTGCCGGGCTGATAAAGGGAACAAGTCGATGTTTACATGTCCTTATCATGGATTTAATTTCAAGAACACAGGTGAGCTTGTGGGGGTTCCGCTGCAAAAGGACATTTACGGCGGGACGCTTGACCGCACAACGATGGGTTTGCACAAAGTCAAACTTGAATCTTACAAGGGCCTTTTGTTCGGGACCTGGAATGAGGATGCAGAGCCGCTTGAAGATTTTCTCGGAGATATCAGATGGTATTTGGATATCCTTGTCGGCCGGGCAGAAATGGAAGTGATCGGAGTCCCTCAACGATTTGTCGTGAGTTCCAATTGGAAGGTGGGGTCCGATAATTTCGTTGGTGATTCCTATCACACGATGGTTACACACGGTTCGATAGCAAAACTGGGGATGGTGCCGAGTGCAACTTATTCGAAGCGCGGTTTCCAAATCCATACCGAAAATGGACATGGCCTTAACTTGGGAACGCCCAATCCGGACTTTGCATTCCCTGAAGAATTGAAGGCAGAATTTAAAAGCAATTTGTCTGTAGAACAATACGGAGTATTATCGAACTTGAAGAACATGATTGGAAACGTTTTCCCGAACCTGTCTTTTTTAATTTCCCATACAAAAATCAAAGACCAGTTCATCTCAAACACCTCTGTCCGAATGTGGCGGCCGATCGGTCACAATAAGATGGAAGTGATCGCTTGGATGCTCGTTGAAAAAAACGCCTCACAAGATTGGAAGGACCGTTCAAGGGATTCTTTTATCCTGACGTTCAGCCCCTCCGGTATTTTTGAACAAGATGATACGGAGGTGTTTACGGATATCACGGAAGCCGCTCAAGGCCCGATGCCTTTCCTTAAGAATCTTACTTATAACTATACAATGGGCCTTCACCGGGAACCTGTTGAATTCGTAGGACCCGGGGTTGCTTATGATGATAAATTCACGGAAGCGAGCCAGCGGAATTTCTACAAATACTGGCTGGAATTGATGACGAAATGATAAGAGGGAGGAGGAAGGGAAATGAACATGGAAGAAATGCTGGTTAAGTGCCAATTTGAGCAATGGTTATATGATGAAGCACAATTGCTGGATGATATAGAATTTGATCATTGGTTCGATCTTATGCACCGCAGCCTTCGCTATCAAATGCCTGTACGTATCAACAAGGAAGGAGTGGAACGTCCGGATTATTCCACTGACATGTTCACATTCAATGATGACATCGAGCTGCTGAAGCTGCGTGTGGATCGCTTGAAAACGGATTATGCCTGGGCTGAGATACCGCCATCGAGAACACGGCGATTTGTCTCCAATGTACGCGTAAAAGACTATGTAGAAGGTGAAAAAGCTGTCGTGAAAAGCTATCTGCTCATCTATCGCAGCCGCAGCACCGATATTAAACATGATTTGATTTCTGGGGAACGCAATGATGAATTCATCTTCGAAGAAGGTAACTGGAAGCTTTCCAAGCGGATTTTCATTGTTGACCAAACAACGATAAATACTAGGAATCTTGCAATTTTCATATAACTGATTGAAGGGGGATTCATAATGGCAATGGCGTTAAAGGACAAAGTGGCGCTCGTTACCGGGGGCAATTCGGGCATAGGCGAAGCTGTCACGCGACGATTCATACAAGAAGGGGCAAAGGTCAGCATCATTGGACGCTCCGTGGAAACGCTGAAGAAAATGAAAGAGGAGTTTGGGGAAGACATTCTCATCAACCAAGGAGATGTAAGTAAATATGAAGACAATGAAAAAGCGGTGCAAGCCACCGTCGAGCAATTTGGCAAGCTTGATGTTTTCATTGCGAATGCAGGTGTCTTCGATGGGTTTGCGAAATTTGCCGATGTCACTCCGGATGCCCTGGCCGAAGCTTATGATTTTTTGCTTGATATTAATGTCAAAGGCTCTTTCTTCGGAGCAAAGGCTGCACTTGCGGAACTTCAAAAAACGAACGGCAACATCATTTTCACCGTTTCTGGTGCAAGCTTCTATCCTGATGGCGGCGGTGTTTGGTACACAGCAAGCAAGCACGCCCAAATCGGCTTGATGCGCCAGCTTGCATTCGAACTCGCTCCGAATATCCGGGTAAATGCAGTGGCTCCTGGTGGCACACTGACGGCATTGTCGGTCATTCCGCCACTGCGTCCATTCGTGAAAATCGTTGACAATGATACGAAAGCCAGCAGCATTAAAAAAAGAAACCCGCTTCAGCTGGCCCAGATGCCCGAAGATCATGTAGCAGCTTATGTCCTCCTGGCATCGGACGAAGCGCGTGCAATTACTGGTGAGGTCATTTCCAGCGATGGTGGATTGTCAGTTCGTGGACTAGGCTGAGTTCATGATCGAATAACGTTTAAGAGAAGGGGAATCAAATGGCTGAAGCACTATTGGGAAAGATTGGTTGTGAAAGATATCGTGGCTTGCAATCTATCATTTTCCAAACCGCGTGGCACAAAAAAGGCAGAACCATTTTTGACAGGTGACAGTACGGTTTCAAAAGTGATTTATAAGGGTGTGCCAACGGAGTCAAGATCTAAATGGGCATTTACCAACCGTCCAATTTGTGCTGATTGAACCGGATGAAAATCCAGGAACGATCCGGGAGTTTCTCGATGAAGCAGGGGAGGAATTCAGCATATCGCTTTAGAAGTGGATTTTATTCAAAAGAGAGTTCCCGTCATGGATGAAGGTGGAAATCCAGCTTGGCAAACGGATGAATTCAACTTAAGTGACCGACGATGTATATGTAAATACACAAGCTGATCTCAAAACGCTGGTAGAAATGCTCGAGAGTGCCGAGCCTCGGAAAACTTCTTGGAAAAACGATGAAGAGGTAACTATTCAGCCGCCATAAGGGACAAATAAGGTAGAAAGTTTGTTGTAAGAGATTCGGATGCGGCTTCAGAAGCAGACCGCAAGTTGTTGGGAATCGGAAAATAGGACATCATCGATTCGGGACCAGCCGACATATCGAATGTGAGTTAAAAAAGGCCAACCAACTGAAGGGAAAGCAAGATATACGTTCATCGTTACGCCCTTAATCCAGTTTGAATGGATCGGGTCCGACGAATCGTCCAGTACATGGAGGGAACATCTTGACACATTAGGAGAGGCAGTCCACCATATTGGTTTTTCCGCGGACGCCATGGATGAGAAACGGGCGATGCTTGTGGAAATGGGGTATCCGGTCATATAGACAGGAAATTTTTTAAATGGAAAAGGCCGATATGCAAAATATAACATCCACATACAAATGTTCATTGAATTACTGGAACGGTATGAAGGGTGAAGGGAATCCTGTATTCATAAAACCGTTCAGGACCGGGGCGGTTTGCACATACATAATGAAGAATAGCCAAACGTAAGGCGAAAGGTGTCATTCACGATTCACCGTTTAGGTAAGCATCCTATAAAAGGCCATGGAAGAAATGCTCCTGCCATGGCCTTTTATAGAGTTAGGGAGAATGAAGGAATGATGCTATTAATCAACCGATCTCGTTTTCAAAGGCCATTTTCGGTTTAATTCCCTAATAAAGGTCTTCACATTCTTTTTATCTTCCATGATGGGAGAATAAACATAGGAAAGCGTCCTATTAAAGGATTCATTCTTCAAGGGTATAGTGGAAAGGATTTTGGTTTGGACATCGCGCTCTATGACACTTCGGGAGAGGAGGGCAAGACCTCCTCCATGTTTGATTAATGTTTCCTTGATTCCTTGATTGCTGCTGATGGTAAGCATCGATTTAATTTTCAGGCCATTTGAACGTATCACATGGTTAAGGTATTCCCGCGTGCCGGATCCGACTTCCCTTGTTACCCATGCTTGGTCATGCAGGTCGGCAATTTCCACCTCAGTTTTGCATGCGAGCTCATGGTCGTTCGATGAAACGACGAATAACTCATCTTGCATAAACGGGTGTACGGAGAGCTCTTTTTCATTGGTTTGACCTTCGAT
Organism: Peribacillus simplex; assembly: GCF_001542915.1. GTDB lineage: Bacteria > Bacillota > Bacilli > Bacillales > DSM-1321 > Peribacillus > Peribacillus simplex_B. The sequence goes on along the minus strand of NZ_LNNH01000012.1, from coordinate 428,711 downwards.
CAAACCAATATCGACTTTATATAACCGAACGGCCTTAACGATTTCTTCCGTGTTTCCAATGACAACTTGAAGCTCAAGTTCAGGATAATCCTTCTGAAGGTCAATGAGCAGTGATGGCAGTATGTATTCTCCAATCGTAAAACTTGCGCCAATTTTTAACTCTCCTTTGATCGACCTATCATGTTCCTGAATGTCTTGGATGGTCTGTTCATAGATGGTAATCATTTGTTTAGCACGTTCGTAGAGAATTTCGCCCGTTAAGGTGACTTTTAAAAATTTAGGTGAACGAAGAAATAATTTCGTTTGGAACTCTTCTTCCAATTTCTTTACGTGCAAACTAACACTTGGTTGTGACATAAGGAGAATTTCTGCAGTTTTTGTAAAATTCTTGACTTCCACAAGCGTCACAAAAGTTTTTAAAGCATCATAATACATCGGAATACTCCCTCTATTATTAATATTCTTAATAGTAGCAATAAATTATATATATTTTACTAATGATGAGCACTCAGGTAAAGTATTATGAAGAACTTATTTTAACAATAGTATAGGTAAAGCAGGCTATTTTCCTTATTTACGTCAATTGTTCATTTGGCAGCAACCTATCGATTCCAGTTCCCTCCATGTATGAACTGAACTTTCTAAATTTTTTTGCATTTAAAACCGACTTGATCGATAGGAGTAAAAGAGTTAATTCATTTCATGGAGTGAATGAAAATAAGAATCTACTAAAATAAGTTTATATTCCTTTGTGAGGTGGAAATCGTGCAACTTCAGGTAAGTAACAGTCCTTTTAATCAGGAACAGGCAGAGCTTCTTAACAATCTCCTGCCTGGCTTGACAGTAAACCAAAAAGTTTGGCTGAGCGGTTATTTGGCTGCGTCTCTGTCAGTTTCCATTCCAGATACAGTCGCTGAACCGGTGACGGCAGCTCAAACCGATGCCCAGAAAATATCAAAAGAAGTTACCATCCTATATGGTTCACAGACCGGCAATGCACAAGGGGTGGCCGAGAATGCCGCAAGAACGCTCAAGGGTAAAGACTTTCAAGTAACGGTATCATCCATGAGCGATTATAAGGTGAATAATTTAAAAAAAGTCGAGAATCTTCTAATAATCGTTAGCACACATGGTGAGGGTGATCCGCCAGATAACACGATATCCTTCCACGAGTTTCTTCATGGCAGACGGGCATCAAGGCTTGATGATCTCCGCTTCTCTGTATTGGCGCTTGGTGACAGCTCGTATGAATTTTTTTGTGAAACGGGAAAACAATTCGATAAGCGATTGGAAGAGCTTGGCGGCACGAGGATTTTTCCGCGGATGGACTGCGATCTTGATTATGATGAGCCGGCTGCCGAATGGCTCGAAGGCGTCATTTCCAGTTTAAGCAAGGTGCAAGGCAATACTGTTTCACCCGTTATTGAACCGTTGGCACAAACGGCTGAAACTACATATTCGAGGACGAATCCGTTCAAGGCGGAAGTGCTGGAAAATATCAACTTGAACGGCCGAGGCTCCAATAAGGAGACGCGTCATGTCGAGTTGTCGCTTGAAGGCTCTGGAATTACATTTCAACCTGGCGACAGCCTTGGTATTTATCCGCAGAATGATTCAGCTTTAGTGGATATGCTCCTTCATGAACTCGATTGGGATCCAGAAGAAATGGTGAAGGTCAACAAGCAGGGAGACCTCCAGCCGTTCAGGGAAGCGCTCATCTCCAACTTTGACATAACCGTTTTAACTAAGTCACTGCTTGAGCAGGCGGCTGCGATTTCAGGTAGTGAGGAGTTAAAGGCGCTTGTATCACCTGAAAATGAAGCAAAACTAAAGGAATATCGCAAAGGCAGGGATTTGCTTGATGTTATCCGTGATTTTGGCTCATGGGGCGGGTCGGCACAAGAATTCGTTTCCATTCTCAGAAAAATGCCAGCCCGCCTTTATTCCATTGCAAATAGCTTGTCCGCTTATCCGGATGAAGTGCATTTGACAATCGGAGCTGTCCGCTATGAAAGTCATGGGCGGGAAAGAAAGGGCGTTTGCTCCATTTTATGTGCCGAGCGATTACAGCCAGGAGATAAGCTGCCCGTATACATTCAGCATAATCAAAACTTCAAGCAGCCCGTTGATGGGAATACACCAATAATCATGATTGGACCGGGTACGGGCGTTGCGCCCTTCAGATCGTTCATTCAGGAGCGCGAAGAAACGGAAGCAAGCGGGAAAACATGGCTCTTTTTCGGTGATCAGCATTTCGTGACGGATTTCCTTTATCAGACGGAATGGCAAAAGTGGTTGGAAACTGGAGCATTGACAAAGATGGATGTGGCCTTTTCGCGGGATACGGATGAAAAAGTGTATGTACAAAACCGGATGCTCGAGCATAGCGATGAATTATTTCGTTGGCTGCAGGAGGGTGCGGCGATATACATTTGCGGCGATGAGAAAAACATGGCACATGACGTCCACCATACGTTGATTGGAATCATTGAAAAAGAAGGTCGGATGAGTCATGCCGATGCGCAGGCCTACCTGGATGATATGCAACAGAATAAACGCTATCAACGTGATGTGTACTGAAACTATTGATGAAAAGGAGATAACAACATGGTGAACCGACTATTGAAAGCACCTGAAGGACTGCCGAGTGATGTTGAGCAAATAAAAGAAAGAAGCAACTATTTGCGCGGTACACTCGAAGAGGTGATGCAAGATCGCATTAGCGCCGGCATTCCGGATGATGATAATCGCCTGATGAAACATCATGGCAGCTATTTGCAGGATGACCGCGATCTGCGGAATGAACGCCAAAAGCAAAAGCTTGAGCCAGCCTATCAGTTCATGTTGCGTGTGCGCATGCCGGGCGGGGTCGCGTTGCCTTCACAATGGCTGGTCATGGATGATCTTGCCCACAAATATGGAAACGGTACCTTGAAATTGACGACAAGACAGACCTTTCAGATGCATGGCATATTGAAATGGAATATGAAAAAAACGATTCAGGAGATTCATGCGTCCATGCTCGACACCATCGCTGCATGCGGTGATGTCAATCGGAACGTCATGTGCAATTCGATCCCCTTCCAATCTGAAATCCATTCCGAAGTATATGAATGGTCGAAACAATTGAGTGATTATTTATTGCCACGGACAAGGGCGTACCATGAAATATGGCTGGATGAAGAAAAAGTTGTAGGCACCCCTGAATTGGAAGATATCGAACCGATGTACGGACCGCTTTATTTGCCAAGGAAGTTTAAAATAGGCATTGCTGTTCCTCCATCGAATGATATAGATGTATACTCCCAGGATCTGGGCTTCATAGCAATTGTTGAAAACGGAAAACTCGTTGGATTCAATGTGGCGATCGGGGGCGGTATGGGAATGACCCACGGTGATAAATCGACATATCCCCAGCTAGCTAAAGTAATTGGCTTTTGTAAACCTGACCAGATCCTTGAAGTGGCGGAAAAAGTCATTACGATTCAGCGTGATTACGGAAACCGTTCCGTAAGGAAAAATGCCCGTTTCAAATATACCGTTGACCGCCTTGGGCTCGAGACGGTAAAGAATGAACTGGAAAATCGCCTGGGTTGGCAGTTGGACGAGGCGGGGTCTTATCATTTTGATAATAATGGTGATCGTTACGGCTGGGTGAAAGGTTTACGAGGGAAGTGGCATTTTACCTTGTTTGTCGAAGGTGGCCGCATCGCGGATCGGAATGAGTACAAACTGATGACAGGTTTACGTGAGATCGCGAAAATTCATACAGGTGACTTTCGGCTGACTTCCAACCAAAACCTGATCATTGCCAATGTATCAAGTCAGGAAAAGAAAAAAATCAATGGTTTGCTTGCCGAATATGGATTGACGGATGGGGCAAACCATTCAGCCCTCCGCCGAAGCGCGATAGCTTGTGTATCACTTCCGACATGCGGACTGGCAATGGCGGAAGCGGAGCGTTATTTGCCGGTTTTGCTTGATAAAGTGGAGTCCATCGTTGATGAAAACGGATTGAGGGAAGAAGAAATCACGATACGAATGACCGGCTGCCCGAATGGCTGTGCCCGTCATGCACTTGGAGAAATCGGTTTTATCGGAAAAGCGCCTGGCAAGTACAATATGTATCTCGGTGCCGCATTCGATGGGAGCCGGCTAAGCAAGATGTACCGTGAAAATATCGGGGAAGCAGAGATTTTGAACGAGCTGCAGGTCCTGCTTTCACGATTTGCAAAAGAACGGACGGAAGGAGAGCATTTCGGTGACTTTGTCATCCGGGCCGGAATCGTTAAAGAAGTGACGGATGGTACGAATTTTCATGATTGATCCTTACAACAAAAACGAGACGGGAATGGCTTCCTGTCTCGTTTTTTGCGCTTGTCTTCATTCCGAAACCCCGGTTTGGAGGATGTCAGCTTTCGATTCTATACGAATGTCCATATTCGGATAAATGCTTTTCCATCGCTCATACGTCATTTTTTTATTTTTGGCGTGGAATTTTTCCTTTAAGCCAATCGGGTCGATGTTGCGTTTCTGAAAATCTTTAATAAGCCTGGTGGCCTGCTTCGTTAAGTCAGCTTCCATATCCTGTTCGATTTTTTTGATCATTTTTCGATTGGTAAGATTGTCACTTCTCATCGACTCTTTAATTTGCCCTTTTATTTTTAGCTTTATCGTCATCGATGGATGGCTCTCTGAGTCTGATATATGATAACTCGTGCCGCTTCTGATACTTTCCACTACAATATCGCTCTTATTCTTATCATCTAATTTGAATTTGTATATTCCCCTTCGATGGGATTGGACTAAAGTTTTGAAGACGAACATATCTCTTGAATGCACTTTGCTGACAATTTTATTTTCATGAAACAGGGCGACACCGGAAACAGACAAGTCATTTCCACGTTTTTTTATGATAGGGAGATAGGCATCACCGCCATTTTCCAAGGAATTCCCCAAGAAAAGGTGGAGGTTGGTGTCCGGTCCGTTACCTGTTTCATTTTGCTGATTGATAAGGTTCGATAAAAAAATTCCGATATTCACATTTGAATTCGATGGTTTTGTATGGATGACATCCTTGACCTTACCTTCGACGATGACGAGAAGAACCCTGTTACCGAGCTGGGGCTCACGGTAAAGATAATCCGTCAGTTCTGTCATCCCGATTTTATGAACGATTTTTTCACTGAATAAAACGATGCGAGTCTGTCCGAGTAGCACCGTTTTATCTGCTTTTTTTGAAACGGCAGCCTGCACATCACTTGTCGTTGATGAAGTCCCGGATAAGATTTGGTATTTACCCATTTTATCTTGTTGAAAGATAGGGATGACGAACATTCCTTCAACCTTATCATCCTTGATCATATCGTACCCGATGGCCTGGGCCATATTCACCTCGTCAACCACTCGTGGCTGGGCGCAGCTGCATAGAATCACAAAAGCCAAAATGACAGGAAGTAATTTTCTCATATACGATTCCTCTTTTTCTTAATATAGATGATGACCAAAAGAAGAGGCAGGTAGGAAACAAGGAAAATCACGCCGTAGGGATTGATGATCCGCGCCAATATATTAAGCGAATCGATATCAAAAAAGAAAATGTTGATCATCAGGATAATAAGCGACATCCCCCATAATGGATATTTTTGCTGGACATTGAATAATCGCTTGAACCCCCTGCTGGCAGCCCATAAGGAGATGGTCATATTAGGTATGATGACGATGGCCCACCAAGAAACATCTATATATTCAAAACGTTGAATAAAGGACAATTCAACGATGCTTGTCATGGAGAGGGTCGGCCATATGGTCATGACTAACTGCTTCTGCGAATAAAAAACGAGCGAAACCAGATAAATGAACAGGGTGGTCAATGTGGTCGACAAAGCGCCTCCATGAGCGTATTTTTGAGAAGACTTTGCGTCCCTGATGAAAGGGTAGAACATCAGGATCAGTTCAAATCCAATCATGGTTAAGGAAACATTTCTCGTTCCTTTCCATATATCCAAAATCGAGTGATCGAAAATGGGCAGTAAATTGGTGAATTCAGAGTATTTCATGGCATAGAAGAGAAAGAATAAAAGCCCAAAGGTCATGGTGGCGCTTAAAAAGGCTATGCCCGTAATCGTTCGGAAGCCTCCAGTATTGATATAGTAAATCAAGACCAGGAAGACCAGCGAAAAAGACCAGGCAGGAACCTCTTCAAACATCCATACATGTATGACCTGAATATAGCTGATCATGACCGTCAAGCTGAGAAGCAAAAAATAAAGGATGAAAAGCAGGCTGAAGAAGTTTCCCATCCATTTCCCGAATGCCTGATAATTGACAGTCAGGATATCTCCTGGCACAATGCTGAAAATCTTATAAATCACCCATATCAGCAAATGGACAATCAATCCCGCCAGTATTATCGATATCCAGCCATCCGTACCAGTGGATTTTGCTAAAACTCGTTGGAAGCTGAGCACACCAATTCCGGTTTGCATGGCATGCACTAAAAAAAACACATAAAAAGGCTGCACCTTGTCCTTTTCGTTAACACCAGCTGGGTTCATATAGGTTCCTCATTACGATCATTCATTAAAATCATTTTTTTTGATGATTTTCTGTTTCGGCTTTGATTGCCTCGCTGTATTTTCCGTTCGTAAATTGATGGGTCGCGATTTAAAAAGATTAAAGGGGAGCCGCACGAAGCTATCTTTCCAATCCTTTAAGTGGAACGGATAGATAGGCTCAAGGTACGGGTGCCCCATCGATGTCAGCTTAATAAGATGTGTCATTAAGAACACGGCCGAAATGGTAATTCCGAGCAGCCCCCAGATCTGGGCCCCGATCAAAAAGGGAAACCGCAGTAACCGGATGGCATTGCCCATTTTATAAATGGGGGTGACAAACGATGCCAGAGCGGACAAGGCAACGATGATCAACAAGATATTACTCGTCAGCCCCGCTACAACAGCAGCCTGTCCGATTACGATACCGCCGACGATACCCAATGTCTGACCAACCTTTGTCGGAAGCCTGGCAGCGGCCTCCCGCAGTAACTCAATCGAGATCTCCAAGAATAACGCTTCAATCAAAGGCTGGAAGGGGATCAAGTTTCTTGAAGTGACGATCGTTTCCAAAAGATCTTTAGGAATCAGTTCATAATGGTAAGTCAGGACAGCTACATATAGCGGCGTTGCGAATATCGAAAAAATGACCGCGAAAATCCTTAATAAACGAAATGCCGATGCTGGCACCCATGGCATGTTATAATCTTCCATCGTAATGAAGTACTCCAACAAAATGGTTGGGGCAATCAAGGCGGAAGATGACCGATCAACGATCATCGCCACTTTTCCTTCAGCCAAAGCACTGGCGATGCGGTCGGGCCTTTCCGTGTATAGAAAAAGGGGGAATAATGTACTTGTATCATCATAAAGCATTTGCGCCAGATGGGAGCCATCCAAGATTTCATCAAAATCTATTTCATTGATGCGCTGGATGACGGTTTCGACATTTTCATTGTCAACGATGCCATCAATGGACAAGACAGCCACTTTTGTTTTAGATAAGCTGCCCACGGTCAATTCAGTCACCTGCAAGCTTGGTACGGGAAGCCTTTTCCTTACAAGATTCAGATTGATATCGATATCCTCGACAAAAGCTTCCTGGGGACTTATGATCCCAAATTCAAGTTCCGGTTTATCAACCTGCCGCCCATGTTGGGCAACCACATTTATTAACAAACACTCATCAAGGTTTGCATCTAGCCTAATCGCGATATGCCCTCTCATGATTCGCTCTTCCACCACAATCTTCGTACTGGTGATGAGCGTGTCCTCGATTGGAATACTATCTCTCAATTTCTCCAAACTGATTTGTTCCAAGGTTGGTATCACTGACAGTACACTTTTGTGAAGCTCCTGTGCATCAATTAATGAACGATAATACGATACCCAATAACCTACGTCATTATATGAGCCTTGATGGTTTATAAAATCATAGGATGTAGAAAAGGAAATAAATAGTTCGCGTATTTCGGAATTTTTATTGATGCCGTCATCGTTATCCTTTTGTTGTGAGCTGCTTTGTCTGGATTTCCTGCGGTTAAACAATGTTCTCACCTCTTAACTCAAGCTTATGATGGTTAGCATTTGCAATTAAATGACAGATTAACCATTTTAGATTGTCGTTCAATCATTTTCACGAAAGAGAAAACGGTCTGGCAAGGAATAGGAAGCATCTATCCCGCCCCTCCCGAAAGTGATTCTCCAGTCGAATAAAAAATTGAAAAAAGAGGAAACTAAAAAAAATATACTCACTTTACAAAGGAGTTCACAATGGAAAGTAAATCCTTGCATATAAAATTGGATCAAACCCAGGAAAAATTGAAATCCATATTGGATATGCAGGATGATGTGGTTTTTAAAGAATTGTACATTCCCGGTTATGATCGCTCCGGAATATTCGTATTTGTCAATGGGACGATGGATTATCCAGCCTTCAATGAAATCGTCCTTGGTTTATCATCTGCCCAGATTGAAAAGAGCCATTCCGTTTCAGTCGAGCAATTGGTCATTTCCAAGATTTGTTCGGTAAAGGACGATGAAATTGAAACCTATGAAAAAGCCAAGGAGCATATTTTTGACGGGAAAACGCTCTTATTTATAGATGGAATAGCAAAGGGCTATGTCTTGAACCTCGAAAGAGAAAAAACACGCAATTTCACGGAACCTTCAACAGAGAGGGTTGTACGGGGCCCGAAGATGGGCTTTATCGAAAGCCTAAAGGAAAATATCGGGTTGATCAGGCAATATTCAAGCCATCCCAATCTCATTATCAAGCAACAAAAGGTAGGGACGTTGGAAAAACGTGAATTGGCGCTGATATATTATGAGGGAAAAGCAAGCGATAGATTAATAAAAGAAGTGAATAAACGGATAGATGGCGTGAAGGAAACGGACCTTCAGGATACAGGGATGCTGGAGGAATTAATCGAAGATACATCGTTTACCCCATTTCCGCAGATCCAAAATACGGAGCGCCCAGATAAAGTTTTATCTGCCTTGCAAGAGGGGAGAGTGGTGATCATGATCGACGGATCCCCGTTTGCGCTAATGGCACCAACGACGATCACGATGCTGCTGCAATCTCCCGATGATTATTATGAAAGATGGGTAGCGGGCACTTTCTTGCGGATCCTTCGGTATTTTTCGCTTTTTGTTACCGTTTTTCTATCTGGGATTTATATATCCTTGGTATCGTTCAACCCGGGATTGCTGCCGACAGAACTGGCGATGACCATCGCAGGAACAAGGGAGAATGTGCCATTCCCCCCGTTTGTCGAAGCCATCATCATGGAATTGACGATTGAACTGCTTCGAGAAGCGGGCATCCGTCTCCCAGCCCCGATCGGTCAGACAGTTGGATTGGTTGGAGGAGTCATCATCGGACAGGCAGCCGTGCAAGCGAATATCGTGAGCTCACTCATGGTGATCATCGTTGCCATCACGACAATCACTTCATTTACAGTCCCGCAATACAGCTTTGGGCTTGCGTTCCGGGCATTAAGATTCGGTGCGATGATTTTCTCTGCCGTCCTTGGTCTATATGGAACCACTTTATTCTTTATCCTCGTCATCAGCCATTTGTCCAAATTGACAAGCTTTCAAGAACCTTATTTTCAACCGCTCGATTTCATTGGGAAAAAGACTTGGAAGGATGCTTTCATCAGATTACCGAAACGAAAAAAAGGGGGGCGACTCTCTTGAACCATTTGGATGGCAAAATCATTAGTTCAGAATTGGCCGCAATCATTTCATGCAGCATGCTAGGAATTGGGATGCTGACGCTTCCAAGGACAATAACCGAAAAAGTTCACTCGTCCGATGGATGGATCGTCTTGATCCTTAACGGACTGCTAATTGGGTTGTTCATTTGCTTACTTGTTGCCATGTTAAAAAAACATCAGGTTACAAGTTATTATACCTATATGGAAGAGGCATACGGAAGGTTGCTCTCCAAAGTTATCGGTTTGCTCGTCGTACTGTACTTTGTAAGTGTGGCCAGTTTCGAAGTGCTTGCCATGAGTGAAATGGTCCGATTTTATCTGTTGGAGGATACCCCGGAAGAGATCGTGATTCTTACCTTGATTCTAGCAAGTGTGCATCTCTTGACAGGGAAAATTAAAGCGATAGCCAAAGTGTGTGTCTTCTTTCTGCCGTTGACTATTGTCATCGTCTTGTTCATTTACTTACTAAGTATTAGGATTGTCGATTTAAAAAACATACAGCCTGTCCTTGGCAAAGGCTTCCTGCCCGTGATGAAAGGGATGGGCACCGGTACCTTGTCCTTTTTTGGAATTGAGCTTTTCATCTTCCTGTTTGGTTTAGTGAAAAATCAAAAAAAGGTAAGGAGCGGGGTTTTACTCGGTTTTTTCATTCCCGTAATCTTATATGTGATTACATATGTTCTGGTTGTGGCTGCTTTGACTGTACCGGAAGTGAAAGCCGTCACCTGGCCAACGATTTCATTTATACAATCGTTTGAGGTGAAGGGAATATTCATCGAGCGTTTGGAGCTATTTCTTTTGATCACCTGGATCCTCCAGTTTTTTTGTACCCATGCAATTTACTCTTATTTTGCAGCAGAAGGCATGACGAAAATCTTCAACAATTCGTATACAACGAACCTGATCGTTCTCGTTCCCGTCATGTTCATCCTGGCGGAGATTCCGAAAAATACAATCCAGATTTTTAAGATGAGCGATATGCTGGGCTATGTTTTCCCTGTTATATTGATTGGCTTGCCCATTGTAACATTCGTGATCGTTCAAGTGAAAAGGAGTCGAAGAAGCCGATGAAAAGGTTATGGGTACTCTTGCTTATACCATTGCTTTCGGGCTGCTGGGACAGTGAAAACATCGAGGATTTATCCCTTGTGGTAGGAGTGGGAATCGATTTAAGTAAGAACAAAAACGAAATCAAGTTAACTCAGCAAATTCTCGTACCTCCTGGCTATAGCTTGCAGGAAAATCAAGCTAAATTAAAATATAAAAATGTTACCGTCAGTGCGAAAACGCTTCATGAGGCAATACGGGATTCCTTGCTCCTAACCAATACGGTCTTGACAAATCATCAACGAATTTTGCTCATCAATGAAGAAGTGTTAAGGGAAATCCGCATGGAAGCCATCATCAATCAGTCGATACGTGACAACAATACAAGAAGAAGCTGCTTTGTTTTTTTAACGAAAAGACCGACGAGGGAAATATTGGAGAGAGCGGACGACGGGGAGATTCCTTCTAATGTGATCTATGAATTGAAAGATAATGATAAGCGAACGAATAAAATCCTCCCCCCTTTAACATTGGGACAGGCTTCCTCCAGTTTACAATCAGATGGAAGCTTTGCCATCCAGGCTGTTGATATCAAAGGGGGAAAATTAATTTTGCAGGGAGCTGGGGTGATCAACGATTCAAAGTTGGTCGGGCTCATGAATAATAAGGATATCGAATCACTGAATTGGTTGAGTGGATCAGTGAAGGGCGGAATAATCGAAACGGCCCATCATGGTAAACCTTTCAGCGTTGAAGTGGACAAGAGGAGAAGCCGGAAAATCAGGACAGATTTGGACGGAGATCATTTGACGATCAATATTTCTGTAGCATACACAGCAAGACTTTCGGAAGATTGGTATGGCAAGGAAAATTCCTTCAAAGAAAGCTATTTAAAAGAAGCCGAACGTGATGCGGAGGAGAAGGTGACACGAGACGTCGAAAAGGTTGTCTGGAAATTGCAGCATCAATATAAAACGGGGGTAGCGGGGTTGTTCCGTTATGTGGAAAATCAGCATCCAGAGTATTGGGAGAAAAATAAGGAGAACTGGGACAAAATTTTCAGTGATGCCGATATCAATTACCAAATCGACTTAGAAATCATCGACTTTGGCTCAAAAGGTGGGATTAAGTGATTGTTCATAAATAAGCCTTCCTGAAGGGAAGGTTCCAGATTGTAGACAAAAGGGGGTTCGGAATGGAAATATTCCGAACCCCCTTTTAAAATTTCCTTTTGATTTTCGGCTAAAGTCAAGAGATAGGACTACTAAGAGCCCATTATAATAGGACATTTTTGGACCTTTCCATCTTTTGCCATAGCTTTTGAGAGGCACCTATCTTTCTATAGCAATCATTTCAAGTTGATGATTAGAATCATGCATGGAATGCATCCTCTTCCCCTCAAATTTTAAATCAAAAAAGACCTAAGGCAAAAGAGTTGTATCAAAAAATAAAAGTCCATTTGATTGGAGCGTGTGTACGCGGCTGCTGCAGGAAAAGAGCGTCTACTTGAGCCTTAGCGACGCTTGCGGCATGCGCACTTCCAAGTTCATAGGTTATATGTTCTTGGCAGGTTCGTAACTTCATGTGCAACCCGTATCCCCGATTGGATTCCTCCTTCGATCCAGGCTGGGGACGTTGAGGTATGCTCCCCTGCGAAGTGGACCCTGCCTTCAGGGGTGGGGATGTAGGGGAACAGGTCTGTTTCCTGACCAGGCTTAAACATGGAGAAAGCCCCATATGCATACTGGTTCAAAGTCCAGCTATAGGAAGCACCGGTTAAAAACTGATCGTATACTTGTTTTCCATGCACTTTTTCCAGATTCTTCAACGCATTTTGGATTCGGTCTTGTTCAGGAAGAATATCCCATAACGTGGCGTCATCTTCCCACGTATAGCTGGCCAAGAGAAGGCCGGATTCACTTTGATTAAACATGCTGTTAGGGTAATAAGCAAACCTGATGGGAAGGTCGGTCGACAATTTACCGCCGAATATCCCTTCCCGCTCCCAAAACCGCTGCCTGAATTGAAGACCGATTTTTGTCGATGCAGCGTAATGAAGTTCCCTGATAGCCTTCCACTTATTATGCGAAAAGGAATTCCGGGGCTCAATTTCGATAAAGGACAATAATTGAAGTGGGATCGTCACGATGGCAAGATCTCCGGTGACCGTTAAAGGCCTGTTGCTTTGAGTATGTTTAGAATCAATGGTGACCTGATTATTTTGTTGGATGATTTTTGTCACCTGATAATTAAAATTCAGATTTTCCTTCAATTCCGGTAGAAATGCATAGGGGAGCCGATCGTTGCCGCCCTCGATTGCATAGAAATTGATATCCGGATTAAAGAGCGGCATTAACTCGCGAAGGATCGCAGGAAAAGACAGCTCGGGGAAGCCCTCCAAGCCTAAAAGGACCTTTATGCTTTCAATCGCCCCCGTGGAAAGGCTGATCCCTACTGGATTGTATTGCAAAAAGAAGCTCATGGAGTATTTATCGAAGTCTCTAATGACGATGCTCCAATTATTGACAGGGTCTTGATTGATGAAGTCAGTCACCGGCTTAATTGCCAAATTAAGCAATTCTTCAGCTGTTTTCCCTCTTTCACGTGGTGCTACCGGATATTTCAGTATATCCGGATCTTGTTGGTATATGGCAGCCGTCGTCTTGATGCCATTTACATAAATGGGGTCATTTGGAGTCGTATTGGCAAAAGAGAGGGTCCGTAATTGGTATTTTTTAATATATTCAGCGACTAAATAGTGATAATTCGGGATGCGCATGGCACCAGCCTCAAGATAGGCATCATCTAGAAATGGCGCCCTCATAGTCAATATGCGCCCGCCGAGCCTTCCGCTTGCTTCCAATATTGTTACCTCATGTCCTGCTTCCTTTAAAAGGGAAGCGGCAACTAATCCAGAAATGCCGGCTCCAACGATGATGATCTTTTTTGGAGTAAAGGAAGGTCCCAGTCCATTTTTAATGACAGCGAGCATCTGATCGGGTGAAAGCGGGTCGTTGGAAAAGGCCAAAAAAAAACTCTCCTCTCTGATTAAACATTCCTAATCGGGGATTTACTCTATCATATTCTAAAAGGTTCACCATTTATGAAGATTATTGATTAATTGGTTCCTTCATCAACAAAAATCATTCCACTAGTCAATAAAAAGGGTCCGTAAAGATACTGAATATATATCAACAGAAACCTCGCCAGAATATTCATTTCATTAGTTCCTCAAAAAACCTTTCAGCTAAGCAACTATATTAATGGATCCCATGAAAACTTAGTTTGTGGGATTTTATTAAATATTTTCCTTTCCTGCGGAGATACTACCAAGAGACAAAGGTTAGAAAGGAAGAAAGTATGGATCATTTACAAATGGCCCGTGCAATGTTCGGGACGAATATGGCAGTACATATCATATTTGCGACGATAGGCGTCGGGTTGCCGATGATGATGTTGGCCGCGGAATTGATGTATCAAAAAACAAAGGACCTACAGTATGTTGTCATGGCCAAACGATGGACGAAAACATTAGGGGTGCTCCTTGGAGTCGGAATCCCCACAGGTACGATTGCTGGTGTGCAGCTATCCCTTTTATGGCCTGGATTCATGGAAGTGATTGGTCGAGTGATGGCGCTTCCGTTCCAAATCGAGATTTATGCATTCATGGTTGAGGCATTGTTCATGTCCATTTATGTGTATGCAGCTGAAAAAATCAAGCCATGGGCACGAATCGTGAGTTTGTTTTTTGTCGCATTCGGAGCATTGGCATCGGCTGTATTGATTTCAAATGTGCATGCATTTGAAGGAACGCCCGCCGGCTTCCGGTTTGAAAATGGGGAAATAGTCGATGTGGATCCTTGGGCGGCTTTTTTCAATCCAAGCTTCTTGGTGACAGCAGGGCATACGGCGCTTACGGCATATACAACAGGTGCTTTTGTCGTAGCGGCAGTTGCTGCGTATAAAATGTTGAAGAACAAATTCGGAACCACAGAATTTAATTTTCACCAAAAAGCGCTGAAGCTTAGCATCGTCTTGGGTTTGGTTTTTTCTTTTTTGACAGCGCTCAACGGACATGCGACCACACAGCATTTGTACCGCGAGCAGCCAGAGAAATTAGCGGCTGCCGAAGGCTTGTTCGAAACCACGGACCACGCTGGTCTTACCTTATTCGGTTATACCGATCGGGAAGCCCAGGAAGTGAAGTATGGGATTGAATTTCCTTGGCTCTTAAGCTTTTTATCAGGCAATAGTTTCGATACGGTCGTAAGGGGCTTGAACGATTTCCCTGAGGAGTATTGGCCGCCTCTTTATGTCCATATTTTATTCAATGCGATGGTGCTCATTGGTTCAGGTTTAATCGCTTTATCTCTGTTTGCTTTGGTTTGGAGTAAGTGGTTGAAAAAGGAAACCTATCCAAAGTGGATTCTCTGGTTATTTGTGGCGGCGGGTCCGTTTTCGGTGATTTCTATCGAATGTGGCTGGATTTATGCTTGTACAGGCAGGCAGCCCTGGACGATATACAGGATGCTTACCACTGCGGACTCCGTCACAACCTATGAGAATCTTGGATTTTTATTCACGATGTTCATTATCGTATATATCGTGTTGTGCGTGTCAGTCGTGTTTACATTGCTGTACTATTTCAAACGAAATCCGATAAGTGAGGATATATATAAAGCCGAACAAAAAGATGTGAGGCTCTTTGATTCCAATTCATGAAAGGAGGAAGGCAAATGAGCGATGCTCTTCTTGCAATTACGTTGGTTTGGGGCTTTATTTTTCTTTATGCCATCATGGCCTCGATGGATTTTGGTGCTGGTTTCTGGGCGATGACTTACATTAAAAAGGAAGAAACGAACGCTACGAAGATAGCGAACAGCTATTTATCGCCAACTTGGGAAGTGACCAATACATTTGTCGTCGGACTTGTCATTGCAATCTACAGCTTATTCCCAGGTGCGGTTTTCCCAATTGGAGTGGCCTTAATCGTTCCAGCAAGCCTGATATTGGTTTTGCTTTGTATCAGGAGTGCTTTCTTGGTTTTCTCCCATAGCGTAGACAAATATGAAAAAGTGCTGACGTATATTTCAGGGATTACGGGCTTGATCATCCCCGGCCTTTTGATCAGTGTCTTGCCTATCACACATCTAGGGTTTGTCGAAGGGGTGAAGGGGAATGAAGAGCTGAATTTAACGAAGCTTTTCACGAGCCCCAATGAATATGCCTTCTTGTTGTTCGGTGTATTCAGTACACTTTTTTTATCTTCCTTACTCCTATCCGACTACTCAAAGCAAGCGGATGAAATGAAAGCTTACAAAATCTATCGCAGGGATGCGATGATAACCGGACCGCTAATGCTAGTCATGGCCTTGCTGGTAATGGTTACATTAAAAAACGAAGCGAACTGGATTTATGTAGAAATGATGAAAAAATCATCATTATTACTTGTTTCGCTAGTCTTTTTTGTCTTAGCGGGGATAGCGCTTTATCTTCCCTATTTTTCTAAACGTGAGGTCAAAGGGATGCCGCGTCTCGCCGTCATTGCGATCATCATTCAATATTTGATCGGCAGCTATGTGTATGGCCTTGCCCATTTACCTTACATCATATATCCAAATGTCACGATCCATTCAGGCTTTACCGACCCTGCATCCTTCAGGGCAGTGTTTGCCACTTACATCGTAGGCTTTGCAATATTGGTTCCAGGTTTCTACTATTTCTGGTCGATCTTCATGAAGGACCAGCGCCGTAAGTTCAAACGACGACAAATGACCAATTAGTCCATCCTTTGAAAAGAGAGGTTATCACGATGAAAAAGTTAGATTTGCTAAAATATGCGGTTTTAGTTCTTTCACTCTTTGTGAGCTATCAGGCGGTTGAAGCGCATGATAAGAATTTTCAGGTTGATGGCACTTACATCTCCACAAAAAGGGATGTAACAGGGGACCAGAAAATAGACATCATCCAGGTTCACGGGCTGCCTTATAAAGCGGGAAGCAAGTTCCTGAAGCAAATTGAGTTGATTGTCGAAAGCGATCGCCGTACGATCAGCGTACCGTTAGAAGCTGGGTATGATCCTGAACTAAAGGTAGCGGACTTGAATAATGATGGACTGCAGGACATATTGGTCACGGTATTGATGGAAGGCAAGGATCGTTTGATCACAAGCCGTGCCTATACATTCAAGGATGGAAAAGTACATGAACTGGACATGCCTCCATCCGTGCCTGTAACGGCACAATTTTTGGACGGATACAAGGCGAAAATCAGTATTGAAGGACAAAAGCCTGTAGTGATGGATATCCGTTCAAGAAAAAAAGAATACGATGATTTGGGCATTTATCAGGACGGAAAGCTGAATGAACCGACAGAGCTTTTGGTGAATCCATACACGACGCTTGATATCAAATCAGTCTTTGGAAAAAGGAAGCGACTTATCGGAATCCAAAAAGTGAACGGGGCCGATGAACGTGATCCATTATTGGAAATCCAGTCGGTATGGACGTACGAAAATGAATGGAAACTTGTAAAAGCCAAGGTAAAAGAAATCAAGGCAAACAAGCAAACAAGGAGATAGAAAATATTTAAAATAGAATGAAGGAAGATGACAGCTCTTAATCTTGAGGGCTGTTTTTCAATTATATTTAAAAATTGACAATTTTTAAATATTTGGTAAAATCGAAATGAATCCAGTTTTATACATAACGGGTTATTGTCCACTGGATTAAATGTAAGCGGATACAAAGGTGGAGGTGCAGACCTACGGAGTTAAAGGAAAAAATAATAGAAAAATCGTTGACTCTCTTCGAACAGCATGGCTACCATGGTGTCTCCGTTAACGAAATCGTTAAGGCATGCGGAACAAGCAAGGGTGGTTTTTATCACCATTTCTCTTCCAAAGATGAGCTTTTATTTGTCATTCATGATTATTTTATTTCATATGTATTAACAAATGCACAGGAAGCCATATCAGCAAGTACACATCCAGCCGAAAAAATGAAAAAGATCATTCAATCATTCGTAAAAGTGTTTGACCTGTATCAACCGCACATTTCAGTATTCTATCAAGAAAGCATTTACTTAAAACCGCCATATGTGGAAGCCATTATGAAAAAGCGAAAGATGTATAAAGAAATTATATTTTCCGTCATCGAGGAAGGAATTGAAAAAGGCGTGTTCCGCAGCGAATTGCCGGTAGAAATCACCGGTATGTCGATCCTGGGGATGGTTAACTGGTCCTACAAATGGTACAAAAGGGACGGCGGAAAAACGATCGATGAAATCGGAGAGATATATATCGATTTAATCCTTCATGCATTATTGACGGATAAGTAAATGGAAAAGGAAAGCTCCCAGCCATCTTTACCCCATATCGCATAGATTATGGAATAAAGCGAAAAGGTGATTTGCACAGACCAACTAGTCGGTCTTAAATAGGAAGGGGAAGTGACAAATGGATTTCTCACTTACGAAAGAGCAGCAAATGATTAAGGAAATGGTTCGGGAATTTGCCGAAAAGGAAATCAAGCCAATTGCCATTGAATTGGACGCCAAGTCAATGTTCGCAGAGGATGTTTTCAAAAAAATGGGTAAACTCGGGTTACTAGGCATTCCTTTTCCTGAAGAATATGGCGGTTCGGGCGGCGATACGATTTCCTATGCCATCGCAGTTGAAGAAATCGGCAAGGCTTGCGGTGGAACCGGATTAAGCTATGCAGCTGCCGTTTCACTCGGAGCAAGTCCGCTTTATTATTTCGGTACCGAGGAACAGAAGCAAAAATATCTCGTTCCAATCACGACCGGCGAGACTCTGGCAGCCTTTGGATTGACAGAGCCGAATGCAGGCTCCGATGCAGGCGGTACGAGAACGACTGCCAAATTGGATGGTGATGAATATGTAATAAATGGTGAGAAAACGTGGATCACAAATGCCAGCTATTCAAGAACCATCACCGTTACTGCAGTATCGGGCAAGGATGCAAGGGGCAAGAACATCATCTCGGCATTCATCGTGCCAACCGATACGAAAGGGCTTACGATTAATAGCAATTATGAAAAAATGGGTGTCCGTGCTTCCAATACATGTGAAATCATCCTTGATAATGTCCGCGTTCCGAAGAAGAACTTATTGGGTGATCCAGAGAAAGGGTTCAAACAGTTTTTATTCACGCTGGATGGCGGAAGGATTTCGATTGCAGCTTTGGCAGTGGGCATTGCCCAGGCAGCCTTCGATAAGGCTTTGGCTTTTTCAAAGGAGCGCATTCAATTCGGGAAATCGATTTCAAGTTTCCAGGCGATTCAGTTCAAGCTTGCAGACATGGCCATGGAAATTGAATTGGCAAGGAATATGGTCCATAAGGCAGCTTGGTTAAAAGACATGAAAAAACCGTTTGCAAAGGAAGCGGCCTACGCCAAGCTGTTTGCAAGTGAAACCGCATTCAGGGCCAGTAATCAAGCGATTCAAATCCATGGCGGTTCAGGTTATATGAGGGAGTACGAAGTGGAACGTTATTTAAGGGATGCCAAGCTGTTGGAAATCGGTGAGGGCACATCTGAAATTCAAAGAATCGTGATCGCCAGGCAATTAGGGTGCTGATATGTAAGTGACGCAGATGAACCATGATGGTTGGATTCATTTTGGGTGATGGCAGATATTATCTATACAGCAAAGAGCGTTCATTCTTACCTTTATTCGATAGGAGGAATATGATGTCTGATTTGCTAGATGTTACGATCGGAAAACTGCTTGAAATGACCGCAGGGCGATATGGTGAGAATGAAGCGGTGGTGTACCATGAACTAGGCTTTCGCCATACGTACAGCGAATTTGAAAAAATTTGCAGGAAGGCAGCCAGGGGGTTTATGTCACTCGATATTAAAAAAGGGGAGCATATCGCCATCTGGGCGACCAACAAGCCGGAATGGCTCATTTCTCAATTTTCCACAGCGAAAATGGGCGGGGTATTGGTTACGGTCAATACGAATTACCGTACGAGTGAACTGGAGTATCTGCTCAAGCAATCTGATTCGACGACGATGATCCTGATGGAGCAGTACAAGGACCATTCGTATATGGATACGCTTTATGAAATTGTACCTGAATTGAAAACTGCAAAACCAGGAAAGTTGCAGTCTAAGAAACTGCCAAAATTGAAAAACATCATCGTTCTAGGGGAAACACGGTACCCGGGCACATTTTCATGGGATGAAGTCATGGACGGAAGCCGCTCCATTTCGGAGGAGTCCCTTGACGGAAGGATGGGGGAATTGACTCCCGATGATGTTATCAATATGCAATACACATCAGGGACGACAGGATTTCCAAAAGGCGTGATGTTAACGCATTCAAACCTGGTCAACAATGGATTGAATGTCGCTGCATGCATGAAGCTTACAAAGGATGACAGGCTTTGCATCCCTGTCCCGCTGTTTCATTGTTTCGGCTGTTCCCTCGGCTCGATGGCTTCCGTTTCTGTTGGGGCGACGATGGTTCCTCTTGTGGAATTCAATCCCCGAACGGTCCTCCAGACGGTGGAGGCAGAAAAATGCACGGGGCTTCACGGCGTTCCGACCATGTTCATATCGGAACTTAATCTTGATGACTTCGACCAATACAATTTACGTTCTTTACGTACTGGTATCATGGCAGGCTCGACCTGTCCGATCGAGGTCATGAAAAGCGTGGTCAACAAGATGGGGATTTCCGAAATTACGATCACTTACGGGCAAACGGAATCGTCTCCTGGGATTACCATGACCAGAACGGATGACCCGATTGAACTTCGTGTTTCTTCAGTGGGAAGGGCCCTGCCGAAAGTGGAAGTCAAGATTGTCGATCCGGCCACAGGAGAAGAGGTCCAATCGGGTATGCAAGGGGAACTTTGTTCAAGGGGATATCATGTAATGAAGGGATATTATAACAACCCTGAAGCTACGGAGCTCGCAATAGACGGGGAAGGCTGGCTTCATACGGGAGATTTAGCGGTCATGGATGAAAATGGCTACTGCAAAATAACAGGCAGGCTGAAAGACATGATCATTCGCGGCGGTGAAAATATATATCCGCGTGAAATAGAGGAATTCCTCTATCAGCATCCTGCCATAGTCGATGTCCAGGTGCTTGGCGTCCCTGATCAAAAGTATGGGGAAGAAGTGGCGGCATGGATCATCTTGAAGCCGGGGGAAACTTTGACGGAGCAGGAAGTGGCAGATTATTGCAAAGGGAAAATATCGTTTCATAAAATTCCGCGGCACATCCATTTCACGGAAGCTTATCCAATGACCGCATCAGGAAAAATTCAAAAGTATAGGCTGCGTCAACAAACGCTTGACCTGCTAACGGGACGCACTAATTAAGGAGATGATATGATGATCGGAAAAATTCTTATCGCAAACAGAGGGGAAATTGCATCACGCATTATTCGTACATGCAAGAAAATGGGCATAAGCACGGTTGCGGTCCATTCGGAAGCTGATGCCGATGCGCCATTTGTAGGCTTAGCGGATGAATCTCATTCATTGGGCGGCTCGAGAGTTCAGGAAAGCTATTTAAACGTCAACAAGATTTTGGAAATCGCTAAAAATACCGGAGTGGATGCGATTCATCCGGGATATGGATTTTTGAGTGAAAATGCAGATTTCGCGCGTTCATGTGAAGAAGCTGGTTTACAATTCATTGGTCCGAAACCGGAAGTGATCCAGCAAATGGGTAATAAAGTAGAGGCTCGGAAAAAGATGGAGCAAGCGGGTCTTCCGTTGGTTCCGGGTTTTTCCCGACCATTGATCGATGCTGCTGAAGCGGCAGCCGTTGCCGAAAGGATTGGTTATCCCGTCATGCTGAAGGCGGCAGCGGGTGGCGGAGGGATCGGCATGCAGGCCGTTTCCAATGAAGATGAGCTTTCGAAAGCATTTGAAGGAAATCAAAAACGTGCCCAATTGTTTTTTGGCAATGGAGATATGTTCATTGAAAAATTAATTGAAAAGCCGCGTCATATCGAAATTCAAGTTTTGGCGGATACTTTTGGCAATGCCGTTTACTTGTGGGAAAGGGAATGTTCCGTTCAAAGGCGCCACCAAAAGGTCGTGGAGGAGGCACCTTCATCTTTCCTGGACGAAGAGACAAGGAATAAAATGGGGTTGGCTGCCGTTAAGGCGGTAAAGTCGATCGGCTATAGCAATGCAGGCACGCTTGAATTTTTGGTTGATGGAGATAAAAATTTCTATTTTCTAGAAATGAATACGCGCCTTCAGGTTGAGCATCCTGTCACGGAAGAAATTACCGGATTGGATTTGGTTGAACAGCAAATTAACATTGCATCCGGCAAAAAACTGGATTTCACGCAAGCTGACATTAAAAAGCATGGACATTCCATTGAAGTGCGCATATATGCCGAAGATCCGAAAACATTTTATCCGGCACCAGGGACGATTACAAGCCTGAACCTTCCTGAAGGCGATGGAATCCGTCATGAAATGGCGGTTCACGGCACCTCCGTCGTGTCGCATTTTTATGACCCGATGATTGCCAAATTGGTCGTGAGCGGTGATTCGAGGGATAAAGCCATCGAGAGGTTAAGAGAAGCATTGGATACTTATAAAATAGAAGGCATTAAATCGAACCTTCCCTTGCTTTTGCAAATCATCTCTCATGACGCTTTTGCCAAAGGAGATACGACTACCGATTTCATAGATAAATATATTAAAAAACTAACCGTATAAAACGTGACATAAAAACATATATGATCAGGAGGAATGAAGGATGGCAGAATTAAAAGCGAGCATGGCAGGAAGCGTATGGAAAATCGTAGCGAATGAGGGGCAAAGTGTAACGGACGGGGAGGATATCGTCATTTTGGAATCAATGAAAATGGAAATCCCGATTGCGGCAGAGGGAGCGGGCACCATTAAAGAACTTAAAGTGAATGAGGGGGATTTCGTCAATGAGGGTGACGTATTGGCCGTCATCGAATAAAGGAGGAATAAAATGAATTGGCCTGAAAAAGTGACGATTAAGGAAGTCGGTCCGCGGGACGGTCTGCAAAATGAACAAGTCATCATACCAACGCAAAACAAAATTGATTGGATCGATCAGCTCTCTGAGACAGGTCTTTCTTATATAGAAGTGACATCCTTTGTACACCCGAAGTGGATTCCCCAATTGAGCGATGCCGTCCAGGTGGCAAAGGGTATAAAGCGAAATCCTGATATCACCTATGCCGCACTCGTCCCGAATGAAAGGGGGCTTGAGGCGGCGCTTGAGGGGGAAATTGATGAAATTTCAGTTTTCATGTCATCAAGTGAAACCCATAATCTTAAAAACATCAATAAATCGATTTCCGATACCCTTCCAATATTGAAGAAGGTCATCGATGGAGCAGCAAATAGCGGAAAAACGGTCAGGGGGTATGTGTCAACCGTTTTCGGCTGTCCATATGAAGGGGAGGTATCAATGGAACAAGTCTTCCGGGTGTGTGACCAATTGTTTGACTACGGAATCAGTGAAGTGTCACTGGGAGATACGATAGGGGTTGCCTCGCCAAGACAGGTTGCCTCGTTCCTTGAAAATGCCGTGAAAAGATATGATCTCAGCCGAATTGCCCTTCATTTCCATGATACAAGGGGCATGGCATTGGCCAATGTCCTCCAAGCGCTGCAGTATGGAGTCGACACCTTCGATTCTTCACTCGGTGGTTTGGGCGGCTGTCCATATGCACCAGGTGCGAGCGGCAATGTTGCTACGGATGACCTGGTCCATATGCTACATAATATGGGGATCCAAACAGGAATCAATCAAGAAAAACTAATCAAGGCAGCCTCGATGATGCAAAGCTGTTTGGAGAAACCTTTGCCTAGCCATCAGATGGCTGTATATAACGCGCAATAAGACGATAGGAGGGTAACGGATGACTTCGTTGATTGACATAAGCCGTGATGATAAGGGTATCGCCATCGTCACATTAAATCGGCCTGATGCTGCCAATGCTTTATCGACGGAATTGCTTCATAATCTACTTGAGGGCCTGAATGAATTGAAATCGGCAGCCGATTTACGAGCAGTCATAGTAACCGGATCCGGTGAAAAGGCATTTTGTGCAGGTGCGGATCTAAAGGAACGGGCAGGGATGAATGAGGATGAAGTCAAGGAGACGGTGAAGCTGATCGGCGATACGATCACAGCCTTGGAGAACCTGCCAGTCCCGGTCCTTGCTGCCATTAACGGCTCGGCCTTTGGCGGCGGTTTGGAGCTTGCGCTGGCTTGTGACATACGCCTTGCCTCGGAAACGGCAAAGATGGGACTGACGGAAACGTCATTAGGTATCATTCCTGGGGGAGGCGGTACTCAGCGCCTGCCCCGAATAGTCGGAATGGCGACGGCAAAAGAGCTTATATATACGGCAAAGCGTCTTGATGCAAAAACGGCACATGAACTGAAAATCATCAGTCATCTATATCCTGCCCAACAATTGATGGATGAAGCGAAAAAGCTGGCAGCCGAAATTGCCCGCAACGCTCCATTAGCGCTCAGGGCGGCAAAAGCGGCGATGAATCAAGGGGTGGATACAACCCTCGAAAACGGACTGCAAATTGAAAAAGACTGCTATCAGACAACTCTAAAAAGCCGTGACCGACTGGAGGGCCTGGCAGCATTCAAGGAAAAACGCAAACCGGTATTTATGGGGCAGTGAGCTCGAATGAAGGAGGAAAATCGATGGTGACGACTGATAAATTAACGGAAACGGTAGAAACGATCAAAAAAGGCGGTTTAGAAAAATATCACCAAAAAAATGCTGAAAAAGGAAAGCTTTTCGTACGTGAACGTCTGGAGCTCTTATTTGATGAAGGGGTTGAAATAGAGGACGCCTTCTTTGCCAATTGTGCCAATGATGGCCTTCCGGCGGATGGGGTCGTTACAGGAATCGGAAAAATAAATGGTCAGAGGGTTTGTGTCATGGCCAATGATTCGACCGTTAAAGCCGGCTCTTGGGGAGCAAGGACTGTCGAGAAAATCATCCGCATCCAAGAAACCGCAGAAAAACTGCTGCTGCCGCTACTATACTTGGTCGACTCTGCAGGAGCAAGGATTACCGATCAAGTGGAAATGTTTCCGGGACGCCGCGGTGCAGGACGCATTTTTTATAACCAAGTGAAGTTATCCGGAAAAGTTCCGCAAATCTGTCTATTGTTCGGTCCTTCAGCTGCAGGAGGGGCATATATCCCAGCTTTTTGTGATATTGTCGTGATGGTCGAGGGGAATGCTTCGATGTATTTAGGTTCACCGAGAATGGCGGAAATGGTCATTGGCGAAAAGGTGACCGAAGAGGAGATGGGCGGGGCTAAAATGCATTGCTCCGTTTCAGGATGCGGAGATGTGCTGGTGAAATCGGAAGAAGAGTCGATCGCGTTTGCCCGCAAATACTTAAGCTATTTTCCAGGAAATTATCAGGAAAAGCCTGCACCTGTGAAACCTGAACTTCCAGAGCAATTTGACAAGACGTTGGAGGAATTGATTCCGAAAAATCAGAACGCCCCCTTCAATATGTATGATTTGATCGACCGGGTCATAGACAAGGAGTCGTTTTGTGAAATCAAGAAGCTTTTCGCCCCCGAATTAATTACCGGGCTCGCCAGGCTGAATGGGAAGTCCATTGGGATCATTGCCAATCAGCCGCGTGTCAAAGGCGGGGTATTGTTTCATGATTCAGCAGACAAGGCAGCGAAATTCATCAATTTATGTGATGCCTTCCATATACCGCTATTGTTCCTTGTGGATATTCCTGGATTCATGATTGGGACGAAGGTCGAGCAGGCAGGCATCATTCGCCATGGTGCGAAAATGATATCGGCCATGAGTGAGGCCACGGTGCCTAAGATTTCTGTCATTGTCCGTAAGGCTTATGGCGCCGGGCTATATGCGATGGCCGGCCCCGCTTTTGAACCGGATTGCGTTCTGGCCCTGCCAACGGCGCTGATCGCCGTCATGGGGGCGGAAGCTGCAGTCAATGCCGTTTATGCCAATAAAATCAATGCAATGGAAGCGGAAGAAAGGCCCGCCTTCATCGCCCAGAAGCGAACTGAATATAATGAAGACATTGATATTTATCGTTTAGCATCCGAGATGATCGTTGACGGCATCATCCAGCCCAATGACCTGCGAGCGGAGTTGAGTGTCCGGTTTGAGGCGTATGGAAGCAAACAATTGACGTTTACGGCGCGCAAGCACGGAGTCTATCCCGTCTAAATAGGCACAAAAAAAGTCCGGTCATCATCATGATCGGGCTTTTTTTTGTGGGTTAAAGCCAAAATGAAAGATTTTTTGAACAATAAGAAAATTTCTTTTCGTTTGAAGTTGCTAAATGATCGCTGAAGGAGTACTATAATTAGTAATTAATGATTTACTAATTACCTCAGTCCCATACTTAGTGAAAGAAAGTGAGAGTTGCCATGGACCAGCATGAAAAAAAGAAGTATATTACTCCGGATGGATACACCGCGGATATTGCGATCTTTACGATTACGACCAAGAAAACGGCTGAAAAGGCACCACCTGAAATGTTTTTGAAGCTATTATTGATCAAACGTGCCACAAATGACAAAGAAGGAAATCCGAATATTGATGGAGGTAAATGGGCGTTGCCTGGCGGCTTTGTGAATGCCAAGGAGACGGCCTATGAAGCCGCCAAACGAGAATTGAAGGAAGAAACGGGTGTAGCGGGATTCCATGTCGAGCATTTCGGTGTTTATGACCGGCCAGGACGCGATCCGAGAGGGTGGATCATTTCCAACGCCTTTTATGCCATCGTGCAGGAAGAGTTTCTCCATCATAGAAAAGCGAGTGACGATGCAGCGGAGGTTGAATTGTTCACGGTGCAGGAAGCTTTGCAATTGGAGCTTGCATTTGACCATGAGTCGATCATCCATGATGCAATGAACTTACTGAAAAAGGAAATGGTGCAAACGACGATAGCACAAAAGTTCCTGCCAGAAGAGTTTACTCTATCTGAATTGCAGCGGGTCCTGCTGACAGCAAGAGATGATGCGAAGATAAGCGCGGATTCGCTTTTTTATGCCAAGGCGCCTAAACTTCCGTTTTTGGAGAAAGTCTTGGATGAAAAAGGCATGCAGAAGAAAACAAAACGCAATTCATATCGGCCATCACAGCTTTACCGATTTAATGCAGAGGTTGTCACGGACTCCATTTATTATTAAAGGGGGGAATACCTGTAATGGGAAAAAAGGCATTGATCAATATCGATTATACGTATGACTTTGTGGCGGATAAGGGAGCATTGACCTGCGGGAAACCAGGCCAGGATATCGAGGAGGTACTTGTCGGTATAACCAAGGAATTCATCAAAAATGGCGACTATACCGTATTTGCCATTGACTTGCATGATGAAGGAGACCGCTTACATCCTGAAACGAATTTGTTTCCACCGCATAATATTAGCGGTACAATGGGTAGGGACTTATATGGGAAGCTAAAAGAAGAATATGAAGCAAATAAAAATCGAAGTAATGTTCATTATATAGATAAAACACGTTATTCGGCATTTGCAGGAACGGAACTTGATATCCGCCTAAGGGAGCGGCACATCACCGAAGTGCATTTAGTCGGGGTGTGCACAGATATTTGCATTTTGCACACGGCAATCGATGCTTACAATCTAGGCTACAATATCTTCGTATATGAACATGCAGTGGCTTCGTTCAACGATAAAGGCCACGAATGGGCGCTTGGTCATTTTAAAGGAT
Organism: Peribacillus simplex; assembly: GCF_001542915.1. Taxonomy (GTDB): domain Bacteria; phylum Bacillota; class Bacilli; order Bacillales; family DSM-1321; genus Peribacillus; species Peribacillus simplex_B. Next base: position 401,131 of record NZ_LNNH01000012.1, on the reverse strand, counting down.
CTCTTGGCGCAACCATTCTATCATAGCCAACATGCAACAGAATAGAAGGGAAGTATACGCTTCTCTTTTGGGAGGAACTATCCATGGAAAAAAAGTACAACGACGACAGTTACGCCTTACACACCGATCTATACCAAATTAATATGGCCCAAACATACTGGCAAGATAAAACTCATGAGCGAAAGGCCGTTTTTGAGATATTTTTCAGGAAGCTTCCATTTAACAGCGGCTATGCGATTTTTGCCGGACTTGAAAAAATCGTTCATTACCTGCAAAACTTCTGCTTCTCTGAAAGTGATATCGACTATTTGAAAAACGAGCTGCATTATGATGAGGAATATTTGGATTATTTGCAAAACATAAGTTTTACAGGGACGATTCGCTGCATGAAGGAGGGGGAGCTCGTCTTTGGCAATGAACCGATTTTACGTGTGGAAGCACCTCTTGGTGAAGCCCAGCTGATTGAAACGGCTTTACTGAACATTGTGAACTATCACACACTCGTAGCTACGAAAGCCTCGCGCATTAAACAAGTCATTGGTGATGAGTCCGCCCTTGAATTCGGTTCAAGAAGGGCACAAGAAATGGATGCGGCCATTTGGGGAGCGAGAGCCGCCTATCTTGCTGGTTTCGATTCCACAAGCAATGTCCGTGCGGGTAAACTGTTTGGCATTCCAGTTTCAGGAACGCATGCCCATTCCATGATCCAGGCTTATAAAGATGAATATACGGCATTCCATAAATATGCCGTTTCCCACAAGGATTGTGTTTTCCTCGTCGATACGTATGACACTTTGCGCTCAGGCATCCCAAATGCAATCCGGGTCGCCAAGGAGCTGGGGAATAAAATCAATTTCATCGGCGTCCGCCTCGACAGCGGCGACTTAGCTTACCTATCGAAGGAAGCAAGGCGAATGCTCGATGCTGCTGGTTTCCATGATGCGAAGATTGTTGCATCCAATGATTTGGATGAATACACGATCATAAACTTGAAGCAGCAAGGCGCCAGAATTGACATTTGGGGCATCGGAACCAAATTGATCACAGCTTATGACCAGCCAGCGTTGGGCGCGGTCTATAAAATGGTTTCAATAGAGGGCGAAGATGGGAATATGAGAGATACCATCAAAATTTCTTCAAACCCTGAAAAAGTGACGACACCCGGCTTGAAGCGGGTATACCGGATCATCAATAAAGTGAATCACCATGCTGAAGGCGACTATTTGGCCATGGAATATGAAAAGCCGCAGGATCAAGAAAAACTAAAAATGTTTCACCCGGTCCATACCTTCCTTAGTAAATTCGTCACCGACTTCGATGCGGTTGATCTGCATGAGGATATTTTCAAGGACGGCCGTTTGATCTATGATTTGCCATCCATTGATGAAATAAAGGCCTTCACGAAAAAGAATCTCCAAGTACTATGGCCAGAATACCTTCGTGCACTCAATCCTGAAGAATATCCGGTGGACCTTAGCCAGGATTGTTGGGATAATAAGATGAGGAATATTGATGAAGTTAAAGCAAATGTAGAGAGAATGCTTAAGAAATGATCAATCAATTTCACTAAGAAAGAGGGTCTATGTGAATGCGTCCATTACAAAAAGAAATCGTAACGAAATTGCTAGTTCAACCAACGATCGATCCTGAAGTTGAATTCAGGAAAAGTGTGGATCTTCTGAAAGGATATTTGAAGAAAAATACATTTCTGAAAAGCTTTATACTTGGAATATCCGGAGGGCAGGATTCGACTCTGGCTGGTTATATCGCCCAGACAGCTGTCAATGAACTGAATGAAGAAACGAACGGAAATGAATATAAGTTTGTCGCTGTAAGCTTACCATATGGTGTCCAAGCCGATGAGGATGATAGGCAGCTGGCGTTGAAATTCATCAAGCCAAGCCAAACGGTCACCGTCAACATCAAGGCTGCCGTCGATGCATCCGTTCAGGCTGTGGAAGACGCTGTGCCCGAAAAACTATCGCATTTCTTAAGGGGCAACGTCAAGGCACGCGAACGGATGAAGGTGCAGTATGATTTAGCAGGTCTATATAAAGGTGTCGTGCTTGGAACAGACCATGCAGCTGAAGCCATCACAGGTTTCTTCACGAAACATGGAGATGGCGCTGCCGACCTGATCCCATTGTACCGATTAAACAAAAGGCAAGGAAAGGAAATCCTGAAATTCGTCGGTGCTCCTGAGCGCCTATATACGAAAGTTCCAACTGCCGATTTGGAGGATGACAAACCGCTGATTCCGGATGAGGTGGCATTGGGCGTTAGCTACGACGAGATCGATGATTATCTTGAAGGGAAAGAAATCAGGACGGAAGCTGCCGAAATCATTGAAGGATGGTATACTAAAACCGAACATAAACGCAATGAAGCGATTAACGTTTACGATACTTGGTGGAAATAAAGGCTAGATGAAGCCGGGAATCCTCTCCGGCTTCATTGGATGAATATAAAAATCCCGCATCTGTTTTTTTGATACGGGATTTTTTTAGGCAAACACCTTTACTAAAACATCAAGATTGAAAAATAATGTACCGACAAAAGGGTGTATTACATGTCCACCGTCAATATGGAACTATCTACATTGATTAATGAAACTAGCAAGGAACTGGAATTCTCGGGTGTAATTGGCGTGAAGGCGGAAGATAAGCTAATTTATTGTTCGGCACACGGTTATTCCAATCGATCGGACGAAATCGTGAATACGACGGAAACAAGGTTCGGAATCGCTTCTGGCTGCAAGCTGTTCACCTCGATCGCGATTTGCCAACTGATTCAAAATGAATTACTCACATTGGACTCGCGAATAAATGAATGTCTATCGTTCGAGTTTCCACATTTCCCCCCACAGATAACGATCCATCATCTTTTGACACATACTGCCGGTATTCCTGATTACTTTGATGAAGCTGTGATGGAGGACTTCGAAGAGCTATGGCAGAAAAATCCGATGTACCATATAAAAAAATTAACGGATTTCCTGCCAATGTTTCAGGATAAGGCGATGATGTTCAAGCCAGGGGAAAGATTTCATTATAACAATGCCGGTTATATTTTATTAGGGTTGATCGTAGAGCAACAGTCACGACTTGAATTTTCCGAATATATCGATAAATTCATTTTTCAACCCTGTGATATGAAAGGTTCCGGTTACTTCTCCCTGGACAGTCTGCCTGAAAACACGGCACTCGGGTACATAGACGAAGCGGACGGAACATGGAGAACGAATGTATATTCGCTTCCTATCAAAGGCGGGGCGGATGGTGGGGCGTTCATTACGGCAGCGGATATGGTCAAATTTTGGGAAGGTCTCTTTTCCAATCGATTGCTGAATCGAGAATATACCCATGTATTATTGCAGCCCCACATTTCGACGGACGCTAAAGGCAATTACTATGGGTATGGGCTATGGATCAGCAAGAAAAATGGCGAGATATTCAAATATCACATTATGGGATATGACCCTGGTGTAAGTTTCCATTCCGCTGTCTATCCAGCCCACCGCCTCACAACCGTGATTTCTTCGAATGAAAGCAGCGGCCCATATGATATAGCTTGCTTGATCGAGAATGAACTATAACGGTAGGAAGATTTATTATTCATATGCATGGGTATTATAGGGGGTGAAGAGCATGCTGCCTGCGCTATTTCCGATTGCTATAGTAGGCCTTGTCGGGCTTGTTGGTTTTAAAATGTTTTTCAAAAAAAAAACGCCTTCTAACGGGTATACACCTTACGATGATATGGTGATGGGGAGAAAAGATGAAGGAAAAAGAGAACAGCGGGCACAAATTTCAAACCTTGGAGAATGAAGGGCTGGCTGTTTTTAAGTAAGCCCCTTGCTATAAAAAGATGGAAAGGACCGATCAAAGAATTTGTATAGTTAAATAGCTTGAAGTAGAGTATATTTAATATACATGAATCTAACTGGTAGTTTAGGGTGGAGGGTCTTTTTACGTTATGAAGGCAAGATATGAACTGGCAAACATGAACTTAACATTGAGTAATGTCACTTTGCGCAATGCAGCGGATAGTTATGTTCTTTTGAAAGCGGCAGATGAGCAAAAGAATGAAATTACGATCAAGCTTTCCCACGCTCAAGCTGAATTTTTAGAAGCGGAATTACGGGAAGTGAACCGCCGTCGCCGGGAAAATGGTCCAGACCTATCTGGGTACGATCGGGAACATATTGATGACGACGATTCGTTTAATTTATTCAGTATTGATATATTTAATGAAACTAAACCGAAGGAATGAACACGATTATTTCGCCTGAAACCTGTTTTTGGGTGTACATAATTGCCGATAAAGCTAAACAAGGTGACACTTCGTTACCTTGTTTTTGATTGCGTGAGGAACTTTTTTAGCACAAGGAATATCGATGAGGCGACAGCAAAAAACAGGAAAAATACGATAAAGCCCCAAAGGCCTACTGCAGCATCTTGAAATTCCATATTTCCCCTGCTGGTAAGGGCTTGCTGTATTTCAATTGCGAACACCAACACGACCATGACGGTAAAAGTATATAGAAAAGAAAGGATTGTAATCCCAAAGCGCATCCGGGAAATGATGGTCGATAAAATGAATACGAACAAAAAGATGATGATACCGATGATTCCCATGATCCAAAAATGGAGATCTTTGTCCGTTGCATTCGAATGTAACGTGTCACTCACAAAAAACAGGATGAAATCGTGAAGATTATTTACGATTTCTGCTAATATCTCGATGAATTCTTTCATTTTTCACACCTCCAATCCTTAGATTATAGCAGGTTATAAAACTATATAGAAGTGGAAGGTCATGTCATGAAAAAAGCAAGCTGAAATGTCATGGCAGCCAATACATAGTAGAAAGCTGGTGTATCCCATGAACAATATAATCATGCCCATAGCGATAGTAGCGTTACTCGTTTTGGTTGGTGTTTTTATGTATAAGATTATAAAAAAATGAGTGGTGGATAAATTTCAGCGTTGGAGGATAAGAAATGAATGACAAACATAATCATGATGTAACGATAATCGATTTTATGAAAACGGGACATAATACTTGTTTTGTTAAGGTATCCGGTTTTGATGCTGGAATTGAAAAGAAATTTGAAGGCGAAGTAAAGTTTGTCGGTGATGTGCCCTATGGAGATCTGTTACATCCCGAAAGGTCACATTTGTCTGGAAGCTGCAGCGAATTCGTGCGGAGCGTTTTAATGCACAAGTATAACGAAGGACAGTTTGAATAAATCTTTGTTTAAGATTGGCAATAAAATGCTTATGAATATCGCTAAAATAGGATATTGGATATTTTTCCCTATTTATCTCCTGGACCTCAATATCTTATAATCTTACATAAGGAAAATATATAGGTGATAGAAGAAATACACTATTTACGAGGTGAGTTTCATGGTTTATGCAGATATTTTGAGTCAAATGCATTCTGCAATATCCAGTAAAAAGGCTAATATAAATGAAAAAATTGACCGTCTAGTAAAGGCGAAAAACGAAATTATGGAAGAACAAAGTATGTGCCTTAACGAAATCAGGAACATAAAAACTCCCGAGCTAGGAAAAAACTGGACAGGGGAGCGCTCGGATAAATTTCAGGAAGCCCGTCAGGACGCTTATCAGGTGATGTTCGGTGTCATACATGACGATTATGATGATTATCAATGGAAAATCGAAGCGATGATCACCAAGCTCAATGCCGAGAATACGCTTCTGAGTATAGCAGGGAATATAGCCCAAGAAGCCGACCACCTTTTAAACAAAGGAGAAGAGGCATTCGAGCAGGTGGAAAGTAAAATTGCCGATTTAAAAAGGCGGTTGTTCTAACAGAATATCGCAGATAAAACCCGCTGTATTGATTGATAAATCCGAAAAATCGTAGATAATACTGCCAATTAGGTTCAAATATCCTGAATTTTGGGGTTGAAACGACAGTTAGAGCGATAACATTCCATTTCAGGGGTTAAACAGCAAGTACCGAAAAAAGGATTTTTTAAATTATGGCTACTTGTCCACACCTTCCATCAGTCCAAGCATATACAATAGTAAGGAGGGTGTTAGGATGAAGACAAATTGTTGTTATGTGGAGAAATGTTATGAGAAAAATGACCCTTGTACTGTATGGGTTCCTAGAAAATGCTGCAAATGCAATAAGTGCAAAAACAAACACCGGTATTAATAATATTTGGGTGAAGCAACTGTGTAAAGCAGTTGTGAAGTAGGGACTGTCCGAGGGACTGTCCTTTTTTTATTATGAATCAGGAAAAATGGACGATATCATTTGAAGAAGAAAAAACACCCAACCGTGATGACTGAGTGTTTTTGCTAATCTTTTTTTAAGATTTCCTTGCTATGTTGAATGATTTCTTTATTTTTGTTAATGGCTTCCACATTGTTTAGCTTGACATGGTCGGTGATCAATTCGTTATCTTCCATATATTCAAGCAGCAATTCGACGGATTTATCCAATAATCTTTCCAGAGAGATATCCCTTTCTTCTGCCAAACGAGTGAGCCTGATATGTAAATGAGTTGCCAGTGATGAAGCGAGAGGATCTCTACCTTGGTTCATGTGCATTCCCCCTTTACCATTACTAGTTCTATTATATTGCTTCAAGAGCTCGAAGGCAAAATAAAGTCATTGATCAAAGCTTATTCATATTACGGAGGGGAAATAAGGGGAATGGAATAAGCTTATTAAGATGCAAGGATCTCCTTTTGAAAGATAAACGCTGTATAATGAAGGTATATTTTACATTAGAAGGAAAATCATTTGGACCATTCCGGCGGATTAATTGGACTTTTTGCAATAGTACCAATATTGTTATACCTAGGCCTTCTTATTCTCAGTATTTATTTTGTTATAAAGATAATAAAATTCATCAATGCCAAAACTAAATTGGATCAGCAAAGAAATGAGAAGCTTGATGAACTGATCAAGGTTATTGGGAACGGCAACGAAAAATCGGAATAACAAAACTGAAGCACAATCCGCTTATGGATTGTGCTTCAGTTTGTAGACAAAAGGGGTTCGGAATTAAAAAATTCCGAACCCCTTTTGAAATTCCTTTGAAATTTTGACCAAAGGTTACGAGATTTGGGCTCTTCGAGCCACTATGTTAAGCCGTTTTAGGACCTTGCCATGTCCAAGTGGCCATCTTCTTTACATTCATGGCAGCGAAAGTAAGCATCGCCTGCATCGACAATTTTTTAAGTCCCCTTAAAGTAGTCCAACGCATACCATGCTTTTCTTTTGCATCTGCGAATACACGCTCAATCGTTTCTTTGCGTTTCGCATATATAGGTTTTACCTCTTGATGATGACGCAGATGATCTGCTTCTTCCACATATGCTTGCCAGATATGCCGTGTCACTACTTTTTGATGGTCTTTGCTTTCCGTACACCTTGATAAAAATGAGCATGTTGCACAAATTTGTTTGGGCGATTTGTACTCGCGATAGCCCTCTTTATTTGTTGTTGAGTACTTTAAAGTTTCTCCCGAAGGGCAAAGGTAACAATCAAAGTGTTCATCGTAAA
>NZ_LNNH01000012.1:393129-393267 GCF_001542915.1 Peribacillus simplex | reverse complement strand
GGTAGCTTGTAATCGCTGGTGTTTTATAAGCTGCATCTGCGGCAACTGCTTCTGGTTTTCCAACTTTCTCAATCACTTGGTCAACAAGTGGCTCCAAAATATGACTGTCATGTGTATTACCAGGTGTTACAATCGTTT
>NZ_LNNH01000012.1:238756-393119 GCF_001542915.1 Peribacillus simplex | reverse complement strand
CGAGGAGGCTCCCCGACCGCCCGCGGAAAGCGAGTGCCTGGAGTGGAAATCAACGTCTAAATTGTACAGGCCATAAAAATAGACAAACTCGATTTTCATCAAGTTTGCCTGCAGTCTGAAAGGATCTTCCATGGATGATCCTTTTTTATTTCCTAAAACCAATGTTAGTGTTCAGTGGCACTACCGCTTCAATCATTTCAGTTGCAGTTGCTTCCAGTCATTTATGTTTCACAATATAAGGAGTGAATCTTGATCTGATCAGTCTATACACGATTCATTAAAGGGTTTTTTCTTGTTTCAATGCCCAAGTGAATGGCGTGATGGCTGGTTTTGCTTGATAAAGATTTTGCGCCTCATCAATCCCTGCGGCAATGGTTTTGGCCATTTTCAGCACAAGATTGAGACGGGTGTTTTGCAGGACCATGAATTCCATGAATCCACTGACATTGACGATTCCCGTGATATGGGCATTACCAACGGAAGGAAGATCTTTATTGACTCCAGCACCGGGTTTCACGGGACCTTGCCCGATTTGGACGATGCCAACGCTTTTCAGTTTACCTAAGCAAGCATCGATGCCTATGATAAAGGAATCAGTATGAATCTTATTTATCTCGTTCAATTTCTCCTGCAGATTCATTGCATGGATAGGGTCGTCCAGAGTCCCATACACATGGAAAGGAGAAGAGTTGTTTTGCGTTTTCTCGCTTAGCAGAGTGCCGACAAGCGGTCCGAGTGAATCGCCTGTAGAACGGTCCGTGCCGATGCAGACAATGACGATGGGCTGAAGCTTTCCGGTTGGCAGAAGGTTGATCAATTCTTGGGAAATTTGTTTGGATGCATCCGTATCTTCATGAAGGATGCGACTCAATCTATTTTTATTAGTATGAAATAGACTAGAATTCAGATTCATCGACTCAGCTCCTTTATTTTATTCGGTATTACAGTATACGGATAAAAAGGGGAAAATATACGGCATTAATGTTATCGGTGAGGGGATATTTTGTAGAGCCTGCAAACGGGCGAAGGGGAGATGGATAGATGTTTCTTCCATTCTACCAATTACTTTCTATATATTCTGGTGCTTTATCATCTGGGAAAAAACGTCTAATTCTTTTACCTCTATACCCATAATTTTTTTGTACAGAAACCCTTATTTCTTGTTAAAATAGAGAAAACTTCTTTTAATCATGGTTAGTTTAAGGCAAAAGGGGTACAGGAATACGTCCATAAAAGAAAATCATAGAGAAGAAAAAAAGCTTTGCAGCATTATGCAAGAGGTAGGAGGAAAACATGAGCCGCATGTATGATAACGTTACAAGCGAATTATTGGATGAAAAGATATGGTTGTTGATAGGCGAGGGCATTATTAAAATCTTCCTTGTTCTATTGTTATCGCGTATTATTATTACTATAGGAAAGACCCTTTTAAATAAATTCTTCAAAGCTCGTTCAAGAACTCCGATTCGGGTTTCGGAGCGCAGGGAAGCGACCCTCATAAAGTTGCTGGAAAATATCATTACCTATGTGATCAATTTCATCGCTTTGATGATGATCCTTGAAATTTTTGGACTTCATGTAATGCCATTGCTTGCTGGTGCAGGGGTAATCGGCTTGGCCATCGGGTTTGGTGCCCAAAGTTTGGTCAAGGATATCATTACAGGATTTTTCGTGATTTTTGAAGATCAATTTTCGGTTGGTGATTATATTAAGATCAATACCTATGAGGGAGAAGTCATTGAAATCGGGCTTCGGACAACGAAAATTAAAAGTGATGCAGGCGAATTGCACTTCATTCCTAACGGCAGCATCATACAAGTCACCAACTATTCGATTTTGAACAGCAAGGCGGTCGTTGATGTGACAATCGCCAATGATGGATCGATCGAGCGTGCCGAAAGGGTTCTGATTGAGCTTTTAAACAGCATGGAAGGCAAATACGATGCCCTGGTCAAAGCTCCTGAATTTTTGGGGATCGAAACGATAAATCCTGATGAAGTCGTCCTTCGGGTTACAGCGGAAACCAAGCCATTGCAAAATGTCGAATTCAGCAGGGTTTTGAGAAAAGAAATAAGTGCTGCCCTCGATTTAATTGGGATTAAATCCACTTACAGTGGCAGCGAGTCGTAGAATTAGGGGGCTCAATGGTCATGGAGGAAAAAGAATTTGCGCTGAACGATATCGTGGAAATGAAAAAACCACATCCGTGCGGTGTGAATAAGTGGAAAATCATTCGCCTAGGCATGGATATCCGGATAAAATGTGAAGGCTGCGGCCACAGCGTAATGCTTGCACGACGTGAATTCGCAAAGAAAATGAAAAAAGTTCTGGAAAAGCATGAGAAGTGATCATGCTTTTTTCTTTATGTGAAAGTAGTCCTGCCATCTCAATGATTTACTTGTCTTTTTAGGAAGCGAAATCTATAATTGGGAAAGGTTTAGGTAATTGGATGGTGCTTATAGAAGATCAATCCTTTTTCCATATGTACGAACTATCTTGAAGGAGTGAAATATAAATGGCTTTAACAGCTGGTATTGTCGGTTTGCCTAACGTAGGGAAATCCACTTTATTTAATGCAATTACTCAGGCAGGTGCGGAATCTGCGAACTATCCTTTTTGTACGATCGACCCGAACGTCGGGATCGTGGAAGTGCCGGATCACCGTTTGCAAAAATTGACCGATTTGGTCCAACCGAAAAAAACGGTTCCGACCGCATTCGAATTCACCGATATCGCCGGGATTGTAAAAGGGGCAAGTAAAGGTGAGGGTCTTGGCAATAAGTTCCTTTCTCACATCCGTCAAGTTGATGCGATTTGTCAGGTTGTCCGTTGTTTCGCTGATGACAACATTACGCATGTTTCCGGAAAAGTGAATCCGATCGATGATATCGAAGTCATCAATCTTGAATTGATCCTTGCCGATTTGGAATCGGTTGATAAACGTATCGACCGTGTCGGCAAAATGGCCAAGCAAAAAGATAAGGACGCAGTGGCTGAACATGAAATCCTTGTCACTTTGAAAGCGGCATTGGAAGAAGAAAAACCTGCCCGTTCCGTTGAATTTACTGAAGAACAGCTGAAAATCGTCAAGGGCATGCATTTGCTTACGGCGAAGCCGACGCTTTATGTGGCGAACGTAAGCGAAGATGAAGTGGCTAATGCCGATGACAACAAATATGTGCAGCAGGTCCGTGAATATGCAGCGAACGAAAACGCGGAAGTAATCGTGATTTGTGCCAAAATCGAAGAAGAAATTGCCGAGCTTGACGGTGAAGAAAAGGAAATGTTCTTATCTGAACTAGGCATCGAGGAGTCCGGTCTTGACCAATTGATCCGTGCTTCCTATAACTTGCTTGGATTGGCGACATACTTTACCGCTGGTGTCCAGGAAGTGCGTGCTTGGACATTCCGGAAAGGCATGAAGGCCCCTCAATGTGCGGGTGTCATCCATACCGATTTCGAACGAGGCTTCATCCGTGCCGAAGTCGTTTCTTATACCGATTTGCTAGAAGCGGGCAGTCACGGTGCTGCAAAAGAAGCTGGAAAAGTGCGGCTTGAAGGAAAAGAATACATCGTTAACGATGGCGATGTCATCCATTTCCGTTTTAACGTATAAGAATGAAAGCCCCTGCAGCACAATTTGCAGGGGCTTTCATCCATCGTTTTCAATTAATTGTAATAAGTAGAGCCATTCGTTGCAAAGACTCTACAACTATGCTATAATTTCATCTTGTGAGTAATTATAAATAATTGCTCCTTGCCCAATAGGGCCGCTTAGACCAAAAGGAGGTGACAGTGATGAGAAAATACGAAATTATGTATATCATCCGTCCAAACATTGAGGAAGAAGCTAAAAAAGCTTTAGTTGAACGTTTCAACACAATCCTTACTGATAATGGTGCGGAAGTAGAAGCAAAAGAATGGGGTAAACGCCGTCTTGCATATGAAATCAATGATTTCCGTGATGGTTACTACATGCTTCTTAAAGTTAACGCTGAAAGTGCTGCGATCCAAGAATTCGATCGTCTTGCTAAAATCAGTGAAGACATCATTCGCCACATGGCTACTAGAGAAGAAGTTTAATTCGATTAATATAAATTCAAACCTTGTTTCACATGAAACAAGCTTGAAACCTAGGGGTTGATTCTGATGATGAATCGCGTAGTTTTGGTAGGACGCTTAACTAAAGATCCTGAATTACGATATACACCTAATGGAGTACCTGTAGCAACCTTTACTTTAGCTGTGAACCGTAGTTTTACGAATCAGTCAGGTGAACGTGAAGCAGATTTCATTAATTGTGTAGTTTGGCGTAAACCGGCAGAAAATGTAGCTAACTTCTTGAAAAAAGGCAGTTTGGCTGGCGTGGATGGACGTGTCCAAACACGTAATTATGAAGGACAAGACGGCAAACGCGTATATGTGACGGAGATTCTGGCTGAGAGCGTTCAGTTCCTTGAACCACGAAGCAGTTCAGCGGGTGAAAGAAATGAAGGCGGTTCTTACGGTGGGGGTCAAAGAAGTTATGGTAACAATAATAACGGAAATGACAATAATTCGTATGGACAAAATCCTAATCAGAATCAACGGAGCAATAACAACTACACTCGTGTAGATGATGATCCATTTGCAAATGACGGTAAGACCATCGACATTTCAGATGACGATCTTCCGTTTTAAACAGCCGTTTAAAATGAAAATTCAAAATGCAGGGAGGGAAATTTATTATGGCAATGGGTGGACGTAAAGGACGCGGTAAGCGTAAAAAGGTTTGTTATTTCACATCAAACGGTATCACTAAAATTGATTACAAAGATACAGATCTTCTTAAAAAATTCGTCTCAGAACGCGGTAAAATCTTACCACGTCGTGTAACTGGCACAAGCGCTAAATATCAACGTAAATTAACGATTGCTATTAAACGCTCACGTACTATGGCATTACTTCCATACGTATCTGGTGAATAATTAAAATGGGCGCATTGAGGAATCATCCTTAATGCGCCTTTTTTTATAAATCATATCCTTTTCTGAAATCCGCTGAAATTGCGGCTTTTTTATTTTCCAAGGAAATAATATTCATTTCTTGAAAAAAGAATGTCATGTTTGAAATATCCTGGCCGTAACGGATACAATATAAAGATGAGCTTAAGACAATAAAACAGGGGGTGAAAAATAGATGAATAGCGGGAGACGAATTGCGGAGGGTGGAGCCCTTTTGGCACTATATTGCATTTTACTGTTCATCACCATCCATGTCCCGTTAATGGGTACCATCACTCTTTTCTTTTTACCGACTCCTTTCATTTTGTTTGCAATCAAACAAAAGCTTTCATGGAGCCTGGGTTACTTATTCATCGCTTCGTTGTTGACGCTCCTCATCGGGTCTATACTATCCGTACCATTGACCCTGCTTATGGGTGTTACGGGAATGGTGATCGGCTATTGCTTGAGGAAGGATAAACCGTTGGTAACTGCGTTCATAAGTGCAGTCCTTGTTTTCCTGGGAGGCACAATCTTAATATATGCAGGTTCCGTGTTGATAACGAATGTGAATTACATAGAAAAAGCGTTGGATATGGTTAAGGCATCGGCAGAGAAACCGGTTAACATCATGGGATCTCTTGGGCAGGCACAAAGGGATGAAATCAAAACGCAGATGCATGACTTCATCGATATGTTTTACACGTTGATGCCAAGTTTATTTGTCTTGATGTCCGTCTTGATGGTATTGCTCATTTTCCTCGCTGCACATCCCATTTTGAAGAGATTCAGCGAAAAGGCGTTAAGGTGGCCTCATTTTCGAGATCTGCGACTCCCGAAAAGCCTTTTATGGTATTATTTAATTACGATGCTTCTCGCCCTTTTTGTGAATACGGACAAGAACGGCTATGTATATATGGCCATAACGAACTTATTTTTCATCCTGCAGTTCTTCATATTATTGCAAGGATACTCCCTGATTTTTTATATCGCTCATGTGAAGTCATGGGCAAAGGCCGTGCCCGTTATAATCCTGGTTGTGACCTTGCTGTTTCCGCTTCCGATTATCACGACGGTCATCCGATTTTTAGGTATAATGGATTTAGGCTTTCCTTTTCGGGAGACATTCAGGAAAAAGGGTTAGCTTTTTGTAAAACAGATGCTTTTAGGAGCTGAAACTATGCCATCTTATTTGAAGGAATACTCGATTAAGTCCCCTTTGTATGGGATGCTGGCCGCAGGCGTGTTACTTTTGGGCGTACTGGCTTACTATAATTGGGTCATTGCCCTTATTGGACTGTTGATTCTTGCTGGTTTATTTTATTTAACATTAAGAATGGTCGAAAAAAAACAACGTAAGACCGAAGAGTATATAACGACTTTATCTTACCGATTGAAGAAGGTCGGCGAGGAAGCGTTATTGGAAATGCCGATCGGAATCATGCTCTTTAATGAAGATTATTACATCGAATGGACCAATCCATTCCTGGCCTCCTGTTTTAGCGAGGATTCATTGGCTGGAAGGTCCCTATATGATGTCGCGGATTCGATCGTCCCATTGATCAAACAGGAAATCGAGACAGAAACACTGACGCTCCACGATCGGAAATTCAAAGTGGTCCACAAGCGTGAGGAAAGACTCCTTTACTTCTTTGATGTGACGGAGCAAGTGGAAATCGAGAAACTATATGAAGATGAACGGACGGCCATTGCCATCATCCTCCTCGATAATTATGATGATTTGACTCAGGGCATGGATGATCAGCGTAAAAGCAGCATCAACAGCTTGGTCACTTCACTTCTTGATAAATGGGCAAGGGATAATGGCGTTTTCTTTAAACGGGTATCCTCGGAACGATTCATTGCTATCTTCAATGAACATATCCTGCAGCAATTGGAAAAGGGGAAATTCTCGATCCTGGATGAAATCAGGGAAACGACAGCCAAGCAAAACGTACCACTGACCTTGAGCATAGGTGTCGGCTCCGCCGTATCATCACTGCCGGAACTAGGTTCGCTCGCGCAGTCCAGCCTGGATTTGGCACTTGGACGGGGCGGTGATCAGGTCGCGATCAAGCAGTCGAATGGAAAAGTGAAATTCTATGGCGGGAAGACCAACCCGATGGAAAAACGCACAAGGGTCCGTGCACGCGTGATTTCCCATGCATTGAAGGATATCGTCCTTGATAGCGATAAGGTCATTGTCATGGGCCATAAAAACCCGGATATGGACGCAATCGGTTCAGCAATCGGCATCTTGAAGGTCGCACAGATGAATGAACGGGAAGGGTATATCGTCATTAACACCCAACAGCTGGATAGCAGTGTCCTTCGGTTAATGGAAGAAATCAAGAATAAAGAAGACCTGTATGCCCGGTTCATAACGCCGGATGAAGCGTTTGAAATGATTACGGATGAGACATTGCTTGTCGTGGTCGATACGCATAAACCTTCAATGGTGATTGAAGAGCGGTTATTGAATAGGATCGATAAGGTTGTCGTCATTGACCATCATCGCCGCGGTGAAGAGTTCATCAAGAATTCATTGCTCGTCTATATGGAGCCTTATGCGTCTTCAACAGCTGAGCTTGTGACGGAGCTGCTTGAATATCAGCCGAAGCGCTCGAAGATAGACATGTTGGAAGCGACCTCGCTTCTTGCCGGCATCATCGTCGATACGAAAAGCTTCACATTGAGAACCGGTTCCCGTACCTTTGATGCAGCGTCCTATTTAAGGGCGCATGGGGCCGATACGGTTCTCGTCCAGAAATTCCTGAAGGAAGATGTGGACACATACATTAAACGGTCGAAGCTCATCGAAGAAGTGATCTTTTATAAAAAAGGAATTGCCATTGCCTCGGCTAAAACCGACCAGATCCACAATCAGGTGCTGATTGCCCAGGCTGCCGATACCCTATTGACGATGGACGGTGTCGTTGCTTCCTTCGTCATGGCTAAGCGATCTGATGATACGGTGGGCATCAGTGCACGCTCCCTCGGGGATATCAATGTCCAGGTGATCATGGAAATGCTGAATGGAGGCGGGCACTTGACGAATGCCGCCACTCAGCAGGCATGCTCGATCGAAGAAGCGGAAAGCCGGTTAAAAGCGGCGATAGACGAATATTTAGAAGGGGGACAAAGAGAATGAAGGTAATATTTCTAAAAGATGTTAAAGGTAAAGGGAAAAAAGGGGAAGTTAAAAATGTTGCGGATGGATATGCACATAATTTCCTGATCAAGCAAGGATTGGCCGTTGAAGCAAATAATACAAATATAAAAACGCTAGAAGCACAGAAGAATAAAGAACAATCGCTCGCTGCCGAAGAGCTTCAGCAAGCTGAAGACCTGAAAGTGCAACTGGAGAAATTGACAGTCGAGTTATCCGCCAAAGCGGGTGAGGGCGGCCGTTTATTCGGTTCGATCACGACGAAGCAAATCGCATCGGAGCTTCAGAAAAAACATGGCATCAAGCTTGATAAACGCAAGATGGAGCTTGCTGACGGCATCCGTTCTTTAGGGCATACGAAGCTGCCCGTCAAGCTTCACCCTGAAGTCACGGCGACATTGACTGTGCATGTAAAAGAAATTAACTAATTTTAGCTGTTTCATATCTGTGAAAAATTGATAAAATAGAGTTAGACGAAAAATGTGATTGGGCATGTAGTCCTTTCACTTTTTTCTTTTGGCTAGAAACGTATAAGCTAGCAAAAAAGGTATCCTCTTAGAATGGGAGGTTTTAAGATATGATAGAACAATTTCAAGATAGGATCCCCCCTCAAAATATAGAAGCCGAACAGGCAGTGCTGGGAGCCATTTTTCTAGAGCCATCTTCATTGACCGTTACTTCGGAAGTTTTGATTCCGGAGGATTTTTACAGAAGCTCGCATCAAAAGATTTTTAATGTGATGCTTAATTTGAATGACGAAGGCAAAGCGGTCGATTTGATCACGGTGACGGAAGAACTGGCTGCGACAAAAAACCTTGAAGAAGTTGGCGGTGTTTCTTATTTAAGTGAATTGGCCGGATCGGTCCCTACCGCGGCCAATATAGAATATTATGCCCGAATCGTTGAGGAGAAGTCTTTGCTCCGCCGTTTGATCAGGACAGCGACCAACATCGCCCAGGAAGGCTACAGTCGCGAGGACGAGGTCGAGGAGCTGCTCGGGGAAGCAGAAAAAACGATCATGGAAGTGGCCCAGCGTAAAAATTCCGGGTCTTTCCAAAATATTAAAGATGTATTGGTTGCTACGTACGATAACATAGAAATTCTGACCAACCGTAAAGGGGATGTCACGGGAATACCGACAGGGTTTGCTGAACTGGATCGAATGACGGCAGGGTTTCAACGTAATGATCTCATTATAGTGGGCGCCCGTCCCTCTGTAGGTAAAACGGCATTTGCCTTGAATATCGCTCAAAACGTTGCGACCAAAACGGAGGAAAATGTAGCGATTTTCAGTCTTGAAATGGGTGCAGAGCAGCTCGTTATGCGTATGCTCTGTGCCGAAGGAAACATAAACGCCCAGAACCTACGGACAGGTTCCTTGACCGATGAGGATTGGCGCAAGCTTACGATGGCGATGGGAAGCTTGTCGAATGCCGGCATTTATATCGATGATACGCCAGGCGTGAGGATCGGTGAAATTCGCTCAAAATGCCGCCGTCTGAAACAGGAACATGGCCTTGGCATGATCTTGATCGATTACCTGCAGTTAATTCAAGGCGATGGTCGTTCAGGCGACAACCGTCAGCAGGAGGTATCCGAGATTTCACGTTCACTCAAAGCGCTCGCTCGTGAACTTAAAGTGCCAGTCATCGCCCTTTCCCAGCTATCCCGGGGAGTGGAGCAGCGCCAGGATAAGCGCCCGATGATGTCTGATATCCGGGAATCGGGGAGTATCGAGCAAGATGCCGATATCGTCGCATTCTTATACCGTGATGATTATTATGATAAAGAATCCGAGAACAAAAATATCATTGAAATCATCATAGCGAAACAGCGTAATGGCCCGGTAGGAACGGTTTCACTTGCCTTCGTGAAGGAGTACAATAAATTCGTTAACCTCGAACGGCGATTCGATGATGATTCGATGTCGCCCGGGGCATAGGGAACAGCCCGCCATAAAACATGGCGGGCTGTTTTGCGTTTGGTTGCTTGGACCGGAAATTAACCACACCGCGAAAACAACCTTATTTTTAGATGCAGCATGTAATAATACAATTCGTCTCCTGAAAAAGGAGTGCATTTTGATTATAATAAAAGCGAGTGCAGGAAATAATACGGAGATAATCCAAAACCAATCAGGCCGGGAATGCAGTCGCTTGCCCTTTTTTACGAACAAATTATTTTTAAAAATGTGTAATGTTCGGATTTTGTATTGACTTCACCTTTGGATTATTGATAAAATAGGTTTGTTTGATAAGAACCGGTTATTGATCGGTATTACGGAACCTTTGGAGGTGCTTTATTCAGATGTCATCAGTTGTAGTAGTCGGTACACAATGGGGAGACGAAGGTAAAGGTAAAATAACAGATTTTCTATCCCAGAATGCGGAAGCCATTGCTCGTTATCAAGGCGGGAACAATGCAGGGCATACAATAAAATTTAATGGTGTTACTTATAAACTGCATTTAATTCCGTCAGGGATTTTTTATAGTGATAAAATTTGTGTCATTGGAAATGGTATGGTGGTCGATCCGAAAGCTCTTGTAGAGGAGCTTGCTTATTTGCATAGCCATGGAGTGAGTACGGATAATCTTCGTATATCGAACCGTGCCCATGTCATTCTTCCTTATCATATCAAATTGGATGAAGTCGAAGAAGATCGTAAAGGCGCCAATAAGATTGGAACGACAAAAAAAGGGATCGGCCCTGCTTATATGGACAAGGCTGCCCGTAACGGAATCCGGATGGCCGACCTTTTGGACCGTGAAATTTTCGAGGAAAAACTATCTCATAATCTTGTCGAAAAAAATCGTATGTTCGAACGTTTTTATGAGACGGAAGGTTTCAAAATCGAAGAAATCTTGGAAGAATACTATGAGTACGGACAGCAAGTGCAGAAATATGTTTGCGATACATCCGTTGTATTGAATGATGCACTTGATGAAGGAAAACGGGTATTATTCGAAGGGGCACAAGGAGTCATGCTTGATATCGATCAAGGAACATATCCATTCGTCACGTCATCCAATCCGGTTGCAGGCGGCGTTACGATCGGTTCTGGCGTAGGTCCTACGAAAATCAACCATGTGGTTGGTGTATGTAAAGCATATACAAGCCGTGTGGGCGATGGTCCTTTCCCGACGGAATTACATGATGAAATCGGTAACCAAATCCGTGAAGTGGGCCGTGAATATGGCACAACTACAGGCAGGCCGCGCCGTGTGGGCTGGTTTGACGCTGTTGTCGTCCGCCATGCACGCCGTGTCAGCGGAATCACCGACCTATCATTGAACTCGATTGACGTGCTATCAGGTCTTGATACGGTCAAAATCTGTGTCGCTTATGAATACAAAGGCGAAGTCATTCATGAAGTGCCAGCGACTTTGAAAGCGACCGGTGAATGTAAGCCAGTTTATGAAGAGCTTCCAGGCTGGTCAGAGGACATCACAGGATGCAAATCACTGGACGAGCTTCCAGATAATGCTCGTCACTATGTTGAGCGTGTATCACAATTAGTGGGCATTCCTTTGACGACTTTCTCTGTCGGTCCTGACCGCAACCAAACAAATATCGTGAGAAGCCCTTGGCGTCTAGCGTAATTTTTCTTGAAAATGGAGCTGGCTTTTTGGCCGGCTCTTCTTCATGATTACGAGGGAAAATAATAAATATTATTTTATTTTAAAAAAACTATTGCCTAAACTCTATAATTCGTGATATTATCATAAGCGTCGTCACAATAATACGACGAAGCGAAACACAGTGACATTCATTAGTACGAGCCATTAGCTCAGTTGGTAGAGCATCTGACTTTTAATCAGAGGGTCGAAGGTTCGAATCCTTCATGGCTCACCATTTTTTTTCGGCCCATTGGTCAAGCGGTTAAGACACCGCCCTTTCACGGCGGTAACACGGGTTCGAATCCCGTATGGGTCACTTCTTTATTTCATATCTTTACTGGTCCCGTGGTGTAGCGGTTAACATGCCTGCCTGTCACGCAGGAGATCGCGGGTTCGATTCCCGTCGGGACCGCCATTTTATTTTTTGCTTTGAAATGGAATATTTGGCTCAGTAGCTCAGTCGGTAGAGCAAAGGACTGAAAATCCTTGTGTCGGCGGTTCGATTCCGTCCTGAGCCATCCTTATTGAAAACGCCCTTGCTAGAGGGCGTTTTTTTTGCTATATCATCGTATTATAAATGAAACTTTGTTAATAGATTGTTATCGATTTGTAATATACCAATTCGAACCAATTTATAAAAAAACGGGCCTTCACCCTTAGTGGGCTTATAATCTCCGCTTCTGGTGACTATTCCACCCCCTTCTTTGCAGACATAATCATTGGTACTTGTTGTCACCATTTATACAGTTCTATTACATTATGAAGTCTATTTCTTGTTTTTTTTCTTCTTATGATAGAGTTATGAGTGGAAAAATATTATGAAATCAGTCATGGACACAGGTATTTAAATTGAACTAATAAATCTTAACATACATTTGATTAGTTTCTTAATTGGTGACTGAGCCGTTAAGGAGGACCTTATATGTTTAGCTTAAAGGGGAGAGGAATCACCCTGCTGCTGGTATCCGTCGTATTTATGCTTGCAGTGAATCGGGTGACGGCTGCAGGGCTCTCGGATACTGCAACCATTCACCATGTTTATCTTGACGATGAGTTCGTGGGAAGCGTGACGGATGAAGGTAAGATAAAGCAGATCGTTGCGGATAAGGTAGAGGAAGCACAAGAAGACTATCCTGATTATACATTCGATAAGGAGTCTCAAGTGACGTTTGTCCCTGAAGAGGTATTTGAGGAAGAAGTGAAAGAGGATCAGGCTGTTAAGGAAATATCCGATCGGTTGGATATTAAGGCAAAAGCGTATGAAATCGATATAGATCATCAAACGGTCGCTTATGTCCCATCAAAGGATGATGCGGAGGAAGTGTTGAAAAAGCTCACCTTGCTCTATGTTGATGAAGCGGAATACGAAGCATATGAATCGGCTAAAAATGAGGACGGCAATTCGAGTGAATCGTTAAAGGAACCAGGAAGTAAAATCCTAGACATCGAATTTTCGCGTCCAGTTACGTTTAAAGAGACAATGGCCGATCCAGATGAAATCATGACTGTCGATAAAACCATGGCCATGCTCAAAGAAGGCAAGAAGGAAAAGGTTATCTATGAGGCTAAGGAAGATGATGACCTGGAGTCGATTGCTGCGAGCCATGATATGGACGCGGGGCAATTGTTGGAGCTGAATCAAAGCCAGAATGAAGGCAAGGACCTTAAGGAGGGCGATCGTCTCGTCGTGACGGAGCTTATGCCTTATGTGAACGTAATGGTGGAAAGGGAAGTATATGAAGAAGAACGGATTCCTTTTGAAAAGAAGGTTCAGGAGGATGACGATCTGCCAAAGGGAGAGGTCATCACTGAACAAGCGGGCAATGATGGAATCGAGGCCTTCACTTATAACGTTTCCGAAACGAATGGTAAAAAAGTCAGTGAAACGATCGTGGAAAAAGAAATAACGGAAAAGGCGAAAACGGAAATCATCAAAAAAGGCACGAAGGTCATTCCTTCGCAAGGAAGCGGCACATATGCGTGGCCTGCAGACGGGGGCTATATCTCCAGCAAGCAGGGGCAACGTTGGGGAAAACTCCATAAGGGAATTGATATCGCCCGTCCATCCACGAGGACGATCACGGCAGCTGATCATGGAATTATTGAATCGGCAGGAAACTCCGGCGGGTATGGAAATAAGATAACGATCAACCACAACAATGGATATAAGACCGTATATGCCCACCTCGATTCAATTGGTGTTAAAGCAGGACAAAAGATTGAAAAGGGTGCGAAAATCGGCATGATGGGTTCAACAGGGAACTCGACCGGCGTCCATCTCCATTTTGAAGTATATAAAAACGGGTCGCTTGTAAATCCGCTAAACTATATAAGTCAGTAATTGATGGAAGTCTTCGAAAAATATTCGAAGGCTTCTTCTGCTTCATACATAGATGAGAATAATAGGAAAAAGGTGATTTAATGCCTATAAAATGATAAAGTATAATAGATACAATTTGCTTTCATTCAGGTGTTCATGCCCCTTTATTGGGTATATATATATAACTTTTGCCGATCGATGCTGCTAGATTGGCGCAGGCAGAAGGAAAAGTGGATAAAAGTCCCGGATAAGGACACGGTTTTTAATAGATTCAGGTTAGTTATTAAAAAGGAGATAAGCATATGGATAAGAAAATTCTGGTAGTGGACGATGAAAAGCCAATTGCTGATATATTGCAATTCAATCTGAAAAAAGAAGGCTATGAAGTTTTTTGTGCTTATGATGGCAATGAGGCCCTCAAAATGGTGGAAGAACGCCAGCCTGATTTGATCTTGCTTGATATCATGCTGCCGCAGCGCGATGGCATGGAGGTTTGCAGGGAAGTAAGGAAGAAGTATGAAACGCCGATCATCATGCTGACTGCCAAGGATTCAGAGATTGATAAAGTCCTGGGCCTGGAGCTTGGTGCAGATGACTACGTGACAAAACCATTTAGCACCCGGGAAATAATCGCACGCGTCAAGGCGAATTTAAGGCGTCAGCAAGCTGTCCCTGTCCCAGATCAAGATGTTAACGAACCGAAGGAAATTACGATAGGAACGCTCACGATCCACCCGGATGCCTATGTTGTATCCAAGCGGGGAGATACGATCGAATTAACTCACCGGGAGTTTGAATTGCTTCATTATTTGGCTAAACATATCGGTCAGGTCATGACAAGGGAGCACTTATTGCAAACTGTTTGGGGCTATGATTACTTTGGTGATGTACGGACCGTCGATGTAACGGTCAGACGTCTTCGTGAGAAGATAGAAGACAACCCAAGCCATCCAGGCTGGATTGTAACTAGAAGAGGGGTCGGTTATTACCTGCGTAACCCTGAACAGGAGTAGTCCTTATGAAAAAGGTTGGTTTTTTTCGCTCGATTCATTTTAAATTTGTTCTGATTTATGTGCTGCTCATCTTCGTGGCGATGCAAATAATCGGGGTATATTTTGTTGGCGAATTGGAAGAGAATCTTGTCGGGAATTTCACGAAATCGATAAAGGGCCATGTTAACCTGCTCACCTATAGCATTGGTGAAGAAATGGAGCAAGAGCGGGGGGAGGAAGATCCGACCCTCGAAGAAGCCATTGATACGATACTGACAGACCGGGATAATTCATCCAATGATATATCTGAGGTCCGTGTGATCGACACCCGCAGCAGAAGGGTAATCGGAACCTCGGACCCCAGCAAGCAGGATATTGTCGGGAAAAAGACAACGGAAGTCCTCATCAAGAATACGCTCATCTATGGGAAAGAGGATAGTGACGTTTTCCGCGATCTTAAAACTGGAAGAAGGCTCTGGGTCCTTTCGACGCCGATTGAGGCAAATGGAGAGGTCATTGGAGCCGTCTATGTCATAGCCGAGATGGAAAATGTGTTTGAGCAGATGGATGAAATCAATAGCATCTTCATGACGGGTACGGCCATTGCCTTGGTCATAACCGCCATTTTGGGGATCCTGCTCGCAAGAACGATCACCCGGCCCATGTCGGATATGAGGAAACAGGCCCTGGTGATGGCAAAGGGGAATTTTTCCAGAAAAGTCAGGGTATATGGCGATGACGAAATTGGTCAGCTTGCCGTCACTTTCAATAATTTGACCAAAAAGCTTCAAGAGTCGCAATCAAGCACGGAAGGAGAGCGGCGCAAGCTATCATCCGTTCTTTCCAATATGACGGACGGCGTTATTTCGACGGACAGACGGGGCCGGGTGAACTTGATTAATGAACCGGCGGCACAGCTTCTGAATATTTCGCGTGACACGGTCATGAACCAGCCGATCATTGAGGTATTGGGTCTTGAAGAAGAATATAAATTTGATGACTTACTGGAAGAACGCGAATCCGTCATCCTTGATTACAGCAAGAAGAATCGCCCGTTCATTTTGAGGGCGAACTTTTCGGTGATCCAAAAGGAAACGGGCTTCGTGAATGGTTTGATTACTGTTTTGCATGACATTACGGAGCAGGAAAAAATCGAGGGTGAACGCAGGGAATTCGTTGCCAACGTGTCCCATGAGCTGCGGACCCCGCTTACGACCATGAGGAGTTACCTGGAGGCATTGGCTGAAGGGGCATGGAAGGATGAGGAAATCGCTCCATCCTTCCTAAGTGTGACCCAAAATGAAACGGAGCGAATGATCCGGCTTGTCAATGACCTGCTGCAGCTTTCGAAAATGGACAGCAAGGATTACAGGCTTAAAACGGGCTGGGTCAATTTCAATAAATTCTATGACCATATCATCGATCGATTTGAAATGACGAAAAATGATGATATAACGTTTAAGCGCGATTTGCCTAAAGAAGCTTATTTCGTCGATATCGATGAGGATAAGATTACCCAGGTTCTTTATAATGTTATCTCCAACTCGTTAAAGTACTCACCTGAAGGCGGTCAAGTGACCTTCCGGGCCAGGGCTTCCGAAGGCTTCATCGTTGTAAGCATTACAGATCAAGGAGTGGGAATCCCCAAAAACGTCATTGATAAAATATTCGACCGGTTTTACCGTGTCGATAAAGCAAGGGCGCGGAACTTAGGCGGAACCGGCCTTGGCTTAGCGATCGCAAAAGAAATGGTCGTGGCGCATGGCGGGAAAATTTGGGCGGAAAGTGTGGATGGAAAAGGAACTACGGTATTCTTTACACTTCCTTACGAACAGGAAGAAGAGGATGATTGGTCATGAATTTTGAACGTGCAAAAAGCATAATACTGATTATATTGGTGGGGACGAGCATTTTCTTGACCTGGAGCATCTGGACGTATGAGCCTGAATATGATCAATTGAGTCAATCGTCGGATTATATAAAGATAAAAAGCGATGTCGAGATCGTCAGTGATGTCATTAAACCGGTCAGTATCCTTTTTCATGGCAATGGGCAGCATTTCCAGACCTCCGACCCAATTGAAATAGGCAAGATGGAAAAGGAATATACGCAATGGAGCTTTAAGGGTGTCAAAGAGATATCGGTAAAAAGGCTGCAAAGGAAATTCGATGACTTCGTCCATGAAGACGGATCGATTGAAATTCAATTTTCCGATGATGTCCCGATTTCCATCTATAAAACGTTATTGAACATTACCGATAAGGAAGTCCCTACTTTTTCCTTTGACCGGATTATCATAAAGCAAAGGGATATCGGTCAAAATCAGTCTGCCGTTTATTTTGTTTCATATGGTCAAGAGAAAATCTATCAAGGCATGGTGGATTCAAAAAAAATACAAGGTTTCATGAATAGGTATTATACGGGTTCTTACAATAAGCACCCTGAATACACAGCAGAAGTGATAAACAGTAAAAAGACGCTGTTCGTACCGGAAAAACCGGTGGAGATTAAAAGCTTTCAGTATTATATCGATAATTTGGATATAGCAAATCTGAAGAATGCATTATTTAATTTTCCTAAGTATGTGCGCCAGGAATCGGTTTCGGTCGGCGATGAATACACGGATGGAACAAGGCTGATGACGATCAACAAGGAAAATTACCTGATTTCTTATATCAATCCGGGACAAAAGAACAAGTTTGTTGGCAGTTCGAGTGATCTTCTGCAAAAAAGCATAGATTTCATCAATGATCATGCTGGCTGGGAGGATAACAACTACCGCTACGCCTATATGTCGGAGACTGAGCAACGGGTGGTTTTCCGGTTATTCGTAAACGGTTATCCTGCCTTCAATGAATATGGAATGACTGAAATCGAACAAATCTGGGGCAAGGAAGAGATTTATAGCTATGAACGTCCATACTTTTCACTTGCCTCGGTTCTCCCATCAGAAGGATCATTGAAGACGTTAGCAAGCGGCAGGGAAGTATTGAATCAGTTGAAATCAAAGGATAATATCGATTTCAAGAACGTGGAGGACATCACGATCGGGTATAAACTGAATAAATCCCTTGATTCCAAGCTTGTCACCTTAGTCACCCTTGAACCGACTTGGTATTATCGGATCGGCAATAAATGGTTCATTGTGCCTTTTGAAGGAGATGCGGGAGGCGATCAAAGTGGATTGGAATAATACAAAGTCAATATTCATCATGGTTTTCTTCGTTTTGAATATTTTTCTTCTTTATCAATTCCTTGAAAAAATCAATGACTACCAATATGAAAATTTCGCGGAATCCTCAACCGAAGAGCTTTTGAAGGAAGATGATATTTCAATAGAAGTCCCTCTTCCGAAACAAAAGCTGAAGGACCAATTCCTGACTGCGAAAAGCAAGACGTTCGAGAAGAAAGATATCCAGTATTTGAAAAATCAAAAAGCGAAGATCATAGATGATAAGAAGCTGGTCGGCACTTTCAAAACGCCAGTGGTCATGAAGACGGACATTCATGAGGCAGACCTTGATGTATTCCTGAAGGACTATATACTGAATGGCAGTGAGTACCGCTTTTGGAGTTATGACAAGACCACCCAGACGATCATCTGCTATCAAGTGGCAGATAATAAGATGTTTTTTAATAACAGTATGGGGAAGGTCACTTTATATTTGAATAAAAAAGGTGAAATCGTCTCCTATGAGCAGATGTATTTAGAGAAACTTGAAAAATTCAATAAACCTAAAGAATTAGTGACTCCCATGAAAGCCATTAGAGCTTTATACGATAATCGTGATATTGTACCAAAAAGCAAGGTTACGAATGTGAAACTGGGTTTTTATAATTCGCTGCAAACGACATCCATGTCCCATTTACTTGTACCGACTTGGTGGATCGTCCTTGATAACGAAACGGATCTCTTCGTGAATGCATTTGATGGAGAGGTCATTGAATTAAATACTGAAGAAAAAATACTGGAGTGAGTATAGATGACTATGCATTTTAGTGTTCTCGCCAGCGGGAGTACGGGAAATGCCTTTTTCGTGGAAACGGAGGATCAATCCTTCCTTGTCGATGCCGGATTGAGCGGCAAGGCGATGGAAGCATTGTTCCAGGATATAGGCCGTGATATGTCGAAATTATCCGGAATCCTTGTTACCCATGAACATAGTGACCACATAAAGGGACTGGGCGTGGTCGCGAGAAAACATAAGCTTCCGATATATGCGAATGCAAAGACATGGAATGCCATGGAACGCTCGATCGGAGAAATTGCTACCGAGCAAAAATTCACATTTGAAATGGAACAAATCAAAACGTTCGGCAGTCTTGATATCGAGTCATTCGGTGTTTCGCATGATGCTGCCGAGCCGATGTTTTATGTCTTCCATCATGAAGATAAGAAGCTGGTGGTCATCACTGATACAGGTTATGTAAGCGATCGGATGAAAGGGATCATATCGAATGCCGATGCCTATGTATTCGAAAGCAACCACGATGTTTCGATGCTGAGGATGGGTAAATACCCATGGAGCATCAAGCGCCGCATTTTAAGTGATGTTGGACATGTCTGCAATGAAGATGCCGCTCTTGCGATGAGTGAAGTGGCCGGTGATAAGACGAAACGTATATACCTGGCCCACTTAAGCCTTGATAACAATATGAAGGATTTAGCAAGAATGTCGGTGGAACAGACCTTGAAGACAAAGGGGATAATCGTCGGGGAGCAATTTTCCTTATACGACACTGACCCGAAAAGACCAACGGAACTCGTTACGTTATAAATGATATGGGATGGATAAGGGAAACCTTGTTCATTCCTTTTTTATTGGTAAAAATTCCTTTCGAAAGGTTACAAACTGGTTTAATTGGGGTATCGTTTGGTTACAACTGTATAAGTATAGGTAAAACGGCGTACTTCAGACAATGGATCTCCCTTTTGAATTACAGGTACATTTTTTTAGAAAAAATCCGGTAATTGAGTATAATTGAGGAAGGATACCAAACAATAGAATGGCTATTATTACTTTCCTAAAATGAGAGGATGAAGCGGTCTTGGGTTATTATGATGATCATGATGAGAACCGAAATAAACGGAAAAAGGGCCATGCCAGCTATTTTCTAACTGGCTTGGGCGGCGCCATCGTTGGTGCTTTACTTATTTTATTAGTATTTCCGGGAAGCGGATTGCTTAATTCCGGGAATAACGAAACATCAACGCAGAAATCAACCAGTAATCAGCCTTTGAAGCAATCGCAGCAAAGCCTTGCTGTAGATGTAACTAGTGCCGTCACAGATGCCGTCGATAAGGCAAGTGATGCAGTGGTAGGCATCACCAACATCCAGGAAACGAACTTCTGGGGACAAGGGAGCAATGCTGAGGACAGTTCGGCAGAAGCAGGAACAGGCTCAGGTGTCGTTTATAAAAAGGCTGACGGAAAAGCCTATATCGTTACGAATAATCATGTTATTGAAGGGGCCAATGAACTGGAAGTCACATTAAGTGACGGCACCAAATTGCCTGCAAAGCTGCAAGGAAGCGACCCGTGGACAGATTTAGCGGTCATTGTCGTGAATAGTGACAAGATCAAAACGATTGCAGAGTTCGGAAAATCGGCAAAATTGAAGCCAGGTGAGCCAGTGATCGCGATTGGTAACCCTCTGGGCCTCCAATTCTCCGGATCGATTACACAGGGAATCATCTCCGGCTTGGAGCGAACGATAGAGGTCGATATCAATGAGGACGGACAAGTGGATTGGAACGCGGAGGTCATCCAGACCGATGCAGCCATCAACCCAGGCAACAGCGGGGGGGCCCTCGTAAATATGTCGGGGCAGGTCATCGGGATCAATTCGATGAAGATTGCAGAAAATGCAGTGGAGGGGATCGGACTCTCCATCCCGATCGATTCGGTCATTCCAATCATCAACGATATCGAGGAGTTTGGCGAAGTGAAACGTGCCTTCTTAGGTGTGAATTTGGCATCCGTAGAAGAAATTTCAAAATACCATCAGCAGAATACATTAAAACTGCCAAAGAAAGTGACGGCAGGTGTTGCCATAACGGGCGTCCAAAGCAACTCCCCGGCATCAAAAGCAGGATTGAAGGAGTTTGACGTCATCGTTGGAATGGATAATGAGGAAATCCATGATGTCGTGGAACTAAGAAAATACCTCTATAATGATAAGAAAATCGGCGACAAGGTTAAAATCATTTATTACCGTGATGGGAAGAAAGAATCGACTGAAGTCACACTTTCAAACAGCGAAATATAAAACGTGGGAGGACAGGGGGCAGCGATGCTTCCTGTCCTTTATATTCGCTTGCGCTTTTTTTATTTTTTGTTACGATTACCTGTGGATATATGTCGATGTTAAAGATGCCGCGCACCTTGTGGATAATTGGTTTTTGTAAAAAGGAAAAGGAAAGGGGGAAGGAAGGATGGAATTATATTGCTGTCAGGAACACGTGGAAATGGCGTTGGATGAAGTGGTGTACGAATGTGAAACCTATCCGGTTTTAACGCAAGTGTCGGAAGAAAAACAGTTATCAACAACCTGTGAATATTGTCGAAACGTGGCAATATATCTAGTAGGGAACTAATATTCCCATACAAGATGTGGATAGAAAATGTGGATATGTGGATAACTTTTGTGGATAAGATGTTTGTAACCTGTTCTTAACATTTCTTGACGTTTCATTTCATCAAGGCTGGGGATAAGATTGGGTGCAGGAATCGTGAACATATCTTCGGAAAATCCATTTGGAGGGGAACGAACAAGTTAGCCATGCGCTTTTTTCTCGCTGAATCATGGATTGCCGCTGATGCCTCTAGGTCAGCGGTTTTTTTGTGGGAAAAGTGATGCTGATGGACGGGGATGAACCATCCTTGCAATTGGAAGTGATTTGCTTGTTTTGCTTATAGGCATCCGTAAGGTATGATAATAGGTAGGCAAATCCTAGAACTGATACGAAAACATAAGGAAAGTTAGAGGATATATATGAAAATAACGATCATGACGGTAGGCAAGCTAAAAGAAAAATACTTAAAGCAAGGCATTGCTGAATATGCAAAAAGGTTAAGCGCCTATGCTAATATAGAACTTATTGAAGTACCGGATGAAAAAGCACCAGAGAACTTGAGTGCCGCGGACATGGAGATCGTAAAGCAAAAAGAGGGTGAACGCATCCTGGCCAAAATCAGCCCTGACACCTATGTCATAACACTTGAGATCAATGGTAAGCAGCTTACGTCCGAGCAGCTGGCCACACATATCGACCAGCTGGCCACTTATGGGAAGAGCAAGATAGCCTTTATCATTGGCGGGTCGCTCGGTCTCGGGTCCGAGGTGATAGCAAGAAGTGATTATGCACTATCCTTCTCTAAAATGACCTTTCCGCATCAATTGATGAAATTGGTTTTATTGGAGCAAATATATCGGGCCTTTCGGATAAATAGAAATGAACCGTATCATAAATGAACCGATTTTTAGAGGGAACACGTGTAAGGATAAAGGATTGAACGACTAAATTTTAATGTAATGAAAAGAGGGTAACGAATGAAGAAAGATTCCATTTATGGTTTAACATTCGAGCAATTATCAGCATGGCTTTTGGACCATGGCCATAGGAAATTCAGGGCACAGCAAGTCTGGGAGTGGCTTTATCGGACACGTGTGACGAGTTTTTCTGAAATGACGGATGTTAATCAAGACTGTATCCAATTGCTGGAGGAGCATTTTTCGATCCAGACCTTAACTGTTCACGTTAAGCAGGAGGCAGCTGACGGCACGATCAAATTCCTGTTTAAATTGCAGGATGGCAACCTTATCGAAACCGTTATGATGAGACATAAATACGGGATTTCTGTTTGTGTCACCACCCAGGTCGGCTGCAATATCGGCTGCAGTTTCTGTGCAAGTGGTTTATTGGCGAAAAGCCGCGATTTATCCAGCGGGGAAATCGTTGAACAAATCATGAACGTTCAACTGCATCTGGATACACTGGAGCAAAAGGATCTCGTCAGCCATGTCGTGGTGATGGGGATTGGCGAGCCATTTGATAACTTTGAAAACATGGTCGACTTTTTGAGGGTGCTCATGGATCATAAGGGTCTTGCCATCGCTGGCAGGCGCATTACCGTTTCGACGAGCGGCCTTGCCAAAAAGATTTATGAATTCACAGATCTGCAATTACAGGTGAATCTAGCTATCTCCCTGCATGCACCTAATAACGATCTGAGGACGCGAATCATGAAAATCAACAGGGCGATCCCGATTGAAAAATTAATGAAATCACTTGATTATTATTTGGAAAAAACGAATCGGAGAATTACGATTGAATATATCCTATTGAAGGATGTCAATGATCATCAAGAAGAAGCCGAGCAGCTTGCCAATCTTCTGGAGGATAAAAAACATCACCTCTATGTCAACCTGATTCCATATAATCCTGTAGATGAGCATAGCCAATATCAAAGAAGTGAAAAAGAGTCCGTTCTCGCCTTCTATGATACGTTGAAAAAGAGGGGCGTCAATTGTAAAATCCGTCAAGAGCATGGAACGGATATCGATGCGGCCTGCGGACAGCTACGAAGCAAGCAAATCAAGAAAGCAGAAGCACAATGATTAGTTTGAACTTGAAAACAAAGAGGCTGCTTCAATAGCGGCCTCTTTGCCATGATGTTATTTCGCTATTTCCTTTACTGAGGCAACTTCATACGTAGTAAGCTCGCTGCCTATGATCGGCGATTCTTTTTTAGCGGAATCGGAACTTGCTTCTGGCCGTTTATGTGCAGCTTTAAATGCATCACTATTTCTCCAAGCAGTGAAGTTATCGAGGTTCTCCCAGTACATATTAACACTCAGTTCATCATGATCCGTCAGGTTCTGCGTCAATAATACTTCCACCTTCACAAAACCTTCCATCGCATCAAGCGGACCTGGTGCAGTAAATCCTGGCGCCATCACTGCCCCCATCCCTTTTTTGACTCTGATTCTATTCGTCACGATTATCATAAATCAGCTCTCCTTTTGGATAACAGTAATTCAATCCACACCCTTTGGACATACATATTTTAGCATGTTGAAAAGCAGCCGGTCCATTTTGATTCATCACAATCGTTTTCCTCTATCGTCCATTTTGAAGAATTCATTATTTTGAAATAAGAAAGGGAATTTGATTATTGCAACGTTTATCGTTCCATATCGCGTATAATAGTAATTTGAATAAGAAAATTACGATCATGGAAACAATAATGCATGATACTACACAATAAATGAGGCTGTCATATGAATGAATTGAATTTTTCTGATTATACATTAAGTGATGAAATCGTAAGGGCATTGGAGAACTTGGGTTATCAAAGCCCGACCGAAGTGCAGCGTGAGGTGATCCCAGTCGCATTGAAAGGGGAGGACCTTGTCGTGAAATCGCAAACCGGAAGCGGCAAGACCGCTTCATTCGGGATACCGATATGTGAGATGGTCGATTGGGGGGAGAATAAGCCGCAGGCCCTTATTTTAACGCCGACACGTGAGCTCGCTGTGCAGGTAAAAGAGGATATCACCAATATAGGCAGGTTTAAACGCATAAAGGCCACTGCGATTTATGGAAAACATCCATTTGCCTTGCAGAAAGCGGAATTGAAGCAAAAAAGCCATGTGGTCGTGGGAACACCGGGCCGAGTCCTGGATCATATCGTGAAAGGGACATTTGCTTTGGAGCGCCTTACACATTTGGTTATTGATGAAGCCGATGAAATGCTTAATATGGGCTTCATCGAACAAGTGGAGGCCATCATTAAGGCGCTTCCGAAAGACCGGGTGACGATGCTCTTTTCTGCTACGCTGCCCGAGAGCATAAAGAAGTTGTGCAAGCAATATATGAAAGATCCCCTGGACATTGAAATCAAAGCGAAGGGTCTTACGACTGACAAAATCGAGCATGCCCTCATTGAAGTGAAAGAGGATGATAAATTCTCCCTGCTCAGGGATATCACGATTATCGAAAATCCTGATAGCTGCATCATTTTTTGCCGGACGAAGGATCGGGTCGACCAAATATGTGAACAGCTGGTGGAGCTAGATTATCCTTGTGATATGATACATGGCGGCATGATCCAGGAGGATCGCCTCGCAGTGATGAATGAATTCAGAAGGGGCGAATTCCGCTATTTGGTCGCGACGGATGTTGCCGCACGCGGAATCGATATTGATAATATCACCCATGTGATCAACTATGACCTCCCAATGGAGAAGGAAAGCTATGTACACCGGACAGGAAGAACGGGCCGTGCCGGTAAGAAGGGAAAAGCCATCACGTTCGTCACACCGTACGAGGACAAATTCCTGACTGAAATCCAAGATTATATCGGCTTTGAAATTTCCAAGCGGGCTTTCCCTTCAAAAGAAGAGGTATCAAACAAAAAAGCGGATTTCGAGGCAAAACTCGAAGCACGTCCAAAGATGAAAAAAGATAAAAGTGAAAAATTGAACAAACAAATCATGAAGCTATACTTCAATGGCGGGAAGAAAAAGAAAATCAGGGCTGTTGATTTTGTCGGCACCATCGCTAAAATTGATGGAGTGAATGCAGCGGACATCGGGATCATAACGATTCAGGATAATGTCTCTTATGTGGAAATCCTCAATGAAAAGGGACCGCTCGTCTTGAAAGTGATGAAAAATACCAAAGTCAAAGGCAAGCTCTTGAAGGTGTCAGAAGCATTTAAAAACTAAAGTAGCGGAATTAAAGAAGCGGGAAGCCCAAAAAATGGCCTTCCCGCTTCTTATTTTTATATGACTTATTTACATCCCAAGTATGACAAAACTAAGGAAGGAATAATTCGACCAAACGGATGGTGATCCGACCAAATGGGACAGTAATTCGATCCAAACGGGTGGTGATCCGACCAAATGGGGAGATGATTCGACCTAAACGGGGATAATCCGCCCAACCGGGAGATGATCCGACCAAACATGGAGATAAATCGCCCCAACCGGGTGATAATTCGACCAAACATGGAGATAAATCACCCCAATTAGTGATAATCCGCCCAAACATGAGATAAATCGCCCCAATCCGACGATAATCGGTCCTACACCAAAATAACTAGTATTCTCTGTATAATTTTTGAATTCTGCTGTTTATCTCTCGAAATAGAGTGGTATATGAGGAAGAATAACGTAATTACTTCCAATAATGAAAATACATACAACATGAAATAACCTTAATTTTTGACATGGAGGGGAATGAAAAGAATGGTGAATGAAAACGAAAGTGGAAAAATCAATGAGCAAAGCAAAAATCGGCAGTTGGATCAATATCGGGTGGATGATAGTGGGAAAAAGATGACGACTAATCAAGGCTTGCGCATTTCGGAGGATGAGCATTCTTTGAAGGCGGGAACCCGCGGCCCGACATTAATGGAAGATTTTCATTTCCGTGAAAAGATGACCCATTTTGACCATGAGCGAATTCCTGAGCGAATCGTGCATGCACGTGGATCAGGGGCACACGGATATTTTCAAGTATATGAGCCGATGGCTGAATTTACAAAGGCCAAGTTTCTTCAAGACCCTTCGGTCAAGACTCCTGTATTCGTCCGGTACTCCACTGTAGCAGGATCGCGCGGATCGGCGGACTCGGTTCGCGATGTCAGGGGATTCTCGACAAAGTTTTATACAGAGGAAGGAAACTATGATTTGGTCGGGAATAATATGCCGGTATTTTTTATCCAGGATGCAATTAAGTTTCCGGATTTGATTCATGCGGTAAAGCCGGAGCCTCATAATGAAATTCCGCAGGCTGCTTCTGCCCATGATACTTTTTGGGATTTTGTTGCCAATAATGAGGAAACGGCACATATGATCATGTGGCATCTTTCCGATCGGGCGATACCGAGAAGCTTCAGGATGATGGAAGGGTTCGGTGTTCATACATTCCGCTTTGTGAATGAAGAAGGCGTATCCCATTTCGTTAAATTCCATTGGAAGCCCGTCCTTGGAGTGAAATCGCTCGTCTGGGATGAAGCCCAGAAAATCGCCGGGAAGAACCCCGATTTTCACCGCCAAGATTTGTGGGAAGCGATTGAAACAGGCAATTACCCTGAATTTGAATTTGGCGTGCAAATGATCAAGGAGGAGGATGAATTCAATTTCGACTTTGACATTCTCGATCCTACTAAACTATGGCCGGAAGAACAGGTGCCGGTGAAAATAATCGGGAAAATGGTGTTGAACCAAAATCCTGATAACTTCTTTGCGGAAACGGAACAGATTGCTTTCCATCCGGGGCATGTTGTGCCGGGCATTGATTTTTCCAATGATCCGCTGCTTCAAGGGCGTTTATTCTCTTACACCGATACACAGCTATCCCGATTGGGTGGACCGAATTTCCATGAGCTTCCGATAAACAGGCCAGTATGCCCTTTTCATAACAATCAGCGCGATGGGATGCATCGGATGACAATCAATCCAGGACCGGTCAGCTACCATAAGAATTCCCTTGCAGGTAACTCCCCGGAACCGGCTTCCGAAGCGGAGGGCGGCTATGCGCACTATCAGGAAAAGGTCGATGGCAGGAAGGTGCGCCAGCGCAGTGAAAGCTTCAAGGACCATTACAGCCAAGCTAAACTATTCTGGAATAGCATGACGGAAGTGGAGAAGGAGCATATTATTGCCGCTTTCCACTTTGAAGTGGGGAAAGTGAAAAGTAAGGACGTCCAGCAGCAGGTTGTCGAGATGTTCAGCAATGTAGATTTCGAACTGGCCCGAACAATTGCCAAGGGTGTGGGAGCGAATCCTCCAACCAACAGGAATGAGGCTGAGACCGAGTTAACCTCTCCCGCGCTAAGCCAAGAGCAAATGAAAGTGAAAACGGCCGCAACCAGAAAAGTGGCAATCCTGGCTGCCGATGGTTTCAACGCATCTGAGGTTAATCAAGTATTGAAATCGTTCAAGGCGGCAGGAATAACTGCGGAGATCGTCAGTATTAATCGGGGAATGATTACAAGTTCAACAGAACAGCAAGTTGAAGTGGAGCAAACATTCCTGACAGCCGATTCGGTACTGTACGATGCCGTTTATGTAGCAGGAGGTCAGAAAAGTGTTGATGCTCTAAAAGCATCGAAGGACTCCATTTTCTTTGTGAATGAAGCTTACAATCATTTCAAGGCAATTGGTGCGGGCAAAGAAGGTGCTGATATCCTAACGAAGGCAGGCATAGGTTCCTTTGATCCCAATGCAGGCGTTGTGGCCATCACGGATGAAAATAGCGGCGCTGCCTTTATCGAGGCCATTGCCAAGCACCGACACTGGATACGCGCATAATGGAAAAACCCCAGACCGCTTAGGTTTGGGGTTTTCCTTTATGAAAAAGGTCATTCGTGAGATTTCTATAAAGCTACTTCGCTTTTCTTTCAAAGAGGGAGGCAATTTCAACGATCACCTTTGTGGCCAGCATCATATTATCGACGGAAATAAATTCATATTTGCCATGAAAGTTCTCACCGCCGGTGAATATATTAGGTGTCGGCAGGCCCATATACGATAATTGAGATCCATCCGTTCCACCGCGGATTGGCGAGATTTTTGGTTGTATACCGAGTTTTTCCATGGCTTCATGGGCGATGTCCACGATTTCTTTGACTGGCTCAATTTTTTCCCTCATATTGAAATATTGGTCCTGCAATTCAAGCTGGATACGTTTTTGTCCATACTTTTCTTTTAGTTCCTTGGTGATGTGCGTCATATATTCCTTGCGCTCATTGAATTTTTGGCGATCGAAATCCCTGATGATGTAGGAAAGCCTAGTCTCTTCGACATCGCCTTGAAAGGATAGCAGGTGGTAAAAACCTTCGTAGCCCTCCGTATGTTCCGGTGCTTCTGCCGCTGGGAGCATATTGTGAAATTCCATGGCGATTTTAGCAGAATTGACCATCTTTCCTTTAGCGGTACCGGGGTGAATGTTGGTCCCACTGATTTTGATTTTGGCCGATGCCGCATTGAAGCTTTCATATTCAAGTTCGCCAAGGGGGCCGCCGTCAACTGTATAGGCAAATTGGGCAGCAAAAGCATCGACATCAAACTTATGCGGGCCTCTGCCGATTTCCTCATCCGGTGTAAAGGCGACACGGATTTTTCCATGCTTGATTTCCGGGTGCTGTATCAAATGATCCATGGCCGTCATGATTTCGGCAATGCCGGCCTTATTATCTGCGCCCAACAGGGTTGTCCCATCCGTCGTAATTAAAGTATGCCCTTCATAATCCTTAAGTGAAGGGAATTCATTCGGTGAGAGGACGATGTCCAATTTTTCATGTAAAGTAAGAGCGCGTCCATCATAGTTTTCAACGAGCTGCGGTTTTACGTTTTTCCCTGTGAAATCCGTTGCTGTATCGATATGGGCCAAAAACCCGATCGTCGGGACATCCTTATCCGTGTTGGCTGGAAGCGTCGCCATTACATAGCCATTATCATCAATCGTCACTTCTTCCATGCCTATGGATTGCAACTCCTTCACTAAAGCATTTGCCAAGGTCAGCTGACCAGGTGTGGAGGGGCAGGAGGGATTTTCCTCATTTGATTGTGTATCCACTTTCACATAAGAAGTAAATCTATTAATGATTTCATTCTTCATTTGTCCATCAGCTCCTTTTTACCTTATCTTACCATGAAAGGTTGTCTGGCCATGAGAATTTTTTTGAATTTTCAAAGCGAAGAACAGCATGCGGGAAACGGCATGCTGTTCTTCGCTTTTGGAATATTAGTTTTCTTCCGCTTCAAGCGGTTTTTCATTCAGGGCCCATACGGATACGCTTTTTCCATGTACGGGAAAGGTCGCGTAGCCATCTTCTTCAATGGTGATGTGATCATCTCTGTGATAGGTTACATCAGTCCAGATTTCGCCTGCACGTTGCTCACCCACGAACATTCTTTTTTCACTGTTGTGGTCTGCGTTACAGACAACGATCGCACACCCCGAGCCTTCCAGCTCTTCAACCCCTAATCGAACCCAGCCTATCGTATTTGGATCATCAAAATAGTCCTTCTGTTCCCCATACGCTTTTTCATATCTGGCATATAAAAGGCGATCCAATATATCCTTTTTCCCGGGTACCGGCGAAGGACCGCCAATGCCGTAATAGTCGCCGTAAAAGACACAGGGGTAACCGCATTGCCTCAGCAGGATAAGAGCATATGCAGACGGTTTGAACCAATCCTTTACCCACGATTCCAGCGATTCATGAGGCTGGGAGTCATGGTTGTCGACAAAAGTGACGGCCTGTTCCGGATTGGTTTTGACGAGGGTATCATCAAAGATGGTTGAGAGGTCGAAGTCGGTTCCTGCATTTGAGGCCTCATGAAATTTATAATGCAGGGAAACATCGAACAAATTGAGGTCATGATTGGTTTGCTCCAAGTAGTTTTGACAGGATTTCACATCGGCTTTCCAAAACTCCCCGACCATGAAAAAATGTTCTTTCGTATAAGGAAGGAGTTCCTGTAAAAAATCATTAATGAATTCATAATCAATATGCTTCACGGCGTCCAAGCGGAAGCCATCACACTTCAATGTATCAACCATCCACTTTCCCCAAGTAATCATTTCCTGGCGAACTTCGGGCTGGCTGTAATCGATGTTCGCGAACATTAGATAATCGTAATTGCCGAATTCATCAATGACGTGCTGGTTCCAGTGTTTGTTTTCCCCAGTGATCCGATAGACGCCCATTTTGTCGTTTTTAGCATCATAGTCAGTTCCATTGAAATGCGTATGGTTCCACTTGAAATCAGAGTATTGATTATTACGGCCTGGGAAATCGAATGTCGTCCAGCCTTCAATTTCAAATGGCTCTGAGATGTCTTCCATACGGTTGTCTGGATTGACCTCGATGACTTCAAATTTTTCGGTTCCGTCGGCTCCGGCTTTGTGATTCATGACTAAGTCGATATATACGCACAGACCGTAGTCATGACAGGTGGTTATGGCTTGATGCAATTCTTCTTTTGTACCGTATTTGGTACGAATGGTGCCTTTTTGGTCAAATTCCCCTAGATCGTACCCGTCGTATATTCCATAACCGTTGTCACCAATGGACTGCCCTTTAGTAACAGGCGGGAGCCAAACACAGTCAATACCTGTATCTTTCAATTTGGAGGCCGCTAATTTCAATCTGTCCCAATGAGAACCATCTGCTTCAAGATGCCACTCGAAAAATTGCATCATTGTATGATTTCTTTTCATCCATTTCCCCCCTGACACCGACGCGTTTTGGCAAACTTGTTACTGAACGATCGGATAAACTAATAATGGAAATCTTTACCCTCTATATTCAAATGGTAAACAAGTAGAAAATGCTCTGGAGGTTGATTTGTCTTTCTATTTTACTATTTTATACCAATTAAGGGTATTTTATATTAGTTGGCAGCTAAAAAATAATTCAATGTTGAGGAATAACTGGGGAAAGAAATAATTTTCGGATGTTTAAGAGGGAGGACATAGAACGTTCCTGAACTCTGTCTTAAGGCGAAGAAAGAATCCTAATTATTCATAGTTATGGAGGATTCGAATGTTTCGTTTCACTGCAGGTACTCCCTTTCCACTCTACTTTGGGATAAGGTGAAAATGAAATCCTGATTTCCCATCGTTTGGAGGAACCGGACGTCGAACGTTGCATTGCACT
The DNA here is from genome assembly GCF_001542915.1 of Peribacillus simplex. Taxonomy (GTDB): domain Bacteria; phylum Bacillota; class Bacilli; order Bacillales; family DSM-1321; genus Peribacillus; species Peribacillus simplex_B. The sequence continues at coordinate 361,356 of NZ_LNNH01000012.1, read as the reverse complement.
CCGGGCACTCGCTTTCCGCGGGCGGTCGTGGAGCCTCCTCGGGCTTTACGCCAACGGTGTCTCCCCTAGACCGCAGTTGCCGCAGGAGTGTCGCCCCCTCCGTTTCATTCCACATGTCGTGATAACGAAAAGAGAATCAGAAGGGTCAGCTGCTGTGCATCTTGGGATTTATGCTGTTTGTGCAGTGTTTTTTTCCTTGGTAATAGATCAAGAAATTCATAGAAAAAAGAGGGCGTCTCCTTGACGACTTTGGTATCAAGTTTAGTAGATTCTATTTTCAATAAAAATGAGGCATCCCGAATATTTCGGGATGCCTTGTTCATGTTGGAGGGGGTGGTCCTCATCCGGTTTTGCCCCTTCGTTTAAAGAAGTGGGCGAAAGCGATTGCGCCCAATAATAAAATCAGGAGCACGAGGGATAGAATGATCGTATCTTTGGAGGAGCTGCTGTTTCCTGGCTCCTTTTGGCCCATCTTCCCAGTTATATCAGGGGGTGAGCCATTCCCGCCGCGATCGATGTCAGGGGGGTGCATGGCAGGCATTTCCCCGCCGCCGGCCATGTTTGGTGGTTGCTGGCCTCCATTTGCGTCAGCGCCCATATTAGGCGCTCTGCCGTCCGTGCCGCTTTCCGTCTCACCTTCGACAATCAGGTCTCCGGATAGCTGCGCCAAGATCGATCCAGCACGTTGAACGGCGAAGTCAACAAGGGTTTCCTCACCGGATGTTGCTTCTAAAAACTCATTCATTGTATAAAACTTGGTTGGATCTCTTTTCACATATGGTGTGATCAACGTTGAGATTTCAGAGGTCATTGCTGTCATTTTTTCTTCAGAGAAAAAATCTGTGGCAATGTCGTTTAGATAATCATCATATTTTTCACGGTATTCGTCGTTAGAAAGCAGGGCATTCAACAAAGGGCGATCTTCAAGGGCCGTGCCTGAAACGGGCTCGGTGATGCTGAAGTTGATGTTACTTTCATTCATGAAATTGGAGCTCATATCCATCATCCCGCCACCGTTCATATTCGGTGCTTCCTCGGGAAGCTTCATGTCATCCTGCTCAGCATTATCGTTCTTAGCAGTCGCTTCATCTTCATTTTTTCGAGCGGTGCCTTCTGCCTGCCTCCCGCCGCCTCCGGAATAACCGCCAAATGACATATTATAGTCCCACGGCAATATCGAAAAGACTCCGTTCTCTTCATATAGGTAATAATTGTGCTTTTTATCTCCTTGATAGTGATCAAGGTTGACAAGGGCAGTGTTGGCTGCGAAGTAGCGCAGCATTTCATCGACATCCAATACTTCCTCGATATTGCCTCCATTATTGATGGCATCGAGCATGTGGATCATGGCGGATTGGTCCGAATGATCGTTTGTTTTCAAATTCAATCCTGTGTAGTCATCAATGTCTTCGCTGATCCATTTTAAATCGCTTCCCGTACCATCAGGATAATAGAGATCGCCTGTAGCATCAGCGAAGTTGGTATTTAGAAAGGTTTCCTCTATAGCTTCCACACCTAAGTAAAGGCCCCATTCCTTTCCGTTGATGGTCACGTACATATAGGAGTGCCCTGGTGTCGCTATGCCCATCTTTTCCATTAATTCATAGGAAAGATATTCTCTCATAAAAGTAGGATCACTGTAATTATTGTTCAGTGCCAACTTTTTCAGCCCGTGTAAATCTTGATCGTCCTGATAATAATCAAAGTCTATCTTCCAGCTGTAACGTTCGGAATCGTCCATTTGAACAACGGAATTCAAGGAAAGATTTCCCTTGGTGCGAAACCCCACATTTTTAACCGTCTCCCCATTTATCGTCACATCGGCGTTAACGATTTCTTTTTCAGAAGGGTTATCCAGGATGGAATCCAAATCATCATCAGCCAGTGTGATATCAACTTTCGTCACCTTACTTTGGTCAAATACCGATTTTGCATAGGTATTCCCTTTCGTTGCTTTTTCCACTTGAAGAAGGGGAACGAGGTACATCGCTGCTATAAAAATCATGATCAATGATCCAATTGCCGCTGCAACATATCTTGTTTTTAACATGCCTTGGCTCCTTCCTCCTGCCGTCCACTATAGAGGGGTGGGCATGGTTCCTTGTGTCCGCCATCTGTCTTAAGCTGTGAAGTTGCCATCATAACTCAACATGATGGCAGAATGGACGCTGGTCATGTCCTTTACTTGATTGATGAATTCTGCATTATTATCTTTTAATCGAATCTCATATGTCACTTCGAGGTTATTATCGGCCATGATCGATTTCGATTTGACGGAATGCTTTTTCACCTTGCTGGATATCATTTCTTCCAACGTTTTTTCAATGGATGCATCTGAATATTTAACGATTAATAAAAAGGGATTTTCAACGGTGATTCGATTGGCAAATACGAGCATGACGATCCCTATTAAAATGGCACCGATAATAACGAGCGGAATTAATCCCGCCCCGCATAAGATCCCAGAGGCCGCTGCCCAGAATAGGAAGACCAGGTCCATGGGATCTTTGATGGGCGTTCTGAATCGTACGATGGAGAGCGCGCCGACCATCCCCAGGGAGATTACGATATTCGTTGATATGCCCATGATGATCAAGGCCGTGGCCATTGTCATGATGATGAGGGATATATTGAAATTGTGCGAGTACATCACACCGGAAAAAGTCTTCTTATAAATGACGTAAATGAACAATCCGATGGCAAATGCCAACAGCAATCCAATCAGGGAGTCAATGATCGAAAAGCTCTCGGTCTTGTCCAAAAAACTTGATTTGAAAATATCATTAAACGTGGTGCTCGTTGTCGTCGTATCCATTTGTGATTCCTCCAATAGAATGTTTTTGTTTGCTGCCATCAGCCGTATCTTCTGCTTAGTTGATATTTTGAAAAAGCCGTTTTTCTAGTATCGATGATGGATAACGATTGTTTGATGATATCCGGAAGAAATTCGTCATACTTTATTTCCAGGATGACGACATCCGGATCGAGGGCATCGACTACGATTAATTCGGGATTCAGGAAGTCCGTATCGCGATAACTCGTTTTTACATGACTGTCAAAGGTGACCCGGACATTTCCGTACTCATAAATGAATACCTCCCTTTCATAGTCAACGACGGTTGTCGGCTTGATTTGGAAGAGCGTCATTTGCACGTATAAGTCCTTGAGGATATCCCTTGAATCCTCGGACATCCAATTTATATCTCCTGAACGGATCCGTTCGTATTCAGCGGCAGAAAGCCTGCACTTTTGTTTATAGGTAAGGTTATTCCGCTTACTCTTTTTTTCCAGATTGATGAAATCGGTATTATGATCATAAAGCCTGGCCCTGAACTTATCCCTATGATAAAACCCTTCCGTTTTTTGCCGGAGGATTTTATTGTCGAAGTTATCGAAATAGACACTTCGAATTAAATACTTCCCATCGAGTCCGTGGGGATCAAGCTTCATGAAGTTTTGCAGGACATTCCTTAATAAATGGCAATCCGCTTTGGTGATTGCATGTTTGAGTTCCCGCCTTCCTTGTAAACCATTCATTGCCGTTCCTCCTTTTACATGATGATTGTCAGCGTTCAGCTTATAAACTCAACCTTAATAAAACCTTAAGAGCCTGTTCATGTTTAATAACGCATGGAGAAATCGTCCCAGTATTACCCTGTTCTTAATTTTATTGGAATATTATAGAAGGAAAATGGTAGATTTAGCTTATTGAGAATAATAATCATTGTCAGTAAAATGATGATTGTGTCATTGAAAATGATAATTATTATCAATTAATATACTAGGAGGCTCATTATGGCAACTATCACACCCACTAAAAATGATCAATTGCTGGAACAGCAAAATACAAGGGAGTCAAACGCTCGTTCATATCCTAGAAGATTACCCATGGCCATCGAAAAAGCGGAAGGTATTTACCTTACAGACATGGATGGGAAAACATATATAGATTTTCTTGCCGGAGCCGGAACATTAGCGCTTGGACACAATCACCCGGCTGTCCTTGAAGAAATGGAAAAAGTACTTAAAAATAAAAGTCCTTTGCACACTTTGGACTTTACTACACCGATAAAAGAGCAGTTCGTTGATGAAATTTTTGAATGGCTGCCAGAAGAATTCCGAAAAAATGCAAAAATCCAATTTTGCGGCCCCACTGGCGGGGATGCCATAGAAGCTGCACTTAAATTAGTTAAAACCGCTACAGGCAACAGCGGCATTTTATCATTCCAAGGTGCATATCACGGGGCAACGCACGCAACGATGTCAATTAGCGGAAATACAAAACCGAAGGAAAAGGTTCAAGGATTGATGCCAGATGTACAATTCCTGCCATATCCTTATCAATATCGCTGTCCTTTTGGCATTGGGGGCGAGGATAGTCATAAAATCAGCAGCCAATATATCGAAAACCTGCTGAATGATCCCGAATCCGGATTATTGGCTCCTGCGGGAATGATTTTAGAGGCCGTGCAAGGAGAGGGCGGCTCCATACCTGCGCCGATCCCTTGGCTTAAGGAAATCAGAAGAATAACAAAAGAGAAGGGCATCCCGCTGATCATTGACGAAGTTCAATCAGGCATAGGTCGCACAGGCAAAATGTTCGCCTTTGAACATGCAGGAATCATTCCGGATGTTCTTGTCCTATCGAAAGCAATCGGTGGCAGCCTGCCATTATCTGTCGTGATTTATCATAAAGATTTGGATGTTTGGACTCCAGGTGCACATATCGGCACATTCCGCGGGAACCAATTGGCAATGGCAGCAGGCACTGCAAGTTTAAAGTACATGAAACAAACCAACCTTATTGAACATGCAGCAAAAATGGGTGAACTGTTACAGGATATCCTCAAAGATTTGCAAAAGGATATACCGCAGATTGGCGATGTTAGAGGTCGCGGCCTAATGGTTGGCGTTGAGATGGTCGATCATCAAAAAGAGCAAAATCAAAATGGGAGTTACCCAGCCCATTCGGAGCTTGCAAGCGCGATACAACAGGAGTGCTTCGAAAGAGGTTTGATTCTGGAAGTCGGAGGCAGACATGGAAGCGTAGTGAGATTCCTGCCGCCATTAATCGTAACGGAAGCCCAGCTTCGCGAAGCTACTGAAATTTTTGAACAAGCTGTTCGTGCAGCAGTAGCAAGGGGCTGAAGCAATGATTGAAACCTTAAAGAAAGCTGACTTTGCCTATGCTCCATTTTTCCTGAATAACGAGGAAGGGATCCATAACTATACACGGTCTCTCAAAATCATAGAAAACACGTTAGCCGACTTCTTAAAGGGGAACGATTCCCCCTATTCCGGCAAAAAACCGCATGAATTGGAAGCAAGGTTAAATGAACTGTCCATTGCATCCATAAAAGGGGAGACCCTTGAGTCGGTTGCGGCCGAGCTAGCTGAATTTGTGATCAATGACAGCATGAATGTACACAGCCCGACCTGTATCGGGCATTTGCATTGCCCGACGTTAATACCAGCCGTGGCGGCCGAGATGATCATCAGTACGTTGAATCAATCGATGGATTCATGGGATCAAAGCTCGACTGCAACCTTTGTTGAAGAGCGACTAATCAAATGGTTGTGCAATCAGGCAGGATTACCGGAAAAAGCGGACGGTGTGTTTACCAGCGGCGGTACACAATCCAATTATATGGGCCTGCTGCTGGCCAGGGATGCGTATTGTAAGCGTGTCTGGGATGTCGATGTCCAACAACATGGACTGCCGGCCGATTCGAAAAAACTAAGGATTTTATGCTCGGAGGCCGCCCATTTTACGGTTCGTAAATCGGCGGCACAACTGGGGCTTGGTGAACAGGCGGTTATTACGATTAAAACGGATGCCAATCACCGTTTATCCATCGATGAAATGAACCAACAGCTGAAGCTCTTGAAGGAGCAGGATTTACTTCCATTTGCCATCGTTGCTACTTGTGGGACAACGGATTTCGGTTCGATCGATCCAATGGCTGATTTGGCTGAAATTGCGAGGGCGAACGGAATTTGGCTGCATATAGATGCCGCATATGGCGGTGCAATGATGTTGAGTCGCAATTTCAGAGAATCGGTAAAGGGAATGGAATCGGCGGATTCCATTACAGTCGATTTTCATAAACTATTCTATCAACCAATAAGCTGTGGTGCTTTCCTTGTTTCAGATCGTGACCACTTTCAATATATCCAGCATCATGCCGATTACTTGAATCCCGAGGAAGATGAAGAAGAAGGAATGGTCCACTTAGTCAATAAATCGATCCAAACAACGAGGAGATTCGATGCGCTGAAACTTTGGATGTCATTAAAGGTTGTTGGACTTGATACGTTTGCTGAAATGATCGACTATACATGTCATCTTGCAGGAGACGCAGCGGCAATGATCGATAAAGAGGACGGATTCCGTGTTTTGAACAGCCATCCTGAATTGAATGCAGTCGTATTCCGTTATGATCCAGAGGGAGTAAGTGCTCAGTTGGCAGATCAGTTAAATAAGCAGATCCAGCAGGAATTATTGAATAGCGGTCGCGCATTTTTAGCAAAAACCCGTTTCGAGGGCCAGGTTTATTTAAAAATGACCCTACTGAATCCGATGACAAGGCTTGAGCATATAGAAGACATACTAGGTGAGATTCGCGTACTAGGTGAAATGTTCAATATGATGGAGGAATGAAGATGAATAGTAAGCAAATAGCCCAAAGGGCGACGATGCAAAGCTTTCTGAATTGTTATTTCAGGGAAACCGGGAATGGCAGATTGGAAGAATCGAAGAACTATCCTGAATTGGAGGGAACGGTTCCCGATTCTTTAATCGTTTGCAATCTTACATCCCAAGATATTGCCTTGCTTGTTCCCATTAAGTATTGGTCGGAAACGGGGCGCCATATTTTCGCCTTCCCGGCCTATTACCGAACATCATCCAAACAGGTACACGAATTGGACTACGTGACAATGGTTTCCGCGATATCCAAAGAATTATTGACTGAACAGGGAAGGACGGATAGCGAAGATGAGCTGATGCTGCGCGTCATCCTCAGCAGCCAAAATATTCAGCGCTATGTCGAAGCCCGGTTTGAAGACCATGACGCCCTTCAAAGCTGTGATTTTACATATATTGAGGCAGAACAGTCGCTTTTATTCGGTCATCTGCTCCATCCTACTCCAAAAAGTAAGCAAGGCATTTCAGAACGGGATGAAACGATCTATTCACCTGAATTAAAAGGCGAGTTCCAGCTGCATTACTTTTTGGCCGATCCCGCGATCGTCATCCAGGACTCCAGCGAAGCCCTGTCTGCAAGTGAAATCATAAAAAGTGAATTAATGGCAGACGTGGAAATTCCTGAAGAATTCCGTGACAAGTATTGCCATGAAGATAGCCAATCTATCATTATACCGGCACATCCGCTTCAGGCAGAGCATCTTGTCGAAAAAGATGAGGTCAGGCGATTAATCGAGTCGGGTCAGCTTATCCATGCAGGTCCGCTTGGGAAAAAGTTTACCGCAACTTCTTCATTCAGGACGGTCTATAGTGCCTCATCCCGGTATATGTATAAGTTTTCAGTGCCGGTCAAGATCACGAATTCATTACGAGCGAATCTGCAAAAAGAATTGGATCGCGGTGTGGAAATAGCTAGACTGATGGATTCGAAATTGGGCGGTGATCTCAAACAACACCATCCGGCCTTCCGTGTCATAAAGGACCCTGCGTACTTAACGATTAAAACAGAAGAACATGACTCAGGCTTCGATGTAGATATAAGAGAAAATCCTTTCTTTGAAGACGATAAACAAACCAGTCTGATTGCCGGCCTTTGCCAGGATAATGCCTTTGGAGCACCTTCCAGGCTCTCAGCCATCATCCATAAATTGGCCATAGATGAAAACCGGCCGACAGAAGAGGTGAGCATCGATTGGTTCACTAGTTATCTGTCCATGACCGTAAAACCAATGCTTTGGTTATTTGAAAAATATGGAATCGTCCTGGAGGCCCATCAGCAAAATTCCATCATCCAGCTTCAAAACGGGTACCCTTCCACATTCCATTACCGTGATAACCAAGGATATTATTATTGCCAATCCAAGGTGGACCGCTTGTTTAGCATCCTTCCCGAGCTTAGCAAAAAAAGCTTCACCATATGTTCCGATGAAGTTGCTGAAGAAAGACTGCAATACTATTTTTTCTTCAATCATTTATTGGGATTGATCAATAATTTCGGTACAGAGGGATTGGCATCCGAAAAGGAACTATTGCAAATCGTTCAGGAACAATTGGAATCGATCAACGCAATGAGCGATGATGAAGGGCTGAATCGAGTTGTTTCCAGGCTGCTCCAAGAAAGAAAACTGCCTTGTAAAGCGAATTTACTGACACGTTTTCATGACTTGGACGAGCTTGTAGGCTCACTTGAGACACAATCCGTCTATACGATCATCGATAATCCATTTGCGCAAGGGGTCTTGGCTGTCAATGAAAAATAGTTATGAAGAAATGTTGAAAGACCATAAACAATTACTATCATTTGTCAAAGTTGAATTTGATCGGGATATCGATATGTTGCATGGTTGGATGCACGAAGAACATGTGATACCCTATTGGAATTTGAATTTCACTAAGGAAAAATTTGCGCTCCATTTACAAAAGGCATTGGCTGATTCACATCAAACACTCTATTTAGGCTGCCTCGATGAAACACCAATGAGCTATTGGGAGTCGTATTGGGTAAAAGGCGATATCATTGAAGACTATTATGAGGCCGAGGAGGGTGACCAGGGAATTCATTTGCTCATTGGCAATCCTGGATACCTCGGAAAAGGACTGGCTTTGCCATTTTTACGGTCGATGGTGAAATACCAACTCCTCACTTCCCATACCAAAAAGGTGATGGCCGAACCGGATATTAGAAATGAAAAGATGATTCATCTGTTTGAAAAATGCGGGTTCACACCAATGAAAGAAATTGAACTTCCAGATAAGACCGGTTTGCTTATGGCTTGCACGCGTGAGAACTTCGAAAGGAAGTGGAAATATGGAGAAGCAACGATTTACCTATGATGTGATCGGGATCGGGATCGGTCCTTTCAATCTTGGGCTAGCCGCCCTATTGGAGAAAACTCCAGAACTGAATGCTCTCTTTTTTGAAAGGAAGCAGGAGTTTAATTGGCATGAAGGGATGCTGCTTGAGGGGACGACGCTGCAAGTCCCGTTCTTCGCTGATCTGGTCAGCATGGCGGATGTGACAAGTAAATATAGCTACTTGAATTATTTACAGCAGCATGACAGGCTTTATCATTTCTACTTTCTTGAAAAGTTCCTGATCCCGCGGAAAGAATATAACGACTATTGTCGCTGGACTGCCAATCAGCTCGATACCTGCTGCTTTGGAAAAACGGTGGAATCGATAGAGTATAGAAACGATCAAAAAGAGCCCGTTTACCGTATACACGTAAGGGATGAACAAACCCGGCAGGTAGAGGTGTTTCATAGCCGTCATGTGGTACTGGGTATCGGAAGTGCCCCGGCGGTGCCTGCTGCATTTAGTCCATTCATAGGAGAAAGCATCTTGCATTCTGCCGATTATTTGCGGAATAAGGAAAGGATCCTGAATAAAAAATCGATAACGGTGGTCGGTTCGGGCCAGAGTGCAGCCGAGGTGTTCGAGGATCTGTTGAATGAGCAAGAGAATCATGGGTACCAGCTGAACTGGTATACAAGGTCAAAAGGGTTTTTCCCAATGGAATATTCAAAACTAGGTTTGGAATACTTCACGCCGGATTATCTCGATTTCTTTTATCGTCTGCCCCAGGAGAAGAAGGATGAAATCCTGCCGAAGCAGGACCTCTTGTATAAGGGGATCAGTGCGACGACGATTGCATCGATCTTCGACAAAATATATGAGAAATCGATTGGAAATGCCGAACTTGCCATTGAACTTAGGGCCATGACGGAAGTGTCAGCATTAAAACCTTCCGATCGTGGATGGACATTGAAATGTCATCAATGGGTCGAAGAAAGCGATTTTAATGTGGATACTGAGGCGATCGTATTCGGAACAGGGTATAAATCAACCGTCCCGACCTTTCTTGAAGGAATGGAAGACCTTCTTGTCCGAGATGAGCTTGGCCGTCTGGACATAACCAAGGACTACCGGATTGGTACGACTGTCCCGACTTCCAATCACCTTTTCATTCAAAACGGAGAGATACATACGCATGGTGTAGGTACACCGGACTTAGGGCTGGGGGCTTTCAGGAATTCGATTATCATTAACCGAATAGCGGGCAGGGACGTATATCCAGCTGAACCAAGAGGAGCTTTTCAATCATTCCGTGTAAAAACGCCGGTCACGGCCCATTAAATAGAGTGAAGGGGAGTCAGTGTATGCAATTCATAAATGAAGTGGAAAAGGCGGCTACGAAAAAAAATTGGTCGATCGTAAACCGAAACCTGCTCGCCAAAATGATTTCCGAATATATGTATGAGGATATGATCCATCCAGTTCTCTTGATCGAAGATGCAGCAGGAAACTTATATGAGCTGAAAATAAATGAAGATCTATCGTATCGATTTTTAGCGAGGCCGCGCCTATTCGATAGCTATGAAGTCCAGGCTGATTCGATTTCAGTCTATGAAACCGCAACTGGAGAAGCTACACAAGCGGATGATGCGATTCAATTCATTTTGGATCTTCAGCCGCTAATTGGAATGACGGCAGAAACAACCGGCCATTTGATTAAAGAATTCAATCATACATTGCTGGCCGACCTGCAATTGCTAGCCAAACCAGGACAAAGCGCTGATGAGTTGGTCGAGCTGGACTATGCATGGCTTGAGGGAGAAATGAGCGGGCACCCTTGGATCGCTTATAATAAGGGGAGAATTGGATTCGGTTATGATGATTATTTGAAGTTTGCTCCGGAAAACCAGGAGAAAATCCAGCTATCATGGATTGCCGTCCATAAAACAAGAGCCGCTTTCAATTCAATCAAAACCTTGGACTACAAACAATTGATGGAAAATGAACTGGATATGGAAACCCGAAAGGATTTTTCCGATAGATTGGCAGAGAAGGGCTTAGAAGAGAAAGACTATTATTACCTGCCGATTCATGAATGGCAATGGAAGAATGTCATCATCCAGAATTTCACCGATGATTTGGCCAAGGGGCTGATCGTGGCATTAGGTAATGGCCCTGATGAGTATCTGCCGCAGCAGTCGATTCGGACCTTCGTTAATCTGTCCAATAAGAATAAGCACCACGTCAAGCTGCCAATGAGCATATTGAATACGCTCGTCTATCGCGGATTGCCAGCAGAACGTACGGTCATTGCACCAAAGATCACGGAGTATATTAAGAATATTTACGACAATGATCGTTATTTAAAAGAAGAATGCAAAGTGGTGCTTCCCGGTGAAATCGCCAGTCTGAATGTCGATCATCCCTATTTCTCCAGGTTGAAAAATGTACCCTATCAATATTTAGAGATGCTGGGCGGCATTTGGCGGGAAAGCATTTACAGTTATATGGAGGAAGGCGAGAAGCCGATTACGTTAGCGTCGCTCCTGCATGTGGACCAAGAAGGCAAGCCGTATGTGGAAAGTCTGATCGAAAAATCAGGGGTAACCGCTGCAGAATGGACGGACCAACTATTCGAAGTCATCCTTTCTCCGTTATTGCATTTCATTTATCAATATGGTGTCGTTTTTTCGCCACATGGCCAAAATACGATTTTAGTATTGAAGGATTACAAGCCGCATAGGCTGGCAATCAAGGATTTTGTCGATGACGTCAATATAAGTGATCAGCCGCTTCCTGAATTGAGCGAACTTCCTGATGATCTAAAAAAGGTTTTAAGGTGCGAGCCGCCTGAAGGACTTGTTCAATTCATTTTCACGGGACTCTTCATTTGTCACTTCCGTTATTTGTCCACGCTCCTGATGAAAAGGAAATTATTGAATGAGAATCGCTTCTGGGAAGGCGTCACGAAAGCGATCCTTGCACATCAGCAAAAGTTCCCGCAGCTGCAGGACCGTTTCGACCTATTCAATTTCTTCGCCCCGAAATTAACAAAGCTCTGTTTAAACAGGAACAGGATGCTTCAATATGGATACAGTGATGGTGAAGATCGACCGCACGCATCAGAGTACGGATATGTCAATAATGCTCTGTACGAAAAGCTACCTGCCAAATCCATTTAATTGTTGCTAAGCTGGCTCAATTTCATTGAGCCAGCATTTTATTTTGTTATTTTTCGGCAGAGGGTGATAGTCTTGTTCTGCTTATTGATAGAAGAAGAATCGTTCAAACATGACGTGCCTGATGATCACCATCTTTTGAGTTAGTCCTGCGATATGGTTCCGATTACCTAAAAAATATCTTAACAATAAAGCTTGCCGTGCAGATAGATTGGTGATAAGCTATTTGTGTAAACGGTTACAGAAAATTATTGAGGTGGATATAGTGGCAACTATTCGGGAGGTTGCAAAGGAAGCAGGCGTTTCCGTGGCAACGGTTTCTAGAGTCATGAATGGCAGCGGGTACGCACATGAAGACACAAAGAAGGTCGTCATGGCGGCTGTTGAAAAGCTGAATTATAAACCGAATGAAGTGGCAAGGTCCCTCTATAACCGTAAATCCAAATTGGTGGGCTTGATCTTACCGGACATTACGAATCCTTTCTTCCCGGAAATGGCAAGGGGTGTCGAGGATTACTTGCAGCAATTTGGCTATCGGCTGATATTCGGAAATAGCGATGAGAAGAGAGATAAGGAAATAGAATATATCGACACCTTTCTACAGAATAATGTAGTGGGCATCATTGCTTCGACAAGCGAAGAAGCCAATGAAAATTTTGACAATCTGGAAATTCCAGTCGTCCTTCTCGATCGGACGGCAGAGAACTTGCCAGCCGTTTATTCCGACCAAAAGACGGGCGGCAGGTTGGCAGCACGGGTATTGCTCGATAGGGGCAGTACAAATATCGTCCTGATCAGGGGACCCGTGGAAATAAAGCCTGTATATGAACGGTACACGGCTGCAATGGAGGAATTGACACAGGCGAAAGTGAATGTACAGGTCATGGACTCGTCCCTCACTCTACAAGGAGGACAAGTATGTGTGCGGCAGCTATTCGAGCAATATCCAGAAACGGATGGAATCATCGCTTGTAATGATATTGTCGCAGCTGCGGCCCTTCAGGAAATCTTGAAACGGGGAATCCGGATTCCGGAGGAGATTCAATTGATCGGCTATGATGATATCGCCTTCACGGCCTTATTGCACCCGCCGTTATCGACCATTCGCCAGCCTGCCTATGAGATGGGGGCGCAAGCTGCGGAAATGTTGATTAGGAAAATCAATCAGGAAAAAATAGAAGAAACACATAAGAAGCTGCCTGTTTCTTTTGTGGAAAGACAAACAACGAGAAGAAAGGTGGAAAAGCCGTGATCAAATTGGCAGTAGTGGGAAGTTCATCGATGGATCTGGTGGTGACATCAGCAAAGCGTCCAAAAGCAGGGGAAACGGTTTTAGGAGAATCCTTTATCACGGTCCCGGGTGGAAAGGGAGCGAATCAGGCAGTGGCAGCAGCCCGCCTTGGTGCGGAAGTATCGATGATTGGATGTGTAGGAGATGATTTTTATGGGGAAATCATTTTAGAAAACCTGAAAAAGAATGGTGTAAATACGGAGTATGTGGAACCGGTTACAGGTTCTGCCTCAGGTACGGCACATATCATCCTTTCGGAAGGCGATAACAGCATTATTGTCGTGAAAGGGGCAAATGATTTCATTACTCCCGATTATGTCCAAAAGGCGCAAAAAGCCATCGAGGAAGCGGACATCGTCATGGTCCAGCAGGAAATACCCGAGGAAACGGTCGAATACCTGGCTGAGCTGTGCAAAAAGCTCCAAAAAAGACTGCTATTGAACCCCGCTCCCGCCCGCAAGCTAAGTGAGGATGTGATTCAACAGGCAGCATTCCTGACGCCTAATGAACATGAGTTCGAAATACTTTTCAATGGGAGAGATCGAGCGGAAGTCCTGACGGAGCATCCCAATAAATTATTCATTACGGAAGGAAAAAATGGTGTCCGATATTTTGACGGCCATGAAGAAAGGGTCGTTCCTAGCTTTGTAGTGGAAGCGGTGGATACGACAGGTGCAGGCGATACATTCAATGCTGCCTTTGCGGTGGCCGTTGCAGAAGGCAAAAGCTATGATGAATGTTTGATTTTCGCCAACCGGGCAGCGTCCATTTCCGTGACGAAGTTGGGGGCCCAAGGCGGCATGCCGGTTAGGGCGGAAGTCGAAAGGGGCCTTGAAGCATGAAGAGGCAAGGAATCATCAATAGTTCGATAGCCAAGGTCCTTGCCGACCTTGGTCATACGGATTATATAGTTGTAGGTGACGCCGGTCTGCCGGTGCCGCCGGGAGTCATCAAGATAGACTTAGCCTTGACGCCTGGAACCCCATCGTTCCAAGCTGTCGTGCGTGCCGTTCACGAAGATATGGTCATTGAAAAGGTCATCGCCGCCACTGAGGTGATAGAGAAAAATCCAGGCCAGCATCAATATATGGTGCAGCAGTTCGGCGAAGCGATCGAATATGTTTCACACGAAGATTTCAAGAAGCTGTCAAGTAAAGCGAAAGCCGTCATTCGGACGGGGGAGACGACGCCGTATTCGAATTGCATTCTGCAGTCTGGAGTATTCTTTTAAAGAAAGAGGTGAAGAGCCATGCAAATCGAAATGAACGACATATATAAGGCATTCGGTCAAAACAAGGTATTGGAGGGCGTTCATTTTTCGTTGGAGGCTGGAGAGGTACACGCGCTCATGGGGGAAAATGGAGCAGGGAAATCAACCTTGATGAACATTTTGACTGGTCTTCATAAGCAGGATCAAGGAACGATCGTGATTAACGGCAATGAAACCTCATTCAAGGATTCCAAGGAAGCAGAAGAAGCGGGGATGGCCTTTATCCGTCAGGAATTGAATATTTGGCCGGAAATGACCGTGCTGGAGAACTTATTTATCGGCAAGGAACTGGTAAATAAGTTAGGCGTCCTAAAGACGAAACAAATGAAAGCGCGTGCAAAAGAAGTTTTTAAAACACTTAATATTTCCCTTCCCTTCGATAAGGAAGCCGGCCTTTGTTCCGTAGGTGAACAGCAAATGATCGAAATTGCCAAGGCGCTGATGACGGAGGCCGAAGTCATCATCATGGATGAACCGACCGCTGCGTTAACCGATAGGGAAATCGAAAAGCTATTTGAAGTGATGAAGGGCTTAACCCAAAAGGGTGTATCACTTGTTTATATCTCGCATCGGATGGAAGAAATATTCGCCATTTGTGACCGGATCACCGTTATGCGTGATGGTAAAACCGTCGATACGAAAAGAATCGTCGATACGAATTTCGATGAAGTCGTACAAAAAATGGTCGGACGGGAGCTGGAGGATCGGTTCCCCCATCGTGATGCAAAGCTTGGCGAGGTAGTCCTTGATGTAAAAGGATTGACGAAAAAAGGGATGTTTGAAAATATCAATTTCGCAGTCCGGCAAGGCGAGATAGTAGGTGTAGCCGGATTGATGGGAGCAGGCAGAACGGAAATCATGCGCGCCCTTTTCGGTGTCGACCAAATAGATCGCGGGGAGATTACCGTTGAGGGCAAGAGGGTTTCCATTCGAAAACCGACGGATGCAGTGCGGCACGGTTTGGCTTTCATTACGGAAAACCGTAAAGAAGAGGGGCTGATCCTCGACTTTTCAGTAAGGGAAAATATCGGTTTGCCGAATTTGAAGAGCTTTGCACCAAGCGGACTCGTAAAAACGGACGATGAGAGAAATTTTGCAGATATGATGATCAAACGGCTTCACGTGAAGACTTCCTCTGCGGAAACGATCATCGGCAACCTATCCGGGGGCAATCAGCAAAAAGTGGTCATCGCGAAATGGATCGGCACCTCCCCGAAGGTTTTAATTATGGATGAGCCTACGAGGGGGATCGATGTTGGCGCAAAACGTGAAATTTATGAATTGATGAATGAACTGACGGAGCGGGGAATCGCCATCATCATGGTTTCGTCTGAGCTTCCGGAAATCGTGGGGATGAGTGATAGGATCCTTGTAGTGCACGAAGGTGCAATTGCTGGAGAATTATTAAAGCAGGAAGCGACACAAGAAAAAATCATGGCATTGGCGACAGGGGGGAACTAGGATGAAACTTGAGGCTACAGGAAAAAGCGGGATCTGGCAAAAATTCGGGCCGTTACTCGCCTTGGTTCTATTATTTATCGTAATAACCGTATTAAATCCATCATTCATGGAACCGAACAATATTTTGAATCTATTGCGTCAAACCTCCATCAATGCACTTATTGCATTCGGGATGACCTTCATCATACTGACAGGCGGCATCGACTTGTCCGTCGGTTCGATTCTGGCACTGTCCAGCGCGCTTATGGCTGGCATGATGGTTTCGGGAATGGACCCGATCCTTGCCATATTGGTAGGTATATTACTTGGTGCAATTATGGGTGTAATCAATGGAATTCTCGTATCAAAAGGTAAAATGGCTCCTTTCATCGTTACATTGGCTACGATGACGATTTTCCGAGGCCTGACGCTCGTCTATACGGACGGGAAGCCGATCACGGGTATTGGTGACTCGGTCGCGTTCCAAATGCTTGGGAGAGGGTACTTCCTAGGCTTGCCGGTACCGGCGGTCGTGATGATCATCGCGTTTTTCATCCTATGGTTCCTGCTTCACAAAACATCATTTGGCCGCAAAACGTATGCCATTGGCGGAAATGAAAAGGCTTCCCGTATTTCCGGGATCAAAGTCGATCGCGTGAAGGTGGCCATATATGGGCTGGCAGGTACGATGGCAGCCATTGCCGGTGCGATCTTGACCTCGCGTCTGAATTCGGCACAGCCAACGGCGGGGCAATCCTATGAAATGGATGCCATCGCAGCCGTGGTGCTCGGCGGGACAAGCCTATCAGGCGGTAAAGGCCGATTGTTCGGCACGCTCGTGGGGGTCCTGATCATCGGTACCTTGAATAACGGAATGAATTTACTTGGTGTATCCTCTTTCTACCAGCAAGTGGTGAAAGGTGCAGTTATATTAATCGCGGTCTTACTTGACCGTAAAAAATCATAAGCAGGGGTGTAATTTATGAAAAAAATCGTATCGATCATCATGATCCTATCATTAATGGTCTTGGCTGCATGCTCAATGGATTCGGGTCTGAAAGATGATAAAAAAGAAAAGAAAGACTCTGTAAAAGGATTGAAGATCGGTGTCAGCATTTCAACTTTAAACAATCCTTTCTTCGTTTCATTAAAAGATGGGGTTGAAAAAGAGGCAAAAGAAAAAGGCATGAAAGTCACTGTTGTTGATGCCCAGGATGATACGGCTAAACAAATCAGCGGAATTGAGGATTTAATCCTGCAAAAGGTGGATGTCCTTCTTGTAAATCCAACAGACTCAGCGGCAATATCTTCAGCCGTTCAATCTGCAAATGAAGCTGGCATTCCTGTCATTACGATAGACCGCTCATCCGATGAAGGCGATATCGAAACATTCATCGCCTCCGATAATGTCGCTGGTGGGGAAATGGCCGCGGAATACCTAGTCAAGGAGCTTGGCGAAAAAGCAAAGGTAGTGGAGCTTGAAGGTGTATCAGGAGCGTCAGCAACTCGCGAACGCGGAAAAGGCTTCCATAATCTTGCGGACAAGCAATTGGATGTCGTGACAAGCCAGACGGCAGAATTCGACCGGACAAAAGGCCTTAACGTAATGGAAAATATCCTGCAAGGCAATAAAGATATCCAAGCGGTATTCGCTCATAATGATGAAATGGCATTAGGTGCCATTGAAGCGATCAAGGCAGCAGGCAAAGATATCATCGTGGTTGGCTTCGATGGCAATGATGATGCATTGAAGGCAGTCGAGAACGGTGAACTACAAGCGACAATTGCCCAGCAACCTGCCCTTATCGGCGAAGAGGCGGTTAATGCAGCGGAAAAGATCTTGAAAGGCGACAAAGTGGACGAGACCATTTCCGTACCGCTGAAATTAGTCACGAAAAAATAAAAAAACAAATTTTGAGAGTGCCGGAGCTAATCCGGCGCTCTATTTTTGAGAGGTTTTCTGCGTCTCGGAAACGCTGCATACGTGTCTTTCAGATGCCGCTGGGCCTACTAACGCTTAGTAATTTCATAAGGGCTATATGATGTGAATGTACATTCCTATGTGGGGAGAATGAGCGGGCGCGGTGAAAAGACGGACATTATATTGCAAAAGTAAAGCGGCCCATGTGCAGGACCGCTTCATGATTTAGCTTAAAGCTAGAGTACCCCTTGAGTAAGCATGGCATCCGCCACTTTAAGGAATCCAGCAATATTGGCACCAACAACCAAGTTACCAGGCTCACCGTATTCTTCTGCGGCTTCTATACTGTTTTTATAGATGTTTTTCATGATGCCGTGTAATTTTGTATCGACTTCTTCAAACGTCCAAGGCATCCTGGCACTGTTTTGAGCCATTTCAAGGGCAGACACAGCTACTCCGCCTGCATTTGCCGCTTTTGCAGGCCCAAAAAGAATGCCATTATTAAGGAATACATCAATTGCCTCAAGCGTTGAAGGCATGTTGGCACCTTCACCGACTGCTTTCACATTATTTTTGATCAATAGCTTTGCCGCTTCTTCATCAATTTCATTTTGTGTGGCACAAGGAAGGGCGATATCACAAGGTACGGACCAAATGCCGTAGCTGCCTTCATTGTATTCAGCTTCCGGATGTGCATGGACATACTCACTCAACCTTTTTCGGCCCACTTCTTTTAAATGTCTAATCGTATCAAGGTCCAGGCCATTTTCATCATAGATGTAGCCATTGGAATCACTGCAAGCAACAACCTTAGCTCCCAGTTGTGCAGCTTTTTCCATTGCATAAATGGAGACATTTCCAGATCCGGAAACGACAACCGTGCTGCCATGGAATTGTAAGCCTTTGTCCTTAAGCATCTCCTCGACGAAGTAAACCGTCCCATAACCAGTCGCTTCGGTACGGGCCAAGCTTCCGCCGTAGCTTAATCCTTTTCCGGTTAAAACTCCAGCATGGTAGCTGCCTTGCATCTTTTTATATTGACCAAAAAGATAACCGATTTCCCTGGCGCCGACCCCGATATCTCCAGCTGGTATGTCTGTGTCCGGCCCAATATAGCGACCGAGTTCCGACATGAAGCTTTGGCAAAAGCGCATGATTTCCGAATCTGATTTGCCTTTCGGATCGAAGTCCGACCCGCCTTTTCCTCCTCCAATCGGCTGGCCTGTAAGAGAGTTTTTAAAGATTTGCTCGAAACCAAGGAACTTTATGATACTTGAATTGACTGTGGGGTGGAAGCGCAGACCGCCTTTGAATGGACCGATTGCACTGTTGAATTGAACACGAAAACCACGATTGACTTGGACATTGCCTAGGTCATCGACCCAGGAAACGCGGAAGTTGATCATTCTTTCGGGTTCGACCAATCTTTGTAATATTCCATTTTTCATATATATGGGGTGTTTTGCAAATACGGGGACAAGTGAAAGGAATATTTCTTTGACCGCTTGATGGAATTCACTTTCATGTGGATTACGCTCCTTAACCTGTGCGTATACGTGCCTTACATATTCTTTTGCTGCCTGTAATTCTTCATGATCGACTGTTAGTGAAGTTGTCATTGATTTCGCTCTCCTTATCGGTAATTGGGACATCTGATAGTATAAATGAATGAATGAAACGATCTGCCTTTGGGTGATTCTTTCATGATATACCTAAAAATCGCAACGAACAATCTGAATATTAGATCGATTATTACCTGTTTTGATATGAAAGATGGAGCTTAAAGTGAAAAAATACACATAGAACATATACTAGAATAATACAAATCATGATATTACTTGGTTAAAACCCTACGAAAATCATACAATTGTAAGCGTTTTTATTTTATTAGTATATAAATACATCTTACATTGTCTGAAAATTCATGTTATTATACGGAAAGTAGCCAGTGAGTTGTGAATCATTGATCACAATTGATATTGTTGTTTTTATTTATAAGGTAAATTCAGATAAATGATAAGGAGTGAATATAGTGAGCAGGAAAGCATATATCAACGAGCGAATGTACAAAGCCTCAACAGGAATAGCTAACGCCGTATTGGTTACATTAGGGATCGGGTTATTGTTCGAATCGGTAGGCGGGTATTTAGGGTGGGAGGTCTTCCTTGCCATAGGCGGAGCCGCAAAGGTCTTGCTTGCGCCTGCGCTGGGGGCTGGCATCGCGTATCAGCTTGGCGGGAATTCGTTAATTATTTTTAGTGCCATGGCTTCTAGTGCCGTTGGCGGCGCTGCAATTCACAGAACGGCCGAGGGGGCGTTCACGATCGCTACGGGGCAGCCGTTAAGTGCCGTCCTGGCAGCAGTAGTGGCAACGTATGTAGGTAAGCGGCTAATCGGCAAAACAAAGTTGGATATCATGGCCATCCCATTGGGGGCGGTTCTAGTCGGCGGAGTGGCTGGATATGGCTTGGCTCTAGTCACGACGCCATTCCTAACATGGTTAAGCGGTCAAATTACCGCTGCCGTCGGTGGGTCGCCTTTAATCGGCTCCATGGTCATCGCTTTGGTATGGAGCATTTTATTGATGACCCCGGCGTCATCCGCGGCGCTTGCGATCGCCCTGCAATTAGATCCCGTTTCCAGTGCGGCAGCTTTAATCGGATGTACCGTACAGTTTGTCGGATTCACTGTCATGTCTTATAAAGATAATGATATGGGCGGGTTCCTGGCCCAGATGGTCGTTACGCCAAAAGTCCAGTTTCCTAATTTAATCAAAAAGCCATTATATGTCGTCCCGCCTTTCATTGCGGCAATCATTTGCGCCCCGATCGCTACCATGGCATTTGATTTTCAGGTGCCGTATGAGCTTGGAGGGATGGGGTTAAGCTCAATGATTGCCCCGATTGCCATCATTACCGGGCAAGGATTGTATACGTTCTTGGTTTATGTCGCAGTCGGCATGGTCTTGCCAGCCGTGATCACCCTTGTCCTGCATCGAGTATTGAAAATGATGGGTAAAGTGAAACCGGGCGACCTGCATTTAGAGGTATCATGAGCAAGGATTTTCGTGAAGCCAGCCCGTGTTACGGGCTGGTTTTTATTTATAAAGCGATTAGGGTAAAATGGAAAGGAAAGCATTTGCATAGATAGGATGATAAGGATGGGAAAAGAAATAGATATAAAAGTGAAAGCTAAGTTTGCAAGCAAAATCGGCAAGGGCTTTCCGTTGATCGCTAAAGAGTCGATCGCCAATCTCGATGACCTCCAGGAAGAGGGGTCTCTAGTACGTCTGGTCGATGAGAATAAGCGATTCCTGGCAAAGGGATATTACGGGAAACAAAATAAGGGCTACGGCTGGGTATTGACCAAAAGCGAAAATGAAAAAATCGACAAAACCTTCTTTAATGGAAAAATCGGCGCGGCCGTTGAATTCCGTAAACCGTATTATGACGATCCCGAGACGACCGCTTTCCGATTGTTTAATGGAGAGGGCGATGGAATTGGTGGTTTAATCATCGATCATTATGACGGTCACTATGTCATCAGCTGGTATAGCAAAGGGATTTATTCGTTTAAAGACACCATTATCAAGGCATTGCAGGATACGGTCGAGGTCAAATCGATTTATCAAAAGAAACGCTTTGATACGAAGGGGCAGTATGTCGATGAAGATGATTTCGTCATGGGTGAACAACCGGAATTTCCCCTTCTTGTTAAGGAAAATGGAGTCCAGTTCGCCGTTTATTTGAATGATGGCGCGATGGTCGGTGTCTTCCTCGATCAGCGCGATGTCAGACGGAAAATCCGCGATGAATACGCAAAAGGAAAAACGGTGCTGAATATGTTCTCCTACACGGGGGCATTTTCCGTGTTTGCCGCTTTGGGCGGTGCGATTAAAACAACAAGCGTCGATCTTGCGAATCGGAGTTTACCGAAGACGATCGAACAGTTCGGCGTGAACGGAATAGATCCTGAAACACAGAACATCGTGGTGATGGATGTATTCAAGTATTTTAAATATGCAGTGAAGAAAGAGTTGAAATTCGACTTGGTCATCCTCGATCCGCCGAGTTTTGCCAAATCGAAGAAGTTTACGTTCAGCGCTGGCAAAGACTATACGAATCTATTGAAGGACACCATTGCAATTACTGAAGACGACGGGTTCATCATCGCTTCGACTAATTGCAGCACGTTCGACATGAAAAAGTTCAAGAGCTTCATCGATGCAGCCTTCAGGGAATGTAACGGGAAGTATGAAATCGTCGAGCAATTCTCATTGCCGGCTGATTTCAAGACAAGTCGGGAATATAAGGAAGGCAACTATTTAAAAGTGGTCTTCATCAAGAAAATCATGGGTTGAAAAAAAGGGCAATCACCGCTCATTTAGAGCGGTGATTGCCTTTCTTCATTGTTTCATGTGGAACGGAATCAACATCATCCTGTCATGTGCTGGGCGTTTCATTTTTCAGTCCGTTCGCAAAACCGAAAGAAGGGTCTTTGCGAATGCTGGCAGCGATGAAAAACTGGGCGGCATAATAGGTAAGCATGATCAGTGGACCAGAGAAGGCAATGACGTCGATGAATTTGTTCCAAGCTAGGATGGAATCGGAAATCACAAACAGCATCCCGCCGATGATTGCAACGGCATTTCTGGTCATCATCGCCGTCCAGCCCATGAGCGAAATGACCGTCACATAACCGATTACAGGGATGATGAGGCCATTTTCACCCGTTTCTATCAAGGAAAGGATAATTTGCCGACAAATCACGGTCGAGTAAGCGGCAATCGGCAGAATCGTTGCGAATCGAAGCCAGGAAAAGTTCCATGATTTCAGGAAGGCCGCAATATAGAAAAGGTGGCCGATCAAGAAGGCGGAAAGGCCGATAAGAAACCAAATCAACAAGCCATCTCCAATCAGGCAAAAGAATAGTCCAAGGAGGATCGGAATTTGATATCGATTCCCTCGTCCTCCTTTTTTGCTCGCATAAAGCAAAATCAATAACATCGGAATCACTTTACAGCTGATTTTCAGAAGCAATGGCTCTTCAGGTATGACGAATATATAGGCTAGTCCCGTAATAAGGATCGCCGCAGGCAACCACTTCGTTAACATCGGAATCCCTCCTTTACAGTTACATTCTATGCATCGGCATGGAACACCTTGCTCCAAAAAAAAGACGCCTGGAAAACCAGGCGTCCATTCGATCATAAGGCCGATTCTTCTTTAATGAAAGCTTGCTTTAACCAGTTCTTGCCCTCGACGAGCCGTGACACGAGCATGGCACAAACTGTGTTTCCTGTTGAGTTCAACAGTGTAGCAGGTGCATCGATTATCGTCGATATAACGGCAATGATCGGCAAAACTTCAACCGGGAAGCCGAATACGCTGAGAATCAGCATTTCCCCGATCATCCCTCCTCCAGGAATGGCACCCATGACAGCACCAACCAAAAAGGCAACGGCAAGGATGCTCAATATGCTTGAAATGCTGGTCATATCCTTACCGAATAAGCTGAATAGGAATACGATTTTCAGAATTCCGCCAAATACGGACCCATCCTTATGAGTGTTGGCTCCGAGTGGAATGACCGTTTCCGCAATATCCTTTGGCACGCCCATTTTCTTGACTGATTCCAGATTGACTGGAATGCACGCGGCACTGGAGCACGTAGCGATGGCTGTAATTGATGGCGCCAAGGCATTTTTCCAAAATAATTTAACGCCATCCTTCCCACCTGCGATAAAGGCATACAAAGTGAAGAAGCCAAAATAATAAATTAAAGCTAAGACGAGATAAAGAACGAAGGTACGGGCATAGCCCTCCAAAATCTGCGGCCCGAGCTGTCCGATGATCGTCGCAAAATAAGCGCCAAGTCCAATGGGTGCATAGTACATGACGATCTTCACGACCTTCATCATGACAGCCGTTCCAGCTGTTAAAAATTCGGTGATCGGTCTAGCCTTCTCGCCGACAAGTGCAGTCGAAAGTCCAATTAATACCGAGAAAACGATAAGCTGGAGCATATTGCTCCTGGAGAACAGTTCGGGAAAATCGGATACGGTTACAGTGTTGACCAGTTGACTGAAGAAAGAAACATCTTCAACCTTTTCCTCAGGGGAACTGTTTTCCATCAATTCTTTGATGGCTGTCGTATCTGTGCCCTCCAAAGGGTTGATGATGGTTGTCCCAATGAATCCAATCACGGCAGCCAATGCGGCTGTCGTCAGGAAAACGATCACGATGCTGCCCATGATTTTTCCGAGGCGGTTCATTCCACTCATATTGGCAATGGCCGAAGCGATGCTGAAAAATACCAAGGGAACGATGATCGTGAACATCAGATTTAGGAATAAATCTCCCAGCGGTTGGATGACCGAGGTTTTCTCACCGAAAACGACGCCTGCTATCCCACCGATAATGATGGCAGTGAGTAGGATCAATGAGGATCGATAGTTTTTAAAAAAGCTCTTCATGAAAAAATCCGTCCTTTCAGGATGAAGATAATCAATAAAAATATACTTCATTATCAACTTTAGATGAAGGTTTGACAATATATTTTTAAAGGAAGGAATGTTAAAAGCCGAAACGCAATACATAATAAGAAGAATGGATGAAAAGCGTGGGTAAGGAGGAGTAATATGACATTTTTTGATGTGGAAGAGGGTGTCCGGCTATTTTATGAAGAAAAGGGGCAGGGCCGGCCAATCATTTTTATCCATGGAGTATGGATGAGCAGTCGCTTCTTTACAAAGCAACTTCCCTACTTCTCCCAAAATTATCGCACGATATTGCTTGATTTAAGAAGTCATGGAAAATCAAACCAAGTTCATTACGGAAATACGGTTTCCGTATATGCAAAGGATCTCCATGCGTTCATTACTGAACGGGGATTGAAGGATGTCATCCTTGTCGGCTGGTCGATGGGGGCTTTTGTTGTCTGGGATTACCTGAAGCAATTCGGCGGGGGGAATGTCCATTCAACCGTGATCGTCGATGAGCTGGCTTCTGATTTTAAATGGCCTGACTTTGATATTGGTGCTTTTGACATTGGCACATTGATCGCCTTCATGACGGAGATCCAAACGAATCGCACGCCTTTTTTACAAACCTTCCTATCCTCCATGTTTAAAAACGAATTATCCGCGGAGGATGCAAATTGGATGCTCGGGGAAGTAACGAGAATGCCTGAATCCATTGCCAGCAGCATTCTATTCGACCAATCAATTGTTGATTATCGTGAATTCCTGCCCCAAATTACCGTTCCCACGCTTCTTTGTTTTGGAAGGGAGGAAAAAGTGATTCCTGTTGCTGCAGGGGAGCATTTGCATGAACATATCCCGGATTCCCAACTCGTAATCTTCGAAGATAGCTGCCATTGTCCTTTTTTGGAAGAAAGCGATTTGTTTAACAAAACCGTCGATGACTTTATTCAAAAAGGAATGGGAAGGGCTGGAGGATAAGCATTTTCCCGTTTCCGATGGCTAAGAAATTCGGGGGTGCGAAAGGAAGCGTATCGCTAAGCGGGATTTTCGCACCTTCCGTAACGATCAGGAGCTGATTACAGTGGAAGGCAAAAGTAAAAGGACCGGTCCGGTTCAATGCCGAATACGATCCTTGAAAGTGGTAGCTAAAGTTCACTTTTAACAGTGGGCCTTTATCATTCGGCAATGCTGGATGGAGCGGATTCCTGCCCATATTCATTAACGGCTGTTACATAATAATGAGCTTTTGAGGCATTTTTATCTACATAACTTTTACGTTCGTACTCCGAGATGCTTCCAATGTGCATGAATGTCCCTCCAGGCACTTTTTTGTATATCCGGTAGCCAATAATATTTCCTTCTCGTACGGCATACCAGGATAACAAATCACCGCTTATTTTTACGTTCGTTGGTGCATCTGGCAGCTTCGCTTCATTTTCAAGCTGCATCGCTTCTTCTTCCTTTAATTCTGCATATACGACCAATCGTTCCTGATGCGTGCCTTTTGATCGGTCGAAGGTGCCTGTGCATGTAATTAAGTTCAAATGGCGCCCTTTGCTATATCCGAAGATTTCGTTAAGAGGGGCTTTGTCCCGTGGGTAGCTTTGTTTCTTTTTCACCACAAATGTGAGTTTTGTTCCTTGTTTGTCCTTAACCGTAATTTCATCGCCTTTTTCGAGGTCTTTCAAATGATAAAAAATGGCGGGTCCTGTCTTGCTGTCTACATGCCCTGCCAATACTGCATTCCCTTTCACCCCTGGTTTTGACCCGGGTTCAAACCAAGCGACACCGTCTTCAGTGGAAGGGGCATCCATTTGCCCTGTTTCCAATAAACCGACTTGCTCGATTGAAGCATTCACATCAATGGAAGGAATGGCTATATTCGTTGGGATAATGCCAGTGAATTTTTTATTGAGCGGTTTTTTTTCTGTCTTATGCTCCTTTAATACCGTGAATTCTTCTGCAAGTGTGACGCGGTTTTTTAAATTTTCCTTTTGTATTTCTTTAACTTGTTTCATATCCTGCTCTTTCGTTTCTGATGCTTGAACCATTAATTGTTTCACATAAATCGTTCCACTTACTAGAATAATGGCTATTAAGATAAAACAAGCGAAATGAATTAGTTTATTCATATCATGACCTCATTTCAATCACTCAATTTGAAAAAAAAAGAGAGATTACACTCTCTTTTTTTCATTATTATATAGGGTAAGGAAAATTTGGTATTTCTTATTTAGACAGTTTTCTTTTACGTACGACCACTATTGCCATTAACGCGGCTAATGAACCTAACGCTGTCCAAATGACCGTTAGTGGGTTCGTTGTTTGTTCGGAAGCACCGCCCATGCCCGTTTTAGGCATATCGGATGGCATCGCCGTTCCGGCAAACTTGTCTGGGTTTTGCTTTACAATCGCATCGCCAAGCGCTTGACCGACACCAAACATTAATTTGTACCCTTCACGGTATGTGTCATAGCTTCCAGCATAGTCGCCCGCTACATATTGTTCAAACGTTTTGATGACAGTATCTTCATGCGCTTTAACCGCTTCTTGAGCTGCCAAAGTTGGCAGATTCTCTCCTGTTGCACGACCTAGGAATGTACCAAACTCTTGTGCAAATTTATGGAGCTTATCTTTTGCGGCCTGTTCGCCTGCTTTATCGTCTTTTATTTGTGCACTTACGAATTCAGCTTGGGCATTGATGTGATCTCCCTGCCAGATTTTTTCGAATTGGGCGGCACCTTCATCACCATATACGGAACCGATCGCTGCTTTGAAATCAGCTGTATTGGCATTTTCAGACCATCCAATATAATCATAGTCCTTTGCCCCTTCGAAGCCTTTTTGCATGCCCATTGTTGCTAAAGCAAAGTGTTCAGCTGCCAAACTATTCAATGTAGACCGTAAATCAGCGGCAGGTGTGTCCGCTTTTGAATTTTCAAATTTATCCGGCATTTGCGTTACAATGGAAGTGGATAACGCTTTACTGATGTCGAACATATGTTGGAAGCCTTCACGATATGTTTTGGCAGCACCTTCATAATCGCCTTCTACGTAGTCTTCAAATGTTTCTTTTACTTGGTCTTCATGCATGCGAAGCGCTTCTTTGGCTGCAGCTTCAGGTAGTTTACCTTCAGTCGCTGTACTTAAAAACTTGGCAAATTCGTTTACGAATTGTTCCACTTCTTTATCTACTTCAGCCATGGCAGCTTCATCATTATCCTTTGTCGCTTTCACAAAATCATCTGTATAGTTGTTATGCTCCCGGAAGATTCTCTCAAATTCAGCTGCGCCTTTCTCTCCATAAATGGAGGCAATGGCTGGTTCCATATCGACTGCATTTTGATCCAGGGCCTTGAATGCTTCGTCTGCATCTTTAGAGCCTTCGTAAGCCGTTGTCATTGCTGCTACTGCCAATGTGAAGTGCTCAGATAATAAGTAGTCCAGGTCAGCCCGTAAATCGGCTGCCGGTGTCACCGCCGTTGGTTTCATTTCTGCAGCACTTACGTTGGCCATCGTTGGCATTAGTAGTGAAGCACCTAATACAGGAATAATAAATTTTTTACTCAATCTCATTTTATCCACTCTCCTCATTCATAATGTTTCACTCCGTTTTTCTTTACACCTAATAAACGGGGAGAGGGATGGGTTTGGATCACTATTTTTAAAAATAAATTTTTATTTTCTATTTTCTTGGTCTAAAGAACAGGTTTTTTCGCCTGTTATAAGGAGGAGAAAGGGGAGGATTCAGTCAGCTGGATTAATGAAAACCGTACTATTCCTTATCTCTAATTTCTTCTAAGATCTCTATTACACGGCTATTTTGTTTTTCTATATTCTTTAATCTTTTTTCAATGATATTTGAAGAAAAAAATACGATTAGTATAAGAGCCATTCCAATTAGAATTTCCATATTTCCCTCCTTTGAAATCGAAGCCAATGCTTGAAGGATATGTATATACTTACTGTATAAAAGCTTATCACTTTCAAAAAATCTTGATTAACAAGTAAAAAAAGAGAAATTAATAGTAGTAAATAGATGGAATGCGGAAAATGAGTCCACTTAAACCCATCTTTATTTTACTACAATTATCCAAACTGAACCTTTGTAAGAGAGATTTGTTTCCATTGCTTCCGGAAGCTCTCAATTTCAACAATTTAAGTGATTTCAGCATGCAATAAAGGGAATACTGGAACTAATGCAAGTCCTGCAGGAACATTTTTATATCCTTTTCACGGGAATTGGGCTATTATGAGGTGGATTTAAGCTGGTAAGTTCGTGATTCTTAGAATGAGAGAAACTTACAGGGAAAGTGATGGAGAGGATAAAATGGATGAACAGTTGCCATACAATGAAATTATAGATGTTTGTTTACTTGCGGGGAAAATCATGCTCCAGAACGGGGCGGAAACCTCACGTGTGGAAGATACGATGGTCAGGATTGCTGCAGCGTTTGGATGTGGGGATTCACACAGCTTCTCGACCCCTACGGGAATCATTTTTTCCTTGGATGGCATGCACCCGGCTTCCAAATTGATCCGGGTTTCCACGCGATCTACGGATTTACACAAGGTAACCTTGGTCAATAGCATTTCCCGGAGCATTTCGAGCAAGGAAATGACACCAGCGGAGGCTTTTTTACGGTTAAAGGAAATTGAAAGGGCGGGAATGGGTTATCCCCTTTGGGGCCAGATCTTTGCTGCCTTCATAGCGAGCGGATGTTTCTTGATCATGTTCCAAGGACAATGGAATGACTTCATCTGGTCCTGTATAGCGGGTGGCATGGGCTTTTCCTGTCTGCTTTATTTACATAGGTTACTGGAGGTTCGTTTTTTCGCTGAATTCATTGCCTCATTAGTGGTGGGCTTGGCGGCCATATTCTTTGTGTACATTGGCGTAGGAAGTCACTTGGATACGATCATCATTGGTGCGGTGATGCCGCTTGTTCCAGGGCTGTTAATTACGAATGCAGCCAGGGATTTAATCGCAGGCCATTTAGTTTCGGGTCTATCCAAGGGAGCCGACGCAGGTTTGACTGCTTTAGCGATCGGGGCAGGAATATCGGCTGCGTTTGTTTTCTTATGAGTTTTGGGGAGGAGAAAGGATGTTAGCACAGCTTATAACAAGTTTCATTGCCTCTGCCGCCTTTGGAGTCATCTTTAATGTACCGAAAAGTTCATTGTTCCAGTGTGGCTGTGTAGGGATGATCGGATGGATCTTATATTATTTCTTGGTTGAAAATGAGATAGACAGCATCATAGCGACTCTTGCCTCTGCCTTTGTCGTAGCGGTCATCAGTCAATATTTTGCTAAAAGGTTTAAAACACCGATCACCATATTCAATGTATCGGGAATCATTCCCCTCGTGCCGGGCGGCCTGTCTTATAATGCCATGAAGCATTTTGTCGTGAATGACTTTTATGTAGCGGTTCAATTGGCCGCTAAGGTTTTCATGCTGGCGGGAGCCATAGCGATGGGACTGATCTTTGCGGAAGTGATGAACCAACTGGTAATCAAGTACAATAGAAGAAAGATGAGATTAAGAAGGTAGGCAAAAAAGAGAAAGGAGAGTTGAGCTCCTTTCTCTTTTTAATATTTTAAAATAAGATTCGCACTTACAGAGGATCTTTCATTCCCGTGTTGGCCGTCACCAGGATCTCGTCATATTTTTTGGCATCGGCTTTCTTGCTTGACAGCAATGTTCCGGCGATGGCGGCGATGAAGCCGATCGGAATCGAAACGATGCCTGGATTGGCAAGCGGGAATACTGGGTCGCCTACGAATATGGCGGCTCCCTCGATGGGTGACCAGACATTGGGGCTAAGGAAAACAAGAATCAAGGAACTGGCCAGCCCGACGACCATCCCCGTAACAGCGCCGGCGGTGTTAAAGCGTTTCCAGAATACCGTGAAGATGATGATGGGCAGGTTGGCACTGGCAGCGACTGCAAAGGCAAGGGATACAAGGAAAGCGACATTCATGTTTTGGGCAAACAAGGCAAGGATGATGGAAAGGACCGACACCCCGATTGATGCCCAGCGAGCCGCAACGACTTGTTCTTTGTCCGTGGCCTGGCCTTTGCGAATGATATGGCCATAAAAATCATGGGCAAAGGCAGAGGCAGCCGATAGAACGAGTCCGGCCACAACCGCCAAGATGGTAGCGAAGGCAACTGCAGACACGAAGGCGAACAGGAAGTCGCCTCCGATGGCATCGGCAAGCAGCGGAGCCGCCATATTGCCGGCAGCATTCGCCGCGATGATTTTGTCATAACCAACAAAGGCCGCGGCTCCAAATCCAAGGAAAATGGTCATGATATAAAAGATTCCGATGATCCATGTGGCATAAACGACGGACTTCCTGGCAGTGATGGCGTCTTTTACCGTAAAGAATCGGATGAGAATGTGAGGCAGTCCCGCTGTACCGAGGACGAGAGCCAAATTAAGGGAAAGGGTATCCAATGGATCCTTGAATTTATTCCCCGGATTGAGGAAATCGCCCCCTAAAGGGGTTGCTGTTTTCATTTGCTTGAACATCTCGATCACACTAAAGTCGAATTTAGCCAACACGATCAGCGAGATGATGAACGTACCTGCCATCAATAATACGGCTTTGACGATCTGGACCCAGCTGGTGGCCGTCATCCCGCCGAATACTACATAAACGGTCATTAAAATGCCTACGATGATAACGGAGTACAGATAATCGATTCCGAGTAAGAGTTTTATAAGGGCACCTGCACCGACAAGTTGGGCGATCATATAAAAAGTGGATATGGATATGGTGTTAAGGGCAGCGACCCCGCGCACCTTCTTTTCATTGAAGCGGGCAGCAATCATATCCGCCAGCGTATATTTCCCAAGGTTACGCAACGGTTCGGCCACGATATAAAGAACGACCAGGTAAGCGACAAGAAATCCTATGCTATAGAAAAAACCATCAAAACCGGACAGTGCGACCATCCCCGCGATCCCGAGAAAAGAGGCGGCAGACATATAATCGCCTGCAATCGCCCAGCCGTTCTGCCAACCAGACAGGCTGCTGTCCGCCGTATAAAAGTCGGCGGTCGTTTTTGTGCGCCGAGAAGCAAAATAGGTAATCACCAATGTTAAGCCGACGATGAGTAAAAATAGTATAAATGCGAGCATATTCATGATTATTTCACCCTTATCCTTTCGCTTCTTTAACGATTTTTTCAACCAATTCGTCAAAACGGGCCGCTTTTCTGGAATAAAGGATGCACAAGGTCCAGGTCATGATGAATTGGGCAAAAGCAAAGACCCATGCCCAGCTGATGTCCCCGAATGCATTGGAGTTAAGAACTTTCGAATAGGAAGTAAGGATGGGTAAGGTGAAATAAAAGACCATGAAAAAGATGGATAGCGGGACGATGAAATTGCGTTTTTTCCTCAGCAGCTCTTGAAAAGAATGGGTTTGGACGATTTTGCTGTAGTCTGCGGAAGCGCTTACTTCCGCTTGTTTTGCAATGGAATCGTTTGTTGCCAAAGTGGTTCCCCCTTCATTCATTCGAATTTGGTGTAGATTTCCAATTTTTGTGGTACCAGCCTTTAGTATATATTTATCTGAATATATTGTAAATTCAAAATTTACAAATCGTCCCTTTTTCATTCGACATCAAAGACCGGAAAAAGTCGGCCAATGGCCGGAATATCGGTGAAAAAGGCCGGATTATTCCATTACGATAAAACGACCCTTAAGGAAAAATTAAGCTTCGTTAGCGATACTTCTTTCAGCAAAGGAAATCTGAAGGGAGAAAAATGATGAAAAAGTGGATGATGCTAAGCGCGGTATTGGTGCTAGCCATTGGGGGTTCGTTTTGGTTTTTCATGAAGGAAAAAGCGGAGCCAGCTGTGGCTAAGTCGGTGACGGCCCAGGTTGAAAAGGGAGACCTTGAAGTCGAGATAAGTGGTTCGGGTTCTGTTGCTGCAATCAATAGTGAGGACGTCACTTCCTCGGCCGCAGCCGAGGTGGATGAGGTGCTTGTAGGGAAAAATGAATTGGTTGAAAAGGGTGATGAGCTCATTACCTTCACGGATGGAAGTGACCCGGTAACGGCCCCATTCGATGGTACGGTAACCACGTTGGATGTAGAGGCGGGCGACAGAATATCAGGCAGTGATGTGGTGGCACATGTTACGGATTATAAAAAATTGAAAACAACGGTCAGTGTGGATGAATTGGATATTCCAAGCGTCAAAAAAGGACAAACGGTCGAGATAAAAGCGAGCGCCTTCGAAGATGAAACGTTCACGGGGAAGGTGACCAGTGTATCAAGGGAGGGTACGTATGAAAATGGCGTCTCTTCATTCGATGTCACGATTCAAATCGATAAGCCTCGCGATATTAAAATTGGGATGTCGACCGAGGTGAGCATTTTGACGAATCGTGCGAAAGATGCCTTATATGTTCCAATTGAAGCAGTCCAAATGGATGGTGATCAGAAATATGTCAGTGTCCAGGAGGCTGGTGCAACGGATGCGGTAGCCAGTTCAAAGACGTTGGTCGAGACTGGAATCAGTAATGATAGGTATATTGAAATAACTTCTGGGCTGGAAGAGGGACAGGAGGTTTCGTTACCGATAACGATCTCCAATGAAAACCGGACAGGCAGCGGCTTCAATGGAATGAGGGGCGGAGGCGGAATGCCAAGCGGCGGGGAAATGCAAATGCCAAGCGGAGGCGGAATGCCAGGCGGTGGCGGAATGCCGAGCGGCAAGGGAGGTCAGTGAAATGGTGAAACCCATCATCAAAATCCAAAATATGTCCAAATCATATGAACTGGGCGGTGAAACCGTTAAGGCGCTTCAGGATGTATGTCTTACCATCGATAAAGGCGATTTCATTTCCATCATCGGTCCATCCGGATCAGGGAAATCGACGTTCATGAATATGATAGGGTGCCTCGATAAGCCTGACACAGGTGAATATCTTCTTGACGGAAAAGAAGTTGAAAAAATGAAGGATAATGAGCTAGCGGCAATTCGCAATATTAAAATAGGGTTCATCTTTCAAAATTTCAATCTGTTGGCGAAGTTGACAGCGCTGGAAAATGTCGAGCTTCCCCTTGTCTATAGAGGAGTGAGCGTGAAGGAAAGAAAAGAGGCCGCCGTTGCCTGTCTGGATAGGGTAGGCCTGGGTGACCGGATGAACCATTTGCCGAATCAACTTTCCGGCGGACAGCAGCAAAGGGTGGCAATCGCAAGGGCATTGGCGGGCAACCCTCCCGTTTTATTGGCGGATGAACCGACGGGGGCACTTGATAGCAAAACAAGTAAAGAAGTGCTGCAGATGCTAAAAGATTTAAACGAAAAGGGGCAAACCATCATCCTTATCACCCATGACATGGAAGTGGCAAAGGAAGCAACTCGTGTCGTTCGGATTCAGGATGGACAGCTTTTTGAAAGCGGAGGTGATTGGATTGAACTTGAGCGAATCGATGAAGATGGCCATACGCTCTATCAAAACCAATAAGGTCCGTGCTTTTTTAACCATGCTTGGCATCATTATCGGCGTTGCCTCCGTCATTGTCCTGGTTTCGATTGGGCAAGGGTCCTCACAGTCCGTTCAAGATGAGATAAATAGCCTGGGAACGAATTTATTGACGGTAAGTGTCACGGATACGGATTCAGTGGAGCCGACGGAGGACACGATTGATCAGTTTAAGGAACTAGACGGGATAGCCGGTGTGGCGCCTGTGGTCACTGGCCGCGTTTATGCAAAAAACGGTGAAAATTCGGCCCAGGTCTCCATGACAGGTGCCACTTCAGCTTATTTATCGGTTCGGGACCTTGAGCTTAGTCAAGGGCGATTTTTGACGGACCTGGAAACGGAATTACGCTCCAAGGTCGTTATCCTAGGGTCTGATACAGCAAGCACGCTTTTTGAAGATCAAAACGCGGTGGATCAAAACGTTCTTATCGGCGGTGTTTCCTATCGAGTGATCGGTGTGCTGAAATCAGTAGGAACCTCCATGGGCTCGAGCGGCGATGATGTAATCATTGCACCGATCACCACTGCCGAACGGGCGACGGGCAGCACGACGATCGGGACCGTTTATGTAAAAGCCAAGAACGAGAACATCGTGGAACGGGTCATGTATCAAGTGCAAGGTGTGATGACCGCTTCATTTCCTGGCCAAAGTGATAATTATTCCGTATCCAATCAAGAGGATTTGATGGAAACAATGAGCTCCGTATCCGATACGTTCACGCTCATGCTTGGCGGCATTGCCAGTATATCGCTGCTTGTGGGCGGGATAGGCATCATGAATATCATGCTGGTATCCGTCTCGGAAAGGACGAAGGAAATCGGGATCCGAAAGGCAATCGGGGCAAACCGGAAATCGATCCTTCTGCAATTTTTAATTGAAGCGGTCGTCTTGAGCTGCCTAGGGGGATTGTTGGGAGTGGCAATTGGATTCGGAATCGCAAGGTCGATTTCAGATTTTTCAACATTAACGATTAGTTATTCATGGTCGGTGACAGTGTTTGCCTTCTTATTCTCGATATTGATCGGGATTGTCTTTGGCGTATTCCCTGCCAATAAGGCATCGAAATTGAATCCAATCCAGGCACTGCGGCACGAGTGAACATACAAATTATAAAGAAAGCGGCTAGGAATATGCCCGCTTTCTTTTGTATATGAAAAAGGATAAAATCAACATAAATAGCAAGAGAAACGGTCAGGGGGGACTCTTCATGAAGATTTTGGTGGTGGAAGATAATGCTTCATTATTGGAATCGATCCGGCAAATTTTGGCGGATGAATATGAAGTCGATACGGAGACTAACGGGGAGGATGGGCTGTTCATGGCCCTGCAAGGCATTTACGATATCATTTTATTGGATGTGATGCTTCCGGGAATGGATGGCTTCGAAATCGTCCGAAACATCAGGGAAGCAAAAATCGATACAAGCGTTTTGTTTTTGACGGCAAAGGATGGTCTTGAGGATCGTGTCAGAGGGCTTGAGATGGGCGGTGATGACTATTTAGTCAAACCGTTCCAGGCACCGGAGCTTAAGGCAAGGATTCGTGCCCTCCTTCGCCGAAGCGGCATCATAACGCTTTCGCAGCATGTGAAGTACCGTGGAATCGAATTGCTGGAAAAAGAAAAGGATATTTCGGTCGATGGGAAGGTCATCAAGATGACCGTGAAGCAGTACGAACTATTAGAGTACCTCATTCAAAACAAGGGGAAAATATTGACCCGTGAGCAAATTTTTGACCGTATTTGGGGATTCGACTCGGATACGACGATTGCGATAGTCGAAGTGTTCATCCATCATCTCAGGAAAAAGCTGGAACCTTACAATTACCATAAGGACATTCAAACCGTCAGGGGCATTGGTTATATGCTCAAACAACCATAAGGGGATCATTATGTTCCAAAAAACAAGACTTCAACTAACATTATTGAATTCTATCGTCTTTATTGTCTTGATAGCCATATTAAGCCGAACGATTTATTTTTATACGGAAAATCAAATCTATAGGGATGTCAATGATTCGCTGAAAAAGGATTACAGGGGCTTCATCAATGGGGGCATGCCCGGAGGCCGGCCGCAAGGCGAGTTTCTCTTGGGACCGGGTCCGAGCGTCATCGTATGGGGACCTGAAGATACGATCATCGAGCCTAGACTTAGCGTGGACGATTACTTCAAGGTCAATGAATCGAAATTCCACCCTGAAAAATTTGACGAGATCGAAGAAATCCCGGCGAATGGCTACACGTATCGCGCCCTTTCCACCAAGGTCGATACGGATTATGGGGAGTTGATCGTACAATTCATCAGGAATGTCGATTCCGAAAAAGATATGCTCGATCGCCTGCTGCTCATATTGTTTGTTGGCGGGGGCATTGGCAGCTTGGTGGCAGTTGGGGCCGGTTATCTATTGGCAGGACGGGCCCTTATTCCGGTAAAACGCTCATGGGATCAACAGCAGCAGTTTGTTTCGGATGCTTCGCATGAAATCCGCACACCGCTTGCCGTCATACAATCAAGGGCTGATTTGTTATTCCAATCACCGAACGCGACAATCGAGGAAAAAGCCGTCGATATATCGATCATTTCAAAGGAAGTCCGCCGCCTGAATAAGCTTGTTAACGGACTTTTGACCTTGACCAGGACCGATTCGAATCAGGTGCAGGTGAATAAAGCGAATTTTTTTCTCGACGACTTACTTATGGATATCGTGGAACAGTATACTGATATAGCTTCTTTTCAAGAAAAAACCATCATCAGCCATGCTCCTGAACAGGTGGTGTTTCATGGGGACAAAGAAAGGATGCATCAGCTCTTGGTGATTCTGGTCGATAATGCGATGAAGTTCACGGAGAAAGGCGGGGAGATTTCGCTTTCCTGCATCAAGAATGCAGCGTCGATCATCCTTGCCGTTGAAGATAATGGAATAGGAATGCCACAGGAAGAACTCCCCTTGATTTTTAACCGGTTTTATCAAGTGGAGCAATCTCGTTCAGCAAATGAGGGCTCCGGTTTAGGGCTATCCATTGCCAAATGGATTGTACAAGCACATCAAGGGAACATCAAGGTTACGAGTGAACAGAATGTACGCACTCGTTTTGAAATCATTTTTCCGAGAAACCAAAAGAAAATGTAAGACGGCTGAAATATCTAACCCATTCCGTGTTGCTTAAGGAAAAATTAAGGGTCTTTTTAGATAATGTCTATCAGTAATCCATTTCTTTTGGCAAAGGAGAATCATCAATGGTGAATAAACTTGGTAAAATGCGTTTTTTAATTTCGATCGTGGCATTTTTTCTTTTAATCGTTCAAGCGGTAATGGGGATCATGATGTTTGTCGACAGTAGCGACAATGTGCCCATGAATGGCCAAGCGATGGCGGGGCAGCCTGCGGATCGCGGCACGGGGGCATCTGGAGATTCGTCCAAGAGCAGTGAATCCGCAGGTGAGGCTGACGAAACCGCACCAAATGATGCAAGCGGCAATTTGGGGACGCCTCCACAAGGGTGGGCTGATGGCAGCGGAACAAAAGAAGAGATGCCAGGCGGCGGAGGCTTCCAGCGCGGGAATTCTCTAGCTCGTGAATACATCGATTTTTATCAAGGGGCAGGCGGCTTGGCAACATCCATCATCATCCTTCTGATCGGGGGAGCTGGAATTGCGACGGCGATAATGACGAGAAAGACGGCAGCCTGAAAATGGTAAAGAAGTTCATAAACAGGGAGGCTCCTCGAGAAGGGACCTTTCTTTTTGTTTTGAGAAAATCACACATGTAACTAATTGCCATTTTTGAATGAGAAATAATGATTGCACTTCAAAATAAATTAGTTTAATATATAGTTCTAAAGAGGTACGTACAACTATTTTGGATGAAAG
Source organism: Peribacillus simplex (assembly GCF_001542915.1). GTDB lineage: Bacteria > Bacillota > Bacilli > Bacillales > DSM-1321 > Peribacillus > Peribacillus simplex_B. The sequence goes on along the minus strand of NZ_LNNH01000012.1, from coordinate 323,389 downwards.
AGAAAACGTTTGCATAAATTTTTTGAGGGTACCCTACTATTAATGCACGAACATTAAATTCACCTTAGTGGAGGCAGAATATGAAATTTCTGATTGCTATTTTAGGACTGCTTATTGTTTTTGGACTAGCCTTATTAGTGAGTAGTGACCGGAAGAAGGTTAAAATTAAACCGATTATCTTCATGGTGATCATTCAGCTAATTTTGACTTATCTTTTATTGAATACGAAGTTCGGGTTAGTGATTATCAACTCGATTGCCGATGGCTTTGGAAAACTCCTGGAATGGGCAAATGAAGGGATTAGCTTCGTATTTGGCGGCATTGCAAATGAAGGAGCAGCACCGTTCTTTTTAAATGTTCTTCTTCCCATCGTATTCATCTCGGCATTGATCGGGATCTTACAGCACTTTAAAATCCTTCCATTCATCATGAAATGGATCGGTTTACTGTTAAGCAAGATAAATGGAATGGGTAAATTAGAATCTTACAATGCGGTCGCATCCGCAATTGTCGGACAATCCGAGGTTTTCATAACCTTGAAAAAACAACTTGGTGCCATTCCGCCAGCACGGATGTATACACTTTGTGCATCAGCGATGTCAACCGTATCGATGTCGATCGTCGGAGCATACATGACAATGATCGAGCCAAAGTATGTCGTGACGGCAATTGTCATCAATATGTTTGGCGGATTCATCATTGCATCGATCATCAACCCTTATACCGTTACGGATGATGATGATATCCTCGTCGTTGAAGAAGGGGCAGAAAAGCAGTCATTCTTTGAAATGCTTGGCGAATATATCATGGATGGCTTTAAAGTCGCCATGACGGTTGCAGCCATGCTAATCGGGTTCGTGGCATTGATTGCAGGGATCAACAGCTTATTCGATATGATCATCGGCATCAGCTTCCAGGACATCTTGGGCTATATCTTTGCACCATTTGCGTTCATCATGGGTGTTCCGATTTCGGAAACCGTGACGGCTGGCGGAATCATGGCGACAAAGCTAGTGACGAATGAATTCGTTGCGATGCTGAGCTTAGGGGATGCCGCAAAAACATTGAGTGACCGTACGATTGGAATCGTTTCCGTTTTCTTGGTTTCCTTTGCGAATTTCTCTTCCATCGGGATCATTGCAGGTGCAGTCAAAGGCCTGCATGAGAAGCAAGGGAATGTTGTTGCTCGTTTCGGGCTGAAGCTGCTATATGGTGCGACACTTGTCAGCATCCTATCAGCGATCATCGTCAGTGTGATCATTTAAGTACCACATCTTTGAATTGAAAGCGGATTTATCTTGAGAGGCACTTGGATATACTTCTAAGTGCCTCTTTCATATTTTGTTACAAGAATTTTATTGAAATGGAAGGGTATCGGCATACCGGCATATAATACATCTTGTCATGAAGGGAATGATGGTGGAAAATGAATGAGAATGAAACGGCCATTTTTGCAGGAGGTTGTTTTTGGTGCATGGTCGCTCCCTTTGATGAAACAGATGGAATTATTGAAGTGACATCAGGCTATACGGGAGGTATTGCTCCCAACCCGAGTTATAAACAAGTGATAGCCGGATCGACTGATCATGTTGAAGCGGTTCAGGTGATATTCGATCCATCGATCATTTCATATAAGGAATTAGTGGAGATATTTTGGCGCCAAATCGATCCTACAGATGACGGCGGCCAATTCACCGATAGGGGACAGCCATATAAGGCAGCCATTTTCTATCGTGATGAACGCCAGAAACGGGAAGCCGAGCGATCAAAGGAAGAATTGATGATGAGCGAACGGTTTAAAAAGCCGATTGTCACGGACATTTTACCATCGGGAACATTTTATGCAGCTGAAGAGTATCACCAACAATTCCATCGGAAAAATCAATTTCGGTATGCATTATATCGCAAAGGCTCAGGTCGGGAATCCTTCATAAAAGAAAATTGGCCTAAGGATAACGCCCATCTTAGAGATAGGTTGACCGAGACCCAGTATCATATCACCCAGGAAAATGGTACCGAGCCACCTTTTGATAATGCCTATTGGGATCACTTTGAAGAAGGCATATATGTGGATGTCGTTTCTGGTGAGCCTCTATTCTGTTCAAAGGATAAGTATGATAGCGGATGCGGCTGGCCGAGTTTCACGAAGCCCATCATGTCGGCAAGTGTCCATGAGAAAGTAGATGTAAGCCACAGAATGACCCGCACGGAGGTGCGCAGCAGGGAAGCCGATTCCCATCTGGGCCACGTATTTCCTGACGGACCAGGCCCCAAAGGCACAAGATATTGCATGAACTCCGCCGCCCTTCGCTTCATTCCAAGGATGGATATGGAAAAAGAGGGATATGGGGATATATTGTTGCTTTTTAAGATGAAATAACTTTTTTGAGATAGGGGAACGAAAATGGAAAAAGTAGACGGGATTTTATATCGGTATATCCTTGATCATTCATCAACGATTACGGATAAATGGCTGGCTTTAAGGGAAAAGCAGGTTGGTTCGATCTATTCCGTGGATACCGATGCGGAAGTGGAGGAGCTCCTGAGGAAACAAAATACGTTGACGATCAAGACCGTGACCAGTGCATTACTAGAAGATAAAAGTTCTTTTATTGAAAATATGGAGCATTGGGCGACTATGGTCGCTAAAAGCAGGGTTGAATCTGACACACCGATATACGAGGTATTGGAAGCGCTTAATAAAGTGAGGGAAACATACTGGGACTTCATCACTGACCATATGCTTAAGGATGATAATAAAATTCCGAAGGATACGATCATTCGCTGGAGCCGGCTAATTAACCAAGCATTCGATCAATTGAACCGTGAGTTCACTGAGCAGTATTATCTATTGACCCAAAAACGGTTGCTGGCTCAACAGGATTTGATCACGGAATTAGGTTCACCGGTCATTCCGATCGTTGACGCCATGGCGGTGTTGCCTTTGATAGGGGAAATCGATACCCATCGGGCAAAGGAAATCATGGATACGACTCCAAGCAAATGCATCAGCAAAAATATTTCTCATCTGTTCATCGATTTATCGGGGGTCACACTCTTGGATACGATGGTTGCCCAACAAGTCTTTGAATTGATAAGCACCCTTAAATTATTGGGCATACAATCGACCATTTCCGGAATACGTCCGGAGGTAGCCCAGACGTCGATTCAGCTCGGCCTCGATTTCAGCCAGGTATCGACCTATAGCACGTTAAAGCAGGCCCTTTCCAAGCAAGGGGTCAAACTATACGCTTGAAAATAAGCAAAGAACCAGTGCCCACGGGGGCCTGGTTCTCTTTTTTGATTACAGCTTGAATGAACTTTTCAATCCGACGATTTGGTTGAACACCAAGCGATCGGCTTTCGTAAGCTTGGTATCGACATTATAATAGCCATGCCTGAAGAATTGGAATTTATCCTGAGGCTGTACGTCTTTCATATTGGGTTCGACGAATCCTTGTAAAATTTCAATCGAATCCGGATTAACCCGCTCCAAGAATGATTTTTCTTCTTCATCTTCCGCTGCGGAATCCAAGATCAACGGTTGGTAATTGCGGAATTCCGCTGAAATCGCTTGTGAAGCCTCGACCCAGTGCAATGTCCCTTTTACCTTGCGTCCAGTGAAGCCTGATCCGCTTTTCGTTTCCACGTCATACGTGCAGCGAAGCTCAATGACGTTGCCGTTGTCGTCTTTTATCACTTCTTCACATTTAATGAAATAAGCGTGCTTTAAACGGACTTCATTGCCCGGGAAAAGACGGAAATATTTTTTTGGCGGATTTTCCATGAAATCGTCTTGTTCGATATAGATTTCACGAGAGAATGGGATTTTGCGCATGCCCATTTCCGGAACTTCCGGATTGACTTCAGCATCCAGCCATTCAACCTCGCCTTCCGGATAATTGGTGATGACCACCTTAAGCGGGTTCAACACAGCCATCGTCCGTGGGGCCTTCAGCTTTAAATCCTCCCTTACGAAATGATCGAGCATTTGGGAGTCCACGACACCGCTTGTTTTCGCGACGCCAATCTCTTGGCAGAATGCACGAATGGCTTCAGGAGTATACCCGCGCCTGCGCAAGCCTGAGATGGTTGGCATCCGGGGATCGTCCCAGCCGTCCACGAAGCGTTCGTCGACCAATTGTTTCAGTTTTCGCTTGCTCATTACGGTATTGGTCAGATTAAGGCGGCCAAATTCATATTGCTGCGGTTTACTTTCCATTTCACAATGTTCGACGATCCAGTCATAAAGCGGACGTTGATCCTCGAACTCAAGAGTACAAATCGAGTGGGTGACTCCTTCGATCGCATCTTCTATTGGGTGGGCAAAGGCATACATCGGATAGATGCACCACTTATTGCCGGTATTATGGTGCTCGGTATGGGAAATGCGGTAGATAACCGGATCGCGCAAATTGATGTTCGGCGAGCTCATATCGATTTTGGCACGCAGCACCTTTTCACCGTTTTCGAACTCACCGTTGCGCATCTTTTCGAATAGTTCAAGGTTTTCCTCAACCGTACGATTGCGGTAAGGGCTGTCTTTTCCAGGCTCTGTCAGCGATCCGCGATATTCCCGGATTTGATCGGCATTAAGGTCGTCCACGTATGCCAGTCCTTTATTGATGAGCAGCACAGCTCGTTTGAACATTTCATCGAAATAGTCGGAAGCGAAGAAAAGATTATCCCAATCGTAACCAAGCCATTTTACGTCTTCCTTGATGGAATTGACATACTCGATATCTTCCTTCAGCGGATTCGTATCATCGAAGCGCAGGTTCGTTTTGCCGTTGAAATCATCGGCCACCCCAAAATTCAAAATGATTGATTTGGCGTGCCCGATATGCAAATATCCATTTGGCTCAGGAGGGAAGCGTGTGATGATATGATCATGTTTTCCGGTCTCCAGATCATCTTTTATGATCGTTTTAATAAAATTCGAAGCGTTATTTTCCAACTGAATTCGACCTCTTTCATTTATATACTTCTTTTACTTTTACCTGTATATATACCATAAATACAGATATTTTTCCATGTTCGAGCCGGGAACAAGGTTTAGAGGCGCATTCTTAAACCATTCATCAAGTATATCGTTTTTGCCTCCAAAAAGAAAATATCCTTGAATCGTTCATTTTATGGGTCGAGTATGATCTTTACCTGGCAAATAAAATAAGCAATACAGGAACTTACGCCTGTATTGCTTATAATGATGTCCTGGCTTCAGGCCGGAAAATCGGCAATGAAGGACGAATTCTCCCTGCCAAATCAAAAGACTGTCGTTTGCAGGAATTCCTTTGTCCGCTCTTCTTTTGGGTTCGTGAAGAAATCTTTTGGCGGGCCGCTTTCGACAACCCGGCCATCATGCATGAAAACGATCCAGTCGCCAACATCACGGGCAAAGCTCATTTCATGCGTTACGACCACCATCGTCATGCCTTCCAGGGCAAGCTCCTTCATCGTAGTTAGAACCTCGCCGACCAGCTCGGGATCGAGGGCGGAGGTAGGCTCATCAAAAAGCAGGATATCAGGCTTCATGGCAAGGGCACGGGCGATGGCAACACGTTGTTTCTGCCCGCCTGAGAGTTTGCTGGGATAAACATCGGCTTTATCTGATAAGCCGACTTTGGCAAGCAATGCCTTTGCTTCTTCAATCGCCTGGGCCTTAGGCACCTTTTTAACATGAGTGGGTGCTTCAATGACGTTTTCAAGGACCGTCATATGCGGGAAGAGATGAAAATGCTGGAAGACCATTCCTACCTTCGCGCGGATTTCATTGATATCATGGGTGCCTGGCTTGACCTCGGTCCCCTCAATGAGGATTTGCCCGCTGTCTTTCTTCTCCAAGTAATTCAAGCAGCGAAGCAGGGTGCTTTTACCGGAACCACTTGGCCCGATCAGACATACCACATCGCTATCCAATACCTTCATATCAATATCTTTAAGAACATGCAGGTCGCCGTACGATTTATTTAAATTCCTGATGCGAATCATTTCTTTTTGTTCCATTTCAATTCCTCCTATCGATCACTGATGGACAGTTTCTTTTCGAATAAATTGACGACAATGGTCAGGAATGCCACAAGAATCAAGTAGTAGACCGCTACAATCAATAAATACGTCATCTCATCGAAGTTATTCGAGCCTAGAGTGGTGGCTACGTTAAACAGCTCATTCATGGAGATGAAGGCTGCTAGAGAAGAATCCTTCAGTCCGATGATGAATTGGTTGCCTAGCGGCGGCAATGCGCGGCGGAAGGCCTGTGGCAGGATGATTCTCCTCAATGCGAGTGAATTGCTCATTCCAAGGGAACGTCCGGCTTCCATTTGGCCTTTATCGATCGATTGAATCGTACCTCGCAATATTTCGGAGATATAAGCTCCGTTATGGAAGGCGAGGGCAAGAGACGCCGCCCAGAAGTCCGGCAATAAGAAGAGATTGCTGATACCGAAGTAGAGGATGAAGATTTGGACGATCAGCGGTGTACCCCGTACGAGGAATACATAAGCATCAGAAATCCAGGCAAGGACCTTTATATTGGAAATTTTTAAAAGTGCAAAAAGCAAACCGATGACGATCCCTACAATAATGGAGACTACCGTCAGTTCCAATGTGAGGAGCATGGCACGGATGAACACGTCCGACGAGCTAAATAATGTATCGAAAAAATGTGAAAAACTTGGCAATGTAATGACTCCCTTTCTATCATTCTTTATTCAGGCTTAGTAGTGATGTCCTCACCAAAGTACTTTTTGCTGATTTTCGCAAGCGTTCCGTCTTCCCGGAGGTTCTCTAGCGCCTCGTTGATGCGTTTAAGCAGCTGGGGATTGTCGCTTGGCAGGACGACCGCCTGCTCGCTGCGTTCGATCAATTGCCGGCCCTTGACATCGAAACCTTCCTTGGCTGCTTCCTTGCCGGTGACGAAGTCGGTGATGACGGCATCATGACGTCCTTCGCTCAACGCTTTAAGCGCGGTGATATCACTGTCATACGTTTTTACATGATTTGTATATTTTTCTGCAGTGGTTGCATATGTAGAGCCTTTCGAAGCCGCAACTTCCTTTCCCTTTAAATCATCAACCGTTTTAATATCGCTATCGGACCTGACGAAGATTTGGGGCCCCGAGTAATAATAGGGGGTCGAGAAGGCAACATGTTTACTTCGTTCTTCATTGATCGTATGGCTGGCAACCGCGGCATCCGCCCGGCCGGTTTTAACACCCTCGACGATCCCTTTGAATTTAATCCGCTTAGGGACTGGCTTAAGGTTAAGTTCCTTGGCAATGGCATCGCCCACTTCGATATCGAAACCTGTTACGGTCATGTCATCATTGACATAACTGAATGGCTTGAATTCACCTGAGGCAGCGAAAACAAACTGGTCCTTATCAATCAGCTTACTCCCATCCTCTAGCTGATCCTTTTCGGCACAGCCGGACAAAAGCCCGAGAATAACCAGTATGGATAGAATGAATGTAACGGATGATTTCATGATAATCTCATTTCTCCCTTCAAAAAAACTAATCGAAAGGTCTATACCCTTCCGAAGTAGTGGATAACCTTATTTTATCAAAAATATAAACTGAATATTCAAATACTTTGTGGTGTCATATGAGTTAAAGGAAGGGGGGCTACCTAAGAGGAAGGCCTATGATTTTAGAAGTGTTACTAAAGGGAAAACTAGTGACTTTAATTCATTTCATGCTCTTTGATTGTTTAAAAATGAAACCTAGTGTTCCAATGTTGGAACGCGTAAAAGTTTACTTATATATATAATTAATTCCAAAGAAGGTGACATTAGCACATATGAACCATTACATGAGTCGAGGATGTGTCTGGCTGGAAACGTAAGATTTTATAATTAAATAGGAGGATTATTATGAAGTTCAAAATTATAGGTATTATTATTTTAACCTGCATTATTCTTAGCCCGTTCAATACATTGGCGCAAGAAAGCTTGTCAGAAAGGAATACTATTATAAAAGAATTAGAAAAAAAGATTGCAATTTCATAATCCCCAGCATAGAACCTTGATCATTACTATTTATACCCTTAATAATCCAATTAAAGAGTTTATTAACAATAATAACTATGTTAGTAAAAAAAAGAAAAGGTAGGGGATTTATTAAATGGAAAATTAAGATAAATCATTGTAGGGAATATCTTCTTATTACGGGTGGTGAGATCTTGGCTGGTATTACTCCTAGTAGTTATTCTGAGGGCTAGAACAGCTACTCTTTCGTCAGGACTTACAGAACGTATTTGGAACCCAAGGGATTATCAGTAAAAATTAAAAGTGAAATTTTAGGAGGAAAAGAAATGAATAGAATATTGTTGTTATTGTTATCATCTTTATTATTTTTATCGTTGAAGATAGATGCTGTATTTGCAGAGGAAGAAGATTTCACTTATGATCCGTATCATACTTCGGAGGTTGATCCTTTTGATTATCTTGAGGGGGGAACTCCAGCGACACTAGAAGAAATGTCACCACTTCGCGCGATCCCGATGCCTAGAGCTTCACAAGACAAAGGATATAATATACCTGGTAATCAAGGGAAATTAACGTCTAACGTTTGGCGATCACAAATTGGACAAACTTCTGGAAACACTTTGCAATGGGATTATCAAGTTTCTGCAGTTTATTCAGGATCTAAAAAGGTGGAATCTATTAGAACAACTTGGAAAGCTTCTGCATCAATGAGAAATTCAGCGAATATATCATTAGGAATATCCGGCAGTGGAGTTAATACTGGTGGAGGTTCAGCATGGACTACTACTTCAACGAAAACTAAGTACTGGGAAAATAGCAGTGGAGCTAAGGAATCTCATATAGATCCAATGTAATTATTTCACCTAAAGGAGACTATAGAACTGGGACTATTTCAGTAACTAATACTACTAAAGTGAAATTATCAGGAGATAAAAAGTCTTATGAGATTTCAGCAGGAGCATAAAAAAATATACGTTGTATTATCTTTAACCATAGTAATTATTTTATTGTTTAGTTTTATTAAATTTAAGGGTTCTTTTGAAATGAAAAAATATAGAGGCGAAAAAAATATAGAAGAACTATATGTTTTGGATTATTGGGATCAAAAACTGAAAGTATATAATCAAGATACTTATAAGTTTATTAGATATTGGAAAGATACTGAAAATGAGTTTCAATATAATTTTAAAGAATATAGCGATGTTTTGACGAGTGGAAACAGTATAACAAATAATTTCTCGATTATTCGTTATACTGAAAAGGGAGTTAGGACATTATTAAAATTACCCGAAAACGAAGCGTTGTTTCCACTAACAATTGATGATAAAGATAATATGTATTTTTGTAGAATTTATTATAATGATGATAAAACTGAGAAAAAAAGAGTTATATCAAAGTATAATGAAAAGAGTAATCAATTGGATGATTTAGCTATTGATGTTGGTAAACTTATGGATGTTAGTGTTATAAAGAAAAAATTATTTTTTACTTCTTATAATGAAGAAAAACAAAAGTATGACTTGTATGAATCAAATTTAACAGAAAGAAATAAGATTGAGTTGATAAAAAATAATATAGATGGTTCCGAGATTTATAATATTAATGACGAATTGTTTTTAAAGTTTTCAGAGGGGAAATTAGTTTCAAATAAAGAGAAGGAATATCCTTCTGCAGAGATAACAATTGTTTATAAAGATTGGTTATTATTTTTGGACGTTAAAGAAGACAGTTCTCAAAACCTACGTATCTACTCAACTAATAACAAAAGGTATGTTTATAAAATTAAAAATTTAAAGGGCTATAACTTAAATGGATATACAATTACGATTTTTAAAGACGACTTTATGAAAAAAGTAGATTTAAAATCATTAAATTCAATATAGTTTTATTCTGATTATATAGGTACAGATACATGTAATAACTTATCATAGACCTTAGCGGATATGTTTTTGGGCATTAATCCTTGCTTTAGTGGACATATGCTCCATTGTTGGATAAATCGGCAAAAAAACAGTATCTTCAAGGGTTCATCAATGTCAGCTAATGCTTGTAATAGAATTTTACAGGTATCTCGGTCGTACCCTATCTATGACCTTCGAGTAAGTTCACTTAATCAATCTTATAAACACATATTAGCAAATTTAAAATCCATATTAACAGTTTTTCATTCTCTGTGGGTGAAGCGCTGATTTTTGCGCTTCATGGATGGCTAACCGGTGCGTTTGTTCACTAAGAAGAAGTAAAAAGTCAATTCCTTAACGTAAAGGAGATCGGCTTTTTACCTCTTTCGCTTTGGCGTAAAAATTAATAAAAATTAATAATGGTTTGCCTCATGGCCCCTTTAACCTATTATTCCAATGTTGGAACGCGTAAAAGTTTACTTATTAATATAATTAATTTTAAAGAAGATGATATGGGTGCATCTTAGTTGATCCCTTACAATGATCTTTGCCGAGGATGTTGGCCTTATTTAGAGAAAAAAGCATATAAAGAGGCTGCAAAATTACTTATTAAGATTGGTATTGGAGGAAACGTTGTAGGTCTTACTGCATTCTTATCATGGTATGGTGTGACTTGTGTTGGTAAATAAAGTAATACACATATGTAAAAAAGGAGTGTTACATTGACAAACAAATTAAAACTTACTTATATCGTATTATTCGTATTACTTCCTGTTTTATATCTAGTTAGTTCATTTATTATAAGGTATCTTCTACAGGGTGGAGAATTCTCATTATTATTTAGTGATAACTTCGGCATTCTAGGTATTTATTATGTTTTAGTCAGTATCATCTTTATGATAGCTACAAACATTAAAAATGTAAGTCTGAAAGATATGTAATCTAAATTGTATCTCATTTAAATGAAAAAAGGACAATTTCAAAACCAACCTTCTATATAATTGTTGATCAGCAGGACTTTGATTGGTTGTTCAATAGCGGCGTTGGTTCGAATAATGTTGCCACGACTAAAAAGCTGGTTGGCTCAAGTTTTGGAGTGCTATTGCCTACTTCCGCCTTGCTTTGGAGCATACTGGTTATTGTACCGTGTTCTTGCCATTAGTTAAATTTTTTAGATTTTTTATAAAAAAAAGGGAGGTCTACTGGTGGGAGATATTATTTGGCAAGTGTTGAATTTTGGAGGACTTTTGTTATTTATATATTTATTAGTTTTTGTGTTTAAAAAGGTAAGAGGTAAGGAGAAACAGAAATGAAGGAAAGTATGGATGTTTTGTAGGCCAGTTGCGCGACATTGTAGGTGTACGATTACGATACCTTTTACATAAAGATGAGGTAAATATATGCTGCTGCGGTACATAATAATATTTATAATAGGCTTCTTATCGACTTTCATTATTCAAGATGATTTTTTCAACCAGTATAACCTTATGCTAAATATATTTTTTAGAATTACTTGGGCGTTATTTTTCTTACTGATTATTTGGTTGCTGCAAAAAAATCAAAAGAAAAGCGATTTATGAGCCAGTTTATATTTTTTACTGTTAGTTATTTTAGCGATTTTATATTTAGTTTACTTTGCGATCATCATAAGTACTATAAAATTAAACTCTCTAACTATAAGTACTTTAACAATATCTTTCATTACTTATTTGTTTGTGGGATTCTATATGGCGGGAAATGGTTATTATATGGATGAACATCCAGATTATAACTTAGTGTTTCATGGTTATGGATTTCCGGATTTAATTTTATTGGCTTTCCCATATATATTTTTATCTTTAGCGGCATGTTTAGGTGAAAAAAAATAAATAATATAACAGCATAAAGACACGTCGTTAGCTATTTATATTTAAACTTCTTGCTGTCTCAAAAGGGTAGTAAAACCGGAAGAGAATAAATAGAGAGAGGCTGTAAATGCTGATTTAGCCTCATTTACAGCCTCTTTTTTAGATCTTCTTCCACTGTGAGTTACGGAAGTTCCGCCTCTACATCTCCAAACTGGATATTAATAGTTAGATTTTTTATTACGCTTTTTTCTTTTTACCAAATGGATAATGAAAGAAATTAAAGCAACCAATAATATGAATATAGTAATTTGATATCCTACATCAAACCAATTCACAATTGTTTCATTCATGTTATGCCTCCTCAATCATTGCATTAACTAGGTGATTTAAGCGTTTTCTAGATTTTTAGTCAATTTGAAGTCATTCCAGTACTAAATTCTTTAGGAGTTAAACTTTGTTCAGGGATTGATCTTAGATGGGTTAAAACCGAGGAATGTGTTTGATTTGTTTAAACGTTTACCCTGAAAAACCCCTGTGTTATCTTCTTTTTAATACAATAGCTAATATTAAAGAAAGCTGCAGTGAAATGATAATTAAAAAGGAGATAATAAATTGTTCATCTAAAGGCGCAACAAAGATAAAGATATAAAATAACAATACAGATACGAATAGAATGGATATGAAATAAATAATGGTTTGCCTCATGGCCCCTCCCTTTCTAACAACCAATCAATAAGACAGAGTTAATCCATATGGCCTTGTATCTGTTATACTAGTGGGTGTAATGGATAAACCGGCTGGATAAACGGACACAGTAGGTGTACCACCAACTCTTCTATGCCCATACTCTATTTTTATGTTTATTTTACCATTTTTAGATGTTGGAACATATACGTATTGTCCGATATACCCTTTATGCTTAGTTTTACTAGTAGAAGCTTTTAAATCATACGAACCAGCCACACCAGCACTTGGTTCCCAATTACTTGGAGAATATTTGATGGCATAATCAATCCATCGCCCATTTCCTTGTTGATCTTGGGAATATCTGTGTTGGTGTTGTGTTACTTTTCCTCCGCTAGTTGGTAAATAGAGCCCTGAACTTGAAGGGAAACCAATAGTCATCTTGTCAACTAAAGTATACGAAGGTGTCTTTAACCATTGAAAGTTACCGTACACATAAAATTTATCTTCTTTTGATCGATCACTAGTTACTTTATATACCGTTCCGCCTAGTTTTAACGTTGAAGCAGCGATAGTTGCAAATGGTCTAATTTGCACTTGACCAGGCTTGTTGAATTCTGGCAGATATATATCCATGATTTCTGATCCAGTATCAATAACTTGAGCTTCCTCTTCAATTAATTGTTTCGCAATTTCAACAGGTAAATCCTCGGCTTCTTCTTCAGTATTACCAACTTCATTTACAAGATAATCTAACTCTGTATTTGTTAGTCTCTCTTTGCTAACATTTGTACCATTTTCCTCGGCAAAGCCTTCTGTGGCAAAACCAAAAGAAAATAAAAATACTGCTACTATTGATAAATATTTCATTTATTCCTTCTCCTTTTTTCATTTCATACTACTATTCGGCCGATTGAGTTTTTCGATGAAAACCTCAACTTGTACTAAAATTAACATGAATATTGCTTTTTTGAATTCCAATATAGAGATGATAAATTCCAATTTTGAAACAATATCATTTAGTAAATATGGTATATATTTCGGAGAGGAGAGAAAAAGCTGAAAGGAAGAATTGATCAGCTATTTGTATGCAAGTTTCCTCCTATATTCAACTGAACGGCATGCTGCTGTTTGTATGAAAAATGTAGAATACATTGTAATGAGAAGCTGTATTTATGCTCGTATTGTTGGACCGACTTTAATTCTGCCCATGACATGAAGTATAATGTAGCAAAATAGTAGAAGGGCAGTTGGGAAAATGGTGAGCAACTTTGTGCAAGGGCAATTAGAGGAATTTCGCGAAAAAAATCAAGATAGGGGCCGTTTGATTATTAAATGTCCGGATCAGCCAGGGATCGTTTCGACAGTTACGGCGTTCCTTAAACAATATGATGCAAATATCGTCGAGTTAAGCCAGTATTCGATGAATCCTGAGGGTGGTACTTTTTTTACGCGGATTGAATTCGATTGCCCAGGATTAAAGGAGAGGGCAGCGGAAATGGAATCGGCTTTTGAAGAGGTTTCGGCAACATTTTCGATGGAATGGACGCTTACGCATGTGAGTGATTTGAAGCGGACGGCGATTTTCGTTTCCAAGGAGCCGCATTGCCTGCTTGAATTGCTATGGGAATGGCAAAGCGGGGATTTGTTGGCCGATATAGCGCTCGTCATCAGTAATCATGAAGATACGAGACAAATTGTCGAATCGATGGGCATTCCTTTTTATTATATTCCTGCAAATAAGGATATTCGTAAGGAAGTGGAGACGAAGCAGCTTGGCCTTCTCGAGGAATTCAATATCGACCTGATTGTGTTAGCGAGGTATATGCAGATCCTGACGCCGGATTTCGTAGCGGCCCATCCGAATAAAATCATCAATATCCATCATTCCTTTTTACCTGCATTCATCGGGGCACGGCCTTATGAACGGGCATATGACCGGGGTGTCAAGCTGATTGGGGCGACCTCACATTATGTGACGAATGACTTGGATGAAGGTCCGATCATCGAGCAGGATATCGAACGTGTCGATCATCGTGATTCGGCAGGGGATATGAAGAAAATCGGCCGTTCGGCTGAACGGAGGGTGCTCGCCCGTGCCGTTAAATGGCATTTGGAGGATCGTGTCCTTGTCCATGAAAATAAAACGGTAGTCTTTTAAAGTGAAGTGCCCCCCTTGGCAAACCAAGGGGGGGTTTAGCATGGAAGAAGGGGTGTTTTAGTACGTGTATTCGACCCTTACGGAGGCAGTGATGTTCAATTCCCCAGGCTGGATCGGGGTGGCAGCCATTTTTGCAAAGGAACTCGACTGGTAAAGCATGGGAGCTGCCGTTTCGGATACCTCTTCAACCTGATTGGGGATGGGATTCAATGAGATTCCTATCGTTTGGGCCATGGAGAGCGCTTTTTCGTAAGCATTATTTAATGCGAGCGAAAGTGCTTGGTTATAGTAAGCTTCTGGATTTGATAAGGAAAAGCGAATGCTCGTGACCGTATTGGCGCCGCTTTTGACAGCTGTGTCAAGTAAACTTCCGATTTTTTCGATGTCGGTCGTTTGGACCTGGATGATATGCTGGACTTTATAATTCTTGAACAATTCCTTTCCATCGATATAATCATATTGCGGATCGATTCTGTATTCACTCGTTTTCATATGTTCTTCGGGAATGCCCGCGGATGTAAGGGAGGCGATGACATTCGCGATCGCTTGGGAATTGGCCTGCTGTGCCTGCTGCGGGTCCTCATTCTCCGTCATGACCCCAAGGGTGATGGTGGCTTGATCGGGAGCTGCTTGCAGCGTTTCCGAGCCGGAAACCTTCAATGTATGTTCATCATTGCGGGCAAAAGATTGTTGATTCATTATGACACCAGCCTTTTTAAAGAGATACATAACCCTATTGTACGAAGTATGGGCGGGAAACATGATTGAAATATCGCTGTCATTCCCGTTTGCTTGAAAAATTAAAAAAACACTCGGCCTGGACCGAGTGCGGTTTACTTATGGATGACTTGGACCCTGCCAACCTGGCCATCGGTCAATCTTACTTTTATTCCATGTGGGTGACTGCTGGAGTTGGTCAAAATATCCTTTACCGTTCCGTTTGTCAGTTTACCGCTGCGTTGATCAGCTTTCAGTACAATATCTACAGACGTACCTGGTGTAATATCTTTCCGGTTTTTACCGTTCATGCTCGATCCCATCCTTTTTGAGGTATTTGCAACGATTCGTTCATGCAGTAACTTCAGTATAAGGAAAACAGCGGGCCTAGTCGACCATTAGGTGAGGACCATTATTGTATTTTCTTCAAAGGCTCGACAGCTGGGCCATTCAGCACCTCTCCTGTGATGGAGAACCGAGAGGCATGGCAAGGGCAGTCCCATGTACGGTCACCGCTATTCCAGACAACCTCGCAGCCCATATGGGTACACGTGGAGTCGACGATATGAAGCTGGCCGTCATGATCGCGGTAACATCCCGCCTTGTCTCCGTCGACTTTCACGATCGCTCCTTCATCGATGCCTACATCCTCTGGAGTTTTTTGGATGACGGCCAATTTCCCCTTAATCATATGCTTCGCGACATCGGCATTGTCTTCGACCATATTCATCAAACCCTTTAAGCGGGAAGGGTTATACAAATCGGCATACCGATTGTCCTTTTGTAAAATATGGTCGGTCATGATCTTTGCAGCGATCGATCCATTGGTCATGCCCCATTTAGCATAACCAGTAGCAATCAGGACGTTTGGATGATTGGGGGTCACCGGACCGACGAAGGGAATCTTATCCGGTGTCACGATATCCTGTGCCGACCAGCGATAAGGAATATCCGTAACATCGAAATAGTTCGAGCTGAAGTCTTTCAAAGCTTCATAATGCTCGATCGTCGAGACTCCCTGCCCCGTTTTATGGCCATCGCCGCCGACAAGGATCAGCTTCTCGCCATCTTCCCCTTCCGTGTAGCGGAGGGAGCGTGAAGGGCTGTCGGCACAATAATACATGCCGCCGGGATACTCCTTCTCGGTCCTGATTGCCAGTACATACGACCTTTTTACATGCACACGGGCGAAATATAGGCCCGTTTCATCATTGAAAGGGAAGTGGGAAGCCACGATTACTTGCTTGCTTTTGATGCTATGTCCCGTATCAGTCAAGACGGTCGGTGGATCGCCGTCTTCAATTTTCATTGCCGTTGTATATTCGTGGATTGTGCCGCCAGCCTCCTGGATTGTGGAAATCAGCGCCTTTAAATATTTCAACGGGTGAAACTGGGCTTGATCCTTCATGATCACGGCAGCTCTACAAGGGATGGAGAACGGGATTTCATCGGTGTAGTCACCCCTGATGCCAAGCTTTTGATAGGCTTTCAGTTCTTTTTGGATTTTGTTTTTATATTCATCCGTATTCGCGTAAACATAGGCATCCTGTGCGGTCAGGTCACAGTCGATGGAATGTTTGGCGACCAGGTCTTTGATTAGCTGCATTCCTTCAGCATTCGCTTCATAATAAAGCTTGGCCTTCTCTGCTCCATGGTCCGTGATCAATTGATCGTAAATGAGGCCATGCTGGGCCGTGATTTTCGCTGTCGTGTGTCCTGTCGTTCCATTCAGGATTTTGCCTGCATCAATGAGTGTGACCTTTACCCCCTGTTTCGCTAGAAGGTAAGCAGAAGTGATTCCGGTAATTCCGCCGCCCACGATTAAGATATCGGTGGTGATATCCGAATCCAACTTAGCAAATGAGGGAAAATCCAATGCATTACGCCAATAAGGTTCCGGGAATTGAGGAAGATCTGTATTTTTCTCAGTCATGTAATTACCTCCATTACTCTCCAATAGTGAATTGTCCATTTATTACCATACCCAAAATCACTTTTTATACGCTTGTTTTTTGAAGGAGGGGGGAGATCTGGAATACATTATATGGGTGTTTACAAAAACGTATACAAGTAAACAAAAATAGATAGATTGTACACTAATATGTAAACATGTTTACAAACATGTACACATGGCTATATATAAGGTGTGTACATATTTGTTCCTATTGTAAACAATTTGAAAACATTTCGACAAATATAGCTACAACTAATGAAGGATTGACTATCGTGGCAATTTTTTCTATCCTTGAGAAGAATGCTTCACTTAAATTTTTTTCTATGAAAAAGGGGATGTTTTTAGATGAGTTCTAGAATCGCAGCAGTAGACGTAGGTAATGATGCTATCAAAGCTATTTTTGGAAAGCTAGAGTCAGAGCTATATATACCAAACGTCATTGCAAAGGACATAGAAGATCGCCCGGTTATCGGGATTGAAGAACTTGATGAAAAAAACCCGCTCGAAGGGATTCATATCAGAGTTCATTCACCAGCCCTGCAAGATAATAATGCCATCTATCGCGTCGGGAATCTGGCAACAAAGAGTGATAACCCTACCGAATTGGATATGGGAAGCAGTAAATCGGAAGAAGATCAAACATTGGTCATGCTTTTTGCAGCCCTGGCTTTGGACGCTGCCAAACAAGGGAACAATGATACATTCAAAAAAGTGAATAATGTTGTGGAAGCCAATTATACACTTGGAACCGGCTTGCCCCTTCGTGAGGTTAAAGAAGGAAAAGACGTCGGGTACCGCTCGAAGTTACTAGGTTCGGTCCATCAGGTGGAATTCCTGATTACCCCTAAATACCAAGGGTTGAAGGTCAATATCAAATTCGATGAAGTGAAGGTCTATCCAGAGGGCTTTGCTGCTTATATCAATTTGGTCATGGACAATGACTTGAATATCATCAACCGTGAATTAATAGATAGAAGGATACTGATTCAGGATATCGGCGGACTTTCGACGGATATCGCGGTCATTAAAAACCGTAAAGTAGACGACGATAAGGCACAAGGTTTCAACTTGGGAGTGGCTGAAGCGCTTGAGTCGATCCGTGAGGAAATCAGGAAAAAACATGGTGTCGAGCTGGACAGCAGGCGCGATGTCGTTGAAATCATCACGAAGAAAAATGATCGCAATCATATCATGGTCCGCGGAAGCCGGACAAGCGTGCATGATATCGTCGACCGTATTTTAGGTGAGCTTGCCAAGAAACAATATCGCCACCTGCGCAACGTCTGGCAAAAAAATTCCCAAACGGAAATTTGCTACTTTGTTGGCGGGGGATCGATTGTCCTGAAAGATTACTTGAAAACATTGAACCAAAATTTCGATGGCTACAATATCGACTTTTTCGAAGACGAGCGGGAAAGCGTTTGGATGATGGCAAACGCCTATTATAAATTGATTTCGGACTTCAATCGCCGGAATGCAAAAAAGGAACAAAATCAAGCCCATCCAAAGAGGAAAGAGCAAAGAACAGGCTCCATTAAATAGGTGGGAGAATGAAAAAAACAGCTTCTTCTGAAATTAAGAGAGGACAAGCCATCACTTTTCGTATCCCTTCGGATGTATCAGATTATACGTTAAGGCTGCTGCAGAAATTGAAGGAAACGGAAAGAAGGAATTTTTCCAGTAAAATTGCCGAGTATGTTCTCGATGGAGTCGGGCAAGCCACCCATCAGGATCGGGAAATGATCGCCTTGCCGATGCCGAATAAGCTAAGCAAATCGCAGCGTGATTGGCTCAAGCATTCCCACTCGGAAGCTATGCTCGGAACGATCATGTATCACCTTTTATCCGATCCTTTACGCGCTACGGCGTTGCTTGCGTCTTTAAACGGCAATGTATTGAATGAGGAACCATATTTACAGGCCGAACCGGAGGAAGACGATCCGATCATGGAAGTCCAGGAAAACTTGCCCAAGAAGGAACTGGATGACTTTGACTGGGGCTTGAATGAATTGGAACGGCAAGAGGAAGAACCGGAGACGGAAGAGGAGAACCTCGACGATCTTCTTGGAGATTTTCTCGATCAAATGAATCAATGAATGAAAGAGAAGGATATCCGACGGCAAGTTGGATATCCTTCTTTTTTTTTGAAAAAAAAGGGACCCCTTGGGCCCCTCTGGAAACGATCAAGCTAGGAAAATCAGTTGATAAAGAAATAGGATGGCAAAGATGTACACGAAAGGATGCACTTCACGAAACTTCCCTCTGGCCAATTTCAAAATCGGGTAGGCGATGAATCCAAGCGCTATCCCGTTTGCGATGCTCGACGTTAACGGCATGGCGACAATCACCAAAAAGGCTGGGAAGGATTCGTCAAAGTGTGTCCAATCAATTTCGTTTATGCTTTTGATCATCATGCTTCCGACGATGATCAAGCTTGGTGCCGTGATGGCCGCTACATTTGAAACAGCCCCTATCAGTGGGCTGAAAAAAGCGGTTATCAAGAAAAGGATCGCCACTACAAGTGCGGTTAAACCTGTCTTGCCGCCGGCTCCCACCCCAGCGGAGGATTCGACGGATGCTGCCGTCGGGCTAGTACCGAACATGGCGCCGACGGTCGTGCCGACTGAATCCGCAAAAAAAGCACTGCCCGATTTCTCAAGCTTATTATCCTTGAGCAAACCAGCCTGACGCACGATTCCCAAAAGGGCTCCCGTCGTATCGAAAAGCATGACAAGCAGGATGGAGAAGACGACGCCGTAAAGTCCATAGTTGATGACATCCGCAATGGACGTGATGGGATTCGCGACGATGATTCCTTCTGGCAGCGAAGGGGTCGACACAAGACCATCGATTTTCAACTGACCTGTAAAGAAAGCGATGATGGCCGTCAGGATCATGCCGATGAATATCGCTCCCTGTACATTACGAACGATCAGCACGATCGTGATGACCAGACCAATCAGTGTGAGCGCTACACTCGGCTCCCTGAAGCTTCCAAGCGTTACAAGGTTCGATTCATGCTGTGTCACGACACCTGACAGACGAAGCCCGATGAACGTGATGAAAAGGCCGATCCCGGCACTGATTGCATGCTTTAAATTGTTGGGGATGGCTTCGATCAACTTCGACCGGAATGAAGTGAGCGATAAAAGGATGAAGATGATCCCGGTAACAAAAACTGCCGAAAAGGCGACAGTGTATGAGATATCATGGGTCCCGAGAACCGAATAGGCAAAATAGGCGTTCAATCCCATTGCCGGCGCTATGACGATCGGGTAATTGGCTAAAAGGGCCATGCATAGGGTCCCGACTATTATGGCAATGACGGTTGCCGTGAAAGCCTGGTCGAAAGGAACACCGGCATCGGAAAGGATCATTGGGTTTACAACGATGATATAAGCCAGCGTTAAAAAGGTTGTAAGCCCCGCAAGCACTTCCGTCTTGATATTTGAATTCCGTTCTTTTAATTTAAACATGCGGTCACTCCCTTTTTATATACAAAAAATCCTTGCAAAGCACTACAAGGAGGAGATGCTTACCATTTTCTCAAGTAAGTAGCTCGATCTATGATTCGGTAATAAAATCTTATAAATTATATTAGAAAAATAATTAAAGTACAATAGCATGAAAAATTTTATGTGACGGGTTTTCTCGAAATTAGATAATGATATACTTACAAATAGCTCAGAATAAGAAAAATGATCAGAAGCGAAGGAAGATACATCCACAATTTCAAGTTGATTTACCATTGAATAAAATGAAGAAATTCAGAAAGTAGGCAATAACATGAAAAATTTCATCGACCTTGGCGTCAGCCCGGCGATTCATACGATATTAAAGCAAATAGGAATAGCCACTCCAACTCCGATCCAGGAAAAAGCGATACCTGATATCCTGGCTGGAAGGGATGTCATCGGGAAGGCGCAGACAGGGACGGGGAAAACCCTGGCATTCTTGCTGCCAATCCTGGAAAAAGTCGATCCCGCGGCCTCCCACATCCAATCGCTGATCGTCACGCCGACAAGGGAGTTGGCTTTGCAAATCACTGCGGAATTGAAAAAATTCGCCAATGAAATCGAGGAGCTTCAAGTGCTTGCCGTTTATGGCGGACAAGATGTCGAGCAGCAAATGAAGAAGCTGACAAGGAATATATCGGTGGTCGTCGCCACACCAGGCAGGCTATTGGACCATTTGCGAAGGGGAACCATCGACCTTTCCGAAACGCGGACGCTCGTGCTCGATGAAGCTGATCAAATGCTCCATATTGGCTTCTTACCTGAGGTGGAGGAGATCATGGGGCAGCTTCCCGAGCAACGCCAAACTCTGCTGTTTTCGGCCACGATGCCTGAACAAGTGCATCAGCTGGCTAAACGGTACATGGAAAAACCGTTGACGGCCGCTGTAAAGGCAGAGCAGGTGACGGTCGAGCAAATCAGGCAGCTTGTCATCGAGACGACCGACCGTGCCAAGCAGTCATCATTGATGAACATGCTTAAGGAAGAACAGCCATATCTGGCCATTATATTTTGCCGCACGAAACGCCGTGTTTCCGTATTGAATGATGCCCTAAAGGCCGCTGGCTTCAATTCCGAAGAACTGCACGGCGACCTCTCACAGGCCAAGCGTGAACGTGTCATGAAAAACTTCAGGGATGCAAAGCTGCAATACTTGGTTGCCACCGACGTTGCGGCACGGGGGCTCGATGTAGAAGGCGTGACGCATGTATTTAATTATGATGTCCCAGAGGATGCGGAAAGTTACATCCATCGAATTGGCCGTACAGGACGGGCGGGCGAGAATGGCCTTGCTGTAACCTTCATCGCGACGAAGGATCTTCAGCTTTTAAGTGAAGTGGAAAAAGGGATTTCCATGAAAATCGAAAGAAGGACGATTGAAGGCGTGAAAATGTTCCAGCCTGATGAAGTGGCACATAAAAAGAAGCGTTATGAAGATTCCGCTGAAGACGGTGCCCGCCGGCCGCGTACTGGCGGGGGAAGACGCCATCGGGAGCGAATAGATACAAGAGGGCCGAACAGGGGCAGCCACCGTTCCGTGAACCAGGCGGACAATCGGGAATTGGACAAGGAGAAACCACGCGGTGGCCGGCCTGAGCGTGAGGATTCACGGGGGAGGCGCCCTGAAAAAGGTAAGGCACAAACTCGCGAAAATCCACGAGGCGGCCGCCAAGAAGGACGCGGTTCCAAAGGGGCGCGTGCACAAGGACCAAGCAGCCGAAGGGGCGGTTCCGGCAGCAGCTCCAACAGAGGGAGAAACCGGTAAAAGGAGGAGACGGAGTGGAAAAGCCTTGGGTGGCAGAATATCCAGTTTCACTGGAGCTGGCAGGGAAATTGATCATGCAGCAGTTTCCGGAAATTGAATGGAAAGAAATCAAGCAGCTAGGGGAAGGGTTCGATAACACCGTCATGCAAATCAATGGTGAATTTGTATTCCGTTTCCCGCGCCGTCCGCTTGCCGTTACGTTGATTCAGGTGGAGAATCGCCTTTTGCCTTCCATTGCCGGAACTTTACCGCTCACTATCCCTGAACCGATCTTTTTTGGGGAGCCTAGTGCCATCTATCCGTATCCCTTTACCGGCTATAAGATGGTAAAGGGACATCTGCCTGCAGAAGGATCTGTTGCAAACGAGGTTGAATCCGCAAAAAGATTGGCCGGTTTCCTGAAGATCCTCCATAGCTTTCCGCTCGGTAAGGCCAGGCGGTCAGGTGTGGAGCCTGATGGGTTGAGAAGGCTCGATGCAGCCTTTCGCCGAGAATCGCTGTTTGCGCATGTCGCAACGCTGGAAAAGCTGGGATATATGGAACGGGCTCGTTCGGTTACATGCTTTGTTGAAAGGCTGGGCGACATGGACGTGCCGCGGCCCTCAACACTCGTTCATGGAGATATTCACGTCAGGAATGTCTTACTGGATGACGACGGCATTCTGGCTGGCATTCTAGATTGGGGAGATGTCCATATCGGAAGTCCAGCCATAGATATCGCCTTTTTATACAGTTATTTCCCAAGGAATGCGCGCCAAGCATTCTTTGAAGTTTATGGGAACATCGATAAGGAAACGGAGCGGTTAGCCCGCTTCAGAGCCGTATATATGCTCGTTACATTGCTCGTCTATGGCATTGATCGCGAGGATGAAAAGCTGGTCGCGATCACGGAAAAAGGATTGGCATTGGCGATAGAAGAATAACAGGTAAGTGCTTTTGATGATTAGGAGGTTACTATGAAGGCAAGCTATTATCATGCAATCACATTAATGGGGGAAATGCTGGACGAGGCCGATATTCCTTATCAATTTACAGGCCGTTCAGCCCTATTTGTCCAAGGAGTGGATGTCGATGTCGAGGGCATCGACCTGGACGTGCAATGGGACGTGTTCCAAGAGGCCTTGTCCCATTTCGGCGCATACTCCCCGACAAGTCCTGAAAGAAATCCTGAGCGTGCCTCCTTTACAATGGAAGTTGAGGGTGTTTCCGTCAAAGTTGGCTGCAGGTATAACACGACCATAAAAACCGACCCCTACCGCTTATCGATACCGCTTGGAGGGGCAGCTGTCTGGTGCCGGTCGCTATACAGTTATTTCTATGATGATGAAATGAAAAGATACAGTGCCGAGATCCATGCTTACCTATCTGCCGAGCAGCAGGGTTTCACAGCCGAAAATGAACAGGCATGGAATCAGAATAATTATTTGGCGCTGGTCAATCGGTATGGCGAGCCTGTCGAAATTGCTGCTAAAATCAAGCAAAATCCAAAATGGCGTTTGCATCCATTTTATAAATATATAGGCGAGGCCAAGGATAAAAAAATCACACATTTGATGGGATCGAACGGTGTTAAAGCGGTGGCCTTGGCGATATTGGGTGCCTCCGTGAAGGTCGTCGACTTTTCCAGGGAAAACGCGGCCTTTGCTATGGAGCTCGCAAGCGGCGCCGGTGTCACCATCGATTATATCGTTTCCGACGTCCTTTCCTTGCCGGAAGAGCATGCATCAGGGAATCAGGATTTGGTACTGATGGAGCTGGGCGTGCTGCACTATTTGATTGATCTGCAGCCATTATTTGCAAAAATCAAAGAGATGCTGAAACCGGGAGGCCAATTCATCCTCCATGAATTTCATCCAATTTCAACCAAACTGATTACCTCCAATGGTAAGAAACATAAGGTTGCAGGCAACTATTTCGCCCCGGAAATCGAAAACAACGAAGTCGCTTTTTCCAAGCATATGCCGGATGAAGAAAAAGGGGGCCTTTCAAAGGTTGTCCAGCGTAAATGGACAATCGGCGAGCTTATCACGGCAATAGGCCAATCAGGTCTTGTCATTAAAGTGCTCGAGGAAGAACCGAATCATAAAATTCACGATATCGGCATTCCAAAGACCTATACATTGGTGGCTGAACGGGTATAAGGGTACAGTCACAATTAAAGACATAAAATGTTAAACAATCAGGAGGAACCTTTTATGAGCAAAGCGTATATCATTCATGAAAACGAGGAATGGACGGCCCATTTAACCAAAAGAATGAATGAGTTGGAGCTTCCCTATGAAGAATGGCATCTTGATCAAGGTGTGGTCGATTTAACGGAGGAGCCGCCAGAGGGCGTTTTTTATAGCCGTATGAGTGCAAGCTCACATACTCGCGGGCATCGATTTGCGCCTGAAATGACGGAAGCCGTGCTAGCGTGGCTTGAACAGCATGATCGTACGGTCTTCAATGGGTCACGGGCGCTGCGGTTGGAGGTCAGCAAAGTCAATCAATATACGGCACTGACAAAGGCCGGAATTAAGACACCGAAAACGATTGCAGCTGTAGGCAAGGAAAATATCATCAAGGCAGCAGAGAAATTAAATGTCGCTTCGTTCATCACGAAACATAACCGTGCAGGTAAAGGACTCGGTGTTCAATTATTTCAATCAGTAGAAGCGTTGAAACAATATGTGGATGGTCCGGAATTCGATGAGCCGGTTGATGGAATTACGTTGATTCAGGAATACATAAAAGCCCCGGAGCCATTCATAACTCGTTGTGAATTCGTGGGTGGCAAGTTCATTTATGCGGTGGAGGTTGATACATCCGAAGGCTTCGAGCTTTGTCCGGCAGATGCATGTCAAATCGGTGACCTATTCTGCCCGATCGGTGAAGAGGTGGAAGAAAAACCGAAATTTCAAATTGTGCAAGATTTTCATGATCCGATCATCGAGAAATATGAAGCATTTCTAAAAGACAATGGAATTTCGATTGCCGGAATTGAATTCATTCGTAACAGCGCTGGTGAAATCTATACATATGACATCAATACCAATACGAATTATAACAGAGACGCTGAGGAAGCGGCGGGCCAATATGGCATGCTTGAATTAGCGAAATTCCTGGGATCTGAATTGGCGAAAAAAAAACTTGTGCAAATGAAATGAGTATCTGACTGAAAGGGAGATTCTTTATGCCCCTTCAGTCTTTTTTTATATGAAAAGAAGGTGCCCGGTTTCTAAGCGGACACCCTCTAAATAAACGTGATTAATTATTGCCCGACCACTCTTCGACATCCCATACCTTCGTGACCCAATCTTCATAGAAATCAGGTTCATGACATACGAGGAGGATCGTCCCTTTATACTCTTTCAATGCACGCTTCAGCTCTTCTTTGGCAACGACATCCAAATGGTTCGTCGGTTCATCGAACAATAGCCAGTTGCTCTCGGTAAGCATAAGCTTACATAGACGCACTTTGGCTTGCTCACCACCGCTTAGATGGCTCATTGGACGTGTGATATGCTCGTTTTTCAAACCGACACGGGCAAGGATTGCGCGTACCTGCGGTTGGTCGAGATGCGGGAAGGCGTTCCAGACCTCATCGATAGGTGTCGTATTTCCTGCCTTCACTTCCTGCTCGAAATAAGAAGAAAAGAGGAAATCGCCAAGTGATCGTTTTCCGCCAAGAGGATCGATCTTACCTAGAATCGTTTTTAACAGCGTCGATTTCCCGACTCCGTTACAGCCGACCACGGCGATTTTCTCTCCCCGCTCGATGGTCATCGACAGCTTCGGAAGCAATGGACGGTCATAGCCGATCTCCAAATCTTCCCCTTCAAAGACATAACGGCTGCTTGCACGTGATTCCTTGAAATCGAAGGTCGGTTTCATGGCCGTTTCCGGACGATCGATCCGCTCCATGCGATTCAATTGCTTTTGACGGCTCTTTGCCCGGCCTGTCGTTGAGTAGCGGGCTTTATTTTTCGCAATGAAATCTTCCTGCTTTTTAATGAATTCACGCTGTTTTTCGTATGCGTTGATATGCTGGTTCTTATTCAACTCAGCAAGCTCAAGGAACTTTTCGTATGTTGCCGTATAACGGGTCAGCTTGGAAAACTCCAGATGGAAAATGACATCAACGACACCGTTCATGAACTCGGTATCATGCGAAATCAAAAGAAATGCATGCGGGTATTCCTTTAAGTAGCTGCTCAGCCAGCGGATATGCTCCACATCCAAATAGTTCGTCGGTTCATCAAGGAGCAGTACTTCAGGCTGTTCCAAAAGTAACTTAGCCAGTAAAACCTTTGTCCGTTGTCCGCCGCTTAGCGCCGAAACGTCGCGGTCCAGCCCGATTGCATCCAAGCCCAGTCCGCGTGCCGCTTCTTCAATCTTGATATCCAGATTGTAAAAGCCGCCCGCTTCAAGCTTGTCCTGTATTTCCCCCATTTGCTCCAAAAGCTCTTCAAGCTCTTCGGGAGTTGCCGTACCCATTTTCTCGGTTACCTCATTAAGTGCCTTTTCCTGCTCGAATAAAGGTAGGTAAGCATCCCTTAGGACATCGCGGATCGATTTTCCTTTTTCAAGGATCGTATGTTGGTCAAGGTAGCCATATTCGACGCCGGGAGTCCATTCGACCCTGCCTTCATCATGGATAAGCTGCCCTGTGATGATATTCATCATCGTTGATTTTCCGACACCATTCGCCCCGACGAGCCCGACATGTTCACCAGCCATCAGGCGGAAGGAAACATCCTTGAATAAGGTGCGATCGCCAAAGCTGTGTGCCAATTTATCTATAGAAAGTAAGCTCATGTATGTTGAACCTCCCAGTTAATTTGAAAAAATCCCTACGTTTCATCATACTAAAAACTGTGATGGATTGCTATCTAATCTATTCATTTACATATATGTGGGTCGGGGGAGCACTTTTGAGCGGAAGCCGTAATTGAATTAAGGTATTTTTGTCGATAGATGTCCCTGTTGATCGTTTAGACATGTATTATGTGATATCAGTTATGGATTCGAAGCAAAAATGGACATGTAATATGAATCACGAACATGAATGTGATCCTGACTCTAACCTCGAATGTGTTCATTTTTTATAAAAGCTTCGGTTATTCAATGCTCTGTACATGTGAAAATTTTATAAAATCTCCTTTTCTGCAAATGGTTGATACTCTCTACTACATATCATTAAAAGGACTATATTAAATTTCAAAAAAGACACAAGGAGTTTTAAAATAGAAACTCCTTGTGTCTTTAATTCATATAAAATGAAGTTATAACAAGATTACATCCAGATTGTTAGTGGGTAATCATTTCTATTGTCACTACGTATTCTATGAGGACATTCCATGCTTAGTTTATGAAGCTTGATTGGGGATATCGCATTAACCTTCAAAAATCAGGGAAAAGCTGATATGAAATACAATTATTAAGGCCTTTTTTTTTGACAAAATTATTCAATTGAACAAGCTGGTTTCTGATTTTAACGGCTCTAGCGGTTCATCGTGGGTTTTCATTCGTTGTATGTCTTAAAGAGTAGTGTCTTTAAATTGGCGCCGTTAGAGTACTATTATTTATGTGAATATAGATTATTGCAATTAACGGAATGTTAAAAACTTCGTTGATTACAAAATAAACATTTAAGGAGATAAATATGACTATTTCAAGAAAATCAAATTTTTTAATGTTTGTATTGATTATCGCCTCAATTTTTAGTATTGGTACAAGTGTCTTTGCTGCTAACAATACGGGTGATGATAAAAGTTTCCGTTTTACTGTTCCTGCATCTAGCAACCCAGATAAGGGCACTATTTACGATAATGGTTACTCACAGACGCAATCAAGGTCAACCGCAGAAAAGAATGCTCCATGGTATTTGAATCTTGCCTATTCTTCAGAAGGTGCAGGAACAATTACAACGATGTGGCTTGCTAAAAGTAGTTCTGTCTACTCACATCCCAATAACTATTACCAAGGAAAGAAATATACAATAAAAGTTAAAAGTGCTGTCAGTGGTTCAGTACGTATTGGCGCTGAAAATAACAATCTTACTTCAAAATCACACACCGTATCAGGATATTGGGATCCAGCAGTACGTTAACAGGAAGATAGCATATCCATATTCATGTATGTTAGACACCCCCCTTTTTACCATCTTGAAAGATACGTAAGAAGGGGGCCTTTATGTGCCTTTAAAATGAATAACTAGGAGAAAAAATGAAAAGTCAATTTAGTAGAGTATTAAGAAATAAATTAAGCTGTATTGGAATTTTAGCTATCGTGCTAATACCTTGTATAGAGATCATTCAGTTATTATCATATGAAAAAGTCTATTTGGCGGAGGCCTTTTTTCTTTCAGGGTCGACGATTGGACATGTAACACAAATTATTTTACTGTGGTTTCTCCCACTTTACTTACTGGTGATTTGCTCAGACGATCCTATACAAGATAAGAAGACAGGCGTTAGAGACATTTGGATTTCTAAATTAGGAAAAAAGAAATACTTCTTTGTTAAGCTTAAAACTTCTTTTATTGTATCATTTTCTGTAATTTTTTTAGCCTTAACAATAAATTTTCTAATCAACTCTCTTTTTTTTGATATGGCTGGTTTCAGTTCAGCAAGCAATTATGATGGAGTATCAGGCGAAGCTTTTTTAAAGAAGCAAGTGGAAAGTCCTTATCTTAGTATCTTTTTATTTTCTTTAACAACCTCTTTTTTTGCGGGTTTGATAGGAGCTGCTGGTACATGCTTTAGTATGCTGACTTACGATAAGAAAATAACGTATCCAGTAACGTTTGCATTTTGGTATATCCTTATTTCTAATAAGGGGTCGGTGATGTATCTATTACAACCGTTTGCCGAGTACGGGTTAGAGACTTTAACACCCATTTTTATTACATCAACCCTTGCTTTTCTTGTTCTGTATATTCTGACGTACCTCCATGAGGTGAAAATAAATGAAATCTAAACGGTTGCTTCCAACTCTCTGTTTATTCCTATTTATGGTGGTGCTTTGGTATAAACAAACCAGTGACTTTGTTCATCTTCAACCACTTTATAACAGGTTTCTCTCAATGAACTCTAATATGTATTCGCCGAATTCAATCGAAGCACATGTGCTATTTTT
The DNA here is from genome assembly GCF_001542915.1 of Peribacillus simplex. GTDB lineage: Bacteria > Bacillota > Bacilli > Bacillales > DSM-1321 > Peribacillus > Peribacillus simplex_B. Next base: position 293,733 of record NZ_LNNH01000012.1, on the reverse strand, counting down.
CACTTATCCTTTTTTGATGTTCGTAAAAAGCACTGCAACTCCAAGTCATGCAGCAGCAACAGTTAGATATGTAATGCGCGGTGCAAAATATCGGAAGGATGTTCTACATGCTTTCTATGCCGTTCTTATTTTCGTTACCATCCACCTTTGCCTGTTAAGTGGCTATAACTTTTTCTATTTGGGAAGTGTTTTTTTAAAAGATGTAAGTTTTGTTCAGATCCTATTATGTGAGTTTCTTGGTCTTATTTTTTATTATTTCTCGCTAGCTCTTCTTTATATAGCGATTAAAACAATCCTAAATTCAGATATATTATCTTACTCTTTTGTGTTTTTTATTGTGACATTGACTTTCTTTTTCAATAAGTTAGTCATGCAAGAGCTGTATACACCGATCCGAGATCTAGCAAATATCGTTTTATTAGTAGTAGCTTCTGGTGACATGTACAGTATAGTAACGATTTATTTGCGGCAAATAACGATTGTCGTAGCCCTGCTTGTTTTTGGGTGGAGCATGTTTCAAAGGAAGGATTACCTGAAAAATGACTCACTTTAGAAATGAAGCGTTCATCTTGTTTATTGTTGTACTTGTCCAATATGTATATTTCATGAATGATAGGTTAGCTCATTCTTCCTTTCCGTTTTTGGATGGCGTACCGACACCAGTTAATTATCCTCACTTAGTTACCTATTTAATGGGCTGGTATATATCGATAGCTGCAAGTAGCTTCATTTTATTAGGGCACATCTCGGATTCACTAGTTGATTACGGAAAATATATCATTTTAAGGGGAAAAAGTAGGTTTTCATGGCTAATGTCTAAAGTAATCCATATGTGGAGGGTTGTATTGGTTTTAGTTTTTTCACAATTAATCGTTACAACTTTTTTTCAAACAATCTTGGATTCTGATCCTGTACTTGAATTGACACACCTGTTTGAAGGTATATTGTTTTATGTGTTAACAATCATGGCTATTTTATCCATACAAATGATATTGGAACTGTATATGAAATCCCAATTGGCGTTTATATTAACCAATTGTTATGTGCTTCTATCGATAACGATTGTTGAAGGTTTCGTTCAAAAAAATGTGCTCTTTCATGTGTTTTTCCCGAACCTTTCAATGAGTTTTCGCAATGGCATGATTGTTAATCCTTCCTTGCAGGAAACGATAGGCCAATTAAATGAGCCGGGGCTTTTTTTAGTTGTTATTATTTTGTTTTTGCTTTGTCTTTCCGTAATAAGAATCAAAAAAATAGAATTAATGTGAGGAATTATAATGATTGAAGTCCATGACTTATCAAAGAAGTTAAAAAAAAATAATGTTTTACAAAGCATCTCGTACACCTTCGAAAAAGGGAGAATTTATGGTTTGGTTGGAAAAAATGGATCTGGTAAGACCATGTTGCTTCGGGCGCTAGCTGGACTTATCATTCCAACTGATGGCAGTGTAACCATTGATGGTAAGATATTGCATAAGGATATTTCATTTCCTCCGAGTATTGGCATTATTATTGAAAATCTCGAGTTGCTTCCCCAATTCGATGCCGAAACTAATTTGAAAATTCTTGCTGCGATTAAGAAAACAGCATCGCTCAAAGATATACAACACGCCATAAAGAGACTTGAGCTGGATCAGTTCGGTACATTGAAAGTAAGAAAATATTCTCTAGGTATGAAGCAGCGACTGAATATAGCACAAGCTATCTTTGAGAAACCTGACATTATTTTATTGGATGAACCGACTAATGCAATTGATGAAAAAGGTGTGGAACGAGTTCTTGATATTTTACAAGAAGAACGGGAGAGGGGAGCAACCATCATAATTGCCACTCATAATAAAGATGATGTTTTCCCGATTTGTGATGAAGTTATAGAAATTAGTAATGGACGGTTAACATGATGAGAAAATCTCAAATGATTTTTTTGGTTATCACATTTGTATGTTTACTCACCATCATATCCATACCGGAATTCATAAAATCTCTTACGCCAAATGAACACCTTGAAACAAAAAAAATCAAGGGGGGAGGTATCGAATACAGACTCACGCAAGGCAACTTCCATATAGGAAACGATATTCCAGAGGGATATTATGACGTGACAAGCGATGGTGATAATTATTTTAATGGGACTGAACTTTCCGATGGTGATCATTTTTTAGGTTTGAGACTTTATGATAGCAATATAGCACAAGTTACTGGGAAAGGAACAATCAAGCTTAAAAAATCAGCTTTTTCGCCAGTTAGTAAAGAGGGTGATTCCTATGAAATACATCATTCCGGTTTCTATACAGTCGGTAAACAAATACAAGCCGGAGAGTATATCATCACTTATGAAACCAGGAATGATGAAGTGTTAAAGGAAGATCCATGGTTCCAAATCATATCTGATGATTTGCAAAAAATTATAGGAGGGGACTCCTTTGGAGATGCCAATCAGTTTGAAGTTGACCTGAAGGAGAATACATGGTTGGAACTTAACCAAAGTGGATTTTCGACTAATAAAAATGTTTCTTTCTTCTTAAGGCCTGTAAAATAGGCGTAAACTGACACTTTGTAATTATAATTTTCATCTTTTAACCTGTTCCACACCGTACGTGCAGCTTTCACCTCGTAGAGCTTCCATATCACTCTTTTACGAAGGTTATATACTTTCTTTATCTCAAATGGACTTAGACAGGGCATTTTAAAATTGGTTATCGTCTCGTTTTGGTTGGGGAAATTAATTTGGATGTTTTTGCCCCCCTCTCCCTAAATTCGCATTTTCGGGGGAGGAGGGCAAAAAATGATTATTTATCTAAATTAAACCCTTTTAATAAATCCGCAAATGGATTATTAATCGGTTCCGCTTCTTTTTCCTGCTCTTTTAAGTACTTTTGTACGGAACGTTTATCCACTTTTCCGCCAGTTTCTTTCTTCCGTCTTGCTTCAAAAGCAGACAGTTTTTCGCGATATCCGCATTTACATGTGAAGATTTGACCGTCGCCTTCACCACGCAATTCCATTTTCTTTTTACATTGCGGGCAGCGTGCATTCGTTACACGGGCGACGTTCTTTTTATGGCCGCATTCACGATCTTGGCAGACGAGCATTTTACCTTTTTTACTATTCACTTCAAGCATGGGCTTACCACAGTCTGGACAAGATTTCGTTGAGATATTGTCGTGTTTATATTTTTTGTCACTCGTTTTGATTGCACTGACAATCTCTTTTGTGTAATTTTTCATTTCATTGATGAACACGTCTTTTTTCAGTTTCCCTTTTGCGATTAGCTCGAGCTTTTGTTCCCATTCAGCTGTTGTCGCAGGAGATTTCAGCTTTTCTGGCACTAAATCCAAAAGCTGACGTCCCTTGGATGTGATATGGATGTCCTTGCCGCCGCGTTTTTCGAATAAGAACGAATTGAATAGCTTATCGATGATATCGGCACGAGTGGCGACTGTTCCAAGTCCGCCCGTTGATTTCAACGTGTCTGCCAGCTTCTTATCGTTTGTTTTCATGTATTTCGCAGGGTTTTCCATTGCTGATAGTAAAGTCGCCTCCGTAAAGCGTGCTGGTGGCTTTGTTTGGCCTGACGTTTGAGTGATTAATTTTGTCTTTAATACATCGTCTTTTTCCATACGAGGCAATAGCTGCTCTTTTACATCCTCTGTTGATTCTTCATCATCAAAGTGGTTTGCATAAACTTCTTTCCAGCCGGAATGAATCACGGATTTTCCTCTAGCGATAAACGTTTGATCGCCAATTTTCGTTTGCACCGTCAATTGCTCATATTCAAACGCAGGGAATAAAACTGCCAAGAAACGTTTCACGACAAGGTCGTAGATTTTGCGTTCTTTGTCAGTGAAGGCTGAAAGATTCACATAACCCTCGGTCGGAATAATGGCATGGTGATCACTGACTTTACTATCATCGACAAATGCTTTTGACGTCTTAATAGGCTTATTCAACACCTTATTTGCAAGAGGACGATATTCACCTATGGCACAGGCTTTTAAACGCTCCGGAAGCGTACCGACGATATCGGATGATATATATCGTGAATCTGTACGCGGATAAGTCAAGACCTTGTGATGCTCATACAATTTTTGCATGATGTTCAATGTTTCTTTAGCAGAATAGCCAAAGAGTTTATTCCCATCACGTTGTAACTCTGTTAAATCATATAGACCAGGTGCGAATGTTTTCTTTGCTTTGCGGTCAATGGAAACAACAGTCGCATCTTTACTTCCAAGCGATTTCACGATTGCATCGGTCTTTTCTTTATTAAAGCTGCGGCTATTTCCATTTTCATCTTGCCACGTTAATTTAAGTCCATCCGTTTGGGCTTCGATTCCATAATAGGTTTGCGGTTTGAAATTCGCAATTTCCTCTTCGCGTGCTGCAACCATTGCAACCGTCGGTGTCTGAACGCGTCCACAGTTTAATTGCGCATTGAATTTTGTCGTTAAGGCACGGGTTGCATTTAAACCGATATACCAATCCGCTTCCGAACGTGCTACTGCAGAAGTATATAAGTCTTCATACTCTTTACCAGGCTTTAAGTTATTGAATCCATCCTTAATTGCTTTATCCGTTACGGAAGAAATCCAGAGACGTTTGATGGGCTTATTCACTTTTGTTTTCTCGATGATCCATCGTGCAACTAATTCTCCTTCTCTCCCCGCATCAGTCGCCACGATTATTTCATTCACATCATTGCGAGTCAATTGCGTTTTAACTGCGTTGAATTGCTTTCCGGTTTGTTTCATGACAACTAGCTTCATGCTTTCAGGAAGCATAGGCAGGTCTTCCAGCTTCCATGTTTTATATTTCATATCGTATGCCTCTGGATCTGCTAGAGTAACCAGATGACCTAATGCCCACGTAACGATATACTTATCGCCTTCTAAAAATCCATTTCCTTTTTTATTACACTTCAATACATTCGCAATATCACGTGCAACTGAAGGCTTTTCAGCAATTACCACACTTTTTGACATTTGTTCAAACTCCCTTACTAACTATTTCCGTCTAATATAACATAATTTCAAGGCAGGAATGGCCTATACAGTTCATTTGAGCCCTTGAAACGAAGCCGCCGGGATCGGGACAGTGGCAACTGTTCGAAAGCTTCTTGGTCGAAAAGAGAGGGAAGGGCCTTCACGTAAATTCAAAAGGAAAGCAACTCCTCGAGTTGGCGCCTGAAGACCTGAGGTCGCCTGCTTAGACGGCACAGGAGGAGCAAAAGCTAACGGCGATTGCAAAAGGAATTCTTGCCAAACAGGTTTTCATTGACGATATGCGCCAGAAATGCAAGCAAGATCATGTGGCAGGCTGATGCGTGTAGTGAATAATGAAAAGGGGGAAATGCTTGTCTGTCAGGATCGTGAATGCGGCCACAAGGAAAGTGTTTCACGTGTAACAAATGCGCCGTATGCCTGCAGTGCGCACAAGAAAAAAGGATGGAGCATTCGCTCCATCCTTTTTCTGTATATTACTGCTTCGACTAAATTTCATTCAGTACGGTGCCATGTCATTCATATTCAAGTGTGTTGTCCATTTTTTTTGTGTGTTTTTCGGAATCTACTCGTATGAGCGTACTGAATGGCTGCTGATCACCTGGACTGAAAATCGCTTCATCATTCTCTGGATTCCATCGGCTGTAAATACTCATGATCAGTATCTTCCTCCTTTGGATGAGAAGAGTAGTAATTCCCATTTTGATTAGCATCTAACGCTTCAATTGACTCTAACGCTGATCACCGGGACTAAACACCGCTGCGTCATTCTCCTTGTTCCATTGGCTTCTGATTGTACTCATGCACATCATCTCCTTTGGTTGAGAATGTCTTACAGTATTTATATACCCGGGTAGGACAGGGTGAAACATTTTTTTTAAAAAAGTATAAACATATACTGCCTGTAATGAGTTTCCCCAACTTTTATGATGATATGTAAATAATCATAAGCTCTTTTTATCTGACAGCATCTAAAGAATATCCACGCAAATAAGGTTTCATTTCAAGACAATATGAGAATTGAAGTGCCGGACAAATTTTTGAACAATAAATTATTAATTATATTTCGAGTAACAGTATATTCTCTTACGCGATCTGTTGAATGTATTAATAATTCTCTTAAGCTTGAGATATAAAAATGATAAAGCATTCCGGATATATTTATTTGAAGAATACTCTAAATCTATGAACCTCACGTTACTTAGAAATGATTCCTCCAATATCTTTTCTCTTATTCCTTTGTAACTAATATTCATTTTTAATTCAAAAACCAAATAAAATAAAAGCTGTTAAGTTTATTGGGATTATAATTGAAATTTAGGTAAAATATATCATTTATGTAACAATTTATTGTAAAATATGGTACTATATACCTGTTGGGTGGTTACATGTATATTTTGGTAGTTTCTTATGTTGCTAACATAAGACTTTATAATTTTTGGAGTCTTTAAATTTATTTATTCATTAATCTACTTACCAAAATAATTAATGAACTGTCACAACAAATCTAATTGAAAGGAGGGAAAAAATGTTATCTACTCTAAATTTCGCTAACAATTTATCTATGCAGTTATATCTTTTGGTTATGAATTTTTTTCAAAATGTCGCTCATTCACAAGAAGAGTTAAAAAAATCTGTGACTACTCAAAAAAATGCATTTTGGATTGTAGTTCTTTTAATTATTTTAGGAGTTGCTAGTGTGGCAGCATTAATCTGGGCGTGTAAAACCTATGGAAGTGGCTCGAAATTTTTAGGTGAATTTAAAATGTCAGGACTTTATATTAAAATCAAATGTGGTTAAGTGGAGCCTTAGGGTTGTCGAGTGTTTGACAATCCTAAGGTTGAAACAATAGCCTAAATAGGGGAGAATTTATGATTTCATTATATATAAAAGAAAAAAGGTTTGAATCATTTGAATTAATTGATATTCCTGTTGAAATAAAAAAAGGGGAAGCTACCCTTCTTTTAGGTCATAATGGTGCAGGAAAAACAACAATCATAAAATCTCTATTTGGATTATTAAATATTAATGGAAATGTTAAACTGGATGATCACAAAATTTGTTTTCAATTACAAGGTGATGTAGATCTTTTTAAAAAGAATATGGCTTATATACCCGATGATATTTCATTGTTGAATTATTTAACACCAATGGAGTATTTTGATTTAGTACAAAGTTCTTTTAATCAAAGTGAAAACAAAGAATTTTTGAATCAATTAATTAGAATATTTGAGCTAGATAAATATTTACATATACCCATTATCCAATTATCACATGGAAATCAAAAGAAAACACAGATAGTATCTCAACTGTGTAGAAAAAGCGAATATGTTGTATTCGATGAACCTACAAATGGACTTGATCCAGATATGATTATTATTTTAAAGAGGGTATTAGGAAAACTAAAATCGCAAGGTGTTGGAATCCTTCTTTCTACACATAATTTGGACTTCGGCCAAGAATTATTTAATAGGCTCATAATCTTAAGAGATGGAAAAATAATCATAAACATGAACAGGGAGGAAGTTGAAGAACGTTTCACAGGTTTGTCTTTAGAAGAAGTATATAGAGGCGCTAATAAAGAATACTATCAGTATATAGAGGAGATAATAAATGACATGGATCATTCAAGTAGTACAGAAAATAGAAACTCCAAGAATTATACATAAGGTAAAAGAGTTAATACAAAAGTATACCACATTAATTTTGGCAATTGTTATAGGCCTACTTTTGATGTATGCAGTATATGTTACATTAACTATAAAAACATTAATAGAAATTGATTTTAATATAGTAACTATGTTTATAAATGTTATTAAGGTTTGGACAGTCGTTATTTGTTTTTGTTTGGTATTTACAAGAAACAAATTGAAGCATGGAAATTATATCTTTTTTTATATGAACACTTCTATTAAAGCATATGAGTTGGTATTGGGCAGCTTAGTGCATACATATCTTTTCTCCATATTAATCATGTTATTTTCCTTTTTTCCATTATTATTGGCTATGGTGATTAAAGGTATGACAATAAATCTTTCTTCCCTATTATTACTGTTATTAACAATATCCTTCTTATTTATTTTTGCTATGACTGTTTGGATGCTCGCTAATTTTTTATTAATGAAGTATTTAAATAAAGATAAAGAAAATTTATATGGAAGTTCAATAGCATTAATTACTATCCTTTTTGGTTCTATAAGCCTAGGAGAAAGATATTGGAAAAATTTTCTCGAGGAACATCTCGGTTTTTATTTTTCTCTTTTATTATTCTTGAGTTTTATCTTACTAGTTATATTTAGAAGGATTTCAACTGGATATTTGATGAGTATTTTAAAACAAAAAAATGAAAGTAGATTAGTTAGAAAGTATAAAAGTAAAAGTATTTTTACTAATAATGAGTACTCACTTCAGATGAATGTTGAATGGATAAACTTTACTCGCAATCAAATCTTTAAAGAACAAGGATTGGTATTTTGTATCTTAATTGGGATGGCTACGGGTACCTACTTTATATTTGATGCAAATAACTTCTTTTTGGTTTTTTCTTTTATTACACAATTTGGGCTAAAAGAAATCTTGGTTATGATACCGTTAACGGTTGGAATGCACTTCAAAGAGTATAAAATTGCAATATATAATTTAAATATCCAAAAAAACCCTTACTTTACTACAAGAGTAATAATTAGTTATATTGTTAATTGCTTTAGCTATTACCTTTTTCTATTATTATCCTATTTCCTATTTGGAGTAGAAATGGGAAATCTATATGGTGCCCTTTTTTCAATCATGTTTATTACAATGTTCTCCATTCTAGTAAGTTTTCTTATCAAGATTGATGATTTTAATAAAATTTTCATTGTTATATTTTTATTAGCATGTGTAAATATTTTCGACTTTATTATTCAGCAAACTTTCATATTAGAAATTTATATTCAATTAGTATATACAGGATTTTCTATTATAATATTTTTGATTATTATGGGACTCTATTTAAGGAAACCTATTCTTATATGATTGAGTTTATCTGTGCTTTTTTATTAGTGTTTCTTATACATGAACTAGGTCATATTGTTGCTATTATGATATTTAATGTGACAGAGTCTAAACCTTTTTATCATTTAAGATTCGAATGGAATATTAAATACTTCTACGTTGTTCATGAAAAATTCACAAAACAGTCCAAAAATATTTTAGTTGCAGTTTCAGGTCCGATTCTTCCTGTATTGCTATCACTCATTTTAATATTTATTATAAACAACCAATTTACAAAATTATTTACATTACTAAGATTTGTAAATTTAACTATGCTTCATCCTAGATTTCCTGATGGTAGAAATATAATTAATGCAGTTAAAGAATGGAAGGGGAATTAGATGATAAATATTTTAAAATCAATATCGAGTGGGATTGTTTTTGCGTTTTTATATCTATTTATTGTATTTGTAAGTCCAATAATTTTGATGCTAATGGGTTATACAAATATCTTTTCAAGTCCTGCCTTGGTCGGAGAGTACTTATACATAATAGAGATAAAGAATCAAACATTTTCATCTGAAGCAACTATATTTGGGTGTATCCTTAGTTTCGTAGTTGGGTTAATCATACACTTCTTTTTAAACCTCCTTATAGCATCTTTTAAAAAAGGGAGAAAGTAGATAGGTTATATCAACTTTTGAAGGGAAAAGGAAGATGGTAATGCATCAGAAAAAACCTAAAACATGAGGCAGCTATTTTAGAAGAATCACTTGCAGGAATTGCGCCTCCAAACATCTCATTGCGAATTTCCGCTACGATAGGCATATGGGTGATGTCAGTAAGATACCAAGTTGTTTTTACTACGTCTGCTAAGGTAGCTCCTGCTGCTTCCAGGATTTTTTCCGAATTCTCGATCGTTTTGCGCGTCTGTTCACGAATATCTCCAGCACCAACAACATTCTAATCCTCATCAAGTGCTGTGATCGTCCCTGTATAGATGGTGGTTCTGCGTTCACTTACTTTAATCGCCTGTGCGTACGGACCACGCGGAGGTGTGACCTGTGGATTAAACACAATTTCTTTTGACATGCTGCATCTTCCTCCCAATTCATTCATGAACTATTGTATAAGGTATCGAAAACTACTTAAATAAAAGAAAACCCATTGGATTAATATACTATACGAGAAGTATTAAGAATAGTCAAATAACTAACTTGGCGTGACGGATGGCACTGGTGACTGATTCAGGTAATAGTAACCATCCTGTATTTTGTGAAACTTTCATCATGAATAATTTCAAATTCGAACTTTAAATAAAAATATTTAAAAACAGGCAAAACCCCTTGATTCACAAGGGGTTTTGCCTGTTTCTATTTAGCGTCCCAGATAGGAATCGAACCTACGACCTACAGCTTAGGAGGCTGTCGCTCTATCCTGCTGAGCTACTGGGACATATAAAAAGGTCGACGACTTGTTTATTATATTTGTTATAGGCAAACTTTTCAAGTGAGTAGCTTATAATTATGAAAAAAAATGCCTGGCGGGTCATATAACGATGATTTTTACCTTTTATTGCGTTAATTGGGATACTTTATTATTCGCTGATTTTCTGGTACTATTATGCTAGAAAAAAATAGGAGAATGATAGTGGGAAAATACAGATTGGTATGGATGGCAGCAGTGTTTGTGGTTTTCATTTTAGCTGGCTGTTCACAAGGTGTTTTAGAGAAAATAGGTAAAAAGACGGCTGCGCCGATTGTGGAAGAGAATATCGAGGTGGCTGCAGCAGAGGAGAATGAGGCCGAAATCGATTCGGAGGATGGAGCAAATCCTGAACGAATCGACACGAGTGGCTGGATAAGGGCCGAGTCCGCGGTTAGGCTTCCGATATTGATGTATCACAGCATATCGGAGGGGAATAACCTTCGGGTGCCGAAGGAGGAATTCCGGCTGCAAATGGCTTGGCTTCGGGAAAATGGCTACCAGACTTTATCGCCTAATGAAGCCTTTCTCGTTTTAAGCGAAAATATAATGCCAAGTGAAAAGTGTGTCTGGATTACTTTTGATGATGGCTATACAGATAACTACACCGAGGCTTTTCCTATATTGAAGGAATATGAGTTGAAAGCGACCATCTTCATGATCGGGAAGTCCATTGGTAAAGCTCATCACCTGACGGAAGATCAAATGATGGAGATGAGTGCGAATGGGATTTCCATCGAGAGTCATACAATCAACCATCTTGAGCTGAACCGGATGACTTCCGGACAGCAGGAAGCTGAAATGGTCCAGTCCAAGGATTTATTCGATCGCATTCTGAACCAGGAGACGACGGTACTTTCGTATCCAGTCGGCCGTTATAACGAGGAGAGCCTCAGGTTATCGGAAGAAGCCGGATACAAGATGGCAGTCACCACCGAACCTGGCGGGGCAACAAGTGATCAAGGGATGCATGCCCTGCATCGCGTTCGGATTTCACCGGGATTATCCGTAGGGGGATTTGCATCACTGATTGAAAATGCGTCCAATCGCTGAAGCTGGACAGGCGTTTTGTGAAAAATCACCCAATAATCGCTTCTTGCATGGTGTATAATGATAAGCAGTGAAAATTATATACATATGAACGATTTGGTGTCTAAATGACTTAAAAGGGAAGCTGGTTCAATGCCAGCGCGGTCCCGCCACTGTATATGGGAGCTGACGGCTGTATGCCACTGTTTGGGATATGGGAGATGCCGTTGACGATGACCATGAGCCAGGAGACCTGCCAAGATTCGTACACCTGTGACCCACGCGGATGGGGAGGTGTGTGGCAGACCGTAAAGAGTCCGTAATGATATTGTTGCCATACAAGCATCTTCCGTTTGACGGGGGATGCTTTTTGTCATGAGGTCCTCGCTTAAGGCGGGCTAAAACTAAATGAAATGATTGTGGGGAATGAACGTGAAGAAGATTTTTGGCCTGATACTGGTGATGGTGCTGACGGCTGGCATGATGGTTGGCTGCAGCGGCACGGCCGATGAAGGAAAAGGAAAGCAGCAGACGAATCAGGCTACACAACAAGCCTTCCCGGTTACGATTAAAGATGCAACGGGCGAAAAGGTGACGATAGAAGAAAAACCGAAGAAAATCGTTACGTTGATACCAAGCAATACGGAAGTGGTCTTTGCGCTTGGTTTAGGTAATAAGGTTATTGGCGTGTCCGACAATGATAATTACCCGGAAGAAACGAAGGATATCGAAAAAGTGGGCGGCATGGAGATGAACACGGAATTGATCGTATCCTTGAAGCCCGATCTTGTTCTTGCCCATGCATCGAGTGCCCATAATTCGAAGGAGGGGCTCCAGCAGCTTAAGGATGCGGGAATAGATGTGCTTGTAGTCAATGATGCCCAAAGCTTCAATGAGGTGTACAAATCCATTGATATGATCGGGATGGCAACAGGCGAGCAAGCTAAGGCAAAAGACATCATCACGGACATGAAAACGAAGCTGAAGGTTATTTCCGAGAAGGCCAAATCGGTAACGGAATCGGAAAGAAAGACCGTTTTAGTGGAGGTTTCGCCGTCCCCGGATATCTATACACCTGGTAAAAATACATTCATGAATGAAATGCTTGTGATGATCTCAGCTGATAATGCTGCAGCGGATGTGGATGGCTGGGCCAAAATGGATGAAGAGTCGATGATTGCAGCCAATCCGGATGTCATCATTACGACTTATGGTTATTACACAAAAGACCCGGTAAGTGGAGTGACGGGCCGAAAAGGGTGGCAAGACGTAACGGCGGTTAAGAATGCCCAAGTCTTTGATGTCCATTCCGACTTGGTGACCCGTTCAGGTCCACGTTTAATAGAGGGAGTAGAGGAACTTGCCAAATCAATCTATCCGAACGTATTTGACAACTAAATGGGCGCTTGCTTATTTGCTTGCGTCATTGTTTTTACTTTTTGCCAGTACGATCGGCATCTCATTCGGTTCGGTGTCCGTACCGATCCCCGTACTTATGCAAATAATCGGCAAGGAGATTTTTCATTTGCCGATTTCCGCTGATCCCGATGTGATGCTGACGAATATCGTGATGAACATCCGTTTGCCGCGTGTATTGCTTGCTGGTTTGGTCGGGGCATGCTTGGCGATCGCGGGTGCGGCATTTCAGGGGCTGCTCCGGAATCCGCTTGCCGATCCCTACACGCTCGGGATATCGTCAGGAGCATCAGTCGGGGCAGTGGTGACGTTATTCCTGAATATATCACTCCCGTTCATCGGCTTATATACGCTTCCTGCATTGAGCATCTTATGTTCCGTGATTACGATTTTTTGTGTGCTGACATTCGCAAAAAAAATGGATCGATCGATGAAGGTCGAAACGATCATTTTGACCGGAATCATCTTCAGCTCGTTTTTAAGCGCCTTCATATCCTTGATGATTGCGTTGACGGGGGAGGAATTAAGACAAATCATCGGCTGGCTCATGGGCAGCGTGTCCATGCGCGGGTGGAATTATATCGGAATCATTCTGCCGTTTTTCATCATTGGCTCGTTGATTCTGATCATGAATACGAGGGAATTGAATGCGATGACCTTCGGGGAGGACCGGGCAAAACATTTAGGTGTCGACGTGCAGAGGCGGAAAATGTGGATCCTGATCGCGGGCTCGATATTGACGGGCGCAGCGGTTGCCGTTTCAGGCACGATCGGCTTTGTAGGGCTGGTGATTCCCCATTTGGTCCGGAGGATATGGGGGCCAGATCATAGGCATCTGCTTCCGTTATCATTGCTGGTAGGAAGCGGGTTCTTGATTTTGGCAGATCTTGTGGCACGGACGATCATCGCCCCGTCGGAACTGCCGATCGGGGTCATCACCTCACTGATCGGGGCACCTGCATTTGCCCTCATTTTATTAAGGAGACGGAGAGTGGGTAGGACGGATGCTTGAAGTTAAAGGGTTAACAGGTGGATATGATAACAAAAGCGTTTTGGATTCCATCTCTTTCGACGTTCAAAAAGGAGAACTATTCGGGATCCTCGGTCCAAACGGCAGCGGAAAAACGACGCTGTTGAGTATGCTCAGCGGGGTGCTCGCTTACAAGCAAGGAAGCATACGGATCAAAGGAAAAGATTTGCAGGATTATTCGGCAAAACAGCTTGCACGGGTCATTGCGGTGCTTCCTCAACATTCCTCGTTAGCTTTTTCGTATACGGTGAAGGAAACGGTCTCGCTTGGGAGGTACGCCCATCAAACAGGCTGGTTCCACAGCTGGTCTGAGGAGGATGAAAGGATTGTCCAACGGGTGATGAAACAAACGGGAGTGGCCGAATTCCAGGATCTTCATTTCGAACGGCTATCAGGAGGGGAGAGACAGCGGGTCTTGCTGGCCCAGGCGCTGGCCCAGGAGCCTGAAGTACTTTTTTTGGATGAGCCGACGAACCACTTGGATCTATCGTATCAAAAGGAACTTCTTGATTTGATGAGGAAGATGGCAAAGGAGCAGGAATTGACCGTCATATCGATTTTTCATGACTTGAATCTGGCTGGATTATATTGTGATCGGCTCTTGCTGCTTGCAAAAGGGAAAATCCAAGCCCTTGCTGCCCCTCATGAAGTGCTTCAACAGGACCTGATCCAGGAAGTCTATCGTACGACGATCGAAAAGCATCCGCATCCTGCACTTCCGAAGCCGCAAATGTTCATCGTTCCCCAAAAGCATGGCAGCGATTACGAACCATTCGAAATCAATGAATCCCATTTGACGGTCGGGCGGGAGATGATCCGGTTGAATGCCCCCAATCCCCTTAGAACGATGTCTTCTGGAGTGACTGGATCGGGGATGGGCTGGCATCGATATTTCGTGAATAGGCACGTCCATCACGATTATGATTGCGCCGACCATCTTGCGGAAATGGCGGATTATTTAAAAGCCAATAACATCGATCCGCAGGAAACGGTAGGGATGATGACGGCAGTCTTCCTTGATACGGCTGCCTTCCAATTAGTAAAAGCGGAAGGTTTCTCGGTTTTCATCATCGTGACGGCTGGAGTCGGCAATGCGATCGACGCTTCATTAGCGGACCGCCACTCCTGGAGTTCTGCGCCAGGGACCATCAATACATGGATATTCGTAAATGGCCACCTGGCAGAAGAAGCGTTCATTCACAGCATCGTTACCGCGACCGAGGCAAAAGTAAAAGCGCTTCATGATTTGGAGGTTCTGGACAAGGTGACGAACACCTATGCGACAGGGACATCGACCGATAGCATCTCGATTGCAGCGACACAAAGAGGGGAGAAGCTTCAATATGCAGGAACCATCACCCCGCTAGGGAAGCTGATCAGCCGCGGAGTATATGATTGTACCGCCGAAGCAATAAGGAATAGTCGTAAACGGAATGAGGCATTATGATCTATCATCACCTTTTTGCCGTTACGCTGGCGTTTTTCCTTGATTCGATAATAGGAGATCCGCCGAATTGGCCGCATCCAGTCAAATGGATCGGAACGATGATAAGCAAGCTCGATCGCACATTCAATGAAGGCGTACATAAGAAACGAAATGGACTGTTCATGCTGGCTTTCGTCTTGACGACGGTACTATTGCTTACAGGTCTGTCGGTTTATTTGGCCTATCTTATCCATCCGCTGGCGGGAATCATTTGGGAAGCTGCCGTGATTTCCACTACGATTGCCCAAAAGGGTTTGAAGCAGGCTGGAATGGAGGTGTGCCGTCCGCTGAATGAAAGGGATTTTCCTGAAGCGCGGCTTAAGCTTTCCTATATCGTCGGCCGTGATACCGACATGCTTGATGAGTCCGAAATAGTCAGGGGCACTGTTGAAACCGTAGCTGAAAATACGAGTGATGGAGTAACGGCCCCGTTGTTTTGGGCAGCGGTTGGCGGGGCGCCGCTTGCGATGGTATACAGGGCAATCAATACGTGTGATTCGATGGTTGGCTACAATAATGATAAATATGGCCAATTTGGCTGGGCTTCGGCAAAGCTCGATGATATCGCGAACTACCTTCCCAGCCGTCTCACTGGATTTTTGATGCTAGTATGCTCGAAGTCTAGCCATCATGATCTTCAGGCCAGATGGAGGATCTTATTCAGTGATGCGAAGAAACATCCAAGTCCGAATAGCGGCTGGTGTGAAGCAGCCGTAGCGGCGATTTTGGGTGTGCAGCTTGGCGGGCTCAATATGTACAAAGGAGTAGTTTCTGACCGGGCGCGCATGGGTGTTCCGCTTGTTCCGCTGGAGGCAAAACATATACCAAAAACGATTGCCATCATGCATCGATCGTCTTTTCTATTTTTACTGATGCTTTGGCTGGGGGGAATTGCATTTGAAATTACCATCTCATGGTTCTAATCCACATTATCTTTACGAAGCGCTGGAAATCGAAATGCCTGGATCGATCATCGATTTCAGCGCAAACATCAACCCATTGGGACCGCCTTTGCGAATCAAGGAACGATGGTCCGGTTTTTTTGAAGGGGTCATGCATTACCCGGACCCCCATGCCGTTGAACTGACAAAAGCGATTGCAGAGAAAGAAGCGCTTCCCATGGCATCGGTTTTGGTAGGGAACGGTGGTGCAGAGATCATCATGTTGGTGGCCAGCATTTTGACCGATCGGAAGGTGTTGATCATCCAGCCGGCTTTTGCGGAATATGAGCAAGCTTGTTTGGCAGCTGGTTGTGAGGTCGACTTCCACCAGCTTGATGCTCCTGATTGGCAGCTGGATGTGGCTCGCTTGATTCCGAGATTACGTGAATATGATGCGGTTTTCCTCTGCACTCCCAATAACCCGACGGGCGTGTCATTTGAACGTGGGGCTGTGATGGAATTGATCAGCGAATGCCAAAAAGCGGATTGCCTGGTTGTCATCGATGAGGCGTTTTATGATTTTACCGAGGACGCCTTTACGTATGCGCCATTAATCAACCGATTTCCACATTTGCTTGTTCTAAGGTCGATGACGAAAATCTTTGCGATTCCGGGCTTGAGACTAGGCTATTTACTTGCCGAATCGAACATCATCAAGACGGTGAAAAGCTATAAACCGCATTGGAGCGTCAACCAAGTCGCATTGGAAGTGGGCAGAATCTGTCTAGAAGAAGAGGCATATATAAGTGAAACAAGAGAATATATTCAATCACAAAAACAGAAACTATCCCGGTTTTATCGGGAGCTTGGAGTAACAGTCTCCGACAGCACGGTCAATTTTTACTTACTGAAAGATGAAACGCTCTCTTTGTTTCCCTTTTTGCTGAAAAGAGGAATCGTCCCGCGTCATACCGATAATTTTCCCGGGGTGGACGGAATGTGGCTCAGGTTTGCAGTGAAGGATGAACGTGATAACGAGGCGCTGATGGAGGGGGTAAGGCAGTGGAAAAGGCAAGGCTCTGCTTTGTAACTGGCGGTGTCCGCAGCGGGAAAAGCAGTTTTGCAGAAAGAAAAGCGCTGGAATATGCACGCCTGATGGAGGGGAACTTGCATTACCTCGCCTGCGGGCGTGGCAGTGATGCTGAAATGGGGGAACGCATCCTAAGGCACCAAAAAGACAGGCAAAGAAGCCCGATCGCTTGGCAGACCTCTGAATATGCAACGGATATTACTAGAATCGCAGCGAAAATAGATTCCGATTCCATCATCCTGCTCGATTGCCTGACAACCTTGCTCGATCATGAACTTTTCGGTCCTGGAGTTCCGCTTGAAGCGGAATTTTTACATAGCATTCAGGCAAAAATCATCAGCGCCATCGATGAGCTAAGACAACAATCGGGCTGCTTGATCATCGTCAGCAATGAAGTGGTCCAGGAACCGATTTTCCAAAATGAATTGCTGCATATATACGGAAGGATGCTTGGCAAGCTCCATCGAACGATCGTAGGACAGGCGGATGAGGCGTATCTTGTTGAATCGGGGATTCCGTTGCAGATGAAGGGAGGAAAACAGGCATGAACGGATGGATCGGATTTTTAATCAACCTGCAGTTCTTTACGGTTTTTCCAATCAAAAAGCAGCTTCCGATGGAAAGGAAATATATGCACCGGGCCATTCAAACCTTTCCCTTGGTAGGCCTTTTACTAGGTGTGATCATGGGCGGAGCCTTATATGTGCTAGTGGAGTGGACGCCGTTTTCATCCCTTGCGATTGCCTTTTTCCTTTGGTTTTTGACAATTGCGTTATCGGGCGGCCTGCACCTTGATGGTTGGATCGATGCTAGCGATGCTTTTTTTTCCTATCAGGATAAAGAGCGCAGATTGGAGATCATGAAGGATTCGAGAACAGGTGCATTCGGTGTCATCTCCGTCATCGTACTTTTGGCCGCGAGATTTCTCTTCATCTATGAAATCGTCGAACGGGCCAATGAATGGACTTACTTCTTGATCATCGCTCTGCCGCTCTTGAGCAAATGCGTGATGGGTTATTTACTGATCCGGATGCCGCTTGCTAAAGAAGAAGGGCTGGGCGCATTTTTTCAACAGGCGGTAAAGAAGAGCAGTTTACCCATATACGGACTGTATCTCCTTGCGAGCCTGGCCGCGGCCTTGGTCATCGATGTTAAGCTTGTTGCCCTACTTGTTATCATGTGCTTGGCAGCGCTACTTTTCCTGCTTTATCTCAAACGTAAAATCAACAGCTGGTTCGGCGGGATAACCGGGGATGTCTTGGGGGCATCCGTGGAAGGGGTTGAGCTTTGGTTATGGCTGATTCTGTGGCTATTACACTACTTCGCCATGGGCTGACAGTAGCGAATGAGCGAAGAGCCTATCTAGGCTGGAGCGATTCACCTTTAAGTGCAGAAGGAGAGAAGCAAATTCAGGCTTTAAGGGGTTCTTACCCCATGTACGAAAAAATCCATACGAGCGATTTACCTCGTTGTGTGGAAACGGCAAGGCTGCTGTTTCCGGATGCTGAAATTATCAAAAACCGCTCCTTCCGCGAAATGAACTTCGGTCATTGGGAAGGGCGGACATACGATGAATTGAAGCGTGATGGCAACTATCTGGATTGGCTGGAACACCCGATGGAGGCCATGGTGCCTGGCGGGGAAAGCTACCCGGAATTTTCGGAACGGGTCCGAAATGGCTGGAACGAATGGATGGCCGATGAGGAAGGCCCTTATGTTTTAATGACCCATGGCGGGGTGATCCGGGATTTATTGGTCCGCTTTGCCCCGGTGGAGAAGGCTTTTTTCGATTGGGGCATATCCCACGGCAGGGGCTATGAGCTGATTTGGGAGGACCGGAACAGTTTAAGGAGGGGTGAGCGATGCACTTTGTTACAGGCGGTGCCTATAATGGAAAATCTGAATGGGTAAAGCGGGTGTATGAACTGGAGAGTGAGGTCCTGTGGCTTTCCGGTTATCAAAAAGAACAGCCCCAACGATTCGATTTCCAAGGCAAGACCGTCGTATTGCAAGGCTTGGATGGCTGGATTCAGTCGGATGCCAGAAAGATGGCGGCTGATGCAATTCGCGAAAAATGGCAGGAAATCATCGCCGACTGGCGAATATGGGAGAAGGTAAGGGATGAACGCAGCTGCATCGTCATCGGCTCTGACCTATCCAAAGGAATCGTGCCGATGGAAGCAACCGATCGTCGCTGGCGTGATGCCTGCGGCTGGGTCTATCAGGATGTGGCATCCTTATCGAGCCGGGTTGATATCATCTGGTATGGAATTAACCAGCGAATAAAATAGAGGAGGCAATTGGAATGAAAATCTATACACGTACAGGAGATAAAGGACAAACGAGCGTTATCGGGGGGCGCCTTGACAAGGACGACATCCGGGTCGAGTCATATGGAACGGTCGATGAGGTGAATAGCTATATCGGCCTTGCGGTGGCTGAATTGGACGCAGCGCTATTTGCCGATGTACTGGCAGATCTCGAGAAGATCCAGCATGAGTTATTCGACTGCGGCGGCGATTTGGCGACGGTCTCCGAGAAGGCCCCGCAAAAGCTGACGGATGAGGCGATTACGTATTTGGAAGAGCGGATTGACGCGTTCATCGCCGAAGCGCCGGAATTGGAAAAATTCATTTTGCCAGGCGGATCGAAAGCGGCAGCAACCATCCATATCGCCCGTACGGTTACTAGAAGGGCGGAACGATTGGTCGTTTCCTTGATCAAGTCGGGCGCAGCCGTCTCCCCTTTATCGCTTCAATATTTAAACCGTTTATCGGATTACTTCTTTGCGGTAGCACGTGTCATCAACTTCCGGCTAGGTGTGAAAGATGTGGAATACATCCGCAGTGCAAATGTATTCCGTGGAGGGAAAAGAAAGGAAAAGGAGTAACATGGACGTAAGAAGAATCAGTGTGATCGCTTTATTCATTGCCTTATCCGCCGTGGGGGCGATGCTCAAAATCCCTTCCCCGATCGGCAGTATCGCCTTGGACAGTTTTCCGGCCCTTTTGGCGGCTGTCATCCTCGGCCCGGTATCGGGAGCGCTCGTAGCGGGACTTGGACATATCATTTCAGCGTTCATCGGCGGCCTGCCATTGGGGCCATTTCACTTTTTGATCATGGCTGAAATGGCCGTGCTCGTATGGATGTTTGGCGTTTTATTCATACAAGGAAAAAAACTGTCCGCCTATTTCCTCTTTTTTATCGGCAATTCATTCATTTTGGGCCTGCCGTTTGTGTTTCTGGTCAGTCCCGGATTCTATATGCTGACAGTGCCGGGATTAACAGCTGCATCGGCGATAAATATTGCCTTGGCGGCCCTTTTACTGCCCCGCTTGCAGCCTATCTTGAGAAAATCGATTCTTAAAGATGGATCGATATCATGAGTGATTCCTTGGTTTTGCCATTCTCCGAATCGGAATCATTGATACTATCAAGTGACAATAGTGGCGGAATAGGACTGAAGGAAAACGATTTTGTTCAGGTTCCATATGAAATCGTCGGCTATTATTCCTTCAGGGTGGCCGTCATGGAATGCTTAAGCGTTGGCGGAATTCCCATATCGGTCGTCCTCCATAATTTTTGCGGCGATGAAGCTTGGGAGGGCTTGAGCAAAGGTATCATGCAAGGCTTGGACGAATTGGGTCTGGATCTTCCGATTACGGGAAGCACGGAAACGAACATGCCGCTGCTTCAATCGGCTCTTGGTCTCATCGTCCTTGGCAAGCGAAGGAATGACCTGGCAATGCAACCAAACCATTCACGGAAAATGGCCCTCATCGGCAGGCCGCTCGTCGGGGAGGACGTGCTGAAACAGCAAGAATGGGTTGCCCCTCTATCCTTATATAAAAGTCTTTGTGAGCTTGAAGGAGTGGAGGCGCTTCCAATCGGATCGAAGGGAATCGCCTATGAATGGAAGCACCTGGACCGAAGCGGGGAAGGTGTTCCCGATTGTATAAGCAATAGAGTCGATATCGAAAAATCATCCGGCCCATCCACCTGCTTCCTTCTTGCTTATCCCTTATATTTGGAGGAAGAAATCAAGCGTAAAGCAGGGCCTCTTTTTATTGGTGAATGACAGCACTTCAGAATAGATGGGGCATCGGGTTTAGTTCATCATGAACGGATTCACTGCTCCTTTTTTCATTGAAATTGCGAGCCGCCTCTAAAAAATGATAGATATGGATACTCTAGTAAAGCGGTTCAGGGATCACTCATCGTGTTATCCAGATCGGATCCGTAATGCCCGTCCTTCTGCAGCGTGTGTTAAGATGAAATTATTGGTATTAAATGAAGGATATTTCACAAATGAAAAAAATCTTAATGGTTGTGGACTCGATCATAGCAATCGTTCCACAGCTTCCATTTTTACTATTGAATTCAATCGTTTAAGAGGAAGGAGCATGATGTTAGTATGGCAGGTTATATGATGGGCATCGATATCGGCACGACAAGTACGAAGGTCGTTCTTTTTTCAAAAGGGGGGGAGGTCGTCCAATCATGTTCGAAAGGATATCCCCTTCATAGCCCTACCCCGTCCGTTGCTGAACAAGACCCCGAGGAAATATATAAAGCGGTCATCCTGGCGATAGCCGAAGTGATGATAGCAAGTGAAGTGGGCAAGGACGAACTGGGCTTCCTATCATTCAGTTCAGCGATGCATAGCTTGATCGCCATGGGGAAGGACGGCAGGCCGCTGACGAATAGCATGACTTGGGCAGATAACCGAAGTGTTGCTTATGCAGAGCAATTGAAGGCCTCGGAACAAGGGATGCAATTGTATCATCGGACAGGGACCCCCATTCACCCGATGTCCCCGATTACGAAAATCATGTGGTTAAGAAACGAGCATCCGGACATTTTTGAAGATACATACAAATTCATCGGAATCAAAGAATATATCTTTTATAAATTCTTCAATGAGTATGTGATGGATCACTCGCTAGCTTCCGCAACGGGTATGTTCAACTTGAATGAGCTGAAATGGGATGAAGAGGCACTTAGCATTGCCGGAATCGATGCGGACAGGCTGCCGGCGCTTGTCCCGACAACACAGGTCCTTTCTGGCTTAAGTACGGAATTGGCCGCAGCCATGAACATTCAGGAAGGCACCCCGTTCGTGATCGGTGCGAGTGATGGCGTACTTGCCAACTTAGGGCAAAATGCCATCAAGCCAGGGGTCCTGGCAATCACGGTCGGCACGAGCGGTGCAGTAAGGACCGTCAGTGATCGCCCGCTTACTGATCCAAAAGGCAGGACCTTCTGTTACGCTCTTACTGAAAATCATTGGGTGATCGGCGGGCCGGTCAATAACGGGGGCATCACCTTCCGCTGGGCTCGAGATCAATTTGGCCGTGTCGAAATTGAAAAAGCGAAGGCTTCCGGACTGGATTCTTATGAAATTTTGACGGATATGGCCTCGACTATTGCACCTGGATCGGATGGGCTCATTTTCCACCCGTATATGGCTGGGGAGCGTGCGCCATTATGGAGTGCCGATGCAAGGGGCTCCTTCTTTGGATTGGCCCTTCACCATACACGTGATCATATGGTCCGGGCGGTACTCGAAGGCGTGATGTATAACCTCTATAGTGTCCTCCTTGCTGTAAGGGAACTGGCTGGCGCACCCGAGAAGATCCATGCAAGTGGCGGGTTTGTCCGCTCGAAGCTGTGGCGTCAAATCATGGCTGATGTCTTCAATCAGAACGTGACGATCCCTGAAAGCTTTGAAAGTTCTAGCTTAGGGGCAGCCGTGCTTGGGCTTTATGCTTTAGGGGAAATCGAAAGCCTCGATGAAGTGGAAGGGATGATAGGCGATACGGATGAGCTTGTGCCGATCGAGGCTAACGTTAAAGTTTACGAAGAGCTGATGTCGATCTATTTATCCGTGAGCAGGCAATTGGAGGCTGACTACAGCCGCATTGCCGAATTTCAAAGACGCCATTTGGAATGAACGTGAAGGAAAGGCACAGCTGCATAAGCACTGTGCTTTTGTTTTTGATAAGATGGTAAAAAAGATAAGGGGAATGTCATATGGGAGCCAGTAAAACGAATGCAATGCGAATTCTTGATAACCATTCAATCGAATATGGGATGATGAGTTATGATGCACGTGATGGAAAGATCGATGGAATTACCGTCGCCGAAAAAATCGGAAAGGCGCCTGGAAGCGTCTTTAAAACGCTCGTTACCCATAGCGGGCCGCAGCAGCTTTATGTTTTTGTGATTCCAGTAGCGGCCGAACTGGATATGAAAAAAGCGGCCAAGGCGGCAGGAGCGAAAAAAATGGAAATGCTCGCCGTCAAGGACCTTCAAAAAAACACCGGCTACATACGGGGGGGCTGTTCACCGATCGGCATGAAAAAGCAATACCCGACCTTCATCGATGAAAGTGCATCGAACTTGTTTGAAATCATCGTAAGCGCGGGGAGGATCGGCACCCAGATTGTCCTGAATCCGGCAGATTTCCTCGAAATCACGCAGGCGGAGTCCGTCGCTCTTATCAAATAGGACAATGGCATCCTTGGGCATTCACCTATTTGATTTTTGCCGCATACGCTGTCTTGAAGATCACATTTCTATTGTGAGGGAGAGTGTGGAAGTGACGGGAAAAGTGATGCATTATTTCGCCGGCGGCAATACCGCTAAAGGTTTTTATAGTTTATATGATTCGAATTTGGCAGGTTTGGAAAGATTATTCATTTTAAAAGGCGGACCTGGTTCGGGAAAATCGACCATCATGAAAAAAATCGGCCAGGAATGGCTGGATAAAAACTTTGATATCGAGTATTTACATTGTTCTTCCGATAATGATTCCATCGATGGGGTCATCATACCGGCTTTGAAAATCGGTCTTGTGGATGGGACCGCTCCGCATGTGATTGAACCGAAGGCACCAGGGGCTGTAGAGGAATATGTCAATTTGGGGTCAGCCTGGAATTCACAGCAGCTCGCTTCGGAAAGAGCGTCCATCATAAGGCTGACGAATGCGAGAAGCAAAAGCTTCGAGAAGGCCTATGCCCTTTTCTCCGAAGCATTGAAGATACATGATGAATGGGAGGACATCTATAAGGCAAACATCGACTTCGCTAAATTGAATGGGCTGACCAATAAATTGATAGAAGGCTTTTATCGAGATATCGTCCTTAATAAGAAGGCGGATGTTCGTCATCGTTTTTTAGGTGCCGCCACGCCAAAGGGAGCGGTCGATTTCATACCGAATATCACGGAGGGCGTACAGAAACGCTACTTTTTAAAAGGGCGTCCCGGTTCGGGAAAATCGACGATGCTGAAAAAGATTGCAAAGGCTGCGGAGCAAAGGGGCTTCGATGTGGAGGTGTATCATTGCGGTTTCGATCCGCATAGCCTGGACATGGTCATCGTCCGCGAGGTAGGTATCGCCATATTCGACAGCACAGCTCCTCATGAATATTTTCCGAGCTGCGAAGGTGATGAGATCATCGATATATATAAAACGGCGATCCTGCCGGGAACGGATGAAATTTATGCCGATCAGATCAAGGATGTTTCCTCCAGGTACAGGGAGAAGATGAATGAAGCGACGGCAAGCCTGGCCAAAGCAAAAGAGCTGCATGACGAACTTGAAAAAATTTATGTGAAAGCCATGGACTTTACTGCGATAGATGACATTCGTAGTGACATTCATGAACAGATCATTGAACGGGCGCAGGCGATTGACAGCCAAACGATCCTGCATTAAAAAATTGAACTGCACCTCTCCTTATCAGGTGCAGTTTATTTATATTTTTTCGATCAATATTCACTGCAAGGTTGTAAAACGTGTTTATCGACGCTCTTTCGGTTAGAATAGGGATTATATTGTAATAAAGGAGCCGGTTAAATTGATAAAGACGATTGCGATTGACATGGACGGAACATTATTAAACAAAATGCAAAAGGTCAGTGTGGAAAATAAAGAGGCGATCCAGAAGGCACAAAGAGAAGGGGTGGAAGTGATCATCGCCACTGGGAGATCATACGTCGAAGCAAGGTTCGCTTTAGATGAAGCGAATATCGATTGCCCTGTCATCTCTGTGAATGGGGCGGCCTTGTTCACAAAGGAAGGAAAGATTGCCGCTTCGAATCCAATGTCTGCTGCCACTGCAAAAATGGTCGCTGAAATCCTTGAGGAACAAGGGATTTATTTCGAAATTTATACGAGCCAGGGGATTTATTCCAAAAATTACGAAAAATCAATATCCGTTTTGGTGGACATATTCGTAACGGCCAATCCCGAGATGGATGCCGAGAGAATGAGGAAATTCGCAGAGGAGCGCTTGCAGCTTGGACAAGTTACATCGATCTCCGACTATTCCGAGCTATTCAGCCATTCTAATGTGGAATATTATAAAATCCTCAGCTTCTCCAAAGATTTAGATTTATTGAATCAAGTTGCTTCGAAATTGAACGGGCAAGGTGGAGTCACCGTCACCTCATCAGGACGTGAAAATGTGGAAATCATGAGTACGGAAGCCCAAAAAGGTACGGCGCTCGAAGCATATGTGAAGGAAAAATCCGGTTCCATGCAGGAAACGATGGCCATCGGCGATAATTATAATGATGTATCCATGTTTGAACGGGTAGGCTTGGCTGTCGCCATGGGAAATGCCCCGCTCGACATTCAAAAACTGTGTGATGAAGTGACAGGAAAGAATGATGAATCAGGTGTAGCGCAGGCAATATTGAAGGTGCTCAAACAGTCAGCCTATTAAACTCACGAATCGAAGGGGGAAAGGCGTTTGAAAAGATGGCTTCTATATTTCCTTATGGCTGCATTGACTCTGGCAGGTTGTAATGGCAAAGAAGAGGACAGCAAAACCGATCCAAAGCCTGATAAAGAAGTGGCGGGCACGCTTGGTCAAGATCCTGAAGTACTCGTGACGAATCTGCATTCTCCATGGTCGATCCAAAAGGTTGGGAGTGCGATGTATGTTTCAGAACGGACAGGCTCCATCGTGGAATGGAACAAGAGCAAGCTGACACGGCAACCGGTCGAGCTTAAGAAAACATTATCTTCAAAAGCGGAAGCTGGATTGCTTGGTTTTTTATTGACGCCCGACTTTTCTGAAAGCAGGCGAGCCTACGCCTATTATACGTACGAAGATGGCAGTGGGAATTCCATCAACCGAATCGTCTCCCTGCAAAAGGACAATGATAAATGGCTGGAGCGAGAAACGTTAATCGATGGAATACCAAGCGGTGACTACCATCACGGCGGACGCCTCAAGCTTGGCCCCGATGGCATGCTATACGCAACAACAGGGGATGCCAAGAAACCGGAAATCGCACAAGATACTGTTTCATTAGGCGGGAAGATTTTGCGCATGAATCCAGACGGCACCATTCCTAAAGATAATCCTTTCGCAAATTCGTACGTCTATTCGTATGGCCATCGCAACCCGCAAGGACTGGCCTGGGATGATGCCGGGAAGTTATATGAAAGCGAGCACGGAGAGTCCGCTCATGATGAAATAAATGAAATTGATCCAGGCAAGAACTATGGCTGGCCAGAGATTGAAGGTGATCAGCAAAAACCGGATATGATCAATCCATTGATCCACTCAGGCGAAAACACTTGGGCCCCCTCCGGACTGGCCTATTTTGATGGGAAGCTATTTATTGCAGCCTTAAGAGGTGAATCGCTTAAGCAGTACGATATCAAGAGCGGCAAAATGACGGATATCATCACGAATGCCGGGCGGATTCGCGACGTCTTCGTGGATGAAGAATTCCTATACTTCATAAGTAACAATACGGACGGACGAGGAAATCCCGATGAAAAAGATGATAAACTTTATCGTCTGCCCCTATCCCAATTAGAAGGAAATATGCCCTGAAGGATTCAGGCCCCCGCTAATAGAGGCAGCGAAAAAATGCCCGCAGTTGTGCGAACGCTTACCTACACCGATTTTTATTGTTACACGTGAAGCCCTCGCCCAATGGCGGGGGCTCCTGCTGCTGCATGAATCGGTGAGTAACGCGCTGAAATCGTGAAAAAAAGCAGTAGTCATGCGGAGAAACCGCGTCAAATTGATGAGCAACGCCAGAAATTGGCGCGAAACAGCAAACGTGTTAAAAGCGATATCTTTCCGAGAACCCGCCTCACATTTCGAGGCAACGCCCAAATTGGCGAGTAAAAGTCCCAAATTCGCCGAGTGAATTCCCGATATTCGCAAGCAACTACCCTGAAACCGCCCCGAACCGACAATGGTTATCGTCTGCCGAGTAACCATCCCGAATCATCCGCAATCAGCCTAAACGAACATTTGATCACGAACCTGCTGTTAAGTTGTGTTCAGGGCTCGGATTCTTCGTTTGGAGGCTGGACTTTAATAAAGAAATATTGTATAGTTACCTAGGTAACTACTTTACAGGAGGAATACCTATGCCCTTCCATGATGGGTTTTTTCATCAAAATTTACAGTTCTCGAGGTCATTTACAAAAAAGTTGAACGAACAATTGGCTAAGGTTGATCTTTTTCATTCTCAGTGGTTGATTGTTTTTTATTTGAATCAATATGGGAGTTCGACGCTTGTGGAAATCAGCAACTATCTCGATGTGGAGAAGCCGACGGTTACACGGACGGTGAACCGTTTGGAGGAACGTGATTTAATCGAACAAATACCCGGGAAAGATAAGCGGGAACGGAGAATACAGTTAACGGAGTCCGGTAAAAGGACTTTTCAAGAGGCCAAAAAAGTGGTGGAGGAATTTGAGCACCAATTATTGAGTGGTATGGCCGAAGAGGATCTTGAGGTAACGCAAAAAACCTTGAAATTCTTGAAGGAAAAATTAAAACAATTGTAAGGAAGAAGGATTTTACATGAATCAAAAACCAAAGCTGTGGACGAAAGATTTTCTGATTGTGTCGTCAGCGAACTTTTTTCTCTTTTTAACTTTTTATGTGTTGATGGTGACATTGACGATTTACACGATCGATCAATTCCATGCGTCTCAAGCCCAGGCGGGACTCGCTTCAAGTATTTTTGTCCTTGGGGCTGTGCTGGTCAGACCGGTTGCCGGGAAGAAAATTGACCAGGTCGGCCGCAAAAAAATGCTTTTTGGTTCCTTGATTTTATTTTTGTTAGCTTCGATTGGCTATTTCATGGTCAATGGTTTGTTTCTTCTATTGATCGACCGGCTTATTCACGGTTTCGCTTTTGGTCTTGCGACGACTGCAACCGGAACGATTGCCGCAGATATCATTCCGAATGAAAGGCGTGGGGAGGGGACAGGGTATTTTGCGATGAGTACAAACTTGGCCATGGCTTTCGGTCCGTTTATCGGTTTGCTGATCACCCAGCATTTTAGTTATTCAATCATCTTCTATGCTGCCTCGGTGTTTGCCGCATTTGCTTTAGTCGCTTCGTTGTTCATGAATGTGCCAGAAGGCGAAAAGGGCAAAGTTTCATCACGAAAAGGGTTTAAGATCAGTGATTACTTTGAAAAAAGTGCCCTGCCGATTGCCATTTTCATCGGATTTGCCGGATTTACTTATTCGAGCATCTTGTCTTATTTAACATCGTTTGCAAAGGAAATGAATTTGATGGATGCCGCAAGCTTTTTCTTCGTCGTATTTGCCGTATTCCTGCTTGCGTCGCGACCGTTTACAGGACGGATGTTTGATGTGAAGGGGGAGAATGCGGTGATTTATCCGGCCTTGATTTTTTATGCGGTCGGCATGGTCATCCTCAGCCAATCCCATCATGGAATCACGCTTCTGGTAGCCGGTGCTTTTATCGGTGTTGGGTATGGTACGTTCCAATCAAGCTGCCAAGCGATTTCCATCAAGGAGGCACCGTCAAATCGGATGGGTTTGGCCACTTCCACGTTTTTCACCATGTATGATTTCGGGATTGGGGTTGGCCCGTTCCTATTGGGTTTCCTTATCCCATTTACCGGATTCAAAGGGTTATTCATCGGCATGTCGATTTTCTCATTCATACTTATCGGAATTTATTTCTTGGTACATGGTAAAAAAGCCTCGAGCAGAAAGAAACTGCAGGCGGAAGAGCGGATGTCTGCTTAAAGTATAAAATGAAAAAATGGGGGCATGCTAGTTATATGATTGATTTTCCAAAGTATCCCCCTTTCTCCGCCTGTATATAACAGGCGTTTTTTTTATGCCATAAACAAAGAAACCGCCTAATGGGCGGTTTCTTCAAAATTTATAGGTCCATAATCGTTCTTTGCGTATCCACTCTAGGAAATCGGCATCCTGATTTTCGAATTTTTCCTTCCAATCAAGTACCATCGCCTCCGTTTGGGAACGGTGAGCCGTAACGGCAGCAACTTTTTTCTCTTCGACCGCAGTGATATCATGGATGATGTCAGGTTGCCCTAACTCTTGGATGCAGTTGTTGGAGAATGCGACACAATGAAGTTTTGGACGTTTCGTTTCCTCGATTCTTTCCACGGCACGAACCACGGCCCTCGCCGTCGCTTCATGGTCAGGATGGACGCTGTATCCTGGGTAAAACGTGATGATCAATGATGGATTCAATTCATTGATGGCATCGGTAAATATGGACGTCAGCTTTTCATCATCCTCGAATTCTATCGTCTTATCACGCAAGCCGAGCATGCGTAAGTCTTCAATGCCGATCGCATTTGCTGCATCGATCAATTCCTTTTTACGGATTTTGGGGAGCGATTCTCTCGTTGCAAATGGCGGATTGCCTAAATTACGTCCCATTTCTCCTAGTGTTAAGCATAAATAGGTAACAGGTGTGCCCGCTTCTCTATGGATGGCAACCGTACCGGAAACCGAGAAGGCTTCATCATCGGGATGTGGGAAAATGACTAAAACATGACGTTCTTTTTCCAAGGTATATTTCTCCTTCCGTTTACTTACATTGAGTATGGTTAAAGGTAAATGGGAATGGGATTAAAGGTATGTCAGGATCATTCAAAGGGTGTGGGACTGAGCTGCATGGAGACGGCAAGCTTTCCGGAAAAATCAAGACCTGCGACTAGCAACCTTCCTTGTTCATCCACTTCGAAGTGGTTTACGCCTTCTGCATATACCCAGCCGATATTGAGCTTTAAGCCGATGCGGTAGGGGCCGTCCCCAACGATCTTGCCATGTTCATATTGTATAAGAGCGTTACGAATATAAGCACCTGCCGAAAAGAAGGCTTCATCTACATGAGTGGCATAGGCACCATTTGTCGTTTCCAGGTGAAGATATACATCTTTTCCGGCGAAAGAATCAATAGCATTTTGCACCTCGGTGCGGTCTATAGGTTTCATTCTATAATTTCCTCCTTAACTGGGCGGCTAGATAAGCTTTTCCTTCTTCCCATTTTACTAAATAAAATCAAAAAAAGCGAAAAAGGCCGCTCGATGAATTGGAGCGGCCCGTAAACGTGATGATTTATTTTTGTGTGGTTTGCGCATTTCCATATTTATGGTATGCCCCATGGTTGACCGGTCCTACATAGTCATTCATCTTCCAGGAATGGCGAACCGCTTCTGTAATGAAGTCTTTCGCGATGTGGATGGCCTCTCGCGGGCTTTTTCCTTCAGCCAGCTGCGCTGTAATCGCCGCTGATGATGAACAGCCGGCACCATGTGTATTGGTTGTTTCGATTTTCTCGGATTCAAGGATTTCAAATTCTTTTCCATCATAGAGAAGGTCGATGGCTTTATCAAGATCAAGCTTATTTCCACCCTTGATCAAGACATATTTTGCACCAAGTGCATGTATTTTTTCGGCGGCAGCCTTCATATCATCGATCGTTTTGATAGGCGCCGTCCCTGCTAATTGGGCAGCCTCGAAAAGGTTAGGCGTCACTACCGTTGCACGCGGAACGAGTAGATCACGCAGAGCCACGGCTGTTTCAGGGTGCAATACTTCATCCTCACCTTTGCATACCATAACTGGGTCGATTACGACTTTGTCCAATTTCAACTCGTCAATTTTACGGGCAACGAGTTCGATGATTTCAACTGAACCGAGCATACCTGTTTTCATGGCGTCAATTCCGATTGATAGAATCGTTTCGATTTGGGCCTCCAAAACATTTACTGGTGTAGGGAATACATTATGGGACCAGCCATTCTTAGGGTCCATCGACACGATTGTCGTTAAAGCGGACATACCGTAAATGCCGAATTCTTGAAATGTCTTTAAATCAGCTTGAAGACCTGCTCCGCCGCTGGAGTCAGATCCAGCAACTGTCATAGCTTTTTTCATAGTCATTATGTGACCTCCTCAGGAGAATTAGATATCGATATTATCATCATACCAGGTAATATCCTATTTTTAGAATATACCAAAATTTATTTTATGTAAAACTTAGTTGTTTCCCCGTCTGCGGGCCTGAAAATGAGGTAAAGTGTGTGCCTCTGATGGGCACTTTTCATAAGTGTATCATATCGCATTCCGTTTATCGGAAACCAGGATTCCAAGATGTGATCCAATCAATCTATGGTGTCATTATTCTCGAAGTTGCATTAAACTATTTACATACAATGGATGCTTTTTTGGGATACATAGTAGGTATAGCATTACCGTAGTAGGCTCGATTAAACCGAAAAAAGGGAAGGATGATGCGGATGGAATCGACGATGTTGCTTCTAGCTGGTGGAAAATCAAGCCGGATGGGCGAGAATAAGGCATTACTGACAATAGCTGGCGATGTGAACATTTCAAGAGTGGCATCCGAACTGAAAAAGGTGTCCGATAACGTGTTGGTCATTACGAATACATTCGACGATTATCGTTTTCTGCAACTTCCGTTAATTGCTGATTTACATAAAGATCATGGACCGCTTGGCGGCTTGCATGCAGGTATGACTGCCTCGCAAACTCAGCTGCACTTCCTTGCAGCCTGTGATATGCCCTTTGTGAGTGCCACTGTCATTCATGAATTGATGGCCAATTACGAGCCTTCATTCGATGCGGTCATTCCGGAGATAAATGGGCGGCTCCAGCCTCTTTTTGCGGTTTATCACAAAACCTGTCTCCCTGTACTGACGGAGTGTTTGATGAGCCGGGAATTGAAAATGAGCCGTTTTCTGGAGAAGATCTCGGTGAAAATCATTAGGGAAAAAGACTTTAAGCTATATCACGAAAACCCTGAATGTTTTCAACACGTATTCTTCAATATGAATACGAGGGAGGACTATCAAGAAGCTGTCCATATTAAGCAAACGGAATGGGATATAAAGGGTGGTAGAGATGAATTATAAAATTTCAAAGGATCCGATCGTCATTCAGGAAGTGATTGATAAAGTAGTAAAACGAAATGCAGGTGCCGTCACGACCTTCATTGGGACGGTACGGGAAATGACCAAAGGCAAAAAGACCTTATTCTTAATTTACGAAGCCTATGAACCGATGGCGATCAAGAAATTAGAGCAAATCGGTGCGGAGATCAAGGAACGTTGGCCTGAAGCGGAAACGGCGATCACCCATCGTGTAGGTAAACTCGATATTACGGATATCGCAGTCGTCATTGCCGTCAGTACGCCGCATCGAAACGATGCATATGAGGCGAATCGGTATGCGATTGAAAGAATCAAGGAAATTGTCCCGATTTGGAAGAAGGAACATTGGGAAGATGGGGAGACGTGGGTCGGGAACCAGTTGGAGACCTTACCATATCCATCAGGAAAACCGAAGGAGATGGACATCCATGATTAACGTGCTTTTATTTGCCCAATTGAGGGATGAATCAGGAAAAGAGTCCATTTCTATAGAAGGAAATGGCTGGAGTGTGGACGAGCTGAAAAGAAAATTGAAGGCGGACTATCAATTAGGGAGCCTTGAAACCGCAATGACGGCAGTCAATGAAGAATTTGCCGATGATGACACGATCTTATCGGACGGGGATACAGTGGCCTTCATTCCGCCTGTAAGCGGGGGCTGAGCGAATTGGATAAGGTGGGCGATGTGAAAGAACGATATTCCAGGCAAACGTTATTTGCCCCGATCGGTGAGCGGGGTCAATTGGAAATCCAAAAGAAGCATGTTTTACTCCTGGGGGCAGGCGCATTGGGGGCTGCAAACGCCGAGGCCCTTACCCGTGCGGGAGTAGGGAAAATCACCATCGTGGATCGGGATTATGTGGAGCTTAGTAATTTACAGCGCCAGCAAATGTATACGGAACGGGATGTCGAAGAGAGGCTGCCAAAGGCTGAAGCCGCAAAGCGTCATTTACTCGAGATCGATCATGGAGTGGAAGTGAATGCCCTCATCATGGACGCAACCGCGCAAAACCTGGAGCAGCAGCTTGGCGGGGTTGATTTGATATTGGACGCAACCGATAATTTTGAAACTCGGATGATCATTAACGATTTGTCACAAAAGCTTCATATTCCATGGATTTATGGGGCATGCGTCGGCAGTGTCGGCATGGCCTTGACGATCCTTCCCGGAAATACGCCTTGCCTGCACTGTTTGCTTAAAACGATCCCCATTCAGGGCATGACCTGTGACACGGGGGGCATCATATCACCGGCGGTCACGATGGTGGCGGCCCACCAAATGGCCGAGGCTTTGAAAATCCTTTCAGGGAATCGGGAAGCGATTCGTCCGGCACTCGTTATCTTTGATCTGTGGCGAAGTCAATACCAATCTGTGAAATTAACAAAAGCGAAAAAGAAAGATTGCCTTTCTTGCGGCGAGCAGAGATCTTATCCTTTTTTAACCGGAGATAACGCAACGAAAACAGCGGTCCTTTGCGGAAGGGATACTGTGCAGGTCAGACCGCCCAAGCCAGTTAAGCTCCAGCTCGAGAAGCTGGCAAAAGGTCTGGTTGGAAGTGGCTATGCAGTGAAATTCAATCCTTTTCTCCTCTCCTGCGAAAAAGAAGGAGTGCGGATGGTCATTTTTGAGGATGGCAGGGCGCTGATACACGGTACGAAGGATATGATCCAAGCAAAGGCAGCCTACCAAAGTATACTAGGATAATGAATAGCAAAAAACGGGGCCCGTTGATGGGCCCCGTTTTTTATATATAGGGTAAATGCTACCTTATGTCTGTTGAATTATTTAGAAGCGACGATGACGACTTTTCCTTCGTCAAGCACTTCCTCGTAACGTTCTGCTTCCATGTCGCTAAGGCCGAGGTTGCTCATGCGGTTACGAAGCTCGTCTCCACGTGATTTAAAGAGATTGCCAACCGTATCGAGGAAGCCCTGTTCCTTCATTCCTACATCTTCCGTATTCGTATTCTCGGTAAGGTGCTTCGAACGGGTTTTGTCATGAGCGAACAAGTAAACATCGTCCTTCGTATATCCTGAAGTGACTAACTCGTCGATTTTTTCCTTTGCTTGTAAACCGTTTTCTACTACATGTACTTGATACATATAAACTCCTCCTTGAATTATAATGTAAGATTCTCCGGAATATAGGTAAATGGAATCTTGTTTATCGTGATTGTTAATTAGCTATAGTAGTATATAACCTTATTTACGAGTGCCTAAACATCTTATGACAAAATAATTTAATAGGTGGTGAAGCGAAACACCTTCTGGATGCGGTAGGTTAAATATTTGAAAACGGGAAGGTCCTTCTGATATTCACTATAATCGGCCGTGTATGTTCCGTTGCGATTTGTCCAAAGTCTTTGGAAATAGTCAGCGACATCATAAGAAATGTCCGCATCTTTTGGTGCATGGATTTCAACATTCGCTTCAAGGTTAAAGTCATCGAGATTACGTGAGGTGTAATTGGCTGATCCGCCAAGAACGATCGTTTCCTTTTCCTTTTGTATCATCATCAGCTTTGTATGGAACTGTTCTTTATCGGTTTTGTACCAGCGGATTGAAATATTTTCATCCCCCAGCTTCTCAAATTCGGCGGCAACCGGGAGATTCGGGAGGCCGATTTTTTCACTTCCGAAGGCGTTTTGATTCGGGTCCAAGATCATCTGAATCTTCACGCCCCGTTTAGCGGCGTCCGTTAACGCTTCGACCACCTCACGATCGGCAATGTAAAACATGGCAAGGTGGATTTTGTCCCCTTTCCTCGTTTCTTTTATCGTTTTAAGGACATGCGTATTGATTTTTCCTTCCGTGAGCAATTGCACCGAGATCGGTCCTCTATCTTCAGCCGCCTCGTTGAATTCCGGGAATGCCTTTGGACCGCCGGAGAAATTCGAAGCCGCTTCCTCCGCTTTAATGAAATCACCGATGATATTCCCCTTCATCTGAAACGCGATATTGGAATGGAATCCGCTTGCGTCATGGGGGTTGGCAGATGAAATGATCGCCGTTTTTTCGGTCGCGACCACTTTTCTGTGGTTGGCTTTAATATTCATCAGCCTAAGGTAAGAACGAAAGGTGACCTTTGGTGCTGTCTTAGCCATTGGATTCACGATCCAGCCTTTTCCCTCTTCGCCAAACCATTGGAAAAAGGTCCGATATACGCCGGAATAAAGAGGGTTCGGGTCGCGAAGTCGGTCTAAATTGGTCACCACGACATCGATGCCATTTTGCTTCATGGTTTCTAGCGCATCCAACTTGTAAGCATTATAGGAAGTATTCACTTCATCGGTAATGAATATCACCTGGAGTCCGGGTTTCTTTTTCTTTTGGGCAACCAGTTTATCCGTCAGTGTCTTGGTTAGCTTTGGGAAGTTTACCTTTTCATCATAAAAATCATTAAACAAAAACATATCGATTATGATATAAGAATCCGCCTCTTCGATGGCATTATTGATGGTTTGAAAAATTCGTTGCTCATGTTTAAGATTCCCTTGTTCATCGTGGTAGGAAAGGTCATAGATGAAGTCGACATCCTCGACATGATGAACCTTTCCTTCATAGGAAATGCCCTTGGGAAGGGGCTTGTAGCTGTTATAGACGATCACTGCCGTAATGACAAGCAAAATGCCAACCAGCAGGTAAAATCGTTTTCTTTTGTACCATTTTTTCATAGGGAATCCTCCAACATGGTTAAATTGCTTGCTAACTATCTGTTTTCCCAATTAAGGGGTATAAAGAAACATATATCATGGTCTATCAAAAAGGCGAAGGCCGTTCGTTTGTTATAATATAGTCTAAAAGAAGAAAGGGGCTATGCATATGGAAAAGCAAATATTAACAAATGATTGGTGGCCTCTATTGAAAGAGGAATTCAAAAAAGAATATTACCAGGAGCTAAGGGAATTCATAAAGCGAGAGTACAAAGAGCAGGTCATTCATCCGGATCAGGACGATATTTTCAATGCACTTCACTATACGGCCTATGAAAACGTGAAGGTCGTCATTCTTGGGCAGGATCCTTACCATGGGCCCGATCAAGCGCATGGCCTTAGCTTTTCCGTTAAACCGGAGGTGCGCATTCCGCCTTCATTAAGAAACATCTTTAAGGAACTGCATGCTGATTTAGGCATTGACATTCCAGATGAGGGATACCTTGTTGAGTGGGCAAAACAAGGTGTGCTTCTTTTGAATACCGTCTTGACTGTCCGTGAAGGAGAAGCGCACTCACACCGGGGAAAAGGGTGGGAAAACTTTACGAATCAAGTCATCCGCCTGCTGAGTGAGCGGCAGAAACCGATCGTTTTTATCTTATGGGGGAAACCGGCACAAACGAAGATCCCTTTGATTGATGAAAGCCGCCATAAAATCATTACATCCGTGCATCCGAGTCCGCTCTCGGCTTCCCGTGGGTTCTTTGGCAGCAAACCGTTTTCCAAAACCAATCAATTTCTTATGGAAATGGGGGAATCGCCCATTGATTGGGAAATCTCGGGTGCGATGAGTCGAAAAGGAACATGAAGCGGGTGAATTGTATGTCGTGCCGTCATTTTTACGTCACGTGGGATCCCAACTTTCCAAAAGGGTGCCGCGCCTTTCCATTCAAAACCGCAAACCTGCCGTCTCTTGATGTGTTTAGATCATCGGGGCAGGTGTGCCTCGAATTTACAGCCAAGAAAAATATGAAGTAGTAGGTTTTACAAAGGTGTTTTCTTGCTTGATTTTTGCTATGCTAGTGATGAAAGTTTTGACCTGTATATGGACGAGGTGGAAAATTTGGATATTTCTTCAAGAAAAATGCTGGATAAAATCGAAGAGCTTGCTTCGAAGGCAAAGCAGGCAAACTCAGAGGATAAGGTGCAGGGATATGTCATTGCCATTAAAGCCTTATGTGAAGTAATGGTTGATGAAAAAGTGGGAAGCGGCATTTCGAAGCCAATCACATTGTCTCAGCCCATCATGACGGCTACACCGAATGTAGAGCCGGTCAAAATGGATGAAGCCAATGGAGAGTCTTTATTCGATTTTTAAAAGCAGCGAAGGGAAGCGAAATCATAGTGAAACTGTTCATCATTTTAGGTGCAATCAATGGGTTCATTGCTGTCGCACTAGGTGCATTCGGTGCCCATGGGCTCGAAGGGAAGATACCCGATAAATATTTGGAAACATGGCAAACGGCCGTTCAATATCAAATGTTCCATGCGGTCGGTTTATTAGTAATCGGTTTATTGGCTGGAAAAATCTCAAGCCCGTTAGTCAATTGGTCTGGCTGGCTTATGTTAATCGGAATCATCCTCTTTTCCGGAAGCCTGTTCGTTCTAAGCGTCACGCAGATCAAGGTGTTAGGCGCCATCACACCGCTTGGCGGAGTGTCGTTCTTGGCAGCTTGGGTATTGATGGTCATTGCTGCCTATAAGTACTTGTAAGGGCAGGATCAAAAAACATCTCCATGAAAAAGGGCCTCAAAATCGATACGATTCTGAGGCCCCTTTTTTATCATCTCATTCACCTTGGCGAATAGGTGGCAAGCCCTGCGCCTCCATATGGATAGTCGTATTCGATTTCTTCATCAAAGGTAATGTAGTCCAAGTACACCATCGGGATTAAATACCGTTTGCCGGTTTGCGGGTCGCTTATGATCAAATGGTCACGTCCTGCAGCTTCGATGATTCCTTTGAAGATCTTTGCATTCCATTCCTTATTATTTTCAAATGTTGTATAAACGGTCGCTAATTTCCCTTTGTTCAAACGCAGGATGTTTTCGATGTATGATGCTTCGACTGGAAGCATGCCAGGTACCTGTGGTCCGGATGTCGATTGATTCATCGGCATCGGGATCTGCTGCGGCGTGCCGGCTATGGTTGGCTGTTGTGGCTGGTATGCCGGCTGTTGATAGGCTTGCTGCGGAAAAGACTGTTGTTGCTGGTATGGTGTCTGCTGCCGCTGGCTGGACTCATTGTTTTCATTCGGGTAATAGGGGCTTCCACCATACGGGTAGTTACCATAAGGATTATTTTGTGACATTGCATTCCCTCCTAAAGTTCAAGGCTTTTTGATTTTGGTGGCGAAAATCCGAGTACTTGAAGCAACAGTGCGATTTATAGCGACCGCTCGATACAATCCCCGGCAGCTTAAAAACCCACAATGAATTTTAAGCGATACATAACGTTGCCTTTCCTGGTTTACGCGGGTAAAGTGATATCCGCTAAACGTAATCTAAATAGAAGTAACGTTCCTTCACCTCGCTGGATTTAGGCGTTGCCTTGTTTTCTTTTCCTGAAACGTCGAATGAGCCGGTAAAAATTACATTCATCACTATTGAAAATGTATGGGATGTGTGTTGGATTTATTCCATAGCTGGGGAAAATAAAAAGGAGGGAGGTGAAAAAAGAGAAAAGCTTCCGGAAGCCGGAAGCTAAAGTATCCTATACGTAGAGGAAAGAGGCTATGTTTTCTTCAGGCAGAATATTGCCTACAAAGAAAGAGCCGAACGCAGCGTAACGGGCGCTCACTTCATCAAAACGCATTTCATAAATTAATTTCTTGAATTGAAGGACGTCATCCGCGAAAAGTGTTACGCCCCATTCATAGTCGTCAAAACCGACCGAGCCGGAAATGATTTGTTTTACCTTGCCAGCATAACTGCGGCCGATCAAGCCATGTGAACGCATTAAGCCTTTGCGTTCTTCCATGGAAAGCATATACCAGTTGTCATCGCCTTCACGGCGC
Source organism: Peribacillus simplex (assembly GCF_001542915.1). Lineage (GTDB taxonomy): Bacteria > Bacillota > Bacilli > Bacillales > DSM-1321 > Peribacillus > Peribacillus simplex_B. The sequence goes on along the minus strand of NZ_LNNH01000012.1, from coordinate 254,379 downwards.
TTGTCCATTGGATAGAAGCAAACATGTTTCGCCTTTGGCAGGATCGGATACAGTCTGGAACGTACATGAGGGTTCTGATAAGGGTCCTCACCATCTCCTCCTGCAAGGTAATTGCTTAGCTCCACCACTGAAACGTATGAATAAGCCGGAATGGAATATTCGGCAAGCTTCGTTTTATTGAATTCATTTTCGATTGCATTCAATTCTTCCATTGTCGGGCGGGCAAACATAAGCATGAAGTCCGCTTTCTGGCCAACGATGGAATATAGGGCATGGCTGCCTTCGTTGTCGCTTTGGGTCATATTCCATTTATCGAGTAAACCTTGGAACTCCGAGATGGCTAGTTGGCGTTCGTCACTTGATAACGTTTTCCAAGATGCCCAATCGATCAGGCGGAAATCATGTAAACAATACCAGCCGTCCAGTGTTTGTGCTGCTTCACTCATTACGATCACTCCTAAGTCTTATTATAGCTTTAATATAACATAGTTTCAGTATAAGGAAATTTAGGTCAACCCGCAAACGCCATCACTGTTTTCGGTGCTGAGATGTGGCTGGAATTTAGCGGGCCGCTGGAGTATTCTAAAAAAGGCAGGGTAGGAAAGAATGGTTCAATGATTAAACATAGTGCAATCAGGGGAAACGTATCTAAAAAGGAGGAAGCGCCAGTGAGCAATTTATTTGAAATGTTGGAATCAAAAGTTATGGGTCATAATTTAAAGATCGTTTTTCCAGAAGGTTCGGATGAACGGATTTTGGGAGCCGCAGGCAGGCTTGCCAAAGCAAAACTGGTTACACCTGTATTGATCGGGGATATCGAATTGATTTCCGAAAAGGCCAGGGGATTGAAAATCGCCCTTGATGCAATCGAAATATATGATCCGAAGAATTACATCATGATGGATGAAATGGTAGAAGCGTTTGTAAAGGTCCGTGCCGGTAAAGCGACAGTCGAACAAGCACGTGAAATGTTAAGGGATGAGAACTATTTCGGAACGATGCTCGTCCACATGAAACTGGCACACGGAATGGTAAGCGGTGCGGCGCATTCCACGGCCGACACGGTTCGTCCCGCACTGCAGATCATTAAAACTAAGCCAGGCGTCCAAAAGACATCGGGAGTCTTCATCATGGTCCGTGGCGAGGAAAGATATGTGTTCGCTGATTGTGCAATTAATATAAACCCCACTTCCCAAGATCTTGCCGAAATTGCCATTGAAAGTGCCAAGACTGCTCAAATGTTCGATATCGAACCGCGCGTGGCACTGCTGAGCTTTTCGACGAAGGGATCTGCCGTTTCGCCTGAAACACAGAAAGTCGTCGATGCTGTCGATTTAGCGAAAGAAATCGATCGGGAAATCATCCTCGACGGTGAATTCCAGTTTGATGCGGCGTTCGTTCCTTCGGTGGCAAGACAAAAAGCGCCGGATTCCCTTATTCAAGGAGATGCCAATGTTTTCATTTTCCCAAGCCTCGAAGCAGGGAACATCAGCTATAAGATGGTCCAGCGTTTAGGTGGCTTCGAAGCGGTCGGCCCGATCCTTCAAGGTCTGAACCGGCCTGTGAATGATCTTTCAAGGGGATGCAATGAAGAGGATGTATATAAACTGGCCGTCATTACAGCGGCGCAGGGGTTTGCGGCCCAGTACCAATAAGCGGTTCCTTAGATAACATGTAAAGGGAGATTTCTATGAGTGAAACAGGTTCATTATTAATGCAGCAAGAGTGGCGGGTGATAGATCAATCTTCCGTTGGTCCCCAGTTCCCGGCTCTGGAATCCTTTGCAATGGATGATACATTATGTGCTTCCGTCGGTTCAGGTAACTCAGTGCCCGTAGCTAGGGCGTGGGTGCACCATCGAACCGTCGTCATGGGCATTCAGGACACGAAGCTGCCTTTTCTCAAGAAGGGTTTGGGTCATTTAGAGGAACACGGTTTCCAGGCCATTGTCCGCAATTCCGGGGGGCTGGCCGTCGTGTTGGACGAGGGGGTCCTTAATCTCTCGCTCATTTTCCCTGAAAACGAGCAAAAAATTGAAATCAATCGTGGCTACGATGCGATGTGGGAGCTTGTTCAATTGATGTTCGCCGATTTCCCGGTCAAGATGGAGGCAAGGGAAATCGTCGGCTCCTACTGTCCGGGAAGTTATGATTTAAGCATAAATGGGCAAAAGTTTGCTGGCATATCCCAACGCAGGATCCGCAATGGGGTAGCGGTGCAAATCTATTTGTGCGTCAATGGAAGCGGGGCCGAGCGCGCCAGTCTCGTGAAAGGTTTTTATGAGGCAGCGAAAGGCAATGCGGAAACGAAATTCGCTTATCCGGCTATCGTCCCTTCTGTAATGGCGTCCCTTTCGGAATTGCTGGATGTGCAATTGAGTGTCCAGGATGTGATGCTCAGGTTCCTCAATGTATTGAAGGAGCATAGCGGAAGGATATTCTCGGACACGCTTTCCCCAGGGGAATGGCCGTTATATGAGGCCTACTTGACAAGAGTGTTGGAGCGGAATGACAAAGTATTTGCTTCATTGAATGTTTGAATGTTGAAAGCCGTCCCTGTAAGTTCAGGAACGGCTTTGTTCACTTCATACGATTTTATCATTCACTGAAACTTGGATAAGGAGAAAAAGAGCCTTACTCCAGACTCCTTTTCCGATCGATTTATTTAGTATCGGCCATCCTCATGTGGTCGGGCAAACATGCGCTCCACATTATTTCATCATTCAGCCATTTTTTCCAAATTTCCATTCCGATCCATTTTGAATTTCGTTGCCGGGCGCTCCTCTTCCTCTAACAAAACGAGTTTTCTTGCCCGATTCATGATATTCATCAAAGTCTCATAATCTTCCTGCATCAAGCCACTATTTTGTTCGAGATGGCTGATTTTATTCTCGAGCTCTTCATTTCGTTTTTTCAGACCCTTGATTTCAAGCTTCAATCTTTCATTTTCGGTTTTTAATACTTCTGCCTGAAGCGTACGCCCATTCATAGATTCAAGGTAGGCGATGACGGTATCGAGGTTCAGGGCCCTTTCCGTGGATACTGGCGCATTGTGGACCCTAGGCGCCAAGGCTTCGGCCACCACGAATTCTTCAGCAGCCTCATAACTGCTAGCATCGGCTTCCATTTCCAACTCTAGCTCCTCTTCTTGCACTTGGGGAACCATTATGTCGGATATGGTAGGGGTAGGCGGTGTATAAAGAAGCCGTTTTTTCGCTGCTTGATCCTTTCCAAGGATCCTTTGCCGCTGCTTCCGCTGTTTCTTGGCAAGGGATAGCGCTTTATCATAATTATGGCGGACCACCGCATTCCAGCGGAATCCGCAGGCGGCAGAGGTGCGATTCAGCTTATCTCCTACTTCTTCAAATGCATTCAGCTGAGTGCTTCCTTCCCGCACATGGCGCAATACCGTTTCTGCCAAAAGCAAATCATCTTCTTCTGTCCATGCGTCTTGACGAACCTTCATTTCTACATACTCCCTTTCTGGTAACTTTTCAAATGAATAACTATATAAAAGATCGTGTGGCCATGATTTAAGCTGTGTTCTACTAGCATTTTGGACAAATTCTGGATTTTTTATACAAAAAGGTTGAAAGGATACTAGTTTTTTGACTGATTACGTCTTTTCCCATCCTTTTCGCTCATCAAGTCCACTTGATATTCATAGGTAGAAGCGGTAAAATACCTTTTAGCCATATAATTGGATGAATAAATAGTTTGTTATGGGAAGGATGGTGACCGGAGGATGTCCAATGAATTCAGGGTGTGCGATGATTGCTTGGCGGTGAATATTAAGACGTTGATCCCCCGTCTTGAAAAGCTTGATCCCGACGCGAAAATTGAAGTGGGCTGCCAATCCTATTGCGGTCCAGGCAGAAAGAAATCATTTGCCTTTGTCAATAACCGTCCGGTTGCTGCACCGACAGAAGACGAGTTACTAGATAAAATCAATAAAAAACTAAAGTAGGATCCATGCAGGATTGCTTTTTTAATAAAATGAACAGGCTGACATCACCCGGATTGAAACAAACTGCGGTGATTTTTTATTTCCTTATTTTTGGGGCAAAACCAAATGGAATCTTCCGTTTTCTTACAGAATGCCCCCGCTTGCTAGCAAGGGGATAGTTAGGGTTTTTTGTCAAAACGCGATATAATGGATGCATCGAGACTATGAAAAAAGAGGGTAGTTCATGGAATATTCCCGCGAGAAATTACAAGAAGAAAAAGTATTCAAGGACCCGGTGCACCGATATATACATGTTCGTGACCGGGTTATATGGGATCTGATCGGAACGAAGGAATTCCAGCGCCTTAGAAGGATCAAACAGCTGGGAACGACGTATTTGACCTTTCATGGTGCGGAGCATAGCCGGCTCAGCCATTCGCTTGGAGTTTATGAGATTGTCCGGAGGATCGTCGATGATGTCTTCGAGGGAAGGCCGGAATGGAAGCCGGAGGAACGTTTACTATCATTGTGCGCGGCCCTGCTGCATGATTTGGGTCATGGACCTTTCTCTCATTCTTTTGAAAAGGTATTCGACCTCGACCATGAGCAATTCACCCAGCAGATAATCGTCGGTGACACGGAAGTGAATAAGATCCTCCTTAGGGTAGGCCGTGATTTTCCTAAAAAAGTGGCTGAGGTCATCGCAAAAACCTATAAAGGCAAATTAGTAGTCAGCCTGATTTCCAGTCAGATCGATGCTGATAGAATGGACTATTTACAGCGTGATGCCTACTTTACCGGCGTGAGCTATGGACACTTCGATATGGAAAGGCTGCTTCGGGTCATGAGGCCGAGGGAAGAGCATGCCGTGATCAAGCAAAGCGGGATGCATGCAGTGGAAGATTATATCATGAGCCGCTACCAAATGTATTGGCAGGTTTATTTCCATCCGGTCACGAGAAGTGCAGAGGTCATTCTCACTAAGATCTTACATAGAGCAAAGCATTTATACGAAGCGGGTTATGAATTTGCTCAGGAACCGCATCATTTTTATTCATTGTTCAAGGGGGAAGTGACCTTGGCTGACTACTTGAAAATGGATGAAGCGGTGATGCTCTATTACTTCGAGGCTTGGGAAGAGGAGAACGATGCGATTTTAAAAGATTTATGCACGCGCTTCGTTAACCGGAAACTATTTAAATATGTGGAATTCCATCCTTCGAACAATCAGATGAACAGATTGATGGAATTAAGGACGCTTTTCAAAAAGGCAGGGATCGATCCGGATTATTATCTCGTCGTCGATTCTTCTTCAGATCTGCCGTATGATTTTTACCGTCCTGGTGAGGAAGAGGAAAGACTGCCGATTCACTTGCTGAAAAATAATGGCGAAATTCGTGAATTGTCGCGTGAATCCGAAATCGTCGACGCCATATCAGGCAAAAGAAGAACGGATCATAAGCTGTACTATCCAGCAGATATATTGCGTGATGAATCGACGAAGAAAAATTTAAAAAAACAGATCCGTGAGCTTTTGGAGCTATCGGATTGAAGTGGTACATTTATGGTGAGGAGTGACGAGCCTTGTTTAAGGATCATGCAAATATTATCAATGCAATTTCTACTGCCGGTGAAATCTCAGGGCGGAAAAAATTACAAAAAATCGTGTATATCGCGAAAAAGCTTTCATTTCCGTTCCACGAGAAGTTTCAATTTCATTTTTATGGACCGTATTCGGAGGAGCTGACCTTACGGATTGAAGAGCTTTGCGAGATGGGCTACTTGAATGAGGTAAGGGAAAAAAAGGCAGGCTATTATCAATATTGCTATTCCATAACGGATGCGGGCCAGGATTTCCTATCCATACAGGAAGTGGAGATGCCTGCCCTCGAGGCATGCTTACATGATATGAATGAGCAGAATGCCCGATTCTTGGAGCTGGTTTCAACGGTGTTATATTTCGACACGCTTGAAAAAGAGGAAGTCACCGAGAAGGTATTCACACTGAAAAGCAAACAAAAATACACACCTGAAGAAATTGATGAAGCATATGCATATATTGATCAGCTAAAAACAAAAGCTAAGCCGAATTGAGCTGCCTTTTGTAAAAGGCAAAAAAAGCTAGGCACCATGAAGGGGAGGCTGTCTGTATTTTGCAGGCGGCATCTTTTTTAGGTTCCATTGCATGAATAAGGCGTGAAACTTATGGGGGCATATCCCGGCAGTTTTACCTTGGTGTGACATGGATTGACCCCTTTTCATTTTCTTCACCGACGAGATGTGGTTGGTAGAGTGAAACCTCTAAATGGAATGATTAAAGCCGATGTAAGTCATTATGGAAGGCGTCCTTGGCCGATTCTTCATAGATTTAAATTCACCGCTTTGTCAACACTGCAGGCAAAGGGGCTTTACCGCATGTGAGGAGAGATCACGGGATCGCCTGCAGTGATGAAACGGATAAAGTACAATGGTAACTCTATCTGCCTTTTATGCATGAACAGACCAGCAAAGAAACATCGTTCAAATATTAACTCGTTCAATCGACGTGATTTTCCCCATTTTAAACAAAAGTGCCCTGCAGGATGGATCTTTTTTAAGGGTCCATCCTGCAGGGTACATTTTAAATGAATGACTTAGCTTTCCCCGTTATGTAAAAACTCATAGGTCGCTTTTACGGACACCGGCTACTGCCAAGTGGTTTTTTGACATTTCTTCAATGAAAATCGTCACGGCTTCCGCTGGTGCTCCGGTTGTTTCCGTAACCGCGGCGGTCACCTTCTCGACTAGAGCTTTTTTTTGTTCGTCCGTACGGCCTTCAAGCATTTTGACTGTTACATATGGCATCATGATCCCCCCTTTCGTTCTTATCTTGTAGTGTTTCACAATGAAAAAAGAATTGCAAGACACGGAAGTCAGAGTTTTTTTCACTTCTTGGTCTTTTGATGTATACTAACGGTAATATATATTGGGGGAGAAGCTATTGGATCAATTAGAACGGTTTTTGGCTTATGATTTGGAACAACTTCCATATGTCATTGTGTCATTGTTGATCGCATTTACGGTTCATGAATTTTCACATGCGTATGTCGCCTATAAGTTCGGTGACCCGACTGCAAAGAATGAAGGGCGAGTGACGTTGAATCCGATATCCCATTTGGATCCGATCGGGACTTTGCTGATACTGATCGCCGGGTTTGGCTGGGCAAGGCCTGTCCCGGTCAATCGTTTTCATTTCAAGAATCCAAAGCTGGCCGGAGTGCTCGTCTCTTTTGCGGGTCCGTTCAGTAACTTGATCGTTGCCATTTTGGGTTATTTGATTTTTTACGGGTTGCTTGCAGCAGGAGCTGGACCTGATTTACCTTTTTTCGTCCAGCCCTTCCTGAATGTGCTCATAAATTTGAACGTCCTTTTATTTGTATTCAATCTGATCCCGCTGCCGCCGCTCGATGGTTATCGGATCATACAGGATCTTGTTTCAGCGGATTTGCGGGCAAAGATGACCCAGTATGAGCAGTATGGGTCGCTGATTTTTTTGATTTTGATCATTACGCCGCTTAGCAACTATACAATTAGACCGATTATGGATACGGGTATTAAATTTGTAGGAAGCAGTTTGAGTCAATTTTTTTCACTATTATTTTTTTAACAAATAAGAAATGACAAACCATAAAGGGGGATATGAAACATGGAAGAACAACCGAAGAAAAAGGTAGGCTTCAATATCATCAAAAATGATCCTACTGAGGGGCATGGCGGATACGGGGCTGGGGTTTTGACGCTCGATAACATTTCACCGGTCATCATCGATGTCGATGCAGGGGAAGCCGAGGTGGATATCGGTGCGATGCACGCCAGAAGTGTCGTGGAAAAGGGGATCAAATTCCTGAAAACCAAAGAAGAGGTCCCGAATGCAAAGCCGTACTGGCTTGTTTGGGTGACGATCGAAGCGACTCAAAACGGCCCTCAATATGCAGGTGTGACTGCCTGTGAAATGTTGGTCGACCGTTCCATCAGACGCGGCTACAAATCCCTTCCGGAGCATGTTAACCGGATGGATAAGTCGCTTAAACGTCATATCATCGTCGAGGACATGGATGATAAATCAAAGCGTGTACTGGCAGACTTCCTGAAAAACCATGATGCGGGAATGTGGGAGCGTTCTTCAGTGAAGCTCAAGGAATCATTGACGGTATAATTGTGATTTTCATGCTGAATTATGAAGTTTAGTGAAAATTGCACTTGTAGGAAACGGATAAAATCAGTAAACTTAAAGACAGCAGTTTAGACACTGTGGAACTAGGACAGAAAAAACCCGAAGCCGCTTGCGGTTTCGGGTTTTTTCGTTATTGCCAAGGCTTCAGGACCTTTTTGTACCAGGGGGTCTTTTTTTGCTCGGCTTCATCTGGAACCTGCACAGGTTTTTCGCCTTTAAAATGCTCGGCACAGTATTCGATAGGTTCTGTACCTTTCACATAATAAGTCAATCTAGAGACAGGGCAATCCTTTGTTGCCAATTTACCGCTTGCAGGATTCACGTTGACTCCGATGACGTTTTTCGTTTCCTTGAACGGTTTGGCCGGTGTTCCCTGCAGGCCCTTTTCCATATAGGCCGCCCATATTTTTTTTGCATAGCCTTTTTCAGCAGGATTCTCGATTTTTTTACCTTGATCGTAGCCAGTCCAGACCCCTGCCACAAGTTCAGGCGTGTATCCGATCATCCAGCTATCTGTCGGGGTGGACCCTGATTTACCTGCATACGGGCGGGTCAGTTCGGAGCTGATGGTGCTGCCGGTCACTTTCGTATAGCCATTTAAGGTTTCATCGAAAACCCCGGTTAGCATCTGTGTCATGACGAACGCTTTATCCGCATCGAGAATTTGTTCCGGTTTCTTATTTTGTGCATAGATGACTTCCCCTTTTTGGTTTTCAACCTTTTTGATGAATACGGGCTTCACCTTCTTGCCGCCGTTAGCGAGAATGCTGTATGCATTGACCATTTCTATCGCCCGTACACCAGAGGTGCCGAGTGCCAGCGATGGCACGGCAGCCATTTTTGCGGTTATGCCAAAGCGGCGCGCCGTATCGGCCAAGGTTTGTTCTCCTAGGAACAAGTGTGTTTTTACGGCGAAAATATTATCTGAAAGAGCAATGGCCTGGGCCATCGTGATTTCTCCTTCCGCATATTGATGGTTGTAATTATGCGGTGTATAGGAGGAGTGACCATCGTCGAACGTAAAGGTGGTCGTCTCGCTTTTTAAGGTGGTCGACGGTGTGAAGCCATTCTCCAGCGCCGAATAATAAAGCAGTGGCTTCATGGTGGAGCCAGGCTGGCGGACGGCCTGTGTGGCCCTGTTGAACGGTGACTCCGCATAATCCTTCCCGCCGACCAATGCCCGGACTTCCCCAGTAGCCGGATCCATTGCCACGATCGAGGCTTGTATGCCTGAAGAATCGGGTATGGTAGTGGAAACAACATCTTCGGCGACAGCCTGCTGGGATTCGTCGAGTGTGGTAAATACCTTCAGGCCGCCGAGCTCGATCGTCCTGTCATCCAAATGAAGCTGGGATTTCAAAGCTTGCTTGACCGCATCCTGAAAATAGGGAGCGGTTTTATTGGTGACCGTTCCATGCTCGCCTTTTAATGTCAGAGGGTCTTGCAGGGCTTCGGTGATTTTTCTTTCTGAAATGTAGCTTTTGTTTTTCATGGCCTGCAGGACAACCTTCTGCCTGGATTTCGCTTTTTCAAGGTCATCCAATGGAGAATAATTAGAGGGCCCTTTCGGTATCCCGGCCAGCATGCTGGCCTCTGCGAGCGTAAGATCCAAGGCATCCTTGCCAAAGTAATACTGGCTCGCGGCCTGGGCTCCATATGCGCCATGGCCATAGTAAATCGTATTTAAATAGCCTTCAAGGATTTCCTTTTTGGAATAGTTCATCTCCAGGCGTATTGTATAAAAAGCCTCATTGAACTTGCGTGACCACGTTTTATCATGACCGAGAAACAGGTTCCGTGCATATTGCTGGGTAATGGTGCTGGCACCCTGGACCTTGGACATGGCCTGTATATCCGCAAGAATGGCTCCGCCGATCCGCTTTATATCAAAACCATTATGCGTGTAGAATTGGCGGTCCTCAACAGCGACAGTTGCTTGGATGAGCTGGGGTGAAATGGCATCCATTCCGGCCCAATAGCGTTTCTGGCCATTATCCGTTTCACCGATCACATTTCCATCATTGCTATAATAGAGGGTGGATTGCGGCACGACCAAAGGCGGCGGACCTAATATTTTGGCATAAATCAGTAAAGAGAGAAGCAATACAAAGAGTATGATGAGCCCGATTGTGGCAAGGATAATGATGGCCCGTACATATTTGGTCGTCCTTTTAAATCGTTCGCTTGGAATCAATTCCATTGCTTTCACCTCTCTTGAATCTAGTATCTATTACTATTATGGAAAAAAAAGAATTTTTTAAACATAAGAAAGGCAATTAGGAAATTTATCTTGCAATTCTGCTAGATTCGTCTATAATTTTTCTAGCTAATGACTATACCGAATTTGGGGAACCTATTAGGTGACTGACAATATGAAATGGAAAAGGAGCGTTAATAAATGAGCATTTGGTTTACTGAAAAACAAACAGAGAATTTTGGTATTACGATGAAAGTGAATCGTACTTTACATACGGAGCAAACTGAGTTTCAAAAGCTGGATATGATTGAAACGGAAGAGTGGGGCAATATGCTATTGTTGGATGACATGGTCATGACTTCACAGCGCGATGAATTCGTTTACCATGAAATGGTAGCCCATGTTCCTTTATTCACTCATCCTAATCCAGAAAACGTTTTGGTTGTAGGCGGAGGGGACGGAGGCGTTATCCGTGAAATCCTTAAACACCCAAGCGTAAAAAAAGCCACGCTGGTGGATATCGATGGGAAAGTCATCGAATACTCGAAGAAGTTCTTGCCTGAGATTGCCGGCATGCTTGAAGACCCACGTGTGGACGTACAAGTGGGGGATGGCTTCATGCACATCGCCAAAAGTGAAAATGAATATGACGTGATCATGGTTGATTCGACTGAACCGGTCGGACCTGCTGTCAATTTATTCACGAAAGGTTTTTACGCGGGAATTTCCAAAGCGTTGAAAGAAGATGGGATATTTGTGGCACAATCAGATAATCCTTGGTTCAAAGCCGATCTAATCCGTGATGTACAACGTGATGTAAAAGAAATATTCCCGATCACCAGCCTTTACTTAGCGAATATCCCGACGTATCCGAGCGGCCTTTGGGCGTTTACGATCGGATCGAAAAAATATAATCCATTGGAAGTTGCGGAAGAACGCTTCCATGAAATCGAAACGAAATATTATACAAAAGAACTTCATCAAGCAGCTTTCGTTCTGCCTAAATTCGTTCAAGACTTAGTGAAATAAGGAGGCGTCGACCATGAGATTCGAGGAAGCCTATTCAGGCAATGTATTCATTAAAAGCCATCCCGATTTCGAGGAATCGGAAGCTGTGCTTTACGGCATGCCAATGGACTGGACAGTAAGCTTCCGTCCGGGTTCCCGCTTTGGCCCGACCAGGATCCGCGAGGTTTCGATCGGTTTGGAGGAGTACAGCCCGTACTTGGATCGTGAATTGGAAGAAGTGAAATTCTACGATGCGGGCGATATCCCATTGCCTTTCGGCAACCCGCAGCGCAGCATCGATATGATTGAAGAATTTGTCGACGGTGTGTTGGATGCCGGTAAATTCCCATTGGGGATGGGCGGGGAGCACCTCGTCACATGGCCTGTCATAAAAGCCATGTACAAAAAGTATCCTGACATGGCCATCATCCATATGGATGCCCACACAGATTTACGTGAGGATTATGAGGGGGAACCGCTTTCCCATGCCTCGATCATTCGTAAATCCGCAGAGCTTATCGGTCCGAAGAATGTATACTCATTCGGCATTCGCTCCGGTTTGAAGGAAGAGTTCCAATGGGCAAAGGAAAATGGCATGCACATCTCTAAATTTGAGGTTCTGGAGCCGCTGAAAGAAGTATTGCCACAGCTGGCAGGGCGTCCCGTCTATGTAACGATTGACATCGATGTCCTGGACCCTGCACATGCGCCTGGAACAGGCACGGTAGACTGCGGCGGCATCACTTCCAAAGAGCTTTTGGCTTCGATACATGAGATAGCTCGTTCTGAAATTAATGTCGTCGGCTGTGATTTAGTGGAAGTTGCACCGATTTATGATCCATCCGAGCAAACGGCGAACACGGCAAGCAAGCTGATACGCGAAATGATTTTAGGCTGGGTTCAAAAAGGCTAAGGATCGAACTTTAATAAAAAGTACCCTATGGAATGGACACGTTGAAAAAAGTCTATCCTGTAGGGTACTTTTGTTTATGAGTAGAGTGCAAAATGTCCGCAGTGTTGGAGAAATTTGCGGAACATGCGAATCACGGGAGACCCTGCAGGCTGAGAGCCGAGTAGGCTCGGACCGCCGCCCTCTGGATAAGCGCGATCGCCTGCAGTGGATTGAAACGGTCTAAGGTACAGTTACTCGTCAGTTTGTGCTTTGCATTGAATTTAAAGCGGGGTTCCGTATAATTTACCCTTTTCACACGCAATTGGGGCCGTTTCTATTGTATTTCTTGCGTTACTCACGTTTTTAACCCGGGTTCCCCGTATAATCACTGCTTTCTTTCACCATTTCGGAGCTTTACTCGCGAATTTTGCCACTTTATTCGTGAGTTTGGCAGTTTTATTCGTGAATTTCGTGCTTTTATTCGTAAATTTGGCGCATTTACTCGCGAGTTTGGGCTTTGCTACTTATTTGAGGAGGTTTCTCATAAAAATCGCGCTTTTCACACGCTTTTAGTACCGTTTCTCTTCAGCTACATGTGGACAATCTGGATGTCATCTTCATTTTCACGCAACGTGAAATGAAACGGAAAGCAGCGAGACTCTTATGGTAAATACGAGACACGGGAGAACCCGCGGGCTGAAAGCCGAGGAGGCTCCCGGACCGCCCGCGGTGCAATGAAGCGATTGAATTTGAAATTACCAAAACTGTGGGAAATTAGAGATAGTTTTGTTCGGATGAAGTAGAAAGGAACTGTCGGTCAAATTCTTACTAATTCTCTCCCTTGTTTTTAAAAAAAGTGTCTTTTCCATAGGGTGCATTTCCAAACCCAAAAGAAAACTTTCACTGAAAATCACTTTCCAGGCTATTTCCTTCTATCCCTTTCTGGATTTGCACTTTATTTTCCGATGCAAGTTGAAACTTCCTTGAAGAATATTTATACTTATGAAGTTAAGGACGACGTGATGAAGGAAGTGTTGAGTTGACTCTTCATGATATAGATAAGCATGCCATTAGAGTGACCTTGCAAACAAAAATCAAGCATGGCGCTGAAACGGACACGTATGAGCTGGTCACATTTGGTACAAAAATGTACAAGGGTGCCGATTTGTATTTGCAATATAAAGAAGAAAATGAAACTGGTCAAATACAAACGACCATCAAGCATAAAATGGATGAAACGATCCTGCTAAGGAACGGTGCCATTAAAATGAGGCAGCTTTTCCGCTTGCAGGAAGCGACAAATGGACATTATGAAAGTATATATGGCAGGTTGGGACTACGGACGACCACGAAAAAAATCGATCATCAATGGGATGAGCAGGCCAAACAAGGGAAACTTGTCCTTAAATATACATTACATATGCAGGGAAGCGAACCCGGTCAATATGAAATGACGATTTCCTACAAGGAGGAAGCATAGCACATGAATATAGTTAATGAGGTACAGGAAAAACTGAAAGAAGAAATTAAGGCTGCGGTTATCAAGGCAGGCCTGGCAGCAGAAGAACAGATTCCGAATGTAGTATTGGAACTGCCAAGGGAAAAGTCGCACGGAGATTATTCGACGAATATGGCGATGCAATTAACGAAGATTGCGAAGAAAGCGCCAAAAATGATTGCTGAAGCGATCATTGAAAACTTCGATAACTCAAAGGCTTCCATTGAAAAAATTGAAATTGCAGGGCCAGGTTTTATAAACTTCTACATGAATAATTCATATTTGACCGAATTGATCCCTGCCATATTGAAAGCCGATGGGTCATATGGGGAAAGCGATTTTGGAAAAGGTGAAAAAATCCAGGTGGAATTCGTTTCCGCAAACCCGACAGGTGATCTTCACCTCGGTCATGCGCGCGGTGCAGCAGTAGGCGATACGTTATGCAATGTCCTTTCCAAAGCAGGCTATGATGTTTCACGTGAATATTATATCAATGATGCAGGTAACCAAATCAATAATTTGGCCATTTCGATAGAAGCACGTTATTTCCAAGCGCTTGGTCTTGAAAAGGAAATGCCGGAGGGCGGTTATCACGGTGAGGATATCAAGGGCTTCGGTAAAAAGCTTGCCGAAGAATATGGCGATAAATTCGTAAATGCCGATGAAAAAGTGCGTTTTGATTTCTTCCGTGAATACGGCTTGAAATGTGAGATGGAAAAACTGAAAACGGACTTGGGCAATTTCCGTGTCGGATTCGATGTATGGTACTCCGAGACGTCCCTTTATCAAGATGGCAAAATTGACGAAGCGCTCAATGTATTGAGGGAAAGGGGCCATGTCTATGAGCAAGATGGGGCAACATGGTTCCGTTCAACGGAATTGGGTGATGATAAAGACCGCGTGCTCATCAAACAAGACGGGTCTTATACCTATTTGACACCGGATATTGCCTATCACCGTAATAAACTGGAGCGTGGCTTCGAAACATTGATCAACATATGGGGTGCCGACCACCACGGATATATCCCTCGTATGAAAGCGGCGATTGAAGCTTTAGGCTACAAACGCGAGCAGCTTGAAGTGGAAATCATCCAGCTCGTACATCTGTATAAAGATGGCGAGAAAATGAAAATGAGCAAGCGTACGGGTAAAGCCGTCACGATGCGTGATCTTATTGATGAGGTTGGCCTTGATGCAACACGTTATTTCTTTGCGATGAGAAGTGCCGATACGCATATGGATTTTGATTTGGATCTTGCCGTATCGCAATCCAATGATAACCCGGTTTATTATGCACAATATGCACATGCCCGGATATCAAGTATTTTGCGCCAAGGTGTGGAGCAAGGAGTCAGCTATGAAGGAATCACTGATTTTTCTGCCCTTTCCACTGAAAAAGAGGTCGAGCTGTTGAAAAAACTGGGCGAGTTTCCTCAGGCGATTGCTGAAGCAGCCGAAAAACGGATGCCTCACCGCATGACGAATTATATCTTCGACCTAGCTTCCACTTTCCATAGCTTCTACAATGCAGATAAGGTTCTGGATGTGGAGAAAATGGAACGAAGTCAAGCGCGCCTTGGACTGGTCAAATCCGTTCAAATCACTTTAAAGAACGCATTGGCTATAATCGGCGTTTCAGCACCGGAAAAAATGTAATCAGCAATAGCGACTGTTCCTAATGGGAACAGTCGCTTCAGACTGTAGACAAACTCGATGAAATCGAGTTTGTCTATTTTTATGGCCTGTACAATTTAGACGTTGATTTCCACTCCAGGCACTCGCTTTCCGCGGGCGGTCGGGGAGCCTCCTCGGCTTTGCCTGCGGGGTCTCCCCTAGACGCGCTTTTCCCGCAGGAGTCTCGAACACCCGC